>CAWHYF010000004.1:0-369136 GCA_963833585.1 uncultured Acidimicrobiaceae bacterium | reverse complement strand
GGCTGAGTTCGCAGCCTCTAGAGCTGAGTTCATCGGCCGAAGGGACGTTTGCAAAAAGTGCCCGGCCACGAAGCTGGTAGGGAGACCGTCTCAGCCGTGCATGGTCACCGCGTAGCCGTCGGGGTCGGCGAAGGTGAACGTGCGACCGAAAGGTCCATCGAAGGGCTCGACCAGGATCGGCACTCCGGCTAGGACCATTTCGTCATGCAGATACTGCGGATCGTCCGCCTTCAGCCAAATGACGACGCCCCACCCGAGGTGCTCGACAGCATCGAGATCGACGAGCGGCTCCCGGATAGCGAATGTGATGGTCTCTGTGGCGAAGACCACGGCGTGCTCAGGGCTCCCCGGAGCACGAACGAGGCCAAGGTGATCGATGTAGAACGCTGCCGAAGCTTCCAGGTCGCGGACCTGGAGAGCGATGAAGTCTGGGCCAAGTGCTGTCATTGGGTGTCCATTTCTGTGAGTGGGATCAGGTAGCCTGTATCAGGTACCCTGAGAGTATATCAGGTAAACTGATAATGAGGTGGACGATGAGCGAGGCCACTACGGCCAGGGTGGGTTACTTGATTAAGAGGGCGCAGACGGTCCTCCACGACGCGATGGTCGATGCACTCCGGCCCTACGGGCTCACGGTGACCCAGTTCGCCGTCCTCACCGCTCTAGAGGAACTGCCGGGGCTCTCGAACGCCGACCTCGCTCGTCGGGCGTTCGTCACGCCACAGAGCATGCATGCCGTCTTACAGGAACTCGAGAGCCGCCAGCTCCTGGTGAGACGCACACATCCGCAGCACCGACGCGTCCTCCAGGCCGAACTAACTGAGGCTGGTCGCGGAACCTTGGTAGAGGCAGCGGATGTGGTGGACGCAGTGGAGGAACGAATGCTCGGCAAGCTCTCCGACCTGGCGCGAACCAGACTCGCAGGAGGACTCTCGTCCTGTGTCGACGCGCTGACCGAAGCCCCGCCATCTTCCGTCGGTCACCGTCCCCGGTGACACAAATGTGCCGACTCGTCGCTCATGACGGCCTCTTGCTCTCGCACCGAGGACAACTCTCGACTTTGGCTCTCCAAACCGATTCGTTGCCTGGCATCCCACAGTGTCGATAGGGGAGGGGCCCAAAGCTCGGGCGAAGAGTCTGCTCCATCGGTCTCAGCTGCGTGAGCTGAGAGTCGAGGGGGGCTCAGCTGCTTGACCGAAGACCCCGCCCTCAGCCCTTTTGATCTGAGGCGATCCCGTCACCCTTTAGCATCGAGCCCCTTTCGGACGCACATAACCGGCGGTCGGGGACACCCTTCCCTTCTTCTCGTCCGCGAACTTTTCGTGAACTTTGATCTTTCGGGCCGTGAGCCACCATCGGCAGTATTCTCGCCGGATGAACCCGTGACGAGAAAGAGGATCACATGCAACGAATTCGCCGTCTCGCGCTGCTGGTCGCCATCCCAATGTTGCTCGCGACCGCGCCAGTCCTCGCAGCTATAGGGGCCTCACCCGCTGGAGCGGCCAGTCCCGGTCCCATCCAGATCCCGCTCCTCGCCGGGTCTCCCCCCGGGGCGACCTGTCCGGGTGGAACCTATGTGGCCGTCAACCCCGGACCCCCGCAGTCGCCGGTGTTCGTGCTCAGGAACCCCGGACCGAACGGCTGTCCCCAGGGCAGTGACGTGCTCATCAACCCGGGAGCTAACAATGCCCCCGCCCCGACCGGTCAGGCGGTCGCCCTCCCCCTCACCACCAAGTCGTGCGCGGCGGGCACCGCCCTCCTCAACCAGGAGCTGAGTCTGTTGGGGAGTGGGACACCGGGAGGGCTCGCCCGAACCCACACGACGACACGCCGAAGTGCCGGATGCCCGGGCGGCGATGCCGCCTTGGCCGCGCTGAACGCCGCCTTGGCCAACGTGCCAAGCGATCCGGGCGGGACGGGGTTCACCACCCCGGGGTCGTTCGGACTCCCTGCCGTCCAGCGGGGCTTCGTGACGGTGAACCCCGGACCGATCGGTGCCCCAGCGCTCACCGGCTCGTTCGAGCTGAAGAACTGGTCCTTCGACATCACCAACCCGTCCACCGGCCCCAGCCACCAGGTGATCGACTTCCACGTCTCGGCCTCGGGCCTTACCAAGGTGCATCTGGTGCAGTTCTCGCCCCTGGTTACCACTCAGCCGGTCAGCCAGAGCGCGCCACAAGGTTCGTCCCTGACCTTCAGCGCGTCGGCGATCGGCAACCCGGCTCCGACCGTGAAGTGGCAGTTCTCCACCGACGGTGGAACAAGCTGGAGTGATTCTCCACCGCCCTTCGGAACGTTTCCGACCTTCGACATAGGCCCGCTGTACTCCGTCTACAGCGGCTGGCAAGTGCGGGCTGTATTCACCAACACCCTCGGGACGGCCACCAGCGATCCAGCGACGATCACAGTGACGCCGTAAGGACCCGCCAGCGTCACTGGAAGCTGGGGCGTGGGTATCTCCTAGGTGCGGTAGGGGATAGGTCTGTCTAGCCGGCCCGTTCATCTCGGCCCTCAGACCTCGGTACCAGCGACACTCAGCTGCTTGAGCTGAGGACATTGGCGGTGCAGCTTCTAGAACTGGCTACTAGCAGCGTCTGGGCCTCTGCAGCTGTCGCCAAAGGTTCATCGACTGGGTTCGAGTTCCATCACCTCTACCCCGGATGTCAGATTTGCACCGTTGTCCCTGATGGATCGGCATCATTGCCCGTCGCTCGTGATCCCAAGGTGCGGCGCGCCGTATGCGCTCAGCGCGCGGGGACTTCCGCGTGGGCTCGACCGGAGGAGCCATCGCCCGAGCCGATCGCAGCCGCCGGCACGTCGGTGCTCGTGAAGTGATAGGAGCCAGCACCGACTTCGACAACGGCCAAGTCACCGTCGATGGACGCCGACGCGACCCCCTCCCGCCGACTGAGTGCCATGCCCGACTCGCGGACGTGGTCCAGGGAGGAGGCTGGGATGCTGACCCTTGCCTTCGTATTTGCCGGAACAGTGACGTCAACCGCAAAAGGTCGGGTTCCGACCACTGGTCGGCGCCACGCCACTTTGATGGCCCCATGGGGAGTCGGCACCCGTCCCGACGCGTAGCTCAATGCATGCAGCGGCACGGTGACGTCGAACGAGGCATACCCCGGAGTCGTAGGAATGACACCGAGCATCGTCTGCTGGATCGCGACCAGCACGTTCGAGCCAAAGCCGTGTGAACGGCTATCGCCGTTGCCGAGGAGCGAGGCAAGGGGCGGGGTGAGGACATCCTGGTCCTGAGGATGCCACATCTCCCAAGTGAACGTTCCGCCCTGGGCCAGGATGTTGGCCCAGCCGGGCTCCGACGCATCCGTCAAGATATGCAAGATGTCGCTGTCCCGACCGGTGGTCCTCAGCGCGTCGAGGACATCGGCGGCACTGACGACCGGTGGGGAAAAGGGCATGCTGAGGATGTAGTTGCTCACGGTCGCGAGATCGGACGGTGGCACGATCCCGAACTGCACGGCGAGCGCGTTGTTGACTTGCGGGGAGATCGCTCCGGAGCACGTGCACAGCTCGTCGGTTGGTGCAACCGGTTTGCCATTGGCGTCCAGCCCGTCGGTGTAGTAACCCGCCGGCAGTAGAAGGTGAGCGTTGATGGCGGTCGCCAACTCAAAGGCCCGCTCGCGCTGTTGGGCGACCTCGGCTGCCGGGCGGCCGAGGGCATTCGCCATCTCGGCGACACGGTTGAACACGTTGTCCGCCAGCAGGTTGAGCTGCGTGTCGGTTGGGAACTGCGGGACATCAGTTGGACCGGGGATGGTCCCGACGAGACCATTGGAACCGATGTTGCTCCAGAAGAAGTCCGACACCTTGACCACAACGGGATACAGCATCGTCAGCAACGCCCTGTCGCCGGTGTGGATCCAGTACTGCCAAACCCACTCTGGGTAGTACGCAGTGCCCTGGGGGATCTCCTGTGCCCCGAGCGCGGTCGGATAAATCTTGTTGATGGCACCGTTCGGCCAGAAGCGAGCCTGCGATTGGGCGAACTCGAGCAGGTCCTTCCTCGTCAGATTCGTCTCGCCGAAGGCATCCATTGCCGTCTGCGACTCGTTCGCTCCGTCCCCGAGCCACGGGCCCTTCTCCCGCGTGGGGGTGTCGACGAACTGCTCCTGCATCGTGAACAACGCCGAGTGGCGGCCGAGGTCGAAGACCGCGTTCACCGTCTTGTTCGACGATGTGAAAGTTCCAGCGTTCTCGTCGGGGACAGCATCGTGCCGGGTCAGGGCGACAATGTTCTTCGTGGTGAGAGTCTCGCCCGGGTCGTCGATCTGTAGGTACCGGAAACCGAGGTAGTCGAAGGGGCGAAAGGTCTCGCGGCCGCCGCCCCGCTCGATGTAGGAGTAACTCATGTTCGTGTGCTGTGTCCCCATTGTGGTTGAGACGTCACCCGACCCGTCGAGGAGGTACCCGGCATGCATCGTCACTCGGCGGCCGGGCAGCCCGTGGCTGAAGGTGACAGAAGGGATCGCTGCGTAGACCTTCCCGAAGTCGGCCACGACAACCCCAGATGCGAGGCGGGACACGGAGACGGCGTGGACCGGCTCGTAGACAATGCGGGTCCGCACGGACACCAGATGAGTCCAGGGTGCCGTGGGATGGGGGCCGATCACCATTGCCGGCTTCCATCCCACGGCCCGATAACCGGCCTTGTCCCAGCCGATCGGCTCGGCCGGGCCGTTGATGTTCTCGGTGTAGTCGACCGGGTCGCCCTCTTCGTCGCGCTGGACGCCCGGCAACCACGCACCCGGCAGGACTTCCCAGCTGCCATTGGTGGTGATCACGTCGACCGTACCGTCGGCGTGTAGCACCGTGATGCGGGCGATGACGCCCGGCGTGCCCTCCGGTCGGCCCTTGCCGGGGCCTTGCCAGTTGTAGATGATCCCGAACGTGTTCGTCTTTCCCGCCTTCAAGAGGTGGGTGATGTCGGTCGTCTCGTAGTACTGCGAGTCCGGATACGCGTACGCCTCGCCCTTGGCGGCCATCGATCCATTCACATAGAGCTCGTACTGCTGGTCGGCTGACACATACGCTCGGGCCCGAACGATAGGAGAGCCGCTGAGCTTCGCCTCCTTCCGCACGTAGCTGTATTCGTCCTTGTTGGCCCAGACGCCGGTGGTGTTCTGGACGTTGAACGTTTCTGGCGTGTCCAATTCCTCGACAGTGGGTCGCTTGATCCAGTCCGCGTGCCAGTCGCCGTCGTTCAAGCCAGTGTCGAATGTTTCGGCCCGCGCCAGCGGCCCGCGGACTCCCGATCCATCCCAGGTCTGAACCGTCCACCGGTAGGAAGTGTCCGGCGCCAGGGCGCGTCCCCCATACGGCACGAACGCCTGCGTCGCGGACAAGGTCTTGCCGCTGTCCCAGACCACCGGTGCCGCGCCGCGTCCCGGGCCGCCAAGAGCGGGACGGGAGACCACGATGCGGTACGCGCTCTGGACGGCGTCACGTCGAGTGTCGCCGACGTGCCACCCGAAGTACACGTCCGTTAGCCCAATGCCTACCGGCGCCGCGAGGTCGTCCACGGTCAACGTCAGCGGTGCCCCGGGGCCGACGGAGGCAGCTCCGGCCGCGCCATCGCAGGCGAGCGGCGCCAACATCGACATGGCCGCGACGACCACAACCAGTGCAGCGCGGCCTTGAAACCCCATCCGCATCGGCCGAGTATCGCATAGCATCGATACTCAATGAGGACCCCGGCTTCATTGTCCTTCTCGATCAGAGCGAAGCCGCCTCGGAGTCACTGACGTTGATCCCTAGGACTGCCAAGTTCGGACAATCGGTTGCGGGCTGCTGGGCAACTTTGCGATGGAGAAGCAACGATCCTCTGGACGGTATCCAAGGCGGCTCCGGTGGCCATCGCAGGATTCGGCCGGTGCCACTTTGTCGTCCTTGAACCGACCTCGCTACTCCTGTCCGGGCGCTAGCGTCGCAAGTACGAGATCACGGAACCGCATCGCCGCCCGGCTCAGGTAACCGGTCGTGCGCCAGTAGAGGCGTAGCGTGCGGCGAGCGGCGCTGGTGTCGAGATGCAACCAAGCGACCTCTGGGCTGGTGGTGGTGCGTCGGGAGATGGCGGGAAGCAGTCCGATACCGACGCCTGCCGAGACGAGGCCCCGTACCGCAGAAGGCTCGTCGCCTTCGCAGGCGACGACTGGGGCGTGCCCACTGTCAGCGAATAGCTGTTCCAGCAGGGCTCGTTGCCACTGGCCACTGCGGGTGACCACGAACGGCTCGTCGAGCAACTCGGCCACGTCCACGCGACGTCGGCCAGAGGCGGCGAGGCGATGGCCAGGCGGCACGGCCAGCAGCACCTCCTCGCTGAACAGTTCCATGGCCTCGAGGTCGACTCCGACGAGGTGCTGCGATGCCACCGCAAAGTCGATCTCGCCCGAGCGCAGCTGCTCGACCATTACCGAGGCCTGCGACTGGTAGAGGCGCAGCTGGACCTCTGGGCGCTCAGCCCTGAATCGTGCTACCACGCCCGTCACAGCTCGCAAAGTCTCCGCCGCCACCGCCACGCTGCCACGATCGTCGCCGGCCGCGTCTGCTAGCTCCAGCCGGGCGTCATCGAGCTCACTGAGCGCCCGATCGACACGGGCCAGGAGGAGGTGCCCGAAGCGATTGAGCCGGATGCGGCGACCAGTGCGGTCAAACAGCGGTACACCCAACTCTGATTCGAGGCGAGCCATGGTCCGGCTGAGCGACGGTTGGGCAACGTGGAGGTCCGCGGCGGCACGGGTGATGTGCTCGTGGCGGGCGACTGCTTGGAAGTAGCGCAGCTGCAGCAGGTCCATCCTCTTCATGCTTCCTGCGTTATGAAGTGATGTCAATATTAGTCGTAGACGGCATGATCATGCTGGGTTTACATGGAAGCCATGGGCACCCCGACCGCACTGGACCGCCATTTGCCAAGCGCCCGGGTCTCTCACCGAGCTCTGACGAGGGTTCTGGTGTTGCTCGCCGTGGTTTCGACGGCGGTTGCCAGCCTCGGCGCCCCCCTTCTTCCGACCAGGTTCACCGTCGACCACGTAGGCCTGGGAGCATCTCAATGGGCGCTCACGATCAGCCTTCTGGTGGGGGCGGTGGCCATGCCATGGCTCGGCCGCACGGGCGACGGCCGTTTCCGCCGGGCAACCACCCTGATGATCGCCCAACCTCCGAGTGACACTTACAGCCCAAGGGCGACACCTGCGGCCGGGCAATACGCGGCGTCAGTCACCCGAAGGCCGACCGGCTCGGTTCTGAGAAAGGTGCAGTGACAATCGTGCCAATCGGTTATCTACTACCCTTGACATTGGTCGCGCTGAGCACCTGGTTCGCTCTCGTTCCGTTGCGTCGGCCGTGGGCACTTGGCGGCTTCAGCTTCTATTTCGGCCCGTTCGTCAACGAACTACCGTTTCTCGCGTTCTACTGGTTGCTCATCCAGACACTGTTGAACATCAATGAGATTGACCTCGATAGACCGAGCGGGAAGGTCGCAGTCGGAGTCGCCACCTTGGTAGCAGTCGGACTCGGGGTCGTCGTCCGCCGGGGGCTGCAGGCGGGACCGGCGATCGAACGGGCTTTGGCCGAGGGTCTCGGCTCGGGGTGGCGCACCGACCTCGCCGCCGAGCCTTCGACTCAGGTTCGCCATTCGCTACCGCTGACGCGAATTGTCTTCGGTTCTTTGTTCGTTCGCCGCCACGATGTCGAGCGGGTAGCGAACATCAGCTATGGCCGCGCAGGTAGGGAGAACCTGCTCGACATCTACCGTCATCACTCTCATCCGTCGGGCGGTCCCGTGATGATTCATCTCCACGGAGGGCGCTTTACCAGTGGCCGGAAGAACCACCAGGCGCGGCCCCTGCTCTACCGGATGGCCAGCCAAGGCTGGGTGTGCATCAGCGCGAACTATAGGCTGAGTCCGGCCGCGCAGTGGCCCGATCATCTGGTCGACGTGAAGAGGATAATCGCCTGGGTCCGAGACCACGGGCGCCGAGTACGGTGCCGACCCAACGAGAGTGTTCGTGGCGGGCAGTTCCGCAGGCGCTCACCTCGCAGCGATGGCGGCTCTCACGTCCGGGGATCCGACGTTCCAGCCTGATTTCGAGGACGCGAACACCTCAGTCACTGCTGCAATCTGTCTGGGCGGCTACTTCGGCGACGTGGCCTCAGGCCTATCCTCGTCCCCACTTGCTCATGTCAGATCCGATGCGCCGCCATTCTTTGTGGCGCACGGTGATCGCGACACGATGACACCGCTAGAAGGCGCTCGACTCCTCGTTGACAGTTTGCGGGCGGCCTCGTCAAATCCGGTTGTATATGCGGTGCTGCCGGGCGGACAGCACACATTCGATCTGTTCCACTCCCTCCGCTTCGAAACGGTCGTCAACGGGATCGAGGCCTTCACAAGCTGGGTCCTATTGAAGGACGAGCTTCGAGGCCAGGCCAGGCCGGCGCTGGCGAGTGAATCGGAGCCCATGGAAAGGGGACCCAGGCAATAGGGGCGAGCGCATGGTTTGCTCGACCTGAGCGTGTGGGAATTCAGTTCCAGCGACACATGCCGAGACAGAATCGTTTCGATGGCAGTGGTTTGTCCAACCTGGCAACCACAAGGAACAACCGCCAGCACTACCCAGGGAGAAGAGATTGCCAACAGCACCAACTATTCGTGAGTTCCAAGAAAACAACACGGTTGTCTCACTCGACGGAACGCCTGTCGAGTTTCGCAGTCTCGGGTCGGGTCCTGGAATCATTGTCATTCCTGGCGTGCTCGCGGCGGCCGACGACTACGCCAATTTCGCCCATGCGCTCTCTGAGCGGTTTACGGTGCATGTCATCCAACGCCGCGGGCGTGGTGGTAGCGGAGAACAGGGCGAGCGATACAGCATTGACAGGGAGAGCGAAGATGTAGCGGCGGTCCAAGCCCAAACGACGTCACGGTTCCTCGTAGGGCACAGTTATGGTGGACTAATCGCGCTCCAAGTCGCTCGCAGCAACACTGCGTTCACCAGGATTGCGGTCTATGAGCCAGGCGTATCGGTGCATGGTCTCATACCGATGTCATGGGTCCCGAGGTACGAGCACAGCCTCGCGAATCGACGTTATCTCGACGCCCTGGCCACCTTCTCGGTCGCAACCGGGCCTGTTCAAGCCCGCCGGATGCCGGTCTGGATGATGAAGCCCATGTTGCTCGTCGCGCTCCGCCCCCGCCGCCGACATTCGATGTACTCATTGCTCGCCGCGAACCTTCGCGAGCACCAGGAGGTCGCACGTCTGAACGACACCACCGCCGACTATCGCGAGGTCACGGCACCGACGTTGTTGATGTTCGGTGGCCGGAGTCGCTTGGACTACGTGCCGGCAGGGATCGAAGCCCTGAGCACTGTGTTGCCAGTCTCGACCCGACACGAATTCTCCAATCTCGATCACTTCGGCCCCGACCGAACCGGGCCAAGGGACGTGGCCCGGACTGTCGCCGACTACTTCACGAAGTAACTGACCTCGAGCGTCTGGTCAATGAGTTGAATGGGTGTGACAACGCCCTCAGCCTCGTCAGCACGCGGGAAATCGGCCTCGGCCCCCGCTACACCCGTTCGATCCCGTGTTGCTCTCCCCAGTGACCTTTCGGCCACTGAGCTGGCCGGGCAGCTGCGAGCACCCGCTCGAGGCCTGATGTCGCGCAGTGTCTTGCTTGATGTCACCCTGCCGTGCGCACCGGGCATTGAGCGGCAAGGCTGTAGCTGACGCCTTACCCTGAGATCCGCTGGACCCAGTCCAGGGCGACCCGGGCTGAGCACGCATTCGACGGATCTGATTCTACGCCAGTGAGTATTTGACTCTCGTCCTGCCGGGAGGGGGCGCGGGCGTGCATCCATCACCTGATCACACCCCGGGTGCAGTTATCAGGAGCCATCATCGGCGAATTGATCGAGTTCGAGCGGAGTGCGGGTTACAGGCGGGCGAACTTCTCAGCCTCTTCAATGAACCGTCCCGTCGCGACGTCACTCACGGACGGTCTGGTGAGCCGCACGGCATGGAGCACATCCTCCGCTCCGACCTCGGATCTCCCGCCGTCAATGGCCCGATCGAAGGCGAACTGAGCACTCCGTTGGGCTACAAGCGCAAAATCGGCCGGGGTGAACCCCGCCGTTTGAGCGGCAACGGTCGCCGGGTTGCCAGCTGGAAGAAACTCCGAGGCCAGTTCGGCCCGCTCTGTCTCATCGGGTGCGCCTACAGGCACGATCAAATCGAACCTACCGGGCCGCAGGAGAGCAGGGTCCATGACGGCGATCGAGTTCGTGGCCATGATCATCAGCCGGTTCGGCCGGGACTTGAACATGGGGATGGCCTTGAGCAACTCGTTCACCAGTGGCTGACTGTCGGGCCGCTCGGCACGGTCGGTAGCGATTTCGTCGGCCTCGTCAATGAAGCACACAAGTCGGTCTACGCGTCCCAGCTCGGTCAGCGCGTCACGAAGAGCCCGCGCCCCCTGCGCCCCCTGACCGAGCAGCGAGGGATGCAACTCAACGAACGCCCAGGAGAGCCGGGAGGCGACCGACCGAGCAAAGGACGTCTTGCCGGTTCCCGGGGGGCCAAAGAGTAATACCACCGCCGGCGGCCGGAGCCCGAGGCGGTCGGCCAACTCGGCATGCGCCAGAGGGGAGATGACCCGTTGCTCCAAGATGCCTTTCACGAAGGAGAAGCCCTTCATCGACTCCCACAGTCCTTCCACTGGCACTTGGCCACCGAACCGCTCGACGAGTGCCAGCTCCTCGGGAACCATCGAAGCTTCTCTCGTGTAGAGATGAAGTCCGTCGAGTCGGCTGAAGCCCTGGTTGGCAAAGGCACTCTCGCCCACCTGCCCCGGAATGACAAGGGCAATCAAACGACGCGCCCCCCGGTGGATGATTTCCTGATCCAATCGGCGCAGAAGGGCCGAGCCGATGCCCTGGTGGCGCCAGTCGGGATGGAGAGCGAGAGCGAGCAGATGGGCGTCGGGGCCGCTCACTCGGGCCACCACTGCCCCGACCAGGGCTCCAGACGACGACACGGCTGCGACCCCTGGCTCATGCTCGTGGAGGGCTTCGACTACGTCGCTTCTGCTGTAGGCGGCCGACATGGCTGCTCCCGACAAGTCGATTAGCTGCACTACGTCCTCAACTGGTAACGCTGAGTCGCGGTCGTCGAGAGTTAGGGCACGCCAGGCGGAGGTCACAGATCTCCCTTTCGGTCGGCAGATCTATGTTACGTGTGCTGCGATCCCGCTGTTCTCCAAGGGGACCCAAATCGATCTCTCTGCGAGGAACTGCTGCTTCCGTCCAGCATTCGCGAGCACTCTCCAATTGCCCCCATATCTGGTTGGCCCGGTTGAGGAGCTGGCCCATTCCCTGTAGGGCGGGTCTGGTGGGCGTCTGGCTGATCGGTCATCGATGGAATCAGCTGGGGTGAGCATGACCCCTTCTGATCCATCGTCCGTCAGCTCAATGGGCTGAGTCTTCACTGGCCACGCCGACCATTCCGACTCTGTCCACCGATCTCGATCTGCGGGCCAAGAATCCCATAACGCCCGCTTGACGCGACCGACTTGCCTGGCGGCCCGCCACAGCAAACTCCCGCTCACCAAGCGCGATCCCGAAAGTGGGAAAGTCCAGCACGGTCGATTGCGGGCTGCTGGGCAACTTTGCGATGGAGAAGCAACGATCCTCTGGACGGTATTTAAGTCGGCTCCGGCGGCCATCGCAGGACTCAGCGGCGCCACTTTCCGGCGTCGTCCTTGAACCGACCTTGCTACTCCTGTCCGGGCGCCAGCGTCGCAAGTGCGAGATCGCGGAACCGCACCGCCGCTCGGCTCAGGTAACCGGTCGTGCGCCAGTAGGCCCTCCTGGATGGCACTGGCTCCTAACCCGGTGGTGAGAGGCACATGGTTGGACGTTCGCGGCCTATGAGTTATCCACGAACTCAGCAATCTCCAAGTAACTGATGGTGGGCGACACTCCGTACAGTCCCGCAACCCTCTCACGAAGCTCGTCGGTGAAGAAGGCCTCGGCCGCCTCGTCTGAGTCCCACACGTAGAAGTTCATAGCTTGCTCCTGCTTCTCGTCCAAGGTGAAGAACTTGAAACGCAGACCTGGCAAGCCTTCGAACATTGTCCGAGCGTTTTTGGCCACCGCAACTATCCGAGAGCGATCGAAATCCCCGTCGTAGTCGAAGACCACACTGACACCAATCATGGTGCTCCTCTCCCTGCGTGATCGGCCGATCTCGCAGTGTTCGCCGCCTGGAGGTTCCCATATTTTGGTGCCGAGCGCATCTGGGATTGTCCGCTCGACTCTTGGATGGCGATTTACCGTCAGATCCTACGTAGGCCGCCACCATGAGGCAGAACTGAAGCTCCGTCATTGCACCTGCCAACTCCTCCCGAGTTGAAGCAGTCTTTGAGTGGCCGAGTTCGGCAGCCGGTGTCTCAGCCTCTAAAGGTGAGCGCGCAGACCCTGAAGTGGATGGGCAACTGAACATTGCCCGGCGAAGTGGGTTGGCTGCCTGTTCAGCCCAGTGATATCGCTGCTGCTCGCAGCTCGTTCAGGGCAGACAGGGTGTAGTAGGCAAGGTCGTGATCGGCCTGATGATCGGCATCGCACCACTCAGCGAAGCCCTGCTTGAACGCGAGGACGCCCATCTCGCTGGCGAGATGGGCGGTCGAGTCCGGGACACTGCGCTCAACAAGAGCAGCGGTCATCGCTGCGGCCAGGCCCACTCTCTTGAGTGCATCTCGCTCTTGGAGCTCCGTGTTGGCGGCCACGGCCGCCTTCATGCGTGGACCAAGATCCCGATTCATGGGACCCATCGCGCTCGAGACGCACTCAAGGCCACTGGCCACGGCCTCGAGCGGGCTTGCTTCCGCCGGAGCGTCGGCAATGCCTCTGGCAAGCAGCTTGCTAAGCGTCTCTTGTCCAGCCACCAAGATCTCGCGCTTGTCAGGGAAGTAACGAAAGAAGGTGCTCTTGGTCACGCCTGCCCGAGCGGCGATCTCTGTCACGGTCGTGGCGTCGTACCCCTGCTCGGTGAAGAGGTCGACGGCAGCGAATACGAGCCGCTCTCGCGCACCAGGTTCCCACCGAGCCATGGATTCATCTTAGCGATGGGACAGGAGTCCCATCATCTTGGTATGGTGATGAGACAAGAGTCCTATCAGGCAAAGGGAGAGATCCATGAACGTCTTCATCACGGGTGGCACGGGCCTGATCGGGTCTGCCGTCGTCGCCGAACTCCTCGACCATGGTCACAGCGTGCTCGGTCTCGCTCGCTCCGAGAGCTCCGCAGAGGTGCTCAGGGCAACTGGCGCCGTCCCCCATCCGGGCGATCTTGGAGATCTGGGGGCACTTCGCACCGGTGCTGCACAAGCCGACGGTGTTATCCACCTCGCCTTCGGAGCGGACTTCTCGAGTGCCGACGCGCTGGCCAAGGTGGTAGCCCAGGAGAACGCTGCCTTGGCGATCATGGGGGAGGCCCTGGTCGGCAGTGATCGTCCCTTAGTCACGTGCTCTGGAACGCCGCCAGTGGCGGGTCGGATCTCCACTGAGGAGGACCCGCTCCCCCTCGAAGGGCCGGTGGGCGGTCGAGGCCGATCCGTCAATGAGGCCCTTGCGTTGGCCGCACGCGGAGTGCGCTCCAGCGCAGTGCGCCTGCCACGGACGGTCCACAATCATGGCACAGGAGGCTTCGCGGGCATGTTGACGCAGATCGCCCGCCAAACAGGCGTCTCGGGTTACGCCGGCGACGGCACTCAGCGCTGGCCAGCGGTGCACGCCCTCGACGCAGCCGTGCTCTTTCGCCTAGCTCTCGAACAAGCTCCGGCAGGTACCTCGTGGCACGCCGTGGGCGACGAAGGTGATCTGGTCCTCGACATTGCCACCGTCATTGGTCAGTGTCTTGAACTTCCGGTCGAGTCCGTGCCACAGGAGACCTACGGTCCGCTCGGGCCGATTTTCGCCACTGACCAGCCTTCTTCGAGTGCCTACACACAAGAGAAGCTGGGTTGGCGGCCGTCTCACCCAAGTCTGCTCAAGGACCTTGAGAATCTCCGGCCCTAACCCAGGCCTCAGGGAAGGGGCGTTCCTCAGCCTTTTGCAACTGAGGTCGACCCGGGTGCCTTCGAATGTGGGCTGGGGCGTCCGTCCCAAGTCCACTTCCCACGGGGCAGGGCCGACGAGGCATGGTGTGTTTCATATGATCGCTGCGACGACAATAATTGCGACCACCGCCACGATGATAATACCGAGACTAATGAATGCCGAAATCGGGCCTCGCCACTCTGCATCGCCCCCTTCTTCGGCCGTAGCACCCAAAGCCGCATTGCTCTTCTCGTGCAGGGTGCCAGCTGCGCTACTCGCTATCGCCGCGGCCACATCCGAAGGAGTCGTCGAATTCATCGGCTGTTGACTGGTCTGATGCGTCGGAGGGCTGATCGGAGGGCGAGCGATCGTCGCTTCATGTATCTCTTCGGGTGGGTGCGCTTGCCCTGTTGCCACTGAACTTGCGCCTGTCTCCGGCGGTGCCAGCACTGAATCCGTCATTCGCGGCGGATCGTCCGGCACCAATGGTGCGGGCCGTCCCGTCGCCGAAGGTGCTTGAACCCTCTCTACCGGTGCGGATATGTCGGGGGTCACATCCGCCGTCGCCATAGGTAGCGGTAGTTCTTCGCTTCGAACCAGTACGGGTGGTGGTACCTCTGCCGTCCGCATTGGTGGTGTCACTTCGTGTTTTACCGTCGACGTTGCGTCCGCCAGGGTCACCGGGGGTCCTTCCATAGGCTCCGGCCCATCCAACGTCGCGACTGGTCCCGGGCCTAGCTCAATCGCCGGCTGCCTTGCCTCTTCAGGCTCCGGCCCATCCAACGTCGCGACTGGTCCCGGACCTAGCTCAATCGCCGGATGCCGCTTTGCCTCTTCCTTCGGATGTCCCTTGTGATGTCGGTTTTGATTCTGCTTCTGCTTCTGCTTCTGATTCTTCTTCTGCTTCTGCTTCTTCTTCTGCTTCTTCTGCTTCTTCTGCTTCTTCTGCTTCTTCTGCTTCTGCTTCTGCTTCTGCTTCTGCTTCTGCTTCTGCTTCTGCTTGTTCGCCATGACTCCTCCACCTGGGCTGTGAGTTCCGGTTCGGCCTACAACCGAAGGTCTAGGGATTACTGGATCTCAGACGTCGATCTTGCGGTTCACCTGGCGAAGGTCAAAGAGCCAAACCACCCCAGAAGCACCCCTTCTCGCTGCGTTTGACAGTTGCGGTCGACGGCTGCCCAGCAGATGCATCTCTCCTGCTTCTCAGAAACCCCTCGCGAGGGTCTTTCATCTGATGTCCCCACCCAAGAACTGTTTGTCCTCCGGTGGACAAACGGTAGGCGACGCGGAAATCTGATGCACCGTTGCTGCAGGGGGTGATGCCAACGGTGCGTAGAGTGATGGAGTGATTACTGCCCAGGAAGTTGCGATTGGCAGTCACGGGGGTTCATAGAACCTTTCAAGAGTGATGGTGCGATGACGGGGCAGGAGTCCACGAACTGCAAATGAGAACAGCAAGGCGCAACATCTGGGAGCACGCATCGGTGCCGGAACAGGCGGATTCCGCTCCACTACCAGCGGGTGCCTCGAGCACCTGAGCCTCAGCTCAGCAGGCTGGGATCTGCATTCTCAATTCGCTGGATCGTGCAGGCCGGGATCTCCGGACAAGGCAACTGAAGTTCCTTGGATGCACTCCAGCGGCAAGCGATCGTCCAATGGCCTGGCCCATCATCCCACTCCCGGCCACTGGTCTGAAGGGAACTGGATCCCTGTGCGTCTCACCAAGGGTTGTGACGAGCGGAACAGCAGCGGAACCATTGTGGACAGGCGATGGCCCCTCAAGACCCATTGGGATTGTTCGCTGGAAGCAGATCGGCCGCGGCCGGAATGCGTTCACGCGAGACGTCAACAAGTAGTGGCGCTGCCGGTCTGTTTTCGCCGAGAAATCCCAGCAGCTGGTCCGCATCGGCATCCAAGGCGTCCAGAACGACCTGGGCATACGCGTCGGGCCGGTCGACTTGGCTGTAGTGGTTGGCGTCCGGAATGTAGTAGAGGCGGTTGCGGCTGGGCCTTTGCATCAGATAGTTGCGCCAGACATGGTTCGCCACTCTCGGGGGCGAAACCGTGTCATAGACACCCCAGATTAAGGTCACCGGAAATTCGGCCCTTGCGATCACCTCGAGCCACTTCTGCTCGTCCTTGGAGCGCTCCACCAAGTACTGAATTGTCTCGTGGAGTACCTTGACGCCGTCCTGGTGACCGAACGTTGCGGCTAGAGCTTCGACCTCGGGGTCCCCAGGGCCGCGAGGAGGAGTGAAGGTACTCGAACCCATCGCCTCGGCCATCCGGTCGGGACTCAGCGAGGCCAGCATTTGCGGGCCTATTTCCTTGTCGAGGATGTTCCGTTGTACGTCGGTCAGTTGGGACATCGGAAGGTAGATATTGCCGTTCGAGATGACGAGATGCTCGAGGCGAGCTGCGGAACGGCCTTCGGAACAACGGGCGGCATGAAGGAGCGCCACGCTGTCGCCTCGATCATGCCCTACAACAATTACGGCCTTGGCTCCGATGACCTCCGACAAGTAGTACTCGAGGAGCTCCTCGTCACGCCGCAAGGTATAGCCCCAGCTCTGGGGTTTGTCGGAGAAGCCGTACCCGGGAAAGTCGAATGCACACACCCTGAAGCGCGTGCTCAGCAGCGGTGCGACCCCGTACCAGTCGATGCTGCTGGTAGGCCAACCATGGACCAACAGCAGCACCGGGTCCTTCGGGTCGCCCATCTCGACATGGAAGATATCGACGGACGGCACACCACCTTCGGCAGGGCTCCACGAAAAGTAGGAACCCCGACCTCGCCAATCGTCAGCGCGCGACGTAGCCACGAGGACCTCCTTTTGGGTTGTGGTGTCGCTCCAAGTGAAGCCCCAACTGTCACCTTTCGGGCCTCTTCCCGGGGAGTCCGGTTGCTCGATCCTGCCTCGTAGTGACTCCCGATTCAAGTGTGCTCACCGCCGAGTCGCCCTGACTCTGGTCCAAGGATTAGCTCACGGGCGGGACGGCAGTTTTCAATCAGGTGCGGCCCGGCCCCGCGTTGCCGTGCCCTCAGCCTTGCGGGCTGAGGTCATCTCCGGGTCCTCACATCAGTGGGCTGAGGTCGTGTTGACTCTGGTCGTAGAGCTCGACCAGCCGGCCCGGCGGGCTGGTGTCCAATGTTGGTCCCCAACTCGGCCGGGATCCCGTCCAGGCAATCGGCCGCCAAGGCTTCGAACTGCTCGGCGAGGATGGTGATCCTCGTCTAGCGGCCGATGGTCCCACCCTCGGGGCCGCGGGGGTCAGCCGCACCGACATAGTGGCGATCGACCGAATCACCTTCGCCGACCACCGAGATGACCTGGGCACACCCGACCACCACCGGGTCGAAGGCGCTGATGGTCTGCACATGGTGGCCCCGGTGCCGGAGGTCGTCGATCCAACCGGACGGAGCATCGGACTCCACCCGGACGCTCAGGTCGTCTCCCCACCACAGCCGGAACGGTCCGGCCGACGGAGCGTCGAGGGCCAGCCGGGCCCCGGCCACCGCCGAGGCCGGATCCTGTCCGCCCCTCAGCATCCGGGCCAGGATCTGGAGGAGGATCTGGGGCTGGGCATCGCCGCCCATGGCCCCCACCAGGAGGGAGAGCGACCCGTCAGGTCGGGTGGCCAGCATGGGGGACAAGGTATGGACCGGCCGACGGCCGGGCGCCAGCTCGGCCGGGTGGTCCTTCTCGAGCGAGAAGCCCACCCCTCGGTTGTGGAGAAAGACACCGGTGTTTCCCACCACTAGGTGGGACCCGTAGTCGAGGGCATTGGACTGGGTGAGGGATATCCCGAGCCCATCGGCGTCAATGGCGCACAGGTGGGTGGTGTCCCCGTCTCCCAGGCGGGGCGTCGAGGATCCCGTCGGATCGGGCGACCCGGCGACCACATCCGATGGTGCGGCCCGGTCATGGAGGATCCGCGACGCGGCGGCCGAGAGGCGGTCCTCGGCCACCAGGCGAATCCCGTCCGCCAGATCGTGGAGCACCTCGGGGCGGTCGAAGCCGGCGGCCCGGGAGGCCTCGACCACCAGGTGGGCCCAACTCGGGTCGTTGGGATCGTCCCCCAATCCGCACTGCTCGGCGATCCACGAGCTGGCCACGGTGAGGTAACCCTGTGACGGGGGAGGGACGGTCCACAGGTCGCGTCCCCACACGCTGAGCCGCACTGGTGCGCACCAATCGGCGAGGGTGCGATCGAAGTCGGCCGGAGTGAAGATCCCGTCCCCCAGCTCGAGCAGCGAGCGACCGAACTCGCCCTTGTAGAAGCCGTCGCGTCCCTCGGCGGCGATGGCCCTGAGCATCCGGGCCACACCTGGGAGCCGGACCCTCGATCCGAGTTGCCGGGGTCCGCCCGGGCACAGGTCGTCGGCCCCGGCCACATCAGTCACCAGGTGGCTCGACAGGGCCAGAAGCAAGGAGGCCACGAAGCCCTCCTCGGCCAGTTCGATGGCCGGGGCCAAGACCTCCTCAAGTGGGAGTCGGCCGAAACGGTGATGGAGGGCCAGCCAGCCGTCCACCGCGCCGGGGACCGGTGCGCTGCGTGGGTCCCCTCGGAGCGGCATCACCGAGTGACCCTCGGCGCGCATGCGGGCGGCATCCACGCCCGACCCGGACCGGCCCACTCCGAGCAAGGCCGTCGGTGGAGATCCCGGATCGCTGATCATGGCCAGCATGTCCCCGCCGAGGCCGCACAGGTGGGGACTGGTGACGGCCATCACCGCCGCTGCCGCCACTGCGGCATCGGCTGCGCTTCCGCCGTGGTCGAGGAGGCTGACCCCGGCCGTCGAAGCCAACTGATCGGCGGCATTGACCATGCCTCGAAGCCCGGTGCGGGGTGCGAATGGAGCCAACGGGAACGCCATAGGCCAGGCATATCACGTCGAGCGCGGTCCGCTCCCGTCGTGCCGCCCACCGTGGTCGACCGGCAGTACCCAGCGAATCCACTGCGGAGTATGAAGCCCATCATGTGAGCCTGAAGCAAATCAGGTCGACGTTGACCGATGAATCGCCCCGGGGCATTGAGCACGCCCATCGTCCCTGGCATACGGCTCGGGCCGAGTCGAGTCACTAGTATTTGGGGTGTGACAGAGCGGCTCGGTGACCTGGCAACGATCCGAACCGCCGGGCTCCGCACCGGGCGCTATCAGACGTGGAGGGCCGAGCACGGCACGCCGGTCAGGACCACCGTGGGAGCGCCGAAGTTCTGGCCTGGGGCGCTCGTGGCCGTCCCGCAGCTGGCTCCATTCGGCATCTTTGGCAAGGAGATGTCCGAGCACGAGTTCCGACGCCGCTACCTAGCGAGGCTCGACCTCTACGCCGCCGAGATTGTACCAGCGCTCGCTGCCGTCGCCCGCGCCCATCCAGGCAGACCGCTCGTCCTGCTCTGCTTCGACGACATCGAGCAGGCCGGGGTGTTCTGCCACCGCACATGGGCTGCCGAGTGGATGCTGGAGCGCCACGGCATCGAGGGCGCCGAGCTGCGGGCGGTAGCCGACGCACCCGATCAGCCGCAGTTGCCGCTCTGAGTTCAAATCCGGCACACCCGTGGACCGGGCAGGGGTTTGCGATGCGGCGATTCATCGCTGGGCGGGTTCCAAACACCTTCAGGTGACTCCCGCCGTCCCGGCGCGACCGCGGGCTCGGGTTCTTGGTGGCCAGTCGGTCACACTCGTGTCAACAACTGCCCGAGCTTACGGCTCCCCCTGTAATGCCGATTGGTACTGCTTCCAATCGGGGTCAGCGTGGATCGGGTGCCCCTGCAAAACTGGACAGATCGACAGTGACGTAGATAGCTCGGCACCTCGCAACCACCGCGCTACTGGTGCTCATTTCAGCACTGATGAAGAGCTTGCGACGCTCTCGCCCGTCAAGCCGTGCGCGGATCTCCAAAGGTTCGTCAACAGGCACGGCTGCGAGATAGCGAACCGTCAACTCGCCCGTAAAGGCGGGCTCCTGCAGTCTGCCGATGACGAAGCCAGTCACATCGTCGAATGCAGCGGCCACGATTCCGCCGTGGGCACGACCGGGTGCGCCCTCGAATGCGCGCCGCAGCACAACGTGGGCGATCACTTCATGGTTTTCGAACCGCACCTCGAGCTCGACACTTGTTGGATTTGTCCAACCGCCGACAGCACGGTCTTCGAACCCGCTACCGCCCAAGATTGAACCATCCGGGCTGCTCCGCATGAGAGCCAGGCGATCGCGCGTCGGTGCTTCATTGACCAAGAGTGTGAGATCGTTCGCCCTCTCCGCTATCGATGCGAGCACCTTGTCCGAGGGATCGTGCGCGGCAAAGGCGTGGTTGAGCGCCCGCAGGTTTGCGGCCGCACCTTCTCGTGGTTCTTCGGTCCTCATCTAGGCAAGTGTAGGGAACCTCCCGGCGTTGCCAATTACCACGACCAGCGCAGCAAAAACTCGTCGGTGCGACCTTCGTCCTCGATCGGATCCTCCGACGGAGTTGGTGGATTCCGCCGGATCTACCGTGCCGAGTTGGACTGGATCACACTTCAGGGGGAATGCAGGCACCGTCCTGTTCCATCGAAGGGAAGAACTACGCGTTCCCTCTCCGGGGAAGCCAGTACAACGCGAGGACGGTCATGCCCGCAGTTGAAGTTGGAACGACTGCCTCACCGATTGCGCGATTCCGATTGACCTGCCGCTCGTACCGGGCGGCACTGGGTAGAAACCCTCGTCCAGTCGAAGTTGTCGTGAGCCCAGACTCCCGGCCCGACCATCAAATGGCACTAGTGGTCGCCGTGGCATCTCCTCGGCTTCGGAGCTGGTTCGATACTCCAGGGTCGGGTTAGAGGTGGCGCAGAAACGGCGAACCGGCGCTCAGCTGTATCCGCTTTCACCATGGTGGTCACTTCTCCTCCCGATTGCTCCGGGTCGAGGGGAGCGGTTCCCCGGTTTCGAGCAACGTTTTGAGGCTTGAGAGGAATACGGGCCAGCCATTTCTGACCATGGTGGCTGCGGTGCTCCCGGGCTCGAAGTCATCGTGGATCACGGTCAGCTTGACGAGCTCACCGGCCTCCTCGATGTCGAACGCGATGCGTGATCGATGTTCGCTGGAAAGCTTGGCGAACAACTCGTCTCCAAACTGGAGACGCTCATTGAGTTCCGGTGTGAAGGTGTGCCACGTGTAGGCCAGCCTTCTGTAGGGATCAGATTCAAGGATGACCTGCTCCGGGTCGGCGATGACAACCCCGTGGTTGTTCCACGTCATCGTGGATCCCACCTTCCAGTCGGTTTCAAAGGTGGCCTGCCACCAGCGTCGGGTGAACGATGGTTCGGTCAGGGCCTGCCACAGGCGTTCAGGCGTAGTTCTGATGTAGGTCGCATAAACGAACTCCGGTTGCTCCATGGGTGTCTCCTCCAGTGCTTGCTTGAGGTCGGCCAGTGCGTGGACCCGTGCTCGGTCGTAGCGATGGATCCAACGCTCGGCGATTTCGTTGATCGGTTCTGCGTTCAGGTAGTGGAGCTTCTCGCGGCCGCGCCGGAGGGTTGTCACGAGGTTGGCCGCCTCCAAGATGTCCAGGTGTTTGCTCACCGACTGGCGGACCATGTCCAGGCCCTCGGACAGCTCCCGGAGGCTCTGTCCGTTACGGGCATTCAGTCGATCCAGCAGCAAACGACGACTCGGGTCTGCCAGTGCCTTGAAGACGTCCACCACGATTGGCTTGTCTCCTGGTTTCAGAATTTGAGGTCCTCGGGAGACGGGGTGCCCTTACCTGTCTCGACGAGGCTCTTAAGGCTGAGAAGGAAGTAGGCCCACCGTGCGCTGCAATGGGCCATGAAGTCGCTCGGATCCCGCCAGTCTGCGTGGGTGAACAGCACCACGGTCTCGTCGTCCTTCGGCGTGAGCGCAAAGCTGAGCCTGGTCCCGATCCACTCGTCAGCACCCCCGACACAGCTCCAACTCACCTGCCCATCGGTATCCAGTCGAGTGACCTCCATGACGGCCGCCGGCTCCGGCTGGCCGAAGTAGAACTCGATTGTGGATCCTTCCGCCGATTGGCCCCGGACACCGTCTCGGGTCCACCAGTCGGAGAGGCCCTCCTTCGTGGCTATCGCCGAGTACACCTGGTCGAGTGGGGCTGACATGACTACACGATGTCTGATGTCTGGCATTCCGTACTCCTCTGATAGGCAGCTGATTGGTTACCTAAACTATAAGCAGCTATATGGCTGCATGTCAACGGGTGCCGGCGTCGTTTTGAGCATCGGTCATCCGGCCGGCCCGGCATCACCCAGCAGTGGTGGGTACACGGGTTATCCACACGCCTCGAGGGCCGGCGGGGCGCCACCGGCGGGGCAGGAGGTTGGGTCCTTCTGGGCCGTGGGTAGAACTATCGAAGTAAGGCAACTGAACCGAGCGGTTTCGACTGACTGGAGGCGACCAACGGTGAATTCCCTCGATCAAGCGACCAGCTTCAGTTACACGATCTACATCCAGGCCACACCCGAGCAGGTCTGGCAAGGTCTAACCGACCCCGCATACATGCGGGGCTACTGGCGCCACCAAAAGGCTGGTGAGAAGACCTTCCGTTCGGACTGGAAGAAGGGCTCGACATACGACATGGCACATGACGAGGTCGGGCTCGTCGTGAGCGATCCGGAACAGGTGATCCTCGAATCCGATCCCTTCCTGCGACTTGCCTATTCCTGGCACACAATCACACCCGAGTGGGCCGCAGCGGTCGGGATGGACGACAACACTGCTGAGATCTGGCGGGGTGAACCCCGCTCCAAGGTGGCGTTCGACATCGAGGACGTCGGACACGGCACCGTCAGCCTCACCGTCGTTCACGACGGCTTCGAGCCGGGGAGCCACGTCCTTCGGGGAATTTCTGAGGGCTGGCCCACGGTTCTGAGCAGTCTCAAGACCCTCCTTGAGACCGGGTCGACCCTGCGGACCTCGTAGGCGTCACCCGTCCCTAGGCTGGCGGTCGGGAGCACCTAGAGCCTTGTTATCTTCTGCGCATCCAGCCGACCTATCGAGCAGAGTTGCCTTGTGACCTTCTCTCAGCGGATCAGCTACATCACTCTCGGAGTACGGGACATGCCGACCCTCCGAGCCTTCTATGCCCGGTTGGGCTGGCAGGAGAGGCCCGGATCGAGTGACGACTTCGCTACCTACGAGGTCGGCGGGGTGCTCCTTGCCCTCTATCCGCTTGGGCAACTCGGCCGGGAAGCGGCGCCCGGAGAACCGATGCCCGGGTCGGCGTGGAACGGGATCACGCTCGGGGTCAATGTCGAGAGCACCGAGGTCGTCGATGGGACGTTCCGTTCGGCCTTGGTAGCCGGGGCTCGAGAGGTCGCTGGTCCGGTCAAGCGTGAGTGGGGCGGTTACTCGGGGTACATCGCCGATCCGGAGGGCAACCGATGGGAGATCACCTGGGCACCCGGGTCATAACCGGATCGAAGCACGCCATTGCCGGATACCGCGTGTGTGGGGGTGCCCCCATTCGTGCCGTACTGTCCCCCTGACCAGGATGCCGTTGGTTCCCTCGATGGATGACCGCTGGGCACCTCCCGAACTCAAGGCGCGATAACGCATTCCCCCGCTCCCGACCGCGTGCGGAGCGACAACCTCGGTCCGGACGAAAGCGTGCTCTTGCAGCCATGTGCCACTTCAGCCCGAAGGGCGCTGCGTTGATCCTCGGGCCGCTGTCTCGATTGCAAGGATGTCGATCTTCGTCATCGTCATCATTGCCTCCATGGCCCGCTTCGCCGCGGCCCCATCCTGGCCATTCATCGCCTCCAGCAAGGCCCGAGGCGTGATTTGCCAGGAGAAGCCCCACCGGTCTCTACACCAGCCACACGCGCTCTCCTCCCCGCCGTTGTCGACGATCGCGTTCCAATACCGGTCGGTCTCGACCTGGTCGTCGGTCAGCACCATGAAGCTGACGGCCTCGTTCGGGACGAAGTTCGGTCCACCGTTGAGACCCACGAATGCCCGGCCGAGTACAGTGAATTCGACCGTAAGCTCGTTGCCGGCCGATCCGTCGGGGTAATCCGACGGAGCCACATGAATCGCGTCAACATGGCTGTTGGGAAAGGCCGTCGCGTAGAACTCGGCGGCGTTGCGGGCCTCACCGTGATCGAACCACAAGCAGGTTGTCAGTTTGTCGCACATCCAAAATCCTCGTTTCAATTTCCGGTGCCATGAACGTTTCGTAGAACTACCCCGTTACCTCCGTCCCATTCATTCCCCGTAACCACGTGGCCATCCCATGCCCACGGACGGTTGCTTGGACCCAACAACGTGGTTCCTTGTTCGAGTGTCCCGACGACCCCAATCGACAGCGGACCTGCGACTCTTGTGGCCAATACATCAGAAATCCCCATCTCGGGGCGGTCAGAGCGCAGCCGGATGGCGTCGTCACCGGACACACGGTCACGCTGAGGTGGGGAGGTCCACGGTGACGACAGTCGGGCCACCGGAGGGGCTGGCTATTCCCAGATGTCCGTCGACCGCACTGACCCGGTCGGCCAGGCCGGCCAGGCCGCTCGACGACGAACCAATCCGGTTGACGGTGGCCCCACCGCGTCCGTTGTCGCGCACGACGAGGCGCAGCCACGGTCCATGTTGGGCGCAACTCAACGACGCCCGGGACGCCTCGGCATGTTGGGCCACATTGGACAGCAGCTCGGCCGCACAGAAGTAGCTGATCGCCTCGATGGCCGGGCTCGGTCGGGAGTGGACGGACACCTGTACGTCGGTCTGGATCGTCGACCGAGCGGCCAGCGTTGCGAGCGCGTTCTCCAATCCGGTGTCGAGGGCCGGCGGGTGGATGCCGCGGGCCAGGTCCCGCAGGTCCGTGATGGCCTCTTTCGCCCCGCGATGGGCTTCGTCCACCAGACGTCGGACGACCCGCAGATCGGCGGCTTCCTCGGACTCGACGTCCATGTTCTCCAGCCGCTCCTTGGCCTGCCCGAGGCGCATGGCCAGGGCCACCAGTTGGGCCTGGGTACCGTCGTGCAGGTTGCGCTCGATGCGCTGGAGGGTACTCGTGGCCGCGTCGAGCGTCTTCGTCCTCGACGCCTCGAGACTGCGGACCCGGGATGAGGTGGCATTCGGCCCGAGCAGGAGCTGCATCATGCGGCGGTCGACGTAGACGACGAATCGCATGGTCCACGGAGCGAGGAAGAGGAACAGGACGCCGACCACCAACTCGGCGACGTGGGCGCTGGGGCCCGGCGGCCCAGGAGGGGACCCGGCTGTCGCGGCGCGCCCGAGCAAGCCGAACCGAATGGTGCCCTCGTCGCCGAGGATGGGCGAGGCGATCCCGAGGATCGCCTCGACCCAGAGGCTGAGGGCGAACCACACCCCGAATAGGGTCAGCGGAACCTTGGCAGCAAAGTAGAGCACCGACCGCCACGCCGCACCGTCGCTCAGGACGGCTCGCAGCCATCGGAAGACCCCGGGGGCCGGTCTGAACGGCTCAGGCTCGGCTATTTCCTCGCCGAGCGTCGCCCAGGCCAGCGTCCGCTGCCAGCGGCCGAGACCCCGGGCGACCCGCAGTCCGCCGCCCAGGATGAAGGTACCCACCAGGACCACGGTAAGGATCAGGCCCACCAAGCCGATGGCACCGAGCACGAGGACCGCGCCCGCGGCCAGCGTCGAGGCCGCCAGGAAGTACCCCAGCTCTGCCCAGCTGCGCTTCTGGAACGGTTCGCGCAGGACGATCTGGGCCAGGCGTCTGGCCTGCTCGGCCCGCTCCTCCGGGATCCGGATCTGCACCCAGCCAACCTTGGCGTCCGGGTCGCTCAAGCGTCGCGCCTCACGAAGAGCACGGCTCCGACGGCGAGGGCGACTGCGGCGTAGAGGACCATCAGCAACAACCCTACGACCGGAGTGAGCGGAGGGAAGGGCCCGCCCTGCCCCTGGCTCACGGTCGGCATGATCGAGTTGATCAGGATGTTGGTCGGCAGAATGCGGACGGTCGACTCGGAGATGCCGTGCATCACCAGAGGGAGGACGAAGATCACCCCGGCGAAGGCCGCGATCGCCGCGGCGGTGCTTCGGAAGATGAGCCCGAACCCGAAGGACATGAGCGCGATGAGACCGATGAACAGACCGGTCAAGATCACCGCCCGGGCGGCGCCCGACGATGCCAGGGTGGCGGTGGGGGCCCCGCCGCTGGAGAGGATGGCCTGTCCCAGGAAGAACGTGAGGAAGCTCAGCACCACGCAGAAGACCATGGTGAGCACGGTGATGAGGCCGAGCTTGGTGGCCAGAAGTAGCGCTCGATTCGGCACGGCGGCCAACGTGGTGCGGATGGTCCCGCTCGAGTACTCGCCCGTGATCAGCAGAGCCCCGAAGACGCCGCCGGTCAAGGCGACGGTGATCATGCCGGTCAGGGACACCTGGGTCGGATCGAAGCCCTCGTAGAAGCCGGGTCCGTGATGCAGGGCGGCGTGGGTCACGAGTCCCGTGACCAGGAGGCAGGCGACGACGGTCAGGCCGACCGTGATGGCTGTCGACCGAAGGGTCACGATCTTGGCCAGCTCGGACCGTGCGATGTGTTTCGGGCGGTAGTGGCCCCTCGGGACGTCCAGCCGGATCTCGGTGGTCATCGTCACACTCCTCGTTCGGCGGCGAACTCGCCGGGCATCGTCGACGGGCGGTACTCCACCTCGTCCTGGGTGAGCTCCATGAACGCGTCCTCCAGGGATGCGGTCACCGGCGTCAATTCGTAGATCCGGAGCCCGTCACGGGCGGCCAGGTCGCCGATCTGCTGGGGGGCCAAGCCCCCGACCGTCAGCGCCCCGTCGTCGGACACAACCGTGGCCCCGGCCGCCGTTAGGCTCGCGGTGAAGGTGTCCACATTCGGGGTGACGAGGCGCACCGCACCACCCCCGCTGCGGGCGACGAAGTCGGCCACGCTCGTCTCCGCAATCAGGCGCCCGCGTCCGATCACTACCAGCCGGTCGGCCGTCAGCGACATCTCGCTGATGAGGTGGCTCGACACGAGCACCGTGCGCCCCTGTCGGGCCAGGTCCCGTAGGAAGTGGCGGACCCAACGGATGCCCTCTGGATCGAGCCCGTTGACTGGCTCGTCGAAGAGCAGGACGGCGGGATCGCCCAGTAGCGCCGCGGCGATGCCCAGGCGCTGGGTCATGCCGAGGGAGAACTTCCCGACGCGCCGCCTGGCCACCGACGTGAGGCCGACCTGGTCGAGGACCTCGTCGACCCGGCCGGCCGGGATGTCGTTGGCCAGGGCCAACCAGTGGAGGTGGTTTCGGGCGGTGCGAGCCGGATGGAACGCCTTGGCGTCGAGCAGAGCGCCGACCTCACGAAGTGGCCAGTCCAGCTGACAGTAGCGCTTGCCGTCGATCAGGGCCGATCCAGAATCGGGGAGGTCGAGTCCCATGATCATTCGCATCGTCGTCGATTTGCCCGATCCGTTCGGCCCCAGGAATCCGGTGACCTCACCAGAGGGGACCTCGAAGGTCAGATCGTCCACGGCTGTTGAGTCGCCGTACCGCTTGGTGAGTGAGTGTGCAGTGATCATCACTGGTCACGGTATTGCAGAAACCCGTCGATCGGAATACCGCTAGTCGGCGTCTTCGGGTGGGGTTAACCCCCGTGCGTGACGCTTTCGATGAGCCCTGGCAGTCGGGCAGCGAAGCATATGCCCGCAGCAAGCTTCGTACGAATCGCCACCTCAGCGTGTGAGGCTTAGGCTGCCCACCATAGGGCGTCCGTTCCACAAGGGTCGCGTGAACGACCATCGATCGGGTGTCACGCTTTCCCACCGGAGCTTGAACCCCAGTAGCGGGCCTTCTCGGGAAATAGCCAGCGGACACCGCCGGCGGGCTCTGAGGCATCGCTGTCGTACCGCGGGATGAGGTGAATGTGCGCATGATCGATGGTCTGGCCCACGACCCTCCCGGAGTTGATCCCGACATTGACGGCTTCACATCCAAGCTCCGCCTGGACTTGTCGATAGCTGTCATTCAACAGAGCCAGCATTTCCGCCTGTTCATCCGTCGAAAGAGCGAAGAAATCTGGCTCATGGCGGCGGGGAACGATCAGGATGTGGCCCTTGCTGATCGGATACGCATCCGGGAACGACGCTGCTAAGGAAGAGCCAGCCAGGACATCCTCGGCGTCGATCCGGAGACAGAACGGTCAGATCTCGACGGCCACGCCACGAGACTACGACCTCCTCGGCGAAGCAAGCACGCTCTGAGCCAGAATGGATGCGTGGGTGACAGAGGTTGATAAGCACTTCTGAGATACCGGGATTTGCTGAGCGCCTCCTTGAGGTCATTGACTCCGGCCGTCGCACGGCCACTTACAAGCTCGCCCTTCTGCTTGCCCTTGTCGATCTGTGCGCTCTGCAAAGTGATACCCAAGGTCGCGCTCCTGATCACCTCAGTACTCGCGATGTGGCCGAGCAGATTGCCAGCCTTTACTGGCCCCAAGTGGTGCAGTTCCGAATTCAGGATTCGATTGGGGCGATCGACCTTAAGCAGATCACGAACAACCGATCGACAATCGTCGACGCCATCCGGATCTTTCGGGAACTCGCAGAACTGAGCGGCGCGACCTCCCTCTGGGTAGCTCGCCACGCCCTACCCCATGAGTTCGAGTCGACGATAGACACAATCGAGCAAACCATCGCCGAGCAGCCGCTACCCAGGCTCCAGACCGTGGGAACCAGTGACGTCGTATTTCCCTTCATCTACGATCTCGGCCCGAGCTGGAAGCCGAACCAGAAGTTTTCGCTCTCTCGATTGCGGACCTTCGGCCCGAAAGGACCGACCATCCCCCTCCTTCCAGGTGCAGGTGATGAACTCATTCGACTGTCCCCGCTGATCCGGCCATTGGTGGAGCTCCATTGGACCCGCATGGTCGCCCAGCTGAACAAAGTGGCCGCGGTCGAGGAGAGTCTCCGTCGTCACCTCTTCGGTTCACAGCGCATCGCTCCAAGCAAGATGTTGCGAGATGGCCTCAGGGACCTTCAATCTGGATTGTGCTTCTACTGCGGCGATGAACTCCTAGGTCCGGCACAGGTCGATCACTTCATTCCTCGGGTCCGAAATGCCAATGATTCCATCGAGAATCTTGTATTGGCGGACCGGGCTTGCAACGCGGACAAATCGGACCTGCTAGCTGCACCGTCTCATGTCGTGAATTGGTCGCAGCGAAACCGCCTACTGCGAGACACGCTCTCGACGATTGCTGAACTGAGTGGAACCGAAAGTGACATCAGCGGCTCGGCGGCTGTTGCCCGGTCCATCTACAGTCATCTTCCGCAGTCAGGCTCGCCGATGTGGTTGGCCCGGAAGCAGATTGTTAACTCAGATCCATCTGCCGCGCTCAAAGCCCTCGCTGACGCTTCTTAGCCCGCTAGCTGAGACCAACGAGGTGCGCTCGGCCCGAGGTTGATCGACGGGCCCTCAGCTCGGCGTGTGAGGGTAGCGACCCTCAGTCGCCCTAGCGGAGTCGCACTCCGCCGTTGTCCTCAACATCGACGGCCGAGATGTCGGGAACAGACTGGGCAATGCTCCGTCGGTCGAAACCCACGGACGCAGATGCCCCCTCCAGAAAGCTGGCATGGCTGGCGTGGCGCCGGCCGTTCTCAGGTGCGAAGCTGAGACGCTGGTCTGCAGCTACGTTGGCTGAGTAAGCACTTCAGATCTGATTTCGCTACGATCCCAGGCAGATCAGCTTGGGGTGTTCTCAGCTGCGTCAGGCGAACGGACTACGGGTGACGATCTCGCTCAGGCTCTTGGAGGCTTGTGGAAGTCGAACGAAGGGCCAGCTCGATCGCGTCACGGGACGAGAGCCTCCGTCCAGCTTCGTATCCGGAATCAAACACATTGTTCCCCATAGTTCGGCGTAGGTGACGATGGTCGCCCATTTGAAATCTCTGCAAATCAAGGTCGAGGGTCTCACCTAGAGACTCAAACAAAGCATCAGCGGCGCCATGAAGCAGAGCCGCACGATCAGCGTCACCGATCGAGGTAGCGCAGAACGCCATGCCGAGAAACGCGTAGGCAACGAAAGGCCGAGTGCCCAACCGTCGAGCCATTGTGAGCAATTCGCTGTAGGCGGCAAAGGCGGCTGAGGAGTCGCCGTTCAAGAGTTCCACTAGACCGAGTAGCTGAAGTGAAGCATGGAAAGCTCTCCCATCGACGCTCATCTCTTCATCGATCTTCAAGCTTTCGTCTATGTATGCCTTCGCAGCAACAGGGCTCCCTACCTTGAGTTCGCGAATGGCCAGACTCTGAAGCACTCTGACAATTCCGAAGCGATTATCCACCGTTCGGAATCCGGCAAGGGCTCTATCAAAGTCGGCACGGTCACCCGAATCTCCACACGCCGACTTGGCCGCGCCACGATGATTGAATGCGTCGGCAATCACAAATGGATCTCCAGAGACCTGCGCAATTGTGACAGACTGTTCGGCAAGGATCATGGCCCTTGATAAGTCCCCCTGGCGCAGGTTAAGGAGACTCAACCCTCCAAGAGCCTCGGCCTTGAGTTGAGAATCTATAGTCGAAGGTCCAGCATCCATGACCCGTTCAAATTGAGCTCTGGCAAGCTCATAGCTACCCTGCTCGAATTGCAGGTACCCGGCAGCCAACAGCGCTGCTGCGCGAAGGCCCGGATTTCCTTTGTCGTTGGAGACAGAAAGGGCAGTCTGAAGTGCCTCAATCCCTTGACTGATGAAGCCACAGAACCAAAAATCTCTCAAAGCGACTCCGATTTCCAGAGCCTGGTCGGCGGTCGTTGGGTCTGACGCAAAATGAGCCATCGCCGTTCGGAGATTGTCGAGCTCCAACTCAATCTGGTCGAACCACTTGGCGCGATCGCGACGGCTAAGTTGAGGAGCGGCCTTCTTCGCCAAAGCCAAGAAGACTCGAGCATGTGACCGCCGCGTGGAGGCCTCCTCTGTCTGTCCGAATCGAGAGAGCTTGAAAGCGGAGTAGCGACGAATCGTGTCTAACTGTCGATAACGGATTCCTCCATTGGACACGTCTCCTTGCACCAGGCTCTTATCAACCAACGACCCTAGAATGTTCACCACTTCCCAGGCTTCTAGAGGTCCGTGTGAGCACAGTTCTTCTGCGGCTTCCACGGTCCAACCCCCTGCAAATACAGACAGCTGACACAAGACCAGTTGTTCTCGCTCACCCAGCAGGTCGTAAGACCAGTCAATCAGTGCTCCGAGAGTCTGGTGGCGAGGAAGCGCTGTGCTCCTGCTCGCAGTCAACAATCGAAATCGATCGTCCAGGCGTTGCTCGATATCTGCAACCGAAAGAAAAGTTATTCGGGCGGCCGCCAACTCAATGGCCAGCGGAATCCCGTCAAGACTTCGACAGAGTGAGACAACCGTGGTTGCATTGGTGTCGTCAAGCAGGAATTGGGACTGGTGACCCACGGCCCGGTCCACAAAAAGGTGCACTGCATCAAAGGTGACGGCTTGCTCTGCGGTCAGAACCTCATCTGCTTCTGGTAGAGACAGGGATGGCACTCTAAATGCCTGCTCGCCATCGATGGCGAGCGGCTCTCGGCTGGTGGCTAGAACGCACAGGCGCGGACACGCCCGGAGAAGGGAGTCGACCAGCGCGGCCACAGCGACACACAGATGCTCACAGTTGTCTAGGACCACCACCATGTGTCGATGCGACAAGGCGTTCACTAGCGTGTCGATCAGTGGCCGGCCCGGCTCCTCTCTCAACTTGAACGCTGACGCCAGAGCCGATGTCACCAACTCGGGGTCAACCATCGATTCCAGCTCGACTAACCACACCCCGTCGGAAAAGTCATTGAATATTTCAGCGGCCACCTGGAGGGCCAGGCGGGTCTTTCCTGACCCGCCGGATCCTGTGAGGGTGACCAGCCGAGACGTCTCGAGCAGCTTGCTGACCGCTACGAGCTCGATCTCGCGACCCACAAATCTCGAAACCGGTTGGGGGAGATTGTGCAGAAGGTTTCGATTGTCGAGTGACCGCAGTGGCGGGAATTCAGTATCTAGTCCCTCGATCTCGAGCTGGAAGACCTCCTCGGAACGGTCTAGGTCCTTCAGGTGATGGGATCCCAAGAAGCGTAACCCCATACCCAGAGGTAGACGATCACGGACAAGGAACGCGGTCGCCTGGGAGAGGATCACTTGGCCGCCGTGGGCGGTGGCCTCGAGCCGGGCCGTGCGATTGACCGTTGGGCCAAAGTAGTCACCGTAACGCTCCTCGCATTCTCCCGAGTGGATCGCCATGCGCACCCGCAAATCGGCATGCTCGGGCCAAGCCTCCGCGTGCAGCGCATGCTGGGCCTTCCGGACCGCCTCGACCGCATCCCCGGCCGAGGCGAAAGCCGCACAGAATGCATCGCCCACGGTCTTGAAGACGTATCCGTCCGCCGACTCAATCGCCGACCGCAATAACTGATCGTGCCGGCGTAACGCGGCGTCCATTGCCTCGGGTTGCTGTTCCCAGAGCTGGGTCGAGCCCTCGATGTCAGTAAACAAGAGAGTGACCGTACCGGTTGGGGGCGTCGGCACAGATGAAGAATAGCCGTCACCCCCGTTGAATTCTGGGGTGACTGACGGGTGCTCACTCTCTGATTGAGGGGAATCCGCCCTTGCTAAGCCCGAGAAGTTGAGGACACGGGGATCGTCCTAGGCTTCAAGGGACAACCCGGGAGGGATTGGACGTCGTCACCGTGCAAGTTGAGCTCGGGCGGAAGCTCAGCCTCCAAAGCTGTGACCGGCCAGGCCCTCAGGTCGTGTCGGTGCTCCCGTCCATAGCCCGGTCACCGACCCGTCGACTTCCTGGCGGAGGTTGTCTTCAAGCTCTCGGAGCTGAGGATCTAACTTCGAGGGTTCAGTGGGAGCCTCGTCTCCCGGGGCGTCGCGACCCAGCTGCCGCGGGTGCCTGCCCGTGCTTCAAGGGTCCCCCCGACCTGCAACCGTGTCTGAACAAGTGAATGGTCGCCGGCGTTGAGGTGTGAATCGTGCACCCCGCGCCCGTGGTGATGGTGACGGCCGATCCCGCGGCACCGATCGACAGCACGGTCCCGGACTGACGGAACGTCACGATCTGCGTAGGCGGGATGGCGAACTGGTAGCTCAAGTCCCATAGCTGTCCTCTGGTGGCGACCGTCTGATTGTCCCAGGACTTGGACTCTCGGACGACCGGCTTGAAGAGGCCCCACCTGAGCATGGCCCTGATCTCGGTTAGGAAGTCGGGAATGTCGTGGCCCCCCGGGTGGACCTGGTAGGTGACGTCGATCCCTGCGGCGGCCAGAGCTGCGTGGTACATCTCGCTCATCGGGTAGATGATCTCCTCCTCTTCGATGGCGAATTGGCCGGGATCAGGATCGGCCTTGCTCGGAGTACCCGTGCCGGTGCTCTCGAACACCCTCGTGTTCTTCAGGTTCACAGCGAGCATCGTCGGATTGTGACCGGTGGCATAGAAGCCGTCTGGGGGACCATAGATGGGATCGGGATCGCTGTCGCCCTTGGACGCAGCTTCCGACAACGCTGCCATCGCAGGCTGAACGACGGTGGCGTTCCATTGGGGATCCACGAAGCCCGAGAGCGAGGCCACTGACCCGAAGAAGCCAGGCAGGCGCCCGCCCAGATAGGTCGCGCCGAGTCCGCCCATCGATATGCCAATGAGGGCGTGATAGCGACGTTGCGGTAGGACCGGATAGCGGGCCAGGACGGCTGGGATCACACTCTCGAGCTCATAGCTCTCCCACGAGGGGCTGCCGCGTTCACCGTCGTTCCACCAGTCCGTGAACCAGCCGTTGCCTCCTTCGGGCATGACCACGATCGCGTTGAGACGGTCGAATGGCTTGGTCAGCCCATAGTGGGCATACGAGTCGTAGTCGAAGTCGAGCCCGTTCAGGAAGACGACCAGGGGATAGTGCTTGTGGGGGTTGTATCCGGACGGCAAGAGCACGTTCGCCCGAGGCGGAGCTGGATAGCTAAGCCATTTCGAGGCGATCTCGCCAGCCGGGGCAGGGATCTCGATCGTGACCAACTGGGCCTTCGATCTCGCCGGACTGCCTGCGGCGACACCGGCACCTACTCCCACGAGAGTCGTGGCGATAAGGGTCCCCGAGCACCCGATCACCAGCCAGAGTTTCCTGTGGATCATTCCCCTCCTCTCAGGCCGATGTCCAGCTCGCCGGATAGGTCGATGTCACCGCCCTCCCGATTCTTTTGGCATCGAACGCCCGGAATCCCTTGATGGCCAAAAGGAGATTCGTCGCATCGCCAGAAAGCTTGGCCCTCGAGGTACACCCGTGGCGGAGAGTCTAGGTCGAGGAAAATGAGCGATACAGAAACTTCGACGGAGCCGGCCCAGGTCGCCGAGTCACCAGGGGGCAATCCCATGGGGCAGCCAGCCCTCGCCCTCCAATGAACCGTTGACGCAACGTCTCCGTAAGGGTGGCAAAGCGATGGTCGGTAAACCGACCCAGCGTGATTACCTGACCCGCAGGATAAAGGTCTTGCGGACAGGGACCCCGTCGCTGTCGTGGACTTCAGCCTGAAGCCGGTTGCGACCTCGGTGCGTTGGCCTGCCCGAGATCTGCCCGTCCGCCGCGAGGCTCAGTCCGGGCCCTATCGCTGGGTTGACGGTGAACTCCCGAAGCCGCCCCGTACCGCCGATGGGGATCAACGTGACACTGTAATTGGAGCCCACTCTTCCGTCCGGAAGTCGGCCGCGGGCTGGGAGCCGGAGCCGAGGTGGTATCGGGCCGGCATGCCCGTCAGCTCCGCCACCAACTCTGGCGGCCCTGATCGACTGCAATGCCCGGTGGGCCGAACCGTTGCTGTAGTGGCTGCGCGAGATGTAGAAGCCAAAGCTGATCAGCCAAATCACTTCTGGGTACGCGGCGAGTCGTTCCATTCCCCCGGGACCAAATCCCAGGTACTCGTGGAGTGCGAATAGAACGATTGCGACCAGAGAGACAGGCATGCAAAAGAGCATGAAGCGGCGCAATCGTCCGGGCAGGGGGAGGGCGAGACCGAGAACGAAGACGCCCAGCGTACCGACGGCTATGGCTAGTGCCGCGCCGACGATATGCATCCGGGGGTGTTCATTCTCCGGATTCAGTCCCACGAGAATTGCTCCCACTCCGCCGAGAACCTGAGCGGTGAATGCGAAGCGGGCGACCCAAACCTTGTGCCGGTCGCCCTCATTGAACTCCTGGTAGATCAGCGGCGAACCGATGATCATGACCGCACCCAAGAGGACGAAGGCAACATTCATCCAAACGTGATTCGGAGACCACATGGCCGGATCGCCATACTTGAACTTGGCGGTTTCGCCAAGGTCGCTGATCGAATTGGCGAAGAAGCTATAAGGATGATCCGGGACGATGCCCTCCGGGGTGGCGGCCAGGGAGCGCCAGTTGTAGGCGACGGCCACCTGAGCGACGAAGAAGACCATCGCCATCATCCAGACGACCGGACCGATGAACGGATACCGGTCAGTGAATCGGCTCACGCCTTGGGTGACGCGCTGGTGTATTGGCCGATTGCTCGGAAGCGCCGGCGCACGGTGGGCCTGGCTCCCAGCCTCGCGCTCGATTCCTTCATCCGTTCCGGCAGTTTGAACCACGAGGCCGCCTTCCTCTAGAGCCGATCCAACTGCCCCAACTAACCATATGAGGGCATTGAAATCCAGCATTTGATCCAGCGCCGAGCACAGGTGGCGGCGGTCTTGCACGTGGCGGTGGCCCGTCGTCCGCAGTTTGCACAAGGAGGATCGAGGCTCGATGGGAGTCCAGGCGATGTTGCGGCTCCCCAGCTGTGCGAGCTGAGAACTGGCGAGTACGGCCTCAATTTGCGGGGCTGAGCCCCGGAGCGTTCCAGCCCGGTGGTGAGATCGATCTGACAAATGCACCGAGAGAGTTACTCCCGGTCTCCCTTCTCGGCCCGCTCGGCAAGCCCGGCGATGCGTCAGCCTCGATCATGGTCCGCAGGTCCGGTTTCCGGATCTGGTCGGAGTTCCCGGCGTCGAATCAACTCCCGAAGTTGAGCTGACTACCCGACGTCCGGGACGCTCACTGATGAACACGGCGGCGTTGCGCCGTTGTCTTCGTCGTCGGCACACGCCCTGACGACAACCGTGCCCGCAGAATTGGGTGCCCTTACGACGATGGCAGCTTGAGTGGTACCACCGCGAGCGAGAGCGCCGGGCTCGCAGAAGGGGCTGTCGGGGTTGATGTCCGCGCCACTGGACACCAGCGGACAGGTGATCCCCACTTCGTTGGCGTGTGCCCAGGTGAAGTCAAAGTCCACATCCACAGAGGCGGACCGGTGGTTCTTTATCGTGAAATCGAAGGTGAGAACCTGTCCAGGCTGAACGGACGTGACCCCTGCGACCACCGAACCCGTGATGGAGAGCGGATTCTTCAGCGTGTGCCGGGGGGTCGGGTTGGCCTGAGACGTCTCTGTTCCAACCAGAACCGTGCCGGCCACAATCAACAACCCAGCACAATGGCGATGACTTTTCGCATCTTGATGCCTCACTTGCACTCGCGCCACGTGCACCGCTGCCCGCCATGACGAGGAATCAGGGCTCGTGACTCCGCTCGGTCGCCCCTCGGTGGTGGGTTTAACACCGAGTGGACAGTCAGTCAACACTGAGATCCAGACCGTTCAGGGTTCGAGGAGCCGTCGGACGATTGGTGCCCACATCTGCGGGACCACACCCGTCTAGAGAGAGTGCCGGTGACCAACGGTGTGGACAGAGGGCATCGTACGCTTTTGACGATCGACATTTCTCCGTTGGGGGACTAAGCCGGCAAATGCGAAACGGTGATTTGTGGGCGGCGATCGAAATCACGACAGCGTGCAAGAAGGGTGCTCGAGGCGTGCTCTGCGCCCCTAATGAAGCAACCGGCGCCGTGCTCGAGGCCATGGCTCTGGGTGTCGGTTCGACCGTATTTCTCCGGCCGGTGGTCCGATCGTTGCCGATGCGCGGGTCTGGATCCCGGTGGCGCCGCTATAGCCCTCCAACTCAGAGCGTTCTCAACGGGCTTGGATGTCCTCGGGCCCGGATAGTCCACCGTGGCGAATGACGCACCTTTGGCTTGAATGACTTCCGAGAACGGCGATGTGAGTTTTCCAAACTGGACTTCCGGGCTGATCCGTGGCCCTCACAGAACGACGTCTGTGAAGGTTGTTGCTAACCACGGCGGCCACGCGATTGACAGCGGTTGGCGATTGTAATGTGGCGAGGTGTGGGTCAGATCTACTTGCGTCACCGGTGGCGACAGGGGCTCATTGTATTCATCGCGGTCCCGAAAGCGATGGGGAGGAACGATGTTGTCAAACCCATGGACAGCTGGTCGATGGTCTCGCTACTTGTGGCGTGAGAATGGGTTGGAGCATGGCACGAACAGTCGTGGTCGTGGACGACTCTCCGTAGTGCGATTGGTTGGCACCGTCATAGTTATAGTCACGACGTTCGCGGCCGTGACGGTGCTTGGATCGACACAAGCGGGTGCTGCCCGGAACACCACTTCGGGCCCAGCCACCGAACTCACGACTCCATTCGGAGGAGTGTTCAACGGTGTGAGCTGCACTTCGGCAGGTAACTGTACCGCCGTTGGGAGCAGCTTCGGTCAGCCGACAGTAGCCAACGAGACCGACGGGACCTGGGGTCCGGTGACCAACATCACTGCCCCCTCCGGTGGAGGGCACCTCCTTGGTGTGAGTTGCACCTCGCCGGGCAACTGTACGGCTGTGGGAGACGACAACAGTCTCGAGGCAGAGGCAGCTACAGAGGCCAACGGGTCCTGGGGTCCGGCAACCGATGTTGGGAGTCCCGGTGTCATCTTCGGTTCCAGGCTCTTAAGTGTCAGCTGTGCGTCCGCTGGAACCTGCACGGCCGTCGGATCGAGAGATGGCGCGCCAATAGTTGCACACGAGACCGCCGGCCATTGGAGCCCAAGCACAGATTTTCTGATTCCATTCACAGCAGAGTTGGCCGGAGTGAGCTGCACCTCGGCTGAGAACTGCGTGGCGGTCGGTGGTGGCTCCACTGGTCCGGTAATGGCCATCAAGAGCAGCGGAACCTGGGGACCGGTGTTCGCAACCAACGGCAACGCCCCCTCCGGTGGCGGATTCGCTGGTGTCAGTTGCTCCTCGCCCGGCAACTGTACGGCTGTGGGAGACGACGCCAATGGTCGTCCGATGGCGTTTACAGAAATCAACGGTACTTCGGGTCCGGCCGCCCCACTGGGTCCCGCAGGTTCGCTCAACGGTGTGAGCTGTATTTCGGCCGGTAGCTGTGTTGCCGTCGGACAAGGCTCAAACAATCAACCCGCGTTCGTGACCGATATCGACGGCACGTGGGGTCCGATAACTGAGGTCAACAATATTGTCGCCGGCGGCACATTCCGGAGCGTGAGCTGTACATCGCCCGGCAACTGTGTGTCCGCGGGTTTCGACGCAAAGGCCACAGAGCAACCCATCTACGCGACGCTGACGACGGTGGCGACGGGTTACTGGTTGGCAGCCAGTGACGGAGGCATTTTCAACTACGGCTTTAACGCCTTCTTCGGCTCCCACGGTGGAGCGCATCTCAACCAACCCATCGTGGGGCTGGCCGCCACCCCGGACGGCCAGGGCTACTGGTTGGTAGCCAGCGACGGCGGTATCTTCACCTACGGCGATGCCGCCTTCTTCGGCTCCCACGGTAGAGCGCATCTCAACCAACCCATCGTGGGGATGGCCGCCACCCCGGACGGCCAGGGTTACTGGCTGGTGGCCAGCGACGGGGGTATCTCCACCTACGGGGACGCCGACTTCCTCGGCTCCCACGGTGGGGCACCCCTCAACCAACCCATCGTGGGGATGGCCGCCACCCCGGACGGCCAGGGCTACTGGTTGGTGGCCAGCGACGGCGGTATCTTCACCTACGGCGATGCCGGCTTCTTCGGCTCCCACGGTGGCGCGCCCCTCAACCAACCCATCGTGGGGATGGTCGCCACCCCGGACGGCCAGGGTTACTGGCTGGTGGCCAGTGACGGCGGTATCTTCACTTACGGCGATGCCGGCTTCTTCGGCTCCCACGGTGGCGCGCCCCTCAACCAACCCATCGTGGGGATGGCCGCCAACCTGGACGGCCAGGGCTATTGGTTGGTGGCCAGTGATGGTGGCACCTTCAGCTACGGATCCTCGCCCTTCTTGGGATCTCACGGTGGTTCGCACCTCAACCAACCCATCGTGGGGATGGCTGCCGGGTAGCAATTGAGCGGGTGCGCAGTTGAAATCTGACGAGTCCACCCCACTGGCTGATCGCAGACGGCTACGGCCAGTATCGAGGTATTCCCAACTGTGCCAGCTGAGGTTGCTCGTCCTCAGCCCGAGTCGCTCTGCCGAGTCCGGCGTCCTCGGCCTCTGACTCTGAGTTCGTCCCTCGATCAGGCTCTCGGTCGTTACCTGCGCACCCGTGCGCCCGTACCCGACGCACGGGGCACCCGCAGCACGAGATGACGAACGCGGAGCTCGGCGACCCTATTGACAGAACGTATACGCTGAGAGTATTCTCCGAGGTATGAGCGTACCCATGGCCCTCCTCGGGCTCCTCGATCGTGAACCGAGCCACGGCTATGACCTGAAGCACGATTACGACGCCTATTTCGGTCGCGGCCGGCCGCTGCCGTTCGGCCAGGTGTACGCAACCCTCGGCCGACTCGCGAGGGACGGAAAGGCGATGGCCGGCGAGGCCGAGCCCGGAGCCGGTCCTGATCGCAAGCGCTACACGATCACCGAGACCGGGAAGAGCGAAGTCGAGACGTGGCTCGCCGAGCCCATCCCGGCCGAGCCCTACCTCCAGACCGACGTGTTCGTGAAGGTCGTGCTCTCGATCATGCTTGGTCGCCCCGCGGAGGAGTACCTCGACGCCCAACGGGCCGCACACCTGCGGCGGATGCGCGAGCTCACCGAACTCAAGCAGAAAGGCAAACTCGTGGATGCCCTCCTCGCCGACCACGGCCTTTTCCACTTGGAGGCCGATCTCCGTTGGATCGATCTCACCGCCGCTCGCCTCGCCGCGCTCGCCGAGGAGGTGGGGTCATGACAGTCGCCAACGGTTCCTCGGTGGTCAGTGTCGGAGGGGCGATCATCGAGGGGCGAGACCTCGTGCTCTCCTTCGGGGAGACCCCGGCGCTTCGCGGGGCGAGTATCTCGGTGAAGAAGGGCGAGATCGTGGCCGTGATGGGTCCGAGCGGATCCGGCAAGTCCACGCTGCTCCACTGCCTGGCGGGCATTCTGGTCCCGGACTCCGGTGGTGGGGTCTACTTCGATGGCTGCCGCCTCGATACCATGCGGGAGTCAGAGCGCTCCAAGCTGCGGCGTGATCAATTCGGCTTCGTCTTCCAGTTCGGTCAGCTCGTGCCCGAGTTGACCGCCGAGGAGAATGTCGCCCTGCCGCTGTTGCTCGGTGGGATGCACCGTCACGAGGCCCTCCGTGAGGCACGGAGCTGGTTCGAACGGCTCGACCTCGAAGGCATGGAGCACCACCGCACCGGGGAGATGTCCGGCGGCCAGTCCCAGCGGGTCGCGCTGGCGCGCGGTCTCGTCGCCCATCCCGACGTGCTCTTCGCCGACGAACCGACCGGGTCACTCGACTCGCTGGGCGGCGAGCTGGTCATGGGCCTGTTGACCCGGGCCGCCCGTGACCAGGGATCGACAGTGATTCTCGTGACCCATGAACCGCGCGTTGCCGCGTATGCGGACCGGGAGGTCATCGTGCGGGACGGGCTCGTGACATCGCCGGAACTGATCTGCCGATGATCCGCCTCGGTCTTCGTCTGACGTTGGCGGGCGGTCGCGAAGCAGTGTTGCGTGTCCTCGTCACCGCGGCAGCCGTCGCTCTCGGCGTCGGCCTGCTGCTGGCGGCGCTGGCCGGTGGCAGCGGTCTGCACGCTCAGACCGACCGTGGTGCCTGGCTCGACACCTCGGCGCAGGCTACAGGGTCGACGTCGGGCACACCGACATCCGACCGGCTGTGGTGGCTGTCGAGCATCGATCAGTTCGGCAGCCAGGCGATCGATCGCGTCGACGTTGCCGCCGCCGGACCCAACGCTCCGGTCCCGCCAGGGATCGCCCACCTACCAGGACCGGGTGAGTACTACGCCTCGCCGGCCCTCACGGCGCTCATCGCGTCCGAGCCGGCGAGCGAGCTTGGTGGCCGGTTTCCGGGGCGCCAAACTGGGAACATCGGCCCAGCGGCGCTTCCGTCCCCGAACTCGCTGATCATCGTCATCGGCCACACCGCGCGCCAGCTCTCGCAGGCACCTGGTGCGGTCGAGGTGGGAGCCATCCAGCACACGCCGGCCAGCTGCTACGCCTGCCAGAACCCCGTCGGGAGCGGGCCCGATCTGCAGTGGATCCTGGCTGGCGGAGCCGTCTTCCTGCTGCTGCCGGTGCTCATCTTGATCGCGACGGCGAGCCGGCTGTCGGCCGCGCGGCGTGAGGAGCGCTTCGCCGCCATGCGGCTCGTCGGCGCCACGCCGCGTCAGGTTTCTGTGGTCTCCGCGGTGGAGGCGGTGGTCGCGGCGCTCGCGGGCGTCGCAGTCGGCTTCGGCCTCTTCTTCGTCTTCCGACCGCTGCTCTACCGCGTGCCGTTCACCGGAGCGCCCTTCGCTCGAGGCGACCTCTCGCTCCAAGGGATCGACATCGCGTTTGTCGTGATCGGCGTCCCGATGGCCGCGGTCGCGTCCGCCCTCCTGGCCCTTCACCGGGTCCAGGTGTCGCCGCTCGGCGTGACACGGCGAGCGGCGTCCCGGCCCCCGCGGATCGTAAGGATCATCCCGTTACTCGCCGGCATCACGCTACTCGCGTACTTCGACGTGCACGGCAAGCCGGGCAGCAATGGTGGCCAGCTTCTCGAGCTGCTGGTGGGATTCGTGCTCCTTGTCGTGGGGCTGGTTCTCGCTGGACCGTGGTTCACAACCGCTGGTTCTCGACTCATGGCGAACCGGGCCAGTCGCCCCGCCACCCTTATCGCCGGCCGCCGGCTCCTCGACAATCCCAAAGCCGCCTTCCGGTTCATCAGTGGGCTCGTGATCGCCCTCTTCGTTGCAAGCGCCCTGATCGGGGCGCTCAGCTCCATCGCCGCCGTCAGCAGCTCCGGAGGAGGAAGCGCGGGGAGAGGCACCCTCGCCGAACCGTTCTGCAGCTTCTCGACGTCGAACTGTCCCGCTTCCGCGCAGGTTCCTTCCGTCCCGGGCCAGGTCCTTGCCGAGCTCCGCGCCACGCCGGGCGTGCGCGGCGTGGCGGTAGTCCACCAAGTCCCGCCTGGTCAGCAGGCGAACTGGGGCGGGCCGGCTGGGGTGGTGGCGTGCGCCCAGCTGGCGAAGACGCCGGCGATCGGCAAGTGCGCTCCAGGAGCGACGGTGGCGAGCATCGGCTACTTCCTTTCGAACCTGCTTGGGCACAACTCGCACGCGTCGACGACGGCCTGGCCGTCCGCGCAGCTGTCGGAGGCGCAGGCTGCGGGTCTTCCCGTTGACGTAGTGGTCGTTGCCACGGACGGGTCCTCGAGATCACTCGAACGGGTGCGGACCATGCTCGAACGGGCGTTTCCCTTCCAGGGACAGCCACTGGGAGTCGAGTCGCTCGATCCGTCGAACGCGCGCCTTCTGACGATGATCCAGGACATGACCGACGTGATCATCGTGGCGAGCCTCATCATCGCCGCCTGCAGTCTCGCGGTGAACATCGTCGCCGGGTTGGGCGAGCGCCGGCGCCCGTTCAGCCTGCTCAGGCTCACCGGCGTCTCCATCGGCGTCCTGCGCCGGGTCGTCGCACTGGAGAGTGCGCTGCCACTCCTCCTGGTCGCCGCAGTCTCGATCACTGTAGGCCTTGTGTCGGCTGCGCTCTACCTGAGCTCTCAGGTCGGTATCGCGTTCCAGATCCCGGGGATCGCGTTCTGGGCAACGGTCATCGGTGGACTCGCTGCTTCGCTTGCGATCGTCGCCTCGACGTTCCCGCTTCTCAACCGGATGACAGGACCGGAAGTCGCCCGAAACGACTGACCGGCGCCGCACCGAGTCCATGTCGACACCGTGGAGCGTCGGTATTGGTAGTTGACCCACCACGCGTGTGTTATTGCGCCGACGGGTTGTCCACATTGCCGGGTCATACCCGAGTGGGGCATGACCCCGGGGTGCCGGTAGGGGACAGGTCTGCAGCCGGTGACGTCGCTCGTCGCCTGATCCTCTCAGGCTGAGCCCCTCGGGCACCGTCCCAGGTTGCGAAGTCGAGCCCAGCCGTCGAGGCCTCAGCCACCAGGGCTGAGTTTCGAAAGACGAGTGTCGCCGATGTTCGGTGTAAAGGCGGCACGCCCACTCCGGCCGAGCCGGGCGGCGATGACGACGTGTTGGTGAGCGCCACGACGGCGACGCCGACTCAATCGCGGACGAGCTTCAATGCCAGCCTGGGAACGACGAAGGAGGCCAGAAAGATCGGCAAGAACCTCTTCCCGGTACACCGGAAGGCGACGATCTCGCCCTCGGCGGCGTCGAAGGTCTCAGTGCTGCTCGACTTCCGGTCATTGCAGATCCGCAGGGTGTGACGTCCGGGCGCGAGTGGCATCTCGATCGTGGCGTTCATTTCGACCGACCCGACCCGCTCACCGTCGACCACGACATCGTACGGGTCACGTCGTACCTCCGCTCCGATCGCCTTATGCGTCAGCTTCAGTGTTGCCGGAATCTGGCAACCTCCTCTTGGTTCCGAGCCGCCCGGCCGCCATCTGGGTGCTCGGCAGCATCTGGAGTGGTTCTATTGCATCGGCGATTCGCTCGGTTGTAGCCATCGCTTGGGTGGTGGATACACGAATCTGGCTATCGTCGCCGACACCCAACAGAGGGTCCAGCCGGCAAACACCAGGAGAATGTTGTGGATTGTTCCGTTCTTCGCCTTGGCGGCGGCCACGGCAAGGAGGATGCCCCATACCAGGAAACAGGCGATGCTGTAGACCCAATAGTTCCGCGGCTTCAACATGTGACTCGACTCCCTCGTTGTTCGACATGCCAAGCGTATTGCCGGGAGGAGATCCTCCGCCGCCATCATTCTTCAGTAGGAGCCTGTTCCCACTCGTGCCGGTCGAGCACAGGGCATATTCGGTGTTGTGGGAATCCCGTCCGTCGATCTCGGGCTGTTCGGGCTGGTCGCAACCAGCGGCTGAGGGTTGACCCGAGTCCTGATGGACAACTTTGCGATGTCGATACCGGCAAATGGCCAGGATGCGGACGCCGGAGCCGTGCCAGAAGTGGTCACCGTTGCGGTGATGCCGGTGTCAGGGAAGCGATGGGCTCAAGGGTGTCGACCAGTCGCGGGGTCAAGGGTTTCTGTCACCGCCCCGGCAGATTCAAAACGTGATCCTGCGGCCAGGCACTGCGCCCTCGAGCGGCACACCACTGCGTTGAGGGCTCCGGTTCCCGCCAGCGTCTGAATGCTTTGGCCGGTGACAATCGTGGCGGTGGTCGGATTGATCGGTACCGCTTGCCCAACGGAGGGGTCACCGGCGTCGTTGCCCACAGCCACACACAAGGAAAGGGACGGACAGCTCACGGCCGTCAACATTGCCGCCCGCGCCGATATGGATCGATCGCTTTGGCCCTTTGACAGTGCACCCGTTCTCGGGTCGATCGGTACAGCCACCGACGGTTGGCTGGCACCCCAACCCACCGCCAGGCACACACTGGTCGACGGACAGGCCAGGTCAAGCAGAATGCCTTTGTGGGTGACGTCTTGGACGCTCTGGCCACGCCGTATCGTTCCGGTGGCCGGATTCAGCGGTACGGCAACCCCGGCCGACCTTCCAGAGTTCTCCCCGACAGCCACGCAAAGGTTCGCCAAAGGGCAGGCCACTCCTTCGAGCCCGACGCCACCCGTCCCCGGAATGGTCTGTACCCTCTGGCCGCTCAAGATGGCTCCGGTAGCCGGACTCAGGGCCACCACGACACCAGACCCGCTGGAGTCATGTCCCACGGCGAGGCACCGTTTTCTTGACGCACATGCCACACCGGACATGAAGATGCCCGAGATGATGTGGCGTCCTTGACCCCTGCGCACCATTGCGGTGTTCGGGTTGAGCGGTACGGCGATGCCCTTGGTCTCACTGGAATTCTCCCCCACCGCCAGACAGACCGAACCGGATGAGCAACTCACTCCATTGAGCAACCCACTTGATCTGTTCAGTTGGACCGATTGCCCGGTCGAGAGCTCACCTGACAGCGGATTCAGAGACGCCGCCGCTCCCGAGCTCACTGTCGACGCCGCGTTTCCAACGCCGATGCATTGGTTTGCGGAAGCACAGGCGACGCCGTTGAACTCGGTCATAGGCATGAAGTCTTGAGCGGCGCCGGCCGAGGTCGTCATGAAAAGGGCTGACCCGGCTGCCAAGCCGACCAGAATCAGCGCCAACATAATCGAGCCAATTCGATCGGCTCGGGTACAAAAGTTGGACATTGTCTGGTACCCCCTATTGCTCGCAATGATCGAGAGTAGTGCCTTAACCGGGCGTCGACTCCAGGAACGGGACCATCACGTTGGGCTTCCTTCGACGTGCGGTAGGCCGGGGCACCCAGTCCCGCTGTGTGGGCTGCCGCAGATGTTCAGGTGTCGGCGGGGTTGATCAGCGCATGAAGGTGCATGTCGTGCCAGCCGTCGGCGTGTAGCTGGGAGCTTGTCCGGGTGCCTTCCAGGACAAATCCTGCCCGGCTGGCAACACGGCAGGACGGCACGTTTTGGATGGAATGCAACAGCTCCAATCGGTGAAGTCCGAGACTTCCAAATGCCCACCGGCTCGCCGCTATCGTCGCAGCCGACGCAGCTCCTCGCCTTCGGGCGTGAGGCGCTACCCAGTAGGTGACTTCCGCCGATCCTGCAGACAAGAGCATGTTCCTCAGCGCGACTCGCCCGACGACCGAGAGATCCGACTGTTCAGCAATGGCCCAACACGCGTCTGTCTCTGCCTCCCATGCTGTGGCCCACGATCTGATCCACTCATGAGCTTCAGCCTCGTCCATCGATGACAGGTTCCAAGCCTGGATGTCCTGTTCGGCGTACGCAGCAGCGACCGCCGGAACGTCCGCTTCATCCCAGGGACGTAGGAGGAGTTGTTCATCGATGGAAATTTCTGGCTGCCGTGTACCGGACAGCGCACCCGGCTGGACCACGGCATCAACCAATCTCGGCATGGTCCCAGTATGGCCTGCTTCTCGTTCGGGCCATCGCTGGGTGGCTAAACCGGTCTCCGTCACCGACTCGTCCACTCGCCCGGAGGTGTCGGTGGGGGATAGGTCTGCACAGCTGGTTTGTTCACGACGTACCACCCGACTGAACACTGAGCATCCAGGCCTGCGCTTTGGGCGCACTCAGCCTGCCGGCCTGAGCCCTGGGAGCACCTCAGCCTCGGGAGCTGAGTGCAGCACGGCGACGAATGCGTTCGTTCCCAGCCAAATGAGCGGAGCCGAGGTCGTCGATTGGATGGCCGTCGGTAGGAGCTGCCAGGTACTGGTGGCGAGGAGCGATGTGAAGGTGTGGTTCGCCGAGAGCACCACCCACGGGGCCGGAACTCGCCATCGGACCCGTGGCCAGGGACGAACTTCGGTTCTGAGTCCGAAGGGGAACGTGGGCTCGCTTCCCAGCACGAGAGGCGCACACCGCCGGACATGACACCGGCGGTGTGTCCTCCAACTGGCCGGGACGTTGAATGCTGGCTGTTTTCGTTTGTACTACCGGCCAGGCAACCGTAGTGTCACCGGAGAGTGAACCTTCGGTGACGTCAGGATGCTTTCCAAATGAGCTGGCCATTCGCCCACTCGGATCCGCACACACGGCACATGTGGCTCACTCCGGGCTCGTGCAGACCCGAGCCTCGAACCACCAGCTTCGGCGTCTCGGTGGACCCACAATCCGGGCACTTCTGATAAGGGAGTTCGCCCACTTCCTGACCTCCGACACGCCGGGCCCCCTGGATGAGCGTATCTGTGGCCCAACCTGTGAGTCCACTGAGGTGGGATACCGCCGACCGCGTCATCTCGACCACTGGGCGAGGTTCCTCTGTCGGGAGGCCTGGCGCCGCCCACACTGAGCTCGCTGACGGATCGACGGGTCCATAACCGACGAGTTCCTGCCGATCCCCCAGGCTCAAAGACCTGGAGGTGGGGGTCCGCGATCGTTGGTCCGCCTTCCGGCACACGAGGCGGTGGCAGGTCTTGTCATACCTGCGTTATGGGCACCCAGCGATGCCCTCCCGGAAGGTCCCCCATCTCGGTTCTGTCGCGATTCCAATTCAACGGCCGCCCTGCGAACATGGTGGGTCATGACGGACGGGGTCACGACTGTCACCATCCCGGGGGATGCCCCGATAGCGGTCGAGTTACTTATCGCCGTGCACGGCGGTGACGTTGACCTGGTGGGGCGCCTTGTATCAGCCAACCCTGACCTGGCCAGGGCGAGATTCACAGCCAGAGGCGGTTCGGGAACGGCGCTCCATTTCGTGACAGATTGGCCCGGTTACTTCCCGAACGGGCCGAGCATCGTGCATCTGCTGGTCGACGCGGGCGCCGACCCGAATGCGCTCACGACTGGAGGCGGCTCGGAATCACCGGGACCTGGCTCCGAGACGCCTCTGCACTTTGCCGCGAGCAGCGACGACGTCGATGTCGCCGCCGCACTGATCGACAGAGGCGCCGATCTTGAAACGCCCGACGGCTCGATCGGAACGCCTCTCGACAATGCGGTGGGTTATGCCTGCTGGCACGTCGCTCGTCTACTTGTGGTGCATGGCGCCCGAGTGGAGAAGGTTTGGCACGCCGCCGCCTTAGGCATGCTGGACCGATTGGATGATCTGCTCGTCCCGGAGATCGACCTCGAGCAGATTTCACAGGGATTTTGGCACGCCTGCGGCGCCGGCCAGCGCCGAGCCGCCGAGCGCTTGTTGAGCGCAGGAGCTGATCTCAACTGGGAACCAGACTATGCCGAGGGCACTCCGCTCGACGCGGCGGGTGGCCCGGGGACACGTCAGGAAAACGTCATCACCTGGCTCCACGAGAAAGGCGCCCGCTCCTCAGCTCAGCCGAATTAGCAGCGTTGGATCGAGGTCCGCACCATCGTCCCGACGATCGCAGTCCGGAATCCACCGCTCGAACCGTCGGTGGACCTCCTGATTTGTTGCTGATCCGAGCCCCTCAGTGGTGCGAGCCAAGGCTCCGGGCCTCGGACAACCCGGGAACGAAGCAGACCGCAGTGATGTCAGGTGAAGCGTCGCACAACTGCGAGTGCGATATCGGCCACTTCGCTCCATCCGTGGTCAATCGTTAGTGAGTGTCCACGGTTGGCAATCTTCACTATCTCGGTCACGCCAGGATTGCGCCTCTGCTTCTTGAACGAGGCATTCGCTATCGCCCAGGGCACCGTGTTGTCCCTCTCCCCATCGATAGTGAGAAGGGGCCCGCGATCGGGTTTTTCGAATTGACCTTGGCCTCGGTCCAGGGATTGAGATTTGCGGCAGCTGCTTGAAACAGGGGAACGCCCGAGCCTGGGACGGCATCGGTTGCATAGAGTTCTTTGGCCTCTACTTCGCTCACCGGTTCGCCCTATGGGCGAATGAGTGATCTCTACTGGCTCATCACGACATCACAGGGGTGGCGGCTGAGAGTGGTCCAACTGCGACAACGCGCCCGGTGGCGATATTGATCCAATCGCTGTCGGGCAAGATTCGTGCCTCGGCCACAAGACGCGGAGCGCACGTGGCAAGCGCGTCAAGAAGTGCCATCGCCGCGACTGCTTCTGCCTCGGGATCTGGTGTGACCGGCTCGATGAGATCGCTCCCGTGCACCACTGCCTCAACGCAGCGAGTCACTAGGTAGTCCTCAACGGATATCGAGCCCTGCAGAGTTTCGACCGTCTCACCCAGAGGAGCGCCGAGTACCGAACCCCTCGCTGCTGCGAGGGGGACACCTAGATCGAACCTGTTCAGTTTTGCTCCCTCTCGGGCGGACGTGTCTATCAGTTCCTTGAACGCCTTTGTTCCTCGAAGATTCTCGGAAGCAACCAGTGTGGGCTCTTCGTTGGTAGCGGCACGAAGGAACTGAACAACTAGGTGAGGCTGCACGTAGAGATGAGCCAGCACCTCCCCATTGCTCCAACCCTCGATACGACTCGGCGACGTCACGTCGGTCTCCGGTACGGCCCGTGCAATCAGTTCCCATTGTCGGATCAGCGCAGAGCGGACGTCACTCTCAACGGTCGGCATCCATCCATAGTGCCTTCCCCAGGCCGATGAGTCGATGGCCATTCGCCTGGCGCAGTCGTCACCTGAGGACGCCGGTGTCGGCACACATCAGGCGATCGGTCGTGACGGTTCGGGGCAGCGGGTGCTCCGTCAGTCTTCGGGGATGAGTTCGACAACCGGTATCACCCGGCTGGTCTTCTGCTCATACTCGGCGAACCCCGGATATCGGCGAGCCTGTTCGGCGTAGATCCGATCCCGATCGTCCCCGGTCACCGGCACGGCCGCGGCCCGGTATGTATCGGTTCCCAACTCAACGGTCACGCCGGGCTGGGCCACAAGGTTCCAGTACCAGTCCGGGTTCGTGTCGGCGCCTGATTTGGTTGCAAAGACGTAGCGGTGCCCGTCAAGATCCAGGTTCATCATTGGGTTCACCCGTTCTCGGCCGGTCTTGGCGCCTGTAGTGTGAAGGAGCAAGACTGGTGTTCCGGCGAATGGTCCGCCCACCTTGCCCTCGTTCGCCCGAAACTCCTCGATGATCTTGCGATTCCAGTCCTCGACCTCGCTCATTTGCCGACCTCCTTCGTTGTTGGGGACCCTACCCGGGACGTGTCATCGACTGGACCGAGGGGAGTGAAACTGCGTTGAAGGAGGTAGCGAGTTCTCGAGAGCCGGCTCGCGAGTACACCTGGCGCGGTGCCCATCCCAGCCAATGTGAGCGGGTTCAACCTCCCCATCTTCTCCCTCTTTCGAGACAGTGTTGCCGAATCCGGATACACCGGAGGTCCCAGTTGCATTGCTCTTTCCAGCTATCGCCGGAATCATCAAAGCGGGAGGGGTGGTCATCCTGCGGCGAAGGTGGAACCCAGAGGTCGCAGCGGTCCAAAACCGACCGCGGGACGATGTCTTGACGTTCGCGAGCGACCCGTACGACCTCGAACGATTCGTGGCGGCCCAGAACCGGGGCGGGACCTACGACCAGGTGATCCAGGAGCTGCGACAGGGGCACAAGGTGGGCCATTGGATGTGGTTCGTTTTTCCTCAGATTGCCGGGTTGGGTGGCAGCGAGACCGCCCTGAAATATGCGGTCTCGTCACTTGAAGAGGCGAAGGAGTATCTCGCGCATCCGGTCCTGGGACCCCGGCTGATTGAATGTGCCGCACTGGTGGCCACCCTGCAGGGCTTCACTGCTCGAGAGATCTTTGGGGAGGTCGACGCCCAGAAGCTGCGCTCGTCGATGACCCTCTTTCAGAAAGCAGCACCCAGCGAACCGTCGTTCACCCAAGTGATCGACGCCTACTTCCACGGCCTGGAGGACGAAGCGACGACTCGGCGCCTCTGATTCACCGATCCGACCGCAAATGTCGGCAACGGTTCACGGACTGCATTGTGATCCCGAGCCTGTCGACCACTGCGAGGGACGGCGGTTGCTCTCCGCCACTTGCTTGGGATACGGACGCGACCGACTGAGCGAACGGGTCGGCTTGCGTCTGGAGCTAACCGAGCCACTTCCGGGCAGGTCGATCCACCCTCTTCCATCCGAGCCGCCAGTTGGAGCGGAGGTCCTGTTGTCGGCGAATCTGCTCAGCAGCCAGAATTCCAGCAGAGAAGGCGACCTTGGACGAGGCCCGCTTGGCCTGGTTGCGCAGCCATTCCTCGGCAATCACGGCGTCATGATGATCACCGAGTTGAGTTTGGAGTCCTTCCGCTGCCGCCGCGACACGTCTCGCCCGCTTACCAACGACGGGCTCGGTTGCTTCGGCTGCGTACCGGAGCCGCTTCGACCGAATACGGATCTGATGGAGTTGTCCGTCTGCCGGCTGGTCACCAGCTCGGCGAACTTCCTTGCTCAGCTTCTTCCAGGGCCCCCTCACCAACTTCGGAAGCGCCTTGGAAGCCCTTTGGCCCGCTCCGTTTCGACGGTGGCGGCCATTGCTCCCCGTGACCAAGAACGGCGGCCGCTCTGCTGCGGCATGCAGCCGGTCAAGCAGCAGCAAGTACCGCTCAGTTTGCAGTACGTCGGCCACCTTCTCGGCACCAGTGCTGCGCTGCTGCCGAAGCTGGTTCCGTAGCTCGGTCGTTCCCTTGGTGTCCCCCATGGTGGGAGGACCGCTGAGATCGAGGTGTTGTCCGAGGACATCGACATCCCGTACTACGCCCAGAGTGGCTCCAAGCCACTTCAGGTCGCTCCGAGTGTGACTGACCCACACGGGATCCAGGACCGACTTGAAGGTCTGCAGGTCGGATCGAAGGCGTCGGGCCGCCACCCGGGTCTGATGGATCGATTCGGGCGGCGGATCGTCCTCTGCGGCCCGGATGAGATACTCATGGTCCAAGATCCGTTTGAAGCCCTCCTGGACACTGGCTCGCACGACGTCACCCATCGTCGACTTCGGCCCCAACGAGGGGACGACCGCCTCGAGCACGGCGTCGTCGAGGGCGCGTGCCGAGTTTGGGCCCTCGCTCATCCACCCAAGCCCCGGCATGGCGGAGTCGATCGATGCACTGCTCCAAGAAGTCATCGTCAGCCTGGTCCAGTTCGACCTCGATCTGCCGAAAGCGAACACCGTCGCGAGGGCCGCCGTTGATGGTAACCAGGTCGTCGTCGAGTTCGGCCAGAGACGTCCGCTTGCTGCCTTGGAGAACCAGCCGGCGGCGGATCGTCTCCAGCATGGTGATCCTCTGGAGCGTCGCTCTCCGAACGATTCCATGGAGTATCTCGTTCACCTGGTCGGGAACGAAATCGAGGGATCCCACCCACTCCAACTCCGTTCGATCGAGGGTCCGACCAGCGTTGGATCGAGGAAGCTTCAGTGTCCAGGTCCCGATGCCTTCGTCTTCTCCGCTGCGATGACGAAGCGTTATCTTCCGGGCCCATAGGCGGAAGTCAGGCGTGTCGAAATAGGTCGCCAGCAGCCGCTGTTCGGGCAGCCGGACCGTTCGTTTGACGAGATCTCGCAGGTCAGGAAGGGCGAACCGGTGATCGGCCGCCATCTTCACCTCCCGCTCGATGTGACCGTTGGACACAGAGTTCAGCTACCCACTCCTGCTCGACCTCAATCTCGCCACATCCACTGGACCCAGGCGATGCTTGAGGGAGGGCCTCCGCCCTCGCTCACGGGCTCCGGTCTCGGTGCCCAGGGAGTCCGCGTCACAGCACCATCCTGGCCGATTCGGGGGCGGTCGGCCAGCTGGTTCGGCAACCTGACGCGGAGGCTCCATTCACCAATGCCAATCTGGGCCAGACGTGAACTGAACCGAGATAGACGATCTGGCCTGGCGTGAGGGGTTCGACGTCAGCTCGACGTCACCGCCAACAAGTTGCCACCCGAAATAGCTGACCCCGCGTTGTGAGGACACTGGTTGCCGGGCGCCGCGGAGTCTGGTCTCCGCCAGAGTGGGCACCTTCCTGGGAGGCCCATAGAGCACCACCCTCTCAGCGGCCGTCAGCACCACTGGAATCTTGGTCATCAGTGGGGAGCGGATCACAGGACGTCGAGATGTGGACAAAATACAGTCGGTTGCACTTACGGATCGGGAGAGAAGGTAACTGTGGGTTCCCTTTCTACCCGCCGGGGACTACCAAAACTTCACCGTGAGGTGAACTCTTCGCGAAGTGAGGGCGTTCGAGGCCGGTAGTACGGGTTGCCGCGCTTCCCGAGGGACTGGCTCTCAGCCTGCGAGGCCCCGGCGTCCGCTGAGTCACCGGGTCTGGGCTCCCTTGGGCATCGACCTCAGCCTGTAGCTGGGCCAAGCCACTGATGTCATCGGCCGTAGTACTCGATCGTCACCGGCCGAGCTCGGTTGCAGGGCCCCTGCCCGTGCACCAGCGGCCGGCGCAGGGCACCTTCGCGACTTGGCCTGGGGATGCGCCTACTCGCCGGTGGGACGGAGTAGCACCAGTGGAATCTCGCGGTTCGTCTTGCGCTGGTAGCCGGCGTAGTTGCGGTGGTCGGTTGTGATCAGCGGCCACAATCTTGCGCGAGTCTCAGGATCCGCCGTCTCGGCCCGCATCGGGTGAGCCGGCTTACCCCCCACGGATACGATCACTTCGGGATTGTCTCGCAAGTTGAGATACCACGCGGGATGGTGGTCATCACCTCCGCGCGAGGCGACGACGACGATCGTCGAACCTTCCTGATGGGGCGAGGTCAGCATGGTGGTACGAGGTTGGCCACTGCGTCGACCCGTCGTTGTCAGTTCGATGACCGGCATCCCACTCGCGCTCCAACCCAGCCGGCCCCCGGAGGCGCCAAGCACAATGCGGTGAACACGATTCATGGCCTTCAAAGCCAGGTCCGACGGCATGAACACAAAGGCTAGATCAAGCTCTGTGAGAATGTCGTTGGCGAGAGTGTGGGAAGTTCGGAGCGAGTGAGGGTCGGTGGCACCCGAGTGTCCCACCCACCCAACATTTGGCCGAGAGGGCGGACGGGCGCCCAGCTCAGCCCTCGGCCGTGCCCTTGATGGCAGCTAACGTCGCGCCAATGCCGCTCTTCGCTCCGTCGCTGCGCGCCCCAATCTCTTTCGCCGCCTCGTCACCGAACATCTTCTCGAAGAACGCTGAACCCTCCGGAGGTAGCTCCCAGGTTTCAGTGACCTCGGTCCCTCCGTCCACGGCGGCGAATGAGTAGCACCAACGAGCCTTGGTGGGCGGCTCGACCACCATCCAAGCGAACTGGCGACCACGGTCTGCCGTGACGACCTCCGAGCGCGTCTCCCATGTTCGCTCGGGGCGCTCGTTGCGGCCCGTGAACTTGGCACCGACATGCGGTCCATCGCCCTCGTCCCACCAACAGGCCGTGCAGACTGGGCTCCACTCGCCGGTGCGGGTCACGTCAGCGACCATGTCGTAGAGCTCCTCCGGAGAGCGCTTGATGATGATCGAACCGGATTGGCGCAGCGTGTCCATCGCATCAGTATGGCGAATCGAGCCCGAGTTGTCAGCTGCCCGGGAAGGGGCTCCCGACCTTCCAGACCGGGTGCCAGGGGCCCTTGGTAATCCCGTCATTGCTGCGGCGCCGAGCAGTGAAGGCCCCGGCTCACTTCAGGTCGACGAGCGGCGTCAATCTCACCAGTCGTAGCGCCCCGCACCGGGTGGGCCCATGGGGCCATCCGGGCGAGCAATCGCTCAAAACGAGAGGGCTATGGTGTTCCCCTGATCACCAGAGAGTGATGGGGAGAGCCGCAGTGACGATTCGCGTCGTGCAGTGGACGACAGGCAATGTCGGCAAACAGTCGGTCGAGGCGGTGTTGAAGCGCCCGGACCTCGAGCTGGTGGGTTGCTACGCCTGGTCGGGGGACAAGTCCGGCAAAGACGTCGGTGAGCTGTGCGGACTCGACCCCATTGGCCTCACGGCCACCAACGACATCGACGCGTTGCTCGACCTCAAGCCCGACTGCGTGATCTACAACCCGATGTGGTTCAACGTGGATGAGATGGTCCGCATCCTCGAGTCCGGCGCCAACATTGTCGCCACGGCGGCCTTCATCAACGGCCAGTCGTACCCCGACGACGGGCGCCAACGCCTCCTCGACGCCTGCGCCAAGGGCGGCAGCTCGATGTTCGGGAGTGGCGTCAGCCCGGGTTACATCGAGCTCATCGCCATTGCGCTGGCCAACGGCTCGGACCGCATCGACTGCGTGCTGATCAGCGAGGAGGCTGACACCACGGCGTACGACTCGCCGCCCACCGAGATACCCGTCGGTTTCGGACGACCGCTCGACGACCCTGAGCTCCCCGGCATGACCGCGGCGGCCACGGTGGTCTTCAGCGAGGCAGTCGCCCTCCTGGGCGATGCCCTCGGAATCGTGTTCGACGAGATCGTGTGCGAGGCCGAGTACGCCAAGACCACCGAGGAGCTCGACCTGGGCTCCTGGACATTGGCCAAAGACACCGTCGCCGGGGTCACGATCCACTGGCTCGGCAGGATCGCCGGCAAGACCATCGTCGAGATGCGGGTGAGATGGCGCAAGGGCGACGCCCTCGAGCCAAACTGGGAGGTCGGTATGGGCTGGACGATCGAGATCCAGGGTCGGCCCACGATCACCACGAAGATCGACATCTTGCCGCCGCCGTACTTCGAGGCGACGACCATGGGGGAGTTCATGGTGCTCGGCCACATCCTCACCGCGCTACCCGTCGTCAACGCCATCCCCGCCGTGGTCGCCGCACCGCCCGGGATTGTCACCTATGACGGGATCCCGCTCCCGATGCCCAAGGGCTACGTCCCGACCTGACCAGTCCTGTCACCTGAGCCCGGGGCTTGGAGCCGAGAGGGCGCCGGACGTCTTGGTGGCAGGAGGTGCGCGTTCTGCCTGCGCCGCATGGTGCGTTACTCGGCTTCCGAGGCTGAGTGCCGCTGGCGCAGGTTCAGGAGTCACCCGGTCACGTCGGCAAGTCCGGGCTGCTGAGATTCGATGATCATCTTCGCCTGATTGACCAGCTTGTCGGCAAGCTCGTACCCGATGAAGGCTTCGAGCCAAGCCGTTACCGTGCCCGGCGTCGCCGTTGTGCGAGCCAAGAATTCGGTGCGCAGGAGGTCACCGACCTGGTCTGTGACTCCCAGCCACCATCCGCCGGCGACGAACTCCTCGGAGCTGTAAAACCGGAGACGGCATTCGCCGTACTCGAATGGCCAAACAGCCTCGAACTGCGCCCCACCCAGCCCCATCAGACGAACGTACCGACGGCGGATTCACTACGCAACCGCTCCGTGTGGTCAAACCATGACGGATCGCGGTCACTGGTCCTCGGGACCCATCCAGGCAGTCCTGCCCGCCGGCTGCCCCCCCGGGAACATCGCCTCTCCGACGCCCGTCACAAATGGGGTGGCGATATGAAGGGCATTGCCACCCAGGCAAAGGGCGGGGCCGAAGCCCCGCCCTTTGCTCCTCTACAACAGGCGAATGGCTGGAGTCAGGCGCTAGCCGACAACGACCCGCCTGTCGTCACAATCTCCTTCAGCCCCTTCGGCGCCTTGAGGCTGGCCGAGATGGCCACACCACTCTTCTGCTTGACCTTCAACGTCGGCTCACAGCCGAGGGAGGTGTACGTGCCCGCTTCAGCCTGGGCTCCGGTCTCCTGAGGCTGGAGAAGCTCAGCAACCAGACTGGCGCTCGCTGGACTGAACGAAGTGAATGTACCTCCGGCGAACGAACCGGAAGCCGTTCCTCCTGTGAACTCGAATCCCGAACCGGCCTGCATAAGCGACGAGTCGGTAATGGTGGTATTGGCAATCTTGTCGCCGTTGCCGCTGGCCCACGAGATGGTCGTTATGAACTCGGCGGTGCTTCCCCCGGCGAGGAGGGCGGCACAGGTGGCCTCGTCTGTGGTGCCCGGGTGGGCAGGATCAGTGGCGACAGTGAGCTTCTTGATTCCGACGATCGGCGCGGTGTTGACGCCGTCGGTAGCGGTCCCGGTGCAGGTAGCGGTCCCCTTGGCGGAGGTGATGACCGGACCAGCTGACGCGAACTGCGTGTTGGGCAGCGCCGCAACCACGGGTACCGAATCCCCGGGGGAGGCGGCCCAGTCGTTCTTCAGGGCCGGAGCCAGTTTGGCCGTGGCATTGGTCGTGCATGTGGCGGTGCTTCCCGCACCCGCGACGATGGTGGTTGCCGCGGAAGCGGACCCCGCGGTTATTACGATCATCCCACCAACGGCCAATGATGCGACGACAGCGGATCTTGCAATGGATTTAATCATGGGACCCCCCCCGTGAATATAGGAACTGGACTTTGGCGTGTCCCTCGCGGAAGCGACGCTAACACGACCAGACCGCGTATTTCCTCCCGCCATCAGCTGTCGGTATTTCCAGCCAGCGGTGACGCGTGCCAACTTGCAACTGTCGGGTCCGCGGCGCCGCCCGGGCTCGGCATTTTCGGTGTGGCCGAGGCGCGGCGTACGCTAGCCACCATGACCCAGGTCCAGGACAGTTACCGGTTGGTGTCGAGCGGCTTCGATGCCGCGGTGAGGGCGGTGAGCCCCGAGCGATGGGAGGCCCAATCCCCCTGCGAGCTGTGGACGGCCCGCGACGTGGTGGCTCATGTGGTCGAGGGCCATCGGGGCGTGATCGCCAATGTTCGGGGCGGGGAATCGGAGCCCATGGGCGCTGACGAGGACCCGAGGCGGGCCTGGGAAGAGGTCTCACAAGCGATCGATGAGATCACCGGGGAACCGGACACGGTGGCCAAGGTGGTGGAGGGGCCGACCGGCAGGATGTCTGCGGGCGAGATCATTGGCCGGTTCGTGACCATGGACTTGCTCGTCCACACGTGGGACCTGGCTCGAACAATCGGTGCTGACGAGCGCCTTGACGAGGTCTCCGTCCGAAAGGCCTACGAAGGTCTCAAGCCGATGGATGCCATGATCCGCCAGCCGAACGTCTTCGGCCCGAAATTGGAACCGCCTATTGATGCCGACCTGCAGACGGAGTTCCTTTACTTCTTGGGCCGGCGGGCCTAGGAAGCGGCGGAGGGCCGCCCTATTCCGAACCGGCGGTCTGAGCGCGCAGGTCCGTAGACCTCGAAGAATCGCCGGTAGATCATGATTCGCCACCTTCGGCGTTGACGCGGCGGGCGATGAGCTTTCTGCGTGGTCAGCGTCGTCCTGGGGAGAGGCCAGAGAGGAGACCTGGATGGGACAGCTCGTGGTGACCGAATTCGTGTCCATCGATGGCGTCTTCGAAGATCCCGGCGGGTCCGAGAGCTACGAGCATGGCGGCTGGACATTCGAGTACGACCGGGGTGCGGAAGGCAATCAGTACAAGCTCGACGAGCTGATGGCGTCTGAGATCCAGTTGTTCGGGCGTATTACCTACGAAGGGTTCGCCGAGGCATGGCCGAGCCGGGAAGGTGAGTTCGCCGACAAGATCAACCAAGGACGGAAATACGTGGCGTCGACCACACTGAAGGATCCCGAATGGGAGAACACGACGGTGATCACAGGCAATGTTGCCGGGGAGATCACACAGCTGAAGAAGGCGACTCAGGGGCTGATCCTCGTCGCTGGCAGTGCCACCCTGGTCGGGACCTTGCTGGCCGACGATCTCGTCGACGAGCTACGGCTCATGGTGTTTCCGACCGTACTCGGCCGGGGTCGGCGCCTGTTCCCCGACGGCATCGACCGGTTGAAATTCCGCTTGGTGGAGACCAGGCCGGTTGGGCCTGACGGCGTTCTCGTCCAGACCTACTCCCGATCCTGATGGAGCCACACTGAACGCCAGCGGGCTGCGATGCACCGCTGGTTGGCCCTAACCCAGTGTGTGGGGGCGGGTCATGAGGCACCCGGTTCAGCGAGATGGGCGAGCGAGTTGCCCACACTGTCGTCTGCCATGCAGATTCTTCCTCCTGAGCTGGTTCTGTCCTCCGTTCAGAGTTCACCAAGTTCAAAACCAATCGCTGGCGCGCTCCACCGCCGAACGGCCGCCCTCCTTTCAGGTGTTCTCCGGCTCCTGCCCGTTCCGGACAGCCGCGGATAGAAGTCTCACCACGGAGATCAACAGAGACAGCGATGTGCGCACGGCGCCACCTGGCGCACTTTCCCATAGCGCGGCTCGGTATCGGGACTAGGAGATCCCTCTGAAGACGTCGAGAGCTGCGAGATCTTGATCGCCATGTCCTGCTGCTGCAGTGCGCTCGAGTCGGTGGCGGACCACCTGTAAGAGCGGACTCAAGGTAGCGGATTCACCGACAAGGTCGATGTCCTTCAATGCGAGCTGCACCGCAAATCCCGGATCGAAGGACCCTTCGTCCATGAGCCGCAACTTCTGCAGCGCGTAGGGCATGTTCAACGGTCCGGCCTGCAGTGCCATGACCAGGTTCTCGTGATCAATACTCAACGCGTCGCAAAGTCCGAGGACGTCGCTCATCGCAACCGTTGCCGCAGTCATCCAGGCATTGACCACCAGTTTGAGCGAACTGCCCTCCACCCCCGTGCCCACGTGCAGAACCGATGATGCGAGTGCATCCAGAACCGGTCGCGCTCGGGCCAGTACGTCTTCATCGCCCGCGATCAGCCAAACCAACTTCCCCTGACGCGCCGGGGTCGAGCTTCCTGACACAGGAGCGTCGAGAAAAGCCACGCCGTGCTCCGCTGCCAGATCCGCCAAGGCGAGGGCACTTCGTGGACCAACGGTACTCGCCTGCACCCAGACCGCGCCATGATCCAGCTGGGCGAGGACGGGCTCCATCACGTGAGCGACAGCATCGCCCTCGCGAAGCACGGTGATGACCACTGAGGCTCCCGTCACGGCGATGTCAAGGGAGTCGACCGGGGTGACTCCGTGTTCGCCCTCGGCAGCGGTTCGCGCTCGTTCCGCCGTACGATTCCACAATCGAACCTGGTGCCCTGTCTCACCCAAGCGGGAAGCCATCGCTGCCCCGAGAACGCCCGCTCCGATGACCGTTACGGTCTTGTTCAGTTCCATCGTGGCTCCTTGGATCTAGACAGAACGAGCCGGCACACCGGATTCCCTCTCGACCGCGTCCGGAAGTTCGCGAAGCGTTCACCTTGGTGCCGTCGCCGTGGGTGACACCGTCCCCGTTGACCGCCCCGCATCGCCGGGCCGGTTCCTTCGCTCTGACTCAGCAGGCCCTTCCGACGGACACCCCATCGGCCCACTCCGAGTCGCAAGACCGACACCGGTGGGTCACTCCGGAGTCCATCATGCCCGAGCCCCTGACCACCAACTTTGGCACCTGCGTAGAGCCGCAGTCTGGGCACCGATACACGACGGTTTCGCTCATCTCGACCTCCGACCAGTCGGCGAAACCAATGAAGATACACCCGCAGCACCCAACTTGCCACTGTGTGCGTCGCTGCCCAGAGCGATGTTCTGACCGTCCGAAGCGATGACTTTGTGCAGGGACTTTGATCCACTGCAGCCGGATCGGGCAGGGGCGTCCCAGCCACCGTCTGCTCCTGTCGCCGATCCTCGGCCCCGGGTACGGGTGTCCGGTTGAGGTGTACATTTTTGGCATTGTGCCGATGTATATCGACCGCCATGAGGCGCCGGGGGCATCCGCCGAGCAACTGGCTGCAGCCCACCTCCTGGACCTGGGAGTACAGGAGAAACACGGAGTCAAATACCACACCTACTGGTTCGATCCGGAGAATGGATCAGTCTTTTGCCTCGTGGAGGGGCCAACCAAACAAGCGGTCGAGGCCGTGCATCAAGAGTCGCACGGGATGGTGGCCAGCACGGTCTTGGAGTTCGACACGAGAACACCCCTGAACGCCTTCATGGGATCCATGCCCGACCATCCCCCGGGCACGGCGTACACCGCGCCGGCCATGCGGGCGATTGTGTTCACCGATGTGTGCGGGTCGGTTGCTCAAACGCAGCAACTCGGCGATGAGGGCCACATGCGATTACTTGGCGAGCACAACTCCATTGTTCGTGACGGCCTCGCTACCCATGAGGGTCGCGAAGTAAAACACACGGGCGACGGCATCATGGCCGCCTTTACCTCCGTCGTGGCTGCCGTGACCTTTGCGGTTTCGGTCCAACGGCGCCTTCGGCAACGCAACCAGTCGGCCGACACACCGTTCCACATCAGTATCGGTATCAGCGCGGGCGAACCGGTCACCGATGACAATGACGACCTGTTTGGAGCGGCGGTCCAGCTGGCCGCTCGGCTCTGCGCTGCCGCATCCGACGGCGACATCGCGGTTTCGGTGGCGGTCCGTGAACTCTGCATGGGCAAATCGTTCCGCTTTGCCGACCGAGGTGAGCACCGCCTGAAAGGGTTAACCGAGCCCATTCGGATTTACGGGGTCGACTGGAGCGATTGAACTGACCGGCGGCACATCGAACGCCCGCGGGCCCGCTCGCGGTGCCGCCCGTCCCTGAGCAACCGGTCCCCGCTCGTCGTCCTTACGTAGCGAGCACCTGTGGATTGGCTGACCAGATCACGGTCGAAGCGCGGGGCGCTCTCGGCAGCACCTGGGGGCAGGTACCAGTACCCGTACCAGTACCAGTCCTATGCCGCCGGTCGAAAGCGACTTGAGCCCGTCGTCCGGTGACACCACCACGCCCGTTGACACGCTGGGAACTGCCGGCCGGTGGCAGCTGATTCAACTCGTCGTACCTCATGGACGATCCTTCTCGCCGGTGGCTCAGCGGACGCCATGCGGTCCTGCCTTCCGCCGGCTGCCAGCGTGACCTAGGACTCGACCACAAAGGTTGTGGGCCATTCGCCGGTACGTTGAGCTTTGGCACCCGGCGCGCTTGTCTGGGAAGTCGGCGCGATCTCGGCGAGCAACTCCCGGACCCTGCGGTCGATTTCATCCACGATCGGACGTACTTGCCCCTCGGCCAGTCCCGCTGGGTCATCGAGCTCCCAGTCCAGATATCGCTTGCCGGGATAGACGGGGCAGGTGTCCCCACACCCCATCGCCACGATTACATCAGCCATCCGTGCGGTTTCGTCGGTCAGCGGCTTGGGAAATTCCTGCGAAGGATCGAGGCCCCGCTCCCTCAGGATGGCGACGACCGACGGGTTGAGCTCACTTCCCGGCTCTGATCCCGCCGACTCGACTCGGATGCGGCCTTCGGCATAATGGTCCAGAAGCACCCGTGCCGCCAAGCTGCGCCCGGCATTGTGGACGCACAGGAACAGAACAGTCGGCTTCTCCCTCACCGAGAGTCCTTGGCAAGAGTCCGGGGCCGACCGACGGTCTCGGTGCCGTCGTCGTGCGGGACCATGATGTCGGCCGCTTCGGCGGGGGTGATGTCGGGATAGAGCAGTTTGATTACCCCAACGGCCAGTATGCCCCCGACGATCTGGGCAGCGATAAAGCTGGGCACTGAGGATGGCGAGATTCCGGCGAAGGTGTTGGAGAACATCCTCCCGACCGAGATGGCCGGGTTGGCGAAACTGGTCGAGCTGGTGAAGAAGTACGCGGCTCCGATATAGGCACCGACTGCCGCAGCCGCGCTCCCGGACCGCCCGCTACGAGCCAGCGCGAAGATGACCAGGATGAGGCCCAAAGTGGCCACGACCTCCGAGAGGAAATGAGCTGGGGAGGCACGGTGGTGGGTGGAGATGGACACCGCCGCCTTGGAGAACATCAGGTTGGCGATCACCGCGCCGCCTATACAGCCCACCGTCTGAACAGGGAGGTAGGCAACCGCGGTCCTCCATCTCAAACCGCCAAACACGGCGTCCACGAACGACACCACGGGATTGAAATGGGCACCTGACACCGGACCGAACATCAGGATGATGGCGTACAGCCCGGCGGCGGTTGCCGCGGCGTTCTCGAACAGTTGGAGGCCACTGTTTCCTGGCGACAACTGTTGAGCGGCAATGCCGGAACCTATGACGGTGGCGGCCAGGAAGGCACTGCCGAGCAGTTCGGCCAGCAACCTGCGCCAGAGCGGGTTCTGATTCACCGTGCGGATCCGTGCTCGTCGGAGGTCAGCAGCAGGATGCGCTTGCGGTGCCACTCACCGTCACCGGACCCCCTTCGACGGCGGGCGGGCAGCACGTCCCGTCCCCGGCAATGCCCGACTCTGACGGGGCATCGGCCAGAATGGTATAGACCTCCCACGGAGCCCCGTCAGGATCGTTCACCCACACCTTGTCCTGTACCGCGAAGCAACAGGTGGCCCCGTCCTGAACCTCGGTTTCGAGGCCCTCTTCAGTGAGGGTCTGGCTCGCCTGGGCCACCTCGTCGGTGGATTCCACCTCCACTCCCAGGTGGTTGAGCGCACCCACGACACCGGCCCCCCGTTGGTCACGGACCTCTACCAGCACCAGCTTCAAGGGAGGATCGGAGATTGCGAAGTTGGCATATCCCGGTTGGCGCTTTGCCGGTCCGGATCCGAAGAGCTTTGTGTAGAACTCGACAGACTCCTCGATGTCGCTCACATTGAGAGCGAGTTGAACTCTGGACATGACTCCTCCGGTATCCATTGAAGATGGTCGATGCATCGATTATGATTGACCTATCGATAGCTGTCAATGGATAACGGAGAAATGCAGATGCCCGGACGTAGCTCCACCATCGAGGTCGCACCACCGACGGAGTGCTGTCCATCGGTGCTGGCCGCCCCTCTTGACGCAACTGACGCCGCCGAGCTGGCAAAGGGCTTTGCTGCGCTTTCCGACCCGGTTCGCCTGCGAGTCCTGAGCATGCTTGCAGCGGCAGCCGATGGCGAGGTCTGTGTTTGCGATTTCGTGGACCCTCTCGGCAAGGCTCAGCCAACCATCTCCCATCACCTGAAGATCCTGAGTGAGGCGGGGCTGGTGCGAGGTGAGCGCCGGGGGAGGTGGGTCTGGTACTCCTTGAACCGCGACCGACTGGCCGAACTGCGGGCGACCATCGACACTTGATGTCAAAGGTTCCACCCACGTCGGCCAGGCGGGACCCTTCGTGCCTTCGTCCCCAGCCCGGCGGGTTGAGACCTGCAGGCTGGGAGAAACCGTACTCGGACAGTCGACCATCAGGCTCACAACTATCCAGTCGCGCCCACCTCCGGCGCGGTGGAATCGTCGACTGCTTCCCCGGGCCCATCGCTGGCTTTCCGTCGTTCACCATCGTGACCGCTGGTGGCGACGAAGGCCGTCGTGCGGAGGGGGATCTCCTTGATGAGCCAGCTCAGGATGAAGCCGAGGACGGCAAATGGTACAGCGACCAAGAACGCCGTTTCGACCGAATGGCTGAAGGCGCCGACGACAAAGGTGCGCTGCGCGGCTGGAAGATGGTCGATCTGGGCAGGGTTGGCGGTGACGTTCGATCCGCTGACCAACTTCAGCTCGGCCGTCGTGGCGTGCAACTTGAGTTGTGAGATCAGGCGGTTGGCGAAGACGGCACCGAGAACGGCCACTCCGAAGGCCCCCCCGATGGTCCGGAAGAACGTCGAAGTCGCCGTGGCCACTCCCAGCGCGGAATACGGCACCGCGTTCTGCACGGCGACCACCAGCACCTGCATGACCAGGCCAATGCCGAGCCCGGTGATGAACATGAAGACTGCCACTTCCCCGTAGGTGGTGTGCGGCCCAAGCTGGGTGAGCGAGAGTAGCCCGATGGAGAGGACCCCCGTGCCCACGATCGGAAAAACCTTGTAGCGCCCGGTCCGGGTCACAATGCGCCCGCTGGAGATGAAGGTGGTCAGCATGCCGCCGATCATCGGCAGGAGTTCGAGGCCCGAGAGGGTCGGCGAGACTCCGTGGACGACCTGGAGGTACAGGGGCAGGTAGATGATGGCCCCGAACATGGCGAAGCCGATGATGAATCCGACGGCCGAAGTGGCGGTAAAGGTCCGGTTCTTGAAGAGCCAGAGCGGGATGATGGGCTCGGAGGCCTTTGTCTCGATAAAGCAGAAGATGCTCAGGGACGCCACGGCGAGCAGTCCGACGCCAATGATGACCGTCGAGCCCCAGGCATATTCCGAGCCGGCCCAGGTGGTGAGCAAGATAATGCATGTGACGCCGACAGAGAGGAAGGCGGTCCCGGCCCAATCGATCTTGTGCGGTACCCGCTTGACCGGGAGGTGGAGTACGGCGGCCACGACGAACAAAGCGACGATGCCGAGCGGCAGGTTGATGTAGAAGATCCAGCGCCATGAGAGGTGCTCGGTGAAGAAGCCGCCGAGGAGTGGACCCGCTACGTTGGTGACGCCGAAGACGACGCCGAAGTAGCCCATGTACTTGCCCCGCTGACGGGCCGATACGACGTCGCCCATGATGGCCTGGGCCCCGACCATCAGCCCGCCGGCACCGATCCCCTGTATGGCCCGGAAAGCGATGAGTTCGGCCATGGACTGGGACAGCCCTGACAGAACGGACCCGACCAGGAAGATCACGATGGCGAGCTGGAAGAGCGCTTTGCGGCCGTAGAGGTCGCCGAGCTTTCCCCAGAGTGGCGTGGAGATGCAGGTGGTCAGGAGGTACGCCGTCACCACCCACGACAGGTGGTTGAGCCCGTGGAGGTCGCCGGCGATGGTGGGGAGCGCCGTCGCCACGATGGTCTGGTCGAGGGCGGCCAGGGCCATTCCCATCATCAGGGCACCGAGGATCACCAGGATCCGCCGGTGCTCGGCGCTCGCATCGGCCTCTTCATCGACCGGAGCTGTGGTCACCTCAGTCATGGGCGACGTCCAGGTTCTCTTCAACAGTCGGTGACGGTTGGTCGACCAGGCAGATGCCATGGGCGACCGAGCCCGCCTTGGGATCTGTTCCGGTTACTGCGTTCACCATCTGACTACCACCGTACAAGGCCATACTCCCTGTCGTAATCTCGCCACACCACTTCCTGACCACCCGGAGACTTGCCAGAGAGGCGTGACTGAGTACGAATGCCCAGCTCAGGTGTCTGCCATCCGGTGAAGCCACTTGGTCGCTTCGATGCCTTGCGCCAGCTGAAACCGTCTCAGCATCGGCAGTCCCGGTGGAGCCGGCTGGGTGGCCCCGAAGACAAAGAATCCGGCAACACCGGCGAGCACCGCCCGGACCGCAGCCGGACTGGCTTCATTGGCCACTGGATGGCTCCAGAACACGTCCTGGGGATCGGGAGACCCCTGCATGGCCGCGCTGGGCAGGAAAAAGAGCAGATCGATCCAGGCGGCTCCGATTGAGGCATGTGGCCAGTCGACGAACACCACCCGATCTTCTGTGAGGAGAATGTTGTCGGCGCGGATGTCCGAATGCAGCAGGGTGGTCCCTATGCAAGAACGCTCGGCCTGTGACGCGATCTCGGCAAGCTGATCGATGTTTGTGTGAACCCAAGGGTCCAGGTCGGTGAGGCGCTCAAGCAGGGCTGGGGCCTCGGTGAGATATCTCCAGTAGTTCTCGTTTCCGGGAATGCCTGCCTTCCGGGCGGGAATCGGGCTGGGGGTGAGGACGTCTTCCAGGAGGGCCATAGCACCAAGCACCCGAGTGAAATCCCCCTCGTTCCAGGGCAAGGCCGGGTGACGACCCGGAATGTCCTCGAACAGGAGCACGACCCACCGGTCAGCCGTCCAAGAATCCATCAGTCGAGGAGCGGGAACATCCTTCGGCAGATCGGCCGCGATTCGCGCCTCGCGGAGGTAGAAGTCCTGACCCCCCGGCGCGCCTGATTCTTCGTCCGGCCCAATGGCTTTGACGAAAGCGCGGCGACCATCGGCAAGGAAGAGCCGCGACGCCAGTGCCGGGGAGAATCCGTGAGCTTGACTCTCGGCCCGTCCGACGGTGTCACCCAGGTGATCCTCGATGGATCGTTGGAGCGGGGCGGGTGCCTCCTCCCAGCTGACGCGGGTGCCACCGATACCGGCCAGGTGCGGATCCACGGGAGTTGGCTCATCCATCGGCCGATGATCTCACCAATGGACCACCACCCCGACGGCTGGAGCGGCACCCGTGTTCGAATCCGCAGGTGGAGCAGCCGATCCCCAGGTTGGGTGTTGCCTACGCCCGCCGGTAATCACTGCATCAGTGAGAAGGCCAGCGACCCGTCCGGTGAGCAGTCGAGTCGACAAGATCTCCTCCGACCCATCCGTAGGTCAACGCTGACGACTTGAATGACCACGCGGCTATGTGGGGGCGATGCGGCGCGCCACGTCCGCAAGCTGAGGCCGATCGGGTGACTCCTGGACGCACCGGGCGAACAGCCACAGTAGAAGGCGTTCCGGGTCGAGCCCGAGTAGGCCGGCGATTCGCCGGGCCAGCCGGTGCGGGTCGGCTCGCAGCCGTTCCTCGCAGTTCAAGAGATGCTGGAGAGGGTCGTAGGTGGGGTCACCGACGTGGGGTTTGGGATCGATGACGAGCCACGGTTCCCGTTGGGCGGCCAGCACATTCCCAGCATGGAGGTCGGTGCACAGCAGTACCTCCCGTTCTGCTGTCGCCGGGAGTGTCCGAAACAGGGCTATTCCTTCCCGTGCCAGCCCAGGGTCAAGACTCGTGCGGACATCCGGAAGCTTCTGCTCGAACTCCGCCGCCCACTCATCGCACATGAGCTGCAGGGACCGGAAGCAGTGACCCGGCCGGGGCTCGCGCCAGAGCCGGCGCAGTAGTCCCGCAATGACCGCGTCCTGCTCGGGCTCGGGTCGACTGGCCAATGCGGTCCCGGGGACGCAGCGGTCAATGAGCAGCGCGATGGTGTCGTCGAACTCCTGGGTAGCGTGCAGCCGGATGGTGCCGTCTCCATCCCACTCACGCAGTCCGTCCGCCTCGTGCGCCGCTTCTGGGTGTCGCCATGCCAGCTTCAACACCAGATCAGCCCCGGTGTCGACGACGACTGGAGCCACCCAAGCTGTGTGACCACCAGGCTGGAAAGGCTCGCCCACGGTGAGCGACCAACGCTCCTGCAGCTCCCTCACCGTCGCCCGAAGGGTTGCCAACCAGGTTTGCCGTCCGTCGCCTTCTGCTGCGTCCACAAGGTTCCGAGGCATCGGCAGACCATCCACGGCTGTCATTCTGCCCCGACTCCCAGTGCCATGGATGGTTGCGACAATGGATTGCCGGGCCGGCACACTCGGGTGTCCGGCAACCTCGGAGAGGCGGGCGGCGGCTGGAGATCGGCTCCTTCGGCCAGGTGTGCGCCAGCTACCCCTGGCCCTCCGATCCTGCTGCGCCTGGAGGCACCGCCGAGCCCCGTTCGGATCGGATCGACTACGGCGCGGCCAAGTGAGCCTGATACCCGGCTCCGTACGGGGTGGGGTTGTTGCCGCTGTAGTCGTTGATCAGGGCGGGCCCGCTGCACGGCCAGCCGGGTCCGGCGTTGAAGGTCCAGGCGAGATAGGACACGCCGTTGGCGTCGGCCCAGGACATGTAGGTATTGATGAAGTTGGCCGTGCAATCCTTCTCACCCAGCTCCCCGGTCACGAAGGGCACCTTAGCGAGCAGGCCCATGCTCACCCACTTGTTCCAACTAGCCGGCCTCTTCGCAGCATTGAAACTGTAAACACGCACCGAAATGGCTAGCTGGCCGATCGGATCGGAAGGCGTGCTGTTTCTGAATCTGGTCGGATTGGCGGCGAAGGCCGTTCCGGCCACCATGATGACGTCGTTTGGACCTCTCTACCGGCTTATCGGCATGCTGGTGCCTTCGGGAGAGCCTTTTCTCGGCGGGCCCGGCGGAGAGCGCACCAGGAGGGTCGGTTTCTCTAGGTCCCCAGTGCCGTCCCGTGGACCGATGGTGGCTGTTGTCGAGGTCGCGGACGTCTGCCCGGCGCCACCGCGACTACTGCTGCGTATCAGCGGCAAGAGTGACCACGATCGACCAGGACCACAAGCGCTCGTGGTCATGAGCCATGTCCTGTTCGCCGATTCTTGCGGTCGGCGAACATCGGACTGCTGACAAGAGACTGCGTTCTGCTCCGGCTTGCGAGTCGAGCGCCATCCCGAACCTCGGCATCAGGGCCGCCTTGGCTGGGTAACTGAGCCATGTCGATGGTCCGGCGCCCCGGCACTGACGCCAGCCCGTCGGAATGTCGAGAGTTGGAGCGAGACGGCGAGCGGCTACTTGAGGGGCTCGGCAGAGTATCCGCCGTCTTGGACGCCCCGATTCCACCAAGCTGGCCTGGAAGCAGCCTGATCGACGATCCAGGAGAAATGGTGCCCGGCTGAACGGCGCAACAGCGGCAGAGCCGCAAAGCCCACCAGGGCCCACCGCCGTTCACGCGGAGGCATCTCGAGGGCGATCGAGAGTGTCGAGGCCGCTCCCCAGCCGTAAAGGAGCGCGTTGTATGCGGGGAGCTTGGAGACACCCAGGCCCTCCGCTTCGGTGAGGACCGGTATCCCCAGGGCGCCTCGTCGCCACGGCCAAATTAGGAAGTGGACAACTGCTCCCCCCAACGCTGCACCGGACCACACGGCAAGCAGCCTGTCCCATCGCCTGCCCCCCTTCGCGGCCAGTGCGATCCAGACGGGAATCTGCGTCGCCCAGAGGGCGCCGGCTCCAGCAAGACCGAGTTCCGGCTGCCCGACCAGCCCGATGCCGCTGGACAACTCGAAGCCGTGGTGGGCAGCGGTGAATGTGGCAGCAAGCATCGTCCATGGCCGCCGGAATGTCGGGTCGTTCCGGGTCGCTTCCATGAGTACCATTTGACACGCATCGCACGGATGTCGCCAGGGGGATGGCCTCGAGGGCCAACGTGGAGGTGGCACCCCCAGCTGGTCCCAGTAGCGATTGTTCAGCTCCTCCTGAAATGAAACGGCAAAGCCCAGCGACACCGTGCGGAGTCTGGTCGACCAGCCCGTGTCCCAGCCCAGTGCGGACTCAGTACTGTCGAGTCGAGGTCGATGTGTCCCGGCTTCTCGGCTGTGCGGTGACGAGAGCCCGTCGAGCCCGCACCGGCTGACGGCGACCACTCCCTCCGGGCGTCGCGCCGCCGACGTCGCCGAGATCGTGGCCGACTGATGGGCGACAACGGGTGGTCAGGCGGTCCTCGTCAGTCGGCGATCGGGTATGAACCAGATCAACGAGACCGAGAAGTAACAGGCGTAGGCCAAATACGGACTGACGAAGGCGAGCCCGATCCCGGCCGCGTAGATGACCGGTGAAACGATCCCCTTCACGTCAGTGCCGATGGCGGCCACGATGTCCGGGTCGGCAGGGTTGGCGCGCAGAATGGACCGGACCAGCGCGAAGTAGGCCAGGGCCGCAGCCAGTGCGACGACGCCGTAGGTGGCGGCCGGGAGAGCGTGGCCGTGCGAGGTCCCCACCCAGTCAGTGGCAAAGGGTATGAGCGACAGCCAGAACAGGAGCAGCAGGTTCGTCCACATCACCGAGGCGCTGATCCGTCGGGTCGCCCTCAGGAGATGATGGTGATTGTTCCAATAGATGCCAATCATCGAGAAGCTGAGGACGTAGACGAGCAACGAGGGCCACAGTCGTACCAGTCCGTGGAAGTCGGCGGTCACTGGGGACTTCAACTGAAAGGCCATGATCGTAATGATCACTGCCATGACGCCGTCGCTGAATCCCTCGAGACGATGGGTGTCGATGGCGCCAACCGCGCCCGACGGTGCGTCGGCGTCGAAGGAGCCCCCACTCATCGGTTGAGGACGCCGCTGGTGATGGGGTGGGCGTTGCCGGTCCACGGGAGCTCATCGGCGGCCTCGGAGAACGGCACGGTGGCATGCTACCCGCACCCATTCTCCAGTCGTGTGACTGCGTCAGATACCAGAGAACCAGGTGAACGGCAGCGCGTTGCCGTCGGGGTCATTGAATCAGGCAACCCGATTGCCGGATGGAGTCGACCAGATCCCCCTTCGCATCTTGATCCATGCCCTCGCATCCGACGAAGGTGACTCCTCGGTCGACCGATGTGTCAATCGACTCGACCACGTCCGGCACCTGCCAGCCGGTGATGGTGAACGGTTGAGGCCGGAGGCCGTCACCGCTTCATTGAGGTCGTTGACTGCCGGCTCTAGTGTGGGCTGTCGGCGCGGAATGCCACCGCAAGGCCGCCCCCCAGGAGGCGCCGCCACCCTTCGGGGGTTCCCGACGGTAGTGGAGACCGAAGGCTAAGGGCCTCTGCCAGATCCACAGCCGCACCGTGCAGAGCCGGAGTTGCGGAGTCGAGCCGACCCTGCCGGACCTCCACCGCCCCGTCCACATCGATCTGCCATTGGGATGGAGGGCTGGTGGTCGTGAGGGTGAACTCGCCATTGAGGGAGGCACCTCCGATGAGCGCAATTGCAGGACTGAGGGCACTCGCGTACACGAGACTCGAGATGACCTCATCTGGTTCGACAGTAACGGGTAGACCGAGGGGCAGTGCGACGTCACGCTCGTGTATCCACCCGTCCCACAAGCCGTGCTGGAGAACAAGGCGAATAGGGAGGTGACCGACCGGACACTCGGCGCTCTGCGTCCAACCGAAGTCGTCAAGACGCTCGACCAGTTCCAAAAGGTCGTTGTTGGAGGCGACGAGTTGGTCGAAGAGATCATGCGGAGGCGTCCCTCGCGCCCGGTCGACCAGCTGGCCCGGGGTGACTGCTGGGTCGAAGTCCTCGAGGTAGCGGGTCGGTGTTCCGGCCAGCCCCTGCGCAATCGAGACGTTCCAGAAGCTGTTGACGCTGATGAGGTGAGCGACGACATCGGCCACATCCCACCCTTCGCACCTCGTGGATGCCGCCCACTGGTCATCGTCCAGAGAGGCCAGCAGGTTCTCGAAGCGTCGGCGTTGCCGGACTGACGGTGCCAGTTGGCTGTCGGGGGGCGCATCAATGGAAATGATTGGCGGAGTGCCATAGCGGGGGAAAAGCCTCACAACCCAAACGATAACAACCGACTGAGGACCGACCCAGATGCGTCGGTCGTGGCGCGGCTTGGTGCCCGCAGTCAATCCCTTCCCACCACGGCGCCTGAGGTGTTCTCCGGCATCGGATGACATAGCAAACTGTGGTGGCTCTCGATCGCCCCGGATTTCGTCGGATCCCGGTCGACAAGAGAGCCAAGGCTCCGGTACCGTCAAATTTGGGCAGGAAGGGGCAGGCGCATGAGACTTTGTCGAGTTGCGTTCTTTATTTGGGCCTTGGGTTCGGTCGGGATCGTCGCCATCTCAGCCAACTCCGGGGGAACGGTGGGAGCGGGAGCGGCGACACCTCCAGCCCCAGCCTCGAGCATGAGTCCGATCAAACACGTGGTGGTGATCCTTGAGGAGAACCACAGCTTCGACAACGTGCTCGGGAAGTTCTGCACGGAAGTCGCCAGTGGGGAGATCGTCCGGCCGGGGAAGAACACTCACTGCAACGGGGCGACGACGGGTCGGACGAATACCGGCAAGTTCGTGACCTTGTCGCCCGCCGCCGACTTCGTGCCCAATCTGGACCATTCTGTGGCCGGCCAACAGCGCGACATCGCCGGTGGGAGTATGAACGGCTTCAGTCTCGACCCGAATTGCTCGTCGCACCTGGCCAATTGCTACAGCCAATTCGATCCGCTGACGGGCCCCTGCGCCGCCGGGAGCTGCATCCCCAACTATGCCGCGCTGGCCACCAACTACACGGTCTCGGATCGGACGTTCGAATCCGATGTATCCCCGTCGTGGGGAGGCCACCTCACCTGGGCGTACCCCAGTCTGGACGGTTTTCTCGGAAGTAATCCGCAAGCCTCGACGAGGGGTCCACAACCGACAGCGCTCGGTCCCGGTTGGGGTTGTGATTCAGGGAGGGTGACGCCCTGGGGACCCTCGAATATGCTCGTCCCGTCTTGCATTCCTGATGCGTCGGGGAACCTTGGCCCGGCGTGGTCCTCCTATACGGGACCAAAAGCCTCCTACGTGCCGACGATCTTCGATGAACTGGACGAAAAGGGTCTGTCCTGGAAGATCTACGGGGGTGCAGGGTCGCCGCCTGCTTCGCCGACCGGATTCTCCGACAGTGGCTGGCAATGGGCCATCTGCCCCACGTTCGCCGAGTGCCTCTACAGCTCGCAGCGTAGCAATCTGGTGCCTGCGTCCCAGTTGACGACCGATGCGGCGGCCGGCCAATTGCCCACGTATTCGATCGTTACGCCCACGACGGCGAACAGCCAGCACAACGGAAACGACATGAGCACGGGCGACAACTACATCGGGTCCACCGTGTCAGCCATCCAGGCGAGTCCCGACTGGCCATCCACGGCCATCTTCATCACCTACGATGACTGCGGCTGCTTCTCTGACCACCTGAACCCCCTGCAGTTCAACTCGGCCTGGGGGATCCGTGTTCCGATGGTGATCGTGAGCCCCTTCGTCAAGCTCGGCTACACGGATTCGACGGCCACCACCTTCGCTGGAACGCTGGCGTTCGTGGAGCACTCCTTCGGACTCCCCGCACTGAATTCGATCGACGGGAGTGCCTACGACTACCGGAATGCGTTCTGCTTCCAACCGACGTTGACGGGCTGCGTTGCCGCCGGAGTGCTACCAATGCACCTGACGACGCAGGAGCCGACGCCGCTGTCCCCGGCACAGCAATTGGCTCAGATCGCGTCCGGTCACGAGGACACGTGACGTCCGATCCCCTCGGCGATGCCCAGCCGCTGAGCGGCCCAGCCCCGCTCTGACGGTGCCTCTGTGTCTTGGCCCCGTCCTTTGCAGACTCCCGTTCCGATGTTCCTTCGCGGGTGAAGGAGCAATACCTGCCCACGCCACCACATACGCTTGGCGCGGCATGTCCAGCGATCGCTCCGTGGTACTAGTCGTGCCGGTCGTCCTGGAATCGGATGGCGAACCAAACTGTCTTGCCGCCGTGGCGCTCCGCCACACCCCAGGCATCGGCCAGCGCTGCGACAATCGCAATTCCCCGACCATGAATATCTGACGGACCGGCGTTGAGCATGATGGGCCTACCCAGGGCCCCGTCGGTGACGGCCACCTTGATCACCTCAGCTTCGGTGCTGACGGCAAGTTCGACGGGCGGTGCGCCATGGACCATGGCATTGGTCACCAATTCACTGGTCAACAGCACGGCCGTCGCGATGAGAGACTCCGCACATTCGTCCAGCACGCCCTTTACCCAAGCGCGGGCATCAGCCGCATTGTGCACCGCTGTGGAGAGTATGGCCCCTTCGCGCATGGCTCACTTTCATCGCTCGGGAACTCGCGTACCCAACGAACGAACGTCTAACCCTCGACTCCACCCCAATCGGAGTTCCAGTCGCCAATCCACGATTCCAGCCCAGTCACTTCAAGGACCCGCCGGACGTTCGGCTGCGGGCGGCTGAGCACGAGGGCATCGCCTAGTTCATTTCTGGCCCGCACAATGGCGGAGATCCCGGAGCTGTCCATGAAGGAGAGTCTGGACAGATCGATGACCACCGTGGAGCCGGATACTTCGACCAACCATTCTGGGAGTCCCTCCGCACTGTCGAGATCGAGTTCACCCTCCAGCGTCACCAGGTGGACATCGCCCAAGTTCGTCACCTTGCGAGAAAAGTCAGCTGACACAGAGACCACCCCAACCCTCACATGTCCAGGCAGACGCTACTTTTCCGAACGCCTACGCGTAGCCAAACTCAACAAGCAACCGGGGAGAATTTAGCACGGAGCACCGGGTCGAAACATGGCGCAAGAGTGGCTGTCGACACCATTGAGTTCCGTCTGGGTCGGGCCTCGGACTTCGGGCACGTAGGTCGCCACGCCCAGGTCGACCAGCTGATGTGCCTCCGTCGAGGTCGCCGGACGGTGGGCTGACCTCGGACCGAGCAAAAAATGCCGGACTCGCAACAGGGGAGGCGGGACCCCCGCTACGAGCCCGGCAAACACGAGGGCCTAGATGTACGTATCGTCCCTACGGACTACGTTGCCCCGCCCGTCATCGACCGTGGTCCGGTGTCGTCGGGGCCCACTGCCGGCGAAGATCCATGCCCGCAAACAGGTGGGACGAAGCAGACTGATCGGCATTTCCTAGTAGTAGTGCCTTCGACCGCCAATCTCCCGTCCCGCCGCTCCGAGGAGCAGAAGAACCAATCCGATCACCGCGACCAAGATCCCCAGTGACCACAAAATCGCAATCTTGGCGATGAAACCAATCAACATCAGGACAACCCCGAGGATGATCATCTTTCCCCTTTGCTAGGCGAGTATGGCGCAAAGGTGCTACCCCGGTGCCCCGGTCTCAAACCCGTGTTTCACTATTCACTCCGGCAACCACTCCGCAACCAGTGGGCCATCCCTATGGCTTCCGGACCTCACCCACCAGCTCCACGCTATGGACGCCATGCTGCTTACGGACCTCTGTGGGCCTGCCCTCCGCAGAGGGTGCAGGGGGCACAGTGCCAGGAGCCGATCAGCACGTCGAGCCTTGGTCGGACCGCGCCGAGGTCCAGCGCCGGACAATCGTAGACCGCATGGGCGATCCCACGGCCATTGCGGCCAAGGGCAACAGCCTTCCGAGAGAGGGAAGCCGCCGGACGGATTTTGACCTGATGGTGGCGGCGGGAGATTCGGAGCCAAGGGCACCGCGGGTCCACGGTTCTCCGACCCCGTTCCAGAGCGACCGTCAGGGCCGGGCCGTTATCTCATCGAGCTTCGCTTGGTCTACAGGATCGGGTGGCCGACCGGGGACGTCTGGCTCCAGTGGCGGCGGCGGGGGATCTGCGGGGGTTGGCTCACTCGGTGGAGGAACGGTCATGGGTCGCAGATACCCGCCGGCCGGAGGCCGAAACAGGCTGACGGCTATCGCCGGATTCTGGCAATGGGGGCGTGCATCCGCTGCCCCTCGACCTCCCTTCCGGCGCTGGGTCTCTCGACTGCCGCTGCCATCGCCACGGAATAAGTGGCAGCTTGAGCCCCTCGCTGCTTCATGTCAGGAGAATGCGTAGACCGTCCCGACCAGAAGAGCTCCTACGCAGGCAATCAGAACCCATTTTTCGATGCGCATCGGACCGTCCCAACGTCATTTCCGGGATACGTGATACCCGCCACTGTCCTGGGGCAATCACCAGGATTCGGGTTCGCGAAGGGGCGGCGGAGTAACGGGCGATTGGGGCCGCTGGGTGTCGGCAACCCCCGTCGTTCCGGGCCCGGCCCAAGGGACACCGTTCCGATCCGTTTCATGGGCCCCAGGGCCATCCAGAACGGAGCGGAGCCGGTCGATCGACCCTCTGAACCAGTTCCAGGCGGGGCGGTCACCCCGCTCTTTGTCAGACCGGAAAACTCCTGTGGACGGTGAAGCGCGTCACTTCGGGCTGAGGAATGCCACCGACCTTTCCGAAGGCCGGTTGCAGCGCGGACGAGAAGAAGGTGTCCCAGTCGCCTTCCGACTCCCACCACTCGATCACGCAGAATCCGTCTTCGGTCTTTCCAACGGCGTGTGCGAGCAGTCCGGTCGGCGTACCCTTCTCGCCGTCCCAGCCCAGTTCGGCGCGGACGGCATCGTATTTGTCGGTGCCTGCTCCCGAAAACTTCAAGACCTGACCAATGGCCACTCTCATCCTCCTGCTTCAGCCCCCGCGACGGACGATAGCCGTTGGACTCCGCACCCGCCCGGGAGCTCCCTGAGGTGGGGGAGTGGTTTCACGTCCCGAGCGGCTGCCTGCAAGCGTTCTGGCGGAGGGAGATCCTCCAGCCCAGGTCAGTGACGTGACCGTCTCAGACCCCACACGATGTGCCGCTTACCGGGGTCGTCGCCGTAGCGACTTCGCCGAGCTTCGGCGTTGAAGTCTGCTTGGACCAGATTAGGGATGCGGCGTGACGGGTATGCCTCGAACCGTGCTCGATGAGGAAGACGTGAACGAGTTGAGAGCTGCCGCAGACGCCTCCCAGAAGAAGGTCGACCAGATGGTCGGCGGAGGTGGACCGGCCTCTGATGCCGAAGCCTTTGTCTTCGATGCCGAAATGATCCATGTCTTTGCCGACCAGTTGGTGTCGATCACCGAACTCCTCGAGCAGCTGGTCCACCGGGTAGAAGTGCTGGAAATGCGAGCTCCGGGCGCGAATCAAGCGTCGTAATCTGGACGGGAAGAGGCGGGCCCAGGTTGGCGATTGGGCTGGGTTAGCCATCTCCATCAGGTCCGTGCGCCGTCAGGAAGAGGAGTCAAGGTCCCGGACGACCATCGGGCTCTTCCCCTGATGAGGAAATCCGCCGTCTCTCGGGGTCAGAACTCTGAGGGCCCTTGAATCTGTCGGATAACCAGGAGAACACGACCTCCTGCCACACCAGTTGCCCCATGCCTTCGCAGTGCCCGCCCGCACCTTCGGCCAGGGAGAAACCGTGGAACTCCTTCTCGCAATTGAGGGCATCGAAGAGCTTGCGGCTCTGACTCGCAAAGTCGCCTTCGCCCTCAGTCACGAGGGTTGGGCACGAGATGTCCTCGGCGTGTCCCTGCAGCGTGTAGGTACCAAGCAGGCGGAGCCAGTCGCCGAAGGATTCGGCCCCCATGGCAGCCATGCGCGACCCATAGAACTCCCGGTTCCGATTACCGATGAGGAACCCGTCCAATTGCGCGTCCATGGCGGGATCGGCGCTCGACACTTTCTCCCAGTCCTCGGCGCTGAACATATCGATGAAGCGCGACGTGAAGTCGTATTGACCAGGGTCGGCGACTAGGGCGGCGACCCGGTGTTCACGGCTGACTCCACGGGGTCCGAGGTAGCCCCCCAAACTTCGACCGACAAGGGCGAGGGCATCGTCAGACACGTACGGCAGTGCGAGGACCCAGTCCACCACGGGGGTCAGCACCGATTCGAAGTCGGGCCGCATGGTCACACCGTGCTCGATCAGCAGACCACCCTGGCCGGGACCGTCCCATGTGACGGCATTCCAACCCTGGTCCAACGCGAAGTGTGCTCCGTACTTGAACATCTCCTCACAGGTACCGTCGAAACCGCCGGGAATCAGCACGGTGGGGCGGGGCCGGTCATCGTCAGCCCTCGGACGGAACATGTAGCCGGTGAGCGGGACGGGGTCGAATGGAATCGAAACAGGATCGGCCACAACCTGCAGGAACGGAAAGGAGCGGCGAAAGAGGTCCCGCTGTCCTCGGTAGGCGTCTCGCACCCGCGTATCGGCGAGGTCGTGCCGGAGGAAGAAATACGACTGTCGCTGGTATTCGGCGGCTCGCAGATAGCCACATCTCGCCAGTTCCGACCGGCCCTTCTGCGCCGCTCGGTCGGCGGCGTCGGTTGCCGCGGTTGCCGCCCGGTGCCACTCGGAGTACCAAGCGGGATAGTCACCTGGTTCCACCCGCTGGGCCGTGGCGATCGCCTCGCCAAGGTCGGCCGCACCGACATACGCCCCGATGAGAGTCCTCGAGAGTTGAGCGTCCATATCCGGGTCCTCATGCAAAGCCACCGGCGAGCCTCCCCGGATCTACTCGTGTTCGGATGCTTCCATTCCTTCGACACAGTACAAGCGACGTCGTAGGTCACGCAGGCCGCAGGCACCGACTCAGACGATCGATCAATCCCGTTGGCACGGTCACCTTTGCCACCGTGCCGTCCACCGAGTCGTCGTTGAGCACCGGTGGATTTCCATCGCAACGCGGAGCTTCCTCGACCCATGAGCGGGGGCAACCCAATGCCGCCACTTCGATCCGGAATGCCTCCGTCCTCAGCTCCACAGCTGCGACTGAATGGCACCCCAAGCCTCGGAGGCTCAGATCGGTGGGTGCCCTGAAGGATTCGAATCAGTTCCAACGTTTTCCCGCAATTTCAGCCAGCCAGTGGAACTGGGTGTTCGTCCTTCTTCAGCTTGGACTGGAAAGCCTGGAGCCACCGTTGGTCGTTGGTGATTTGCAGCTGGGCATCGTCGACCAATCGGCCGATGAGATCGATCGTGACGGACATTCCGCCGGCCGTCACGAGATCGAATCCGGTACATGGTGGATTCACGGCAGGAGTCCGCGCACAGGGAGGAAGCGCCTGCTGGGTTGCGTCCTCCTGCTGGACTCTGGAAACGAGGAGTTGGCTGTCCGCATCGGCCCGGGTCGTCCAATAGCTCACCGCCGCTCTGTCCGCCGCCAGGGGTCGGTAATGCGTCGCTACGGGAAGCGACGCGGACCCCGAACAGCCGGTGACGGCAACCAATCCAGCCAGCATCGCGCCCAGGCCCCACCGACCCCACCCCATGCTCACAAGGCTAGGCCCAGGAAGGGGCGTTTGCTCGCCGTGCCGGCTACGTCCGCACGGGGTGTGGGCGCCCGACGACCCTGCGCGGCTGTCGAACACAGCTCTGGCGGCAGAGGGAAGGTCGGACAAGTCCCAACCCAGTGATCTGAGCCCCGATGCCGTTGCCAGCACGGTTGATGTCCGGTCGTATGGGAGTGACCGGTCGAGCTCCCGGTTCGAGCGCCACATCCCTCGGCGTCCCGATCGAACTTGAGCGATCACGGGGGGTAACCCTTGCCTCCCCTCTTCGTGGCAAGTACACCCCTATCGGTGGTCGTCAGATTGTGGCGGCACTTACGGTGGGGGCAGCGCGGGCGACCACTATCTGCCGGTCCGCTCGCGGTGCGTGCACCCTGGCCAGCAACAGGGCCGACGCTGACCCTCCTCCAGCTCCTCCCGGGTCCGCCGAATGCGGCGTTCCCGGGTCATCTCCTGTTTGGCATCCTCCACCCAGCAGATGAACTCGTTGCGGGCCAGCGGCGTAATGTCCTTCCAGGCCCCGAGTACCGCGGGGTTGGCGATCAGCGCCTCCCGCAGGTCACCTGGAAGCTTGTGCACCACACCACCGGGGACTCTCGGGCCGCTCACAGGCCCACGGTAGCCGGTCAGGGTGAGCCCTATCAGCAGCTCGCTACTCCCGCTCGACCCTTCGCAGCCCACGATCCGGCCTCCATGATTCGACGACGAGCTTGGTAGCCTCAGCATTGAGTGCGGTGATGACGACCTCGGTGATGTCGGCAATGAACATCTCGCCGTCAGGTTCGTCGTCGACCTCATCCGTGATCAAAGGGCCGACGCGGATGGCTCGTCCGGCAATCTTCGCCTCGCCCGGCCAGTCCTTCTCCCTGCCCTCTTCCGGGTGGAAGGTCGGGCCGTGAAGCGCAAAGCGCGGATCTCGCAATAGATCTTCCCCCTTGCGGGCACCGGACATCGAACCGAAACGGAGGTCAGTGTCGGTGAACTCGCACTCGATTCCAGAAATCCGAGGCGATCCATCGGCGCGAAGCGTCGCGATGGTCTTGTGGCGGCCCGCATCCATCAGCGTTCGGATCCGCACCGCGAATCCCGGTTCAGCCCGATCAATCACTCTCCATGACGGCACGGCCGACAAGCATATTCGGACGCAGCCATGAGTCGGCGCCCAGGCCGGACGGCGTCACACCGGTACCGGCCGTGGGTAGGTCTCGGCGACCTGGTGCATCCCCAGCCTGTGTTGCCGAGTTGTCGATGCCGCATAGGTTCAGGTTCAAGGCTCGATCGCCCGGGGGACCAGCTCTTGCGCCCTTGCTCAGGGGCCGAAGCCCTCGAGTCGGCCGCTGCGAGCGCCTCTCCGTGCCTCCCCGGCGACCCCGCTCCGTGCCGGCGGCCAGGGGAAACCCACCGGGATCGGCCGCCTGGCCCTCTGGGCAGCCCCAGGTGTAGGACACTGGTGGTTCGACCCGGACATTGGAGGCGGGAAGTGGCAAGGACTGAGCCTGTTAATGATTGGACGTCCGATTTCGACGTGCTCGATGAGTCCTATGTGAAGGACCCGTTTCCCCGCTGGGACGAGTTGCGTCGGGCGTGCCCGATCGCCCGCACGGATCGCCGGGGGCGCGCCTGGCTCCCGACGACGTACGCGGACGTCACTGCGATGGCGAGGGACATCGACCATTTCAGTTCGGCCAACACGAGCGTGATCGATTCCGTTGACGAGCCCGAGACCCCGATCCTCACCTATGGACTGCCGCCCATCACTTCTGACCCACCGCTCCACACGTGGACACGACGCCTCCTGCTTCCCTGGTTCTCCCACGCGAGGGTGGAGTCCTACGAGCCGATGACGAGATCCTTGTGTGGCTCCTTGATCGACGCCCACCTGAACGAGGGCCGGGCCGACGCGGCAGCCGACTATGCCCAGCAGATCCCGGTCCGGATCATCGGTTCGATCCTCGGAATCCCGGAGGAGCTCTCGGACACCTTCACCGGCTGGGTTCGCGATGCCCTGGAGTTCGCGGATGACCCTGAACGGGTCCAGCGCGGAATGTTTGGCATCGGCTATTACCTTTGGGATCGGATCAACGAGCGCCGCGACGTCGATGGCGACGATCTGCTGACCTACCTGCTTCACGCCGAGGTGGACGGCGGTTCGGTCGATGACATGATCGTCTTGGGCATGGCGATACTCACGATGATCGCCGGCATCGACACCACCTGGAGCGCGATCGGCTCGTCGCTCTGGCACCTGGCGACGAACGATGAGGACCGCCAGCGGCTCGTAGCCGAACCTTCGCTCATGGATTCGGCCGTGGAAGAGCTCCTTCGTGCCTACTCGCCGGTGACGATGGCCCGCGTGGTCACCAAGGACGTCGAGTTCGACGGATGCCCCATGCAACAGGGTGACAAACTCCTCTTGAATTTCCCGGCGGCAAATCGGGACCCGGCCGCCTTCGACCGACCCGATGAGGTGCTCCTCGATCGCCAGGAGAACCGGCATGTGGCATTCGGCTCGGGGATCCATCGATGCGCTGGTTCGAACCTTGCCAGGATGGAGCTCCGGGTTGCACTCGAGGAGTGGCTGGCGCGTGTCCCTGTCTTTCATCTGGCCGAAGGTGCCGAGGTCCTGTGGGCCGGCGGACAGGTCAGGGGACCGCGTCGGCTGCAAGTCGTGTTCGGGTGAGTACTCGGGTCGCCAGGATCTGAACGGTCGGATCGGGTGGCGGGGGACCGTGGCGGCGAGCTCGAGATCTTCGACGGGACCCGGACACGGTCGGCTTCCGTGCGACCAGCCTCCCCGGTCGCCGCGGTGGAGGGTTGTTGACGGGGACGGACCGTCCCCGTTGGGAGACGGTCAGCACCGAACCTTGCCGTCGGGCTTGGAGCACGCCCCGCCACATCGAAGTACGGTCCATCCCATGGAGCAACGGGTCAGCCTGATCACGCTGGGCGTCGCGGATCTCCATCGTTCCCGCTCGTTCTACGAGCGGCTTGGCTGGCGGGGCCAGGAGGTGGAGGCGACGGTCTTCTTTCAGATCGGTGGGCAGGCCCTCGTACTGTGGGGCCGCGACAAGGTCGCCGCCGACGCCGGGATAGACGACGACGGAACCAGTGACTTCGGGGGCATCGTTCTTGCCCACAACGTCGCTTCCCGCCAGGAGGTCGATCGGATCATTTCCAGCGCATCCGATGCCGGCGGGACCGTGACCAAGGTCCCGACCGAGACCTTCTACGGGGGCTACGCGGGATTCTTCCGAGACCCAGACGGACACGTCTGGGAGATCGCTCACAATCCTGGCTTCGCGCTCGGCCACGACGGCGCTCTGCTGCTGCCCGACTTCGGGAGCACTGCCAGTCCCTGAATCCGATGCCGATGGTGCCCCGCCCACTCGGGCCTGGCCATCCCGATCGAATTCCCCGGGAGGTTTGGGGCACGCAGGTAGTACCGGTGCACGCCCTGGCCACTCGCTTCACCCGAGTAGGTCGATGAGCCAACCAGGACTAGCTACCCGTACTCCCAGGGCCTCGGCCCGCTGTCGCAGCGCACGATCTGCGGACACCAGGGTCACCTGACCTTCGGCGTCGGCCGCCACCTCGATGAGCATGTCGTCACCACTGCGGGGCGCATGGACGACGCTGACGCCGTCCGCAACCCCCTCCTCGACGCCGCCGCGGGCGGCACCTTCGAGGACCACGACCACCGGTTCGGCCAACCTGTCCGCTTCCGTTGCAGCACGAACTCGTTCCACGAACGCTCGGGCAGCTCCCGATCGGTCGCGCCACCACCCCGTCGGTCGAGAACCAACCACGTTGGCCGCATCGATGAGAAGCACCGTCCCAGTCTCACCGACCCGTCCACCGGGGGCAACAGACACCATGATGAGTCACTGAGCACGTCGGTGCCGGAACGGTCTGGCCACCGACCGGGGTTGATTCGGCTGAGAATCGACGAACCGGCCCGACGGACGGGAGCGCCGGCAACTCTTCCCCGGACCCGTGGGCGCCGAAGGGGTCCTGGCTCAGCTGGCCCATTGCGCCGTCCATTCCCCGGCCTCCTGCCTGGTGATCACATTCAGGCGGTTCCAGGTGTTGATTGCCGCGATGCAGACCACCAGCGCAGCCAGGGCTCCCTCGTCGAAGTGTTGGGCCGCCTCGTCGAACACGGCGTCGGGAATCGGTTCGGCCTGGTCGGCCAGTCGGGTCCCCGCCTCGGCCAGGGCCAAGGCAGCCCGCTCGGCGTCGGTGAAGTAAGGGGCGTCGCGCCAGGCGGCCAGGGTGAAGAGGCGCTCGTCCGTTTCGCCAGACTTCTTCGCTCCGCGGGTGTGCATGTCCAGGCAGACGGCACAGCCGTTGATCTGGCTGGCGCGCAGGCTCACCAGCTCCAACGTGCTGTGGGGCAGACCGGCCTGGTCGGCCGCCTCGTTGGCCGCCGTCGAGAGACGCTGGAGGGCGTCGAGGACGCCGGGAACGCTGAGGGCGGGACTGGAAATTCGGCCTTTCATTTTTGCTCCTTTTTGAACGTTTGAGATTGGGGCATCACCCTCATTGACACGTGGCTACGGAGAAGTGTGACCGTCGCACGTAAAATCGTCGGTGAGCAGCGGTTTCCAGGAGCAGTTGGGTTCCGAGTGGATCTGGCTCATCATGCCCAGACCCCCAGACCGGGCCGACTCTGTGTCGGCCGCGGGGGACCTGTCTGTTCGTTGGTCACATCGGCCGTCGCCAAGGGGTCAGTGTGGTGACTCCTTCAGCGAAGATGGGTGGGTGCATGAACGAGGTTGACTGGCTGGCAGGGCGATTCGAGGAGCACCGGACCCACTTGCGGGCGGTCGCCTACCGGATGCTGGGCTCGCTCGCCGAGGCCGACGACGCTGTCCAGGACGCCTGGGTGCGAGCCAGCCGGGCCGAGATCAGTGAGGTCGAGAACATTGGTGGATGGTTGACGACGGTCGTCGCCCGCATCTGTCTCAACAAGCTCCGATCGCGCAAGATGCGGCGCGAGGTATCCCTGGAGGTGCACATCCCCGATCCAGTGGTCAGCCCGGTGGGAGAGCTTCGACCAGAAGACGAGGTACTACTCGCCGACTCGGTCGGCCTGGCCCTCCTGGTGGTATTGGATGCGCTGGCTCCGGCCGAGCGCCTGGCCTTCGTTCTCCACGACATGTTCGATCTGCCGTTCGAGGAGATCGGCCCCATGGTGGGTCGGTCCCCGACTGCGGCCAGGCAGCTGGCGAGCCGGGCCCGGCGCCGCGTCAGAGGCGCCGAGGTTCCCGACCCCGACCTCGCTCGCCAACGCTCGGTGGTCGCCGCCTTCCTCTTGGCCGCCCGTGGCGGCGACTTCGAAGCGCTGGTGGCTCTCCTCCACCCCGACGCCGTCCTGCGAGCCGACTTCGGCCCCGGTCGACCGGCTGCGTCCAGGGTCGTCCGCGGCGCCGCGGCCGTCGCCAGGCAAGCCCGCCTCGGTGCCAATCCGGCGGCACTGCTCCATCCGGCGTTGATCAACGGGGCGGCGGGTGTCGTCGTCACCTTGGAAGGGAGGCCGCACGTCGTGATGGCCTTCACCGTCGTCAACGACCAGGTCGTCGAGCTCGACGTGATCGCCGACCCCGAACGAGTCCGCAGCGTCGCAGCAGTTGTCCTGGGTGGCGGGTGAACGCCGTCAGGGAGGAGAAGGCCGGGCTTCCCCTGACACCATCGACCGCCGAAGTTGGATATGGGGAGCAGGGGAACCACCTTGGCCGACGCCGGGCTGCAGTGCCCAATTCGGCCTCGGCCGGCGCGCTTCCACGAGGTAGCGGCCCCGAAATCCTCCGGCATGGGCAGGACCACCGAGGCTGGTCCCCGACTCAGCCACCGGGTCGGGGTGCGAGGCGGCCTGTTGGTGGACCATCTCAAACCAGGGTGTCGGCCACCGCAACCCCTCCCGGGGCAGCCTTAGGTCGGGTTGCCGTTCTTGTCGATCAGCCCGAGGTTGTAGCAGGTGGCCGCCACCTTGCGGACATTTGCTCGGATAGCTGAATCATTGCCGCTGAGGATGTCATTGTTGAATGCAATTCCTTCACTTTGGAGATCAGCACTCGATGAGTTCCTCAGCACTCCGGCGACGCTCCGAATCTGCTGGATGGACAGGCTCGCGGCGTTCTTGTAGAAGGCCTCGCTGAAGGCGTGACAGGCAGTAGTTTCCGATGCCGTGACGTGAATGACCGGACGAGTCACCTTGGGTGCCGACTGGCCGTTGGTACAGCCGGCCAGGACGAGTAGGCCAGCACACACGAGTCCGGCGGTTACCTTGCGCTTCATCTGGCGACCTTTCAGTTTTGCTTCCGAGGCAGCGTACTGGGGCCGGGGGGCCTGCGCCAAGAGCCCGGGCCGTTCTCTGGTCTTCGCTGCTCCCATCCCACTCTGCGGGACGGGATCTGGACATCCCTTTGGGCAGGAGTCCAGGCCCAAGGGTGCCCACCGTCAGGTTGCCATGGGCGGTCTCGGCAACCAGGCCGGATCGGTTGCCTGGTGGCGGGGAGGGGTCCTCACGGGCGGCCCCGAGCCAAGCGGCACCCTCTTCGCCAGCGATGAGGTACCGGGGGCAGGTTCGTCTGGCCATCGGCTCGTTGGACGTGGTGGTCCCTGAAGTGCCGACCCACTGTCGGGTGGATGGTCCGCGGATTACTGACAGGGTTTCCTGACGTCGCTCAGTCCGACGTTGAATCTCGCTCCGTTGAAGCCCAGGAGGTCGTCCCGGGCGCAGAAGGCTGACGGCTTGAGCCGGTATTCGGCGTTGAACACTGCCTTGTGGCCCACATACGCGGACAGCAATCCACATGAGCTGTACTGGTTGCACTGCTCGGTGAGCACGGCATCGGCCAGTGGGTACATGTCGGCGGCGTAGCTGTCTCCCGTGTCGTCCGGGTTCTTGATCCACCAGCCCAACCCGAGGCCGTGCAGGTAGTTGGCCAAGGTGGTCATGTAGCTCTCTTCATCCGCCTTGGTCAGGGGGAAGCCGCTGTTGTCGTTGTACTCCTCGTCGATGTCGGTCTCGACCGCGTCGAACCCCTTGTCCGCGCACTGCTGTTTGATCATGGCGGCAATGATGTACACCGTCGTGGGCGACCGGATGTCGAGGTAGTACTCGGGATAGCCCGGGACTTTGGCGCCGAATTCGCCGGCGTTCTTGAGTAGGTCGTAGTAGGTGGTGGTGACGCCCTCAGCGGGGGCGGAGTAGTAGTTGCCGGCCGCTCCCACCTCGACATAGCACACGACGTGCTCGCCCCTGGAATGGAGTGCTGCGACCGTCGCCGCCGAATTGTCGATGCCGTCGATGTCGTAGATGACTGGTGCCGGCGCCGGGTCGCCGTTGGGCAGTCGGTCCACGGTTCCCATGTCCCGGGCGTTGCTCAATCGCAGGGGGTGGCTGAGCTCCCACTGCCAGGGTTGGCTGCCGAGGGGGGACACCCACCACGAGGAGGCCCCGGCACGGGAAGCGGACTGGATCGTGACGAGGGCTACGGCGGCCACCGCCACCAGCACCAGCCTTGAAAGCAGTCCCATGCCCTACTCCCTTACCCTGTCGTCTTTTCCTGCCGTGTCCCCCGGGAACCACTTGGTCGGCCAGTGGCTGTGAGCCTACCCATGCAAGGCTGGCGTGAGCCTGACCTACTTGCCGTCGAAAAACCGATCGTGCGCCTCGGGGTCGCTCGGCAGATCCCAAAAATCAGTGATTCGACCCGCACGGTCAATACTCAGCAGGTGGACCTCATCGACGTCGAGAGTCGCACCGTCGGGCCGACTGGCTGTTTCGTGGAGGACGACCACTCCGTGGTGATCGTCGGCGAACACACTGGCGACATCGAGCTTCTGGGTACCCGCGGTTAGTTCAAAGGTGCCAACCAGCGCCGCGGAAATGGCGTCAACCCCAACGTGATCGCCGCTGAGTGGGCCGGAGCCGTTGAAGTGGAAGACTGCGTCGGGGGCCAGATCCTTGAGGGCTGCAGCCAGGTCGGCCCTGGCGAACGCATCGTAGGCATCGCGGACTCTCTGGACGTTCGGGTGCTCGGACATGCTGACCTCTTTCATCGGCGGGCCTTGAGAACCTTTACATGCCGGGCCCCCCAATCAAAGGGGCCACCCTGCACCTGATGGACCGGCACATCGCCGGGAGGTCCGAGGCCGGTACCTCCACCCGTCCTCGACGTCACGGCTGTCCCTGGTCAGGGGTGCTTTCGGATCGACGGTCTCCAACCGAGCCAGGGTCCGACGTCCGGAGCTCGAAGTGCTGGGATCTGAGGTCGACGAGAACCCGGATCGGCGAGTCATCCGGGCTCCGCCCGAGCGCCTCCCCGAGCCTTCATAGTACCAAATCTGGTATCATTGGGAGGTGGACGCTGGACTGGTGCTCAAAGAGGTACGGGCCCGGAAGGGTCTGTCGCGTCGTCAGCTCGCCGAGTTGGGAGGAACGTCGGCTTCCACTCTGGCGGCCTATGAATCGGGGCGATCGGTCCCCTCGGTCAAGACGCTCGAGCGCTTGGTGCAGTCAGCGGGGTTCGAGCTCCAGGTGTCGCTCCAGACCGCGTTGACCAGGGATGACGATCGACGACGCCGGGAGATCGAGCGCCTGTTGGCGCTGACCGATGAACTGCCGCGACGCAAGAGGTCCAACCTCAAGTTCCCAAGATTCCCGGATGACCGACACCGATGAGACCGATCCTCGACGTCGTCATCGAGATCCATGATGCGCTCGAATCCGCTGATGTCCGGCACGCATTCGGGGGTGCCTTCGCCCTACTCTGGTGTACGGGAGAGCCGAGGACGACGATCGACATCGACGTCAATCTCTTCGCACCCCCGGAGGCCGCCAACCGGATCGTAGCTTCGCTGCCGCCGGAGGTCGTGGCCTCGGGCGCCGACGTCGAGACACTGGAGCGGGACGGACAGGTGCGCCTCTTCATGGACGAGATCCCCCTCGATCTCTTCTTGAATACTTCGCCGTTCCACTCGGACATCCAACTCCGAACCGTCGAGCACGAACTGGCCGGGCGCGATCTGCCGTTCCTTTCCTGCAGCGATCTCGCCGTGTTCAAGGCGTTCTTCAACCGCCGGAGGGATTGGGCGGACATCGAGGAGATGCTCCGGGTGAACACGGTCGACGCTTCCCTGGTGACCGGAGTCCTTGCCCAGTACCTGGGTCCCGATGACCAGCGCATCAGACAGCTCGACGAGATCCGCCGGGAGGTCGACGCCGAGACCTGAGGGAGGAGCGGGACCCAAGGCAGGTGGGGGGTGTGTGGCCGCCGGAGTCGCCCCCTCGAGTGGGCCGAAGGTCCGGTCCCGGAAGCGCTCATCGTCATTCCTCCGAGGAGACCCCCCACCCAACGCTGGTCCGTTGATCAGGAGGACCAATCGTCCCCGGGCTGTATGTTTCGAACGAGGAACAACCCGACGGGAGCGAGCAGATGCCGAGAATCACTCCACTGGAGCCACCGTACGAGCCCGAGACCGCTTCACTGCTCGAGTCCATGATGCCCGCGGGCGTCGATCCGATCCTCCTGTTCAGAACCTTCGCCCGGAACATGCCAATGTCCAAGGCCATGGGCTCCTGGGGCGCCTATGAGTTGAGTCGCCGGCTGTCGGTGGGAAGACGGGAGCGCGAGATCGTCATCGACCGGACCTGTGCGCGCTGCGGTTGCGAGTACGAGTGGGGAGTCCACGTGGCGTTCTTTGCCGGGTCCGCCGGCTTCAGCGACCAGCAGACGACCTCCCTGGCTCATGGGGCTTCGTCCGACCCGTGCTGGGAGTCGGCTCGCGACCGAGTGGTGATCGACATGGTCGACGCCCTGCACGACCAATCCGTGATCCCCGACGAGCTCTGGGCTGGCCTGGCGGCCGAGTTCTCTGACGACCAACTCCTCGACCTCATGTTCCTGTGCGGCTGGTACCACGCCGTCAGCTTCGTGGCCAGAGGTTCCCAGGTGGAACTGGAACCTGGCGCGCCGACGTTCGCCTCCGTCGAGCCCAGAGGGTGAGCTCTCGTTGGCCACCCACCGCCGAGGTGCGGGGGTCAGGCCTCCGGTCCCGAGAGCCCGAGCATCCTTGTCACCCCATGGTCGCGCCCGGCCGTGTACCCACCGTCGACCGGTAGGGCATGACCGGTGATGAATGAGGCATCGTCCGAGAGGAGGAAGGCCGCGGCCGCCGCGATCTCCTCGGGTCGACCGAAGCGTCCGAGCTTGTGTTCGGCGACGGCGTCGGCCCTGGACGCCTCCAGCCCGGGCCAGTCGAAGACGCTCCGGGTCATCGGCGTGTCGATGAACCCGGGGCACACCGCGTTGACCCGGATCCCCCGTCCGGCGTAGTCGATGGCCATGCTCTTGGTCAGGAGAACCACTCCGCCCTTGGAGGCGCTGTAGACGCTGCCTCCGGCGGTGCCCTCCAGTCCTTCGATGCTGGCGATCGTGACCACCGCCCCCCGGGTGCCGCTCACGCTGGGCTGGGCCAGCATGGCGTCGATCACGTGCTTGGCCACCAGGTACGTGCCGGTCAGGTTGACCCGCAGCACGCGCTCCCATTCCTCGACCGGCAAGGTGTGGACGGGTCCTCCGTTGGCCACCCCGGCCGAATTCACCACCCCGTCGACGCGCCCGCCGAATTCGGTGGTGGCGGCGACCAGCTGGACCACCGAGGCCTCATCGGTGACGTCGGCGACTCGGAACCGCCAGGATCCGGAGTCCGGGCGTCCGGTCCCTGGGCCCGGGGGTCCGGCCCCTGGTTCCACGATGTCGGCGCCCATCACGTGCGCCCCCTCGTCCATCAGGCGGCGGGCACACTCCCATCCGATGCCCGAAGCAGCTCCCGTGACGATGATGCACTTGCCGTCGAGCCCTCGCATGGTCCTCCGTTCTCCCTACGGTCCGGCTTCGAGACGCCGGGAGCCGACCCGGGGTGGTCGATATTCTCAGGGACGGAAGACGACCTTGATCGATCGGGACGAATCCCGATCGATCGCCGTCTCGACGGCCCTTCGGTACTCCTCCAACGGGAACTCATGGGTGACCACCTCGGAAGGAAGGAGCCCGGCCGCGAGCACGTCCAGGGCTCGGTCGACGGAGTGGCGGTCGGGCCCCCCGGCCAGACCCGGGGCGCGGCCGAGGTCCACCGAGTGGTCGATGGATCCGACCAGCGCCGATTCCTTGTACCAGATCGGAGTCAGGTCCACTTCGCTGATCCCGGCCGCCCCCAGGAGGAGGACGGTACCCCGGTGCGCGACGTCCCGCAACGCCTCCGTCACCGATTGGGGTGACCCGACCGCCTCCACCACCATGGGGAAGCCACCCATCATCATCACGTGTTGCTTGCGGCCGACCATCCGGGCGCCGACCAGGCCGGCCAACTCCTCGTAGTGGGAGTTGTCCGGTTGGGTCCTCACCACATGGTCGGCCCCGCACCGCGAGGCCATCTCGGCCTGGTGCGGATGCCGGGCCAGGACCGTCACCGGGCACCCGGGGTAGAGGCCCTTCAAGGCCGCCACCACCGCGAGGCCGATGATTCCCGCCCCGACCACCAGGACCGGCTCCCCGTCAGTGGGGGGAGCGCGCAGAAGGCCGTGGCACGCAATCGAGACCGGCTCGTGCAGGCAGGCGATCCGGTCGGGGACCGAGGCGGGAATCGGATGCAACATGGAGCCGTGGGCGAGCACCTGTTCCCCCCAGCCGCCGCCGAGATTCGACGTGAACCCCAGGGTGCGCCCACTACTGACCATCCGGTTGTCCAGGTTGGTGCAGGAGGAGGTCCAACCCCGGGCACAGTTGGCGCAGGGGGGATCGACACCCCGGGCCAGACACGGTATGCACGGGTCGACGGCCACCCGGGTGCCCGGCACGAGAGGGCATCCCGGGCCGGCCTCGATGATCCGGCCGGCGATCTCGTGACCCAGGACGAACGGGAACGAGCCCATCGAGCTGAGGGCTGGCGACGGCCCGGTGTTGTGGGCGAACAGGTGGAGGTCGCTCCCACAGATCCCCCCGACGGACACTTGCACCCGGGCCCACTCGTCGTTGGGGAGGTCGGGCTCCGGCAGGTCGACCAGTGAAGCGGGAAACGCCGGATCGGCCATGTCGAACTGGATGGCGCGCACCGGGCCAGCGTAGGTGGTCACGGGAGACGCCGTGGCCGGCCCTTTGGCCCCCGCTCCTTCCGGCCTAGGCTTCTGGATGGTGCGGATCGCCGATGGCAGACTCGACGAGATTCGGGAACGCGGGTTCTGCCTTGTCGAGGGCTTCCTGGCCCCTGACGAATTGCAGGCGGCCCAGGAGGCGCTGTGGTTGCACTTCCCCAGACCCGATGCGTTCTTCGCCGATCCGACCGATCATCCCGAGTTGGCCGGCGACCAGTTCGGAGGAGTACTGGAGTTCCCCTACCGGTCGTGGGATCTCAACCGCCTGGCGTTCCATCCGGACCTCGTCGATGCTGCCGAGCGCTACCTCCGCACCACCGACCTCCACCTCTACAAGGTCGAACTGTGGGCGAAGTACGGGGGGGCCGCCGACTACGACCAGCCCCTCCATCGTGACTACGGCAGTCACAGTCTGGTGGTCCCGCGGGTGGACGCCCGCTACCAGCAGCTGACCAGCTTCATCTACCTGTCCGACGTCACCGCGGCAGACGGTCCCACCCATATCGTCCCCTTCGACCTGGGCCGGGAGGTGCCGTTCACACCCCTGTACCTCCCGTTCGGCGAACTGGCGGAGCGGGAGGTGGCTGCCGTGGGGCCGGCCGGGAGCCTGCTGGTGTACCGAACCGACATCCTCCACCGGGGTTCGGACATCACCGGACCGGGTGCCTCACGCTTCTCCCTGCTGGCCGACTTCCAGGCCCGGGGAACCACCTGGGGCGGCAAGATGTCCTGGCCCAAGCAGTCCCCCCAGCGATGGGCCAAACTGATCCCGCAGTGCTCCGTCCGGGAGCGGGACCTGTTCGGCTTCCCCCGCCCTGGGCACGAGTACTGGAACGAGCAGACGCTGGCCGACGTCGCCCTTCGCTATCCGGGAATCGACATGGGGCCGTACCGGGAGGCGGCCCAGGGTCCGACGGGCGGTGCGTCAGGAGTCCGTTGAGCCCGGTTCCCTTGGCTCCGCCGCCTCCGGATCCTCCCGCGGTTGCGTGGCGGGCTAGCCGGCGCCGAGGAACGGGGCGCCGAAACTGAACACCCCTCCGTCCGAGGCCACCAGCCAATAGCCGCCGGTCGACCGGTCCGATGCCATCCCGAGCACCGGGGAGTTCAGCGGCGATCCGCCCATGGATCCGCGGAACGGAGCACTGCCCTCGGCGAAGACCCCACCGTCCGAGGCGACGAACCAGTATCCCTGGCCGTTGGCCAGCGCGGCCATTCCATTTACCGGTTGCCGCAACCGCAGGCTGCCGGTGCTGCCCAGGAAGGGAGCATCAAAGGAGAAGATCCCCCCGTCCGAGGCCACCAGCCAGTAGCCGCCGGTGGCGTCGTCGGCGCTGATGCCGACCACCGGCCGGTTGAGGTGCTGACCGCCCATGGAGCCGTGGAACGCGGCGTCACCGAAGGAGAAGATCCCCCCGTCCGAGGCCACCAGCCAGTAGCCACCGCCGTCCGGGGTCGGGGCGATGTCCACCACCGGTGCGTTGAGGTGCTGGCCGCCCATGGAGCCGAAGAACGCGGCGTCACCGAAGGAGAAGATCCCCCCGTCCGAGGCCACCAGCCAGTAGCCACCGCCGTCCGGGGTCGAGACGATGTGGGCGATTGGTTCATTCAGCTGGTGGCCGGCCATCGAGCCGTAGTTGACAGCAGAGCCGTGTGCAGACACGCCACCGCCGGAGTCGGTCAACCAGTATCCGGTGCCGTCCGGGGTGGACGCCATGCCGACCACGGGGGCGACCAACCCACCGGCGGTGGTTGCCGCCGCGAACCTCATGGCGCCGTCGTAGCTGTAGACCGACCGCAGGTAGCTCATGGTGTGGAGTTGAACGGGTTGGTTCACTCCGATGGCGTCCCAGACATTTCCGTTCCCGGCGTAGATTCCCGAATGGGCGAACCCGTCGATTCCGCTACCTCCCCAGAAGACGGCATCACCCGGTAGCAGTGACCCGGTGTCCTCGGTGATGGTGGCCTGGGGAGCGATGAACTCCCCGACGCCGCTCGGCTGAGATCCGTCACCGGGCAGGACGATACCGGTGGCCTGGAATACTGCGAATTGGACGAGCGACATGCAGTCGAATCCGTTGACACCCACTCCGCATCCGGACTCGACCACGCCGCCGTTGCTGGGGCCGTTGATGCCGCCTCCACCGTCGCAGTAGGGGACGTTGGCTTGCGAGGCGGCGAAGGCCACGATCTGGTCGGCCTGGGTCGAGGCTCCGGCGACAGAGGGTTCGATCGACATTGAAACGCCGGCGACGGAGGCCAGAACCAGCAGCGCCCCGAGCGCCCGGACACCGGCCCGGCCGGCAGGAGGTGTCGACCGCACCATTCGCCTCCCGCGGGAATTCGGTGTCTCCATCCTCGGAGGTATCGGCAGGTCGTGGCGGCCACTGGAGTCCCTTTCGGGGACACGGCGCCGTCCGAACGGAGTCTGGCGGACATCAGCGGCCCGCTCGACCGACCTCGGGCCCCGGAAGGACGGAGGCCCGGATCCGGAGCGTTCGCTGCGGCTCGTCACGGACGGGAGGGCGCCGATCCGAATCCGACGAGCACGCTCCGTGATGGCCCGACGACACGGTTGCCGGCTGGGTCCGGACGTCCGCAATCGGGATTCGGCGGGGGTGGATGCTGTCGAGAGCCTCCGACCCGTCTTCGCAATCGAGACGGACACGGAGCAAGACGGCCCGAAACGGACGCGGACCGGGCCGGCCCCGAAGCGATCGGGTCACCCGGCGAGGTGTATTCCGCCGGATCTCGGGCCGTCCCCAAAATTGAGGAAGATGGTTTCGGCCACTCCCGAGACGTGGGCCGAACGCTAGCGTCTCCGCGCGATGTACAGGGGTGGGGGCCAGGGGGTGGCCAGCAGCGCCTATGAGCTGCTCGCACCGGGGGAGGCGCCCGGAGATCCACGGCCTGTCGTCGCGTCCGCGCCCACCGTCTTGGCTCCGACCGAGGTGCCTCGGTCCGGAGCACGCCGCGCCGTCACCGCCGGTGGACCGGCAGCCCCTTCGGTGTCGGTGGCTCCGAAGACTCGACCTCCAGACCCACCCACCGACACCGCCCGTCGTGGCGGCTCGTCCACTCCCGCAGCCGCACTGACACGGATCGTGCCGGTGGTGCTGGTGGGACTGATCCTTGCCGCCGGCCCGTCCCAGTCGACCACCGCCGACTCGGTCCACGTCGCGCCGAGGGCGTCGGGGTTCGCGCCGGCCCTGGTCCTCGACCCGACCGTCAACCACGCTGATCCCTCGGTCCTGTGGGATCCGACTGCCCACGTGTACCGGATGTACGCCACGGCCAGCTGGGCTGACGGCCCGGTCCCCGAGTACGTCTCGGACCGGGTCACCGGTCCCTGGAGGGATGCCGGCAACGTCCTGACCGCGCTCCCGTCCTGGGAGGGAGTGGGGTTCAAGACCTGGGCACCAGAAGTTGCCGACATCAACGGGGTCTGGACCCTCTGGGGTTCGACCTCTGACGGAACGGCCGGACCCGGCCAGGCGAAAGTGTGTCTCTATCGGGCGACAGCTCCGAGTGCCGCCGGGCCGTTCGTGGTCGACCCGGTTCGAGCCCCTTGTGACCTGCCGCTCGGTGGGGACATTGATCCGACACCGGTCAAAGTGGGCGATCAGTGGTGGCTGATGGAGAAGGCTGATGCCAACTCGGTCAATCTGCCCACGGTCTTCCTGTCCCAACGGATCGGTTCCGATGGTGAACTGACCGGTCCGAGGTACGCGGTCCTGGCCGCCGACCTCCCCTGGGAGGACGGCCTGATCGAGGCCCCGAACTTCGTGGAGAGCCCCGATCACCAGTGGTGGTTGGTCTTCTCCGGCGGTAGCTTCTACCCCACCGACCCGACGTACCGGATCGCAGCCGTTCCCTGCGCCGGCCCCGAAGGAGGATGCAACGAGTTTGGGCTGACCTTCTTGGTTGGCGGAAATCAACAGGGGTCTGCCCCCGGTGAGCAAGAGGCCTTCGTGGACAAGAACGGGCAATGGTGGTTGGCCTACAACCCCGCTGGTCCCCTGTCTCCTTCGCGCCCGCTCGCGCTCGTTGAGCTGAACTTCGACGCCAGGGGAATTCCGTACGTCTCCACGCCGGAGCGGTGACGAGGGGGTGGATCACCTTGGAGCGGAGCGACCCCGGCCCGCCCGGCCCCGGATGCCATTCGACATGGGACGCCTCGAGCGGTCCAACCGACCGATGATGTTCACGACCCGGGCATCGGGGGTTGGGTCGGCCGGTCAGCCCAAACAGCATCTGGGACCGGGACACCCAGGAGTTTCAATTGCTGTAGAGACGTGAAGGACTGATCAGTACCGCCGTACGTCGCTGTTCGACCATGGTCCGGTCAAAGGCATCCCACGCGTCATGGGTGCCCCCGGCGGCCACGAACACACTGCGCAGCAGCAGACGGAGCGCTTCGGCATCGAAGTCCGGGTGAACATCGTCCGGGCCGATCAGTTCGGCTCTGCCTTCGACGGTGACCCATTCCCCCCCGGCGAGGAACGTCATGCTCAGCTGCGGGCGGAGACGGAGATTGCTGAGTTTCGTCCTCCCGTACGTGACGAATCCGACCACATCGGACTGGTCGACGGGATGGGCGAGGACCCCAGCATTGACCACCGACGACTGGATGGAGGCGTCGGCCCGGAGGGTGGAGACCACCGCCAAGTGGCGGCCCTTTCGACCGACATCGATCGCCTCCCGGATGGTTGCCATCGTGAAGCCGGACCTTCCTTCTCGATCCCGCCGCCGGTGTCTCCCGAGTGACGTTACACCGGGTACTCCGAGGCCTCTCGGACGCCCGGATGACGCTCCGACCGCCCGGGCATGGCCACCCGATGGAGTGGTCCGGTCGCAGATCTGGTCCTCCGACGGCCTGGTAGGGTGCTGGACATGCCAGGGGAGGGCGGGGCAGACGTCCCGGGAGGTATGACGCTGGTCCCTGAGTGGGAACCACCCCGGCGGCCACTTCGGCAGGGTGCCAAGGCGTTGCTCGACATGTGGGAAATCCAACGCGACCCCACCTACCGACGGCTGGCCCAATCGTATGAGCTTCCAGACGGCAGCAGGCGGGTGTACTGCTACCACATCCGGAAGACGGCCGGCACCAGCCTCTTCCACAGCTTCTTGGCGCTCGGCGGGGAAGATCCAACCGAGGTCTGGCGTCGCCTGGCCGCGTCGCGACTGCCGCGGGCGGTCAGCGGTCGTTACACCTTCGTCGTGAACCATCGTCGGCTCTTGGCCGGGGGGGCGTACTTCTTCGGTCGATCACACCACTCCGCCACCAACCGCCCGCTCCCCCCGAAGACGTTCACCGTCACCATCCTCAGGGATCCCATCGCCCGGGTCCGTTCGCTCTACGACTTTCTCGTGGCCGGTGACGATCCCGACCTGCCGGTCCGAGTATCGGATCAGGTCCGCCGGAAGGCCGAGGACGGATTCGATGCCTTCTTGGACAGAACCCCGACGACGTTCCTGCTCAACCAGCTGTCCATGTTCTCCAGCCGATTCGATGTGTCCGAAGCGGCTGATCGTATAGCGGAGTGCTCGAGCGTCTTCTTCACCGAAGACTTCAAGGACGGCTTGGCGTCCCTGGGACGGCGTCTCGACCTACCGCTCGCCATGCACCGCGTCCGGGTGTCCCGGGAGCGTGAGCCGTTGACCGAGCCACAGATCGAGCGCCTCCGGTCCAAGTTGGAGCTCGAATACGAGCTTCTGCGCCGTCTCAAGGAAGGCGGCATCGCCAGGATGGGATCGACCACGTCGGCCTGAGCCGGTCCCCCTGAGTGCCACGGTGGTGGAGGGACGTCGTGAACGGTACCGTCCGCTCACGGCCCGCCGGGGGAGGGGTCACCCCAAGGGCCGCTGACGAATTGGCCGTACTGCGGATGGGTGAAATCGTGAGCGGCAAACACCTCATGGTGCCATTGCATCGAACTGCGGCAAGCAAGGGAGTAGACCGGCGAGATCTTCAGCATCGGGTGTCGATCGTTGAACTCGGCGATGGCCAACCGCTCACCTGTGTAGTCGCTGTAGAGAGAGATGTCATTGCCCACGATGTCGTCGAAATAGAGCAGCACGCGTGGGAGCCGGTACTTCTCGTCCAGGTCGAAGAGCCGCAGGCCGGCGGCCGTCGACGAATAGAAGTCCATGTCGTACATGGCCGCACCCACCGGCGCGGGGTCGTGCAGGTCGACGAAGGAGTCAATCGTCTCCCTGATGTCACCGAGCACGAGCTTGGCGGTATGAAGCTGCCGCTGCAGCCTTCCGACGTCCATTTTGAACGTGCCGCCCCCCCAGTGGTACGGCAGGTCCCGGTAGTCATCGGACGCCGGCAGACCTTCACCGGTGTCGAATCCGTAGACTTCGATGTCAACGCCGTACCGGTCCGACCACTGTCTGGCATGGTGTTCGAGAGCGAGCAGACCGTCTCCACCCGCCACGCCGAATTCGACGACGCTGATCCGCTCCAGCCCCAACCGGTGGGCGAGCTTCGCCGCACCTCGGACACAGTAGGCGTAGGCCGGCCGGTCGACCGCTCCGACCTCGACTCGCCACTCGTAGGAACCGAGCTGTCCCCTACGGATGAGCTCCACCGCCCGATCTCGGAAGTGATACGAATCGACGGTGAGGGTGGCCACCCCGCGGACGAAGCGGTTGTCCCGGACCGTCATCGGTGAAGCCCTGGATTCAGCCGGGAAACGGCGGCAAGGGGCGACGCTGCTCTCGAGCGCCGGCGACCGGCGCGACCGTTCTCGGCCCGCTGGAAGCGGTCGCTTCGCCCAGGTCGGTCCGCGGCTCGGTCGATCGATCTCTGCGACATCACGTGCCGACCCTACTCAATCGACGTTCCACCGGTTCGGAGGCCGAGGACGGGGCCGCGGCCAGGGCGTCGCCGACGTACCAACGTTGCCCTGGTCATGGAGGTGAGTGGCCGGAGGGGTCGGACCCGGTGTTCCCGGAGGTGGGCCGAGGAAGACCCAGGCGCCTCGAGGGTGCGGGTGGGCCCACCGGATCCCGGATCGGGGAACGGCCGGGTCATCTTCGACTCCGGGTCCTTGGACGGGTCGCAGGTCCGACCCGGGGAACCCGAGGCGAGAGATGGTGGGTCGGCACCCGACCGGCGCCCGGCGGCCGGTCGACCAGCAGGTGGTCGGACGTTAGGGTCTCCAACGTGGAGATCTTCAAGGAGTTCACATTCGAGGCCGCCCACCGACTGCCGAACGTCGCACTCGACCATAAGTGCTCCCGTCTACATGGCCACTCGTTTCAGGTCTCGGTGCACATCACCGGTCCGGTCGGCGTGTCCAGCGGCTGGGTCCGGGATTTTGGCGACATCAGCTGTGCGATGGCTCCACTACTCGAGGTGCTTGATCACCACTATTTGAACGAGATCGACGGCCTCGAGAATCCGACCAGTGAAGTCCTGGCTCGCTGGATCTGGGGACGGCTGACCACCGCGCTGCCCGATCTCTCCCGGGTGGTTGTCCGTGAGACGTGCAGCTCGGGCTGCGTCTACCGGGGCGAGCAGTAGCTTCGGTGGCAGTGGAAGGCCCCGTCGCCGTCCTGGCCAGCGGCGGACTCGACAGCGCAATTCTGGTCGCTCACCTGGTGGGCGAGGGGCGCGAGGTGACGCCGATCTACGTGCGATTCGGCCTGGCCTGGGAGGACGCGGAGTACTGGCATCTCGGGCAGTTCCTCGCCTCGCTGCCGGTCCCCGGTGCCAAACCTCTCGTCGTGCTCGACCTACCGGCCGCCGACATCTACGGAGCGCACTGGAGTGTGACCGGACAGGATGTGCCTGACGACACCTCACCGGACGAAGCCGTCTACCTGCCGGGGCGAAACCTCCTGCTCCTGGCCAAGTCCAGCGTCTGGTGCGCGCTCCACGGAATTCCGACGATTGCCCTCGGCACCCTGGCCGCCAATCCCTTCCCCGACGCCGACCGTGAGTTCTTCGACGGCTTCTCCGCATTGGTCGGTCGGGCCCTCGGGCACCCCCTCGAGGTGGCAACCCCGTTTGCCGGTCGCCAGAAGCGCGCCGTGCTCGAGATGGGGCGAGACTTGGCCCTGGCACTCACCTTTTCGTGCATCGCGCCGCGCTCCGGGCGACATTGCGGAGGTTGTAACAAATGCGCGGAGCGTCGGCTCGCCTTCCAGGAGTTGGGCCTGGCCGATAGCACCGAGTACGCGACATGACCTCCGTGGGCCGGCGGTTCATCGCCCCGGTGTCGTTCGGTCTGGGAGATCTGGTCGTCTCGCTTCCCGTGGTCCAGGCGGCGACAACGGCCGACCGCGGCCTGGGCAACGAGACCTGGCTGGTGGCCCGTTCCCCGAGTCAGCTGGCACTCGCCGAACGGATCGGAGGTCTGGCGGGGACGGTCACCGAGGGTGACGTCGCCATCGATGCGGGCGCCTACGTCGACCTACGCGACCACCCCCTGCAGCGTGACCACTGGTGGGGGACCCCGGAGTTCTCGGCTGCCTACGGGCCTCTGTCGATCAACGAGATCATCGCCAAGATCGGGGCCGACTTCGGAGTGGTCGGTGACTTCTCGGGGCCCATCCCCCTGGAGACCGGGAGCCGACCTGAAGCCGAAGGTCTGGTCCTGCTGGTCGCCGACTCCGACGGAACGGCGAAGCGCTGGGCGCCCCAGCACTGGCTGGAGCTGGCCGCGGCCCTCAAGCGCAAGGGTATCGATGTCGCCGTCGTCACCCGTGGCGAGGAGGGCAGCCCTCTGGTCGAATGCGGCGTGGCCGGCATCGTGGCGGCGACCCCCGGTGAGGCAGTCGACCTGCTGAGCTCCTGCCGCGCCGTCATCGGGGTCGACACCGGCCTGACGCACATCGCAGCCCAGCAGGGGACGCCGACGGTCACACTGTCCCGCAGGCCGGCCGTCTATTTCCGGGAGTGGGACCACACCCGCCTGGTCGCCGGCTCTGGGTGCGACCCGGTGTGCCGAGCCGCGGAAAGATCGTATGCCTACCACCAGCGCGTGGACCTCAGCGCCGCGCACCCGGCGCCACGTGTCTGTCCTGCCGGGGCCCGCTGCCTCGATGCGATCGAGCCCAGTGCGGTGTTGAGGGCGCTCGGCGAGCTCTGTTGATGGATTCGCTCCCCCTGAGCAAGGTCGTCAACTCCCAACCGGCGGGTATCGGCCGCATCGTCTCCCTCGGGAGCCGGTGCGCCTGGAACAACCTCGGTCGCAACGTCGTGTTCGCCGACGCCTCCCTCCGCCCGTTGGGCATCTTCGGGGACACGCTGTTCCCCGACGACGGCGAGGCGTCCGAGTTCGATCTCGACATTCATGGCATCGTGGAGCTGGCCGGCACCGGTCAGATCGCCGTCCTCAACCACCTTGGTTCCGTTCGGATCTTCGAACCACCGTCGCGGTCCGGGCGCGGGCCGGTCGAACCCCACCTCCTCGCCGCTCGCCGGCTCGAGATTGCCGACGACGTCGAACGAGTGGTCAGCCTCGGAGACCGCTTGGTGGCATCCCGTCCTCGCGGTCAGCGCCTGGGTGGGGTGCTGGTCACGGAGCCACTCCCGGCCGCCGGTCGGTCCGTCGGGGTGAGCACCGCACACGAGTCACTCGGTTTGGTCACCGCGCTGGCGACGAGATCGACGCCGGGGGGTACCGGGTGGGTGGCCCTCGGCAGTGAGGGGAGGGTCCGCCTCGTCGAGGCGGAGGGGGGGCGTCTCGGGGCCTGCCGATGGGAGGCCGCCGTCGAGTTCCTCCCCTCCGTGCTGGAGGCCTCCGGGTCCTCCCTCTGGGCGGCCGGTTCGGCCCTGGGCGGGGCCGGTGTCGGCGACTACGACTGGGAGCGGTTGGGTGGAGGGGGGCTCGCCCGGCTGGACATTGCCGACGGCGCCGTGCTGTCGTCGGCCCGGTTCGGCCAGGACTTGGCCTGGGGGAGCGGTGGCGTGCCACTGGTGGTGGTGGACGACGTCCCCTGCGGGATCGGCCGACGAGGCGAGTTGGTGGCGTTGGCCCCCGGTGCAGGGGTGACCGCCCCACTGACCCGCGAGCTCGCCCCGCACCCCCTGGGCATCGCTCACGCGGCGGTGGTGGGCGACCAACTCGTCATGGGCTTCAACCGGGGAGGCTACCGCCTCCACACCCTTCCTCTGGGCACCGTCAACCAACTCGTTCGGGGTCTACCGTCCCGTACAGTTTGAGGCTCTCGTAGGCCACGAAGCGGCGATGGCCCATGGCCAGGTCGTCGAGCAAGGTGTCGATCGACTCTTCGAGGGCCTTCAGTTGCTCCCGCAGCCGGGGCAGCCGTTCGGCGCAGAGGCCGCCATCGGACGCGCCCGACGTCGCCCGGGCCTCGGTCGAGGTCAATCGGATCACCAGCACCGACAACCGATCGACCGCCATGCCCGGGCTCTCCGTCACCAGGGGTGCCTCTCCACCGCCGCCGCTGATCACACGCACCACCGCCCGGTCAATGGCCTCGATGAAGCGGTGGCGGGCGCTGTTGAGTCGGTCAATCGCTCGTTTGGCGGCCGCCACCGTGGCGTCGTCGGCGCCTGCCGCGGCGGGCCTCGTCCTCGCGGTCCCACTGCTCGACGTTGTTGCGGTGCAGGGCCAGAATTGCCTCCATGATCCCCGGCAGTGGGTCGTCTCGATCCGGCTTGCCGTACGGCTCCGGTGGCCCCGTCAGTGTGTCGACGATCATCGCCGCCGTGGGGAGGCCGGAGGCCGTCACGACAGGGACTCCACACAACGGAGGACCGAGCGGGCGGCGAGGGACCCCTGACCCACTGCCGTTGCGATGCGTTCGTACGCCCCTGCAACCACGTCGCCGACCGCAAATGTGCGCGGATGGGAGGTGCGGAGTTCGGCGTCGACGACGACCCCTCCGTGGGCCCCGAGTTCCAGTTGGTCGCCCACCAGGCCGGTGCACTGTTCGCGCCCGAGCTTGAGAACGACCCCGCCCACGTCGAGCGCCCTCTGCTCGCCGGTGGTGCGGGACGAAACCTGGACCGCATCGAGGCGGTCGGTACCGACCAGCTCATCGAGGGCCCAACCGGCCAGCACGGTGATCCGATGATCCGAGCGGACCCGATCGACGAGATCCCGTCTCGCCGTGAGATGGGGTGAGCGGTGAACGAGCGTCACCGCTGACCCGGCCTCGGCGAGCTCCAGTGCGTCCAGGGTGGCGCTGTCCCCCCCACCGACCACCGCCACCGGTGAGCCGGCGAAGCGGGCCAGATGCGGCTCGACCAGGTAGGTGACCGCTCCGCCGAATGACCCCTCGGGAGCGCTCTCGAGCTCGCGGCGCCGCGACCCGGTGGCCACCACCACACTCCGGGCCCGGTGGTGGTGGGCCCCGACGTGGACGAGCCCGGCCTCAAGATCCAGTCGGGTCACCGTCTGATCGAGGGCCAGGCGGTCACCGAGCAGTGAAGCGTGGCGGGACAGTGCGCCGACCAGCGCCTGGTTCCCGTCCGGCGCCGGGGCCACGTTCCGGACCGCGTGGGGGATCTGATCGATCTGCCCCCCGACCTGGCCGGCGGCCTCGAGCACGAGGACGTCGAGCCGGATGTCGAAGCACTCGATCGCCGCGCTCACGCCCGCGGCACCGGCTCCGATCACGACCACATCGCGGGTGGTGGGGGGCATGGCTCAACACTAGGACCTGGCCCGGACCGGTCGGGGTCCCGCCCGCATGCCGGGGACCGTGAGCTTCGTGTCCGGAGGGGCCGTGGCCCGTTGTCCCCGGCACTCCCAGGGGCGATGATAGGGGGGTGCCCATCCTCGACCCCCGTCACGACCTGGGCCATCCGGTCGAAGGGGACACGGCATGGAGCGAGTCCTACTACTTCAACGGATTCGATGCGGGCACCGAATCGGGTTTGTTCACCCGCATCGGAATTCGCCCGCTCGAGGGCACCATGGACGTGGGCCTGTCGCTGTGGCTTCCGGGGCAGGGTCTCGGCGAGTACCGCGCCGTGAAGGCGCAGCACGTGATGGTCGACAGACTGCTCGAAGTGGGTGCCGTCCGCTACGAGATGCTCGAGGCGGTACGCGCTTGGCGTCTCACCATGGATGCTGACGTTCCCGCCCGGCGCTGCACCAGGGGTTCGGTCTCCGACCACGATCGGCATGTTCGATTGGACCTCCGCTTCGACGCCCTCACCCCGGCCATCGGAACAGACGGGCAGGCCACGGGTCGGCGGGGATCGTCCGAGGCCGCGGTGGCCGCCAGCACCACCGGCAAAGGCCATTTCGAGCAGGCCGGGAGGTGGACGGGATGGATGGAGGTCGACGGTGAGCGCCACCACTGGGGCGGTGCACTCGGCAACCGCGATCGTTCCTGGGGCCCGCGACGCTGGGGTGGACCGACCATGTGGCGCTGGTTCAGCATCAACATCGACGAGGGCCTCCATTTCGGTGGCATACGCCTGGGGACCAGCGAGGGGGATCTCCACCGGGGCTGGGTGTTCGATGGCGGACGCGTCACCAGCATCGCGGAGTGGCGTGTGCGCACGGAGCTGGCCGACGACGGCCTGACCCAGGCGCTGGTGCACCTCGAGATCCTGGACAAGAAGGGCCGGACGTACGACCTGTCCGGCGAGGTCATCCGGGTCGCGGACCTTGGTCGGATGGCCGGGACCCTGGTCAACGAGGGTCTCACCCGGTGGACCCTCCGGGACGAGGACGGCTCGGGGCGCTCGGGCTACGGCATTGCCGAGTACCTCCACCAGCTCGACGACGGCGGGAGGCCCGTCGTCGCGGTCGACTAGTGGAGGGATCGACGGAGCAGGTCACCACCGAACTGGGCCGGGCCCTCACCGGCACGGTCCGGCAATTCCGTCGACTCTCCGGTGGGGCCTCCCGGGTCACCAGCTCGTTCGACCTCGAAGCCGGGGATGGCACCCGTCGACCCCTGATCCTCCAACAGCAGCGTGGCGACGGGGTGGCACCGGGCCGGGTGCTCGTCGAGGCGACCCTGCTCGGAGCGGCGAAGGAGGCGGGTGTGCCGGTACCCGAGGTGGTGGCGGCAGGAAGCGAGGACGGACTGGATCCGGGTTGGCTGGTCGTCGAACGACTCGAGGGCGAGTCCATCCCACGGAGGCTCCTCCGTGACCCGGAATGGGCGACGGCTCGCCGCGTGCTGACCGCCCAGTGCGGTGCCGCGCTGGCCGCCATCCACCGCATCCCTCCCGAGGCCGTTGCCGGACTGCCGGACCGCGACCCCCTGAGCGATCCGCTTCCGGTGCTGGACGGGCTCGGCGAGGTCCGGCCGGCCCTCGAACTCGGGGCTCGCTGGCTGGCGATCAATCCGCTCCGGTCCGACCGTACGGTCACCGTGCACGGCGACTTCCGGATGGGCAACCTGCTGGTCGGACGGGACGGACTCCGTGCCGTGCTGGACTGGGAGCTGGCCCATGTCGGCGACCCCGCCGAGGACATCGGATGGCTGTGCGCCAGGTCGTGGCGCTTCGGGGGGACCGGCCATGTGGGTGGGTTCGGAGCACTCCCCGAGTTGCTCGAGTCCTACACCGCCGCCGGAGGGGAGGCGATCCATCCCGACCGGGTCAACTGGTGGGAGGTCTACGCCGCCCTCAAGTGGGCGGTGATCTGCTCCCTGCAGGCCTCCGCCCACTTGCGCCGGTCCACCCGCTCGGTCGAACTCGCGGCCATCGGTCGGAGGATCTGTGAGAGCGAGTGGGATCTCCTGGTCCTGCTCGGGATGCAGCCGGCCGATGATCGCCCCCCGACCGTCGATCCCCCGTTCCCCCCGGTAGTGGAACCGTTCGGCCGTCCGACCGTGGGGGAGCTGGTCGAAGCGGTGCGTGAACACCTCGACGCGGAGGTCGAGCGCGGTCGCCCCGACCGGACCCGGTTCGACACCCGGATCGCCCGGAACGTGCTCCTCATGGTCGAGCGCGAGTTGGCCGTCGGCCCCTCGATGGCGCGGGCCCACGCCGACCGGGTCGCCGCACTCGGGTTCGCCGGGGACCAGGCGCTGGCGCACGCCATCCGGAGCGGAGCATTCGATCCCGACCTCTCCACAGCCGGTCGCGTCCTGGCCGCGTCCGCTCGTGACCAACTCGTCGTGGCGAACCCCTCCTATCTGGGCTCCCCGACCTGGTGAGGCCCCGGAGAGCCGGCATCCGGGTTCCTGTCCGGTGGCGACGACGATGCCATCTCGGGTCCGCCGTTCAGGCGACCCGCCCGGTGGAGCGCCGGTTCAGCCAGGCCCCACCCGTGCCACCGACTCGGTCAGATGGGGCGGGGCCACGTCGTAGTGGTCGTGCTGGGCCCGCAGGCGACCCCTCCCACCGGTTAGGGACCGAAGGTCGACCGCGTACCGCTGGAGCTCGGCGGCGGGAACCAGGGCAGAGATCTTCTGGACCCCCGCCTCCATGGTCTCGGTTCCGTGCACGCGGCCCCGGCGGGAGGTGAGGTCACCCAGCACGTTGCCCTGCAGGTTGGCGGGAACGGTGACCTCGAGAAGAGAGATGGGCTCGAGCAACACCGGTCCGGCCCTGGCCAAGGCGTCCTTGAAGGCGAGCGACCCGGCCATCTTGAAGCTCATCTCAGACGAGTCGACGGGGTGATGCTTACCGTCGACACAGGTCACCTCCACATCGACTACCGGGTAGCCGTGGGGTCCGCCGCGCTCCATGGCCTCGATGATCCCCTTCTCCACCGCCGGGATGTACTGCCTGGGTATGGCGCCGCCGACGACCCGATCGACGAATCGAAATCCCTCGCCACGCTCGAGTGGCTCCACCCGGATCGACACCACACCGAACTGTCCGTGGCCGCCGGTCTGCTTCTTGTACTTTCCCTCTGCTTCAGCTCCCGTGGTGATGGACTCGCGGAACGGGATCCGCACCTCTTCGGTGACCACCTCCACACCGAACTTCCGCGCCAGCCTCTCCCTGGTCACGGCCAGATGCGTCTCGCCCGTTCCCCGGAGGACGGTCTGATGGGTCTCGTCCACCCGCTCGACCACGAGGGCGGGGTCCTCCTCCTGGAGCCGGTGGAGGCCGGTCATGAGCTTGTCCTCGTCACCTTTGGACACGGGCCGGAGAGCGATGGAGAACACGGCAGGTTCCAGGAGCGGTGGTGCCACGACCACGGGAGTCCCCTTGGGCGCCAGTGTGTCACCGGTGGTGACGTCAGACAGCTTCGGCACCGCCACGATGTCCCCCGCCAGGGCCCCATCCACCGGCTCGGCCTGCTTCCCCCGGACGAGTTGGAGGAGATGCAGCCGTTCATCGACATGGGTGCGGGAGTTGGTGAGCACGGTGTCGGGTCGGATCGTCCCCGAGCGGATACGCAGAAGTGAGAGCTTGCCGACGTAGGGGTCTGACATCGTCTTGAACACCTGGGCCAGTGGCGGACCAGCCGGGTCGCAGGTCACGCTCTGCAGGGAGTCACCGGCTCGCATCTCGACGGGTGGCCGTGAAAGAGGAGACGGGCCGACCTCGGCCAGCAAGGAGGCAAGCCGGTCGATGCCGACACCGGTGGTGGCGGAGCCGCATACCACCGGGAACACCACGCCTTGGGACACGCCGCCGGCCAGGACGTTCTCGAGTTCGGCACTCGAAGGGATGTCCCCGTCGAGATAGCGCTCCATGAGGTCGTCGTCCCCGACCACGATCCCTTCGACCAGTTGTTCGCGAACGTCGTGCTCGGTGGCGGCCAGGTCGTCGGGGATGGGCCCGGGTCGGGAGTGCCAACCATCGTAGAAGAGGGCGGTGTCGGTGAGGAGATCGGCGATCCCCCGGATACCGGCGTCACCGCCGATGGGGAGCTCCAGCGGGGCAATGCCTGCTCCGAAGCGCTCGACGAGCTGCCCGCGGGTGCGGTCGAAGCTGGCCTGTTCCCGGTCGAGCTTGTTGATGAAGACGAATCGGGGAAGGCCCATCTCTGCGGCCAGGGACCAGGCGGCCTCGGTCTGGGCCTCGATCCCCTCGACCGCGCTGACCACGACGACCATCGAGTCGACGACCGAGCACGCCGCCCGCACCTCGCCGAAGAAGTCGGCGTAGCCCGGGGTGTCGATGACATTGAGCTTGACACCGCCGGACACACACGGCGCCAACGAGAGTGACATCGACATGTGGTGCCCGATCTCCTCGGGTTCGAAGTCGCACACCGTCGAGCCGTCGTCCACCTTCCCCTGTTTGGCGATCGCACCGGAGGCGAAGAGCAGGGCTTCCGCCAGAGTGGTCTTGCCGGCACCGCTGTGACCCACGAGGGCAATGTTGCGAATGGCTCCCGGGCCGACGGCCCCGACGGTCGTCGGGCGGCGGCCGGGTCGCTCCGAAGATGACGATGCGGTACCAGATACGTGCCCAGTCTTCATGATCGGCTCTCCAATCGTTGGTAGGTCTCTCGACCGAGCTGAACCCGAGCGGGAGTCGGTCCGTCCTGGCGGGGTCCGGGTGGGGAGTGCTCCGGGTGGCACCGGGCCCGGGCCGAACGGTCGAAGCGGGGCCCGGGTGCCGTCGCCTGGCCCCCGGTTGCGGCGGGCTCCGGCGGACCCTTCCCGCGGTGCCGGTGGCGGGCGGTGCGCAGGCGGCGACGGCAGGCGGGGAGAGGGCGCCGGCGGTCGTCCGAATCGAATGTCTTGGTCATGGGTGCCCCCTTCGAGGACATCGGTGAAGACGATAGGACTCCTGGCCCACTCGGGCCAGCGCCCGGTGAGAGATGGGTGGGATCCCGCCCGAGGCGGCCCCTCTGACGGCCCCTCAGAATCGGCCGCCCGCCCTGCTGCCGACGAGCGCTTCGGGCGCCATCCTCGACCGTGCCATCCCTGGGGACGGCCGCCCTGTCCTCCTGGTCAGCACGGCCCGGCCGAGATGGAGACCGTCACGGCGGTGGCTGCCGGTTCGTTCTCGATGTCCATACGGGTGGCACCGGCCCGCGAGGTGATCCGGCCCCCGGTGACCCGGGCGCAGTAGCCGTGCTGATAGTGGATTGATGTCGGTACGACGACCACGGTGGGGGCGGCAATCCTCGGGTCGGGGCGGTAGCTCAAGGAGAACGCGGCCGTCTCGGGATCAAAGGACATGGACGTGATCGTTCCGGCCACCGCCGAGGCGTAGGTCTGTGACAGCACCTGCAACTGCTTGGCGGTGGCCTGTCGCGGAGGCCACAGGGCCGACGAGTGCGAACCTGTCGGGTCGTCGTAGTTGATCCACTGCCAGTAGGTCCAGCCCACCAGGTTGGCGTTGGCGTCGGAGGTGATCCGGGTGAGGTCGGCGGTGTCGGTGGTGGCACCGAATTCACTGAGGATCTCCGCCGGTCCACCCGGTTGCTCGGGTGTGGCGTCATTGGCTCGCTCCTGAGCGTGCTGGGTGAAGACATGGCTCTCGAGCGGCCCACAGGTGGAACCGAACCCGGGAGGTTCCGGACCGTTGGGAACGTGCAGGAAGCAGTAGTCGTGGAAGTTGAGCACCAGGCGGGGGTAGTCCATGGGGCCGATCCGGTTCGGCACCCCGGAATCGGTGCTGTAGTTGCCCTCGTACGCCACCAGATGGGTGGGATCCGCGGCCTCGATGCGTGGGATCAGGCCCTGTTCCGGATCGTCCGCCGGACAGGTGACGGGTTGGCCCCTCTGGCTCAGACCTGGATGGGCCCGTCCGGTGTAGAAGCACTCGAGCTCTGCGTCGAAGGTCGTGTAGAGATCGGGGCCGTACGCCTCGTTGTACGGGTCATAGCCGACGACGCTCGGGTTTCCCCGAAATTGCGCGGCGATCTTGGCCCAGATCTTGTCGAATTCGCCTTGCAGATTTCCGACCACGTCGTTCGTCCAGAAGTGGTTGTACGCCTGGCTCACCCCCGGGCCGGTGTAGTTGACGCTCCAGTTCGCCACGTGCAACTTGGGCCTCGGGGTGATTCCGTCGGTGCAGACCGCCCAGTTGGGTGATCCCTCGCCGCCGAAGACCTCGTTGTAGACGTCCTGGTGCATATCGATGAGCGAGTAGATCCCGTAGCGGGCGAGCAGCGAAACCGTCGCCTCGAGTCGCTCCATGTAGGTCTTGAAGATTCCGGCATTGAACTGGTCCGGGCCTGACGCTCGGGGGGCTCCCGGGTGGCAGATCGCAGGATCATTGATCGGGTCGGTGCCCGGTTCCAGTCCCTTCCAGATGACGCCCAGGCGGACCACCGTGAAGCCGAGCCGGGCCAGGTGTCGGGCCTCACTCGTCGTCACCACGTTCCGACCGGTGCCGCGCACCTCCACCTCGTAGGGTGGGATCTTGTACACCAGGTTGACCCCGTGGAGCAGTACCGTCCGACCCTCCTGATCCACCAGCACGGGACCCCCCGGAGCACGCAGGGGGCCCACGGGTCCCTGCGTCGGGTCCGTCACCGGCCCGGGTGCCGACCCGGCGGGAGCGCTCCAGAGGGCAAGCAGGGTGCCCAGGAGGACGGCCGCCGCCAACCGGGCACCCCAGCCGACGCGGCGCCTGGTCGGACCGGACCTCATCGTCCGCACCGGCGCCGTCCGTCCCAGGCCCTCGGTCGAGATGCACCACCCTCACGAGTCGGCAACCCGTGGCGAAACCGCGGTCCTTGCACGTCGGTCATCACTAGCACAGGTTGTTCGACAATGACCGGGGGTGGGGGCGCCAAGACCGGCGGTCGCCGCCGGCCTCAGACGTCGATGGTCACCTGGGCCACACTCACCGCGTGGCCCCCCAGAACCACACGTCCGTCCTGCCGGCGCATGTGCACGGTTCCGCCTCGAGCGGACACCTGCTCTCCGACCAATCGCCGTCGGCCCAGTCGATGACCCCAGAACTCGGCCAGGGTGCAGTGGGCCGACCCGGTCACGGGGTCTTCCGGCACCCCCGCATTCGGAGCGAAGACGCGACTCACGAAGTCGGCCCCGTCGTCCTCGTTCCGGGCGGTGACGATGAGAGATCTGGTTCCAAGGGCGGCTACGGCGGCCAGATCGGGGTCCAGCTCCTTGATCGAGGCGGCGCGCTGCAGCTCGGCCAGGGAGTCCCACTTGCCGGTGCCGTACCAGACCAGGCCGGGCAGCTGGAGCCCCGGAGGCGGCGGTGCCTCGACCGGTGGGTCGGCGGGGAAGTCCATCTCGATCATGCCGTTCCCGGAGCGAACACACGTCAGCACCCCACTGGCGGTGTGGAAGGTGGCGGCGCCGCCGAGCACATGGGCCGCCGCCAAAGTGGCGTGCCCGCACAGCTGGACTTCGACGCTCGGGGTGAACCAGCGAAGGTCGTGGTCACCCTCGGTCCGCGGCACGACGAACGCCGTCTCCGAAAGGTTCATCTCGCGCGCCACCGCCTGCATGAGCGCGTCGGAGGGGAAGGAGTCGAGGAGGGCGACGGCGGCGGGGTTGCCCGTGAACGGAAGGGAGGTGAAGGCATCCACGGTCGTCAGTTCGAGCGTCACCGGTGGGCCTCAGGCGTAGGTGCGGATCAGGGTGAGGACCCGATGGACGTCCGGTCCCGAGCCGGTCAGTGACGTGGCGTCCGGCTCCAGCCGTCGCGCCGCCACCTCGCACAGCTCTGCCCCGGAACCCTCGATGGTGGTGGCCGGCGGGTCGTCCGGCACGAGGTCCCAGGTCGCACCGCCCGGCGAGTCGAGGTGGAGGGACACCGGGCCGGCCAGGGCGAGCCCTGCCGTGGCGAAGGCGTAGGGGAGTGTCCGCCAGGCCAGCCTGGTGACGAACCAGAGGCGATCGGTCGGCGTCCGCTCCAGGCCCACGGCATCGGCCACATCCCCGGCATGGATCCATGTCTCCGACTGTCGGGTGGTGGCCAGGGTCCGGGCGGACAGGTCACCGGCCACCCACCCGACCCGGGTCGAGAGGTCCATGGAGTCGAGGACCTCGACCAATTCGTCCCCGCAGGCCGTCCAGCGCGCCAGCAGTTCCGCCTCCGACAGCCCCCGCTCCCGCTCCACCATCCCCGCCGCCACGTCGTCCACGCCACCGGCTCCTTCCGGCGTCCGGGCCGTGACGGCGGCGCTGCCACCGAGGGCCCCCCTCGCACTGGCGATGGCCATGGCGTCGGACTGAGCCAGGTGGAGGACCACGTCCGAAAGGTCCCACCCGACGCACCGGGTCGGGCTCGACCACTGCGTCTCCGAGAGGCCGTCCAGCAGGTCGGCCAGCTCAGCCTGCTCCGCGGCCAGGGCCTCCACGACGGGATCCACGGGTCCCAGCATAGGTCCGGGCCCCGGAGCCGATCCTGACGGTGCCGCCCCTCGACCGGGCCAGCCGGACCGTCACGGCCCACACCCGTGATCCGGTACCGAGGCATCGGGAGTGTGACCTCGATCCGGAAACGTGGCACGATCGCCGCATGCGGGTCCGCCGTAGCTTCGCCTTCGTCGACGTCTCGGGCTTCACCGCCCTGACCGAACTCGAAGGGGACGAACACGCCGTCGACGTGCTCACGGCGTTCCGGGCCCTGCTTCGCGACATCTGTGGTCGACGTGGTGTGCGGATCGCCAAGTGGCTGGGTGACGGGGTGATGTTGGTGTGTGTCGAGACGGCCCCTCTGGTGGCCGCCATTCTCGAACTGCACTACGTGGTGGGCGCGGTGTCCGGTCCGATCCAGAACGTCTCCATCCGGTCCGGTGTCACCACCGGTGACGTCATCCTGATGGAGGGGGACGACTACATCGGTCACTGCGTGAACGTGGCGGCGCGGCTCTGTGACCTCGGCCTGGGGGGTGAGGCCCTGGCGGTGGCGCCGGTGTTGGACGAGATGCCCCGCTGGGGGGCCGTGCAGCGGACCCGGGAGGTCGCGTTGCGGGGCGTGGAGAAGCCGGTGCCGGTGTCCAGCATCGGTGTGGTGATCGACGGGGAGGTCCGGCTTCGGGACCCCATCTGCGGTCTGCCCCTCTCGGAGGCCACCGCGGAGGAGGTCGCACCCAGCCGGAGGGGCCGGTCCGTGCTGTTCTGCTCGGCCGGTTGCCTGGACACCTGGGCCCGCCGGCCCGCGGCCGACGCCGTCCACGCCGAGGGGTGAGGGCCGCGGCGGGAACCGGTGTTCGCGGGTGCCGGCGGGACCGCTGGGCTCAGTGGGAGCCCAGGGAACGAACTCGCCGCGGCACCGGGACCCGGAGGAGGTCCTCGGCGGCGACCACGTCGGGGAAGACGGCGGCCGCCTCGTCCACCAGCGGCGCGGTGTCCGGGTAGCGCTGGGAGAAGTGGGTCAGGACGAGCCGACGGGCACCGGCATCTCGGGCGATCCGGGCGGCATCGACGGCGGTCAGGTGCTTCCAGCGCCGGGCCAACCCCACCTCCGATTCGGCGAACGTCGACTCGCAGACCAGGAGGTCGGCCCCGGCCGCCAGCTGCACCGCGGCATCGCCCACCCCGGTGTCCATGACGAAGGCCACCCGTTGTCCCCGGCGGACCACCGACATCTCCTCGATCGTCACCCGGCCCCCGGCCGCCACCACCGAGCCGACCCGCTGGAGCTCACCGATTGACCGACCGCTGACTCCGGCCGCCTCCAGCCGGTCGGGGAGCAGTTGACGACCGTCGGGCTCCTCGATGCGCCAGCCGAACGTCTCGGGCTGGTGGTCCAGTCGGACTGCGGTGATGGTCAATGCGGCATCGGCCACGACTGGCCCGTCGCTCTCCACCGGCACCGGCCGTACGTCGATCCGATCGTGGAAGACCGAGGCGTGCCGCAGCCGCTCGAAGTATTCGGTGCCACTGGCCGGGAACAGGACCCGTACCGGGTGGGTCACCCCGTCGAGGGAGAGCCGTTGCAGGATCCCGGGCAGGCCCAGGCAGTGGTCCCCGTGGAAGTGGGTGATGCAGATGTCCCCGATCGGCCACGGGGAGCAACCGGCCAGCAGCAGCTGGCGCTGCGTGCCTTCCCCGGGGTCGACCAGGATCGATCGCCCCTCCCACCGCAGCAGGTAGCCGTTGTGGTTGCGGTACCGGGTCGGAGCCTGACTGGCCGTCCCGAGCACGACGAGCTCGCGTGCCGCCATACCGGGAACCTTAGGGGGCCGAACCCGGCCTTCGTCGGGGGGCGGCGGGGGCGGCGATGGATCGTCGCGTCGTCCACCCCGGGAGCCGGCCCGAGCGGGACCGGTGGACTCCGGGGTCGTTCCGGGTCCGCCGCGCCACCGGTGGGCGCCGGCCCGACCGCCGGCGCGGAGTCCCCGGATCGAGACTGGCAGACTGGGAACCATGGCCGACGATCCCCGTTCGTTCCGGCGATTTCTGCAGTCCGTGGTGCGCCCGGCCATCTACGGCCACCGCCTCCCGCTGGAGGTGGCGGCCCACCACCTGCGCGGTGAGCCCGTACCGTTCGCAGACGCCGCGCAACGAGCGTTCCTGCCCTTCAGCGTGGGCGACCCGTGGGGAGGCACGTGGGACACCACCTGGTTCCGGTTCCGGGGTTCGATCCCCGGGGACTGGATCGGGACCGAGGTGGCGGCCCTCATCCACCTCGGGGGGGACCAGATGGTGGGTTTCACCGCTGAAGGCCAGATCTGGGACGCCCGGGCCCGCCCGGTGCAGGGTCTGCACCACCGGCACCGGGAGTTCGTGCTGACCCACGAGGCGCGGGGCGGCGAGCCGGTCGAGTTCTTCGTCGAAGCGGCGGCCAACCCCATCCCTCCGTGGGTCCTGGCCGACTGGCCGCTGTTGATGCCCGACTACGGCGGCAAGCCCCTGTACGTCCTCGAGACGGCGGAGCTCGCGGTGGTGGATCGGCGTGTCGAAGGTCTGTACTTCGACATGCGCGTCCTGCTCGAGCTGGCCGATCTGGTCCCGGATCGATCGGTGGAGATCACCCGGGCGCTCGACGCCGCCCGCGAGCTCGTCGACCCGGGCGACGTCGCCGGATCGGTGGCGGCCGCCCTGGCCCGCCTCGCCCCGGTTCTCGATGTGTCCACTTCCTCCCCCCACTCGGTCGTGGCGGTGGGCCACGCCCACATCGACTGCGCCTGGCTGTGGCCGGTCCGGGAGACGAGGCGCAAGTGCGCCCGGACCTTCTCCAATCAGCTCCGCCTCCTCGAGCGCTACCCCGAGCACCGCTTCGTGTGCAGCCAGGCCGTCCAGTACCAGTGGATGAAGGACGAGTACCCCGAGATCTACCGGGGGATCACCGAGCAGGTCCGGAGTGGGCGGTGGGAACCGGTCGGGGGAATGTGGGTCGAACCGGACAGCAACATCCCCTCGGGCGAGTCCCTGGTTCGCCAACTGGTGGTCGGCAAGCGGTTCTTCGCCGAGGAGTTCGGGGTCGAGACCCACGAGCTCTGGATCCCCGACGTCTTCGGCTATTCGGCCGCCCTACCCCAGATCGCCCGTCAGGCCGGCGTCACCGCGCTGATCACCCAGAAGATGAGTTGGAACGACACCAACCCCTTCCCCCACACCACGTTCTGGTGGGAGGGGCACGACGGCAGCCGGCTCTTGGCCCACTTCCCCCCGGCCAACACCTACAACGGGGACTTTTCTGCGGCCGAGGTGGCCGCCGGACTGGACCGCGTGGGCGACACCGAGGGCGCGGCACTGCACCTGTATCCCTACGGCTTCGGCGACGGCGGCGGCGGACCCACCGCCACCATGGTCGAGCGCCACCGCCGGATGGCCGATCTCGGGGGCCTGCCCCGGGTCGAGATCGGCACCGTCGGAGGGTTCCTGGACCGCCTGCGCCACGAGTCCGACCATCTCCCGACCTGGGTCGGCGAGCTCTACCTCGAGGCCCATCGGGCCACGCTCACCACCCATGCCGACGTCAAGCTGGCCAACCGCCGCGGGGAGGAGGCGCTCCGGTGCGCCGAACTGTGGTCGGTGGCCGCGTCCCTCGATCGCCGTGAGGTCCTCGAGCCGGCGTGGAAGTGCCTCTTGCTCCAGCAGTTCCACGACATCCTCCCGGGTTCCAGCATCCACTGGGTCTACGAGGACACCCGCCGGAGTATCGGCGAGGTCATCGACACGGCCGACTCCGTCATCGCCGAGGCCCAGTCCCTGCTGGCCGGAGACCGCCCGGCCGACGGCCTGGTGGCGTTCAATCCCTCGTCGTACGAGCGGACCGAGGTCACCGACCTCCCCGACGGCACCCTGGGCGTGGTCGCCGCCCCGGCGTGTGGGTGGTCGACGGTGGGAGCCGGGCCGAACCCAGCCGGACCCGATCCGGTGAGCATCGGTGACGGTTGGCTGGACAACGGCCTCCTGCGAGTCTCCTGGGACGCCGACGGCCTGCTGACCTCGGTGCTGGACCTGGCCGAAGGTCGTGAGGTGCTCGCCGTCGGCACCCGGGGCAACCTCTTCCAGATCCACGAGGACCACCCTCCGGCCTTCGACGCCTGGGACGTCGACCGTTCGTACCTGGACCAGGTCTCCGATCTCGTGGCGGTGGACTCGATCGAGATCGTCGAGCGCCATCCGCTGCGGGCCGGCGTCCGGTTCGTGCGGACCTTCGGAGGCTCCACCATCGACCAGACCATGCGCCTGGCCGCGGGATCGCGACGACTGGAGTTCCGCACCGGGGTCGACTGGCACGAGCGCCACCGGTTCCTGAAGGTGGCTTTCCCCGTCTCGGTCCGCTCGACGCGTGCCACCTATGAGATCCAGCACGGCCACATCGAGCGGCCCACCGTGACCAACACCAGCTGGGACGCGGCTCGATTCGAGGTCTGTGGGCACCGGTGGGCCGACCTGAGCGAACCCGGCTACGGGGTAGCCCTCCTCAACGACTGCAAGTACGGATACGACATCCGCGGCAGCATCATGCGGCTCTCGCTCCTGCGGGGTCCCGGGTTCCCCGATCCCGAGGCGGACCAGGGCGAGCATCGCTTCGCCTACGCACTCCTCCCTCATGCCGGCGACCTTCGGGCCCCGGACGGCGTCATCACCCAGGCGGAGCACTTCAACCTACCGGTGTCCTTCGTGTCCGGTCGCAGCGAGGGGCGGCTGATCAGCATCGACCGACCCGGCGTGAGCATCGAGGCGATCAAGTGGGCCGACCGCGCCGACGCCATCGTGGTTCGCTTGTGCGAGGTCTGGGGGTCCCGCGGTCCCGTCGGGGTGACGCTGCACCACCCGTACACCACGGTGAGTCGGACCGACCTCCTCGAGCGCACGGTGTCCCCGATGGCGAGCCGTGGAGGTCGGGTGGAGCTCGACCTCCGCCCGTTCGAGCTGGTCACGCTCCGCTTCGAGGTCGACTGAGCGTGCACCGGTGCTCCCGACGCCGGTGGTGAGCGGGGCGTCGGTGGGGCGTTCGGGGGACTGGGCGGGGGTGACCGAGGCGATCGCCGGCCACGGGGAGGCGACATCGCCATGGAGACGGAGGGGATCCGGCGGGTGACTGGAGGATCCGCGGGCCAACGAACCCTGCTCCCTGTCACCCCGGTGGCCGCCCGCCTCCTCGGGCCTCCCGGTCAGCCCGTCCCCGGACCGACCGGGTCTCCCGGCGGGTCGACGTGGGGTCGGGCGGAGGAGGGAGGTACCGGGTCGTCGGCGACCACGATGACGCTCACCGCCGCACCGTCCTGGTCGACGTCGATCCGGCTGACGGCGCAGCCCCGGCGATCCTGTGTTGCATCCCGGCTCAGCACGTCGAGCCGGTAGGCGGAGGAAGGCGACACCCACACGGGTACCGGACCGAGCGAGCCGAGACCTTCGTGATGGTTGTGACCACAGATGACCAGCCGCACATCGGTTCCCGTCACGGCCTGTGCGAACTCGTCTCGTTGGAGGAGCCTGATCCGATCCATCGGGAGGATGGGCGACCGGATGGGGGGATGGTGGACGGCCACGATCGTTCCGCCAGGGGCGGGAGTGGCGAGCTGGTCGGCGAGGAAGTCCAGCGTCTCCTCCTCGAGCCGCCCGTGCTCTGCCTCCGGCACCGACGAATCCAGCGAGACGATCCGCAGGTCGGTGTGCCAGTGCACCTGGTTGACCGGCTCGGAGCTGGGCGTGGTGCGGAGCAGATGTTGCCGGAAGGCCGCCCGCCGATCGTGGTTGCCGGGAAGGTAGACCACGGTCGCACCACGGGCCCGGTCGTCCATGATCTGGGCCAGGTCCGCGTAGCACTCCGGATCACCGGAGTCGGCCAGGTCGCCGGTGAGGACGAACACGTCCGGCTCCACCTCGTGCTCGTCGAGGGTGGCAAATACCTGGAGCAGGTGCTCCCGCGGGCTGACGCCGTGGAGCAGCTCGCCGTTGGGCATCAGATGGATATCGGAGATCTGGATGAGCAGGTGTCCGGTCATCCCTCCGCTCCCTCCTCGGGGTGGGCGGCCAACCAGGCCTTCGCTCGGGAGGCCGAGGCCCGGGACAGCCAGGCATCCTCGATGACCTCGGTCAACTCCTGCCGGGTGAGCTCCCCGATCCGGCTGGCCCGCAGCAGCACGGAGGGGTGGCCGTCGAAGTGTTGGGTCGTGAAGAACGGTGATGCCCGGTCCTGGGTCAGGGCCTGCTTGTCGGCCTCCGAGGGCACCCAGAGGACGATGACATCCGGATAGCGTTCGCCGGTCTCCGGATCGACGGCGTCCGGTCGGGGATTTCGAAAGAAGATGAACGACCTGTTGCCCACCTGGTAGACGGGATTGTCACCCGAGCCCTTGACCACGGTGACGTGCGGCATGCCCGTGGCGAGGCGGTGCACGTCGTCGATCCGCGCCATCCGGCTCCCATCGGACACCCGCCGAGTCTGCCACGGCAGGCAGACCCGAAATCGGCCCGCCTCGGCTCGCCCGGGGCAGCCGACCACTGGCTCGGGCCGGCAACCCCCGTCCGGCGCAGGTGTTCGCTCAGTGATCAGGTTGCACCGGCCGCCGCGGATGGGTGGGGCAGGCCGGCCGGGACGGGCGGAACGGGGACCGGGCCACTCCGTTTTCGACTCGTACCGCTCCCTTGTGAACTACAGCAATGTAGTTCGATACCGTTTACTCGGCACCGCACGCCCGGCCCTTGTGGGGATCCACGGCGGTGACTAGGCTTGACAAGCAGTGGATACAAATGAGTACTCGGTAGGGTCCCCCAACTCGCTGGCCGGACGGATTCGCTCCCACCGTTTGGAGAACGGGTTGACCCAGAGGGAACTGGCCGATCAGCTGGGGGTGACCCAGCAGTCGGTGGCCCGGTGGGAACAGGGATCACCACCCAGGCGCTACATGCTCCGGATCCTCGAATCACTCCTCGACGATGACCGGGATGGCCACCAATCGACCGACCTGGCCGAGATCATCGGGATCCGGGCCCCGGCCGCCGGCCGCGTCCCTTCCCGCGACGTCGAAGATGCTCGCAAGACCTACGTGCAGGGCTGCCTCAAGCTCCTCGAGCGAGGCGAGCGGCTGCCCAACAAGGTGCTGCTCTTGTTGGCCGATGAGCTCGGTTGGAACGACGATCGGACATGAGTCAGCATCACCCACTGCGGCCATCGGGGTCGGTCCCGACCAGGTCTGCTCGGAGCCCCGGCCGCGGAGGAGCGTCGGCCCGGAACCTGAACCCGGGCCGGGTCGACGATGCCGCTCCCGTCCGGCGCCGGACCGTTTCGATCCATGAGGTCGAGGTGACGGCGGCGGCGGGCACCCGCCGATCCGGTCAGGAGTCGGTCTTTCGCATCTGGCGGATGCCCTCCTCGATGCCCCGGCACAGGACGTCGAGGTCTTCGGTGGTGTCGTAGTCGCCGGTCACACCGAAGCTGACCTGACCGTTGTAGGAGAAGATGGCGACACCGATCCGCATCTGGGCACCGAGAGGCACATAGGGAAAGGCCCGGATCATCAGCCGACCTCCCATGTACAGCGGCACCTGGGGCCCGGGCACATTGGTGGTCACGGTGTTGACCTGGTGCTGGGCCATCCGGGTGGACAGCCGCATCCCCAGGGCCAGAAGCATCGGCGGTGCGAATCCGGTCATCGAGGTCAGCGCTTCACCGGCGACGGCCTGGCGGGAGTCCTTGAGCCCCTCCATCTGGTGACTGACGGCTCGGAGCCTCCCCGGGGCGTCAGCGATGGACACCGGGAGCTCGGCGAACATGGCCGAGACCTTGTTCTCCAGCGTTCCGTCACCGACGGCCAGCCCGCGGTCGTTGCGCCGACGCACCGACACCGGGACCAGGGTTCGCACCACGCGATCCACGGTTTCCCCACGTGACAGGAGCAGCTCCCGGAATCCGTTGGTGATGGCGGCCAGCACGACGTCGTTGAACGTGCCGCCGAGTTCGTTCCGGATGGCCTTGACCTCGCTGACGGTGGTCGAGGCCCACCCATACCGCCGATGAGGTCCCAGTGGACCGTTGAGGCTGGACGGTGCGGTGCGCCGGGCCAGCCCCATCATGGCGGTGAGCCCTTGGGCCACGGACGCGCCGTACTCCAGGGCCTGTCGTGGCACCGAGACCGCGTGGCGAAGGGCGTGCCACTGCTCGTAGGGGCTGCGCAACAGTTCGATGGAGGCGTCGACCGCGAGTTTGAGCGGCGAGGGGGACGGCGTCGGCTCCCACGGAATCGGGGCCACCGGCTCCTGGTCGGGGGAGAGATCCATGATCACGGCCAGGACGTCCGTTCCCGAGACGCCGTCCACCATGGCGTGGTGGGTCTTCGAGAGAACCGCCCAATTGCCCTCGTCGAGCCCTTCGACCACCCAGATCTCCCAAAGCGGCTTGGACCGGTCCAGGGGTTGGGACATGACCCGGCCCACCAATTTCCGGAGCTCGGCCTCGCCCCCGGGGGAGGGTAGGGCGGTGTGCCGCACGTGGTACTCGATGTTGAAGTGGGGATCGTCGACCCAGACCGGTCGGCCGAGCTCGAGCGGGACGTGGCGAACCACACACCGGTAGCGGGGCACGAGGGCCAGCTTTCGCTCGATCATGGCCTGGAGCTCGAAGAACGGGGGCTCCGGCCCGCTGAAGACGCTCACCGAGGCGATGTGCATGTGGCTGACGCTGTCCTCGATGTGCAGGAAGGAGGCGTCCAGCGGGCTCATTCGGTCGACATTCATCCGGTCCACCTCCTCCGCCGCGGTCGGCCCCCCGGCTGGTCGAAGGCTACTACCGGGTCGGCTCCGCCTTCCGGCCGGCCGGCCGGTCACCGGCCGGTCAAGACCGTGGCCGGCACCGGGAGCTGGACGAAGTGCCCCTCGGCGATCCGACGGGACGTCTCCTGGTAGGCGGCCTCCGCCACCATCGCCGCACGGTTCTCGTCCATGGGACGCAGCCCCATGGCTTCGAGGCACTCCGGGCCGGGCTCGACCCGGATCACCTCGGAGCCCGCCGCGGTGAGGCGGCGGGCCTCTCGCTCGAGACGCCGATGGGCCGACCACCTCATGAGAGCATCGGCCCGCCGGGAGGGAAATCGATCCGCCGACATCGGCGAAACCACCAACACCAGCTCGGGATGGTGGGCCCGGAGGGCGTCCGCACTGGTGGGCGAGTGGACGCCGCCGTCGAAGTATTCGATCCCCCCGATGGTCACGGGTGCGAAGTAGGCGGGGATGGCACAGGAGGCGAGCACCGCGGCGGCCAGCGAGGCGGGAGGTGAGCCGGGTCGCCCGAACACCACGCGGGCGCCGTCGTCCCGCCGTACGGCACAGATCCAGAGGTCCTCGGGCCACTGGTCTCCGACGAAGCGATGCAGCGGGGCGGCGCGCTGGGAGAGGTCGATCTTGCCGGCGGGCAGCATGGTCATGGCCGCCACATCCGGCCGGAAGCTCCACGGTCGCCGGGCGATCCTGGTCAGGAGCGCCGCCGACGGCGGCCGCCAGGGTCTGAGCCAGGAGGCCGGCGTGGGAGCGGGGAGCACCGAGGAGTCCGGGAGGATGCGGTCGATCAGCTTCGAACCGGACTCCGACAGCGGAGAGCGGGTTGCCATGGCGGCCAGATCGGTCGCCCCCACACCGAGGCGGAGCATCGTCCCCGTGATCGATCCTGCCGACGAGCCGACGATGGTGTCAGCCGAGCGAGGGTCCCACGCCGCGGACCGGTGCAGGGCAGAGAGAACGCCGGCATGGTAGGCCTGCCCCACCACGCCGCCTGCACCCAGTACCAGTCCCACCTCGGTCATGTTCCCGTCACTCCCTCGTACTGCTGGGCGATCCCCGGACCATCGACCTGCGCATACGGCGTCGTCGGCGGCCGAAGTCCACATGAGCGTAGTGGTCAACGGCGGGTTGGCGACCGGAATTCGCACCGAATTGGCGCCGCGGCGGCGAGAACCGGCCCGGGCAACACCCACAGGAGGGCTGGGACCACTTCCGGTAGCCGTTTGATGGTGGTGGTGGTGGAACGGGGCGGGGTGTCGTTCCCCCCTCGGGCCGACCGACCGCATCCTGATCGGCGGCACCGTCCGCAACCTACGGCTCGTCGATCCCGTCGAACGGGGCATCGCGTTCGCGGGTCGCCCGCTTGAGGCCCACCTGGCGAGCTCGGGTGGTGAAGGCGGCGGCCTCCGGGGATCGGTGGGCGACCGCGTCGTTGATGGCGGCGAACCGCTGCAGCTGGGTCCGTCCCATCAGCTCGATCCCGTGGTTGATCACCCGCTTGTTCGCCGCCAGGAGGTCCGGTCCGATCCGGCAGATGCGGGTGGCCAAGGCCAGCACGTACTCGTCGAGCTCTGACTCCGGCACCGCCGTCAGGACCAGCCCGATCCCGGCCGCCTCCTCACCGGTGACGGTGTCGCCGGTGAACAGGAGCCGCTTGGTCCACTGGGGGCCGAGATGATAGAGCCACATGTTGGTCGGTGGCACTCCCATCGACCGCACCGGAGGGAACCCCAAACGGGCGTCCCGGGCGGCCACCACGATGTCGCAGTGCAGGGCCAGGTCGCTCCCCCCGGCCAGGCAGTTGCCGTGCACCTGGGCGATCACCGGGAGGCGGCACTCCCAGACCTTGGTCCAGGCCGTGCCGAGATCGATCATGGCCGAAACGTCGGTCTCGATCCGGTCGGGTTCCACCGTCGGTCCCGGTTCGAGGTCGTCGGGCAGGACCCCGTAGCCCGAGGAGAACGAGGGTCCGGAGCCACGGATGACGATGACCCGGATGTCCGGGTCCCGCTCGGCGGCGGCGACGGCCTCCAGGAGCTCTCGGACGCAACGCGGGGTGAGGGGGTTGTGCTGTCGGGGCCGGTTCAAGGTCAGTCGGCCCACCGCCCCGATGACCTCGACCAGGACGGTCGCACCGTCGCTGCTCATCCCGTCCCCTCACCGAGGACGGGGCCGGACCCGTCGGTCGGGTCGGCGCCGGACCGGGCCGTCGGGGACGGTGCCGTCCACCACGCCAATGCCGGCGTCCCCATCTGGTCTCCTCCTCCGTCGGGCCGCGGTCCCCGCTGGGCCGCGATCGGTGGGTCTCCGCAGTATCGCCCAGTTCGCGGGGCGGGGCGTCCCTGCCGCTCGCCGGGCCGGCCGGAGCCGTCACCCGGGGGCTTGTCCGCCAACGTGGATTTGGCTAGGTTCTGGTGAGAGCGACCGAGAGGTGCCATGGGATTCACGCTGGTCGAGGGCCATTTCACCACCGAGGCCGAGGCGCTCGCCGAGATCGCCGAACGGGGCTGGTTCGCCGTCACCGTGGACGTCGCCGCCGTGGACAATGGACTGCACTGGCACGACTTCGACTCGGTCAACTTCATCCTGGAGGGTTCGCACCGGGTGCAGCTCGAGGACGACTCCATCCTGGAGTGTGGACCCGGGGCCAAGATCGAAGCACCCGGCCGGGTCGTGCACCGGGAGTGCAGCCCCGCCTACCGATCGGTGTTCGGGTTCAGCGTGCCGCCGGCCGACATGACCCGGCCGCTGAACAAGTCGCCCGACGATCTACGGGTGGTCTGACCCGCCCCCGTCGTCCCGGGGGACCTCCCACCGCTCCGTCCGTCCTTCAGCCCCGCTTCCCGGTCTGCGGGACCGGGTCCCTCTGGGCGACGGCCTTGGCCCACGGGTAATCAGCCTTTCCCGACGGGGACCGGGGGATCTGGTCGACCAGCGTCACCTGGCGCGGGACCTTGTGGCCGGCCAGGTGTTGGCGGCAGTGGCCCTGGATCGCGTCCAGGGTGAGCACGGCCGGTCCGACGACCGGCTGGACCACCACGGCGACGCGTTCGCCGAATCGAGGATCCGGCAGGCCGATGACCACGGCGTCGACGACGTCGGGGAGCGCCTTCACCACGGCCTCCACCTCCTCGGGATAGACCTTCTCCCCCCCGGTATTGATGCACAGCGTCCCCCGGCCAAGCAGGTGGATCGTGCCGTCCTGCTCGATGGTGGCCATGTCGCCGGGTAGCGCCCAGCGGGATCCGTCGACCGTGACGAAGGTGTCGGCCGACTTCTCCGGATCGTGGAAGTACCCGACGGGCACCCGCCCTCTGGTGGCCAGTCGTCCGACCTCGCCCGAACCGGGCTCCACCGGGCGGAGGTTCTCGTCGAACACCGTGGTCCGGTCGTCGGCCCTGAACCGGAGGGCCTGGGCGGCGGCCTCGCCCCGAACCGTGAGCGAGATGGCCTGGGCCGGCGATTCCGAGGACCCGATCGCCTCGGTCAGCACCATCACCGAGGGGAACCCGTTGAAGAGGCGGTCCTTCACATCGGTGGACATGATGCTTCCTCCCGATCCCAACATCAGGACCGAGGTGGTGTCGAACCGATCCGGATCCTGCTCGATGGTCTCGACGATCGGTCGCCCCATCGAGTCACCGACGATGGTGAGCATGGTGGCCTGTTCGTCGGCGACGGTCTGCAGCACGGTCTCGGCGTCCATGGAGCGGCTCGGGTGCAGCACGGTGCGTCCACCGCTCAGCAGGGCGCCCCAGGAGGACCAGTGACCGCTCACGTGCATCAGGGGTCCGAGGGCGTAGGACACGAAGATGTCCGGTACGGTCACACCCTTGTCGGCCAGGGGCTGCAGCCTGGGATGCACGGGAAGGGTGGCGTTCTCCGAGACGTCCTCCGGCTTGGTCACCACGACCCCGGGGGTCATCGTGGCGAAGAAGATGTCCTCCTGGCGCCAGATCACCCCTTTGGGCTTACCGGTCGTCCCGCCGGTGTAGGCGATGTACCGGTCATCGGCGGACCGGGCACCGAATCCGGCCGTGGGCGGCTGGGTGGCCAACAGCTCCTCGTAGGCGACGGCGCCAGGAACTCCCACCGGATCGGACCCGTCGTCGACGACGAGGACGTGCTCCATCGCCGGGAGGCGGTCCCGGATCGAGGCCACCACCGGAGCGAAGGTCCGCTCCACGATCACCGCTCGGAGCTCGGCGTTGTCGAAGAGATAGGCCAGCTCCTCGGCCACATAGCGGTAGTTGACGTTGATCGGGACAGCCCGCACCTTGAAGGCCGCCACCATGGCCTCGAGGTATTCGGGACGGCTGTACATGTAGACCCCGACGTGGTCGCCCGGTCCCACCCCCATGCTCTCGAGGCCGTGGGCCAGGCGATTGGCCCGCGCCTCCAGCTGGGCGTAGGTCAGTCTGACGTCGCCCCAGGTCACCGCCTGTCGTCCCGGCACCCGGGCGGTGACCGACTCGAACAGGTCGGCCAGATTGAACTCCACGCTCACTCCCTCCCCATTCGCCCGGACCTCAGTGGGTCAGGTCCCGGAACGGCAGATCCTTGTCCACTCGGACGTCGTGGGGAAGGCCGAGGACCCGCTCACCGATGACGTTGCGCTGGATCTCGTCGCTCCCGGCGGCGATCCGCAGCGACGGGGAGCTCAGGAACTGCTGTTGCCAGTAGCCGTGCTCGGGGGCGTCGTCGCCGAGCAGGCCGCCGCGGGGACCCTGCAGCGCCACGGTCAGCTCGGCCATCTCCTTGGCCATCTGGGAGTTGAAGAGTTTGAGGATGGTGGACGCGGAGGTGGACAGCCCCCGGCTCACCGCGGTCTGGGCCCGGAAGCCCAGATACCGCGTGATCTGGCTCTTGATATAGCACTGGGCCAGACGTTGCCGGAGAAGGGGGGCGTCGGGGGCACCGCACCCGCGGGCCAGTTCGAGGACTTGGGGGAAGCTCGAGATCCCGCCGCTCAGGCTCCGCTCGTTGGCCAGAGTGGTCATCGTGGCCCGCCAGCCGCCGTTCACCGCCCCGACCACATTGGCCGCCGGCACCCGGACGTCGGTGAAGAACACTTCGTTGAAGGTGGCTCCGCCGGTCATCTGTCGGAGAGGGCGCACCTCGATCCCGGGAGTGCGCATGTCGAGGACGAAGAAGGTGATGCCCTGATGCTTCGGGACGTCGGGGTCGGTGCGGGCCAGCAGGATCCCCATGTCGGCATGGTGCGCACCCGAGCTCCACACCTTCTGGCCGTTCACCACCCACTCCTCACCGTCGAGCTCGGCCCGGGTGGCCAGGCCGGCGAGGTCCGAACCGGCGCCGGGCTCGCTGAACAGCTGGCACCAGATCTCCTCCCCTCGCAGCATGGCGGGCAGGTACCGGGCCCGCTGCGCATCGGTGCCGTGGCCGATGATGGTCGGCCCGGCCATCCCGATGGCCACCGCGAACAGGCCGGTGGTGACGTCGAACCGGGCCTCCTCCTGTCGGAAGATCATCCCCTGGACGACGTCACCCCCCCGGCCGCCGAACTCGACCGGCCAGGTGATCCCGGCCCAGCCGCCCTCGAACAGACTCCGTTGCCAGACCCGGCCCTCGCTGACGAAGATGTCGTCGAAGTCGTAGAAGGAGTGGGAGGTCGAGAGCTGGCCCGGATCCCGCTCCTTGGCGTGCCCCTTCAGCCAGGTGCGGACCTGGGTCCTGAACTCGGCCTCCTCCGGGGTGTCGTCAAAGTCCACGTCGTTCTCCTCGGTCAGTCGGTGGCGGGTCGCCAGAACGGGAGGCCGACGTCGTCGGCGGCGCGGAGGATCAAGACCTCCAGGGGCATGCCGACGGCCAGCGCATCGATGTCGCAGTCCACGATATTGGACATCATCCGCACCCCCTCGTCGAGCTCGACCATCCCGATGACGTACGGCGAGAGGTCGGCGAACGCCTTCGAGCGGTTCTGGCGGATGACCGTGAAGGTGTAGAGCGTGCCCCGACCGGAGGCGTCCACCCACTCGGTCTCACCGGCACAGGAAGCGCACAGGGAGCGGGGATAGAACTGGTACTGGTGGCACGCCGTGCAACGCTGGAGGACCAGCCTCCCGTCGGCGGCACTCTGCCAGTAGTGACGCGAGGCGTGGTCGGGTTGGGGGAGCGCCCGGAGACCCAGGGAGGCGGCGATGTCCTCGATGGTCACGATGGGCCCTCCCGCCCGAGTACGACGGTGGCCATGGACGACAGGTAGCCGCCGGATCCACAGGCCACCGCGATCTCCGCCCCGGGGACCTGAGCTTCGCCACCGTCGCCCCGCAGCTGCCGCACCGCTTCGTTGATCAGGAAGATGCCGCGCATGCCTGGATGGCAGGCCGAAAGGCCGCCTCCGTCGGTGTTGAGCGGCTGGCGCCCGCCCCGCCGGAGCACGCCGCTCTCCACGAAGGCGCCCCCTTCGCCCTTCTGGCAGAAGCCCATGTCCTCGAGGAGCAGCAGCACCGTGATGGTGAAGCTGTCGTAGCACTGGATGGTGTCCACCTCCTCGGGCCTGACCCCCGCCCTCCCGAAGGCCTCCGGACCGCACCGGGCCGCCGCCGTGGTCGTGAAGTCGGGCATCTGGCTGATGGTCCAGTGGGTCTGGGATCCCGCCGCCCCCAGCACGAACACGGGCGGTCTGGGCAGGTCGCGGGCTCGCTCACGGGTGGTCATGATGAACGCCCCGCCACCGTCGGAGATGACACAGCAGTCCAGCTTGTGCAGGGGGTCGGCGATCATCCGTGACCCCAGCACATCGTCGACCGTGATCGGGTCCCGATACTGGGCCAGAGGGTTGAGCGCGGCGTACTCGCGCACGCCCACGGCTATCTCAGCCAGCTGTTCCGGCGTGGTGCCGAACTCGTGCATGTGGCGTCGGGCGGCCATGGCGTAGCTGCCCGCCAATACGTTTCCCCAGGAGCATTCGAACTGGGAGGGGCCGGCCACCCGGGCGGAACCGGCCGAGAAGGTGCTGGTCCCGAGCATCCTCCCCATCCGGGAGAGCATGTCCGACCCGTAGGTCACGAGCACCACGTCGCACATTCCGGCCTCGATGGCCGCTGCCGCGTGCTGGACGTAGAACTCGAAGGTCGACCCGCCCACCGAGGTGCCGTCGATCCAGCGATGGTTGATGCGGAGGTACTCCGCCATGTTGGGGGCGTCATCGACGTTGTTGGCGAACCCGGTCCCGGCGCACATGTACCCGTCGATGTCCGACTTGTCGAGGCCCGAGTCGGACAGCGCCCGACGGAGGGCCATGGCGTGGTGCTCCATGGCGTCGAGCTCCGGCGCGACCGGATAGTCGCTCCAACCGATGCCGACGATGACCGGATCACGGGATCCCATGGCCTCTCCCTTCTCGCGGCAGGGTGCGCCCCGACCCGGCGGGACGGGAGTGGCTACCGTGGGGACCTTCTACCGGCCAACAGGGGAGCAGATGGGGACGGAAGGCGCATCGGGCACGGGCGGTGGACCTCTCACCGGGACCCGCATCGTCGAGATCGCCGGACTCGGCGCCGGACCCTTCTGCGCCATGATGCTGGCCGACATGGGCGCCGACGTGGTCCGGGTGGACCGCCGTTCCGGCTCGGCTGACGGTTCGGTCCTCGGTCGCAACCGGCGTTCCATCCAGCTCGATCTGAAGTCGGGCGGCGGTCGGGCCGTGCTGTTCGAGCTCATCCGCCGGGCCGACGGGCTGATCGAGGCCTTCCGCCCGGGCGTGGCCGAGCGGTTGGGTTTCGGGCCCGAGCCGTGCCATGCCGAAAACCCCGCACTGGTCTACGGACGGGCCACCGGATGGGGCCAGGAGGGGCCCTGGAGCGCCATGGCCGGCCACGACATCAACTACATCGCCCTGTCCGGGGTGCTCAGCATGATCGGACCCCGAGGTGGGCCACCGGTACCGCCACTCAACCTGGTCGGCGACTTCGGTGGGGGAGGGATGCTCCTGGCCTTCGGCATGGTCTGCGCCCTGCTGGAGGCCCGTGGTTCGGGCGCCGGACAGGTCGTCGACGGTGCCATGGTCGACGGCAGCGCCCTGCTGGCCACCATGTTCTTCGAGATGACGGCCCGCCGCCGTTGGGCGGAGGAACGGGGCACCAACGTGCTCGACGGCGGTGCTCCCTACTACGACGCCTACGAGACCGCCGACGGGAAGTGGGTGGCGGTCGGCGCCGTCGAGGAGCGGTTCTGGGCGGCCCTGGTCGATCTGTTGGGCATCGACGGGCCGGACCTGCCCGACCGGGCGGATCGGGCCGCCTGGCCCCGACTGCGGGAGCGCATCGCCGCCGCCATCGCCACCCGCACCCGGGACGAGTGGGGTCAACTGGCCAGCGGCACCGACAGCTGTCTGACACCGGTGCTCACCCCGGCCGAGGTCCACCACCACCCCCACAATCGGCAGCGGGAGAGCTTCGTCCTGGTCGGTGACGAGCGACAGCCCGCTCCGGCCCCGCGCTTCTCCCGCACCGTCCCGAACCGACCGACCCCGGCGCCGACCGACGGGTCGGGCGGACGTGCCGCCCTGGTCGAGTGGGGCTTGAGCGAGGCCGTGCTCGCCGAATACGGAAAGGACGGGGCCCTCGGGGCCTGACACGGCGCCGGCTGTCCCCGGGATGGTCATGAAGCCCGCCGCACACCCGGCTTGCGGACCGTCACCGGTCCGTGCACGCGGGTCTGACAGGCCAGGCGGATGACCTTCCCCTCGTACCAGGAGCGCCCGACGAACTGCTGCAATGCCGTCGCCTCGGCTGGGGTGGGCGCATCGAGATACCGCTCGCCGTCCAGCACTTCCACGAAGCAGGTGTGGCACTCGGCCAGTCCGTGGCAGACGGTCGGCCAGAACAGGCCCTGCCCCTCGGCCGCCGCCATCACGCTCTGACCGGGACCCACCTCCACCTCCAGGCCCGAGGGCTCCACGTGGACGATCATCACCGGAGCCCCGGCCCGGCCGGGCGCCCGGGCCGGCGGGCTCCTGGGAGGACGACCAGCCGTACCCCACGGGAGTGCTACGAGCAGAGATACTCGTCGATCACTTCGTGCATGTGGATGACGTTGTGCTCCTGGCGCGGGTTCAGCTGGAGTCCGGTGCATCCTCTCGATTTCATCCCTGCCTGCACGTGGGCCATGTTGGCGTAGTCCTGATTGGTGACGAGTCCCCAGTCCTTGGCCGTCCAGTCGGGGTAGAACTTCCGCTCGCACATCGCCCGCCCGTCGTCGGACGATGCCCACTCCAACGTCCACAGGTCCTTGACCGTGCTGTCCGGGTCCAATCCGTTGGGTCGGACCCGGAACAAGGTGGTACTCCCGGGGTAGATCGGTCCGACGACATTCGGGAAGAAATGGACGTCGTCCGAGCTCAGCAGTTGATCGTCGGTCAGGTCCGCTACGTCACCCTTGCTGCGCAGCATCTCCACCTTGAGTTCGTTGTAGACGTCCATGGCCGACTTCCCGGCGGGGAGGGGTCGGACCTTGAGGTCCCTGATCCGCTGCCGCTCCTCCTTCAGGAACAGACCGCTGAGCTCGTCGAGCATGACGGCGAGCAGCTCGCGCTCGTCGTAGTCCCCGGGCTTGAGCCCCAACCGGGGGCTGGGCCGGATCTCCCGCTTGACCTCTCCCATGTTGCCCATGTGATTGTGCTTGCCCAGCGGGCCGTAACGGATGGAGGTGTCGTCCGACCATCGGAGCAGCTGGGGATGGGTCCCCTGCACGTGGTAGCTCTCGTTGAAGGCGTCGAGCACGGACTTCCAGTTGGCCGGGAGGACGACCGAGCGGTACGAGCGGAACCGCATCCTCTCGAAGTGGTAGTGCTCGAGGAGTGCGGGAATCGGTCCCAGGAACGACTCCAGCGATTCGCAGTCCGGATCCATGTTGATGAACACGAACCCCCCCCACCGACCCACCTGGACGTGGTGGAGGCACACGTCGTCATCGGTCATGGTCGGAGGGAAGTCGAAACGGTCGACGACCTCCTTGTTGGTCCCGTCCAATTCGAATCGCCAGGCGTGGTACCGGCACCGGATCTCTCCGGTGGCGAAATTGCCCACTCCCTGGGCCAGTCGGGTGCCGCGGTGCGGGCAGGTGTTGTAGAAGGCCCGAATCGTGTCGACCTCGCTGCGCGTCACCAGGATGGACTGATCGCCGATCACGTACTCGAGGAAGTCGCCCACCCGGGGAACCTCCTCCTCCCGGCAGGCCATCTGCCAGACCCGGGGCCACAAGCGTTCCATCTCCAGATCGAAGAAGTCCCGGGAGACGTAGCGCTCCTTGGGGATGATGTGCCGATGGGTCGATTCGACCAGCGCTCCGTTCCGAGCGATCGTCATGACCATCGGCCTCACCTCCCCCGTCATCGCCCCGCAGCGCAGCTCTTGACTGCACCTTCAACGTAACAGAATACTGGTGTTTTCGCAGCCGCTCGGCGCGGCACATCGGGCGCGAACTCCCTCCTCCTCGGGGGTGCGGGCCGACCGGAGAGTTGGGGGTCGGAGTGGTCCAACCAGGGCTGGACGGTGGCACGGTACCCGCTCGGACAGTGACGGTACTGTTCGGGGCCACGACCGCGACGCCCTCCGACCCATGAGCGGCGGCCCGCTGCCCGGGCTGGGTGCCCTGGAGGTCCTCGACCTGTCGGAGGACCTCGCCGGCTCCTACTGCGCCAAGCTCCTGTCCGACGTCGGGGCACGGGTCACCAAGGTCGAACGACCCGAGGGCCACCCGCTCCGTCGTTGGTCCGCCTCGGGCGCCGTCGGGAGCGACGGGGAGGAGGACGGGGTCCTCTTCCGGTTCCTGGCCTCCGGCCAGGAGAGCCTGGTCGTCGATGTCGACTCCTCCGAGGCCGGCGAGGTGCGGGAGCGCTTGGCCGCCCGGTCGGACGTGTTGATCACCTCGACCGTCGGGGGCCGGGCCGGGAGAGGCTCGCCCGGCATCGATCCCCGGGCCCTGGCTGATCGTCATCCCGGGTCGGTCGTGGTCAGTCTCTCCGCCTTCGGACTCACCGGGCCCCGGGGTGGTCAACACTCCTCTGACCTGCTCCTCCAGGCCCTGGCCGGCTCGCTGTACAGCCACGGCACCGATGACCGCCAGCCGCTGGCCGTGGGCGGGGGGATGGCCGAGTGGACCGTCGGGACCTTCGGGGCGCTGGGCGCCCTCAGCGCCCTGACCGGCCGGCGCAGCACCGGCCGGGGAGACCTGGTCGACGTGTCAGCGCTCGAGTGCCTGGCCGTGACCTTCATCTGCTATCCCTCGGTGGCGGCCAGCATGCCGGGGGGCGAACGCATTCGTCCCACCTACGTGATGGTCCCCGGCATCGAACCCTGCCTCGACGGCTACGTGGGGATGGCCACCATCACGACCGCCCAGTGGCACACCTTCCTCGACATGATCGAGCGGCCGGACCTGGCCTCGGACGAATCGTTGTACATCCAGCGCCATCGGGAACGGCCCGACGTGGTGGAGGCCGTCCGGAACTGGACCGGTCGGCACACCGTCGACGAGGTGGTCCGGATCGGCGCCCTCTACCGGATCCCCACCGTGCCGATCGGGAACGGGGCGAACTTCCCCTCCATCGAGCACGTGGCGACGCGGCAGCTCTACGAGCCGAACCCCCGGGGCGGGTTCCCCCACCCACGATCGCCGTTCCGCTCGAGCGTCACCGATCCACGGTCCCCCGGCATGGCGCCGACACTGGCCGCGCCGATCCTCGACGCGGAGCGGCTCCGTCAGGTGGATGCGAACCCGCCGGAGGGAGTGCGGTCGTTCCTCCCGACGCACCGTCCGGTCGGGGAGCGATCGGAGCGGCTCCCGCTGGCCGGCGTGCGAATCCTCGACTTCACCGCCTTCCTGGCCGGACCCATGTGCACGCAGTACCTGGCCTCGCTGGGAGCTGACGTGATCAAAGTGGAGTCGACCCAGCGTCCCGACCCCATGCGCTTCAGTGTGCGGGTCGATCCCTCGGTCGGCCAATGGTACGAACAGGGGGCCATCTTCCAGTCCGCCAACCTGAACAAGCGCAGTCTGACGATCGACCTGTCGGACGCCCGCGGCCAGGCCATCGCCCTCCGTCTCGCCGCCACCGTCGATGTGGTCGTGGAGAATTTCACCCCCCGGGTGATGGAGCAGTTCGGTCTGTCCTACGAGGACCTGTCGGCGGTCAACCCCCGACTCATCATGGTGCGCATGCCCGGCTTCGGCCTGGCCGGCCCCTGGAGGGATCGCCCGGGATTTGCCGCCTCGATGGAACAGGTGTCCGGCTTGGCGTGGACCACTGGCTACGCCGACGGCCTGCCCTCCATCCCCGGTATCTGCGACCCCCTGGCCGGGATGCACTCGGCCTTCGCCGTGCTGGCCGCCCTGGAGCATCGATTCCAGTCCGGACAGGGGCAGTTGATCGAGTTGGCCATGATCGATCTCACGGCCACCCTGGTCGCCGAGCAGGTACTCGAGCAGGCCGTCTACGGACATCTGATGGTCCGCCAGGGGAACCGCCAACCCGGCCCCGCCCATCAGGGGGTCTATCGCTGCTGCGAACCTGATCAGTGGGTGGCGGTCCACATCGACTCCGATGCGGCCTGGCGGTCGCTCCGGATTGCGCTGGGTTCACCGCAGTGGTCGCTCGACCCCGCCCTGGACACGCCCGCCGGGCGCGCCCGCCGGGCGGACCTCCTGGACGAGGGGATCGGCTCCTGGAGCGCCGGCCTGAGTCAGAAGGACGTCCTGGCCGCGCTGCACGCCGCCCCCCAGGTGGGCGCGGAGCCGGTGGTCCACTCCTACGACGTGGACCTGGACGAACAGATGAACGTCCGGGGCTACTGGGAGGAGGTCCACCACCCAGTGGTGGGACCCGTCCGCTTCCCGGCCTGGCCCCTGCGCTTCGCCTCGCGATCCGATCGGTGGTTCCGGCGGCCGGCCCCCTTGCTCGGCCAGCACAACGCCGAGGTGCTGGGTGACCTGGGCCTGACCGCCGACGAACTGGTGGCGCTCGAAGCGGACGGGATCATCGGCACCCGACCCGACGGCGTCTCGGCACGGTGACCGGGCCCGGGACGGTGGAGTGGCTGCTCGCCACCACCCGGACCGTCCGCCGTCGGCTGGACCTCGAGCGCCCGGTCGACCTGGACGTGGTGCTCGACTGCCTCGACCTGGCCCTCCAGGCGCCGACCGGGGGCGACCTCCAGGGATGGCGGTGGATCGTCATCACCGATCCGTCCACCAGATCCCGGGTCCGCGACCTCTACCTCGACGCCCTCACCGAGGCCTCGGGAGGTCGGCGCCCGACGCCGCCGGGTCCGTCCCCCGATCGGATGTTAGAAGGGGCGTGGCATCTGGCCCACAACCTCGACCGGGTGCCGATCCTGGTGCTGGCGTGCACCCGAGGCCGGATCACCCCGACCAGCACTCCGGCCCAGTCCGCGGCACTCTACGCATCGATCTATCCGGCGGTCTGGAGTCTGCAGTTGGCGCTACGGAGCCGCGGGATGGCCTCGGCCATGACGACCGTCCACCTGCAGCGGCACGAACAGATGGCCGAGCTCCTCGGCATCCCGGACGACGTCACCCAGGCCGCGTTGGTACCGGTGGCGCACCTGGTGGGAGAGGCCCTCCGTCCCGCTCGCCGCCGACCGGTCCGCGAGGTGGCGTTCCTCGACCGTTGGGGCGGCTCATTGGGGGCAGGGCCCAGCTCCCGTCCCTCGTCCCCGGTCTGAGCGCGGCAGCGGAGGAGCGTCGTTCAGAGGTCGGGAAGGGTGCCGGAGATGTCGGTGGTCGGACCGGCCCGGGCCACGAGGTCGGGAATGACGTCGGTCAGCTCGGCGGGGTCCCACTGGCCCCCTCGGTCCACGCTCGGTCCGGCCCGCCACCCCTCGGCCACACTGATGTAGCCGCCGTGCACGTTGAAGATCCGTCCGGTGACTCCGGCCGCCGCGTCGCTCCCGAGCCATACCACCAAGGGGGAGATGTGCTCCGGTGCCAGCGGCGAAGGCCCGTCCGATGAGGTTTCGGCGGCGGCCCGGCCGAATGGCAGGTCGGCATTCATCCGGGTGAGGGCCATCGGGGCGATGGCGTTGACCGTGGCGCCGTACCTCTCCAGCTCCTTGGCCGCGATGACGGTGAACGCCGCGATCCCCGCCTTGGCCGCTCCGTAATTGATCTGCCCGACGTTTCCGTAGAGACCGGTGGCCGAGCTGGTGTTGACGACCCGGGCCCGGGTCGCGTCGCCGGCCTTGGCCCGTTCTCGCCAGTGCACGGCCGCCCAGTGGGTGGGCGCGAACGTTCCCCGGAGGTGAACACGTATGACGGCATCCCAGTCGCTCTCGGTCATGGTGACCAGCATCCGGTCCCGCAGGATGCCGGCGTTGTTCACCAGCGTGTCCAGTCGACCGAAGGTGTCCACCGCATGGGTCACCAGATCTCTGGCCCCTTCCCACTCCGAGGCATCGTCCCCGTTGGCGACCGCCTCGCCCCCCATGCGGCCGGATCTCGTCGACGACCCGGTCGGCCGGTCCGGGGGAGCCACCTTCGCCGTCGACGGCGACCCCGAGGTCGTTCACGACCACCCGGGCGCCCTGTCGGGCGAACTCGAGCGCATGGCTCCGCCCGATCCCTCGGCCGGCTCCGGTGATCGCCACCACCCGCCCGCGGCAGATCCCGGTCATCCGATCCCCCGCTCGGCCGGAGGCACGCTGCCAGGGTCGACCTCCCTGTCCAGGTAGTGGAAGTGGCCTTGGTCGATCACCACCCTGCCCGGCTCGGTCTCGACCCGGAAGGCCGCCTCACCGGGCGCACCGCGCCGGACATGGACCGTCAGCGAATCGCCGGGCCATACCGGCCCGGCGAAACGGGACTCCATGGAAACGAAGCGCGCCGGATCCGAACCGCACAGGGCGTGCAGTAGAAGTCGACCGGTGAAGCCGTAGGTGCAGAGGCCATGCAGGATCGGACTGCCGAATCCAGCCCGTTGCGGCGAAGGCGGGGTCCGAGTGCAGCGGATTCCGATCACCGCTCAGCCGGTAGAGAAGCGCCTGGTCACGACGGGTGTCCGCTCGAAGGACCTGGTCGGCGACCCTGGCGGCCGGCGAGGGCTGCCGAGCCGAGGGTCCCCGCGGGCCGCCGAAACCACCGGCACCTCGCACGAAGAGGGACGACCTGGTGGTGAACAGGGGCTCACCCGATGTGGCCTCCACCGACCGGGACTCGGTCGTGACCACCGCCCCCGACCCCTTGTCGTAGATCCCCGTCAGCCGACCGGTCGTGATCACCCGCCCTTCGGGGGGAATCGGGCCGGTCAGGGAGATGCCCTGCTCACCGTGGACCGACCGGGTGGGGTCGAAGGTCCCGGCCAGGGAGAACGCCGCATTGTTGAAGGCGACGGCCACCCCGAAGGTAGGCAGCACCTTCTGGGTCAGCCCCTCGCTGTTCTCGGTGGTGAACTCGAGTTCGGGGCCGACGGGATCCTCGACGCCGGCCCCCACCCCGAGGGAGTAGAGCAACGCCTGGGTCGAGGTCCACGAGTGCTCGACCGCCGGGACCTCCTCACCGACGGCATCGAGGTTCCAGGTCACGGGGTACCGATCCCTCCGATCAGGTGAAACCGCCACCGTCGACCACCAGACGTTGTCCGGTGATGTTCGTCCCGTCGGTGCTCACCAGAAAGGCCACGGCGTGGGCGATGTCCTCGGGTTCGCAGACCCGGCCGAGCGGGAACCGGCTGTTCAGTTCGTGGATCTCGTCCACCTTCATGGCCGCTTTGACCAGCCGCCGGCCCATGTCGGTGTTCGACAGTCCGGGAACGACGATGTTCACCCGGATGCCGGAGCGGGCCTCCTCCTTGGCCAGCGTGAAGGCCAGGGCCTCCTGGGCGGCCTTGGCCATGTTGTAGGGGCCACCGTAGGGATCAGCCTTGATGGCCGACTGGCTGGAGATCATGATGATGTCTCCTCTCGGCTGCTCGCGCATGCTCGGCAGCACGAGCTGGCACATGTGGTGGGAGCCGAAGGCCATGGTGCCGACCACCCGCTCGAGCTCCTCGACCGGTGTGTTCGCCACCGGTGCACCCCGATTGGTGATGCCGGCATTGTTGACCAGGATGTCGACGTGCCCGAATCGGGAGATGGCTCCGTCCACCACCGCCTTCGCCTCGTCGTAGGAGCCGACCGAGCCCTGGAACGACGCGGCCGAACCGCCCGCCGACTCGATGGCGTTCACCGTGTCCTTCGCCGCCTCTTCATCCTTCCGGTAGTTCACCGCCACACTCGCACCGTCGCCGGCCAATCGGAGCGCGATCGCCCGGCCGATGCCACGCCCTCCTCCGGTCACGACGGCCACCCGTCCGTGCAGGCTCATCGGCCGCTCCCCTCGGTGCGTGCGCCGACCGGCCGACCCCCCGTACGGTCTCGAATCGGGACTACGGAGGGATGGGCGAGCCATCCTCGCATCCCGTCGGGCGTCGTGGGCCCGGTGGCGGAAGGGCGGAATCGGCTGTTTTCCGTCATGGGCGGAGACTACCGCGCTTCGCGTTTCGAACCCCGGGGCGCATGGGGGCCGGCTCAGGGGCCGTCGTCGGAGCCGACGTTGGAGTGGAGCCAGGTCCTGAGGGGAGCCGTCGCCCGCAGGACCGCGACGAGCCTCCGCTTGGGGGTGGCGGTGCCCAGCCAGGTTCCGACCGGCCATTCCTTCCAGGCCGTCAGACCCTTGTGACGGAGAAGGTCGATCCGAGGGTGGTCCTTCGGATAGCCCCTCGGTGCCGTCCTCAGGATCTCATGGGCGCTGACACCGATGCGCCTCCGTCGGAGCTCGTCGACCAGGGCAACAAGCTCCGGGCCGCTGTCCTGGTCCGCCACGGCGGCCCGGTAGCGCTCCAGCTGAACCGGAGATGGCATATAGAGGCCGGAACCCACCCCCAGCACATCGGAAGAGAGGGAAACGTAGCCGGCAGGAATGTGAGCCGCGATCGTGGTCTTGTACGGAGACTTGTCGGCGCTGAACCGGGTGTCCCGGTAGGGTCGGAAGATCCGGCCCTCGCCGAACTCCGGGGCCAGCTCGGCCAACAGATCCTGCATCGGCCCGAGGATGCTGGCCTCATAGAACTCCTTGTGTGCAGTCCAGAAGCTCTTGGTGTTGTCCATCTCGAGCTCATCGAAGAATTGAGTGACCTCGGGCTGCCAGCCACTGAACCGAGCGGCCTGATTCCTCGATCCTGTGGTCGTCGATTTCGGGGGGGCCATGTGCGAAGCCTAGGCACCGGACAACCCCGCGACACGGGTGGGTTGGTCGGGGCCTCTGATCGAGGCCGGGGTGGGGTCGGGCGCGGTGGATCGCGTCGGCTCAGGCCGCGGGCGGGACCCGAACCTGTGGGCACCGGGAGCGATAGCCTGATTCTGTGCGGACCCCACGAACGGCGATTCTCCTCACCGCGGTGGTGCTGGCCATCCCGGTACTGGCGCTGTCGGGGCCTCCGGTGGCTTCGGCCGCTCCGAGCTCCGCTCCCTCGGTCACGACCGTGTCGTTGACCGCGGCCCAGGCCTACAAGCCCCGTGCGGCGCCCGGGACCACCGACGACTACCACTGTACGTTGGTGAATCCCCATGTGGCCAAGGACTCCTACATCATCTCCAGCCAGTTCGTCCCCGGGAACACCGAGGACCACCACGCGGCGCTCTTCCTCGTACCACCCTCGCTCGCCGCTGCCGCCGAACGGGAAAAAGAGGTCGGAAAGGGGTGGACCTGTTTCGGGGAGGGGACGCTTCCCAATACAGCCCTGGCCGGCCTCGAAGCGATCCCTCTGCTCAGTTTCTGGTCACCCGGCCACGGGGCGGACAACTACCCGAAGGGGACCGGGGTCAAGCTACCGGCCGGGAGTCTGATCATCGTGCAGGTCCACTACAACCTTCTCGTCGGCGACAAGCCCGTGAGGAACACGTTGGTGCTGCACACCGTGCCCGTCACGGCGCCGCTCCTGCCTCTGCATCTCAATCTGATCCTCGCACCGCCCAACATCCCGTGCCCGGCGGGCGTGACCGGCCCGCTGTGCAACCGAGTCGCTTCGCTCGCCAACCAGGGTCAACGTTTCGGCCAGACCGCCGTCGACGAGGTGAATGGCATCGAGTCGCTCTGTGGGGACAATCCGTCCGACCCCCCGGTGGGGGACTCAGCCTCGTGCCGGTCATCGATCGGCAAGAGCGGCTACATCGTTCGGGTTCAGGCGCACATGCACCTTTTGGGAGTGGCCTTCACCATGGTGCTCAACCCGGGAACGCCGCAGGCGGAGACGGTCCTGCACGTGCCGAACTACGACTTCCACGACCAGCGGTCCTACAACTTGGCCACCCCTGTCCCGGTCACTGCGGGCGAGCCGGTCCAGGTGACCTGCACCTATGATCCCACGCTGGCTCAGGAGCTCCCCATCCTGCGCAAGGCACCTCCCCACTTCGTCACCTGGGGTGACGGGTCGACGGACGAGATGTGTATCGGGCTGGCGTGGACGTCCAGTGTGGTCCCGAACGCCCATGACTCCATCTAGGCGTACGAGGGTCGGCCACTGATGACCTGGCCGTGGCTGCAGGAATGGGCCGACCCTGATTGCCGTGGTCGCCAGTGGACATGACGCAGCGAGCCTGGATGAGCTGGAGCAGTGGCAAAGACAGCACCTATGCCCTGGGGGTGGTAGGTGTGGACCCGACCGTCAGCGTCGTCGGACTCCTCGTCACGATGAACGCCTCGGCCGACAGAGTTGCCATGCACGCCGTCCGGCGTCAGCTGGTCGAAGCACAGGCGGATCGGCTGGACCTGCCGCTCCACTGGGTCGAACTGCCGGCGGCGTGCACCAACGAGGTCTACGAGAGCCGGATGGATGACGCCATGGACGCGGCGGCGGCGGAGGGCGTCGGAGCCGTCGTCTTCGGAGATCTGTTCCTCGAAGACGTCCGCGCCTATCGTGAGCGGACATTGATCGGGCGCTCGGTCCAACCTCTGTTCCCCCTGTGGAAGCGGCCCACGGACGAGTTGGCCCACGAAATGGTCGCCGCCGGGATCGAAGCGGTGGTTACCTGTGTGGACCCCTCCACGTTGCCGGCCTCCTTCGCCGGCCGGCCCTTTGACGAAGCTTTCCTAGACGACCTGCCCGCGGGGGTGGATCCCTGCGGAGAGCGTGGCGAGTTTCACACCTTCGTCTGGAACAGCCCCGAATTTGCCAGTCCCATCGACATCCGGACCGGGAACATCGTGACCCGGGACGGATTCGTGTTCTGCGACATCGAGGTTGCGGATCGCTCGGTCCCGGAACGTCGAGTCCATGACCGGGAAGATATCCTCCGCCCGGACGTAGGATGAGGCCTTACCATCGACTGATGGCCGCCGCCGGCGGCGCGTCCAGGACGGTGGGGGAGCTCGCCCGATCCGCCGGGGTGACCGTTCGGGCGCTCCACCATCACCGGCACGGCCACTTCACTCCCTCATTCCGCACCGGGGCAGGGCACGACGCCCCGTTCCGAAGCCGGGTCACCCTCGGCCGGTGGTAGCCGTACGGGCCCAGCCCGGTTCGGGACTCACGGCGCTCGCGCTCGGGCCGTGCCGCCCGAGGGACGGGGGTTGTTGATCCGGGGCCGACCAACGAGGCCGGGCTGCTGCCCCGCTGGGCTACGGTCTTCTGGCTGGTGGAATCGGCCCGGCGGACCTCGGTCGACGCGGAAAATTGGGGGTGCGCGATGGCAGGAACGGTAGACCTGGTCCTCGAAGGCGGCGGCGTCAAGGGCATCGGTCTGGTGGGCGCCATCTCAGTGCTCGAGGAGCACGGGATGGCATTCGCCCGGGTGGCAGGAGCCTCGGCCGGTGCCATCGTCGGCTCACTGGTGGCGAGCGGTATGCCGGCCGCGCAACTGCAGGACCTCATGACGTCCCTCGACTACACCCGCTTCCGCGATGAAACCCGACTGGATCACCTACCGGTGTTGGGCAAGGGTCTGTCGCTGTGGCTCGAACACGGCATCTACGCCGGCGACTTCTTCCACGGGTGGATCGACGAACGACTCGAGGGACTCGGCGTACGCACCTTCTCCGACCTCTACTCGGCTGACGCCGACAGCAGCCTCCCACCGGACGAACAGTACAAGCTGGTGGTCATGACCTCCGACGTGAGCCGTGGCCGTCTGCTTCGCCTGCCCTGGGACTACACGGTCGACGGTATCGACGCCCGCCGTCAATCGGTGGCCGACGCCGTCCGGGCATCGATGTCCATTCCCTTCTTCTACCGACCGGTGACCTTGGAGATCCCGAAGGCGGCGCCGTCGGTCCTCGTCGACGGCGGAATGCTCTCGAACTTCCCGGTCGACACCTTCGACCGCACGGACGGGAAGCCCCCTCGCTGGCCCACGATTGGAATCAAACTGTCGGCGGAACAGGTTCCGAACCAGGTGGAGCACGTGGTGAAGGGGGACCTGTCCTTGGCCCTGGGCATGCTCGGCACCATGCAGAGCTGGAACGACCAGATGCATCTCAATGACCCGGCCGTGCTCAAGCGGACCATTTTCGTCGACACCTTCGGAGTGAATGCCACCGACTTCTCCATCGACAGATCCACCCAGCAGAAGTTGTTCGAGAGCGGCCGGGCGGCGGCCGAGCGGTTCCTGGCATCACCCGGTTGAGGGGCGGTTCAGGGTGTCCAGTGCCCGGTGAAGCGGTGACCCATGCGTACGCTCCGCCGGCCTCTGCCTCAGGGGCATGGGGCAGAGACTCGGCCGAGCGCACCCCGGTGCTGCCGGTGACCCCTCCGCTCACTCACCAGCGCCGAGTGTCCTGGACCACTCCGGATGGGAAAGGGCCATGCCGTCACGGTCCGGGAATGCGATTATGCGCTTTCCCGGCGCCGGGTCCAAGCTGCGACTTCGGATTGCGTCGGAGCCGTGACAGCCGGTGTCGACGCTCTCAGTGGCGGGGAAACGGGCGTAGCGCTACGGTGCCGATGCTTCGACGAGTTGGGGGTCAGCGATGAGCGAACCGGTCCACGGCCGAGTCGTCGTGGCCAGATCGTTGATCTGGTGCCGCGGTTCGGAGGGCCGACGGGCGTCCTCGCTCATCCGGATGCCGGCACCCGCATCGATGTAGGTCGCGGCCTACGGCAGTGGGGCCAGTCCGATCATCGCTCTGAATTCACCAGTGGTGTTGGTGACGGGAAAGGGTTCGCTCGGACTGTCCACTCCGAGTCGGTCGCAGATGGGCTTCCACCCTTCCTCCGGAGACCACTCCAGGAGGCGCGCCGGTGGGATTGCCGAGCGTACGGCCGAATTGTGCCGCTCGTAGGCGTCCATCATGGCGGTCGGGTCCTCGAAGCGATCGCTGAAGCGTTCACGGAGCAACTCGCGCATCCCGTTCATCCAAGGTTGCAATTCGGGCGGCACCTTGTCGAAGGATTGGAAGATCGTGTTTGAGGCACTGCGGTACCAGTCTTCTGGATCCCGTACCGACAGCAGGACCAGTGCATCGGGGTTGGCCGCGCTGAGCTCCGGCCAGAACGAGCAACCCGGCCAGTCGACCAGCGACAGGTACCCCGGCGGAAACGATGACCAGTCAACCGAGCGCCCCTCGATGGCATCCATCCACCCGGGCACCTGAGCCGGGTCTCCCAGGACCTCGAGCATGTGATGACAGGGCCCACCCAACAACTGCTCGAGAGCGATCTTGAGCGAATGCGTACCGGTACGGCCGACGCCGGCCCCAACCACTTTCAGTGGCACTGTTCATCCCCCTGGCCATTCGTGATCATCTGGCGGTGTGCCAGCAGGCCACATCTTGGTGCCTTTGACCGGTGCCGTCCACTGGTCGAAGGCGAGAAGCCCTCGCCACCGCCGATGCTCCTGGGGCCCGAAGGATCGGGTGGGAGCAGATGGACCACTCGGCGGATGACGGGATTTCGCTACAATGCGGCTGGTCGAGGTGCACCAATGCCAAAACTGAGCGCCGGTCTGTTGCCCTTCAGAGTCGGTGAGGACCGTACCGTAGAGGTGTTCATCGTCCACCCCGGCGGCCCGTACTGGGCCAAAGCGGACGACGGAGCTTGGTCGGTGGCCAAGGGCGAGTATGAGTCCGGCGACGATCCGGAAGAGGCTGCCCATCGAGAGTTCGTCGAAGAAATTGGGACCCAGCCCCCGACGGGTACCACCATCGACCTCGGGGAGCTTCGGCAGCCAAGCGGCAAGCGCATCTCCGTGTGGGCCATCGATGCACCCTCCTTCGAGGTCGACCAGGTCACAAGCAATGAATTCGAAATTGAATGGCCACCCCGTTCGGGAAGAACCGCACGATTCCCCGAGGTGGATCGTGCGGAGTGGGTGCCGATGGCGACGGCAAGGCGGAAGCTGCTCGAGGGACAGGTTGCGTTTCTCGACCGGTTGTCCGGCGCGCTGCTCGGGATGGGAGTGGAGCTGGACGAGGTGGGGGAGACCCATCGTCGAGACGGGCCGTGGTGAGCGCTCACCCGCATTCCACCCCGTGCCTGCTGGATTCGACGGGTGGCGTGCCTCGGTTCCCGTCAGGGCCGGCTCATGTCCAGCCGTTGAGGAGCCCAGATTGCTGGAATCCGATCCAGGTGTCGCGATCGGCCGATGGGTCTGTCCCCCCGGCCACCTGAATCGAAGCGTTCGCTCCGCTCGTCGAGGTTGCACCTGGGGATGCGGGGGCGGGACACGCAGAAGGGGTGAACGGGGCCAACACCGGAAGATGGAGGGGCACACGTGGGTTTGGACTGTCGAAGTTGAGGACCGTGGCCAGGTTGCCCGGGTCAGTCGAAGCGGTCGAAGCGTCGCGACTGGTCAAGGGTTGGAGTCCCCACCGCCATTCGATCAGCTTGAGGACCGATGTGTGGTCGTACAGTCCGTGGACGACCGACGGCTGTCCCAGGTCAACCGCCGTGAACGGCGACGCGACGATGCAGGGGACCCGGAATCCCAGTAGGACCTTTCCGTTGCTGTCGAGATCCTGGTCGACACCGGTGTCGGGGTTGGCGCCGATGGGTACTCCGGCGGTCACCCGAGGTGGCGGGACGTGCTCGAAGAAGCCCCCCCATTCGTCGTAGTTGATGATGAGGACGGTCTTGTCCCAACCCGGGCCCGACGCCACGGCGTGAAAGATCTCCGAGAGGAAGGCATCCCCGGCCCGGATATCGGCCAAGGGGTGGTCATCGTTGGAGGTGCCGCTGTCCTCCCCGACGAAACCGGGATCGACGTAGGCGACGTTGGGGAGGGTGCCGGCCGCCGCATCACTCAGGAACTGGGGGATCTGCTTGGCGATGGACAGGTACTTGGTCCCCCAGAGGGCGACGATGGGCAGGTCGGAGTAGTAGTAGGTCCCGGTGGGACCACCCGGCCGATTGAGCTGGTCCCAGATGGTGGGCAAGCTCGAGGTGGTGAACGTATTCGACACCCGGTCGGTCTGTCCGGCGTGCTGGAAGATTCGGTTGGGATACGTGGGACCGAGGATCGAGCAGAAGTATCCGTCGCAGGTCATGTACCGACGGGCCAGTGTGCCCATGAATGGACGATCGACTCCCCGATAGAAGCTGACCGCATAGGAGTCGTTGGCAGAGTCGGCGAGGAAGCCGTCCATCTTTCCGCCGTTGTACTGGATTCGACCTCCAGAGTAGGAGTGGTCAGGATCGTTGAACCCACACCCATTGAGCTGGGACTGGTGAAATGTCTTGTGGGACTTGCCGCTCGGATCCAGATACCGGAGACCGGCCTGCTGGCCATCGCTCCCCGGGAGCCAGCCCAGGAAATGGTCGAAGCTCCTGTTCTCCATCATCACCACGATGACGTGCTCGATGCCCGAATCCAGGGGATCGGGCAGCGTCGCGGGGGAACCGGCACTCACCGGCGTAGCAGCCCCAGCTGGCGGCTCGAGGTTCCGGCCCAGGAGGACGGCGCCGGAGACGCCCAAGGCCCCCTTCACAAAGGTTCGACGGTCAACGTTCATGTCTTCCCCCTTACAGGCCTGCTGGTTGCCTAGATCGTGTCACGACGGCTGGGCGCCGGACCAGTGGGTCGAGAGGTCGGCCCCCAGGAGCGCCTACGACGACGCGGTCGGCCGGGCTGGCGCCCGCGGTGGACCTGGGCGTGACCCGGTCTCGTCCCGTGAGGCGCCTCTTGACGCCCGGGCATGGCCAACGGACGGGCCGAGCGGCCGGTGGGTGGCCAGAGCGACTCCGGAGCGAGGTCCGGACCGGATCCGTGACCCGCTGTCTGGTCATGAGAGGCGCACCGGCAGCTCCGTCATGGCAATCAGTATGGGGTTGAGAATGCCCAGCGCAAGGTACGAAGGGTCTCCCGCCAACTCGATCTGGCGGGTGCGCTCGAGCAGTACCTCGACCAGGGTCACCAGCTCACGCCGGGCCAGGGCCGCCCCGAGGCAGAAGTGCACGCCGCCACCGCCGAAGGCGAGGTGCGGATTCGGGCTGCGTGCGATGTCGAACCGAAAGGGGTCCGGGAAGATGTCCTCGTCGCGATTGGCCGAGGGATACCACATCGCCACGCGGTCTCCTTCGGCGATCTTCACCCCCCGGATCTCAGTGTCGCGGGTCGCCCGCCGGGCAAAACACGCGACGGGCGACGACCATCGCAGGATCTCTTCGACGGCCAGTGGAATGGCACCCGGCGCGCCACGCAGGTGCTCCAGCTGGTCGGGATGGTCGAGCAGCGCCACGAGCCCCAGGGAGACGGCGTTTCTGGTGGTCTCGCTTCCGGCGATGATGAGCAGGAGAAAGAACATGTCCAATTCGATCTCGCTCAGAGCCGTGCACCCACCGTCTTCGGTCTCGACCTCGACCGTGGACAGGATCGTCCAGACGTCGTCCTGGGGATTGGCCCGTTTCTCTCGACCCAGCTGCTGAGCGTATTCGAACATCTGGACCTGGATCCCCAACTGGTCCCGCTCCGTCATGCGGCGCTCAGTGGCATACCCTTGCAACATCTCGTTCGCCAGCGCAAAGAGCGATTCGCGGTCCCCGACCGGGATGCCGACGATATCGGCGATCACGTTCATCGGTAGTTTGTAAGCGATCTCCGACACGAAGTCGCACTCCCCGCGCCGCAGAGACCGTTCGACGATCGACTCGGCCCATCGGCGGATCTGCTGGTCCAGTTGCTTGACCATGCGAGGGGTGAATCCGGCGCTGATCAGCCGGCGCTGCCGCACGTGGTCGGGACCGTCCATGCTGACCAGCATGGTCCCGGCGATGCCCGGCTGGTGACTCAGCTGCGGCCCGTCGAAGGCACTGAAGAGATCCGGATTGTGGCTGGCTGCCTGAATGTCCTCGTGCTTTGACAAGACCCAGAATCCCTCGTCGTTCACGCCCGGGAAGCTCTCCGGGAAGGCCTGCCACCTCACGGGAGCACGGCGGCGCAACAGGGTGAAGATCTCGTGCGGAAACCCGTTCGCGTACAGGGCGGAGTCGGTAAGGTCCACGTCAAGATGGCTTTGATCGGCGACCATCTCAGTCACGGGCACCTCCTCGGGATCGGGACCGGCCGGACATGGGGTCGTGGGGCCCATCTTGTCAGGAAGCGAGGTCCGATGAGAGACGACGGGTAACGAGGCGACTCTGGTCGTCGTCGGGGAAATCTGTTCCCGGAGCCCGGGCAGGTGGATCTCGCTCCCCCGGGGAGAAGGGTCCGGAGGGGTCACGGAGGAGCCGACCGGCGAGCGCAGCATTGAACCTGCGGGGTACGGTCTGGCTATGAGAGCAGACGAGCTGTGGCTCGAGTCCTATCAAGGTGAAGTGCTCGGCGAGACTCTGTTCGGCCTGTTGGCCGAACGCGAGAACGACCCGGGTCGACGCCATCAGCTCCAGGTGCTCACCCGTTTGGAGCAGTCCACGAAGTTGCTGGCCGAGCCGGTGTTGGATCGCCGGCAGATAGGCCGCTTCGATGTCACTGAGCCGGTTTCGAATGCCAAGGCGTTGGCCGAGGCCTTGGTGGCTGTGACGTGGCAGGACTTTGCGGCGTCGATCCTCCCGGTGACGACCGAGTTCCTGGCGAAGTACCACGAGCTGGTGGAGATGGCGGCCGACGGCGCCGAGCTGGATGTGGCCCAGGCCTACGTCGCTCATGAGGAGGCTCTGGCGACATTCGCCCGCCGCGCCAGTGGCCAGGAGCCCGGTGACCCCCTGGAGGCGATCCTCGCTCTGCCCCACCTGGTCTTAGCCGACCCCGAATAGAGCCGCAGTTCCGGCCATCCCCGACCGCCCGTTGCGGCTGGGCCCTTCGCCCGGTAACCAGAGGGACAAGCTCCGGTTCAGGTCCATCGGCGGGCAAGCTCCGTCAGCGGAACCGAGACTCCCGTTGGCGCAGAACAGCGCACAGCGCCTCATTGTACGGGGCGCGCAATCCGAACTCGCGGCTGAGTTCGACGACCTGGCCGTTGATGACGTCGATTTCCGAAGGCCGACCGGCGAGGTGATCGAGACGCATCGAGGGGCTGGTATTCGGGATCGTGGCGGCGAACTCCGTGACGTACGGCACCGGATCCTCGAAGTCGAACCGGACACCCTGCATCCCGCCCAACCGGTAGGCCTCCATCGTGCAACCCAGGGCTACTTCCCACGACTCGGGGTTGGCCATCAGCTCGCCCACCGTCACATCAAAGACTGCGCACGGAGCACTGAGAGTGACATTGCAGAGGAACTTCTCCCAGATCATCAGGTCCACATCGGCGAAGGCCTTCACATTGAAGCCCGCTTCGCGCCAGATCTGCTCGATGCGAAGGACTCGCTCGGTCAAGCCGCCGCCCATTTCGCCGATCCGGATCAGGCGCATGCCCTCGTGGTGGACACAGCCGGGCTCGGGGACGGCGGATCCGAACCCCTCGGCAATGCCGACCAGGATCTGCTGCTGCGGCAGGTGGCGGGCGACCCGCTGGCCCGAGCCGAGCCCGTTCTGGAAGGCCATCACCACGCTGTCCGGTCGCAGCAGAGGGGCGATACTGGCCGCCACCTCTTCGACTTGCTGCGCCTTGGTGGCGATCACCCACACGTCACAGGGTCCAGCGTCCCGGGGGGAGCGGCCGGTGTGTAGACCATCGACGACGAAGCTGCCGCTGGCACCGGTGATGGTAAGCCCCGACTTGTCGATGACATCGAGATGTTCCTGCCAGGTGTCGATGGCCCACAGCTCGTGGCCTGCTTTGCCCAGCAGGCCGGCGTACACGGACCCCATCGCCCCAGTTCCGACGATTGCAATCTTCACAGCGGTCTCCGATGAAAGCGTTCTTGAGTTCCTGGGTCTGGTCTCTCGACCCGACCGTCGCCGGACCCGAGAGCCATCCCGAGGACGAGAGATTAGCGTCCGGCCCACCGTCCGGCGTTTCTCCAGGCCATGTCGGTCCGGGGCGGGGACAACCGCCTGAGCACCTCGGCTCCGCGGTGGCCTCCTGGGCCGTGACCGAGGAGGGGTTGACTGACCCCGAGTATGGGACCAGCATCACCTCATGCCCTTGCCCCGTCGGCTCTTGTTGCCCTTCATCCTCCTGCTGGCCATTCTCGCGGCCGGGTGTGAGTGGCCGAGCATCGTTCCTCCCGGCCCCGCCCCGCAGCGATACCGAGATCCGGTCTTCAGCGCCGTGACGGTGACGTCCGGCATCAGATACGGCAGCGCCGTCAACCTCGAGGGCCAGAGGGTGAAGTTGCTGCTCGACATGTACCAGCCGACCGGGGACACGGTCACCATGCGACCCGCGATCATCTGGGTGCACGGAGGTTCGTTCTGCTGTGGCAACAGGACATCTCCCGAGCTGGTCGACGAGGCGACCACCTTCTCGAAGGAAGGGTATCTCAACGTCTCGATCGACTACCGACTTGAGTCTCCGGGTTGCTCGGGCACCTTTTCGAACTGCGGCGCTGCCATACAGGAGGCCACCGCCGACGCGCAGACGGCGGTGCGTTTCCTTCGATCCAAGGCTGCGAAGTACCGCATCGACCCGAACCGCATCGCCATAGGTGGTTCCTCAGCGGGCGCAATTACCGCGCTGAACGTGGGCTATTCCACCTCCGAAGATCCTTCGGCCGCCGTTCGGGCCGCGGTCTCGCTGTCGGGCGCGCATCTCGGTGCGGGTACCGTCTCGGCCGGCGACGCGCCGGCCCTCGACTTCCACTGTACGACCGACCCGCTGGTCGCCTATTCGTTGGCCGTGAGCACCATCAACGCGGCAAAAGCGGCGGGGCTCGACGCCTTCCTCGAGACTTGGAATGAGACCTGTCACGTTCCATACGCCGAACACCGCCAGCAGATCCTCGATCAGTCGAGCAACTTCTTGTGGTGGGAGATGGACCTCTCCCAGGCCGCACGCTGACGCCCGGACCGATACCAGCCCACGCCGCCAGCGCCGTCGTGACTCTCCGGGGTGAACGTCCCGGTGGTCCGCCGACAACGATGGGCGGCGCCGTCCGCCGAGCTAATTCATGACGACGACTCCCCGTATGTTGCGTCCATCCCGCATGTCTCGGAAGCCGTCATTGATGTGGCTGAGGGGGTAGGAGCGGGTCACCATCCCGTCCAGGTCGAGCAAGCCATCTCGGTACAGACCGAGAAGGACGGATACATCTCTACCGGGATTCGACGAGCCGAATATCGAGCCGACCAGCTCCTTCTCCATGGTGAGGAGATCGAGCATGCTCATCGTGACCGCGGTTTCGGTCCAAGGGTGGACGTTGGTTATCACCACTCGGCCCCGTTTGGCGGCCAGCGCCATGATCGAGGCCATCCACTCCCCGCGTCCGACCGACATGGTACAGATCACCCGCTTGCACATGCGTCCCCGCGTGAGCTCCTGGATCAAGGGGAACGCCTCCTCGATTCCGCCCACCACATGGGTGGCGCCGAATCGGGGCGCCTGCTGACGCTTGAACTCGATGGGGTCAATGGCGACTATGCGACGCGCTCCCGCGGATCGTGAACCCTGAATGGCGGCGCAACCCACCCCTCCAGCTCCGATAATGGCCACATCGTCACCGGGTTGCACCTGCGCCCGATGCACCGCGGATCCCCACCCGGTGCTCACTCCGCAGGCGACCAAACAGGCCTTGTCCAGAGGCAGGTCCTCATCGATTTTCACGAACGACCGTTCATGGCTCACGGTGTGCTCGGCGAACGTCCCCAGCATGCAGAAGATCCGCAAATCCTGGCCACGAGCGTGATGTCGCGCCGTCTTGTCGCCGATCTGCCATCCGTCGGCGATGAACATTCCGGCATCACAGAGATTCTGGTGGCCCTCGACGCACGAGAGACAACGGCCACAGGGCGGGAGAAAGCTGGTCACCACATGGTCGCCGGGCGACAGCAGCGTGACGTCCGGGCCGACCTCCAGGACGACCCCAGCACCCTCGTGGCCACCGATCATCGGTCCAAAGAAGGGAACGTCACCGGTGACGAAGTGTTCGTCCGAACGGCACAGACCGGATGCCGCCAGGTCGACCAGCACCTCGTGCCTTCGCGGGGGATCGAGATCAATGGTCTCAAGCACCCAGTCGGAGCCCGGCTCCCAAAGAACCGCAGCGCGTGTCTGCACTCGATGTCTCCCCGAACTAGCCCGACGGCCGGCGGCGGCCGAGCCCCCAGGCTAGGCCCCGGCGTCGTGAGAAGCATGTCGTCCCGGCCCGGACGGGGATCGTCCCGTCGCGGACCGCCGGGGGCCGCCGGTTCGCCGCCCGGCCTCAGTGCCCCAGGGCAGCCTCCGCCCGGGAGGGTCTGCACGGGTCGGCCCCTGTGGGGCATCTGGACCGACGCCTAAGGTGGGAACCATGGACTATCGCTATCTTGGACGATCGGGACTGCAGGTCAGTCCCCTGTGCCTCGGCACGATGAACTTCGGCTCTCAGACCCGTGAGGCCGACAGCTTCGTCATCATGGACCGAGCATTGGACGCCGGGATCAATTTCTTCGATACCGCCAACGGTTACGGCGGGGGTGAGACCGAGCGGATCTTGGGCCGCTGGTTCGCACAGGGCGGGGGACGACGGGAGAAAGTAGTCCTGGCGACGAAGGTGTACGGCAACGTGGCGGGGGAGTGGCCCAATGACTCCAAGCTGTCGGCTCGCCATATTCGGGACGCCTGCGATGCCAGCCTCCGCCGTCTGCAGACGGACCACATCGATCTCTACCAGATGCACCACGTCGATCGGAGTACGCCCTGGGAAGAGATCTGGCAGGGGATGGATCTCCTGGTCTCCCAGGGGAAGGTGACCTATGTGGGCAGCTCCAATTTCGCCGCCTGGAACATCGCAGCCGCCAACGAGGCCGCCCGTCGTCGGAACACATTCGGGCTGGTCTCGGAACAGAGTCTCTACAACCTCAAGACCCGCACCATCGAGCTCGAGGTCGTCCCCGCCTGTGAAGCCTATGGAGTCGGGATCCTGCCCTGGAGCCCGCTCGGAGGCGGGTTGCTGGCGGGCTCGATCGCCGAGGCGACCGAAGGTCGAAGGGCTGACGACGGGATGAAGGCGGCGGGTAATTGGCTTCGGGACACCATCGACTCATGGGGCAGTCTGTGCGATGAGCTCGGTGAGCGGCCTGCTGACGTTGCGCTGGCGTGGCTCTTGGCCAATCCGGTCGTGACGGCCCCGATCATTGGGCCACGCACCCTGGAACAGTTCGAAGGGAGCCTTCGTTCGTTGGACGTCGTGCTGACAGATGAGGTGATGGGGCGGATCGACAAGATCTTCCCTGGACCCGGTCCGGCCCCGGAAGCCTATGCATGGTAGACACCTCCGGCCCTCGCTCCGGTCACCGCCGGCCACGACCTCCGGGCCCCCGGCCGATCGGCGGCCAGCAGCACTAGTCGTCCTTCGACCCGTTCCGGCCACCCATGCACCATGCACCCCTCACCTCTCCGTCCGGTCACGCGTGGCGGGGGCGGATGGTCACACGAGTGGGGGGTCCGGACCCTTGGAGTCGCGGAGCTCGGGCTCGCTCAGTCTCGGAGCCTTGGGGATGAGAGGTGCCATCTGCTCTCGCCCATGGCGCCAACCCTCCGCGGCTCAACCGTGGGCGGGTTTCAGCCTCCACGAAGCGGCAAGATGCTCGGCACGATCGAATGGTCTGGCCAATCCGCACCGAATTCCTCCGGCGGTCCCCGCGGCGGATCAGTAGCCTCAGCCAATGGCCCCTGAGCCGATGAAACTCTCGGAGTTGGTGGCGACGTTGTCATTGTTGTCCGATCTCGGAATGGGACGCCCCATGGAGAGAGTTCTCCGTCAGACCGTGATTGCCATGCGGCTCGCCGATGTTGCTGACGTGGGCCCGGAGATCGGCGCGGCTGCCTACTACACCTCCCTGTTGACCTGGGTTGGATGCGCCACCGACACCAGCGAATTGGCGGACCTCTTCGGCGACGAGATGCACCTGTACGAAGATTCCCATGACGGTGATCTGGCCGGTACCTCCATGGCCGTGTTCGTGGCCAAGCACCTCGGGTACGGGAGCTCCCGCATTCGCCGCATCGGTATGGTGGGAAAGTTCCTGGCCACGGCCGGTCGATCGGTCCAACAGGTCATGGAATCGCACTGTCAGGCGGCCAGCGATCTCGCTCGTCGCCTCGAGCTGGGGGAATCCGTTACCGTCCCACTGACTCAGGCCTTTGAGCGCTGGGACGGCAAGGGAGTCCCGGGTCGGGTCGGACACGGCGAGTTGGCGCCGGCCATTCGACTCGTGCACCTGGCCGACAACATCGAAGCCTTCCATCGCACTGGAGGTGCCGCGGCTGCCCTGCATGTCGCCACGGAGCGCCGGGGGACCCAGTTCGACCCCGAGCTCGTCGACCGATTCTGCGATCAATCTGAATCGATCCTGGAAGGGCTCGGGTCGTTCCAGGCCTGGGAGCAGGTAATCGAACTCGACCCCCGCTTGGGCGAACGCCTGACGATCTCCCAGCTCGACGCAGCGCTCGACGCGCTCGGCGATTTCGCCGACCTCAAGTCGCCCTTCCGCATCGGACACTCTCGAGGCGTTGCCGACCTGGCCGCCGAAGCTGGCGCACTCCTTGAGATGCCGGACGAGGACATCGGGACGCTCCACCGCGCCGGTGCCGTCCATGACATAGGCATGGTCGGGATACCCAGTGGTGTGTGGGACGCCGAGGAACCGTGGTCGCTCGTCCAGAGCGAGCGGGCCCGCACCCACCCGTACCTGACCGAGCGCATGTTCGCCCAGGTCACGTCCATGACGTCCATTGTCGCCTGCGCTGCCCAGCATCACGAACGCCTCGATGGTAGCGGCTACCCACATGGCGCTTCCGGCCATGCCCTGTCTCCCACCGCCAGGGTCCTGGCTGCCGCCGACGTCTACCATGCACTCCGCGAGGACCGGCCCCATCGGGCAGCTCTCGACTCGGAATCTGCCGTCGCCGCAATGAGCCAAGAGGTCCGGGCCGGACGGCTCGACCCCTCGGCGGTCGACGCCGTCCTACGGGCGGCCGGTCATCGGGTCGCCCGCCGAGTCTCCCTGCCGGCCGGGCTCACCCGGCGCGAGGTGGACGTGCTGGTCCTGCTCGCCCGGGGCCTCTCCAACCCCGACATTGCCTCCGAACTGACGATCAGTCGAAAGACCGTCTCGTCGCACCTCGAGCACATCTACCGCAAACTCGGCGTGTCGACCCGTACCGAAGCGGCGCTGTACGCCATGCAGAACGGTCTGGTCGACGCCCTGTCGAGCTGAGGACTGCGCCGATGGACGTCAATGCTCACCGGTGAAGAATCGGGTAGCTGCCCGATGTAGTGGGGGCGCCCCTCGTCGTACAACGGGGGTATGACTACGACGGCCGATGCCACCGAGCGCCAATTCGCCGTGGCGGGCCTGTTCCTCGAGAAGCTCGCCACCGCCGAGTTTGGCCAGTTGGCTGCCGCCCTCGAGCCCGATGCCAAGCTCAGCGCCCTCCTCCCCAGGGGCTACCGGGAGTGGGTTGGGCGGGAGGAGGTGTGCGACGCCTTCACCGCGTTCTTCGGCGACATGGAGGAGTACGAGCTGCTCGACGGGGTCGTCGGCCTGGTCGGGAACCGACTTCAGCTCAGGTGGCGTCTCCACGTGCGGGGTGGGCGTCTCGGGCCGGAGGACTTCGTCGTGGAGCAACACGGCTACGCCGACACCGGTCCGACGAACCGCATCCAGACCCTCTCCCTGGTCTGCTCCGGCTTCTGTCAGGAGCACCCCGATGGCTGACCCGGGGGCCCGGTGGTCTGACCTCTGCCGGGACACCCTGGCGGCACGACCGGGAGGTGGACGGGATTCACCAGACGGCCGCGCCTCCCGTCGAGCATCGGGGCCACCCGATTCCGGTCCCGCGAGCTCATACCCAACACCAATCACCCATCCAACCACCGAAACTCAAACAGAAAGCGACGACCCATGACCGACGCGCTCACCGACACCGCCCCGGACAGCAAGGTCCTGATCTGCCTCAACCACGGCGCCGAGGAAGCCGAGAACATTCTCATCGCCTATCTCGTCGGCGTCGAGTCGCTTCGCGCCGGAAAAGAAGCCGTGATGTTCCTGACCAAGGACGCCGTCTTCGCGGCGACCCCTGGGTTCGCGGCGACCATCGACGTGCCCGGAGCGCCGTCGGTCGCCGAACTCCACGAAGAGTTTGTGGCCAAGGGAGGTCGTTTCTTCGCCTGTCCCGTCTGCGTACGGCTCCGTGGCCTGGAGGACTCCGCTTGGGAGCGCAACGCCGAGGTGGCCGGCCTCCCGTCTGTCCTCGCCTATACGGCCGGCGGCGCACTCGTGTTCAACTACTGACCAACCCAGGACCGCGGTCCACCCTGCGGGCGGCCCCGGTGCCGTCAGCCGGTCACTCGAGTGCTCCGGCGGCGGTCACTCCGCCGCGGCGAGGCGCCGCTCATAGTCGTCGGCGAGGGCGACGAGCGTGTGGGCGGTGTCGTTGGCACAGGACGAACCGTGCATCACCGCCAGGGTTGTCGGGGCAAGATCGGCCAGGCGGCGGATGGTCGGTGCCGTGTTGGGGGTGAGGCACGTGGCACCGAATACATCCTCGGCCTGGGCCGCCGCACCGAGGAGGTCCGTGGTGGCCAGGGCCGGTCCGTCTCCGACCTGGGTGAGCAGGTCGCCACAGAAGAGCGTACCGGTGGTCTCCTCGTAGAGGACATGGGCGTCCCAGCCGTGGGGCACGTGCGGAGTATGGATGCTTCGAATATTCCGGCCGCCCAAGTCGAACGAGCCGTCAGGTGGGATGGGCGACGGGGGTCGGTCGGCGAGGTCGTTGATCGACACCAGGCATCCCACGGCGGTGTGGGCCACCTGGGCGTGGGGCGCCACGGCGAGGAACTGGTTCATGGCGCCGCACTCGTCGGCTTCGAGGTGGCCGAAGGTGATCCAGCGCAGGCGACTGAGCGGCACGACCGAGGCGATGGCCTCGGAAACCGAGGCGAACATGCCACGCGGTCCGGTATGGAAGAGGGCGGGCTCATCGGCATCGATGAGGAACTGGTTGAAGGTGAAGCCGGTCGGTCCTATGTCGGGCACGAAGGTGGACATTCGGTAGATCCGATCGGCGATCTCGTCGACGCGTGTCTCCATGGTTGATTCTCCTTTAGAGCGGAAGGGGGTGGCTGAGGACGCCGGTGCCGGGCAGGCGACCGGAGAGGGTGCGGATGAAGTCGAGGGCATCGATCTCCACGCGCTCACCGCCGAGGCCCTGGGTGAACTTGCCACCTGCCGGGCCGTCGAGGACGAGTTCGAAGGGCTCGCCATGGATGCCGGCCCATTCGGTGACGATGTCGGCGACCAGGCGCCCGTCGTGGTCCGCGGTGAGCTGCATGGGGCGCCCGATCGCCTGGTGAATGTCGATCCGGTGCGCCCAGACGTCGCGGGTGAAGCCCACGTCGAGAAGGTACCTGAGGGGTACCCATCCGATGGGCGGACCGAACGGGAGCGGGAGGTAGCGGACCGGCGGCGGGGTTCGCCACCGGCCCGTCACCGCCCTGGGACCGATCGCCGCCAGCTTGACCACCAGCTCGTCGTTGGAAAGGGACTCCCGTTCGCGGATCTGCAGCTCATTGAGGCCGTCGACCCAGTGGTGCGAGTCGATCTCCTTGTTGAGTGGTATGCCCCGGCGAAATTGGTGGATGAACTCGCGGGGCGAGGCTTGGGCATCGCCCGAACCGAGGACGTGTAACGCCATCTTGCGGACGTCCCAGCCGGTGCAGTCGGTCGACATCGCCCATTCGTCGGGGGCCAGGGAGGCCGCCAGATCGGCGAAGCGGGTGAACTCCTCTCCTGCGAGTACTTGGGCTTCGGGCCTCGTGATTCGCGAATTGTTCATCGGGTTCCTTTTCTGGTGATGACGTCGTCGACGAGGAGATCGACGAGCCGGTTGAGGTGACGGGTCCAACGGTTGCCGCCGGGGTCATTGCTGAGCTGGGCCTCCATGAGCCCCGCGGTCACGGCGACGATGCAGTCGATGTCCCCTTGCTCCGTTACTCCGGCTTCCTGCATGAACTGGCTCAGTCGCGCCAGCGCCTGCTCAGCCGGCGCGTAGGACTGCGGCGAGGGAACGAAGCCGGGGATGTGCCGCTGGAAGAGCAGTTCCGACCGGGCCGGGTCCTCCAGGGCAAAGGTCATGAAGGTGGTCAAGAGCTTCTTCAGCGCGGCCCGAGGACGGCGCGGGAAGGTCACCCCGGCGAACCGTTCGAGAAGCTGCCGGTTGCCGTCGGCGAACATGGCGTCATACAGCGCGTGCTTCGAGCCGAAGTATTCGTACAACGACGGCTGACGCATCCCGACCCGGCGCGCCAAGTCATGCAATGACAGTCCGCCGATCCCCTCTTCGCTCGCCAACTCCCAGGCGGCGGCGACGATCGTGGCGATCTTGGCCTCCCGGCGCAACGCCACCTTGCCCACGCTCAGCTGCAGTTCACCAGCCGAAGTCATGAGCGCCCACCCCCGGTCCCCCCCGTTGCCATTTGCCTATCACAAATAGGAGTATTGCCTATTACCGATAGGAAGTCAAGCCCCGAGCGGACCCTGTTTCGCCGACGTGGTCCGGCCGGACGGGCGGGTCAGCCGGGGCGAGGGCCCCCATCGGCCAGGAGGCTCCGCCCGACCCCGAGCGTGAGCTCGAGCGGGGTCACCAGGCCGGGTGGCGCAGAGACGACCGCGGGAACGGCATTCACCAAGCGCATCGCCGTCGCCGTGAGCCCGGTGCTGTCGTGACCGCCGAGTCCGTCGCCTCCCATGGAAAGGTCCAGGGTCAATGACGGAAGACCGGCGACCTCGATCCGGTGGACCGAAGTCACCCCCGCGGGAGGTTGCGGCCAGTGCGGGGCGATGTCACGACGCATCCTGGTGACGTGTTCGGCGAACAGGCGGGCTTCGCCGTTCACGATGCCCGCCACTCCGAATCGTGCCGCGGCAAGCGTGTCCTTCGGAATGTGACCGATCGGTGCCTCGAAGGAAGCCGGCGTATACCACCGTTCGCAGAACTCCTCGAGGCTTTCGAGCTCGACATCGAGCAGGCGAGCGAGCATCTGAACCATCCCGCCCCAGAAGAGCTTCGGCACACCCGGTTCGAGAAGAGGAGCCGGCGCCCCTTCCGGTCGGCCGAACCCATACGGGGTAGCCCAGGATGGGTCCGTGTGGGTGCCGTAGTCGGAGATCTCCTGGACGCGTATCGTGTCCACCCTCTCGCAGATCTGGAGCGCGGCGATGGGCAGGGCATCCCCGCTGAAGCCGGGATCGATCCCGCTGGTGAACAAGGAGGAACCGCCTTCGGTGCACGCCCCGGTCAGCTTTGCGATCACCCTCGGATCGGCCGCAGGCGGGTAGATCAGATTCATCATCGAGCTCGAGACGACGTTGGCTCCTGACCGAAGGATCTCGACGAGATCAGCCACCGCCTCCCTCGGGCGCGTCTCACCGATCGAAGTGAAGATGACGCAGTCGGGGCGGAGGTCGAGGAGTGTCTTGGCATCCGACGTGGCGAGTACGCCGGTCTTGATTCCTAGGCCCCCGAGATCCCCGGCGTCTTGCCCGACCCGGGATGCGGTGTGCGTGTACACCCCGAGGAGCTTGAACTCCTGACTCCGCATCAGGGCTCGGAGTGCCTGCCGTCCGACGCCCCCTACCGACCATTGCACAACTCGGTACGTTCTTTTCAAATGTCAACCCTCCTCGGGGTGGCCGGCGAGACGTGGCCCGAGTTCGGGGGTCTCTGCCGATGGGCCCGGGCCGTCGTCAATCGTCGCGTGTCGCGCGCTGGAGAGTCCCGGTCGAGGGTCGAGGGTGGGGACCGTGTCCGACGCCCACGACTGTCTACCGCGGGCCGCCACCAAGCGCTAGCCACCCCCCTGCGCTCGAGGCCCCGTTGCTTCCGCCTCCTCTGCCGTGCCGATGGAGGTTTCGGCTGAATCCGGGAGCGGTCGACCAGCTGTCTAGGATGCACCCTCATGAGCTTCGTTACGTTGGGTCGGTCCGGCCTGAAGGTGTCACGGGCGTGTCTGGGCACCATGACCTTCGGAAACACCGAGTGGGGAACCGATGAGGCGGAATCCCAACGGATCGTCGATGCCTTTGTCGACGCCGGTCACAATTTCATCGACACCGCAGACGTATACAACGCGGGCGTCTCGGAGGAGATCGTCGGGCGCGCCATCGCAAAAAGACGCGACGATGTTGTGCTCGCCACCAAGGGGTACAACGTCATGGGGGCCGGACCCAATGACCGGGGCTCGTCGCGCGCTCATCTGACCCGTGCCCTGGAGGCGAGTCTACGGCGGCTCGGTACTGATCATGTCGACCTCTACCAACTGCACAACTGGGACCACGACACTCCCATCGAGGAGAGCATGGCCACGCTCGACGGGTTCGTGAGAGCCGGAAAGGCGCGCTACATCGGATGCTCGAACTTCTTCGCCAGTCAGCTGGTCGAGGCTCAGTGGGCGGCGGACCGCATGGGAGGGTCGCCGCTGGTGAGCCTCCAACCCCAGTATTCGCTGATCTGGCGCGACATCGAGCTCGACATACTTCCGACGGCTGCCCGTCACGGGATGGGGGTCATCGTGTGGAGCCCGCTGGCCGGTGGAATGCTGACCGGAAAGTACGCCAAGGGCGGCGATCTTCCCGCCGACGGCCGACTGAGCAAGGGTACGGACACCGGCGCGGAAGGGATGCGGATGCTGACCCTCACCGACCGTAACTTTGCCATCGTCGACGAAGTGGACAAGGTCGCCGAGGAACTCGAAGCCACCCCAACTGCGGTGAGTCTGGCCTGGCTGCTCGGTCGCCCGAACCTGACGTCGGTCATCATCGGCCCCCGGACCGTCGATCAGCTGATCCAGAACCTCGCTGGGTTTGACCTCGAATTACCTGTCGAATCAGCCAAGCGGCTGAGTAGAGCGTCCCGTGTGCCGGTGTCCTACCCCTGGTACATGCAGCTCCGGCTCTAGCCCTGGTCCTTCCGGGGGGTGCCACTGGTGACGCTTGCCGGGGGACACCGGTCACCTCGGCTTCGGACGGGGAGGAGGTGCGACACGGAAATCGGGGCGGTCGCCGCAGGTACTCGGAGCCGACTTCCCCTCCAACCGGTCCTCGGCCCAGCCAACGATCAGGGACACCGCTTGAAACGGGATCTGGTCATGGCTGGCCCCGGGATAGTGGACGTACTCCACCACGTCACCGAGGGGACAGGCCGTCTGGTCGACGAATTGGTCGGTGAGCGGGTAGGGAACCTGATTGTCATCGGTACCCTGGACAATGAGCATTGGAGCCTCCGTCCGGACCCGGCCCGGATCGTTGAGAAGGGCTCGTGCGTGGAGAGCAGGATTGGAAGGGGCGCTGGCCAGGAACAGGGTCCCGGAGCTCTTCCGGGACAGGGCTGTTACCAGCCCATTGTCGCAATGGTTGGTCACGATTCTCTGGGCGAAGACGGCACCGGAGGGGGTGAAGATGCCCGAAGCCGGTAGACCGGGATAGGTCTGGGACCAGGTCCATCCGATGAGCGTGAAATAGGCCAGGTCGTCGGGTTTGTCGATCGCCCCGATGAGGGCAACGATTTCGGTCAGTCCCGTAGCCGGTGCCGCCGCCACCACCCCGATGACGTGCAAGGACGGAGCGTAGGTGGGGGCGAGCTCCCCGGCGAAGAGGGCCGCCTGGCCTCCCTGAGAGTGTCCGTAGATGAGCGTCGTGGCACTGGCGCGAAGGTGGGGAAGGTGGCGGGCCGCTGTGGCGGCATCGAGTACTCCCTGTCCCTCGCTCGCTCCCACCAGGTAGGGGTGAATTCCGGAGGACACGCCGAGTCCCTGGTAGTCGGTCGCCGCGATCAACCAGCCGGCCGACAGGTATGCGGTGAGGTCCGGCACGAGGTACGGGCCCTCACCCTCGAGCCCGTCGAACAACGACGGGGCACACTTGGTGGCGGCTCCGGTGGTCCCGTGCGCCCAGGCCAAGACCGGATAGCCGTCCGCCGGGGGAGGGCTCGAGGGGACGACCACATAGCCCGAGACCGCGATGTCGTTACCGGAGATGGACTCGGAGTGGTAGAGGATTCGCCACAGCGTCGCTCCAGTGGGGATGCCGGCTGCTCCGGTGACGATCTGGGACCGAATCAGCGTCCCCGGAGGGGCGGGGCGAAGTGGCCTCGGCGGTAGGTAGAAGGAGGAGGGTCCATGGGCCGTCTCAGAGACCGCAACCACGCCGACACCCTTGGGATAGGTCGTCGCGGAGGTTGGGGTGGACGAACATCCGACCAGAACCGCTCCAGCCACAAAGGCCGCAACCACCAGCGTCCGAGTATCCGTCTTCATCGAGTTGGGCCGCCAATCCTAGGATGACACCTGCGGCTCACCTCGGCCCCGAAGGACCCCAGCATGGCGGACCGTCGTTGGACCAGCGTAGCGGTCGTCCCGGGGGCTCCCGTTCTCCCGACGGAGGCCCAATGTCTGGCATGGTTACGAAACGACGGGGTATACAGTCCCCGTGGTTACTGCCAGCACCCGTCCCGGTGCTCGGGCTGAGCGTGGTCCGGGTCAGGGGGTCTCCCGTTCGCCCTCGTTGGCGTTGGCCACCCTGCTCTTCGTCCTGTTTCTGACGTTTCTCGACAACACCATCGTGACGGTCGTCCTGGCCAATGTGCAGGGCGATCTCCATGCGTCCGTGAGTCAACTGCAGTGGGTGGTCAACGGCTATGCGCTGACCTTTGCCGGGCTGATGCTGAGCTTCGGCACCATGGGCGATCTCTTCGGTCGGAAGAAGGTCATGCTCACCGGAGTGGCCGTCTTCTGCGCGGGCTCGATCGTCGCCGCGGTGGCTCCCAACACGGACACGCTGATCGCCGGTCGCGTGGTGATGGGTGTGGGCGCCGCGGCCTCGGAGCCAGGCACCCTGTCGATGATCCGACACCTGTTTCCAGATCGGGCTGCCCGGGCCCGGTCACTCGGAATCTGGGCGGCCGTGTCCAGTCTCGGACTGGCCCTGGGCCCGCTCATCGGAGGCCTCCTCGTCTTTGGATGGTCGTGGCGCGCCATCTTCTGGTTCAACGTCTTCTTTGGGGTGGTGGCCTTCGCCAGCGCCGCCGTGGCGGTACCCGAGAGCTCGGATCCGGTCCGGGCCCGATTCGATGTGGCCGGTTTCCTGTTGGGCGCCCTGGCCTTGGGAACACTGACCTTCGGGATCATCCTGGGGGAGACGGCTGGTTACCGGACGTGGTGGATCGACCTCTTGTTTGTCCTCTCGATGCTGGCCGCCCTCTGCTTCGTCCTGGTCGAGTTGCGGGCTCCGAATCCGATACTCGATGTGCGCTACTTCAAAGTTCCCAGTTTCGCCGGTTCAACGATTATTGCGTTCGCCGTCTACTTCGGAACGTTTGCCATCTTCTTCATGGTGGCTCTGTATCTGCAGGTCGTCGGGTCTGTATCGCCGTTGAAGCTGGCACTGGACTTCGTACCTCTGGCCGTCGGCATGGTGGCGGCATCACTGGTCACCGGGCGATGGGTAGCTGCTTGGGGCCCGCGCATCCCCATGGCGACAGGCTGTCTGATCGGTGGGATCGGAATTCTCCTCACCAACGCGATGGTCACACCTCAGGTGGGTATCGGCCAGATCGGATGGACCATGTTCCTGGCCGGTGTGGGGGTGGGGATGGCGATGGTCCCGGTCACCACGGCCGCGCTCGGATCCGTTCCCCCCGAACACTCGGGTATGGCGGCGTCCACCAACAACACGTTCCGGGAACTCGGAGCCGTGGTCGGTGTCGCCGTGTTGGGATCGATCATCAACGGCCAGCTCACCGTCAATCTGGTTCGACGGCTGACCGCTATCGGGATTCCGAAGAGCTACCAGTCGCAGGTTGTATCGGCGGTCACCACGGGTACGTACCAGAGTCAGGCTCAATCAGCTACTGCCAAGAACCCTGCCATCACCCACATCGTGAACGAGGTCGTTTCAGCCGCCTACGGGGCGTTCGGGCACGGACTCAATCTGTCACTCGACATCGCCGGTGGGCTCCTTCTGGCCTCGGCGGTGGTGGCTCTGCTCACCGGTTACGGACGCCGCATTCACCTGGAGCGGTTGAACTCCAGGGACGGGAGCCTGCCTCATCTCGTGGTGGAGGGCAGCCCCGGGCTCACGGCCGGCTGACACGGCCGCCCCTCGGGCCGCGCCCCGGGGATCGTCGATACCCGCCCCCGCCTGGTCCCGTCGGTGAGGATCTGGCGACAGATCAGCACCGGCCTCCTACGACGACGCGATCACCCGGGCGTCGGGGCCGGGGAAGAACTCGGTCAACCGGCCGTCTTCCCACTGGACCCGGTAGTGCTCACCGGCCGGTCCTCCGAGGACTTCCACGATCTCGCCACTGCGCCGGGCGGAGCCAACCTTGCCCGACTCGACGACAATCTGGTCTCCATTCTCTGCGTGCATGGTTCGTCACCTCCAACGCGGAAATTACGCCTGTCGGTGCCCGTTGTATAGGGGTCGGAGCAAAATCGAGGGGGAAACGAGCGGTCACGCCCGCTTCGCCCGGTAACCCTGCTCAGAACCCGAATGCCGTCCGGAGATCGCCCGCCGAAGCGGCATTGTTCAATTCGGGCACACCGGCCACGTCCTCAGCCGCCTTCAGCGTGGAGTAGTGCGTGAATGGAGCCGCCGACTGGGTTCCCGCCGGCGTGTACGGGGAGATGATGATGGCGGCGACCTGGTTGCCGGCACCACCATCGTTCTCGTCCCAGGTGATGATGATGGTGAGGTCTCCCGACTGGTAGTCCGAGCCAGCGGTGATCTGAGGGATCCAGGATGCCAGCCAGTTGTCGCCCTGCTGGATGCTGCCGTCGTGCATGTCGTCCTGGAGGTTCGGCGTCACGAGGCTGTAGGTCGGGAGCGTCCCGTTGGCCACGTCAGTCGCCAGCGCGCCCGAGGAAGTCGTTCCCAGCGGTACATCGTTGGTGGCACAAGCCGCGCTGGCCGACGTGTAGTAGGCGAACGGGTTGTGCTTGGTGGCGTACTCACCACTGGAATTGGGCTGGCAGTTGCTGGACATGGACTCCACATAACCCTTGGAGCCCGGGACCTGTTGGAAGATGCTGTTGTTCCCGGTGAGGCAGGCGCCGCCGGCGTCGCAGTCACTGGTCCAGGGGGCGCCGTACTGGAGGCCCGAGGTGAGGGCCATGTAATTCGGAAGCGACGGGTGGTTGATGGCGGAGTAGTTGGTGGCAAGGCCACATTCATTCGCCACCGTGTTGATGTATGGCGCAGCAGACGAGCCGATGATCGAACTGCTGTTTCGGTTCTCTTCCATGATCACCATGAGCTTGCTCGTCTTCGGCGCACCGGTCATCGTGCCACAGAGCGAGGTGCCCGTCGGAGCGGTGGTCGTGGTGGGCCCGGTGGTGGGCGAGGTCGTGGTGGGCCCGGCCGTGGTGGTGGTCGGCCCCGTCGTCGTCGGCGACGAAGTGGTCGGGGACGACGGGGTCGGGGACGACGTGGTCGGGGACGGCCCGGTGGTGGCGGTGGAACCGCCGTCGCCCGAGAAATCGATGTTCAGGGTGGGAGCATCGCCGCCGCCCATTCCCGCGAACCTTCCGATCACACCGGGAGTGGAGAACGTGACGGCCAACGAGGTGATCCCCCCGAAGTTGAGGTAGAACGATCCGCTCGGAATGTCGATCGTCAACGGATTGTCCGCCCCACTATTGGCGGCGCTGCCGATCACGGCCGACTGCCACGCAGGTTGGTTGTCCCATATGACCGAGGGGGAATCGAACGACACCTGAGGATGGACCTGAAAACTGCCTGCGCTGGAGATCTTGGGATCGATGGTCAGCGATGCACCGTTGACGGTGGCCCCGACCGGGACACTCGAGGTGTCGAAGCTGATCAGGGCTCGAAATGCCACGTGGGAGCCGGCGATGACCGGGGAACCGTCAAAGTTGCTCGTCGGGGCACCGGCGTAGACGTAGGTGGCGGCGGACGCCGGATAGCTGGTCGTGGCGGCTTGAGACAAGGCGGCCAGGGATACGAGGCCGAGGGCCACGACGACAACGACCACGAGTGCAATCACTCGTTTCATAACAGACTCCTCCAAGGCAAGTATGAGGGCGGTAACGCGATCTCTTAGCGCGTCATGCTTGGTCGCCCCGGACGGTCCCGACCGGTCGCCCGGTGCTGGCGGTACGGCCCAACACCCTTCGACGCTGTCGGCAACATTCGCCAAGGCGTGCTCAACCATGTCGAGTCATTCATCCCGGCGGTTATGCCCCCCACCATTGGTCGTAAGCAATGGGATGTCAAATCCCTCCTGCGGGCTCGAGGACATCGTGACGCACGGCGCGAACCGCGGTACTTTGAGTGGGTGGAAGGGAATCGATTCGGCCCCATCGACTTCGACCAATTTCATCGCCAGGACCTTCCGGAACGAGTGCGGGAGCGCGGCAGGATCTTCTCGGAGGCCGATGCCGCGGTCGTCCGCCCCCTTTCGTTTCAGCTTGATGACGGTCGGTCGTACACCTACCGGCCTTCGGGCCAGAGCTTTGTCGTCGAGTCCGGGGCAGAGCATGCCCATACCGTGGTGAAACTGGGTCTGGAGGCGTGGCGCACCTTCACCTGGGAGCTCCGTTCATGCTTCGCGCTCCTGTACGCCGAGGAGCTCGAGATCGTCCGCGGGAGCTTCGGACAGATGGCGCGATGGGAGCCACCCCTACGGGTGGCTATCGATGGACAGGAGCTGTACGACCTCGACAACCCTGCTCCGGTGCGCGACGAAACGGGGGAGATGCTGGACTGCACTGGGAGTTTCACGCTCGACGACCCGAGCGAGGAGATCGCAGACTTCCTGCACCGGGCCGGATTCGTTCATCTCCGTGGGGTCATGGATCGTGGCGAGATCGCGGCCCTCAACGCCGAGGTGGCCCGGGCGATTGGGCGGGCCCGGCCCGACGACCGGCGCTCGTGGTGGACCGCCGTTGGCGGCCGGGAGGTCTGCAACCGCGTCAACTATCTCAACGACGAGTCGACCCTCATCGCTGAACTCGGCACCGACGATCGGTTCCTGCGCATCGCCGCTCTGGGCGGCCCCGACCTGCGAGATGCACGGGACCGGTTGGACGGCAACGGGGTGGTGATCAAGGTGCCCGGCGCGACCGAAGGCCTGGTGGACCTCCCCTGGCATCGAGATTGCGGAATGGGCGGTCACCCGGTCAAGTGCCCCATGCTCAACGTTGGGATCCAGCTGGACCCGGCCACGCCGGCGAACGGCCAACTCCAGATGATTGCCGGCTCCCATCGTGGTACCTCCCGGCTGCCCGGCTCCCGTGAAGCGGCGGGTCTGCCGGTCGTACCGATCGCCACCGAGCCGGGTGATGTGACCGTCCATTTCGGCCACACGCTCCACGCCGCCCCCGCCCCGACCGACCGGCGGGCCAACGGGCGCAAGGCCGTCTACCTCTCCTTCGTGCCTCCCACCCTCTTCGACGTGGTCGGCCCCGGGCAGGGCTACAACGATGTCCTGTTCACCCGGCAGGCTGGTCGTGTGCAACATGTCGACCAGCTCCGGTGACCAGTGACGTCCTCGGCCGGTCCGACTGGTTGCCCGTCGAAGGCGAACATCGCACTCCGAACGCACCGGGTGGCCGACAACGGGGCCGTATCATGAATCCATGCGAATCGGCGTACTGACGGGTGGGGGCGACTGCCCCGGGCTGAACGCGGTCATCCGGGCCGTGGTGCTCGGTGGCATCGCCCGTCACGACGACGAATTCGTCGGCTTTCTCGACGGCTGGCTCGGGGCCATCGAGAACAACACCGTCGTGCTCGCCGCGGATCAGTGTCGATCCATACTGGCCAAGGGCGGGACGATCCTGGGGTCGTCCCGGACCAACCCATTTGCCAGTGCCGACGGTGCCGATCGAATCGCCGCCACCCTCGCGGCACTCGGACTCGATGCTGTGGTGGCCATCGGGGGCGATGACACACTCGGTGCGGCAGACCGGTTGTACCAGTTGGGTCTCCCGGTCGTGGGCGTGCCCAAGACCATCGACAACGACCTGTCCGGAACAGAGGTGACCTTCGGATTCGACACGGCGGTCCAGATCGCCACCGAGGCGATCGATCGACTCCAGACCACGGCCGAGTCGCACCACCGGGTCATCGTGTGTGAGGTGATGGGTCGACACGTGGGTTGGATCGCCGTCCATGCCGGGATCGCTGGGGGAGCCGCCGAGATCCTCATCCCAGAGGTCCCATTCTCGCTCGACTCGGTGTGCCAACGGTTGATCCACCGCCACCGGGGTGGCCAGTTCTTCTCCACCGTGGTGGTCGCCGAGGGAGCACGCGCCCACGATGGGACGTGGTCGCCCGAGAGATCGAATTCGAGACCGGCCGACCAGTTCGGCCACGTCCGACTGGGTGGAGTCGGCGACTTCCTCGCCGAGGAGATCGAGCGGCGAACAGGATTTGAGTCCAGGTCCACGGTGCTCGGGCACATCCAGCGGGGAGGGTCACCGTCGGCATTCGATCGGGTCCTTGCCACCCGCTTCGGAGCCGGAGCGCTGGCCGCGGTTCACGACCATGCCTTCGGGACGATGGTGGCGCTGCAGGCCGGGGCGATCGTTCGGATCCCGCTCAGTGATGCCGTCGGCCATCCCAAGGAGGTCGACCCCCAACTCTACGAGCAGGTGGCCGCCCTCTATCTGGGCTAGCCGACATCCGGATTCGGCCGACCCGGAGAACAGCCGGCTCGGCCTCGAATCTGCTCACTGGTCCGGGCTGAACCGGTCCGGGGATGTTGTCCGGAACCACGCTCGACACCCCTCCGGCACGATCTCCTCCCCCCTGGGCCCACCCGATTCAACCGACCCTGGGCACGGATGCATCGTCGCTGACCGGGTGGGTAGCGTACTGCCATGGACCTGGGCAAGGTGGGCGTCTGGTGGAGCGGTTCGTGGAAGTCGCCAGACGGGTCCCTCGAGGTGGCGGCAGAGCTCGAATCCCTCGGGTACGGGACCCTCTGGTCCTCGGGTGGCTTCGAACCGGGACTTTCGCCGCATTTCGAACGCCTACTGGCGTCCACCGGCCGTGCCATCGTGGCCAGCGGTATCGTCAACATCTGGACGGCAGCTCCCCAGGTACTCGCCAGTTCGGTGGCGGCGCTGGATGCCAACTATCCGGACCGCTTTCTTCTCGGCGTCGGAGCCAGCCACGCGCCGTTGGTCGAGAACTATTCGCACCCCTACCGCCGTATGGTCGAGCATCTCGATGCGCTCGACAGCCTGGGGGTCTCGGTGCAACGCGACCGTCGGGTGCTCGCGGCTCTGGGTCCGAAGATGCTGGCCCTGGCCGCATCCCGCTCCGCAGGGGCCCATCCGTACTTCGTTCCCGTCGGCCACACCGAGCGGGCCAGGAAGATCCTCGGAGCGGGCCCCCTACTCGCCCCTGAAGTGACGGCCATCGTGGAACCGGACCGAACGACGGCGCGAGAACGGGCGAGAGCGTTCGTGGCGGGCTACCTCACCCTTCCGAACTACGCCAACAACCTTCGGACTCTGGGCTTCGGAGACGAGGATCTCGCCGGAGGGGGCAGCGACCGCCTCGTCGATGCCTTGATCGCCCACGGCGATCCTGAGGAGATCGCGGCTCGGATCCGTCAGCATCACGAAGCGGGGGCCGACCACGTCGCCGTCCAGATTCTCGCTGCCCGGGAGGAGTTTCCGCTCCGCGAGTACCGGGATCTGGCCTCCGTCGTCCTCTCGCCCTAGCCAGTCAGCGGTGAACCAAGCTTGCCCCATCTGGTTCGGGACCCTGCTCCGGTGACCGTGGCATAGCATCTGGTCATGGCTCGCATCGAGGTTCCACCCGGTACAGGGGGTGACGCGGTGCAGATCTGGTCGCTCCAGCCAGAGCTGGGGGCGGCGGCCATGCGGTTGGTGGATGCCGCCTACAACAAGAGCATCCTGCCGGCCCGGGTCCGGGAGGCCGCTCGCATCCGGATCGCACAGTTGAACGAATGCACGGTGTGCCTCGCATTCCGCGCCGACAGCGTCAAATCCCACGGGCTGACGGAGGACTTCTACTGCCGGGTGGGGATCCCTGGCGATGATGACGCCCTCGACCCACAGGAGCGGTTGGCGGTGGAGTACGCCGAGCGCTTCGCCAGCGACCATCTGAGCATCGATGACGCGTTCTTCGTCCGGCTCCGGGAGCGCTTCTCCGATCCGGAAATCCTTGATCTGACCATCTGCCTCAGTGCATTCCTGGGCCTGGGACGCACCCTCCGGGCCCTTGGCATCACCGAGACCTCGCTAACTGACGTCTGAGGGGCAGGTGGGTGCCGATGGCGCCGACCCGAACCACGCCACTGCCGCACCGTCGACCGGATGGAGGACCGCCGCTCTGCGGTGGCCCCCCTCCGGGTCCTACCGCCTACGACGGGGCGTAGGCCGCTTTCGCCGGCGCAAGATCGAAGTATTCGCGCCAAGCCTTGATGCGCCCGCCCTCGATCTCGAAGACGCCACAGATGGGCAAGGTGACCGCCCGGCCGTTGATGGTGATGGAGTCGGTGCGCTCATTCATCACGATGTTGCCGGAGGCGACTTGGTGGTGTATCTCCAGTCGACCCGGTGGCACCTGGGCGAACCCGGCGACGAACTCCGCGATGGCCGGCTTTCCAACGATCGGCGACAACGGCATGCTGTGGTAGACGGCGTCGTCGGCGAAACAGTCAACGATGAATTGGGTATCGCGCCGCTCCCAGGCGGCGATGAATCTCCGGATGAGTCCGTCGGCCCCGCCGTCGGCTCCGCTCCCGGCCGTTTCCACCTCATCCCGTCCACCGTCGTCGTCGTCCACCGGGCCCGACACGGGAACTCAAACTCCTCGGGACTCAGCGAATGAGCCCGAGGCCCTCCTGACAGTGCGGGCCTCCCCAGTGCTCGGCGATGAGGCCGTCGCGGATCTTCAGGATGGCCGTGCCGTTGATGGTCACGGGATCGCCCGAGGGCGGGAGGTCGTAGAACGGCTCGCCGGTGTGGGTGCCCCGGACCGTCCAATTCGACACCACCAGATCGTCCGACTCGATCAACAGGTCGACGGTGAACGTCATGTCGGGAAACGCCGCCCGGGCCTGCTCCCACCACTTCTGTTCCTGACCGCGAACGTCCTCGCCCACCTGATCTGGCGCCACTCGCGCCGTCACGTGACTCTGGAAGTCGGGCGCCCAGAACTCGTAGACGGCCTCGGTGTCGCCCGACTCCATCGCGGCACTGTATTTGGCCAGGATCCTGAGATTCTCCGACACCACGCCTCCTCTTCTCGCCGGCGCTCCCAGCCTAGCCAACCGGTCCCTCCCGATCGCCCCTGGCTGCCGGGGGAGCGCCACCCCGCCGTCCGCCCCACCGCCGACGAGGCGTCATCGGGCCGTCGCGGCCTGGCCGCGGCTGGTACTCCTCACCCCGGCGGCGCCAGGGCCATCGCCGGGTCGAGCTGTGCCGCTGCCGCCCGAAGCGCGGCACCCAAGTCCGTCTCGCTGCGGCGGTTGTACAGGGGACCGGCTCCGTCGTGGAGCAGCAGACCCACCATGGCCACGCCACGCGCCGCCACGGGCAGGGGTGCCACGAGATCCCGGAGCATCGCGTGCACCTCGTCCCGGGCGCCGGCGATGCGATCGCGGCACAGCGGCACGCGAGGATCTCGCATCACCGGAGGTCGGTCGGCCCCCGCCATGACGGCCTGCCAGTGTTCCGCCAGGTCTCTGCGGGTCAGCGGGGAGACGAGGTAGTGGGCCCGGGCGGCCACGAGCCCGTTGGTCTCCGGAGGGAGCCCGCAGGCCAGCTGACGATCGAGCCGGGAGGCAAACAACCGAACGACGAGGCGCCGCCACATCCCGTTGGATCGGGAGGCGAGCAGTGAGGGATTGAGGGGATCATTGACGAGGACCCGGGAGGTTCGGCCCCCGCCCTGGGCAAACCGGGTTCGATCCGCCTCCCTCACCCGCCGGCGCTCCCGACGAAGGCTTCTTCGCTCGGCGGCCCGAAGGCCGTGGACCATGGCAAAATCTCGAACCGTGGGCATACCGCCATGCTGCGCCTGACAGGCGGGGGGTGAAAGTGGCATGATTGACATAGTGCGCGACAAACCTGCCAAACCAACCGTCCACCCGGGGCCGCCGGGACCCGGTGCCGGTGGACGCCGTAGGGCCAGGCCGAAGCCGCACCGGGTGGGAGCCCTGGTCTACGACGGCGTCGCCACCTTCGAGCTCGGAGTGGCCTGCGACGTCTTCGGTGGCAGCCCGGTGGAGACCGGTGGAGCTCCCTGGTATCAGCTTGCTGTCTGCGCTTCCGTGCCAGGCCCGGTGACCGTCGACGTCGGCTTCCGGATGCACGCCACCAATGGCCTGGACAGCATCGGCCATGTCGACACGGTGGTCGTACTTCCGACCGAGGACCTCGGGGCCGTTCCGGGTGAGGTCTTCGAGGCGCTCCGGCGGGCCCACGCCCGGGGCTGTCGCATCATCTCACTGTGCACCGGCGCGTTCGTCCTGGCCGAAGCGGGACTCCTCAACGGCCGACGGGCCACGACCCACTGGTCGGAGTGCGAGGACCTGGCCCGCAACTATCCCGGTGTGACCGTCGATCCCGGTGTCCTCTACGTCGATGACGGTGACCTTCTGACCTCCGCCGGCAGTGCGGCCAGCATCGATCTCTGCCTGCACATCGTTCGCCAGGACTATGGCGCCGAGATCGCCACCCGACTGGCCCGGGAGATGGTCGTCCCGCCGCAACGGGACGGGGGCCAGGCTCAGTTCATCGACACTCCACTTCCGGTCCTTGACAGCTCCAATCTCTTCGCGGACACCATCACCTGGGCGCAGGAGCACCTGACCGATCCCCTGACCGTCGAAGATTTGGCCTACCGATCCGCCATGAGCCCGCGAACCTTCGCCCGTCGGTTCCTCGCCGCCACCGGTACGACACCGCACCAGTGGCTGCAGGGGCAGCGGGTCCGGCTCGCGCAACGACTCCTCGAGGTCAGCGATCTGCCGATCGAGGAAGTGGCGCAGAACAGCGGATTCTGTACGGCAGGCAATCTACGAAAGCATTTCGGCCGGGTGATGCACACCAGCCCCCAGTCCTACCGGCGGACATTCCAGGACCGGGTCGACGCCTGAGTCACTGCACCGGAGCGCGGCCGCAGCCCGAGCTCCGTCGATCGAGGTGCCGGTGGGTCCACGGTCCAGGACCCAGGACCGAGGGTGGCCGGGAAGTGCACTCCCGTGCATCTTCTGACCGTGAGCATCGGCGAGTCCGGGGTCACACGGGTGCCCGGACCCGACGGCGCCCCTCCCGCTCCGACAGACGGGCCGATGGAACGTATCGTGGATCCACTGATCGGGTAGAGCTCGTGGTAACACGGTGCTGTTCGGAGGTGGAGAGTGTGACGGCGATACGCGTGGACCACCTGGCCAAGTCCTACGGCGACAAGATGGCCGTGAGCGATGTCAGCTTCGAAGTTGAGCGTGGAGAGGTGTTCGCCCTCCTCGGTCCCAACGGCGCCGGGAAGACCACGACGATCGAGATTCTCGAGGGATTCCGACTGCGCAGCTCGGGGCGGGTGGAGACCCTGGGGGTGGACCCGGCGGAAAAGAAGACACAGCGGTGGCTCCAGTCGCGCATCGGGGTGGTACTCCAGGAACTCGCCGTCGAGCCCTTCTACTCGGTTCGCCAGGTACTCACTCGTAACGCCGGCTACTACCCCTCACCCCGGCCCGTCGACGAGGTCATCTCCCTGGTCGGGTTGGACGAGAAGGCCGACGCCCGGATCAAGACGCTGTCCGGCGGCCAACAGCGACGGCTCGATGTGGGTCTCGGCATCGTGGGCCGTCCGGAGCTGCTCTTCCTCGACGAGCCCACCACCGGGCTGGACCCGTCGGGCCGACGCGATTCGTGGGAGCTGATCCGTCGCTTGGCATCGGAGGGGACCACAGTGCTGTTGACCACCCACTACATGGATGAAGTCGAGGCCCTGGCGGACAGGGTCGCCGTCCTCTCGAACGCCCAGATCGTGGCCACCGGGACCCCATCCTCGCTGGGGGGCCGCGACGCCGGGATTGCCACCATCCGCTTCGGACTTCCTGAGGGGATCGAGGTGGGCGATCTGCCCGTCCCGGTCGAATCTCTGCACGAGGGACGGGTCGAGATTCGAACCGAGGAAGAGTTGAAGGTGCTGCATGCGCTGAGTGGGTGGGCGCTCGAACAGGGCGTTCGTCTGCCGGGACTGTCGGTGGCCCGAGTCACCCTCGAGGACGTCTACCTGGCGCTGACCAGGGAGGAGAAATGAGCGTCTCACCCACCGTCGGTTCATTCGACAGGGCTGAGTGACGTCAAGCTGGTCGCCCGTCAGACTCGGTACGAGCAGTTGTCGTTTTGGCTGAACCCGATCGGCGCCGCCTTTACCGTCGGCTTCTCACTCGTATTCCTGGTGCTGCTGGGTGCATCGGCAGGGAACTCTCGGATCTCGTACCTCGGCAACATACGACTGATCCAGTACTACGTGCCCGGATTCGTGGCCTACGGCGTGATGGCCGCCTGCTTCAACATCCTGGCCATCACTCTCGTCAATCGCCGCGAGATGGGCCTTCTGAAGCGGTTGCGACTGTGTCCCTTGCCCACGTGGGTGCTCTTGGCCGCGGTGGTCCTCAGCTCCATGATCGTTGCCGCGATCCAGGTCATCGTCCTGCTGGTCGTCGGAAGGGTGGGATTCAACGTTCACCCGCCCAGCAACCTGGGGGCGTTCGTCGTGGCCGTGGTGGTGGGCATGGTCAGCTTCAGCGCACTCGGATTGGCGATGAGCACGCTGGTCCCCAATCAGGACGCCGCCGGGCCCATCGTCAGCATCGTCTTCTTCGTCCTGCTGTTCCTCTCCGGACTGTGGTTCCCCTTGAGGCCCGGATCGGGGCTTGCCCAGTTCTCCTCCTACTTCCCGGTGCACCACTTCATCGCCGCCATCTTCGCCCCCTTCGACCTCCAGCGGGGTTCCTCTCCGTGGGCCTGGCACGACCTCCTGGTGGTCGCGCTCTGGGGCGTCGCCGGCGCCGTCGTGGCGGTGCGCCGCTGGAGTTGGACGCCCCGGCGGATGTGACGTCCGGGAAGTCGCGGAGGTGACTCCCCGGGTCGGCTGCTGCCGGGAGCCGGGACAGCCGTCCGGCCGCTCCGGCCGCCCCGGTGACAACCTTGCTCCGGTGGCTTGGGGTCCCCTCCCGACCGTCATCCAGGAGGCTGGACTGTGGCCCCGGGAACGGGCCATTGATCCGGGTTAAGGTGCGGCATCCTCCAGCGAACGGAGTGCCTTCATGTGGGCTCAGCTCATCACCACACGACTGAAGCCGGGCCGGGACGGGGACCTCCCCAAGCTGATCGAGCAGCTGCGGGCGGCGGAGCAGCCAGGGTCGGGCCTGGTGCGCTCCACGCTCATGCGGGATCAGAAGGATCCCAGCCGGGTCTGCATGATGGTCGTGTTCGAGAGTGAGGAGAAGGCTCGAGCGCGGGAGCAGGATCCGCGACGACAGGAAGGGTTGCAGGCGGCGCGGGAGACCATGGCCGCCATCTTCGACGGACCTCCGGAGTTCGTGGACCTGACGGTGGCCGACGAGTACCCGGCCTAGACCTCCGGGGCCACCCGGCCCCGTGTGCGAATCAGCCCGCCACCTGGTCCTTCCGTCGGGGTAGCACCCAACCAGGGCGTGGGAAGTGGCAGGTATAGCCCTCGGGATACCGTTCGAGATAGTCCTGGTGCTCAGGCTCCGCCTCCCAGAATGGCCCGGCCGGAGTGATCTCGGTGACGACCTTGCCAGGCCAGAGACCCGACGCCTCGACGTCGGCGATGACGTCCTCAGCCATTCGTCGCTGCTCATCGTCCAGGTAGAAGATGGCAGACCGGTAACTGGTGCCGATGTCGTTTCCCTGACGGTCCTTCGTCGTCGGGTCGTGGATCTGGAAGAAGAACCCGAGAAGGTCGCGGTAGGAGGTCAGGTCGGGATCGAAGGTGATCTCGATCGCCTCGGCATGTCCCTGATGGTTGTAGTACGTCGCGTTGGCCACGTCGCCACCCGTGTAGCCCACCCTGGTCGCGACCACCCCCGGAAGCTTTCGGATCAGGTCCTGCATGCCCCAGAAGCAGCCGCCGGCGAGGACTGCCTTCTCCGTGGTCGTCATCGCGGTACCTCCTCGGTTGTCGGGTTGTCGAACACCTTCTTGTACTCGCCGTAGCCTTCCGACTCCAGGTCCGCGTAGGGGATGAACCGGAGAGCTGCCGAGTTGATGCAGTACCGCAGCCCACCCTCCTCGGGAGGTCCATCGTCGAAGACGTGGCCGAGGTGGCTGTCACCGTGGTTCGAGCGGACCTCGGTCCTGACCATGCCGAGAGTACGGTCCTCGTGCTCCACGACGTTGTCAGCGGCGATCGGCGCCGTGAAGCTCGGCCAGCCACAGCCGCTGTCGTATTTCTTGGTGGAGGCGAAGAGCGGCTCACCCGAGACGATGTCGACGTAGAGACCCGCTTCCTTGTGGTCCCAGAATTCGTTGCTGAAGGCCGGCTCGGTGGCGCCTCTCTGGGTCACCTCAAACTGACGAGGCTTCAGTTGGGCGATGGCCTCTGGGTCCTTGCCGTAGGTCTGGTCGGTCACGCCCACTCCTTCGCCATGGCAGGCGTGGACTCGACCAACCTGCCTGCCCTCGCGGGAGCCAGCGTAGCCTGCACGGTGTCCACGCCGTACGGGCCGCACCTCGGCCCGGGCCGATTCGGATGAGGACTCGGAGACCTCTCGGCGACCTCTCAGCGCTCTCCCAGCAGGAGTTCTGTCACCAGCTGATCGAGTCGCTCGTGACCGTAGCCCCGGGTGGCGAGGACGTCCTCGGCGCTGGCGCCGGCGAGGGAGCGCAGGGCAGCGAGGGCCTCGGCGTCCAGGCCACCGGGTGAGGTGGGCTCGTCGATTCTCTCCCGGCCGGCAATGGCCAGGGCCTGTGCGATGTCGGCGTCGGCATGGAAGCGGACGACCTTCGCCCGCAGGATGAGATAGGTCCGCATGCAGCCCCGGGCGAAGTCCCAAATGCCGTCGTAGTCCTCGGTCCGGTAGGGGTGGGCATCGAAATGGCGCATTCCCTCCCAACCGGAGTCCTCGAGCAGCATCACCGTGTAGAAGGCGTCACGGATGCCCTCGGAACCGAAGCGGAAGTCCTGGTCGAATTTCCCGATGCGCTGAGCGTTGAGGTCGATGTGGAAGAGCTTGCCGTGCCACAGGGTTTGCGCCACGGCGTGGGAGAACGAGAGCCCGCTCATGGTCTCGTGCGCGAACTCCGGGTTGAGACCGACCATCTCGGGCCACTCGAGCTCGCCGATGAATGCCAACATATGGCCCACGGTCGGTAGCAGGATGTCGCCTCGGGGTTCGTTGGGCTTGGGTTCGAGCGCGAATCGGACGCCGTAGCCTCGCTCGCGGACATACGAGCAGCAGAGATTGACGGCCTCGGCATAGCGGTCGAGCGCGCCGCGGATGTCCTTGGCGGCATCGGCTTCGACGCCTTCCCGCCCACCCCACATCACGAAGACGGTCGCCCCCAGTTCGGCACCCAGGTCGATGGCGTCCAAGGTCTTGGCCACCGCCATCCGCCGCACCGCCGGGTCGTTGGCCGTGAACGCGCCCTCTTTGAACACCGGACGGGAGAACAGATTGGTCGTGGCCATCGGCACCCGGAGGCCGGTGCTGTCGAGGGCGTGCCGGAACCGCTTGAGGATCGCCTCGCGCTCGGAAGGCAGGGCACCCCAGGGCACCAGGTCGTTGTCATGGAGGCTGACGCCGTAGGCACCCAGATCGGCCAGCCGGTGGACGGCGTCGACGGGATCGAGTGGTGGCCGGGTCTCATGTCCGAAGGGATCGCGTCCGGTGTTGCCGACGGTCCAGAGGCCGAACGTGAAGTGATCGGCTGGGGTGGGCTCAAAGGCATCGGCCATGGTGGTGACTCCCTGGTGCGGGGTCGTCGTCGACCCGGGATGTTCCCTGGAGCGCGGGTGCGCTACCGCCGAGACTATCCAGGGTGGCCGGTGGGGATCCCGGCCTCTGGCCCGACGATGGGTGCCACCCTCCGGGGCAGAGCCGACGCACGGTTCAGCCCCGGGCCGCGGCGAAGTTGGCCCGGACCGCATCAGACCCCACCGAGTCGGCCCCCGGGACCGTGACCTCGCCGGTCCGGAGGTCCCAGGCGTCGACTACCTCGGCGGGGTCCGATCCGGCAGCCAGAACCGCGGCTTGCAGCGCAGCTCCCGCCGAGACCACCTCTCGCTCGGGCATGGCGGTGACGGGCCGACGGGACAGGGTGGCCAGCACCTGGCGGTACGCCGCCGAGCCGGCTCCGCCGCCCAACAGGACCAGTCGCCCCGAACGGGTGGGCACGCCCGCCGCCTCCAGGGCGTCCAGACCTTCCAGCAGGCTGCACACCACCCCCTCGAAGGCGGCCCGGGCCAGGAGTTCCCGAGTGATCCCCGGACGGATGCCTTGCAGGGTTCCGGTGGCATCGGGTCGGTTGGGGGTGCGCTCGCCGGCCAGATAGGGCAGGAGGACCAGGTCGGCGCTTCCCGACGGAGCGGCGAGAGCCAGTGCGTCGAGGCCGGAGTGGTCCACGGCAAGCAGCCGGCCGACGGTCGCCGTGACCAGCGCGGCGTTGAGGGTGCAGACCAGCGGGAGATACCGACCGGTGGCGTCGGCGAACCCGGCGATTGTGCCGGTCGGGTCCCGGACCGGCCGCTCGCTGGTGGCGAACACCGTGCCCGAGGTCCCGATGGAGATGGCCACCTCACCTGGACGCAATCCGCTCCCGAGGGCCCCAGCCATGTTGTCACCGGTGCCGGCGGCAACGGGCGTGCCGACCGGTAGACCGAGCTCGGCGGCTGCCGTGGCGGTGAGGGAGCCTGCCCGCTCCCATGGGCCCAGCACCGCCGGCAGGGCGGCCTCCCAATTGGTCTCGCCATCGATCATCTCGAGCAGCTCGATGCGGTAGTGGTTCTGGCGCGGGGACCAGTACCCGGTGCCGGACGCGTCGCCTCGATCGGTGACGAAACGGCCGGTCAGACGAAAGGTCAGCCAGTCATGGGGCAACAGGACGTGGCCGATCCTGGAAAACGTGTCGGGCTCGCACCGACGGAGCCAGCCGAGCTTCGACACGGTGAATGCGGCCACGGGGACGCTACCGCAGGCGTCGGCCCACTCCGCCGGGCCAAGCTGCGCGAGGAGCCGCTCGGCATCCACCGCCGACTCCGTGTCGTTCCACAATTTGGCCGGACGGAGCACATCGCCGTGGCGGTCGAGGACGACCAAGCCGTGTTGTTGCGCGGCGACCGCCACCGCCATCACGTCCGTCGGCTCGGCGTGACCGCCCGTCGAGCCGAGGGCCATGCGCATGGCGTGGACCAGTGCGGTCCACCAATCCTCCGGAGCTTGTTCGCTTCGAGGTGGCGTGGGAACCGGATGGTCGGCCCGGCCCGTACCCACCACTGTCCCGGTCATGAGGTCGCGGAGATCGACCTTGGTCGACTGTGTGGAGGAATCGACCCCAGCCACCAGCGGCATGGAGCCGACGTTACTGCGGCGCTCAGGTCGGCGGCGCCACCAATCCATTGGCCCGGGCGACGGAACCGAACCAGGACGCACTGGATTTGGCCCGCCGGGCGAAGGTCGCCGGGTCCACACTGTGAAGCCCGAATTTGGGCCGGAACCCGAGTGACCACTCGAAATTGTCGAGCAGGCTCCACACGAAATAGCCGCGGATGTCCACGCCGTCGTCCAGCGCCCGTCGTACGCCTCGCAGCACCTCGGCCAGGAAGGTGATGCGCTCGGCATCGTTGTCTGTGGCGATCCCGCTCTCGGTCAGGAGCACCGGGATACCGGTCAACGCTGCCGCCCGCCGGGCGCAGTGCTCGACCCCCTGGGGCCAGTACTCGTACCCCATTTGGGTGGTCGGTACTCCGGGCTCGTTGGGCGCCTGGCCATCCGGCCCGAAATGCACTCGCGAGTAACACTGGACGCCGATGAAGTCGTCGCCCTCGGTGCCCCGCATGAACCGGTCCTCGAGGACCTCCTGGGCGGCCTCGAGGATGTCCTCACCACCCGGATCGGCCACCATTTCGTCCATGGACAGGGTGAGACCCACGGGAAATCCACCCGGTCCTGACCGCAGGGCGTCAACGGCCAGGCGATGGGCTCGCACCATCGACTCGTTGACGGCCAGGTGTCGGATGAAGTCGTCCTTCACCCCCGGTGGCGAGGAGCCGAGGGCATAGCCCATCACCCCGATGAGGTTGATCTCGTTGATGGTGCACGCCCACCCGATGAGGTCGCCGAGATGGGCGCCGGCGCGGGCGACGAAGCGGGCGAAGATCTCGGGGGCGTCGGCGGCCTCCCACCCCCCGCGTGCGGTCAGCCACGTCGGAGTCGTGAAATGATGGAAGGTCACCACCGGTGCGATGTTCCGCTCCCGGCAGGCGGCGCAGATGCGTCGGTAATGGTCCAGCGCGGCGATCGAGAACTCACCCTCGGCGGGCTCGATGCGACTCCACTCGAGCGAAAACCGGTACGCCCCGAGGCCCATGGCGGCGACAAGATCGACGTCCTCGGGCCACCGGTGCCACGAGTCACATGCATCCCCGCTCGACTCGACGCAGCCGGATGCCGGATTGTGCTCCCAGTCCCACCAGTCGTTGTTGACGTTGCCGCCCTCGATCTGATGGGCCGCGGTCGCCGTCCCCCACAGGAAGCCCTCAGGGAAGCTGATCTCTGGGTTCACGGTGGTGTGGTGGTTCACGATCGACGACTGTACCCCGGTGGGCCCCGCAGCTGCGGCGAGGTGGCCCGGGGGGACGAGGGGCACGGCCTGCAGGGATGAGCCCCTGCCCCCTCACCCGAGGTCGCCGGGCGGAGCACCCTCCCAGTGGAGGGAGCGGCCGGCTCAGCGTGACGGGAGGCGCGCCGGGTCCGCAGATTCTGTCAGGCGTCCCGTTTCACCATCCGCCAGGCACCCAGTGCCGTCCAACCCACCAGCCAGGCGGCGATGACCAAGACAGCCACCACTCTCGACTCTGGCACGAGCAGGGATGTCCCGCGCCCGCCGTCGGGACCGCCACCCCCTCCGAACACGAAGCCGAGACCGGACGGTTCCAGATGGGCCACGCCCAGTCCGACCACCGAGCGCTGGAGGTTGATCAGGTGGGGGATGTTGGCACGCGCCAGGATCGGCGTGATAATGATCTCCAGCACGATCATCAGGACCACCGCCACGGTTCGCTGACCGAGGAGGGACCCCAGTCCGAGCCCGACGATGAACCCGACGATGGCCTCGAGTTCGATCCAGAGACCGGTGCGGACCATGAGGCCCACCGAGGGGGCCAGGAAGACCTTCGAGTAGTCCGAATAGTCCTGCCTGGCGATCTGTACCGCGGCGGCCCTCACCATCGCCGGAGTCGGCGCGGCCGAGACGTCGGAGCCCGGAGGGCCCTTGCGGACGATCCCGGGACCGCCTTGGGGACCGGCTTGGGGGCCGCCGCACGGGACATTGGCGACGACGTCGTTGGGCCCGGCTACCCGATAGGGGAAGTCGCAGACCACCTCGTTGGCGTGGGCCGCCGCCCAGTGCTCGAAGCCGGGTTCCGACAGTCCGGCGGGCACGTTCGTTCCCTGGTAGCTGATCTGGGTGGGTGCAGCGAACACGCAGACCGCGCAGACGACGGTGAAGCCGATGGCCACCAGCGGGACGACGATGGCCAGACCGGCCGGAATCCGAGCCAGGTAGAGCGCCAACCGTGAACGACCGGTGACCACCAGGTGGCGGAACATCCCCTCGGCGAGGTCGACCGATCCGGCCGTACAGCCCATGGTGGCGGCCACGATGAAACCGAACACGTACAGCACCCCGGCCACCAGGGCGTTGAAGATGTCGTAGCCGCCCGCCGGCCCGTAGGACTTCGGGTCGAAGGCATGGGCCAGGAGACGGATGGTGAGGAAGAGGGCCGGGATCCCGATGGTGACCACGATCATGGCCACCATGAGGCCGCGTCGTCTGCGAAGTTCCATGAACCGGGTGGCGATCATCCCGCCCGTCGGGATCCACGACCCCCGGCGGTCGCGGGGTGCGTTAAGCGGGATCGGAGCCGGAGCCGAGGTGATCACTTCCGGTGGGGCGGTCATTCGGCTGCCCCCAGTCTGCTGGTGACCTGCAGGAACCACGATTCGAGGGAGGTCTGTATCTCCTGGAGGCGGTAGACGGAGACCCCGCCCTCCACCAGCACCCGGTTGACCTCGGCGATGACGTCGCGTCCCGTCCCCGACGGGAGCGTGATCCGGAGACCCAGGGGCCCGATCTCGAGCTGGCCGCCGAGGGTGGTGGACCCGAGGAGGGCCCCGGCCGCCGACGGCTCGGAGCACTCGATTTCCACCACCAGCGATGACCCGGCCAGGAGGTCGGCGATGGCCCCCTGCCGGATGACATTGCCCCGGTCCACGATGGCTACCGCGTCACAGGTCCTCTCGACCTCGTCCAGCAGGTGGGAGGACAGGACGACGGTGCGGCCCTCGGCCACCAGGGAGAGGATCATGTCCCGCATGTCCTGCATCCCGGCGGGGTCCAGACCGTTCATCGGTTCGTCCAGGATCAGGAGCTGCGGGTCACCGATGAGGCAGGCCGCCACGCCCAGACGTTGACGCATGCCCATGGAGTACTTGGACACCTTGTCATCGGCGCGGTGGAGGATCCCCACCCGTTCGAGGGACCCACCGATCCGCCCCTTGGCCTCCGGTTCGCGCGCCGCCGCCAGGATCTGGAGGTTCTGCCTCCCGGTCAGGTGCCCGTGGAACCGTGGCTCGTCGACGATCGCCCCGACCCGGGCCAGCGCGGCGGCTCGATACCTCGGGACCGAGTGGCCCAGCAGGGACATGGTGCCGGAGTCCGCACTGGTCAGCCCCAGCAGCACCCGGATGAGGGTGGTCTTTCCAGCTCCGTTGGGGCCGAGGTAGCCGAACGCGCATCCTCTGGGCACCAGCAGTTCGACGCCGTTGACCGCGACATTCTCGCCGAAGCGCTTGGTGAGGCCGTGGGTCTCGACGGCCCACTCACCTCTGGCATCAGATCGGAGTTCCGGCTCCCGCTCCATGGTGATGCTCATGGCGCCGGTTCGTTGGTGGCGGCGCTGGTTGTCATTGGAGGCCATCCTTTCGTGTGGGCGTCGACGAGTGGACGCCGGTGGCGGCGGCCCCCCTCGATCCGTGGCCACGGGGCTCCATGGATTCCGGCACTCCGGGCAGACGTCCGTCGATCGTTCCGCGGCGTTGGGTGGGACCATGTCACGCCTTGAACCATGGGACCAGGGTACGACGGCCGGTCCGGGGGGGGAATCCGGCTACCGGGTGAGCCGGGGTGGGGAAAGCCCCCGACCGGGTGTAGGGACCGGTCCCGGCGCTGATCAGGCGGGACCGACGACTCCACCGGCGTGCGCCCACCCGCTCATGTGTCGAGATAGCGAAGCACGGCCAGTACCCGTCGATGATCCGACTGCGAGACGGGGAGGTCGAATTTGGAGAAAATGTTGGTCACGTGCTTCTCGACCGCCCCTTCGGATACGCAGAGGGAGTCGGCGATGGCGGTGTTGGTCCTCCCCTCCGCCATGAGGGAGAGCACGTCCCGCTCGCGGGCGGTAAGGGTGAAGATCGAGTCCCGGCGACGGGAGGCTCCCATCAGTTGGGTCACGACTTCGGGATCCAAGGCCGTCCCCCCCGAGGCCACCCGCACCAGGGCTTCGACGAACTGGCTCACGTCAGCCACACGGTCCTTCAAGAGGTAGCCGATGCCGGCGGCGTCGTTGCCCAGGAGCTCTTCGGCGTAGCGCGTCTCGATGTACTGGGAGAACATGAGGATCGACAATCCCTGATAGTCACGGCGAAGTTCGATGGCCGCCCGGAGCCCCTCGTCGGTGAAGGACGGAGGCATCCGTATGTCCACGACCACCACGTCCGGTCGCTCGCGCCCGACGGCCTCCCGGAGAGCGCCGGCATCGGCCACCGCGGCGGTGATCACAAACCCCCGATCGACCAGGAGCTGCACGAGCCCGTCCCGGAGAATCACCGAATCCTCCGCGATGGCGACTCGGAGCGGCACGGTCGGCTACGCCCGCAGGGGGAGGTCGACCGTCACCACCGTGGGTCCCCGAGGGGGGCTGGCGACCTCGAGGTTCCCGTCCACGGTCCGAACCCGGTCGGCGAGCCCGCTGAGCCCACTCGAGGACGAGCCGGTGCTCACCGCCCGGGCCCCCCCGACGCCGTCGTCTCGCACCACGAGGCGCAGCCAGCGACCCTGCTGGGCACAGGAGACACTGGCCCGGGAGGCACAGGCGTGCTGGGCCACGTTGGCCATGAGTTCCGCCACGCAGAAGTAGGCGATGGCCTCGATGGCCGGGCTGGGCCGTTCGTCGATGGCGACCGTGAGCTCGGTCGGGATGGTGCTCCGCGCCGCCAACGTGGCCAGGGCCCCTTCCAGGCCGACGTCGAGGGCCGGCGGGTGGATCCCCCGGGCGAGGTCCCGGAGCTCGACGATCGCCTCCTTGGCCCCTCGGTGGGCGTCGTTGACGAGGGCCCGGACCTGGTCGATGTCCAGTTGATCCGGGTCGGCGAGCTTCTCCTTGGCCATCCCCAACCGCATGGCCAGCGCCACCAGCTGGGCCTGGGTGCCGTCATGGAGATCGCGCTCGATCCGGCGCAGCGTGGCGGCGGAGGCGTCGACGGTCTGGGCTCTGGCCTGTTCGAGGCTGCGAACTCTGACGGTCATGGCGTCGGGGGCGAGGAGGGTGCGCATGAGCAGGCGGTCCAGGTAGTCGAAGAACCGGACCGGCCACGGAGCGAGGAAGAAGAAGATCGCCCCGGTGATCACCGTGGCCAGACCGACAAAGGCGCCCCCTCCGTTTCCCGGGGAGAGAAAACTGGGGCGGAAGAAGACCTGGACGATCCCGAAGTCGGCCGGCCCACCCCGGTGGGAGATGCCCCAGAACGGATAGGTGAGGCACCGGAAGGCGTCCCACCACACGCTGAAGGCGGCGAAGAAGGCCAGCGTGGCCAGGGGCACCTTGATGGCCAGGTAGGCCAAGGCTTTCCACCCGGTCCGGTCCCGGAGGGCGGATTGCAACCAGCCCAGGTAGCCCGGTCGGGGCGAGAACGGCTCGGGTTCCTCGATGGACTCGTCGAGGAGAGCCCGGGCCAACCTCCGCTGGATCCCTCCGATGCCCCGGGCCCCCCGCACCGAGAGCCCGATGATGACGAGACCGATGAAGGTGATGGCGAGCACCACCCCGATGCCCAAGGTCACACCGACGAAGGCCAGACCCAAGAAGGCGATCGGGATCCCCACCATCAGAAACAGAAGCTCTGACCAGGTCCGTCGGGTAAACGGCGTCTCGATGATGGTCCGGGCGACCTCCTCCCACCGGGAGTTCGGTTCCGACCCCCAGGTGATCAGCATGCGGGCCGGAGATCGGAGGGCAGGCGGTCGGGAGCGGTCCGTCGCCCGGGCGCTCCGGGTCGCCCAGGGATCTGCGCCTCGGTGGTCCTCACAGGTCAAACATAGAGAAATTTGGTGGTCACCGGAATGCGGCCAGCCGGACTCGTCCGCTGGGGGTAGCCCCCGTGGGGCGCTCAGGCCCCGCCGCGAGGGATCGAGTGTCTCGGCGGACGCCAGGGCATCCCCCCGATCGGTCCGTCCATCGCCGCGCTCGACCAGAGGGGTGAGTCGTGTCGCCCGTTGCTACGCACACCGAGTACCGGCTCCCGAGCCGATCGCCGGGCGCCGGCCCGGCGTCGAAGCCGTTGCGTTCGGCGGCCCCCTACCCGTAGGTGAAGGTCAGCGGGTTCGACGTCCCGCCGTCGGTGGTGACCGTCAGCGGGGCCGAGGCGCCGGTTCCGACGGCGGGGGGCACGGCGACGAGGCAGCTGGTCTGCTCGGGACAGACGATGGTGGTCACCTGGGTCCCGAAGTGGGCGGAGATCTGACCGGACGGGCTGATGAAGTCCGAGCCGGTGATCACGACCACCTGTCCGGCCGCTGCGCTCGACGGTTCCACGGTTGCCAGCACGGGACCACCTCCCGATGGCAGGGTGGTGGCCGCCGGCGCGAGCGAGGTGGTCGTCGATGCGGGCGGCGTGGACGGCGGTGGGCTGCTCGGCGCGGACTTGACCGGGGGGATGGTGGACGAAGAGCCGGCGACGGGGGCCGGACGGCTCGCGGGCGCTGACGACTCGGCCGGTCGGGCCGAGGTGCCCCGATCGTTGGTCGAGGTCCAGCCCACCACGGCCGCCAGCACGGCCACGAGGGCTGCGGACACGATGAGGAGGGACCGACCCCGCCAGTGGTCCTCGCCGGCCGGCGCCCCTGCGGCCCCGGTGGCATCCATCGCCGGCACCTTCCCGCTCTCGCGGGTCGTCGGGCCCTCGACCCCCACCCCCGACTGGCGGGACCGCCGGGCCGCCTCGGCCATGGCGGCCAGGGCCTCTGTGCTCGGCTCCCGGTCGGACCGGCGACCGTCTCTGCGTGTTCGCATGGTTCGCCTCCGGTACTGACCCGCATGCCGCGGGTCTTCCTGCTGATGCGCTCATCATGCCTCCGGCGGGAGGCCGGTTGGGGCATCCACGACCGGGTCGGGCGGCCCACCCGGTCCGCTCGTGCAACTCCCGACGCGGCCCTGCCGAGCCCGACGACGCCGCTTCTCGACGAGACGCCGCGTGACCGGACGGACCAGCTTCACCCCGGCCTCTCGGGCCTGAGGACGTGGTGCACCTCGCCCCACCTGCGCTACGGGGCCACACTACCGGGGCAGGGACGCAATGGTCGGGCTCGTGCAGTTCCCGGTCAGCAGGCCCTGAGAACCGGACCGGACCGGGCGTATGGCGCCGACAGCCCTCCGGTCGGGGTGTCCCGCCGGGATGGTGACCGAGTCGTCGACTAGTTGTAGTGACCACGAACGTTGTTGACATAGGTCCACCTATGAGGTGAGCCCCCAGGAGCAATGTGGAGCTGTCTACACACCCACAGAACTCCTAGGAGGGCTCAAATGCACGCTAACGCTCGGCTGACGCCGATCGGCAGATTGACCATGGTCCTGCGCATCGAAGGTGGCAGGCCGGTGGCTCATGTGGCCGCCGAGATGGGCATCTCCCGTCCCACCGCCTACAAGTGGTGGCACCGGTGGGACGAGTTCGGTGCCGAGGGTCTCGTGGACCGATCGAGTAGGCCCAAGTCATGTCCACATCGGACTGCTCCAGAGGTCGAGGCCCAGATCGAGGAGCTTCGCCGGACGTTGAAGCTCGGGCCGGTCCGAATCGGCTACCGGCTGGGGGTGCCGGCTTCGACGGTCCACCGGGTGTTGGCCCGCTTGGGGATCAACCGACTCTCCTGGATGGACCGCCCGACAGGTCAGGTCATCCGCCGATACGAGCGGGAGAGGACCGGCGAGCTGGTCCACGTGGACATCAAGAAGCTGGGCAAGATCCCCGACGGCGGAGGGTGGAAGGTGCTGGGAAGGGCAGCCGGCATCAAGAACAACGACGGCCACGGAGCCAGTCGTGTCGGCTACGGATTCATCCATTCGGCCGTCGACGACCACAGCCGGCTGGCCTACTCGGAGATCCTTGGCGACGAGCGCAAGGAGACCGCAGCCGACTTCTGGGAGCGGGCAGAGGCGTGGTTCTCCAGCTTGGGAATCACGATCGAGGAGGTACTGACGGACAACGGGAGCTGTTATCGAAGCCAGGTGTTCGAACAGGTCCTCGGCGACATCAAGCACCGCAAAACCCGCCCCTACCGCCCCCAGACCAACGGCAAAGTCGAGCGATTCAACCGCACCATGCTGGAGGAATGGGCCTACGTCAGGCCCTACGCATCAGAAGCCGAACGGGCCCGGGCCTTCGGCCCCTTCCTGCATCTCTACAATCATCACCGCGGCCACACTGCTCTTGGGAGTAAATCGCCCATCGACCGAGTCAACGACCTACCGGGTCACTACAACTAGTTGGCGATCTGGGAAACCCAGCGGATCGCCGTCTGGCCGGTGATGGGCTCGATGGAGTTCACCGCCGAGGAGTAGGCCACCTGGGGGCTCAGACCGTTGGGGGCGCTGGTGAGCACGCCGAAGACGGTGACGACCCGGCCCTCGGCCTTGGCGTAGGAGATCAGGGACCCCCAGGAGGCGGCGTCGGAGGGAAAGTAGATCTCCGGCACGGCCACGTCGGGGCTGAACCCGTCGGCTACCTGCAAGAGCTGATCGTTGGACCAGAACCCACGATCGGCCGAACCGTAGTCGATCATCGACGGTGAATAGCCGCCGACCGCATGGGCATATCCGGACAACAGGTCGTGGGTGTTCTGATAGCCCGGATCGAAGGCCGGCTCGGCGTCGTCGCCGGCGACCACGGTGACCAGGTCGGTGTAGCCCGAGCGCGCTCGGATCGCGGTGACCTGGGATTGGGCTTGCTCGACGGCCACAGCCTGCTGCTCTCCCCACCCATAGAAACTGGTCGGTTCGGAATTGCAACCGCAGACAGTACCTCCGCACGGTTGTCCGGTCCCGCAGCTGTTGTTGGTCCCGATGGCCACCTCCAGCCGCAGTCCACGAGGGGCGTGGGTGAAGTAGCCCTGGACGTAACTCACGGTGCCGGCCACGATGGACGTCAACGAGATGAACCCGCCACCGAAGTCCATGGTTCCCGAAGTAGCGCCGTTGGACGCCGGGCGACCGAAGTCCAGGATCGCCAGACCTTGAGCGCCTGCATTCCCTGCTGCAGCCCCCTGGGCCGCCAGCGTGGCGGGGTCCGCGGTCAGCTCGTAGTGCGAGGTGGTCGAAGCGGGCATGACGCTGACGGCGGCCGCGGGCGAGGCGTTTGCGAGACTGAGGGAACAGGTGGCCACCAGGAGCAGCCCGACCCAGATGATCCGACCTGTTCGCCCTCGACGGGTCGACCCTGACGTCGGTGGGGCGTTCCTGGTCGGAGCCTCCGCACACGGCAATCCCGAGACGGTGCCGGACCTTCGTTGCTGCTGCATCAGTGGAGCCTCCGTGCTCGAGTTTCTCGATTCGAAGCTCGCCCCTTGCCTTCATCCATCGGCCGCCCCGTAGGCGAACTTGAGGCGTCACCGCCGCAGCCGGGAGGTATTTCCGGTGGCGTCCGGGTCCTCTGGGAGATCCTCGGCGCCGGATGGCGGAGGACACCGTTCCCCGGGCCCCCGGTTGCCGTCCGGAACCTTGGCTAGATTGGGGCGGTGAGCCGGGTGATCGATTCGGACCAGCATCTCTACGAGTCCCGGAACTTGTGGGCGGAATTCATCGATCCGGCCCACCGCGAGGATGCGCTGTCCATCGTCGACGACGAACTCGGGTACCCGTGGCTCACCTGGCGGGGTAGGCGACTGGACCTGGCCGATGTACAGCTTCCCGGCGACACCGTTGCCATCGGTCGGAATCGCCAGCGTCATCGCCAGGGACTGCCTCCGGAATATTCCTACGACGACACGCTGCCCGTCGACTACTGGGAGCCACGGGCCAGGGCGGTGCGGCTGTCCGCCATGGGGTTGGACGAGGCCGTACTGTTCCCGAACTTCGGGTTGCTCTGGGAGCGTCGGCTTTCGGACTCGCTCGACGCCCTCACCGCCAACATGGCGGCCTGGAACCGCTGGTGCGCCACCGTGGTGGCCGACGGGGCCGGCCGTCTCCATCCGGTCGCCCACCTGACCCTGCGAGACCCCGACTGGTTGGACTCCCAGCTGTGCGAGCTCTCGGCCGCCGGTGTCCGTCTGGGCATGATCGCCCCGTCGGCCGTGGACGGGCGCCCCCTGTCCCATCCGGATCACGACCGGATCTGGGCCTCGTTCGTCGACCACGGGGTCACGCCGGTATTCCACGTGGCGGACCAGCCCCGCATCCTCGACGATGCCTTCTATCCCGATGACTCGCAGTCCTTCGTCCCGGTCATCGAGTCGGTGTTCCTGTGGGTGCCGCCGGCGGTGGCCGTTACCGATCTCATCGTGAACGGTGTGCTCGCCCGCCACCCTGACCTCTCGATTGGAATCGTCGAGCTCTCGTCGATCTGGGTTCCCCAGTACCTGCTGATGCTGGACGGAGGTTGGGACTTCACCCGGGTGCTCAACGGCGGCGCACCCACCGAACTCGAACTCCGACCCGGGGAGTACTTCCGGCGGCAGGTGAAGGTGTCGTCCTTCTCCTATGAACAGCCCGGCCGGTTGGGGGCCAGATCCGGCGACGTGTTCATGTGCTGCAGCGACTATCCCCACTCCGAGGGAACGGCGACACCCCTCCCGGACTACGCCAAGCAGGGCAGCTCCCCTGACGATGCGCCCGGCCTCTTCGGCGACAACGTGGCGGCCCTCATCGGGGGCTAGCCGTGGTCCTCCGGGCCGCTGGGCGGGTGCTTCCGGCCCCGCTCGGGACCGCCGACCGGCCCCAGTCCACCGACCTATCATCGGGCTGATGAGCCGGCACCGGGTCAGCACGCCGAAGCGCTACGGGGGTGAGGTTGCCGTCGTCACCGGAGCATCGTCCGGTATCGGACGGCGGGTGGCGCTGGATCTGGCCCGTCGGGGTGCCACCGTGGTGGGCGTGGCCCGCCGTGCCGAGTTGTTGGCCGAGTTGGAGGAGCTGCTGGCCGGGTCGGCGCCGGCCAGTGCCACCGCGGTCTGTGATGTGGGGGACTCGGAGCAGTACCGTCGGCTGCTCGGAGAACTCGAGGAGGAGTACGGTCGGATCGACATCCTGATCAACGACGCCGCCGTCGAGCAGATCACCCCGGTGGAACAAGGGCTGTCCGACGCCTACCGCCGGATGTTCGAGATCAACTTCTTCGGGCTGGTCACCGGTACGCTCAGCGTGCTTCCGGGGATGCTCCGGCGTCGCTCCGGCATCGTGGTCAATGTCTCCTCCGACTCGGCCCGGGCCCCCGAACCGCGGCACGGGGCCTACGCGGCCTCCAAGGCCGCGGTCGCCGCGTTCACCGAGTCGGTGGCGCACGAAGTGGCCGACCGGGGTGTGCACGTACACGTGCTCTATCCGGCCTGGGTTCCGACGGCCATGGGCATGTCCGGCCTGGACGACGGTGGCGACCTACCTCCGAAGATGGTGCGCCGCACCGAGGAGCAGGTCTCGGCGCTCCTCCTCGACCGTATGGGAGGGCCGAGGATGGAGATCAACGCCGCCGTGCTCCCGCTACTGGCCCCGATCGGACGCACCATCGCACCGGTTTCCTACCAGCGGGCGATCCGAGGCCGGTCCCACTGACCGGAGGCGGCGAGGCGTCCACCCCACCACGGACCGTACCGGTGTCGAGGCGGCCCGCCACGTCGGCATCGAGCTCTTCGTCGAGCCGAGGGACCGAACCGGGAGCGGGTCACCTCCCGCCTGGGGGCCGGGCGCCGGGCCCGGGCACCGGGCCCTGGAGGGCGGGGCCCCAGTGCCCGACCTGATTCACAAGCGATCGGCAGCCCCACGAGCCGGCCGATCGGTACACTACGGCAACAGGTCTTTCGCCCAGGCGGACAAGGGAGGTCCCTGGTGGCACGCACCATTCCGAACGAGTTGCTCGAGGCGCTTCGCGCCATCCCCCTGTTCTCGACGTGCAATACCAGGGAGCTGCGAGAGATCGCCCGCTTGGGCACCGAGACCACCATCGCTGCGGGCGTGACGATCACCGCCGAGGACACCGTCGGCAAGGAGCTGGTGATCATCCTCGACGGCAGCGCCACCTGCCGGGTCAGCGGGAGGAAGCTGGCCCACTTCGGCCCCGGGGACTTCTTCGGGGAGATGTCCCTGCTGGACAAGGGGCCCCGGAGCGCCACGGTCACCGCGGACACCGAGATGGAGATCCTGGTGCTGGACGGCCGGGAGTTCCACCGGTTGATCCAGACATCTTCCACGGTCGCATGGAAGGTCCTGCAGGTGATGGCCGGACGCCTCCGCCACGCCGACAGGTCGCTCAGCAACTGAGTCCCGGTCGCCGGGCGGGTCCGGGCCACCAGCTCGGGAGGGACTAGGGCAGGATGCCGGTTGACCGGACCTGGCGGGGGGCCGACGCCCGGCCCTCGGCCAGGCGTAGGCCGGCCAGCAGCGCATGGCGGAGATCTCGGGGGTCGATGACGTCGTCGTAGCTGAGCCGGGCTCCAGCGGTCACCGATGCCCGTGCCTGCAGATCGGCCAACCGCGCCCGCTCCTCGGGATCGTCGACGGCGCTGGCCTCCGAATCGGCCGGCAGCGCCCCGAGGGTGATCGACGGGAAGGCCAGCGTGATGGTCTGGCCGTCGAACGGGTTCATGGCCATGACCGACGAACCGAACCCGAACGCCTTGCGCAGGGTCACGTGCAGTTTCGGGACGCCCATGCGGTGCTGGACGGCGAACAGGCGGGCCGCGTGCCGGAGGATGCCCTGCTGCTCGGCGGCGGTGCCGGCCAGCACACCGGGATTGTCGGCCAGGAACAGGCAGGGCAGACCGAAGGCGTCGGCCACATCGAGGAAGTGCGACGCCTTGTCGGCTGCGTCGCGGTCGATGGTGCCGGCCATCACCCCCGGGTCGTTGGCGACCACGGCGATGCTGCGACCACCCAGATGGGCAAGGACGGTCACGATCGAACGCCCGAATCCCGGTTGGACGTCGAGGTACTCGCCGCCGTCGACCAGCTCGGCGAGCACCGGGCGGATCGGGTAGGGCTGTCGGGGGTCGGGTGGGATCAGCCCCAGGATGTCGAGTCGTCGCCCACCGGTGTCGGGCCCCTCCCCGCGGGGCGGGGGCTCCCACACGTTGAGGGGGAAGTGTCCGAGGTACCGGCGGGCGAGATCGATCGCCTCCCCGTCGTCGGCCACCAGGTTGTGGACCACGCCGCTGGCATCGATTGCCACGGCAGGTCCTCCGAGGGTCTCCTTGGTGACGTCCTCCCCGGTCGCCGCCCGAACCAGGGGCGGGCCGGCGGCGAAGATCGATGCCGTGTCCGTCATGGCCACGAAGTCGCACAGGGGGGCGGTCAGCGCGCCGTGGCCGGCCGACGCCCCGAGGACCAGGCACACCAGGGGTACCACGCCCGACAATTCGGCCAGTCCCATCAGGTCGCCCGGCCGGCGTCCGGCCGCGGTCTCGGTCACCCGGTGGCCGGCACCCTCGAGCATCATGACCAGGGGGACCCCCTCCTGCCGGGCCAGTTGGCACAGGCGGTACCGTTTGTCGGACGCCCCACTCCCGATGGAGCCGCCGAGCACCGTCACGTCCTCCGCCCCGGCGAGGGCCGGACGACCGTTGATGCGACCCGACCCGGACACCAGGGCGTCGGCGGGAACGGGTGGCTCGTCCAGGGTGCCGACCATGCCGCCGATCTCGAAGAACGTGCCGGGGTCGAACAGACGGTCGAGCCGCTCACGGGCATGGAGCCGCCCCCGTTGGTGCTGACGCCGGAGGCGGGCCTCACCCCCCATCCCGAGCGCCAGCGCCTTGCGACGTCCGATCTCATCCAGCGCCGGACCCCAGCCGTGACGGTCATCGGTCATGGGAACTCCTCTCGGCCAGGCGGAGCCGACGCAGGACGGAGCCGCTCACTCCTGATTCTGATGCAGACCGGCGGTCAGCTGGCTCATGGGTCCGCCCGTCATCGGCGAAAGCGGATCACCAGGAGCCTGACGGCTGTCAGCCGGTTGTCCCGTCACCTTTCCACTTCGGCGGAGAGGGCCAGCCGGGGGGTGAAGTGGTCGCGTTCGAGCTCCAGCAGCGTCAACTTGCGGTCGAGGCCGCCCCCATAGCCGGTGAGCGATCCGTCGGCACCGATCACCCGATGGCACGGCACGATGATGCTGACGGGGTTGTGGCCGTTGGCCCAACCCACGGCCCGCGCCGCCCCCGGCATCCCGATTCGTCCGGCGATCGCTCCATAGGAGGTGGTCTCACCGTAGGGGATGTCGCGGAGAGCGTCCCACACCCGCCGCTGGAAGCTGGTTCCCTCCAGCCGGATGGGAAGGTCGAAGTCTGTGAGGTGGCCGTCGAAATAGTCACGGAGCTGGCGCAACGCCTCGCCGAACGCTTCGGGGTCGTGCTGCCATTGGTCCCGGTGGGGCGGTGGATGGGCCTGATCGGACATCCGGACGTGGGTGATGACGGCGCCGTCACCGGCGACGGTGACCAGTCCCACCGGACTTTCGAGCGTTCGGTAGATCACGCGGTGCATGGGGTTCCTTTCGGTGGCCATTGTTGGATGGGGTGGTCGGTCGCCGCCCACAGGTACTGCACGGCGTAGGAGCGCCATGGCCGCCATCGCTGCGCATGCCCGGCGAGTTCGGTGGGTGAGGTGGGCAGGCCCACCAGGCCGGCGCCCTTCCGGACCCCCATGTCCGACGAGGGGAAGGCGTCCGGATCGCCCAGGGCCCGCATGGCGATCATCTCGGCGGTCCACGGGCCGACCCCGGGGACCGCCCGGAGCTGATGGCGCGCCCGTTCCCAGTCCGCTCCGACGCCGATCTCGACCCGGCCCGAGCCCAGGGCGTCGATCAGTGCCGCCACACATCGTTGTCGGGACACAGGCAGCGCCAGCGAGGCCGGGTCGACGTCCGCCAGCTGATCGATGGACGGGAACAAATGGGTCAGACCCCCACCCGGATCGCGGACGGGCGTGCCGTGACGGGCCACGATGCGGGCCCCGTGGGTGCGGGCCGCGGCCGTGGAGATCTGCTGGCCGAGAACGACCCGCAGGGCCATTTCGCTCTCGTCCACCGTTCCGGGTATGCGCCGGCCCGGTTCCCCCGTTACCGCCCGGACCAGGGCCGGCTCCTCCGCCAGGGCGCCGACGACCGCCTCCGGATCGGCATCCAGGTCGAGCAGCCGGCGGCAGCGGGCGATGCTGGTGGAAAGGTCGCGCAGGTCATCGACGGCCAACTGGCACACCACGTGGTCTGGAGTGGGTCTCAATGCCACGGTGCCCGACCCGCACGGCAGCCGCAGGGTACGGCGATAGGCCCCGTCCCGGACCTCCTCGCAGCCCGGTACGGCGGTGGCGGCCAGGTGTCCGAAGAGGCTTCCGGGCACGAACGGGGAGCGGAAGGGGAGGCGGAACGTGAGCGCTCCGGACGCCGGGAGGGATCCGCCCTCCCCGGCGCGGCAGCGGAGGGACGTGGGTGTGGCGTCGAAGACAGAACGGACCGTGTCGTTGAACTGCCTGATGCTGGAGAACCCGGCGGCGAAGGCAACGTCGGTGAACGGCATCCGGGTGGTCTCGATCAGCAGTCGGGCGGTCTGGGCCCGTTGGGCGCGGGCCAGGGCCAGTGGCCCGGCGCCCACTTCGGCGAGAAGGTGCCGTTCCAGCTGCCTCGCGCTATACCCCAGCCGACCGGCCAGCCCGGTCACGCCGTTGCGGTCGACGGTGCCGTCGGCGATGAGCCGCATCGCTCTCCCCACGACGTCGCGGCGGGCGTTCCACTCCGGTGAGCCCGGCGAGGCATCCGGACGGCATCGTTTGCAGGCCCGGAAGCCGGCTCGTTGGGCGGCGGCCGCGGTGGGGAGGAAGCGCAGGTTCCTGGCGTAGGGAGGCCTGACCGGGCAGCTGGGCCGGCAGTAGATCTTGGTGGTCACCACCGCGGTCACGAACCACCCGTCGAAGCGGGCATCCTTGGATTGCACCGCCCGGTAGCACCGGTCGAAGTCCTCGTACACCCTCGCAGAGTACGCCTCGGCGGGGTTCCGCACTAGCGGGAATCCGACATGGCAGTGGGGCGAGGTCGGACCCGTCCGGGCCGGGCTGGCCGTCGTCGAATCCCGCAGCCGCCGGGGCCGGACGGCAGCCGGGCGCGCCCTACGGGGCAGGGTGACGTCGATCCGCCCTCCGGTCCGAAAGCGATGGGTCAGCGTCCCGGGGCGTCACCGGTGCCCGGTGGTTCGGCGCTTCTCACCCGAGACCAACCCCGGGCCGCTACCAGCCACGCAGGTCGACCGGCCAGCTCTCCAGGACCTCGTCGCCATCGAGGACGTGGAGGAACCGGTGGTAGGCGACGGTCGGGTCGACGTGGGCCGGGAGGACCTGGATGCGATCGCCCACCCGTACGGGGACGTCCGGCACGAACGTCACGTGCTCGTCGGAGCAGAACAGTACCTGGGCGCGCTCGATCGTCGGGTCGCCGTGGTCCATGCCCAGGGCCTTGAGCCCGCAGTCGGCCACCGCCCAGTCCGGAGACACCGAGATCACGGTGGCCGACACCGAGAGGGCCAGGGCGAAGGGCAGACCCAATTTGGCGTATGCAGTGTCCATGAGGGCATAGGACCCGGCCTGGATCTCCGTGGCCCAGTGGTTGATGTCGAAGGTGCCGGTCCCTCCCGCCGAGACGATCTCGCCGCCGGCCCGGTCGTGGGCCGCCATCAGGGCTCCCATCGACACCTCCAGCGACTCCTCCCGTGTGACCCGGTCCTCCAGCCCGACGATGTGCCCCTCGTAACCCATCACCCCCCGGACCTCGAGGCCCCGACGTCGGGCCCGGTCAGCCAGGGCGCCGGCGTCCTCCGGTCTGCACCCACACCGGGGCAAGCCCACGTTGACGTCGATCAACACGGCGGACACCCCGGCCGATGCGGCGGCCTCGATGGTCTGCTCGGAGTCGACGGCGACGGTCACCCCTGCCCCGTCCCGCACCAGCGCTCCGAGACGCGAGGCATCCACCACCTCGTTGGCCAGCAGCAGGTCGTCTCCGAGGCCCGCTCGGGCCATCCCCTCCATCTCGGCGATCGTGGCGCAGGTGAAGGCGGTGTGGCCCAGCTCAGCTTGCCGAGCGGCCAGCCTGGTGCACTTGTGGGCCTTGACATGGGGACGCAGACGCGGCCCCGGCAGCCTCGCTGCCATCGTCGCCAAGTTGGCCTCGAGCAGGTCACCCTGGACGACCAGTGCCGGAGTGGTCAGCTGGCTCGACTTCATCAGGTGCAGCGTACCGACGGCACGGCTGCTAGACCGTCGGGTGAACGCAGCCCTGGGAAAGGCCAGCCCCACATGAAATCCTGCACACGCCGGTTCCGGTCGACGGAATCGGGCCCAGCCCGGGATCGGCCGGCGCCATGACCCGCTTCGTGGCCAGCACGATCACCTTCCCCTACAAACGGTCCTTGGGACCGGTGATGGGAGCCTTCATGACCGCCCTCACCGAGTGCCGCATCCTCGGCATCCGCAACGGAGACGCCGTCCTTGTTCCGCCCATGGAGTGGGACCCCGCCACCGGGGACGAGCTGGCCCACGACTTCGTCGAGGTCGGTCCGGCCGGAACGGTGACCTCGTGGACCTGGGTGCCAGACCCCTCGGCACAACACCCGCTGGACCACCCCTTCGCCTTCGCACTCATCCAGCTCGACGGGGCCACCACCTCGCTCCTGCACGCCGTGGACGCCGGTTCGCCGGGGAACATGGCCGATGGAGGCCGGGTGGCGCCCCGCTGGCGCGGCACCCGCCTGGGCCGGATCGACGACATCGTGTGCTTCGTCCCCGGTGAGACCTCTGAGACCGAGGGGCCGGACACCGGCCCGCCCGAGGAGCCGGTGTCCCGGATGGACTACCTCGCCTCCATCACCTACCGGAACCCGGTGCCCGAGGCGACCGACCGGGCCGTGGCGGCTTCGATGGAGCATCGCCTGCTCGGGCTCCGCTGCCCGACGTGCGGGCGGGTCTACGCCGGGGGCCGGGGCTACTGCCCGATCGACGCGCTGGAGCTCGGTCCCAACTGCGAGGTCGACCTTCCCGAGACCGGCACCATCACCAACTACTCCATCGTCACCCCGGTCCAGTATCCGGGTCAGACCGAGACCGAGCCGTTCGTACGGGCCTTCGTACTTCTCGACGGCACCGACGTCATCGTCCCGTACGCCGCGGTGGTCGACCTTCCGGCCGACGAGGTGCGGGTGGGCCAACGGGTGGCGGCGGTCTGGGCCTCCCCGGCCGAGGAGATCGACGAGGGCGGGGGCATGGGAGGCGCCTGGGGTGCGCTGATCGGCTGGATCCCCAGCGGTGAGCCGGACGTCGATGACCCCGACCTCGTGAACCGGATCTTCTGATGGCGGAACGTGGAGACCTCGCCGTGGTGGGCTGGGCCCAGACGCCGATGTTGCGCCGAACCGAGAAGTCCGAGACCCAGCTGCTGATGGACGTCATCACCGACGCCCTGGTCCCCCTCGGGCTGAACCGGGCCGACATCGACTTCACCTGCCTGGGCAGCTGCGACTACATCACCGGGCAGGCTTTCTCGTTCGTCTCCAACCTCGACGCCATCGGGGCGTGGCCCCCCAAGCGGGACTCGCACGTCGAGATGGACGGCGCATGGGCCCTGTACGAGGCCTGGCTCCGGCTGCAGGAGGGCGACATCGAGATCGCCGTCGTCACCGGTTCGGGTCGCTCCTCCACCGGCGACCCGGCGCTGATCTACCCGATGGAGATGGACCCCTACTTCCTCGCCCCGCTGGGTGCGGACCCCCTGACCTTCGCCGCCCTCCAGGCCCGGGCGGTGATCGACGCCGGTATCGCCGATGAGCGCTCGATGGCCGAGGTGGCCGTGCGGTCCAGGGGCAAGGGCGACGTCGATGCCCTGTTGACGGAGGAGTACGTCCGCCAGCCCCTGCGCCGGCACGATGTGCCGCCGATCACCGACGGGGCGGCGGCCATGGTGCTGGCCACCGGAGACCGGGCGCGCCGGCTCGTGGACCGGCCGGCCTACATCACCGGCTTCGATCATCGGACCGAGTGCCATAACCCCTCGTTCCGGGCGCTCGATGACTCGCCGTCCACCCGGCTGGCCGCCGAGGCCGCCGGCCTGGCCTCCGGTCCGGTGGAGGTGGCCGAGCTGCAGGCGGCATTCACCCACGAAGAGCTGCTCCTGGCCCGCGTGCTGGGTCTGGGGGACGGGGTGGCGGTGAACCCGTCGGGCGGGGCATTGCGGGCCAACCCGATCATGGCCACCGGACTGTGCCGGATCGGCTATGCCGCCGACCACGTCATGGGCGGAGGGCACCGGGCCCTGGCCCATTCCACCTCCGGACCCTGCTTGCAACAGAACCTCGTCTGCATCCTGGAGGACGCACCATGAGCGCCCGGCCCTGCGCCGTCGTGGGGGTCGGCCAGACCCATCACAAGTCCCGCCGCCTCGACGTCTCCTTCGGGGGCCTGGTTCGCGAGGCCGTGTTCCGGGCCCTCGACGACGCCAGGATGACCATGGCCGACATCGACGCGGTCGTGCTCGGCAAGGCCCCCGACCTCTTCGAAGGGGTGATGAAGCCGGAGCTATACCTCTCCGATGCCCTGGGGGCGGTGGGCAAGCCGATGTTCCGGGTCCACACCGCCGGCTCGGTGGGTGGTACCACCGCCATCGTGGCCGCATCCCACGTGCAGGTGGGAAAACACCGGACGGTGCTGGCCGTGGCCTTCGAGAAGCAGTCCGAGGGCAACGCGCAGTTCGCCCTCGGGAGCGGCCGGGGGGCCTCGCTCGGCGCCGGCGGCGCCTTCGCCCCGTTCATCCGGGCCTACATCCATCGGAGCGGGGCTCCGGAGCACATCGGCTGGAAGGTGGCGGTGAAGGACCGGCTGAACGCCCTGAAGAACCCCTACGCCCACTTGCGGATCGAGGACATCTCCATCGAGAAGGTGAAGGCGTCCCCGATGATGTGGGAGCCCATCCGATTCCTCGAGTCCTGCCCGTCCTCCGACGGGGCCTGCGCCATGGTCCTGACCGACGAGGCGGGCGGGAAGACCGCCGCCGCCGAGGGACGGCCGCCGGCCTGGGTGCTCGGCCATTCGTCCCGATCGGAACCCCCGAGCTTCCCGGGTCGGGATCCGGTCCGGCCGGCGGCCGCCCTCCAGTGTGCCGCCGACGTCTACGACCAGGCGGGCATCACCGATCCCCGCCGCCAGATCGACATGGCCGAGCTGTACGTGCCCTTCTCGTGGCACGAGCCCATCTGGCTCGAGGCCTTCGGGCTCGCCGACGAGGGCGAGGGATGGAAGCTGGTCGACGACGGCACCACCGAGCTCGGCGGCACGTTGCCGATCAACGCCTCGGGCGGGGTGCTGTCGAGCAACCCGATCGGTGCCTCAGGACTGCTCCGCTTCGCCGAGGCCGCCAACCAGGTCCGGGGCGCGGCGGGCGAGCACCAGGTCGACGGGGCGAAGGTGGCCGTGGGCATGGCCTACGGGGCCAACAGCCAGTACTTCAGTACCTGGGCCGTCGGCAGCTCGCTGCAGCCCTTCGGATGATCCTCGACCGGTTCGACCTGTCCGGCCGGGTGGCCATCGTGACGGGCGCCGGCCTGGGGATCGGCAGGGGGATCGCCCTCGGTCTGGCTGACGCCGGTGCCGACGTGGCCGTGGCGGCCCGCACCGAGTCGGATCTGGACGAGACGGCCGACCAGGTTCGCTCCCGCGGCCGGCGGGCCCTGGTGGTGCCCACCGACGTCACGGACGAAGAGGCCTGTGGACGCCTGGTCGCCCGGACGGTCGGGGAGCTGGGCAGGATCGACATCCTGGTCAACAACGCCGGGGGCGCCATGCCCCGTGCGGCCATGGACACCTCGGAGGGGTTCATGGCCCGGACCTTCGCCTTCAACGTGATCGCCCCGATGACGCTGACCAAGCTGGCTGCCCGTCAGATGGTCGATTCGGTCGGGAGGGGTGCTGTCGTGAACATCTCCTCGCGCTCCGCCAGCATGACCCAGTCCATGTTCGTCGCCTACGGTTCGGCCAAGGCCGCGCTGGACCGGATGACCCGCAACATGGCGCCCGAACTGGCGCCGCGGGTCAGGGTGAACGCCATCGATGTCGGAGGGGTGGCCACCCGCTCCCTGGACGTGGTGCTGACCGACGAGGGGCTCCGACGCCGGTTCATCGAGGGCACCCCCATGGCCCGGCCGGGTGACCCGGAGGACATCGCCTGCGCCGTCCTGTTCCTGGCGTCGGATGCCTCCTCCTGGGTGACCGGCAAGGTGTTCGAGATCGACGGGGGGACCGAGGCGCCCTCGGTCGGCGTGCCGGTTCCCCCCCTCGTGCCCTCGGCGCCGAACGGCGGTGGTGGACCACCGGACGGATGACCTGTACCACCAGGTGGCGGTGTCGTTCCGTGGTCCTGTTGGATAACGTGGGTCCGTGACCACCAAGACCGTCCGGAGCGTCGAGGTGTCCGGTCGGACCGTCGAGATCTCGAGCCCGGACAAGATGTACTTCCCCGCCCTGGAAGCCACCAAGTTCGACCTTGTCTCGTACTACATCGACATCGCCGAGGCCGTCGAGCACACCGCCTTCGGACGTCCGGCGATGCTCCAGCGCTTCCCGGAGGGGGCCGGGGGAAAGTCGTTCTTCCAGAAGCGGGTACCGTCCGGTGCACCGGGCTGGCTCGAGACCACCGTGGTCACCACGCCGAACGGCACGACGTCCAATGCGCTGGTCGTAGCCGATGCGTCCCACATCGTCTGGGCGGTGAACCTGGGGTGTCTGGGGCTGCATCTGTGGCCCTACCGGGCCGATGATCCCGATCACGCCGACGAGCTCCGCATCGATCTCGATCCCCAACCCGGCACCTCGTTCGACCAGATCCGGACAGCGGCGGGCTGTGTGCGGTCACTCCTCGACGAGCTGGGCGTGGTCGGATATCCGAAGACGACCGGCAGTCGTGGGATCCACGTCTATGTCCGGCTCGAGGCCGCGTTGGGACAGCTTCGAGGTACGAGCGGCCGCCGTGGCCCTGGCCCGCGAACTCGAGCGGAGGCATCCCGAGCTGATCACCGCGGAATGGTGGAAGGAGCAGCGCGGCGCCCGCATCTTCGTCGACTTCAACCAGAACGCGCCGCACAAGACGGTCTTCGGCGCTTGGTTCGCCCGGCCTCGGGTGGGTGGCCAGGTGTCGACCCCGTTGACCTGGGACGAGATCGACACCGTCGATCCGGAGGCCCTGACCATCCGGACCGTCCCGGAGTTGCTCCGCGCCCGCGGCGACCCGTGGGCGGCGATCGGCGACGCACCCCAGTCGCTCGACCCGTTCCTGGAACTGGCCGCCGCCGACCGGGCCCGCGGCCTGCGCGACGCCCCGTGGCCGCCCGAGTATCCCAAGCAACCCGACGAACCACCGAGAGTGGCCCCGAGCAAGGCCAGGAAGGTCTGAGCGGTGGAGCCGGCCGTGGCCCTGCGCCGCATCGCGTACCTGCTCGAACGGGACGGTGCGGAGTCCTACAAGGTCCGGGCCTTCCGCCACGCCGCGGAGGCCATCGCCGGAATACCGGTCGACGACCTGACGGCCATGGCCCCGGCCCGGCTCCGGGCCATTCCGGGGGTCGGCAAGACGAGTGCCCAGGTCATCGTGGAGGCCCTCGGAGGGGAGACTCCGGAGTATCTGAGCAGGATCGAATCGGTGGAGCCGGCCCCCCTGAGCCCGGAGGCCGCCAACCTGCTCGAGCAGCTCCGGGGCGACTGCCACAGTCACTCCGACTGGTCCGACGGGGGCAGCCCCATCCGGGAGATGGCCGAGGCGGCCCGGGAGCTCGGACACCGCTACTGGACCCTCACCGACCACAGCCCCCGGCTCACTGTCGCCCACGGACTCGACCCGGATCGGTTGCGCCAGCAGCTTGCGGTGGTCTCCGACCTGAACGTCGAGCTGGCGCCCTTCCGGATCCTGACCGGCATCGAAGTGGACATCCTCGAGGACGGTTCGCTCGATCAGGACGAGGAGCTGCTGGCCCAGCTCGACGTGGTCGTCGCCAGTGCCCACTCCAAGCTCCGGATGGACGAGCCGGCCATGACCCGGCGCATGGTCCGCGCCATCGAGAGCCCGCACACCGACATCCTCGGGCACTGCACCGGCCGGCTCCTGGCCGGACGCGGCCGTCCCCCGTCGACGTTCGACGCGGAGGTGGTCTTCAGCGCCTGCGCGGCCACCGGCACCGCGGTGGAGATCAACTCCCGACCGGAGCGCCTCGACCCCCCCGAGCCCCTGCTCTCCCAGGCCCTCTCGCTGGGCTGTGTCGTGGTCGTGGACACCGACGCCCACGCGCCGGGTCAGCTGGAGTGGCAACGCCACGGCTGCGAGCAGGCCGCCCGCGTGGGGGTCCCGGCCGAGCGGATCATGAACTCCCTGCCCATGGAGGAGTTCCTGGCCTGGACCGGCGGTCACGGGAGCTGAGCGGGACCGCCCCCGTTCGCTCCACCGGAGTACCATGAGCCGGTGTCGCTCCCCGTTTCGCCCCCGGTCGCCCCGATGCTGGCCAAACTGGTCCGGGAACTACCGGAGGCCGAGGGCCTGTTCTACGAGCCGAAATGGGACGGGTTCCGCTGCATCGTCTTCCGGGACCGTGACGACGTGGTCCTGGGCAGCCGCAACGAAAAGCCGCTGACCAGATACTTCCCCGAACTGGTGGAAGCCCTGCGAGCCAACCTGCCCGACCGGTGCGTGCTCGATGGGGAGATCGTCATCGCCGGCCCGTCCGGGCTCGAATTCGATGCGCTCTCGCAACGGATCCATCCGGCCGAGTCCCGGGTCGAACTGCTGTCCCGTACCACCCCTGCCTCGTTCGTGGCCTTCGACCTCCTGGCCCTGGGCGATGCCGATCTCCAGTCCGAGGGCTACGCCGACCGGCGCCGGGCGCTGGAGGACGCTCTGTCCGACTCGCATCCCCCGATCTACCTCACCCCGGTCACCGACCGGCCGGATGTGGCCCGCGACTGGTTCTCGAGGTTCGAGGGCGCCGGGCTGGACGGCGTCGTGGTGAAGGCCGGGGATGTGCCGTACCAGCCCGACAAGCGGGTGATGCTCAAGGTCAAGCATGAGCGCACCGCAGATTGCGTGGTCGGAGGATTCCGGTGGCACAAGTCCGGCGGGGTGGTCGGATCGCTGCTCCTCGGGCTCTTCGACGACGCCGGGGTGCTCCACCACGTCGGCGTGGCCTCCGGTTTCAGTGCCGCCCGGCGGGAGGAGTTCGTCGGGGTGCTCGAGCCCTACCGGAGCGGTGCCGGTTCGGGGCATCCGTGGCTGACCGAAGCGACTCCCGATGGGCGGGTTCCCGGAGGCCAGAGTCGTTGGAGCGGGGGCAAGGACCTCAGTTGGGAGCCGTTGCGCGTCGAGTTGGTCGCCGAGGTGGCCTACGACCACCTCCAGGGTGACCGGTTCCGCCACGCCACGTCGTTCCGTCGCTGGCGAACCGATCGGAGCCCGACCTCGGCCACCTACGCCCAGCTGGACACCCCGGTGCCGAGCGAGCTCGGCGAGGTCTTCGGTAGCACCGGTTGACCGGGTCAGCGGGTCGAGATGGCCGCGGCACGGTCGGCCAATCCGGGGTCACGGAAGTGTCGGCACACCGCTTCGAACTCCCCGGTCGGGCCGCGCCACCTGAGCGAATCGGTGTCGTCGAGGACAGATCGGTCCACCCGGAGGGTGGCGAGGTCCTTGAACAGCTCGGCCCGGTCGCGCTCGCGGGCCAGCCGCTCGGCCAACTTGGCCGCCCCCCGTATCGACTGTCGCACGGCCGGATCCCACCGGGCCACGTCGTCGGGCACGTCGTCGATGCTTCCGTAGTGGGCCAGCACCGCTGAGGCCGACCGCCGGCCCCAACCGGTCAACCCGGGGAAACCGTCGGCGGAGTCGCCGACCAGGCCGAGCCAGTCGGGAATCGACCGGGGGGCGACGCCGAACTTGGTCCATACCCCGTTCTCGTCGGTGATCGCCCCCTTGCGGCGGTCCAGCTGGACGACCCGTGTTCCCACCACGCACTGGGCCAGATCCTTGTCGGGCGTGCAGATGATCACCTGTGCCACTCCGGGGTCCTCGGCCACCACCGATGCGGCTGAGGCCAGCGCATCGTCGGCCTCCAGGTCCACCATCGGCCACACCGCCACGCCCAGCGCGGTGAGGGCGGTCTCGAGTACGTCGAACTGGGACCGCAGCACGGGGTCGATCCCGGCCCCGGTCTTGTAGCCGGGCCAGAGGTCGTTGCGGAACGACTCGATGACGTGGTCGGTGGCCACCCCCACGTGGGTCGCGCCGTCGGCCAGCATGCTCACGATGGACAGGAGCACACCACGGGCAGCACCGATCTCGTCCCCGTCGTCGCCGGTCCGGGACGGCTGGCCGAAGAAGTGCCGGAACAGCTCATAGGTGCCGTCCACCAGGTGAACCTCCATGATCGAAGTCTTGCAGGTCCGGGGCTTCCCGGTCCTCGGGCCAGGGTGGTCCGGGGGTGGCCGGTCGGACCGGACCACCTCCCCGCGACCGGTCGGAGCGGGCGTCCCCGCGGGCCAGGGTGTACCGGTACTGCACGTGGGTCCTCCCATCCGACCCGGCCCGGACCCGTCCCGTGGCCAAGTAGCCGACCGACTCGTAGAGGCGACGGGCCCGCAGGTTGGCCGTCCCGGTCCACAAGGCCAGGTGCCGCCAGCCGAGACCGGCGCCCTCGGCGTGCAGCCGGAGGAGCATGCCGGTGCCGGCCCCCGTCCCCCACGACGTCGGGTGGACGAACACCATGGAGAGATGGCCGAGCTCGGGCAGGACGGGGCCGGCGCCGTCCGCGCCCCGCCCGGGCTCCGCCAGAGCCATGGCCCGGGTGTCCGCCCCGACCCGACCGATGACGACCATGGCGTCGACCGCCCCCAGCTTCTCCCGCACCCGACGGACACGGGTCTCGGAGGGCGGCCTCCGTTGGGCGTCCTTGCACGCCCGCCAGACGTCGAGCGCGCCCTCGACGTCGGCCGCACAGAGCGGTCCGGTGCTCCACTCCACCCGCCCATCCTGCCAAGGGCCCACGCCCCCGGGTCCGCGCCGGACTAGGTGCGCTGGATGTAGACGGCGATGTGGGAGATCCGCCGGTCCTCGTCCAGTTCGAACACCAGAGCCTCAGCGGTGACCAACGGCGCCCCGTCGACCTCGACGGTCTCCCTGAGCTCCGCCAGGACGGTGGCTCCCCGTGGTTCCCGGTCAGGACCGGCGCCGACCCGCAGGATCCGGCCGAGCTCCAGTGAGTAGCCGGGCAGGGCGGGCATGAGGGCCGAGAGGAAGGCCAGGTAGCCGTCCCGCCCCTCGTACCTGTCGGCGAAGGGCCCGACCCGGATCACGTCACCGCTCAGACACTCGGTCACCGCCGACCAGTCGTGGGCCGCCAAACGCTCCAGATAGCGGCGGACCAGCTCGACGGCCGGGTCGGTGCCGTCGAGGTGGTCTGTCACGTGAGCGGGCGCGGTCAGCAGGTCGACTGGGTGATGGTGATGGTGGTGTCCCCACCGGCCGTCGGCACGTAGGGATCGACCGCGGACTTGGTGGTGAAGCGGTCGTTGATCCAGTGCAGCATGTCGGGGAAGCTGGGGCCGATGACCCCGGCGTGGCTCTGCCCCGAGTACACCCATCGTTCGGTGTGTTGCCCGATACTGCAGAGATGGCTGGCCAGCAGCTGGGTGGAGACCACGGGGATCTGCTCGTCGTTCCCGCCCTGGATGATGAGGAGCGGGACCGGCGTCTTGCGGGTCAAGGTGCCCGGGTCGTTGGCCGCCAGCAGGTGGGCCCACCGGGGGACGGTGAAGGGGTTCTGGGGAACCAGGTCGGACAGGGACTTGTCCGGGGTGGCCGCCACCGCGGCGTTCACCACGCCCTGGACGTAGCTGGAGCACCCCCGGTCCAGCTGGGGGACCAGGGCCACGGCCGGCGGGGTGAGGATCTTGCCGAGGGGGGCACGGGCGTTGCCGTAGTAGCTGTTGTACGAGCCGGCCACCATCAGCAGGTAGTAGTCGAAGGGACTCGTGACCAGGAAGTTGTAGATGAACTGGAACTGGGACGGCGGTGCCCCGGCCACGACCCCCCGGAGGTCGAGGTGCGGGGCGTATCGCTTCCCGTAGAGCGAGAACATGGCGGTCTGCCCACCTTCGGAGTGCCCCCACACGACGTAGCTCGAGCTGAGCGAGACCCCCGGCAGGGCGTGGGCGGCGAGCACGATGTTCACCGTGTCCCGGGCCGCCGACCTGCCGACGATGTACGGCATCAAGCCCGGCGTCCCCTCTCCCTGGTAGTCGCTGGCCGTGACGGCATAGCCCGCCGCCACCAATTGGTTGACCTCGGGGATCTGTGACGATCCACTCAAACTGGGAGCGCAGATGTCGGCCATCCCGTTGGTGCCGTGACCCCACGAGACCACGGGCCAGCCACCGGCGGGGGGCGTGCCGTCGGGTACCGCCACCATGCCGGTCACCGGGACGGCAGAACCCTTGGGACCGGTCGACGTGTACATCACCCGGTACAGGGTGGCGCCGACCAGGCCGGGGTCTGGGAGGACCTCCGACTTGATCAGGGTGCCCGGTGGGCCGCTCGGCAGGGGCTGCGGCACGCTGTAGAAGGCGGGAAGGCCGGGAGGGGCAGGGATGTCCGAAGCGGACGCGGCCGCGGTCCCGACCGAAACGGCCGTCGAGGTGACCAGCACCGTGAGCCCGACGGCTACCGCCAGGTGACGAATGAAAGCACGGCGCACGTCGATTCCCCCTGTCCGATACCTTGCGATCCGAATTACCTTGTCGATCCGAATCGGCCACCCCAACCTACCCGGCCATCGACCTGGGCGCCTCCGGCCGGCGGGGGATGGCCGGGCTCCGGTCCGGCCACAGGCGGGTGGGGCATGCTGTCCCCATGAGCACTTCTGCCACCTACCAGCTCGACGGCCACGTCGCCACCATCTCCTACAACCGCCCCGAGGCCCTCAACGCCGTCAACGGGGAGATGCGGCGCGACCTGAACGCGGCCTTCGCCCGTTTCCGCGACGACGAGGAGGCGTGGGTGGCCATCGTGACCGGCGCCGGCCGGGCCTTCTGTGCCGGCGGCGACATCCGGGACGGTGCCGGGTCGACCGGCGAGTTCCCCGGGACCTTCTGGGAGAAGCCGACGGTCAATTCCTTCGAGAGCGGTTGGGAGATCTACAAGCCGGTGATCGCCGCGGTCAACGGTTACTGCCTGGGGTACGGACTCACCCTGGTGACATGGTGTGATTTCGTGATCGCCAGCGATCAGGCGGAGTTCGGCTTTCCCGAGGTCCGATTGGGAACGCCCACCATCGTCGGCGCCATCCGCCTACCCCAGAGGGTGAACTGGCAGTACGCCATGGAGCTGCTCCTCACCGGCGAGCGGATCGACGCGGCCCGGGCCAAGGAGATCGGCCTGGCCGGTTGGGTGGTGCCCCACGATCAGCTACTGGCCGAGGCGCGGGCCCTGGCCGAGCGACTGCTGGCCGCCGCTCCGCTGGCCGCCCGGGCCACCAAGGAGGTGGCGGTGCGATCGCAGAGCCTGGCTCCGGTGGAGGCGCTTCGGTTCGGCGAGACCATGCGCATCGTGGCCGGGGCCACCGAGGACGCCCGAGAGGGTTGGACGGCCACCGCGGAAGGCCGGGCACCCCGGTGGCGGGGCCGCTGATCCCCCGCCGTCCGGTCCGCGCCGATCGCGGAGCGGATCTCGCACGGTTCCCTAACAGTTCGTCCACTGATCCATCACCTTCGAACGGGACGATGGTCCTGCTTCACCATCCACTAGCCCGTACCAAGGAGAACACCATGATCAAGAAGGTCATCGCCCCCGTCGTCATCGCCGGGGCCCTGCTGGGGGGAGTCGCGGCCGGCAGCACCGCCTATGCCGCCACCCCGGCCACCGCGGCCTCGGCTACTGCCCAGACCGGGAAGCACCAGCTGCAGGTATGGCTCAAGGCCCATCGCAAGGAGATCCGGAAGGCCGGCCTGGACGTGAGCGCCCAGACCATCGGGGTGACGCCGCAGGCCCTCCGGGCAGAGTTGAAGTCGGGTAAGTCGGTCGCCCAGGTGGCCGGTGAGCACAACGTGGCCGTCCAGACCGTGGAGACCGCGCTGACCAGCGCCATCGACACCAAGGTGGACCAGGCGGCGATGGCGAACAAGCTGACCGCAGCTCAGGCCGCCGCCATCAAGGCCGCCGTCCCGGCCCGGGTGGCCAAGGCGGTGAACCACACCTTCTGATCGGTCGGTGTGCTGTGCTCGGTCGTGGGTGGGGACCCCGCCCACGACCGAGTCGCGTCCCGGGGGCCGTGCCGCCCGGGGCCGTGCACGGGCGGGTCGGCGGCTCCGAGCCATGGGATGATCGGCCCGGTGAGAACCGGACTCCACGCCCTCGGGATCGGATCCGGGGCCGACCCGACGGTCATCGAGGCGGTGGCCCGCCGGGCCGAGTCATCGGGCTTCTCGACCCTGTGGTGCGGCGAGCACGTGGTGATGGTGGATCGACCCGACACCCTCTATCCCTATGCGGACGACGGTCACATCGCCGTCCCCGCCGATGCCGACTGGCTCAACCCGATGGCGGTCCTGGCCTACTGCGCCGCCGTCACCTCCCGGATCCGGCTGGGGACCGGTGTGCTGTTGCTCCCGGAGCACAACCCGGTGGTGATGGCCAAGCATGCCGCCAGCGTGGACGTCTTGTCGTCGGGCCGGCTGGTCCTCGGGATCGGGATCGGCTGGTCGGCTGCGGAGTTCGCCGCGCTCGGCGTACCGTTCGCCCGACGCATCCCGCGGACCCGGGAATACGTCGAGGCCATGCGCCGCCTGTGGTCCGAGGACGTGGCCTCCTTCGACGGTGCCTTCGTCCGGTTCGAGCCGGTGCTCAGCTACCCGAAGCCGGTCCGCGATCGCCGCATCCCGGTGGTGATGGGTGGGAACAGCGACGGTGCGCTGCGGCGGGCGGCCGCCTACGGCGACGGCTGGTACGGCTTCAACCTCACCATCGACGAAGTGCCGGGCCGGATCGACGTCCTGGCGTCGGCCTGTCGCGCCCAGGGCCGTGCGGTCGGTGATCTCGAGGTGAACATCGCCCTCCGGGACGGTGAGCCCGCCGACCGGGTCGAACTCGACGCGTTGGGCGTGCACGAGTTGGTGGTGGTGGAATCCCCCCCGGTCGATCCTTCCGCGGGTCGCGCCCTGGCTCGAGGACCTCGCCGGGCGGTGGGGGGTCCGGCCGGCCGGCCAGTGAACCCGGCCCTCAGAACTCGGTGCCGCTCCGCGGGGCCGGCCGGGTGGTGAGCAGCGCGTCAGCCGCCACCAGCCGCCCGGGCTGCAATTCCTCGATGCGCCCTCCGGCGGCGAGCAGGGATGCCGAGGTGCCTCCCAGATAGAGCGAACCGAGGGCGGGGAGGCCGAGCCGCAGCTCCGGGTCCTCGCCGGGCCCGGCCCGCCGGCAGGTGGCACCCTCCGGCCCGGCCTCCAACACCCAGCGCCCCGGGGCCGGGTCGGCCGCGCCGTCGGACGCGTCGGGCGGCACGACGTCCAGCACCAGCCGGCCCTCTCCCTGGTAGCCGCGGGCCGCGAACGCGGCGGCCGTGTCGAGGATCCGCACGTACAGACGGTCCTCGATGCCGACCGTCCGCAGCTGCCGGGGATCGGCCAGGCGCCAGCGGACCGGTTCGTCCACCGGTCGGCGCGGGGCGGTGACCCGACCCACCAGATCCAGGTCGAGGACGAAGCGCCACAGGGCCGCCTCGACCTCGGGGGTGGTCCCGCGGAGCTCCTCGATCATGACGGGGACCCGCTCGGCACGGAAGACGTTGCCGCCGGACTGGGCGCGGTAGAGCACGTACCCTTCGTCGCACACGGCATGGAAGCGGCCGGCGGCCCCGTCCCGCTTGTGCGGCGGGTCGGCCAGGAGTTGAGCCCAGAAGGCCGGGTTGCGGTCGATCTCTCCGGCCCGGGAGCGCCGGTGGCGGTCGAACAGGTCGGGCAGTCGCCGTGCGGCCTCGTCCCGGTCCACCAGCTCCAGGTCGAGCGGCGAGGCCGGGACGGCGAAGGCCGAGGCCCGGCTGTCGATGGCCACCTCGGCCAGCTCGGCGGCCATGCCGTACCCGAACCGGCCGTAGATGCTCGACTCCGACGCCTCGAGGCCGGCGATCGCCTCGCCCCGCTGCCGGGCGTCTTCGTGCATGGCCGTCATCAGCTGGCGCAGGAAGCCGCGCCGCCGGTGGGTGGGGTGGACCCCGACCGCGCTGACCCCGGCCATCGGAGCGGTGGGGCAGGGCCCTTCCGGTGGGGAGGGGAGGGTGACGTCCAGGCTGTAGATACAGGCGTTGCCGGCGAACCGCCCCCCGGTGTCCACCACCCACGCCCGATCCGGCTCGATCTTGGCCTCCCAGAGCTCGTGGTCGGCGACCTGCTCGGGGTCACCGACCAGAGGTTCGAGGAACGGGACCATCACCGATCGACGGAAAGCCCCCGTCTCGTCCGGCCTCAGCCTCCGTACGACGGGATCCATGGTGCCAGTCTGCCCACCCGCGGTCGGGGTTGCCATCGCGGGTCCCGGCCGGGGGGACGACGACCCGGTAGGGCCGGCCGGGACGGCGGGGCCTCGCACTCCAGCGGGGACGTTCTCGTCCCACCCACCCGCTCACCCCAGCAGGGCGGCAGTGGCCCGTTCGAGGCACTCGGGGTCCACCGTGCCCGGCACCAGGATGAACTCGTCGCATCCGGCCGCTTCGGCGTCGGCGACGGCCTGGCAGAGCCGGGCCGGTGAGCTGAGCTGGACCAGGTCGGCCAGGGCCCGTGCGGCCCGCGCACCGAAGACGGCCAGGTAGTCGGAGGCGAACCGCCGGAGCTCCTCGTCGGCTCCGGACCCGGCGAGAAGGAAGAACGAACCGTTGACCAGCCGGGGTCGATCGGCCCGCCCGGCCCGCTCCCACGCCTGGAGGGCCAGGGCGTTGGTGGCCGCCATTTCGTCACGGCTGGCCCCGATGGAGAAGCCGGTCACCCCGTCCGCCCATCCGGCGGCGCGGGCCATCGACTTGGGCCCGAGCGACCCTGCCCACACCGGTGGCCCCCCGGGCTGGACGGGTACCGGGCCCACCGGCTCCCCCCCTTCGTAGGCCGGCCCACCCCTCCACAGTCTCCGGAGCTCGGACACGCCCTCGTCGAGGCGGGCGTGCCGGCCCGAGAACGAGGCGTCGACGGCCCGGTAGTCCTGCTCACGGCCACCCACCCCCACGCCAACCACCAACCGGCCCCCGGCCAGGACGTCGAGGGTGGCCAACTGCTTGGCCAGCATGGCCGTCGAGTGGAGGGGCAGGACGGTGAGGTTCATGATGACCTGCACCCGGTCGGTCAACGCCGCCGCCGCCGTGTTGGTCACCAGCAGCTCCGGGTTGTGGAAGGTGATTCGCTCACCGGCCGAGATGCTGGAGTAGGGGCCCTCGTCCACCCCCCGGCACCACTCGACGAAGGTCGACCGGGTGAAGCCTTCGGCCATTGTCGGCAGCGCCATCCCCACGTCCATCGGCCCGACACTACCGGGGCCCGTTCAGAGCTCGGCGGCGACCGGCTCGTCGGTCACGGTGACCGTCCGGTCGCCGGGTTCGACCCCGGTGACCGGACGCCGCATCACCCCGGCGACCACGAACAGTCCCAGGGCCAGGAAGATCGCCGAGCCGGTGAGGGAGGTGGCCACGGCATGGGCGAGCTCCTGTTGCGCGGCGGTGCGGACGGGGAGGCCGGCCACGGCCGGCGGCACCAGTGCATGGCTGGCGGCGGCGAAGACGGTGACCAGAATCCCGAGCCCGAGCGACCCGCCGAGCTGTTGGGCCACGTTGACCAGTCCCGAGGCGGCGCCGGCGTCGTCCGGTTCGACGCCGGCGATCCCCGCCGTGGTCAGGGGCACCAGGGCCGACCCGATGCCGAGTCCGAGCAGGGCCATGGGCAGGACGATCGACGGGAAGAACGACGTGTCGACCGTGAGCCGGCTCAGCCACACCATGCCGATGAACGCCATGGCCACCCCTCCGACCAGCAGCCGGGCGGCTCCGAACCGGGGGACCAGTGTCGGTACCAGCCGCACCACCGCGAACATCACCGCGGTCACCGGCAGGAAGGCCAGGCCCGACTGCAGTGGGCTGTAGCCCATGACGCCCTGGAAGTACTGGGTCATGAAGAAGAACATGGCGAACATGCCGCTCACCAGCAGCATGCGGGCGACGTAGGCCCCGGAGCGCTCGCGGCTGGCGAAGAGGTGGAGAGGGGTGATCGGCTGTTCGGCCCGTCGCTCGTTGACGAGGAAGGCCGCCAAAAGACCCACGCTTGCCGCCAAGACGGTCACCGTGACCGGGTTGCCCCATCCGGAGGTGGCGGCCCGGACGAAGCCGTACACCAGGGCCACCATTCCGAGTGTCGAAGTGGCGGCACCGGTCAGGTCGAAGCGGCCGGGTCGCCGGGCGGTCTCCGGGAGGACCCGGGGCGCCAGGGCGATCAGGACGATGCCGATCGGCACGTTGATGAAGAGGCCCCACCGCCAGGAGATCCAGGTGGTCAGCATTCCCCCCACCACCAGTCCGATGCTGCCCCCGCCCCCGGCCACCGCGCTGTAGGCCCCGACCGCCCGAGTGCGTTCCGGTCCCTCGGGGAAGCTCACCTGGAGGAGGGCGAGGGTGGACGGTGCGGCGATGGCCGCCCCGACGCCTTGGACCGCCCGGGCGGCCAACAGCCAGGAGGCCGACTGGGCCAGTCCGCCGAGGAGGGACGCCAGGGTGAACAGCGCGATCCCGGCCACGAAGACCCGGCGTCGTCCGAGGATGTCGCCGGCGCGCGCTCCGAGCAGGAGCAGTCCGCCGAAGGTCAGGGTGTAGGCGTTCTGGACCCACGACAGGCCGGTGGACGAGAAGTGCAGGGCGCGGTGGATGTCCGGCAGGGCGGTGATCACGATGGTGGCATCCAGGATGATCATCAGGTAGGTGGCCAGAATGATGCCCAGGATCACCGCGGATCGGCGGGATCGGCCGGCCGAGAGGGGGATTTCGGGGACGCGTGGGGTCAGGGTGGTGGTCATGGGGGTGACTCCGATTCGAGAGGCGGCTAAACTGGAGGGGTCCTCCAGAACAAAATGGAGGTTGCCTCCGTTTAGTTTACGGAGGTAACCTCCGTTTTGCAAGTTCGGAGACCGTTCGCCCTATGACCAGCACTGAGACCACCGCGGACCTCCTGTCCGACCGGCCCAAGCGGGCCGACGCCCGCCGGAATTACGAGAAGTTGATCGCCGCCGGCCGGGAGGCGTTCACCGAGGACGACCGAGCCGCTTCGCTGGAAGACATCGCCCGCCGGGCCGGGGTGGGGATCGGCACGCTCTATCGGCACTTTCCGACCCGGCAGGCCCTGCTCGAAGCGGTCTACGTCGAAGAGGTGGATGCCCTGTGCCGGTCGGCTGTCGCCCTGTCCGACGAGCCGCCCTGGGAGGCCCTGGTGGCATGGCTCCACCGGTTCGTCGCCTACCTGGCGACCAAGCAGGCACTCGCCGAGGAGCTGTTGACCTACCGGAGCCGGGACGCCGATGTCTTCCAGACCTGCCGCCGGACGATGTATGCCAGTGGTGAACCGCTGCTGCGGCGGGCCCAGGAGGCGCAGTTGGCCCGGGCCGACACGACGATCGAAGAGGTCATCCAACTGGTCGGAGGCATCGCCAAGATCCAGACCGCAACGCCGGGGCAGCTCGACCGGCTCCTCGACGTGACACTCGACGGTCTCCGCTACCAGGGATAGGTAGGTACCGGTCCCTTCGGAACGGGACCTTGGGTACCGCCGGGGCCAGGTGTGCTCAATGCGCCCGTCGCCCGGGTGCCCGAGCCATGGAGCCCGCGACCCGGGCCGGACGGTTCAGAGCGAGCCCCAGCGAGGCCCGTCCGTTCCGACGAGGCCCTCATGGGCCCGGGGGTCGGCTTCGGTCTCCGCCCGCCCGGCTGGCCCCCGGGAGCGGACCAGGAGCAGGCCGGCCACCGCCAGGCCGATCGAGAGGATCAGGATGGGCAGGGTGGCGAGGGCCCGGTCGTCCGCAGCCGTCTGGCACTCGTGGACGAACCGGGTCCACTGGGCGTGCGCCGCCACCTGGCCCGGGGCCGGTTCGGGGCCGGCACCGATCGAGACCGGGTTGACCAGGGCCTCCACCGCGGCCTCGGATCCCCGACCTGGTCCGCAGGTGCCGCCGGCCGCCGGCGCCGGGAGGGCGGCCCACAGGCCGGTGACGGCGAAGACCGTGCCGGCCACTCCGAGGAAGATCAGGATCAGCGCCAGCCGTAACGAGGTCGCCGGCCGAATCATGCGGTCGCACCTGCCATACCCCGAATCTAGGCGCGGTGGTCCCCCACCCAGCCGCCGGCCGACGTGGCCCGGTGGGCCCGGGGTCTCAGGGCTGGGCTCCCCCCTCCGACGGCGCGGGCACCCCGGTTGGGCCAGGATCGGCCGACCTCGCCCACGGCCCGCGTTCCGTCGGGGCGACATCACACCGGACCGCGCCCTCACCGTCGTGCTGCCACTGGATCTCGACGGTCCAACGGCCGTCCCGCAGGTGGGTGAGACGACCGCTGTCGCAGACGAACCCGGTGATCCGTCGACCACACTCCCGGCACACGTCGTGGAAGGTGACCCGGTTGGACCACCCGGCGATGGGGTGGGCCAGGGCCACATCGGGCGGGATCGGTGGAGTCGGCGGAGCACCCGATGACGTTGGGTCCATCCCACTACCGTCCCACAGGACGGGCCCACCACCGTCCCACAGGACGGGCCCACCACCGTCCCACAGGACGGGCCCACCACCGTCCCACAGGACGGGTCGCCGGAGCCCGTAGGGTCAGGAGGTCCGGCGCTCCAGCAGTTGCCGGCGTCTCGACCGGAAGCTGGGGGGCCGTGCCGCCAGGACCTCGGCGGCCCGTTTGGCCAGGGTGCCGGGGTCGCACCCGGCGTGAGCGGCGGCCCGGTCCACCAGCGTGCCCAGGTACACGGCCAGATGGAGCAGCGCGGTCTGGGGGGCTCGTCCCCCAAACGGGACGGGCTCGGTGGCCGGATCCAGCCCACCGGCGGTGATCAGGGCCTCCCTGGCCTCCCAGAGCTGGTCGAGGGCCTCCTCGAGACCGGTCTCGCTCTGGCGCATCCAGGCGGTAAGTCCCAGCTCAAGGGCGAGATCGGCACGGATGGTCTCCTGGGGGACCAACGAGTCGAGATTCCGCAAAACGGCCTCTCCGAAGTCGACGAACTCATCCACAGGGGCCAGTGTGACAAAAGGGTGTATCAGGGGTGGTGGATGGGCCCTGAGCTGGGTAATGATAAGGGCATGCCACGAGCCATTTGGAAGGGCGCGCTCAATTTCGGTCTGGTCAACGTCCCGGTGGGGGTGTATTCAGCCACCCAGGACAAGACGATCCACTTCAACCAGTTCGAAGAGGGCACCTCGGACCGGATCCGCTACAAGAAGGTCAACGAGCGGACCGGCGAGGAGGTCCCGGCCGGGAAGATCGTCAGGGGATTCGACCTCGGGGGAGGCGAGTACGTCCTCCTCACCGACGAGGAGCTCGAATCGGCCGAGCCGGAGAAGTCCCGCCTGATCGAGATCACCGACTTCGTCGATCTCGATCAGATCGACCCGGTCTTCTACCGGGCGACCTACTACCTGGCCCCCGAGGGGGAGGCCGCCAACAAGGCCTACGCCCTCCTCCGGCAGGTGATGCGCAACGCCAACAAGGTGGCCATCGGCACGGTGGTGATGAGGAACAAGGAGTACCCGGTGACCATCCGGCCGGACGACGACGTCCTCAAGCTGGAGACCATGTACTTCGCCGATGAGATCCGTTCGCCGTCGAAGGAACTTCCCGACCTGCCGGACGCATCGGAGCTGAGCGACCGCGAGCTGTCGATGGCCGACCTCCTGCTGGAGTCGATGGAGAGCGAGTGGGATCCGGACAAGTACCACGACACCCACCGCGAGAAGGTCGAGGTCCTCATCGAGGCCAAGCGCTCGGGAAGCGAGATCGTCACCGGCGTCGAGGAGACGCCGGCCTCCACCAAGGTGGTCGACCTGATGGAGGTCCTCAGTGCCAGCATCGATTCGGTGAAGTCCCAGCGGACGGCCAAGTCGTCCTCGGGGGCGGCCAAGAGCGCCCGCGGGGAGGCCAAGACCACGCCCATCAAGAAGACGGCCAAGGTCGGCGACGGCGCCCCGGCGGCCAAGCGGGCCGCCCGGTCCACCAAGGCCGCACCCAAGGCCAAGCCGACGCCTCGGCGCAAGGCGTCCTGACCGGGCGGGACGGCCCCGCCCCGGTTCAGACCGGGGCGAACAGATCGCCGAGTCGATCCACCCGGTCGAGCACGTCGTCGGCGGTGAACCGCAGCAGCTCGGGACGGCCACGGTCGGCGCAGCGCTGCACCTCCTCCCAGGTGACCGGGGTGGACACCGTGGGCTCGGGCCGTCCGCGCAGCGAGTAGGCGGCCACCGTGGTCTTGGCCGGGTGATTCTGACTCCAGTCGATGAGCACCTTGCCCCGACGGAGACTCTTGCGCATGTTGGACACCACCAGTCCGGGACTCGACTGCTCGAGGGTGCGGGCCACCGTGTGGGCGTCCTCCCGCACCTTGTCCCAGGTGGCCCGAGGGCCGAGCGGGACGTAGAGCTGGAGTCCCTTGGACCCGCTGGTCTTGGCGAAGACGTCGAGGCCCCGTGGGTCGAGCTGGCCGGCGATCATCGTCGCCACGCGACTGCACTCGACGATGGTCGCGCCCTCCCCGGGGTCGAGGTCGAAGACCATGTGGTCGGGGGGGCCGGGGAGCTTCCGCCGCCGACCGGCGTGCCACAGCGGTACGTGCAGCTCCAGCGAGGCCAGGTTGGCCGCCCAGGCCAGCGCAGCCAGGTCGTCGATCACGCTGTAGGAGACGGTCCCCTGGCCGCGCTCCGACGGCACGTCGAGCTGACGGACCCACTCGGGAGCGTGGGCCGGCGAGTGCTTCTCGAAGAAGTACTTCTGGTCGACGCCGTTCGGGTACCGCTTCATGGTGACCGGCCGGTCCGCCAGGTGGGGGAGCATCATCCCGCCCACCCGCATGTAGTACTCGATGACCTGTCCCTTGGTGAATCCGGCGGTCGGGTAGAGGACCTTGTCCAGATTGGTCACCGACAGTTCCCTCCCCTCCACGGTGACCCGGGTGGCGGCGCTAGGGCTCACGTCGCACGTCTCCCGGCCGCTTGTCCATCCGCAGGCCCCGCCAGCTGGGGTGCCGGAGGTGGCCGTCGGGGGTCCACTCGGTGAAGCGGACCTCGCCGACCAGCTCGGGACGGGCCCAGGACGCCCCGTCGCCCACCACACTTCGGCCGAGCTCGGCGTCGAACGGACTCGTCGTGCGCTCGAGGGGGCGCAGTCGGGCCAGGAGTTCCTCCCGGGCCGACTGGCTGAATCCCGTGCCGACCTTGCCCACGAAGGAAAGCCGGCGAGGTGAGGTCGGCGACGCCAGCCCGAGCAGCAGGGCCCCGAAGGTGGACCCCCTCGAGCCCCGGCCCCGGGTCCATCCGCCGACGACCACCTCCTGGGTCCGCTGGTTCTTCACCTTGATCCAGTCGGAGCTCCGTTTACCGGGACGGTAGAGGGACTCCCGGCGCTTGGCCACCACGCCCTCCATCCGGAGTCGGGCCGCGGCGGCCAGGACGTCGGCTCCGGGCTCGTCGGTGAACGACGGGGTGAGGCCCCAGGTGGGGCCACCCAGCTCCAGCTGCTCGAGGAGGGCCCGGCGCTGATCGTAGGTGGCACCGATCACCGAGTGGCCGTTCAGGTGGAGGAGATCGAAGATCACGAAGCTGACCGGGTGTTCCCGGGCGGTGCGGGCCACCGCCTTCGGGCCGGTGAGCTGCAGCCGGTGCTGGAGCCGGGAGAACGACGGGCGGCCCCCCTCCTCCAGGACGACGAGCTCACCGTCCAGGACGGCCTGATTGCTCCCCATCGCCTCACCCAGGGCCCTCAGCTCCGGGAACGACGCGGTGATGTCGGCCCCGGTCCGGCTCCGGGCCCGGGCGCGGCCGCCGTCCACCCAGGCCAGGGCCCGGATGCCGTCCCACTTGAACTCGTAGGCCCAGGGTCGGTCGTCGGCCGGCAACCCACCGGCCGTGGCCAGCATGGGCTCGAGCGATTCGGGGAGGGGCTCGAATCCACCGGCCACCGCGTCCATCCGGTGGATCATCCAATTCTTGCCGTGGGTGGGGAACAGGACGTAACGACCCTTGGCCCGCTCGCCGTCGAGCACCACCATGACCTCGTGGTCGTTCCACTTCTCGCATCGGTAGGTGCCGTGGTCCCAGATGGTGACGGTCCCCGCCCCGTACTCACCCTCGGGAATGCGGCCGGCGAAGCCGCCGTACTCCAGCGGGTGGTCCTCCACGTGGACGGCCAGGTGGTTCACCTCCGGTGACGGGGGCAGCCCCTTGGGCAGGGCCCAGGACACGAGAACCCCGTCCCGTTCGAGCCGGAAGTCCCAGTGCAGGCTGGAGGCGTGGTGCTCTTGGATCACGAAGGTGGCCGTCTCGCCACCGGCTGGACGGCGCTCCGTGGTCCGGGCCGTCGGCACCGGTTCGGGGGTCCGACCCGGTGATCGCTTGCGCCGGTACTCCGACAGCCCATCCTCACCCATCACCACGGGAACCTACCCTCCCGGGGCCCCGCCGTACCGTGGCCCTCGACGACGAGGCCACGGGACTCGCTCGTCGTGGGGCGACGAGGCCGAAGATGGCGGCGGCACCGTCGCGAGGTGAGGACCGGTCCGTCGTCCCTCGGGCGCTCAGAGCACCAGCTCGGCGAGGAGCTCCATCGATCGCAGCCACTGGTCGGGATCGCGCCGCCAGGGCGCCGACACCACGTGCTGGACACCGGCCTCGGTGAAGGCGGCCAGTTCGTCCCGGATACGTCCCGGGTCCATGCCTTGGGGGTCCCAGCCCGTGCGGAGGGAGATGGGGAAGCTGGTTTCGGGATGGTCCCGTCGGATCCGGGAGACTACCGGGCCCGCCTGTTCGACCGAGAGCCCCACCGCCTGGTAGCCGTCGCCCTTCCGCGCGCTCCGGCGGTAGGCCGGCTCGCTGCTCCCACCGATCCAGATCGGAATCGGTCGGTTGGGCTTGGGAAGGACCCGGAGGTCGTCGAAGGAGGTGAACTTCCCGTGGAAGCTCACCGGGTCCTCGGTCCAGACCGCGTGGAAGAGGTCGAGGGCCTCGTCGAGCCGGGCGCCGCGGGTGCGGAAGTCCTGTCCCAGGGCCGCGTACTCCGCCTCGGACCATCCGACCCCCACGGCGATGGTCAGGCGGCCCCCGGACAGGGCGTCCAGACTGGCCAGCGAGTTGGCCAGCTCGAGGGGGTGGTGGGTCGGCACGACCAACACGCTGGTGCCGAGTCCGATCCGCCCGGTGGCGGCGGCCGCCCAGGTCAGGGTGACCAACGGGTCGAACAGGTAGGGGGACGGGTAGTCCTGAGCCGCGGGGTGGACGATGTGGTCGCTGACCCAGAGATCGTGGAAGCCGAGCTCCTCGGCGTGGGCGGCGGCCCGGGTGATGGCGTCTGCGCCAGCCACCCGTCCGTACTGAGGTAGGTGCACCCCGACGAGCATCTCCTGTCGACCTTCCCGCATCACGGTCCGGACGCGTCGGCTGCCAACCCTATCGGCCGTCGATCGGCAGGGTCGGGTCGTCGGCCACATCCCCGGGTCGACCCGGGGGTAGGTTGGGTCGACTCGGTGGAAGCGGGTTTCGCCGGCCGCCGGTGACCGGGATGGTCACCTCCTGCCGACGGTCACCACCGTGCCCACCCGGAGGGGGCGGCGATGGACTCCACGTGGTGGCGGCCAGCCCCCCTCGACCAGCAGGTCAGCAGTCCGATCGTGGATGGAGTACTGGAGACCGCCATGCCCGATGTCGCCGCCAGGGACACCACCCCGGCCACCGCCGGACGGCACGGGATGAGCCAGGCCCTGATCCTGTTGTTCGCACTGGCCTGTGGTGTGTCGGTGGCCAATCTCTACTACGCCCAACCCGTGCTCGACGACATGGCCCGGTCGTTCGGGACCAGCTCGGGGACGGCCGGTCTGGTGGTCACCTCCGCCCAGGTCGGCTACGCCGTGGGGCTGGCCCTGCTGGTGCCGCTGGGCGATCTGCTCACCCGCCGTTGGCTGGTCCCGGCGGTGCTGCTGGTGACGGCCTCGGGCCTGGTGGTCTCGGCGGCCGCCCCCGACATCGGCGTGCTGATCGCGGTCGGACTGATCGTGGGGGCCGGTTCGGTGGCCGCTCAGATTCTGGTGCCGATGGCCGCCTCGCTGGCCGACGAGGAGCATCGCGGCCGGGTGGTCGGCGTGGTGATGAGCGGACTGCTGCTGGGCATCCTGCTGGCCCGGACGGTGTCGGGCATCGTGGCCCAGGCGTCGAGCTGGCGGGTGGTCTACGTCATGGCGGCCGGACTGACGGCGCTCCTGGCCGTGGTGCTGGCCCGCCTCCTCCCCGGGGAGAGCAGCCGGCCCCGTATCGGGTACGGCACCCTGCTCCGTTCGGTGGCCCGCCTGCTGGTGAGCGAGCCCCTGCTCCGTCGCCGCGCCCTGTTCGGCGCACTGGGGTTCGCCGCCTTCAGTGTGTTCTGGACCACCATGGCCTTCTTGCTGGCCGGCGCCCCCTACCACTACGGCGATTTGACCATCGGCCTGTTCGGACTGGTCGGGGCCAGCGGTGCCCTGTGCGCCAATGTGGCCGGGCGGTGGGCCGACCGCGGCTGGTCCAGGAGTACCACGTTCATCTTCGCGTCGCTGGTCGGGGTGTCATTCCTCCCTCTGTGGTGGGGTCGCCACGACCTGGCCATGCTGATCACCGGCATCGTGCTGCTCGACGCCGGGGTGCAGGGGCTCCAGGTCACCAACCAGTCGCTGATCTACCGCCTCGCTCCCGACGCCCGGAGCCGGATCAACTCGGCCTACATGGTGTGCTACTTCGCCGGGGGCGCGTTGGGCTCGGCCATCGGCAGCTCCCTCTACGACCGCGATCGCTGGGCGGGGGTGTGCGTCCTCGGCGCCGCCATCGGCTCGGTGGCCAGCGCCGCCGCCGTCGTCGACGGGCTGCACGGCCGGAGCGGTCGCGGCGGCCGCTGACCGGTGCCGGTCCGTCGGCGACGGAGGGTCAGCCGGGAGGCAGGAACGGGACCAGGGTGGTGAGGAACCACTCGCTGATCATCATCACCGGCGGCCCGCCGGCGTGGGCTCGGTAGGTGCGGGCCAGCAGGACCTCGTGCTCGGGCGGGACGGCGGCGGCCCAGATGGGCACCGATCCCGGTTCCGGTCCGGGCAGCGGTTCCCGGGACAGGCGGATCCCGCCGGCCTCGAGCAGTCGACCGAGGGGTTCACGGCCGGTCTCGAGCCGCGGGCCGAACCCCCTGGGCAGCCGGTTCGGCACGAGCAGGCTCACGGCGAAGACGTAGGCCCGGCACGAGCGCCTCCCCACCAACCGTGCGGCCCGGCACAGCAACGGGTTCCCCTCGGGCACCTCGAGGTGGTTCCCCTGGGCCGCCTCCACCGTCCGGTGCCCTTCGGCCTCGGCGTCGATGGGCTCCCCGACCAGCAGCTCGAGCAGCCCGGTGACCGTTCCGTCCCTCCCGGCCAGCACCCCGGCGAGCACGGAGGAGCTGGCCATGTCCACCATTGAACCGCATGGAGGCCGGTGCGGCACGGGAGGCGGGCTGGCCGTCACCGGATCCCGGCGCCCTATCCTCGCGGCAGCCCGGCCGCGTCCGGGACGACCGGACGGAGGCAGACCATTCCCGAGAACCAGGAGATCACGACCCTCGAGGACCGCCTGGCCGCCATGGTGGGGATGCCGGTGGGATCCCGGGGCCCGTCGGTGGCGCCCGATCCGGTCAACCAGCCGATGATCCGTCACTGGGCGGCGGCCTTCGAGGACGGAAACCCGGCGTACACCGATCCGGCCTTCGCGGCGCGGTCCCGGTTCGGGGGCACGGTGGCCCCGCCCCTCATGCTCCAGACCTGGACCATGGCCACCCCGGTCATCACCGGCATCGCCGGGCGAGGCGGCTCGCCGGTCCCGGCCGAGGGGCCGGGGCCGCTGGCCGTCTTCGACGAGGCCGGATTCACCGGCACCCTGGCCACCGACTCGGAGTTCGAGATCGAGCGCTACCTCCACCTGGGGGAGGTGGTGACGGCCGCGACCACCACCGAGTCGATCTCGGAGCGGAAGGACACCCGGCTCGGGCCGGGCTACTTCGTGACCTGGGTGACCACCTACGCCGTGGACTCCGGCGAGGTGGTCGGCCGGCAGCGGTTCCGCATCCTCAAGTTCCGGCCCGGAGGTCCGAGGTGAGCGTCCGGGATCCCACCGAAACCCTGGCGTGGGTGGAGATCGCGGTGGGCGACGTGCTCCCCACCATGGTCATCGAGGTCACCGCCACCCGGATCGTGGCCGGAGCCATCGCCTCCCGTGACTTCATGCCCGTTCATCACGACCGGGACTACGCCAACACCCAGGGGGCTCCGGACATCTTCATGAACATCCTCTCCGACACCGGCTATTGCAGCCGGTTCATCACCGACTGGGCCGGCCCCGAGGCGGTGGTGGGACGGCTGGGCATCCGCCTCGGGGTGCCGCTCTTCCCGGACACCTCGCTGACCTACACCGGTTCGGTCACCGCCACCCGGGTGGAGGCTGGTGAGGGCATCGTGGAGGTGGAACTGCGGGCCACCACCGAACTGGGCGACCACGTGACCGGCACTGCTCTGCTCCGATTCCCGCTCGACGGGGCATCCTCCCCCTGAGTCCCCTCCCGCCGGTCTAGTGCGGTGGGGTCCAGTGCAGGTCGAGCACCCGTCGCACCATCGGCTCGAAGGTAGACAGCGGTTCGCTGGGGTAGTCGGCGTCGAAGGAGACCTCGTCGTAGCGGGCGCAGAATTCCACCGTCCGGTCGTAGAAGGGACTGGTCACGAAGTGGTCGCGCTCGTTCGGGTCGGTCCCCAGATGCTGCCCGATGTAGTAGAGCTGGAAGACCGGGTGGTGGGCCAGCATCCAGTAGTTGGCGGTGGAGACGAACGGTTTGAGGACCGCCGCCATCACCTCACCGTGGTTGAACGGACCCAGGGACTCGCCCGCGTCGTGGAGCAGACAGCACACCACGTACTCCTCCTCCCGGTCGTCGCGCAGGGCGCGGGTGGCCGTCTGCAGGCTGTGTTCGAGACGGTCGACCGGATAAGCGGTGTCGGCGGTCAGGTCGGTGAGCATTCCGAGGAGCAGGTCCGGAAGGCCCCGGATGCTCCGGTCATGGACCTCGGCGAGCAGCGCGAAGTCCTCGTCGGTCCCCTCGTCCATCCGGCGGAAGTGCATCTTTTCCTCGCCCACCGATGCATTGTACGGCCGGGTCGGACGGGGGACGGAGGTGACCGGTCCTCCTTACCGGCTCGCCGGGCTCCCCAACGAGTAGACCTCCACCGGATGGTCGAAGCCCTTGAGCTGGCGGCGCCCGGCCTCGCGGAGCTCGAAGGTGCCGGCGGCGGACCGGGCCGTCTCGGCGTCCACCAGCACCTCGCCCGGGACGGCCAGGTCGGCCAGCCGGGAAGCCAGGTTGACCACTGGTCCGTAGTAGTCCCCGTGACGGGAGATCACGTCGCCGAAGCACACCCCGCCACGGGGCTCGACGTCCGACGCCAAGGCCGTAGTCAGCACCTGCGCGATGGCGCACCCGGCGGCGGCGTCGGGGGCCACGAACATGACCTCGTCGCCGATGTGCTTGACGATCCGGCCCCGGTGCTCCGACGCCACCTCGAAAGCGCGTCCCTCGAACTGGCCGATCAATTCCAACAGCGAGGTGGGCGAGGTGTGCAGGGAGAACGGGGTGAAACCGACCAGGTCCACGAAGCCCACCGCCAGGCGGTACAGCGACCGATCGGTCACCTCGGCCTGGGCGGCCCGCTGGCGGTCGATGGCGTCCCGCATGTGGTGGGCGAAGACCGATCCCATGGAGTCGCCCAGCCGGAGCGCGGCGGCGCTCACCGCGGCCTGCTCCCTGGCCCAGGCCAGGACGTCCAGCTCCGGCGAGTCAACGGCAGGCTCCTGGGTCTGGACGTAGACCGACACCGCGGCCTCCGCCACCCGGGCCAGTGAGCTGCCCAGCACCCGGAGCAGCTCGCCGCCGTGCTCGCCCACCGGGTTGGCCTGCACCAGGAAACCGGTCAGCTCGGCGTCGTCCTCGGAGAACATGGGTCGGTCCTCGTCGGGCACGACCACTCCCATGGTGCGCCACATGGCCAGGACCAGATCGACGTCGGCACCCGCCCGTTGCGCCAGGTCCCGGGCCGTCAGGGTGGCGCCTCGGGCAAAGATCAGGTCTCCGGCCAGCCCGGCCAGGTGACACTCCCGCCGGGCCTCGGCGATCTGTTCGTCGGTGGCGCCCAATGCCTTGAGGTACAGGTCGATGTCTCCGGTCACGCCGTCGGCAGCCTCGTCGATGGGCATGCGACGACGCTACCCGCAGGTGCCGCCCGGCCGGTGCTACTCGCCCAGGCTCTGGCGCAGGGCGGTGAGCGAGGCCCGGAGCTGGCCGAGCTCCTCGCGGAGCGTGGTGATGTCGGCGGCCAGGGCCGCCAGCTGCGCCGAGGTCCCCCCGTCGGCCGCGGGCCCGCCGGGCCGCTCCGTCGGACTGGCAGACGCCGAGCCGGTGCCCTCGTCCCGCGCCATCGGCACGGGCGCCGGCACCGGGGGCGCACCGGGCCCCCGCTCCGCCGCCAGCAGCTGCCCCCAACGGTCCTCCTTCTGCCCCGGTTGCCGGGGGAGCAGGTGCACCAGCGGTTCGACCTGCCCGGCCAACGTCCGGAGCTCCGACTGCAGCGCCTCCGACGAGTCGAATGCCACCATCCGGGCGGTGCGGGTCCGGAGCTCGCCGGGGGTCTGGGGTCCTCGCAGCAGGAGCACCGCCACCAGCGACACCCGGGCGGTGTCCAGCCCGTAGGCCTCGTCCAGCACGTGCCGGTAACGGGTCACCGACTTCCCGTGGGAGGGCAGGACGAATCGCACCAGGTGGAGCTGCTTCAGCTCCTGCAGCGCCGACTCCACGTCGACCTCCTCCAGGCTCATCACCGGTTCGCGGTTCGAGGTCTGGCTGCATGCCAGAGTCAGGGCGTTGAGGGTCAGCGGGTACTGTTGGGGCGTGGTGAGCTGCTTCTCGACCAGGCACCCGAGCACCCGACCGCCTTCGGGGGTAAGGGTCACCGGCAGAGACTAACGGGGCCGCGGCCGTCCGTCGCCGGCCGGCGCCGCGCACCCCCTGGCTAGGTTGGGCCGGTGCCCCATCCCGGACCAGCCGAGCTCGGTCGGGGCGTCGTCGTACTGCCGGGTGCTGAGGTCCCCGAGCCCTGGGCGGCGTGCCGCCGGGTGCCGGTCGGCGATGCCGAGCTGGCCGACCCCCGGTCGGTCACCGATCAGCTGCACCAGGCCTGGCTCGAGCGCCGCCCCCTGGTGGTCGAGCTCGCCGCCGACCAGAACGACCTCCGGGCCCCGGAACGCCACGACGGCCCGGTCCACCATCTCGCGCCCTCCTTCGAGTTCACCGTGGAACGGCTCCACTTCCTGGTCTGGGCCAACACCTACGACGCCCGCTCCGGCCAGCCGATCTGGTGGCACGGCCGGAAGGCCGCCCGCCGGTTCGCCGGGCGGGGCGTCACCGAGGGCGACACGGCCGACCTGGTGCTGGCCGACGGCACACCCCTGTACGTCGACGGCGGCCCACCGGACCCGCCGGCCGTCGCCTCGGGGACCGGCGTGGTCCACCGTTGGACGGTGGAGGCCGGCCACCTCCGTCCGACCCTCCACCGGGCCCCGGCAGCCGAACTGGCCCCGGATCAACGGGAGGCGGTGGGGCACCCGGCCGGTCCCGCCCGGGTCATCGCCCCGGCCGGCTCCGGCAAGACCCGGGTCCTGACCGAGCGGCTCCGCCACTTGGTGGGTGACCGGGGCGTCGATCCCGGCACGGTGAGCGCGCTGGCCTACAACACCCGCGCCGCCGACGAGCTTAAACAGCGCTGCGCCGAGATCCTCACCTCGGGCGGGCCCCACATCCGGACGCTGAACAGCACCGGACTGTGGATCTGCACCGAGTACGGGCCGTCGGGCCGGCCCCGGGTGCTGGAGGAGTCCGGGGTCCGGGAGCTGCTGCAGAGCACCTTCGAGATCCGCCGCCAGGCCAATGCGGACACCGTGGCCCCCTACATCAGCGCCCTTTCGGCCATCCGGCTGGGCTTGCGCCGTCCCGCCGCCGTGGAGGAGGAGCTACCCGACGCCGAGGGGATCGCCGAGGGCTTCGACCGCTACCGCTCGGCCCTGGCCGCCACCGGGTCGGTCGACTTCGACGAACAGATCTACCGGGCCATCGAAATCCTCCTCACCGACCCCGACGCCCGCCGGGCCGCCCAGACCCGGTGCCGCCGGCTCCTGGTCGACGAGTTCCAGGATCTCACCCCTGCCCACCTGTTGTTGATCCGCCTCCTGGCCGCCCCGGGCTACGACTGCTTCGGGGTCGGCGACGACGACCAGGTGATCTACGGCTACGCGGGAGCCACCCCCGAGTTCCTCATCGACTTCCCCCGCTACTTCCCCGGCGCCGGCCACCATCCTCTCGAGATCAACTACCGGTGTCCGCCTGCGGTGGTGGCCGCGGCCGGCCACCTCCTCTCCTACAACACCCGCCGCATCGACAAGACCCTCCGGACCCCCGCCCACCGCGGCGACGCGGCGGCCGAGGTCGCCGGCCCCTTGGCCGGCGCCGGGCCGGTGGCGGTGCGCTCGGCACCGGCGGAACGGCTGGCCGAATTGGCCACCACCGTCATCACCGCCTGGCAGGCCCGCGGCGTCGACCCGGCCGAGATCGTCGTCCTGGCCCGGGTCAATTCGACCCTGCTCCCGGTACAGGTGGCGTGTATGGAGGCCGGCCTCCCCTCGTCGGCGCCGCTCGGGGTGGGCGTCCTGGCCCGGACCGGTATGCGCACGGCCTTCGCCTATCTCCGGATCGGCTCCGATCCGGGCCGCATCCGGCAGGAGGACGTCCGGGACACCATCCGGCGGCCGTCCCGGGGCATCGCCCCCATGGTGGTGGACATGGTGACCAAACGGTCGACCACCTCGGTCGCCGACATCCGGCGGCTGGCCGGCCGCCTGTCGGGACGCGACGTACCGAAATTGCTGGCCTACGCCGACGACCTCGACGCCGTGGCCACCGCCGCCGGCCGGTCGACGGCCGCCGCGCTGGAGGTCATCGGGGACGGCATCGGCCTGAAGGGGACCATGGACGTGCTCGACGCCTCGCGCCGGGAGGCCGACCGCTCGACCCACCGTGACGACCTGGCGGCGTTGGCGGCGGTGGCCGCCCTCCATCCGGACGCCGCCACCTTCGAGCACTGGCTTCGGGGCGTCCTGACCCGGCCGCCGGCCGAGGGCCCGGCCGTCCTGCTGTCCACGGTCCACCGCATCAAGGGCAAGGAGTGGGACCGGGTGATCGTATTCGGGGCCACCAACGGGATCCTGCCGCACCGACTGGGAGACGACGAAGAGGGTGAGCGCCGGATCTTCCACGTGGCCCTGACCCGAGCCAGGCAACAGGTCGTCATCCTGGCCGACACCGAGGCGCCCTCGCCCTTCATCGAGGAGCTCGACGGGAGCCGTCCGCGCACCGGACGGCACCAACCGGCGAAGGGAGTACCTCACCCCACCCGGACCGGTACTGCGCCCGGACGCCGCGGTCGGGCGCAGCCAACGCCGGCGCCAGGCCCGCCGACGGTGGAGGCGGCCACGGGCCTGTCGATCGAACACCGGGGCCAGACCGGGAGGGTCCTCGAAGTCGGCGCCGACGGGGTGGTCGTCGGTATCGGCGAGGTCCGCACCGAGATCCGGTTCGGTACCGACGTGCGGGTCGAGGGGAAGACGGTGAGTCTGGTGGCCCCGGCGGCCCGGCCCGCCGGCGCGGCGGAGACGGCCTTGCGCCAGTGGCGTTCGGGTGTGGCCCGGCAGGACGGCGTACCGGCGTACGTGGTGCTCAATGACAAGGAGCTGGTGGGCATCGCTTCGGTCCTCCCGCGCACCCTCACCGAGCTGGCGTCGTGCCGGGGCATCGGACCGCTGCGCCTGGAGCGCTGGGGCGACGAGATCCTGGCGGTGCTCGACGGAGTCGACGACGCCTAGGCCTCAGTTCATCAGCCGCCGGTGCCGACCGGCGGTCCCGTGGGCGGCGGTCCGGTGGTCGTGGTGGTGGGAGGCGCCGTGGTGGTCGTGGTGGTGGGAGGTGCCGTGGTGGTCGTCGTGGTAGCGGGGACGGTGGGCGGTGGGGCCGTAGGTGGGGGGGTGGTCGGTGGGCAGCCCCCCGCATCGCCCGGCGGGGCCGACTGGACGGCGGGAGTGGTGGCCACCGTCGCTCCGCTCTGGTCGACGCCGACCAGCGAGGCTCCGGCCAACCCGGAACCTCCGGTGGCAGTCAGGACGACCACCCCGCTGACGGGAGCCATAGCGTCGAGGGGGGTGCCGCCCGAGGTCAGCCGAACCGTCGCGATCTCACCACCGACCGAGACCGCCACCCAGCTGACCGGAGCGCCCTCGACCAATCCGAACGAGCCGCTGCCGAGGACGACCACCGCATCCTGGGCCGACAGTGGGGAGATCGGTTGGGTCAACGACCCGGTACCCACGGCCCGATCGGTGGACAGTTCGACCAGGAGCTGGCCGCACGTGGCGACCGGCGACGGCTCGGGCACGGTGGTGACGGTCCCGCCCCCGGCGTCCGCCGGGCGATTGGGTCCGACCACCGTCGCTGGCCCGGACGAGGCCGAACCGGACGACCCTCCCGTGCCCCCCGAGGTGTGGGGGACCACGATCGGCTGGGCACACATGGCTCCCATCGGGCACGGAGGGGATCCGGGGATGGTGGTCGAGGGGCTGCAGCCCGGAGCCGGGGCACAGCCGTCGGACGGGCTGGGCGTCGACGTGTAGGCCCGGACGGTCACACCGTTCGCCGACACCCGGGTGAACAGGAACGAGTACGAGGACGGGACGACGATCGAGGGCGAGGCGGCCGCGCCGTTCGGCGCGAGCGCCGCACCGTTTCGCCCGGAGCCGGTGGACGAGGGGGCCGGCGCCGAGGTCGGTGGGCTGGCAGAGGCCCCACTCAGGTTGACGCCCGTCAGCACGCCCGCGCCGGCCACCACCACGGTGAGCGCCGCCAGACCGCCGGCCACCAGACCCCGCCGGGGGCCGCGGTTGGCGGAACGCTCGACGAAGGCGTCGGGGTCGGGTCTGGCGTGCACACCGTCGGCCCGTGCGGCGAGGTGGCTGCGGAGGCGGTCTTCGATCGGGTCGGTCATGGTTCGATGGTCCTTCTCAAGTCGGCGAGGGCCCGGTGGATGAGGGAGCGGACGGTGCCGGGCCGGCACCGGAGGGTGTGGGCGATCGCCGCGTCAGGCAGGTCGGCGTAGTACCGGAGGACCACGGCGGCCCGTTGACGGGCCGGGAGTTTGGCCAGCGCGTCCTCCATCTCGTCGGCATCGAGGATCGATTCGCGAACCTCGGGAGGAGGTTGCCGGCGGGCCCGGGCCGCGCTCCGGTGGTAGGAGGTGCAAGCGTGGACCACGCTGCGGCGGACGTAGGGGAGGGGCTGGCGTACCGAGGCCCAGTGGCCGTGGAGCCGGACGAAGCAGTCCTGGACCAGGTCCGGGGCGGCGTCGGCGGATCCGCTGAGCAGTGCGGCCAGGCGGACCAGATCGGTGAAGTGACCGGCGTAGAACTCGCCGAAGGTCTCGGTCGTGGTGTCGGCACCCGTCGCGGCCGACTGATCGTCGGAACCGGAGGCCTGCTCCGGCGGTCCGGTCGACATCGAGGCACCCACATCCCCACCTGCGGACGCTCCCCTGCCCTCCGGGGACTCAGCTTCGACGATGCCACCCAGTGTACCCATCACCAATTCAGACGCCCGGGAGGGTCTGAACGTTGCCGGAAATCCTCACTCCGGCCCCGAGGGCGGTCCCGGGTCCACGGCCGCGAGGAATTTCGACCGCTCCACTACGCCGTATCCGGTGCCGCCCGGTCGGTGGCACCATGGAAAGCCAGACCCCGGCGTCCGCCGGTGAGGGTCAGCCTGGCCCCTCGGGGAGGAGGACGTTGGGGTTGAGGACGCCGTCGGGGTCCAGGGCCCGCTTGATCGACCGGAAGGCCGTCAGCTCGGACGCGCTCCTCGACAGGTGCAGCCAGCGCTTCTTGGCCGTGCCGATGCCGTGTTCGGCGCTGATGCTGCCACCCAGCTCGGCCACCAGACCGAACACCGCCTCGTCCACTCGGTCGTCGTCCGGGGGGAGACCGGTGACGTTGACGTGGATGTTGCCGTCGCCGACGTGGCCGAACAGCCAGGTACGGGCCGCCCGGTCCACCTGGGTGACCGTGGCGGGCACCCGGTCGACGAAGTGGGCCAAGGCGCCCTGCGGCAGGGTCACGTCGAGTTTGTGCGGTGGCCCGAGGGTGTTGATCGCCACGGTGTGCGACTCGCGGTACGCCCACAGTTCGGCTCTCCGGGCCGGCTCGGTGGCCACCGCCACGTCCGACACCTGGTCGAGGGCGGCCACCGCGTCCGCCAGGGTCTCGGTGGGGTCGGTCCGGTCGGCCGCCTCCACCAACAGGTACGCCGGGAGCGGGTCTCGGAACGGTGGCCCCACTCCGGTGACCGAGGCCACCAGCGCCAGGCCGTTCTCCAGCACCAGCTCGCAGGCCTCGAGCGAGGGGAGCGAGCGCCGGAGCGAGGTGGCGGCCTCCAGCGCGTGCGACACGCTGGGGAACGCCAGCAACGCCGTCGTCCGGTACGGCATGGGGGGCACCAGCCGCAGTCGGGCCGCGGTGATCACGGCCAGGGTCCCCTCGCTGCCGCAGACCAGGCCAGGCCAGTCGTACCCGGTGTTGTCCTTCACCAGCCCGGCGAGGTGGGAGACCACCGTCCCGGTACCGAGCACCGCCTCGAGGCCCAGGACCTGGGCCCGGGTGGCCCCGTAGCGGAGGACGTGCAGGCCGCCGGCGTTGGTGGCGACGGTGCCGCCCACCGTGGCGGTGTCGCGGCTGGCGATGTCCACCCCGTACGCCCATCCGGCCTTCCCCGCCACCCGGTGGAGCTCGGCCAGGGAGACCCCGGATCCCACGGTGATCTGGCCGGCCAGGGCGTCGACGGGATCCAGGGACCCCAGTCGCCCGAGGCCGAGCACCAGCTCGCCCTGCAGGGGAACCCCTCCGCCGACCAGACCGGTGTTCCCCCCTTGAGGAACGAGGGCGAGCCCCAGTTCCCGGCAGACGGCCACCACGCCGGCCACCTCCTCGGTCGTACCCGGTCGCACCACCAAGGGGGAGTGGCCCACGAACCTGCCGGTCCAGTCGGTGGTGTACGACGCGATGACCTCGGGATCCTCCACCACGTGGGACCCGACCACCTCCCGCAGGCGGGCGGCAGCCGGGCCCGGTTCGCTCACGGCCGGTCGACGGGGGCGGTCACGTGAACCCGAAGAAGGTCATGGTGGCATCGATCGCCCCGAAGTTGGAGGGTGTGGCGAAGTGGTCCACACCGGGGACCGACAGGAAGGTGGCGGAGGGCAGCGCCTGGATCAATCGCTCGGCCGTCGGGATCATGTCCCGGTCTCCGAGGACCACCAGCACGGGGCAGGCGATGCGGGCCAGGTCCGCGTCGCGCATCGGCTCCCGCGGTCGGCGCAGGAAGGCGGCCAGCGCCTTGGGGTCGTTGCCCGTGGTACGGGCCAGCCGGTAGAACAGCCGCGCCTGCACGTCCTCGGGCTCCTCCTCACCGTCGAGGGCCTCGACCACCGGGGAGGCGTCGCGGGTCTCGAAGACGTTGTCGCCCACCCCGAGCAGGGCCAGGCGATCGAAATACGCGGGATGGGCGCCGGCCACCCGCAGCAGGATCTCCGCACCGGCGGAGAAGCCCACCGCCCCGGTGGGTGTGGGGAGCCGGGCGGCCACGTCCTCCTCCACGTTGGCGTAGGCCTCGGGGTCGGTGGACCGGGACGACGAACCGTGTCCGGGCAGATCGATCTCCGGGGCGGTGCAGGCGAAGTCGGAAAGGATGTCGACCCATCCGCTCTGGCGCCAGGTGTGGTCGAAGGTCGAGGCGAAGCCGTGCAGGAGTACCAGTGAGCCGGGCGGAGCCATGGTGGTCCCAAGGTAGTGGAACCGCCCGGGAGGGACGTGGGCCGGGGTGGACGTGGCCGCCACCCGTGACCCCCCCCGGCTCAGGCCGGGCCCGACGATCCGAACCGGTCGGGGGACCACAGGCCGGGGAGCGGGTCGGCCCCGGCCTCACCGGCCGCCCGACCCGACGGATCGGTGTCCACCAGGTGTCGGGCCAACGCCCGGGCGCTGTACGGCCCGAGCAGGAGCCCTTCGGCCCCGTGCCCGGTGGCCACGAAGACGTTGGTCCAGCCCGGAACCCGGCCGACCACCGGGTGGCCGTCGGCGCTGGAGGGTCGGAGACCCACCCTGACCTCCGCCACCGTGGCCGGTGCCAGTCCGGGGGCGGTTCGTAGGCACTCCCGGAGGAGCTGGAGGAGGCCGTCCGCGGTCGGCCGGCAGTCGAAGCCGGCCGTGGCCTCCATCGTCCCCCCGCAGGCCACCCGGCCGTCAGGCCAGGGGACCAGGTAGAACCCCAGCACCGGCTGGACGATGCTCCAGGCCCGGCTGTCGGTGGCGGGCAGTGACAGGTGGACGATCTGCCCCTTGAGCGGGGTGACCGGCAGATCCACGCCCAGGGCCTGGGACAGGGCCGGTGACCACGCTCCTCCACAGATGGCCACGGCGCCTGCGGCCACCGGACCCGAGCTGGTCATCACCCCGGTGACCCGGCCCCGCCGGTGGTCGAGCTGGAGGGAGGTGACGCTGGCCTCCACCAGCCCCAGCCCCCGGGACCGAGCACCCTGACGGAGCGCCCCGTTGAGGACCCGCCCGTCGACCCTCCGCCCGGCCGAGTTGTACAGGGCCCGACGGACCGGCCCGAGCGGGGGAAAGTGCCGGCTCACCTCGTCGGCGTCCACCTCCTCCACCAGACCGGGGGAGCGACTCCCGATGAGGGCGGCGGTCCGTTCCATGACCTCGTCGTCCCCTGGGCGCTCGGCCACCAGCAGGGAGCCGGTCACCGAGAACCCGGACTCCTCGACACCGTCGCCGGCGAGGCGCCCGACCAGCTCCGGGTAGTGACGGGCCGACGCCATGCCCACCGCGAAGGTGCCGGGATCGGGGTCCTGGTGGGTCTCGGGGGAGAGGATCCCGGCACCGGCGTCGGTGGCCCGGCCCGGATCGTGCCGGTCGACGAGGACGGTGGCGGCCCCGGCGGACACCAGCTCGTAGGCCAGGGCGCTCCCGACCAGGCCACCACCCACCACCACCACGTCCGGGGCCGAAGGTGGTGGGCTCATGTCGTCCTTGGTGACGATGGGGTGGGCCGGGGGTGCAAGAGAGGGCTCAGCGGACGGTCGGATGCCAGGGAGCCAGCCGGGCCCGGCGGGCCCGTTCCACCTGCAGGTCCAGCATGGCCCGGGCGGCCTGCTGGTCCCGGTTGGCGGCCCGGGTCTTCACCGGGCCACGGGTCGAGTCCAGGTGGACCGAGGCCAGTCCGAGCAGCCGCTGGACGGGGCCCGCCTTCAGGCGGATGCTCTGGGTCCGCTCGTGGGGGACCACGTCCGTGGTCCGGGTGAGAAGGCCGTGCGCGGCCACGAAGAGGTGCTCGTCCGAGCCCACCAACTGCCTCCGCCACCACAGCGGCGCCCGCACGGCGGCCCGTCGGGGCGGGGCCTCGAGTGCGATCGCTCCGAGGTCGACGCCGCCGAGTACCCAGCCCACCAGAGCGAGGGCGTACTCCCGGTCGGCCACCGGCACCAGCATGGTGGAGCGGGTGTTGGCGCTTCCGGCGTAGCCGGCCACGTTCATCCGCACCTGCGCCCATCCGAGCGGGCGCCAAAACAGCGGTTGGTGGATGAGTACCGCCTGGATCCGACCGGGGGGCACGGTCTGTCGGCTGGTGGAGAGCAGGCCGTGGCGCACCCGGAGCCCGTCCGGGGACTCGGAGAGGGTGAAGTCCCACAGCGTGCTCACCCGTCGCCAGATGGCGTGGAGGATCAGCACCCCGAACCAGAGGAAGAGGACGACCCCCACCCCGGAGGTGGCCCGGTGGCCGTTCTCTTTTCCGACCAGGGTCAGCGCCGGGCCGATGAGCAGGAAGATCAGCCGCCAGGAGACCATCTCGAGCAGGATCGCCCCGATCAGCTGGCCGTGGGGAACGGACAGCACCGGGCGTTCCGGTGCCTCGTGGCTCGGTTCGAGACCCCGCGTGGACCGGCCGAGCAGCTCGGCCCGCAGCCGCTGAGCCACCGGCTTGGCCAGATAGCGGAGCCGCACCGCCGAGCGCTCGGTGCCGGCCGTGGTCACCTTGACCTCGGCCAGACCGAAGATCCGGGCGGCGAAGGGCTCGAGCACATCGACGCTCTGAACCCGGTCGAGACGGACCCGCTTGGACTGCTTCTGGAGCACCCCGGTGTCGATGCGTAGCTCCCCGCCGAGGAGGTGGTACCGCGTGACCGCCACCGTGATCAACCCTCTCGCCACCACCAGGGCGGCGAGCGCCCCGTAGATGACCAGGGCGACGACGTTCGGCCCGTTGCCGTCGCCGGCCTTTTGGCCGGCCAGGCTGAACAGTGTGAACACCGCCAGTACCCCGAGGATCCGGCCCCCCAGGGCCACCGGGGTCAGCGGGTGGAGTCGGAACGTCTCCTCGGGCGGGCCCGCGGCCGCATCCCCGGCCGCGGCCCCCGGCGAGGTCGGGGACGGATCGTCCGGAGCCTCAGAGTCCACTGGCGTGGGCCTCACCCAGCTGGGTGAGGTGGTCCCGGAGGGTCGCGGCCGTGGCGGGGAGCAGCCCGCACACCTTGGCGTCGGTGGTGGCCGCCGCCGTGTGCAGCTTGACGTGGACCAGGCCGAAGGACCGCTCGACGGGGCCCGCCTCCACGTCCACCAGCTGCATCCGACCGTAGGGGACCACGCACAATTTCTTGAACAGGGCCCCGTGGGTGATGACCAGGTCGTCGGGACGCTCGGCGTAGCCCCACGACCGCTGGTTCCGGCCGATCGACCGCCAGCCCCATGCCAGGAGGACCACGCCGACGACGGCGATCACCGCGGCCACCGTCGTGGAGGCCGAAGCGGTCGGGATGGCCGCCGCCGCCACCACGGGGATCCCGACGACCGCCAACACGGCCCGGCGCATGTGGGCCAGACGGGGGGACACCCGGTTCCAGGGGTGGTCCGGTGGCGGATCGAATGGTCCGTCCATGGGTCGATGCTACCGGGGCGCCCCGTCCCGTCCTGGGGCGCCCCCCGGTCGCTCCGACTTCAGGAGCCCACCCGGCGAGGGTTGGTGGGGTCGGCGTAGGCGCGGTCCATGGCGTCGGGTCGGTCCACCCGGAGCAGGGCCACGACCAGGCCACCGGGTCCGCTCAGCAGATGGGCCGGCCCCTCGGGTGTACCCACGGGACCGGCTGCTGCGGTCCACCCGCCGGACGCCAACGTGGCGACGGAGTCCTCGAGGGCGTCGACCCGGTAGATCGGGAGCACGGTGCCCGGGGGCCGGTGATCGGCCAGCAGCAGGCAGGGAGGGCTGCCGGGGTCGACGGCGGCCACGTCGGCGCCGAAGTGGCGAAACCGCCACCTGAGCCGGACCCCGGGGACCAGGAGCCACCCGGCCAGGTCCGACCCGACGTCGGCCGAGCCCACATACAGGTACCGCAGTTCCACGGGGCACTCCTCTTCCGGGCGGCGAGCCCGTTGACCCACCGCGGCGCCCACCTCTCCGGACGCCCGGACCGGCCCGGGTGCCTGGCCCGTCCGGCCGGTCGGCCGGATCACTCAGGACGGCGGGGCGAAGAACTCGAGGGCGATGTTGTCGGGATCCCGGAACGAGAGCCCCGACCCGTAGGGTGCGTCGACGACCCCCCCGTGCGGAACGCCGAGCTCCTCGAGGCGGGCCTGCCACTGCTCGAGCTCCCCCCGGTCGGCACAGGCGAAGGCCAGATGGTCCAGACCCAGTCGGCGCTCGTCGAACGGTACGGAGTCGGCGGGATCGGGGAACTGGTGGAGGCCGACCAGGGTCTGGCCGCCGACCAGCCAGACCACGTGCCGGAAGGGTCCGGTGTCCTCGTCCAGCACCGGATCGCCGTCGAAGAGGCGCCGGTACCACGGCACGCTCCGTTGCAGGTCGCTCACGGTGAGGGCGACGTGGGTGATGGTGGGGAACTCGGGCATGGCTACCTCCGGTTGGCGTCGGACCTGGCTGGATGCTCGCCCGTCAGCTTCCCGCGTGGCACCGGGGCTGTCCACGGGGAGCACCATCGGCCTCGCCCCGGCCCCGGCGGGCCTCGTCCTCACGATCAGAGCGGGGGCTGCCCGACCGCCCGAAGGGGTGCCACCGGTCCACGGACGCCGTCTGCCGGCAACCGCCCCGCAGGGTGGAAGGGGACGGCAGCTCCTACTTCTTGTCGACCTTCTTGATCGAGCCGTAGCCCTTCTCCATGGCCGATACGATGATGGCCTCGAAGTCCTTGTCGGTGAGCACCTGCGGCGTGCCCATGGACGAGGCCCGCCAGTACAGCTCGGCCAGCCACTCCAGGAGCTCGAGGCGCTCGATGGCCTCGCTCATCTTGTTGCCGTAGGCAATGGAGCCGTGGTTCCGCATCATGGCGGCGTTCCGACCCTGCAGGGCCTCGATGACGTTGTCGGCCAGCTGCTGGGAGCCGAAGGTGGCGTACGGCGCGGTGCGGGGCGCCCCCCCGAGGCCCAGACAGCTGTAGTGCAGCGGTGGCAGTTCATCGTGTGTGCACGAGAGCGCCGTGGATGCCATGGCGTGGGCGTGGGTCACGGCCTTGGCGTTGGTGGCCTTGTAGATGCCGGTGTGGAGCGGCACCTCCGAAGTTGGGGCCAGGTCCCCGTCCACGTGCTCGCCGTCGAGGGTGATCACCGTCACCATCTCTGCCGTGACGTCGCCCAGATCGGCGCCGGTGGGAGTGACCGCCACCAGGTCGTCCTTTCGGGCGGAGATGTTCCCGGCGGTGCCGATGACCAGCCCGGTACGGGCCAGATGGCGGCTGGCGTTCGCCACGGCCTCCCTCTCGTCGGCCAACAGCAGCTCGCTCATGGGTGCTTCCTCTCTGCGGGGACGACTCTTCCGACCAGGATGATGGCACGGTTGGGCGCCCCACGGAGAATGCGGGTTCTTGCCCCTCCGCCGGAGGTGGGGCGCCGCTGCCCGGCCTCGGAGGCGAGCCATTGTTGCCGCGTCCCCACCCGGAGGCGGCCACCGTGGGTACAGTGCTGCCAGAGGAGGTGACGGCCGGTGACCGAGCACGGCAGCAGCCAGGACCGCAACGCCGAGTGGGCGGCGCTGAGGGATCGGTACCTCCGGCCCCCCGGGGAACGGCCCGTCTCGTCGGCCCGGGGACTCCACCACTTCGCCCTGCTCAGCAGCGATGTGGAGCGAACCATCGCCTTCTACCAGGACCTGCTGGAATTCCCCCTGGCCGAGCTGTTCGAGAACCGGGACTACCGCGGCTCCACCCACTTCTTCTTCGATGTCGGCCACGGCAACTACCTGGCCTACTTCGACTTCCCCGGCCTCGACCTCGGCCCCTACGGTGAGGTGCTCGGCGGTCTCCACCACATCGCCATCTCGGTCACCCCCGGGCAGTGGGACCGTTTGGTGGCCAAGGTGGAGGCGGCCGGTATCCCCACCCACATCGTCGGCGGAACGTCGGCCTACTTCCCGGGTCCCGACGGGGAGCGCCTCGAGCTCCTGTCCTACCCCCTCAACGACATGTACGGGACCATCGTCGGCGAGGTGGCGTTGCCGTGAGCCGGCTGGCCCGAGGCTGACGGCGCGGTCCGTGGCCCGGCCAGAACGGACGGTAGGGCGCGCCATGCGCCGCCTCAGTTCCTTCGCCGTCGCCGTGCTGGTCCTGGCGTCGCTCTGGGCCACGGATGTGGTGGTGGCGTCGGCCGCTCCGGCCTCCTCGTCACCGGCGACAGGATCGCACGTCGCCACCGTCTGGCTCTGCCGCCCCGGCATGGCCGACGACCCCTGCACCCCCGGCCTGACCACCACCAGGACCACCCCCTCGGGCCGGGTCCTCGGCGAGAGCAGTCCCAAGGCCACCGCGCACCCGGGCATCGACTGCTTCTACGTCTACCCGACGGTGAGCGACCAGAAGACCGGCAACGCCGACTTGACCGTCGACCCCACCGAGCGCTCCATTGCCCTGTACCAGGCGGCCCGGTTCTCCAGCGAGTGCCGGGTGTTCGCACCCATGTACCGGCAGCTGACCATCTCGGCCATCAACGGCCAGGCCACGGCGGCGGAGTCGAGCCTCGCCTACAGCGATGTGGAGCAGGCCTGGGCCACCTACCTCAAGCAGTACAACCATGGCCGGGGGGTGGTGCTGATCGGCCACTCCCAGGGCTCGTTCCTGCTGCGCCAGCTCATCGCCACGGAGATCGACCCCTCGCCGACCCTTCGTCACCGGATGGTGTCGGCCGTACTGCCCGGCGGCAATGTGACCGTGAAGGAGGGGTCCGATGTCGGCGGTGACTTCCACCACATCCCGGCCTGCCACTCCGCCACCCAGGTGGGCTGCGTCATCGCCTACTCGACCTTCGACGCGGTCCCCCCGGCCGGCTCCCTCTTCGGCCGGACCACCGCCGCGGGCCGGCAGGTCCTGTGCACCAACCCCGCCGCCCTGTCCGGCGGGAGTGGCGTGCTCGACCCCATCCTGCCCAGCCAGCCGTTCGCCCCCGGATCCTCCATCGCGGCAGGCATCGCCCTCCTCGGCTACGCCGTCCCCAGGGTCACCACCACCTGGGTGGCGGTCCCGGGGGCCTACTCGGCCCGGTGCGCGACGCTCGACGGGGCCACCGTCCTCGAGGTGTCCCCCCTCGATGGTGCTCCCACCATCCATCCCAGCCCGACCCCGGGATGGGGTCTGCACCTGGTGGACGTGAACCTGGCCCTGGGGAACCTGGTCTCCGTGGTCCACCGGGAGGCCGCGGCCTACGTCGCCGCCCACCACTGACCCGGCGCACAACCCCGGGCGTCGCTCGGGCCGGACCGCCTCCCGGAGGCCGGCCGCCGGGAGGATCCCCCTCGGTGGTGAGGTGGCCTCGCCGCGCTCCGGCAGTGCCATCGGAGAGGTCAGGAGGGGCTCAGACCGGCGGCGGGGAGAAGCCGGGGCCGGCCGCGGCGTCGAGCAGCCCGGCGATCCGGAGCAGTCGTCGGTCGGAGAGGAACGGACCGATGGCCTGCACCCCCACCGGGAGACCGTCCGGAGTGGGACCGGTGGGCAGGGTCACCACGGGGAGGAGGACCGATCCGATCGCCCCGCACCAGGCCATGGCCACCAGGTGGGGGAGCGGGGTGCCGTCGACGTCGATCACCCGGTCGGTGATGGGCCGGTCCACGTCGTGGGGGAAGGCTGCCGTCGGCATCACCGGAGCCAGGACCACGTCGTAGCGTTCGAAACAGTCGGCCCAGGCGGCGCGTTGGCGCTGCCGGAGCCCGTTGGCCCGGGCCCACGTCCGGTACCGACCGGCCAGGGCCCGGCCGGCCACCACCATCGGATCGTCGCCGGGGACCGTGTCCAATTCGGCGAACGAGGCATAGGCCTCCTCGGGCAGGCCCAGCCCGATGATGGGGAGGACCAGCTCCTGCCACGACCGGAGCCCGTCGGCCAACGGGACGGGCAGTGGGACGGCCTCCACCCGGGCCCCGGCCTCGCCCAGCCGGGCGGCGAACCGATCGAGGTTGGCGCGTACGTCGCCGGCCAGCGGCATGACATCGGACCCCTGGTGGAAGACGGTGGCCACCCGCAGCCCCCTGACCCCCGGGATCGGCGGACCTTCCCCGAGCTGGAGTCGCCAGCCGCCGGCGTCCTCCGGCAGGGGTCCCGCCACCACGTCGAGGGCCAGCTCGAGGTCGTCCAGGTGGCGGGCCAGGGGCCCGTTGCAGTTGACATCGGCCTCCACCAGGGTCCCGGGGGGCCCGGGGATGTGGCCCCGGCTCGGCACCACGCCCCACGACGGCTTCAACCCGTAGACCCCGTTGAAGTGAGCCGGATTACGGATCGAGCCGCCGATGTCGCTGCCCAGCTCGAGGGGGGTGAGTCCGGCGGCCACCGCCGCGGCCGCCCCTCCTGACGAGCCACCCGCGGTGCGGGTCGTGTCCCAGGGATTGCTGGTCAACCCGTAGACCTCGTTGTAGGTCTGGAAGTCGCCGGCGTAGAGGGGGGTGTTGGTCTTGCCGAAGATGACCGCCCCGGCCCGGCGCAGCCGGGACACGGCCAGTGCGTCCGACTGGGGCACGTGGTCCCATAGTTCGGGAGCGCCCGAAGTGGTCACCAGGCCCTCGGTCTCCCAGACGTCCTTCACCGTCATGGGCAGCCCGTGGAGCGGCCCGATCGGCCCCCCCGAAGCCGTGGCGGCGTCGGCGGCGTCGGCGGCGGCCCGGGCCCGATCGAGGTCGAGGGCCACGACGGCGTTCAGGGCCGGGTTGATCCTCTCCACCCGAGCCAGCAGCTGCTCCAGCACGTCGCGTGAGGAGATCGACCGCTCGGCGATGGCCCGGGTCAGCTCGGTGGCGGTGGCGGCGGCGACATCGAGGTCCATGTGGTGCGAACCTACCTCTGGGGGCGCTCGTCGGTCGGGCCGTCGGGGAAGAACAGCTCCCGCAGCTCCCGTTTCAGGATCTTCCCCGACGGGTTCCGCGGCAGCCGACCGTCGGAGAACGCCACCCGGCCGGGCACCTTGAACGGCGCCAAGCGCTCGCCCAGGAAGTCGGCCAGCTGGTCTGCGGTGAGCTCCGACCCGGTCTTGCGCTGGACCACGCAAGCCACTTCTTCGCCGAGGCGCCGATGGGGCACCCCGAACACGGCAGCCTCGTAGACACCGGGGTGTTCATAGATGGCGCTCTCCACCTCGGCGCAGTAGACGTTCTCGCCGGCCCGGAGGACCATGTCCTTGGCCCGGTCCTCGATGTAGAGGAACCCCTCCTCGTCGATGCGGCCCAGGTCCCCCGAGGCCAACCACCCGTCCACGATGGTCTCGGCCGTGGCCTCGGGCTTGTTCCAGTAGCCCCGGATCAGATTGGGCCCCTTCATCCAGATCTGACCCCGCTGCCCCACCGGGACCGGGCGCCCCTGGTCGTCCCGGATCTCGACGTCCATGATGGTGGTCCGGGCCCGGCCGGTCGAGGCCGGGTGGGCCACGTAGTCGTCACCGCTGTTGCCGGGGCCGAAGGCGTTGGTCTCGGTCATGCCGTACCCGATGTTCGGTCGGCCCCTCCGGAACCCCTTGTCCACCCGGTCGACCAGGGTGGTCGGCGCCGGTGCCCCCCCACCGCCCACGGTGGTGAGCGAGGAGGTGTCGTAGCTGGCGAAGGCCGGACTCTCCAGCATGTCCCAGCTCTGGGTGGGGACCCCGACGAATGCCGTGACCTGCTCGGCCTCGATGAGCCGCAGGGCGGTCTCCGGATCCCACCGGTGCATCATCACCAGCTTGAACTTCATTCCGAAGCAGGAGAGCATGACCGGCACGCAGCCGGTGACGTGGAAGAGCGGGACGATCAGGATGAAGCACGGGGCGAACCCGCCGCCGCTCAGCGGGTCGTTGCCCTTGCGGGCCGTCTGGATGGTGGTGCCGGCCCAGAACGCCATCAGGGACTGAGTCACCGCCCGGTGGGTCGAGACCGCTCCTTTGGGGAAGCCGGTGGTGCCCGAGGTGTAGAGGATGGTGGCGTCGTCGTCCGGGCCCACCTCGACCTCGGGCATCGGGTCCCCCAGGGCGATCACATCGTCGAAGTGCTGCACCCCGGCGGGCACCGGCTCGATCCGGTCGGCTCGGGCCACGATGATCCCCACGCCCCGGGCCTGGGCCGCACGATGGAGCCGTTCGGTGCGGGCCGGATCGGCGATCAACAGGGAGACGCCGGAGTCGCCGACCGCGTAGTCCAGTTCGGTCTCGGTCCACCAGGCATTGAAGGAGACCGACACCGCCCCGATGGACAGGATGGCGGCGAACGAGATGATCCACTCGGGCAGGTTGCGCATGGCGATGCCCACCCGGTCCCCCCTGGTGATGCCGAACCGGTGCACCAGGGCATGGGCCAGGGCGTCGACGTGGCGCATGGTCTCGTCGAAGGACCAGCGCTCGTCCTCGTAGACCAGGAAGGTGGACGGCTCGCCCCGGGCCCCGGCGAAGAGCTCGCCGAGCGTCGTCGGGGCGTTGGCGAAGACCCGGTAATCCAGGTCGCCGATCGTCGCGTCGACCACCTCGAAGAGCTGACCCGGCCCGGTGACCTTGGCGAAGGCCTCCTCGTACTCCAGCGACATCCACGCCCTCCCCACGGTCGTGACGCTCAGGCCCACGCACCTCTGGGGTGCGGACCGGTCGTCGTGACCGGCGATCATAGGCCTGGCGGGGAGGCGCCGGCCGGGCGAGGCCCGACCGGGTCGACGGCCCCGGTCCTCCCCGGCCCGAGACGGGTGGCGTGGTGCCCTACGACTCCCCGTACCCGGCCGGTCCGCTGCAGCAGCTGCGGTCGGCCTGACCCGGCCGGTCAGGCACCGGGAGACCCGACCCACACGGACTTCAGGTTGCAGAATTCCCGGATGCCGTGGGCGGTCAGCTCCCTCCCGTACCCGGAGGTCTTGATGCCGCCGAACGGAAGTTCGGGATACGAGGTCACGTTGCCGTTGATGAACACCATGCCGGCCTCCAACTCGGTGACCAGACGCTCCCGCTCGTCCCCGTCGGTGGTCCAGGCGTTGGCCCCGAGGCCGAACTCGGTGCCGTTGGCCAGCTCGACCGCTTCCTCCAGGGAGCCCACCCGGTAGAGCGTGGCCACCGGGGCGAAGGCCTCCTCGGTGTGGATCCGCATCTCGGGGGTGATGCCGGTGAGCACGGTCGGGGGGTAGTACCAGCCCGGGCCATCGGGGACGACCCCCCCGCACCGCACCGCGGCCCCCTTCGACACCGCGTCCTCCACCAGCTCGACGATGTCGTGCCGCTGCTGGTCCGAGGCCAGTGGACCGATGTCGGTACCCTCGTCCATCGGATCGCCCACCACCCGGGAGTCCATACGATCGACGAAGAGGCGCTCGAACTCGTCGGCCACCTCGTCGTGGACTATGAACCGTTTGGCGGCGATGCACGACTGCCCGTTGTTGAGGCATCGTGCCGTGGTGGCCACCTCCGCGGCGCGGGGCAGGTCGGCCGAGGGCAGGACCAGGAAGGGGTCACTGCCCCCCAGTTCCAAGACCGACTTCTTGATCACCTCCCCGGCCACCGCGGCCACCGCCGAGCCGGCCGGGCCCGATCCGGTGAGGGTGACCCCGACCACCCGGTCGTCGCGTAGGACCGCCTCGACCGCGGAGGACCCGATGAGCAGGGTCTGGAAGGCACCTTCGGGGAACCCCGCCCGGGCGAAGAGGTCGTGGAGGTAGAGCGCGGTCTGGGGGACATTGGAGGCGTGCTTGAGGAGCCCGACGTTGCCCGCCATGAGGGCGGGAGCGGCGAACCGCATGACCTGCCACAGCGGGAAGTTCCACGGCATCACGGCCAACACCGGCCCGATGGGCTGGTAGCGGGCGTAGGCCGCCGCGGCACCGACGGCCGAGGCGTCGGCAGGCTCGTCGGCGAGGAATGCTTCGGCGTGCTCGGCGAAATACCGGCACGCTCTGGCACACTTCAGCACCTCCTGGCGCGCCGAAACCAGGGTCTTGCCCATCTCGGTGGTCATCATCTCGGCCACGGGGTCGACCTCGGCGTCCAGGAGGTCGGCGGCCCGCCACATCCACGCCGACCGCTGCCCAAAGGTGGTGGAGCGATAGGTGCGGAAGGTCCGAGCGGCACGGCCCAGGGCCTGGTCCACCTCGGTCTCGGTGAACTCGGAGAACGTCTTCACGGTGTGGCCGGTGGCCGGATTGACGGTGGCGATCGCCATGGGGCACCTCACTTTCTCGGTGCCCAACCCTGTACCCAATTCGGAAACCGGGCAACACCGAGGGCTGGCGTCCGCCGACCGCCTACAGTCGGGCGGAACGGCCGGGCCGGTCGCCCGGCCCGGAGGAGAGGAGCGAGGCGATGACGAGCATCGACCTGTTGGTGGACGCCTTCGAGCGGGTCCGTGACTCGGTGCACCCGGCGGTCAACGGGCTCACCCGGGAGGAGTTGGCCTTCCGCCCCGGTCCCGAGTCCAACTCCATCGCCTGGCTGGTCTGGCACCTCACCCGTATCCAGGACGACCACGTGGCCGGGGTCGACGACGGACGCCAGGTGTGGGTGACGAAGGGGTGGGCCGACCGCTTCGACCTGCCTCTCGACCCGGCCGACACCGGCTACGGCCATGATGCCGCCACCGTCGGGTTGGTGGTGGCGGAGGCGCCGCTGCTGCTCGAGTACTTCGAGGACGTGCACGCCCGGACCCGTGCCTTCGTGGGCTCGCTCACCGAGGACGAACTCGACCGGGTGGTGGACACCCGATGGGACCCGCCGGTCACCTTGCAGGTCCGGCTGGTGAGCGTGATCGCCGATGACCTGCAGCATGCGGGCCAGGCCGCCTATGTGCGGGGCATCCTGCCCTGACGAGGGGAGGGTCCGGACCGACCTGACCGACGGCAGCGTTCGGTCAGTCGGGGGCCATCCCGGACCAGATGGCGTCGGCGGCCCGTTCGGCCCAACCTTGCTCGGTCGTCTGCCCGGCGATCCGCCGGGCGAACACCGAGCCCACCAGCATCTGCAGGGCCAGGTCCAGGTCGGCATCGGACCGGAGCTGTCCGAGCTGCCGGGCCCGCTCCAGCAGAGAGCGGGCGTAGCCCATCCGGGGCCCGACCACCCGCTGGCGGTGGAGATCGAGGGCTCGGGGGTCCTCGCGCATCCCGATCAGGGTGCCCACCACCTCGAGACACCCCTCGGCGAACCGCTGGTCGAACTGCTCGAGGTACTCGACCAGGTCGCCCCATGGGTCGGTCGAGGCTCCCTCGACCAGATGGGAGGTGCTGTTGGCGGCGATGGCCGCGGTGACCAGGTCGGCCTTGTCGCGGTAGCGACGGTAGACCGTGGCCCGGGCCACCCCGGCCTCGGCGGCGACGCCCTCCATGCTCACCCCTCCGTAGCCGACGTCGCTGAGCTGGCGGAGGGCGGCTGCGGTGATGGCCGCACTCACCCGCTCGTCGCGGGGACGGCCCCGAGTCCGCGACGGATCTCGGTGGCCGACCCGGGTGGCGGGGGCAGTTCCCGACCCGGTCACGCCGCCACCTCCACGGGCGCATCGACCGGAGGGCCGGCCGGGGTCACGCTGGGCACGAAGTCCCGCTGCCGGACCAGCACGAACGCCCCGATCGAGCCGATCAGGGCGATGATCGCCCCGATGACCATGAGGGAGTTGAGGCTGGTCGAGAACCCGGCCCGGTAGGCGTTGAGCAGGGAGGCCCGGAAGGCGTCCGACGGGATGGTGGCCGCTACTCGATGGACCGCCCCACCCAGGATGGCGCTCTGGAGGGCCGGACCGCCATGGGCCAGGACCTCCCTACCGGTCGCGGTCCCGCGCAGTGCGCCGAGGGTGTGGGCCTGGATCTGCGACTGGAAGACCGAACCCAGCCCGGCGATACCGGTGGCGATGCCCACCTGCCGGAAGGTGCTGTTGGCTCCCGAGGCCATCCCGCTCCGTTCGGGTGGGACCACGGAGATGGCCGAGGAGGCCAGCACCGGGTTGACCGTCCCGATGCCGATGCCGGCGACGATGAAGCCGGGAAGGAGCACCGTCCAGGTGGAGTCGGTCTTGGTGGTCGCCATCAGCACACAGCCCACCGCGATCAGGAACAGGCCCGACCCGAGCAGGTACCGGGTCTGGATCCTCACCGTCAGCTTGCCGGCGATGGGGGCCACGATGAAGGCCAGGACGGTCAGTGGCAGGAATCGGGCCCCGGCCGCCAGCGGCCCGTAGCCGAGATCGTCCTGGATGTAGAGGGTCAGATACAAGAAGAGGGCGAAGATCGAGGCCGAGAGGGTGAAGGCGGCGAGGGACACTCCGGTCATGGCCGGCCGTCGAACAGCGTCAGGTCCAACATCGGGTCCTCCTGACGCCACTCGGCCACGAGGAAGACGGTCAACAGGACCCCGGCCGCGACCAGCATGCTGACGATCAACGTGCTGCCCCATCCGTCGTCGTTGCCCCGGATGAGTGCGAACACCAGGAGGAACAGCGCACTGGAGAACGAGATGAATCCGATCCAGTCGACCCGCCGGTGGTTGGGGTCCTTCGACTCCTGGATCTTGGTGAGGGTGATCCCGATGGCCAGGATGCCGATGGGGACGTTCACGAAGAAGATCCACCGCCACCCGATCCCGCTGGTGATGGCCCCGCCGACCAGGGGGCCGACGGCCACCGCGCCCCCGAGCACCGCTCCGTAGATCCCGAAGGCCGTGCCCCGTTCCCGGCCGGTGAACGCTGCGGCGATGAGCGCCAGGGAGGTGGCGAACATGATGGCTCCGCCGACTCCCTGGGCGGCGCGGGAGAGGTTGAGCATCAGCGAGCTGGTGGACAGCCCGCAGGTCAGTGACGCGGCGGAGAACACCCCCAGACCGACCGCGAAGACCTCCCGTCGGCCGAACATGTCCCCGATCACTCCGGCGGTCAGCAGGAAGGCGGCCAGGGTGAGGGAGTAGGCGTCCACCACCCATTGGATGTCGCTGAAGGTGGAGTGGAGTGACTGTTGGATGTCGGGCAGAGCCACGTTGACCACGGTGATGTCCAACAGGAGCATGAACGTGGCGGTGCAGACCGCGATCAGGGTCCACCATTTTCGATCCAGTGCTGGCATGGGCGGTCCTTCCGTGCTCGGGGTGGCACCGGATCCACCTGCCCGCCCGCAGATTACGATCCGATATGTCTTGTATTTAATCAGGCGGGAGGCCGGTAGGCAATGGCCCCCTCGGCCCCGGCCCGCGGAGTCAGTCGGTGCAGACGGTCCCCGGCGACGGAAGGGTCCCGTCTACCAGATAGGTCTGGCTGGCCACCCGCACGCAGGCGCTGTAGAAGCTGGCCACGTGGTCGGCGCCCTGCCAGGTGAGGAGGACCCCACCGCTCAGTTCGCCGGCCAGCGCCTCAGCCCACGCGTAGGGCGTGACCGGGTCGCCGGTCGTGCCGATTACCAGGATAGGCGGCGCGCCGGGATCCGAGGCCGGCGTCGGGGAGCGGGTGGGGAGCGCCGGCCAGACCGCGCAGCCGAGGAGACCCCAGGCCAGGAGGGGGCCGAAGACCGGTGCGGACAGCCCCGCCGACGCGGCCTGGGCCACGTAGCTCGCCGGGTCCCGGTCCACCGGGTGGTCGAGGCAGTCGATGGCCTGCTCGGCCGAGACGGCGTTGGGCGAGCCGCCGTTCTGGTACCGGTCGGTCATGCCCACCACCGGCGCGCCGTCGCCGGCCTGCGCCGCCGCCAGGGCCGAGGCCAGCGTCGGCCACGACGACGGTGACTCCAATCCGGCCAGGAGGGCCTCGTAGATCTCGCCGGGGCCCGCCGTGCCCCCTCCGGCCCTCGACAACGGCCGGGTCCGGGACTGCTGGATCAGGTCGAGCAGCGCCGCGGTCGGATCCCCGGACGGGCGCCACGGGCAGGTCGTGTCCGCGGCGCACCAGGCGAAGAAGGCCTGAAGTGCGGTCTCGAGGCTCCCGGCCTGCTCGGTGGCGTACTCGGTGGTGGTGGAGGCGGGATCGATGGCCCCGTCGAGCACCATGGCCCGAACGTGGGTGGGGAACAGCTCGGCGTAGGTGGCCCCGAGCAGGGTGCCGTAGGAGTGTCCGATGTAGGTCAGGCCGGTGTCGCCCACCGCTTGTCGGATCCGGTCGAGGTCACGGGCCGCATCCACGGTGCCCACGAAGGGGAGGATGCTTCCGCTGTAGCGCCGGCATTGAGCGGCGAACGCCTGGTCGTTCTGGAGCAAGGCCTGGCGGGCCTCCGGTGTGGTCGGGACCGGGTCGATCAGGGGCTGGGTCGACGCTCCGTCGCCGGCGGTGGTGCACCGAACCGGGCTGCTGCGGTCCACCCCTCGCGGATCGAACGAGACGATGTCGAAGCGGGCCAGGACCACGGGGTCGAGGGCCGAGAGTTCGTTCGTGAGGTCGTCGATGCCCGACCCGCCCGGGCCGCCGGGGTTGATGATCACCGATCCGATGCGCTCGGCCGGGAGCTCGGCCGGGTGTCGGGCCACGGCGATCAGGATGGTCGGCCCTCCCGGGTGCCGGTAGTCGAGGGGAACGGTCACCGAGCCGCACTGCAGCGCGCCGCAAGGGACCCACGCCACCGGCGCCACCGCCGCCACCGGTACCGACGTGGAGGTGGAGGTGGTCGGAGCCGGTCGGACCGCCGGGTTCACCTTGGTTCGGGTGGGGGGCGGCGGCCGGCTCGCGGCCGCCACAGGAGTTCAGCAGCACGGCGAGGGCCACCACCATCGGGACCGCCAGCGGTGCGGCGCCGCACCGCACGCTGGCACGGTGCGACGGGCGCCCGGACCTCACCCCAGCAGTCTGGCACCCGGGCGACGATGGACCGTCTCGGCCTGTGGCCCGGTCGGTCCGGTGGGGTCAGCGTACGGTCGCGGGGTCCACCCCGGAGCTCCCGGCCTCGCTGCTGGCGTAGGCCGCCAGAGCGAAGCGGAGCACCGAAACCGCCTCCTCGCCGCTCCATTTCATCGGACCCTGCCCGGTCTGCAGCCACCGGAGCCAGTGGCGGCCCGAGTCACGGAAGCTGCTGGCCCAGTCGTCGTCCAGCGCATGGTACGACCGCATCTCCCCCTCGGCGTAGACCTCAAGACTGGGCTGCTGGATACCCCGACCGGTGCAGCGGTTGACCCGGGCGTAGCCCTTCCGTCCGGTCACCTCCCAGCGCTCGTCATTGGTGTAGTAGTCCGACCGCAGGTACAGGTCCGGCGCCAGCGTGATGTCCCATACGCCCCGCACCCCGTTGTCGTGTTCCCAGATCAAGGTGGACGGGGCATCGATCTCGATCCCCTCCATGACCTCGGTGCCACCGACCCAGGCCCGGACCTCCCGGACCGGGCCGAACAGCCACAGGGCGGTGGCCAGCTTGTGCCAACCGTCGTCGAAGACCAGGATGCCGCGGCCCGTACGCATCTGCTGGAACTGCCACTCGTAGCTGCTGCCCGGCACCTCCCACCCTCCGAGACCGCTGGCCACCATCTTCATGTGGTAGCCGGCCACCGCGCCGATCTCCCCTGCGTCGACCACCTCCTTGAGCCGCACCAGAGGCTCGTAGAAGATGTAGTTCTCCATCACCCGTAGCTGGCGGTCGTTGGTGGCGGCGGCCTCCAGCATCCGCGCCGCGTCGGCCAGATCGTTGCACATCGGCTTCTGCAGGTTGACGTGCCACCCGTGCCCCAGCAGTTCGATGACCCCGTCGACATGAAGCGGGATGGGCAGAAGCGCCTCGACGGCGTCGACCCCGAGTCCGCTGGCGGCCAGTTCGGAGACCGAGGAGAACGTGCGGGCCCCGGGCCAGTCCCGCTGGCGCTGGGCGCGGCGCTCCTCGCTCGGGTCGACCAGGGCCACCACCTCGACGTCGGGGTTGTCCACGTAGGCGCGCATGTTGAGGTCGTAGATGCGCCCGAGGCCGACGAAGGCGGCCCGCACCGGGCGGTCGTAGGGGACAAAGCTCATGCGGCCCGACTCCTCTGGTCGTTCGACTGTGGCACGCCCGGCCGCCGGGGACGGGCCGCGGGTCAACCCGCGGTCCGGGCCGGGACGACGGAACACTAGGCGACCGGTGGCCGGTCAGGGTGACCCGGGCCGACGGATGCCCGCCCGAGGGAGATGTAGTGGGGACCCCCGGCGGAGCTGACCGACGCCACCAGGTCGACGGAGTCGACCTCGAACCCCGACCGGAACGGGAGCCCGGCCACCCGCGCCCTGGCCGCCGGCCTCAGGGGTCTCCGGCCGGACCGGGCCACGGTGAGGTGGCCGTTGAAGGGTGGACCGGAACCCGGCTGTCCCGGAACCCCGGCGGTGGCCCGCCGGACCGCGGCAGCCAGGTCGTCGAGGCCGGTGACCGGCAGGACCAGCGCCCTCCCCGTCCCGAACCACACTGTGGCCGGGCCGACCCGGGCGGTCGGGACCGGCGCGGTCGAGGCCGCCACGGTCAGCGCGGCCACGAGGTCGGGCACCACGTCCTCCCCGACCGACCCGAGGAACCGCAGGGTCACGTGCCAGGCCCCTGTCCCGGTCGGTCGGAGGCCGGGCACGGAGCCGAGAGGAAGTCGGGAGAGATCGCCCCGGGTCATCGCATCGGGCCACGCGGCCACGAACAGGCGCACGGCCCGAGTGTGCCCCATCCGGGCCGCAGCCGGGCCCCGGTGCCCGGGCAGGCCGGCCGACGCGGTGTTAGCTTCGCCCCGGGAGCTCGCAGTGGGGAGGCACGATGCGGACCATTCGACCCAACCTGGGGCGCCGGACCATCCTGGTCTTGCTGGTTCTGGGTGGCCTGGTCCTGGCCGGTGGCCCCGCGGCGCGTGCGGCCGCCGCGCCGGCCTCTACGGCCACGAGGTCGTCGACCTCGGTGACCTGGATGCGCGGCTACCCGGCGCCCGGGACCCCGGCCCGCTACAACCGGGTCGGCGTACTCCGGATCGGCCCGGCCCGGGCCAGGAACGTCCTGGTCCTGGAACCCGGAACCTCCGCCGGCAGTGCCTACTTCCTGCCCCTGGCCAAGTGGGTGGTGTCCCGGACCCCGGGGTGGCAGGTCTGGTCGGTGGAGCGCCGCGAGAACCTGCTCGAGGACCAGTCGGTCCTGGACTCCTTCAAGCGGGGAGCGTCGAATGCGACCCAGCTCTTCGACTACTACCTGGGCTACCTGAAGGATCCGTCCATTCATTCCCACATCCAGGCCATCCCCAACGCCACCGTTGCCTTCGCCAAGCAGTGGGGGATGAACGTGGCGGTGCAGGATCTGCACCGTGTGATCGCGTGGGCGAGGAAGCTGGGCGGCAAGGTGGTGCTGGGCGGCCACTCGCTGGGCGGCTCGGTGGTCACCGCCTACGCCACCTGGGACTTCAACGGCCATCCTGGGGCGCGGGACCTCGCCGGCCTCATCTACATCGACGGCGGGAGCGGCCCCACACCGGTCGACCCGGCCCAGGCCACGGCAGAGCTGCAGTCACTCGAGGCCCCGACCGCCTCCCCGTGGCTGTCCTTCGGCGGGATCGTCGCCCCCTACGCCGGCATCTTCAGTGCCACCGGTTCGGCCGCCGCCCTCATCGATCCCAACGCGCCGTCGCTCGGCCAGACCTCCGGACTCCTGCCCGCCGACCTGGTCCCGCCGGTCCCGGTCACCAACTTGGGCCAGTACGGCTACGCCCTCAACGTGGCCACGTCGCCGCCGTCGCTGGTCGCGGCCCAGGCCCATCTCGGTACCGGCTTGGCCGAGCAGGGCCCGGTGCACGGTTGGAACGGGAGTGGGGCCATCACCCCGATCAAGCGATTCGCCGCCATGTTCTCGGGGGCCTCCGTCCAGGGGGCCGACGGCAGCGAGTGGTACTTCCCTCAGCGGTTGACCGACGACACCGGCGCGGTCGCGGACGGAAACGCCAATCCGGCCCAGGCGGTCCTCGGCGTCGACGCCACCATGGGCCATCACCTCCCGACCAGCCTCCTGATCTATGTCTTCGCGGCGGCGCTGGGTGGCCCGAACGTGCTGACCGCGGCCCAGGTCCTCGCGCAACAGTCGGGCATCCCATCCGGCCATCTGACCTTGGTGGACGGATCGAAGGTGTATGCCCACAACGATCCGGCCGGTGCCTTTCCCAACAATCTGTTCGTCGACCATCTGATCCCGTTCCTGCACCGGGTGGCGAGGTCGTAACCCCCGTCGTGCCCCCGATCTCCGACGCCCAGCAGGAACGCACCGCGCTCTGCGACCTCCTCGAGGAACTGGGACCGGGGGCGCCGACCCTCTGCACCGGGTGGGCGACGCTCGATCTCGCCGCCCATCTGGTGGTGCGGGAACGCCGCCCGGACAGCGGGCCGGGGCTGGTCTGGGCCCCGCTGGCCGGGTACACCGATCGGGTCCGGCGGAGCACCCGGGACCGGATGCCGTGGCCCGAGTTGATCGCGGCGGTGCGTCGCGGCCCCCCGGTCCTGCTGCGGCCGTTCGACCCGGCCATGAACACGGTGGAGTTCTTCATCCACGTGGAGGACGTCCGGCGCGCCCAGCCCGGGTGGCAGCCCCGGCCGCTGTCGCCGTCCCTGGCCGACGCCCTGTGGAAGAGGGCCGGCCCCGGCGGGATGGCCCGGGCCGTGGACGCCACCGTCGAGCTCCAGGCACCGGGACGGGAGCCATTGGTGCGAGGGTCCGGATCTCTGCTGGTGGTGGCGGGCGATCCGGGCGAGCTGACCCTGTTCGCGTCCGGGCCGGCAGCCGGCGGCCCGGGTCGAGATCACCGGGGACCCGTCCCTGGCCGATCGGCTCCGCGGCGCGTCGCTCGGGGTGTAGTCGGACGGCCGTCGCCGGTGGCGGGCCCGCCGGTTCAGCCGGAGGTCGCCCGGGGGGCGGGGGCCACCAACTCGATGGCGATGCCGTCGGGGTCCAGCAGCTGGAGCGACGGACGGCCGTCCTCCAGCACGATCCCCCGGTGGTGGATGCCGATGGAGGTGAGATGGTCGGCCCACACCCGGAGGGTGTCGCCGTCGGGTACGGCGAAGGCCACGTGGTCGAGGGGCCCCCGGCCCGGGGAGGATCCGGTTCCGGCTCATCGGCCCGGGCCGTGAGCACGATGACCACGGCACTGGACCGGTGGACAAGGGCCACATACCCCACGGACCGGTCTTCGGCGAAACCGTCCATGCCCAGCGCCGACCGGTACCACGCCGCGCTGGCCCCGACGTCGGACACCACCAGCTGGAGGTGGGAGAGTCCGGTCAACGGCGCCCCGTCGGGGGAGCGGCCGCGGTCGCTCACCGGAGCGCGACCACCATCACGTGGGTGCCGGCCATCGCTCAGAGCTGATCGACGTAGGTGTCGGTGCCGATCACGGTCCGGAAGAACGGAGCGGCCAGCCGCAGGTCCGCCAGGCCGGCCGCTTCGACGCCGGCGGTGTAGGTGCGGACCCGTTCGGTGGCGGCTTCGGTGTCGCCCCCCACGAACAGGAGCTGCACCAGTCGGTCGGTGCCCCCGGCCGGCGATCCGAGGTCCATGGGTACGTCCCGGGGACCTTCGTCGGGCACGGAGGGCACCCAGCCGGAGGCGATCTCGATGTCCGAGCCGTCGAGCAGGGACGGGAGATGGTCGGTGACCAGTTGCCCGTGGAGCTCGGCGGCGGTACCTGAACGTGCGTCCCACCACAGGATGATCAACCCGTCGTAGTGGTGGTCGAGGGCCAGCTCCACCGGTACCGGATCGTCGTCCCGGTACACCGTGTCCAACTGGTTGAAGAGCGCGGTGTGGACGTGGGTACGCTCGGCGAATCCCCGGCCGTGGGCGTACAGGTCGCGGACCTGTGGGACGGCCCACGCCTCGAAGTGCTCCTCGTGGTGGCCCTGCTCCACCCAGTAGATGGCCACGTAGCTGCCGGCGTCCACCGGCCTGGCGATGGTGCTGTCGGACGGCCAGCGCTGCTCTTTCAGGGCCCGGGGCGCCACCCACCGGCTCCCCGCGAAGAGCCAGGGTCCGACCAGGCATCCGGCGTAGTAGTGGTCTCGTTCGTACCAACGGTTGTAGGCCCGCTCGAACCCCCGGTGGGGCTCGACCAGGGTCAACAGCATGCTGCCGACCTTGACCGGGTAGTCCCCGATCCCACCTACGTCCAACGGATAGTTCACGGCGATCTCCCCCTGGGGGCGGTGGTTCCCGCCCGACGGACAGCTGACTGATCGGCCGATGGTACTGCCCGTTCCCCCCGGCCGCCCCACGGGACCGCCCGAGCCGACCCGTGACCGGGGCCCGACGACCGTGGGACCGCCCCGACGCCCCGCAGCGCGGTCCCACCGGCGGATGGGACCCCGGTCGGCCATGATGCGGTCATGCGCGAACACCGTTACACGTTGGAGATGCCCCACTCGGCGGCCCGCATCTGGGCCCTGTTCCAGGACTACGACCGCTGGACGGACTACGCCCCCATGGTCCACCGGGTCGAGGTCATCTACCCGGGGGACGAGCACCACAACGGCCGGCTCCGCCGGGTCATCTTCAAGATGCCGCTCGGCCGGGAGGGCTCGGCCCTCGAGCTGGTCACCGACGTAGAGCCCGAGCGGGGGTACACCTACACGATGATCTCCTCCAAGCCCGGGAACGACCAGATCGGCCACATCCGACTGGAGCCGCTGGACCGGGACCACACCCGGTTCCATTTCGACGAGCGCTACGACCTCACCGGTTGGCCCTGGCGCTGGTTCGAGGGGCCCATCTACCGGTTCATCAACAAGAACAACGAGGACAGCATGCGGCGGGCGTCCGAATGGCTGACCGCTCATCCCGAGTACCGGGCCGACCTGACCGGGTCGTGAGCACGGCGGTCACTCCGGGGCGAGGACCTGGTCGGTGACGTCGTGGAGCAGCGGCTGTCCCGATCGGTAGCGGTCCAGGTTCTCGGCGAACAGATCGGCCTGCCGCTGCAGCCGCCCGCCTCCCCCGGCGGCGTTGTGCGGGGTGATCCGCACTGAGGGGTGGGTCCAGAACCGGTGGCCGACGGGGAGCGGCTCGTTGCGGAAGACGTCGAGGACCGCGACAGCCGGCCGGCCCCGGTCCAGGCCGGCCAGCAGGGCGTCCTCGTCGATCAGCGTCCCCCGACCCACGTTGACCAGCACCGACCCCAGCTTCATCCGGGACAGGAACGAGGCGTCGACGAGGTCGTCGGTGGCCGGAGTCGACGGCGCGGCGAGGACCACCACGTCGGCCTGCCCCACCTCCTCGGGAAGCCGATCGGGGGTCACGGTTCGGTGGGTGGGGTCCCCGGCCGCGGGCCGCCGCCGACACCCGATGACCGTCGCCCCGAAGGCCCGGGCCCGCCGGGCCACTTCGGAGCCGATCGCGCCCAGACCCACCACCAGCCAGGTGGATCCCGACACCTCGCGCCAGTCGTGGATCCGCCACGACTGCTCCTCGGCCAGCCGGCGCCACTCGCCGGCACCCTGGAATTCGTCCAGTACCGCCCGCATGACGAACTCGGCGATGGGGACGTTGTTCACGTGGGCGTTGGTGATCCGCACCCCGCGCCGGGCCAGCCGGCCGAAGATGGGGGAATCGAACCCGGCCGCCGGGGACTGGAACCAGCGCAAGCTGTCCAACCGGGTGAGGAGGGCGAAGAACGGCCCGATCGGGGCCTCCTCCCGGAAGAGGTCCGACGTGCCCCAGGCCACTTCGGGTCGGGGTTCCTCCCCATCGGGGATCCGCCCGCCGACCCCCCGAAGTGTGCCGTCGAGCTCGAGCGTGAGCCACTCCACGCCGGGTCGCTCCAGCTGGGCACCGAAGCTGTCCCGGGCCACCGAGGTCAGAAGGACCAGCACCTGGTCAGGGGTCGGCTGTCTCGACGGCGTCGAGCAGGGACTGGCCGGTCAGCTCGAACATGGCCTCGTCGTCGGATCGGCGCCACAGGTCCAGCATCCCGATGGAGAGCGAATCGCATCCGTACCGCTGCGGTCCACCGTCGTCGAGGATGGCGTCGACGATCAGGGCCGCCGCCTCGGCCGGAGACGCCACCATCGGGTCGGCGTTCTCCTCCCGGAGCCGGGCGGCTTGCCGGGCCATCGGCCGGTAGCGCTCGAAACCCGCCGCGGCCTGCTCCCCTTTGCTCAGCTGGAACATGTCGGTGTCCACGGGTCCGGGCAGGATCTCCACCACCCGGATGCCCGAGGGGGCCAGTTCCACCCGGAGGGTGTCGCCGAACGCCGACACGGCGGCTTTGGTGGCACGGTAGGCCGAGTAGAACGGCACGCTGGCCAGGATGGACGACGAGGAGATGTTGCAGACCACGGCCGGCCGGTTGTCCCGGAGGACGGGAATGGCGGCGGCGGTGGTCGACACCACGCCGAGCACGTTGGTCTCGAACAGGGACCGCCAGTCGTCGAGGTCGCTGTGTTCCACCGGCAGGTAGTCGGAGTCGACGCCGGCGTTGTTGACCAACACCACCAGGTCGTCCGGGAACGAAAAGGTGGCCGGTTCGGTGACGTCCATGCGGGTCACGGTCAGCCGACCGGCGGTGGAGGCAGGGAGTTCGGCACCCCGGCCGGGGTCCCGCATGGTGGCCAGCGTGGTGAAACCCCGTTCAGCCAGCTCCACGGCCACGGCGCGGCCGATGCCTCGGCTGGCCCCGGTCACCAACGCGCTTCCGGTGATGTCCACAGACCTGTCTCCTTCGAGTCGGGTGCGGGCAGTACGCCGGCGCTCGCCCGTCACCCCGTCGCTGTCGGTTGATGTCCGCAGTTCGACGTGGGCGGTTCGAAGGGCCAGTCTGTCAAAGAACCCGGCGCCCAGCCACGATCTCGTAGAGACCTCGTCACCAGGACCGCGTCGCTGAGGGCAGTCGGGAGGGCACCCGCCACGCGAGCCGGTCGGGGGCCGGGCGGTGGTCGGGCGGCCGGCCCCGGCCCGGGAGGGTCGCCGCCGGCCATCGGCCCCGTTGACGCCCCCGGAGGGGCACCCTACGATGCTGCCGGTCAGCCCGCGACCCGGTGCGCCAGGAGGTCTGGAGTGCGGATCTGTTCCAGACTCTTCATCGGCGGCGCGTGGGTCGAGCCCCGCTCACCCTCGACGATCGACGTGGTCGAGGCCCATACGGAACGGGTGATCGGTCGGGTTCCCGGAGCGGGACCGGCCGACGTCGACGCCGCGGTGGGCGCGGCCCGGGTGGCCTTTGACCGATCGGAGTGGTCCCGGCTGCCAGTGGTGGAGCGCGCCGCGGCGGTGCAGCGGATCGTCGACCAGTTCGGGCGACGGGCCGAGGAGATGGCGCGGACCATCAGTTCGGAGAACGGGGCGCCCATCAAATTCTCTCGCCTGGGACAGGTGGGGGCTCCGCTCGACATCATGGCGTCGATGATCGACGTGGCCGCCGCGGTGCCGTGGGAGGAGCGCCGGAGCGGCCGCTACCTCGACTACCTCCTGCGCCGGGAGCCGGTGGGTGTGGTCGGGGCCATCGTGGCCTGGAACGTTCCCCAGGTCCTGATCGCGGTCAAACTGGCTCCGGCCCTGCTGGCCGGCTGCACCGTGGTGGTCAAGGCCGCTCCCGAGACCTCCCTCGATGCCGTCCTGTTGGCCGAGATCCTGGACGCCGCCGACCTCCCACCGGGGACCGTCTCGGTCCTGACCGGAGGGGTGGAGGCAGGTCGGGCCCTGGTGGAGCACCCCGGGGTGGACAAGATCGCCTTCACCGGGTCGACGGCGGCCGGGAGGGAGATCGGGGCGCGCTGTGGCCGGGACCTCCGCCGCTGCAGCCTCGAGCTGGGCGGGAAGTCCGCCGCCATCCTGCTGGACGACGCCGACCTGCCCACGACCGTGGCGGGGCTCCGGTTCACCTCGTTCGTCAACAACGGCCAGGCCTGTGCGGCCCAGACCCGCATCCTCGCCCCGCGCACCCGCTACGCCGAGACAGTGGAAGCCGTGGCCGACCTGGCCGGGTCCCTGTCGTTGGGCGATCCGCTCGATCCGGCCACCAAGGTGGGGCCGCTGGTCAGCCGCCGCCAGCGCGACCGGGTGCGGGCCTACATCGAGACCGGGCTGCGGGACGGGGCCCGCCTGGTGGCCGGGGGGCCCGGGGCGCCGCCCGACCTGCTCACCGGTTGGTTCGTCCGGCCCACCGTCTTCGCCGACGTCGACAACGGGATGCCCATCGCCCGGGAGGAGATCTTCGGCCCGGTACTCAGCCTCATCCCCTACGAGGACGACGACGACGCCGTCCGCCTGGCCAACGACTCGCCCTACGGGCTGGCGGGATCGGTGTGGACGTCCGATCCCGAGCGGGGTCTCGCCGTGGCCCGGTCGGTGCGCACCGGCACCTTCGGGCTCAACGGGTACGCGCCGGATCCACTGGCCCCCTTCGGGGGGTACAAGCAGTCCGGACTGGGCCGCGAGTGGGGTGGATTCGGGCTCGACGAGTACGTCGAGCTCAAGGCGGTCAACGGTCTGCCCTCGTGACCACCCCGTTCGACGCCTCCGTGGAGCACTACCCGATGTCGGGGGTGGACGAGCTGCTCATCCACAACCATCCCCATCCGGTACGGGTGATGTGGACATCCGATCCGCAGGCCTATGAGCGGATGTGGTTCACCAGCCAGGACACCACCGGCGACCTGCTGGTGGTGGCCGGGATGGGCATCTACCCCAACCTGGGTACCGCCGAGGCGTTCGCCATCGTCAACCTACGGGGCCGGCACACCACCGTCCGGGCCCACCGGAAGCTGGGGCTCAACCGGATGGACATGAGCGTCGGCCCGCTCCACTTCGAGTTGGTGACGCCGTTCCGAGAGTGGCGGCTGAGGCTGGACGAGAACGAGTTCGGCATCGCCTTCGATCTCTCGTGGTTCGACACCAAGCGGCCGGTGTACCGGCTGCTCGGCGGGGGGACGTTCATCGGGACCACGCCTTTCGCCGGCGTGGCCGGCTACGACGGCTTCGGCCGCCAGAGCGGCTGGGTCGTCGCCCACGGCGAGCGGTTCGAACTGGACCGCCGGCTCCAGCGGGGCACCCGCGACCACCACTGGGGCACCCGTGACGGAGTCGGGGGGCCGGCCCTGTGGAAGGGCCACCAGCACCCCCACTCGGGGGAGTGGGTGGAGTTCGACGAGTACGGGGTGTGGGGCGACCACATCCTCTACAACCTGGGGGACCCCCGCCGGGGCAGTGGCACCCTCCGAGGCCGCCGCCACCGCCTCCGGTTCGAGGCCGATACCCATCTGCTCCTGGCCGGCGAGGTGGATCTGGTCTTCGACAGCGGGGAGGAGAAGACCATGACCTTCGAGCGTCTCGGCAACCAGATCGCCTTCCTGCGCTGCGGCGATGTACGGCGGTCCCAACGGCGGCACGCCGGACGGCGATGTCTGGCACGGGATGGAGGTGGGCGACGGGGTGGTGAACGGGGAGACCTACGACGCCAACGACCCGGCGGTCCGTTCTCGTATCTGCGGCCTCGACCAGCACCACGCCGCGGTTCGAATGCGAGGGCGAGGTCACCTACGGGATCGTCGAGCCCTACGACACCCTGTGCTACGAGATGGCGGCCAGCGGATTGGGCGGCTTCTCACTCCTTCCCTGACCGCCCGGCCACCCACCCCCGCCGGCCGAGCGGATCAACCCACCAGCAGGGCGGACCGCCCGTTGGCGGCGAACTCCTGGCGCAAAAGGTGGATGTCGTCCCGGGTCAGAGGCACGAACCGGTCGCTGCGGCCCACTCGGTGCCACACCGGGTCGTCGGTGTCCCAGCGCTCCGCCCGCAGCGGCTTCTTGTCCGTCTTGTCGGTGGCGGTCACCGGGAGCGCCCGCACCACCCGCACGAAGCGGGGCGACCATTTGGTGCCGAGGTCGTCCTGGGCGGCCAGGAAGGCGGCGAACGTCTCGGGGGTCGAATCCCACGCCAGGCTCGAGCTCCAGGGCCGCCATGACCTGGTCCCCGGTGCTGGTGTCGGGAACCGGGTACACGGCCACCCCGCTCACCCCCTCCATCCGGGCCAGGATCCGCTCCACCGGCGCGGCGGCGAAGTTCTCGCTGTCCACCCGCAGCCAGTCGCCGGCCCGCCCGGCGAAGTAGAAGATCCCGTCCTCGTCCCGGTAGGCCAGGTCGCCAGACCAGTACCAACCGTTGCGGGTGCGCTCGGCGTCGGCCTCGGGGTTGTTGTAGTACCCCTCGAAGTTGGACCGGGCCCGACGACCGACCAGCTCGCCGATGCACTCGGCCGGGTTGGTCAACCGGCCGTGCTGGTCGAAGTCGGCGGGAGGGCACTCCTCACCGGTGGTCGGGTCGACCACCGCGACGTCATCGGCCGGGTCGGCCCGGCCGAGGGACCCGGGTCGGGCGCCGCCCACCGGCTTCAGCACGATGGCGTTCTCGCTCGATCCGTACCCCTCCACCAGCGGGACGCCGAATCGGGCGGTGAAGGCCTCCTTGTCCTGGGCCGAGGTCTCCGGCCCCAGCACGTACCGGAGCCGGTGGTCGCGGTCGTGCTCGGTGGGCGGTGTCGCCACGATGTGGGCGATGGCCCGGCCGACGGTGTTGAAGAAGGTGGCACCGCATTGGCGAACGTCGGGGAGGAAGCTGGAGGCCGAGAATTTCCGGCGCAGGGCCAGCGCCGCTCCGCTGGCGAACGCCGGGAGAACGGCGGCCGAGAGGGCGTTGCCGTGGAACAGGGGCATGGCCGAGTAGAGGACGTCGTCCGAGGTGAAGCCGATCCGGGCCGCGGCCCGGGCGGCCCGCCCCTGGGTCATCCGCACCGCCTTGGGCCCCCCGGTCGAGCCCGAGGTGAAGATGAGGAGGAAGAGCTGGTCCGGGGTGGGCTCGGACCGCGGCACCGCCGGTGCCAGCCGTACCTCCCGTAGCTGTTGGGCGTACCCGTCCCCGTCGGCCACCAGCAACCGGTCCGGCGCCAGGTCCAGGTCGAGGTGGTCGACCAGCGCCAGCTGGGTGGAGTCGGTGATCACCAGCTGGCAGTCGGTCCGGCGGATGTCGGCGGCCAGCTCGGCCCCCCGCCGGGTGGGGTTGATCCCGACCACCACCGCCCCGGCCAGGGCCGCCCCGGCCAGCAGGAAGAGATACTCGGGGGTGTTCTCGAGCAGGACGCCCACATGGAACGGGCCGTCCCGACGGAGGGTGGAGAGCAGTTCGGCCCGCAACTCGGCCTGGGCCACCACCTCCCGCCACGTCCACTCCTGGGACTCGAACAGCAGGCCCAGGTGGTCGTCCTCGGCCCGCAGCCGGACCAGCTCGGCGGCGGTGACCGGGCCGCTGGATCCGCTCACGTCAGTCTTCCCGCCAGCAGGTCGAGGACGGGATTGTCCTCGAGGGGCAACAGGAGGGGCTCGCCGCCGTCCCGGCGCAGGTAGCCGATCCGGGTCATGATGGCGGTGCTCCGCACCATGGCCAGGGTCTCGAACCACTCGAGGTCCCGCACCAGGCGGCCGCTCAGCGATTCGAACCGGGCCACCGTGGCGTCCCGGTCGGGGAACCCGTCGGCCCGCTCCCCGAAGAGCCGGTGCATGGTGAGATCGAGGCTGGTGAACCAGGCCAGGTCGTGCTCGGGAGCGCCGACCGAGGTCATGTCCCAGTCCAGCACGGCCCGGGGCGCCAGATCGTCGCCGAACACCATGTTCTCGAAGCGCGCGTCGCCCCACAGGAGGACGGGGTCGGACGCGACGGCCGGACGGCGTTCCCGGCACCAGGCCAGGGCGTCGACCAGCCCGGGGACCGGGTGGCCGCCGCTCGACCAGTCCAGGTACTGCTCCCAGTAGTCCAACTCGGCCCCGAGGTCCCGTCGTGGGACGCCGGGGGCGCCGGAGGGGTCGGAGCGGTGCACGGCGGCCAGGGTGGCGAGCATGCCGTCGTACACCTCCCCTCGCTGGGCGGTGCTCAAGGTGCCCAGCCACCGGTCGCGATGGGCCACGGCTCCCACGATGTGGCCGTCCACCCGGGGCATCAGGATGAAGGGGGCCCCGACCCATCGGGCGTCGGTCTCCAGCACCGGATCGGCCACTGGGACGCCGACGGCCGCCGCGGCAACCTGGGCCTGAGCTTGGGCCTCCAGGTCGAAGCGGGGGAAGGTGCCCGTCGCCGGCGGCGCCATCCGGACCACCAGGGGTAGGCGGTGCTCGCCGTCGCCGTCGGTCCAGGCGGCCTCCACGAGGACCGTCTCGCTGGAGTAGCCCGCCGAGGGGCGGCGCACGTCGACGACGCGGGGTTCGGACAGGCCCCAGTGGCCGGCCAGCCACCGGGCCAGCCCGACGACCAGTTCGTCGTCGTTCTGTTCCTGTGCTGCAACCATGGTCCCCAGTCCCTGTCCCACTCCGTCCGGGCCGCCCGGACGGCCGCTTCCATGCTGGCAGCGTAGGACACCACGGCCGGCGGTGAGCCCATGGATCGGGGTCGGTCAGCGGGCCGCGGGGGGAAGGGAGAACCGGGCTCGGATGGAGTCCTGCACCTCCTCCACGGGCAGGGTGGCGTCGATCGTGGCCACGAACTCCTTGCGTTCGAAGATCTCGATGAGAGGCCTGGTCTCCTCGTGGTACTCGGCCACCCGGACGGCCAGGGCCTCGGGATTGTCGTCGGTTCTGGCCTGGAGAGCCCCGTGGCACACGTCGCAGGTGTCCTCCCGCTGGGGTCGGTGGGCCATCAGGTTGTAGTCCAGCCCGCACTGGGAGCACAGGCGCCGGGCCAGCACCCGTCGGGCGACCGCCTCGTCCGGCAGAAACAGGTTGATGACCCCGTCGATGTCGTAGGTCTCGAGGAAGAATTCGGCCTGACGGGCCGTGCGGGGGAACCCGTCGATGATGAATCCGAAGTTCCAGTCGTGCTGGGCCAACCGGTCCCGGACCACCGACTCCACCAGGTCGTCGTGGACCAGGTGTCCGGCGGCCATGATCCGCTTGACCTGTGCGCCGAGTTTGGTGTGGTGCTGGACGTTCCACCGGAAGATGTCCCCCACACTGAGGTGCTCGAGCTCGAGGTCATCGGCCAGCAGCTTGGCCTGGGTGCCCTTTCCGCTGCCCTGGATACCCATGATGATGAACTTGCGCACGGCGGCCCTAGCGTCCGGCTCGCCGCGGCGCCGGTGCTCGGATCACTTGACGACGTAGCGGGTGGGCACCCACGTCTGGCTGTCGATGGGAGGTCGTTCGTAGTTGCGCTTTTGCCGGGGGGGCAGGGCGATCTGTTCGTGGGGAACGGCCTCGTAGGGGACCACGTCCAGGAGGTGGCTGATGATGTTGAGCCGGGCGGCCTTCTTGTTGTCGGCGTCGACCACGTACCACGGGGCCTCCTTGATGTCGGTGTAGGAGAACATCTCGTCCTTGGCCTCGGCGTAATCGACCCACCGGGCCCGGGCCTCGAGGTCCATGGGGCTCAGCTTCCACCGCTTGCCCGGGTTGTTGATCCGCTCGGTGAAGCGGTGCTCCTGCTCCTCGTCGCTCAGGGACAGCCAGTACTTGATCAGGATGATCCCCGAGCGGACCAGGGCCCGCTCGATCTGTGGACAGGTCCGGAAGAATTCGGTGTGCTCCTCCTCGGTGCAGAACCCCATGACCGCCTCCACCCCGGCCCGGTTGTACCAGCTCCGATCGAAGAGGACGATCTCGCCGGCGGCGGGGAGGTGGGCCACGTAGCGCTGGAAGTACCACTGGGACCGCTCGCGGTCGGTGGGGGTGCCGAGCGCCACCACCCGGCAGTAGCGGTCGTTGAGCCGCTCCATGATCCGCTTGATGGTCCCCCCCTTGCCGGCGGTGTCCCGGCCCTCGAAGATGACCATCACCGCCAGCCCTTTGTGGACCACCCACTCCTGCATGCGGACCAGCTCGGTCTGCAGTCGGGCCAACTCCTTCTCGTAGGTGGCCCCGCTCACCACGATGGGGGAGCCGCCGTCCAGGGAGCCCGGTCCGTGGGGGGCCGCGTCACGACCCTCCTGGCCGACTGGTCCGTTGTCGAGGGTGCGCTTGTCCACGTCGGGGATGATGGTAGTGGCCGCGGTGGCCGGGGCGTCGACGGGAGGGCCGTCCGACCGGGTCAGCACGTGCCGGAGTAGACCGGGACCCCCGGTCCGGACCGGGGGTCGTCCACCAGGCCCCCGGAGCCGGAACGCAGAACTGATCCCAGGTGCACGACATACCACTCGCCCCGCCACGAGATCATCGAGGCGATTCCGAACGAGGAGATCTGTCCGCCCACCGAGTACACCACCCGTGAGTTCGGGACCTCGAAGTAGCCCACCCGGTTGAAGCAGGTGCCCGGGGGCACCCAGTGGCCGTACGCTGAATCCACGGTCACGCCGACGAGGCTGGCGGCAGCTGCGTTGCTGCCGAGAAGGGCGTGTGCCGCCGCCAGGTCCTCGCCGTACTCCTCCAGCAGCCTCCCGGTGAAGTCTGCGGCCGGGTCGCCCTCAGCCTTCACCGCCACGTAGGCCGATTCGGGGAAGAAGGCCGGCAGGGCCGGCTGGACCGAGCCGGAGACCACCCCGTTCCACAGCGCGGTCATACGGGTATCGAACCCGGGACCGGACCCGTCGGGGAACGCCCCGGTCTGGGGGAGGGTGCCGGGATCGAGCGTGGTGCTGGTCGGCGGGAGCAGTGGTGGTCGAGGGAGCGGTGGTGGTCGGGCCCGACGAGGCCGTCCCCGGTCGCTGAGCGCTGGTCGGGGCCGGGGTGGCCGACCGGTACACGCTGGCCACCACGGCTACCACCAGGCCGGTGATGGCCACGACGACAAGCACGGTCACCGCTCGGGTGCGGGGCCGCACCCTCACCGGCCACCCGGCCGGCGCCGAGCGCCGTCGCTGCTGGCCGGACTGGGCACGGGACCGTCCATGATCACGACGCATGGTAAGGCGAACCGCCCGCCCTCTGCCGGTACCAGCACCGGGCGACGCGGCGGGCGGCCGTGTCATCATGGCCCCGCCGATGCCGTCCCGATGGGAGGATCCACCGTGAGCACCGAGTCCAACAAGCAGCAGGTGGAGGGGTTCTGGAATGCGCTGTACGAGCGGGACTGGGATGCCATCCACCGGTTCTTCGGCCCGGACAGCGAATACACCGACGTGCCGTCCCCTGAGGACGACGTGGCCCGTGGGCCGGAGCAGATCGTGGCTCGCCTGCGTCTCGGTCTGGAGCGCATCTCCGGATACGAGCACCACCTGCGGCTCATGGTGGCCGAGGGTGACACGGTGGTGACCGAGCACGCAGAGACCTGGCGGTGGCACACCGGGGAGGAGGTCACCCTCCCGTTCGTCTCGGTGCACCAGTTCCGCGACGGGGCCATCGTCAGGTGGTGGGACTACTGGGACCTCCAGACCCTGATGAACGTGGCGCCGGGCTGGTGGGTGGAGCACATCATGCAGGGCTACATCTGACCGTCAGCCAGGCAGGAATCAGGTCCCGAAGCCGTAGATGGCCTCGGCATACTCCGTCAACCTTCTCCGGGGGGAGGCGGAGCGGCGGGCGGGCTGCAAACCGCCCCCAGCACCATGTCCCAGGAAAAGGCGTCGTCCGTTCTGGCTCGGTGCAACGGCCGAAAGCAGGAGATGAGGGCCAGCCTGCCCGGGTAGGGCCACGGTCAAATGGCTGTGGAGGGATGGCGTCCTAACTGTGCCGCGGGTCATCCGGCGGGATCAGTAGCCTCTCATTGATCGTCATGTGTGCGGTCGAGATGGCCCGCACGAGGCACGGGCCCAGCTTGGGTTTTCCCGAGAGCGCTGCGCACAACGGGAGCAGACCCACGTTGCCCGGCGGCACCGTCTGCCCGTTGATGTCCACGAAGGTGTGGCTCGAAGTGGACTGATAGCAGACCTCCACCGGACCCGTGGTACCCACCAGGTCGCTCCGGGGGAACGTCACCTTCACGTGAATGGGCTTGTTGGGGTTTACACCGGTCGGGATCTCCGTGGCGATCAAGGGAGCGTGGCGGTAGGTGCCCGAACAGGTCAAGGAACCGTTGTCGAGGGCGATAGTGATGGATCCCGTGCTGGACTGGGCCTTCAGCGCCAAGGTCTCCGGTCCGCTGGTCACGCTTCCCGAGCAACTCGATCCGGAGCACGTGATGACCTGGCCGGCCACCGACGCGGTTCCGGTGCCGGTCCCTGTCTCGTGGTCCGCGGACCGCGGTTCGAGCACGGTGACGGTCACGGTGTAGGAGGCCGCGGCGGTGTAGGTGTGTGACCCGTCGACGGCGTAGTCGGTCCCCGACCCTCCCGGTTGGCTGATCGAACCCGGTGTGGCCGCGGTGCCGTCTCCCCAGTCGATCGACGCGGTGTACGCGGTGGAAAGGTCGGTGTCAGGTGGATCGGTGAAGGTGGCGACGGTCTGGGAAATCGGCGTCCCGACCGTGGAGGAGAGGGACGGAACGCTGACCTTGAGATCCGAGTCATGGTCAGTTCCGCTGACGGCGCTCGTCCTCACGTGGGAGCCCCTCACGCTGGCTCCGCCGACCGTCGGCGCCGTGGCCACTACAACCCCCGTGGCCATCAAGACCGCCAATGCTGCGACGGCACACCTTCCTCTCAGGTACCTGGCCATATCCATGGGAATGTCCTTTCACCAAGGGAGGTGTTTCCCGCCAAGGAAGGAGGTGGCACACGCTCCCGCGGGGACACCAGTGCTGGTTGCGAAGGTAGCGGTGGGCGGCAGGTGCCGTCAACTCAGCGGTTGCTCCGAACGCCTAGCGCGGCGAGTCGCTCACTGTGGGGAAGCCACTGCCCCCGCGGCCGGCTCGGCACGTCTGGATTGCCCGGTCGACACTCCCAACAGATCGGGAGTCCAGACCACACCCAGTTGGGTCAGGGCGGTCGAGGCAACGTTGCGGAGCTTCTCCCGTTCTCCCTTCGAGATGCCGGTGGCGCATTCCGCCATGACCTCGAGGGTGAGGGCCTCCTCGTGCTGGGCTCCCCGGGTCCGAGCCGCCCGCAGGCTCGCCTCGAGGGCTTCCAGGGCCGCCTCGGGTTGTCCGGATCTCATCAGGATGGCTCCTCGGACCCGCTGCAGCAGAGGGACCTGCGGGGGCACTCCTCCGAGGCCGCGAGCCTTGGCCAGGCCCTCGTCGGCCTCGGCCAGCGCGGCGACGCCCTGTCCGCTCAGTAGCAGGCAGGCGGCCATCCACGCCCGGGCCTCGAGGATGTCGGCGAGACTCCCGATGTCGGTGAACTCGTCGATCGACTCCCCGAACAGACGCAGCGCCTCGTCGAACTGGCCGCGACCCATGGCCACGCGGGCGAACTTGCCGAGCACGTCCGCCACCCCCGACCGGTAGCCCGCCGCCCGCCAGGAGCGCGAGACCACCTTGAATTGTTCTTCGGCGACGTCGAAACGTCCCTGGTCGAGTGCGACCTCACCAACGTTGAAGACCTGGAAGGCCGCGGCCACGTCGTTGCCTGTCCTCCGATGCAGGGCCTGCGCACGTTGATAGAGCTCGAGGGCTTCGGCCCACGCTCCCCGGAAGTAGGCGTAGATGCCGAGGGAGTTGAGCACGTGTGCCTGGTTGGGGAGGTCGTCAAGCTCCTCGTAGATGGCCAGGGCTCGCTCCGAGTTGGCCGGGTTCTCGAGCTGTCCCAACTCCAGCGTCGCCCAATCAATGACCCGAAGTGCCTCGGCCAGCGCCACCTGCTCGCCGGCCGCTTCGGCCACCTCGACCGCCATCGTGCACCACTTGATGGCGCGGGTATGTCGGCCCGCCTCCTGGCAGAAACGGCCGTACCAGCTGAGGAGGGCCGCCTGCTGCCGAGCGGCTTCGATTCCCTCCACCCCGTCGAGGGACCGGAGGCCCTTCGTGATCCACCGAAGCGCATTGGCGTAGCGGGCCAGCCAGCCCTGGACTCGGGCCAACTTCATCATCAGACGCGCGTCGGTGACCGCGTCGTCGCCGGCCAGGCGCCGGGCCGCCTGGTAGGCCGAGGCGGCCTCGGCATACTCACCGATGCGGTTCCGGGCGTCCCCCAGTGCCTCGCAGACGCCCAATAGGTCCCGGCGGCTCAGGTCGGGCAGGCGTCGGCCGGCGGCGATGGCCCGCTCGTAGAGGGCGGCCGCCTCATAGTTGGCGTAGACGGAGGCGGCCCACCCGGCCGCCTCGATGGCATAGGACCAGGCTTCGGCCCAGCGTTGGGCGTGGAGGTAGTGGAACGAGAGGAGCTCCGGCTGCTCGTCCCGCGCCAGTTCAGTGGCCGCCAGGATGCTGTCCCCGGCCCGGTTGTGGAGCTCACGCCTGAGACTGAACGTGAGTCCGTCGTAGGCGGTGTCCCGCAGGAGCCCGTTCCGGAAGCGCAGGATGCCCGGACCGTCCCAGGAGATAAAGCCACTCAGTCGATCCCAGGCGGGGTCGTCGGGACCGGGCAGGTCGTCCACCACCTCGCGGAGCAGGTCGAGCGAGGCGGACGGGCCGAGGACCGACAGCCGGCGGAGTAGGTGACGGTCGTGTCGGGCAAGCCGGTCGATGCGCGTGGCCACGACTTCCTCGACGGAATCCGGGAGGGCGTCGACCGAGGCCCCTCCCATCGTGGCCGTGAGGAGCTCACGGAGGAACAGCGGGTTGCCGCCCGAGCGCTCCACCAACAGCCCGAGCTCGTTCGCCGCCAGCGGCGTGTCGTGGGTGGCCAGCTCGGCCAACTGGGTGGCCTGGTCGTCGTCGAGCGGGCCCAGCTCGAGGCGCGTGCAGTCAGCAGCCCCGACGAACCCGGTCTCCACGTCGCGTCGGGTCACGCAGATGAGCCAGGAGATGGCTCCCACCGACGCGGCCAGGGTCCCGAACAGATCGGCCGAGGCCTCGTCCATGAAGTGGGCGTCCTCCACCGACAGGAGGCCCGACTGGGGCAGAAGGTAGCCGAGCAGCTCGAGTATGACGTCGGCCAACCGGGCCCGGCGAAACTCCTCTTCGAGCTCCCGGGTCTCAGGCGTGTCGGGAAGGGAGAGGTCCACGGCCCGGGCGATCAGCGGCGCCCAGGGCAGCAACGCGGGTGCCCGCTCGGCCACCGCGGCCAGGAACTGCTGGGCGGCAGCGTCATCGGATCCTTCGGACGGTAGATCGAGGAGCTCCCGGAGGAGCGGTCGGATCACGTGATAGGGCGTGGCCGAGTCGTACCGCTCGCACACCACAGCCAGCTGGGCCCGGTCGGCGGTCAGTTCCCGGAGCCTCTGGAGCAGCCGGGACTTTCCCACGCCGGCCTCCCCGACGATCTCGATGAGCGCGCCCCGGCCGTCGGAGGCCCGCTGCACCAACGGGGTGAGGGTCTTGACCTCGTGGTCCCGCCCGACGAAGGGAAGGTCCCCGGTGAGCCCCACCCTCCTCACCCCGGTGATGGCGCCCACGCTGACCGCTCGGACCGGCCTGGCCTTGCCCTTGACCAAGAACGGCTCCAGTTCGACCGCGGCGAAGCCGGTCTGGGACCGTGACAGCACGTCAGGGGTGGTCAGGATCTGTCCGGGCTCCGCTTTGGCCATCAGCCGGGCGGCGAGGTTGACGGCGTCACCCATCACGGTGAAGGTCCGACGGTAGGGGGGGCCGACCTCCCCCACGAAGACCGAGCCCCGGTTGACGCCGATCCGCACGGTAAGGGGCGGCCCGGCGTCCATGATCTCCCGCACGGCCAGCAGCATGCGGTGTTCGTCGTCGCCCGAGGTGGACGGAGCCCCGGCGGTGAGGATGATCTTTCCACCGTCCCGATCGACGTCGGTGGCCAGGAATGCCACCTCCTGTCGGTCGGCGGCCCGCTGGACGATGGACACCAGCGCCTCGAGGCGTTCGGCGGTGACCGAGGGACCCTCGTGTTCGATAAGGGCGTCGGTCCCGTCGAAGTGGAGGAAGGCCACGGTCACCCGGCGGTGCTCGGACTCCTGGTGAGCGCTGGTCAGGGTCTCGCGCAGGCCCACCGGAATACCCCGGATGAGCTCCACCCCGGGCTGCACGACTTCGAACGGCACGAAGGAGTCGCGGGGCACTGCCGGAGGGCGTCGCAACAGGAAGCCGGAGCCCTTGGGTCGGCCGACCGCCCCCGGCCGCAAGGCGCGGGCCGTGTCCCCGCTGATGACGATCTCACCGGCGTCCGCCGTGCCCTCCATGGCGACGGTGGTGCTGGCGGCGGGACCGGTCACGATGAGCTCGCGGTGCGAGTCGCCGACCAGGAAGAAGTGGAATCGCCCGCTGTGGATCCCGACCGACATCCGAAGGGACACCCGTTGGCCCAGCACGGTCAGCCGTCCCACGACCCGGAGTTGTCGGCGCATCTCGACTGCCGCCCGGCAGGCCCGGGCCTCGTGGGCCTCGCCGGTGAACAGTAGGAGCAGGGCGTCGCCGCCGAACTTTAGGAGACGGCCACCGTTGGCGACGGCCAGGTCCAGCAGGGCCACGAAGCAGGTCCCGATGGTGGCAGTCAGCTCCTCGGCCCCCACCTTGCCGTGTTTGGCCAGCCCCTCGGACAGCTTGGTGAATCCGGAGATGTCGACGAAGGCCACGGTGCCGGTGACCTCGCGGGAGCAGACCTCCGGCGAGTTGTGTAGCCAGTCGATGGTCAGGCGAGGAAAATAGGGCGCGAGCGGGTGCCCTCCGTCACCGGACAGGTCCGGACGGAGGGTGCCGTCGCCGTTGCCGACTGCTCCACGCTCGGTTGGGGACATGTCGCCGCGGATGGTGATGCACCACCCCCCTTGCCTCTCCGCAACCGTACCGGAGGGACGGATCCCGTGGCGCACGGCCGTGTTCGACGGCCCGGCCCACCGTTCGGATCGGGGCCGTCAGGCCATCGAGCCGATGATCTCCTCGATCATGGCCAGGTTGGTGTCGGGGTGGAGCAGGGCCAGACGACCGACCGGCTGCCCCTCCCACAGCGTGGGCACCACGAACCCGACCTGGTCCTTCAGCAGCCGGGCTGACCACTGCTGGTAGTCGTCCCAGCCCCACCCCCTACGCCGGAAGAGGACCACCGACAGCTCTGGTCGCCTCACCAGCTCGAGGTGCGGGGCCCGTTCGACCAGGTCGGCCGTCTGCTGGGTGGCGGCGAGCACGGTTTCGATGGCATCGCGGTAGGCGTCTGTGCCGTAGACGGCCAGCGAGAACCAGAGGGGTAGGCCGCGGGCTCGACGGGTGAGGTGGAAGGCGTAGTCGCTGGGATTCCACTCGTCGCGCTCGTCGCTGTGCATCACGTTGAGATACGAGGCGTCCTGAGTGTGAACCGCCTTGGCCAGCCGGGGCTCCCGGTAGAGGAGGGCGGCGCAGTCGAAGGGGGCGAAGAGCCACTTGTGCGGGTCCACCACGAACGAGTCGGCCAGCTCCATCCCGTCGAAGCGGTGCCGCGCCGAGGGGGCGAACAGGGCGGCACACCCGTAGGCACCGTCGACGTGGAACCACAGTGACCGGTCACGGGCGATCCGCCCGACGCCGGCCAGGTCGTCGACGATCCCGGCGTTGGTCGTGCCACCCGTGGCCACGACGGCGATCACGTCGGCGGCACGCGGGTGGCTGTCGAGGGCCCCGGCCAGCGCGGCCCCGGTCAAGCGGTGGTCGTCGCACGGAACCAGGAGGGGTTCGACCCCGAGGACCCGGAGCGATTTGCCCACCGAGGAGTGGGCTTCCTCGCCGATGGCCACCAAGGGCTGGGCGGGGGCCCGGTCTCCCAAGCGGTGGGTGACGGTGTCCCGGGCCACCATGAGGGCCGACAGGTTGCCGGCCGACCCGCCGGAGACGAAGCAGCCCCCGGCCCCGTCCGGGAGCCCGGCCAACCCGGCCAGGACCCCCAGGGCCTGGTTCTCGGCCGCCACGGCTCCCGCCGCCTCCATCCATGACGTCCCCTGCAGTGAGGAGCATGCCACCACCATGTCGAAGAGCAGGGACGCCTTGGTCGGCGCCGCCGGGATGAAGGAGAGGAACCTGGGGCTGTCGCACGACACCACCGCGGTGGCCAGGTCATGTTCGAAGATCTCCATGATGCGGGCGGCGTCGGTGCCCTCCGGATTGATCAGACCCTCGAGGCTGGCATCCAGGGACTCCGCCTGGGCGCCGCCGTAGTCGAGCGGGACCGGGTCGAGCGCCAGGCGCCACCGGCAGTAGTCGAGGACAAGGGTCGTGAGCTCCTCGTCGTGGACGAACATGGGGTTGCGCATGGAGTCCTTTCTGGCCGGCTCTCTATGATCGCAGACCGCGCTGTTGGGCCTGCGGGGCACCTCGGGCCGGTGGAGCGGGACGAGCCTCGGCTCGCATCGGGTCCACTCGACAAGGTCAATCGGAAACGGTGGGGCCGGGCGGCCCGACTCCCGGTTGTGCGGGCCGGTGCACCGAAACGGCGTAAGGCCCGCCCTCCACCCACGGGTCGCCCGACCAGGTGGCCCACCGCCCCACCGGGACCAGACCGGCCTCTCGGCAGTGCCCGTCGTACTCGGCGAGCCCGTAACCGCGGTCGAGCTGGAACCCGGCCACCAGGTGCCCGTCGCCGGCCAGGTGGCGGGCGCATGCCGCCACCAGGGCTCCCTGCGTGCCCGGCGTGGTGAACAAGCGGGACGTTCCCGGCCAGGACCACCAGGTCGAAGCGACGCGGGAGTTCAAGACGGGTCAGATCGGCCTCCACCCACTCCAGCTCCGGGGAGAGGCGTCGGGCGGTGGCCACCATCGACCCGTCGGCGTCCACCCCGACCACGTCGATGCCAAGGCGGGCCAACTCACGGGCCACCCTCCCGGTGCCACACCCGGCGTCGAGGACCGTGGAGGGGTGCCAGCCCATCACGAAGGACGCCTCGCCGTGCACGTCCGCGCCGGTGTTGGCCAGCTCGTCGAAGCGTTGCTGGTAGCGGTCGCCGTCCCAGGTCACGGTGGAACCGGGCCTGTCAGGGCACCGCCCACAGCGTGGGCTGGGCCGGCTCATCAGGGGTCAACGGGTGGTAGCCGGGGAGCACCGCCATCGGTGTGTCGAGATAGACCTTGGCCTCGGGCGGCTGGGCGAACCGGCCGTGGCTCCAGCGAATCTCGACGTGGCCGGCCACGATCGAGGTGTTGCCGCCCTCCCGCGACCGGTAGGTGCAGGCCCAGTCGACGCGCGGCTGGCCGGCCTCCGACGGAGTCACGGTGAACTCCTCCAATTCGAACAGGGCCCGCCAGTCCCAAGGGCTGGCGATGCGGTATCGCACCGGCGCTCCGGACCGCCGGTCGTTCCCCAGGACGAAGTAGGGCGCACTCCCGATCCGGAGCAGCCGCCACAGCATGCCCTCGGCACCCACCCCCGACGCCGCCATCTGATCCGTCCACCGTCGAGCAGACGCCTCGCTCACCGTCCGGCACAGGTCCGCGTAGGCGCTCCGCGAAGCGGCGTCGGGATAGGCGCGACCGGAGAGGGCCCGGCGCAACGTGCCCAGTTGGTCCCGGCTGCAGGCGGACGGAGAGGGCGGGTACCCGGAGAGCCCGGTGGCGGCCAGGCAGGCGCGGTACAGGGCCGCCAGCTGATCGGGGGCGACCGCGTCGTACCAGTCGCCCCGGTCCCACCCGCCCTGGGTGGCCAGGAGCCCCTCGAACAGCCGTCCGGGCGAGGCGTTGGCCAGGATGTCCGACTCGTACTTGCAGCTGACCAGGTAGACGTGGTCGATACGCAGGTCGATGGGAGCCACCTCGTCCCCGGGGGGCCGCCGCCCGCCGGTCCACTCGATCGTGAGCGGGGTCCGGTGACGGAGCCCGTCCGCCGCCTCCAGCAACGCCCGGCCATTGGCGAATGCCGTGGCCAGTTCGTTGGCGTACCGACCCGAGCGGTGGACCCCCTCCAGGTGGTCCCAGTCCGCCGCGCCCACGTGCAGCTGATCGGGCCGGGAGGACAGGGCTGAAGCCGGATCCGGGTAGGGCAGCGTGCCGAGCGCCGTGCCCAGCTCGGTGGCGATAGTGCGGTCGTCGGGCACTGGGCAGGTCGGCCGTCGCGGTCCTGGTCAGACCGGGGGTCGGTCGCCCGTCGGGTTACCCGAGGCGTAGGCGTGTAGGCGGGCCGAACCCTCAGGATCCAGCAGCTCGATGACGTCGCGGACCGGTCCGCCGCCGTCCGGTCCCCGGATGGCCCGCAGGGCCTTGCCCCCCGCCGACCGGGGTCCGGGCAGGTCGGTGGTGAGAAGCACCAGAGGCCCCAAGTCATCCCGGTCGCCGTCGGTGAGTCGGGCCTCATGGAGCACGCTGGCCTTGCCGAGCGCCTTCCAAAGCATGTCGGGTCGGCGCAGGCCTGGGCGGGTGGTCGAGAAGGCCCCGGACAGTTCGAACAGCCACGTATGACCGGCCGCGTCCCGGGCCCGGAAGTCCACCCCTACGCCGAGGTCGCCGAACGCTGCGCCGCGCTCGACGGCCTCGAAGCCCGCGGCTACCAGCGCCTGGTGGGCCAGCTCCCGGGCCTTCTGCCCGAGGAGCACGGCGTGGGCCTCGGCGTCGGCGGCGGGATCGGGTGGGATGGGTCGGCCCGGAGGTACCGTCACCCGACGGGCCACGGGCCCACCGGTGTCACGACCCGACGACGCGGCCCGCGCCTCGTCCACCCGTCGTCCGGCCAGGGCCACATACGACTCGTCGGTGTCGAAGCCGGCGTAGTGGCGCTCGGTCCGCACCGCGGCCACGGCCGTGGATCCCGATCCCATGAAGGGGTCGAGGATCAGGTCGCCTCGATAGGTGTAGAGCTCGATGAGTCGCCGGGGCAGCTCCACCGGGAACGGTGCAGGGTGGCCCACACGGGTGGCCGACTCGGTCGGGATGTCCCAGAGGTCGATGGTGGCGTCGACGAACTCGTCCATGGCGATGGTCCCCTCGTGGGGGAGACCCCGCTCCGCCCGCTCGTCGGGGGAGAGGGCCCGGTCGAACCGGCCCTTGCAGGCCACGACGATCCGTTCCGAGACGTCCCTCAGTACCGGGTTGCCCGGTCGCTGGTACGTTCCCCAGGCGCACGATCCACCGGCGGCGTGGCTCTTCTGCCAGACGATCTCCCCTCGCAGGAGATAGCCGAGCCGCTCGAGGAGGTCGATGACGTCGCGGGAGAGCGACCGGTAGGGCTTACGACCCAGGTTGGCCACGTTCACCGCGATCCGCCCGCCGGGCTCCAGCTTCTCGAAGCACTGGCCGAACACGTCGTGCAGCATGCCCAGGTAGGCGTCGTAGTCCGCTGGGACGCTCCCTTCCCCGAGCACCGCCTCGTACTCCTTACCGGCGAAGTAGGGCGGTGAGGTCACCACCAGCGCCACCGAGTTGTCGGCCACCTTCCCCCATCGGTCCATGTCTCGGGCGTCGCCAACCCAGATGGCATCGGTGGCCGCGGGTGTCGCCACGGTGCTGTCGTCCGAGACCCGGGGCGGGGTGAACCGGGCGTAGAAGGTGGAGGAGTCATGGGCCTCTCGGCGGCCGACCCCGAACGCCGAGGTGGCGGTGGGCCGACGGCGGGGTCCCCGACGCAGTGGCTCGACGTTGCTCACGATGGCCGAGCCGCCCCGGAAGGGAGGGGGGAGGGCCGATGGGTCATCAGTGGATCGGGCACGCAGACGATCCTACGGAGGGGGTGCGACGCGTGGGTGAGACGGCCGTCCGGCGAGCTTCTGGGGCCCGACCGGGCGTCGACGAGGGGCGCGCTGAATGGGCCTCCCCGTCGGGAGCGGGAACCGTGCCATGGTGGGCGAGGCTAGCGGCGGCCCGCCAGGGCCCCGTGGATGGGCTCGGCGCCTCAGCCCCCGACGAGGTGCTCGCTGATCGACTCCCCGACGGCCACGCATCGGGAAGCGGTGGTGCAGCTGACCGCGGTCAGCGCCTGAGTAGACGGTACGGTCGCCGCATTCCTCCACGCGTGACCGACCGGCCCGGTCAGGACCACCAGTCCGGCCTGGGGCTCGAGCGCCACGGAACTGCCCACCGCCACACAGGAGTTGACGGCGGTGCAGGACACGCCCATGAGAGCGGCTGCGCTGGCCACGACTGGCTGGGACGACCAACTGGCGCCCCCGTCGGCGGAGGTCAGCACGACCCCGTGCCCGGTCCTGGTCCCAGTAACGGATCCCGCGGTGGTACCCACGGCCACGCAGAAGGCGCCGGGTACGCCGGTGGGCGCAGTGGTCGTCGTGGTGCTGGGCAGCGGGACCGTGCTGGACGGTGGGGCAGTCGTAGTGGTGGTCGATCCCGCAGCCGGCCCGGCCGGCGGGATCGATCCGGCCGGGGTGGCGGTCGAGGGCGCCGTGGTGGAGGAGAAGGGCAGGCCGGCGCGCCCGAGAGTCCCGCGGGTGCAGGCGATGCCGTTGAGATACCCGACGCCCGTCGGGTCGGACGTGTCCTTCCAGGTGGACCCGCCGTCGGTGGTGAGGGCTACCTGCCCGACCACGTGGTCCACGTCCACCGCCGCGTGCGCGGTCACCCAGCAGTGCTGACTGTCCGGGCAGGAGACGCCGGTAGCACCGGTCTGGGTGGTGGGCAGCATCCCGCGCTGGACCCACGCGGGTTCGGAGGGGGAGGCGACGAGGGCGACCGTCCCGGTGGAGATGGTCCCTGTGGCCAGGCAGCGCCGATCGGCCTGACAGGCGACCGCGGTCACGTCGAGAACTCCGGCCGGGATGGTGGCCGTGACCCACGTGGCCCCACCGTTGCCGGTGGTGACAATGGCCCCCTGCCCGTTGGGGGTCTGGCTGGCCTGGCCGACGGCGGTGCAGTGACGCCGGTCGCTGCACGAGATGCCGGAGAGGTAGCCCACCGTGGGCGGAATGGGCTGGACCTCCCAGGTGGTCCCGCCATCGGCCGTGGCCACGACGGCCGCACCGTTGGGCGCACCGGCCGTCCCCACCGTCGAGCCGACCGCCCAACACCGAAGGGCGGAGACGCAGTCCACGGCTTCGAGGGAGTTGACCGGCGCCGGCAGCGCCACCGGAGCCAGCCTGCCCAACCAGGGCGATCCCGGGGCGATGGTCGAGGATGCGCCCGATCCTTGGTCCGGGCCGCCGGTGGAGCAGGCCGCCGCCACCAGCGCCACCAAGGCCGTGGTGACGCATACGACAGCCCGTGCCGCTCGGGACCGGCCGGCGGAGGCCGTCCGCCGCAGAACCCGTGGGGTCACCGTCGGGAGGATCGGGATCAGCGAGCCTTGATCACGCCGGTGCGGGCCGCCGGGCCACGGAGTCCCTGCCGCCTGCGGTCCCGATAGGAGGGAGAGCACGCGCACCCGGGGGGCGGCGGAAGCGCGGAGGGCGGCGTGGTCGTCCCTCCGGAGTTCGATCCGGGCTCGGGTCGGTCGTACGCGGGCGGTCTCAGCTGACTCACGTTGAACCCCGGTCACTTCCCTGGCGGCGGCCGCGATCCGGCCCGTGGCGACGGTCTCTTCGATTGCGCCAGAGATCTTGCCACGCCGCGACCCGGCGGCATGGTGATGACGGCTGGGCGAGACGCCCGAGGTCTACCGTACGTCGGTGGTGTCGATCCTCCGTGTTCCGCTGCGGGCCGGGCGCCGGTCCCCGCCTGCGACCTCCCGATGAACGTGGTCGATCTGGTGGTGCTGGTGGTGGTGGCCCTGGCCGCCGTCCAGGGCCTACGGCTGGGCGCCATCGTCCAGGTCCTCTCGTTCGGAGGGTTCTGGGTCGGCCTCTATCTCGGGGCCCTCCTGGCGTCGGTGACTGTCCAGTGGGGTCACACCCAGGCCACCCGAACCGCGTTCGCCCTGGTGACGATGTTGGGGGTTGCCACACTCTGCGGCGTGGCGGGCCGGCTCATCGGCAACCTGGCCTTCACCCGGGTGCACCACGGGGCGCTCGGCACCGTCGATTCGGCGCTGGGCGTGGTGGTGGCGGTGGTGGCTTCCCTGCTGGCCGCCTGGCTGCTGGCCAACACCCTCGTCAACAGCTCGTCCCTGGCTCTCAACTCGTCCATCGACCGGTCGAGGATCATCCGCTCGCTGGACAACGTCCTTCCCGCCCCGCCGTCGGTCTTCTCCCGGGTCCAGAGCTTCCTCTCGGCCGAGGGGTTCCCCCCGGTCTTCGCCCAGCTGGCTCCGGCGTCGGCGGGCCCGGTGGACCTTCCCGGGAGCGCCCAGCTCGACCAGGCGGTGGTCCGCGCCGGTGCCTCCACCGTCAAGATCGTCGGGGACGGGTGCGGGCAGATCCAGGAGGGGTCGGGGTTCGTGGTCGGGCCGGGCGTGGTGGTCACCAACGCCCACGTGGTGGCGGGCATCGCCCACCCGATGGTCCAGGCCGGGTCCGACCTGCTCCCTACCACGGTGGTGTACTTCGACCCCTCCTACGACCTGGCCGTGCTCCGGGTGAGCGGCCTGGACGAGCCCGTCCTGGCCCTCGACCCGGAGCAGGTGTCCCGGGGGGTGCAGGCGGCCGTGCTCGGCTATCCGGGCGGCGGATCGTTCCAGGCCGCGCCCGCCGGGATCATGGCCGAGTTCGAGGCCGAAGGCCGGGACATCTTCGGGCAGGGACTCACGGTCCGCAACGTGTACGAGATCCAGGCCAGGGTACGGCCGGGAAACTCGGGAGGTCCGCTGGTGGAGCCGGACGGGGAGGTGATCGGCGTCGTGTTCTCCCGGTCGACGACGAACGGGGACATCGGGTACGCGCTGACCTCGCCCGGCGTGCTGGCCCGCCTGCAGAAGGCCGAGGCGGTGGTCAGGCCCGTTGGCACCGGGTCGTGCATCGCGAGCTGAAGCCTCGTCAGCGGGCGACGGCCAGACTAGACATGGGAGATGGCGCTCCCCATCGAGGACTACGGGATCATCGGTGACCTGCACACCGCGGCGCTGGTGGGACGGGACGGCTCGATCGACTGGCTCTGCCTGCCCGCGGTTCGACTCGGCGGCGTGTTTCGCGGAGTTGCTGGGCAACGAGGACCACGGTTCGTGGAAGCTGGCCCCGAAGGGCTCCCACGGTGCCACGCACCGACACTACCGGGGCGAGACCCTGGTGCTCGAGTCGGAGTTCGTCGGCGAAGAGGGAACCGTCCGCATCATCGACTGCATGCCCATCCGTGAGCGGCACCCCGAGGTGGTGCGGCTGGTCGAAGGAGTCCGGGGCAAGGTCACCATGGAGATGGTCCTCACCATCCGGTTCGGCTACGGCCAGATCGTCCCGTGGGTCCGCCGGATCGACGGGACGCTGAACGCCATTGCCGGACCCGACGGGCTCTCGCTGTGGACACCGGTGGAGACCCACGGACGCGATCTCTCCACAGTGGCCGAGTTCACCGTGTCCGAGGGTCAGCGGATCCCGTTCTCCCTCAGCTGGTACCCGGCCAGTGAGGTGCCGCCCCGCCCGGTGGATGCGGTCTTCGCCATCCAGGACACCGAACTGTGGTGGAACGAGTGGGTCTCACAATGCACGTACGAGGGTGACCACCGCGAGGCGGTGGTGCGGTCCCTGATCACCCTGAAGGCGCTGACCTACGAACCGACGGGTGGAATTGTCGCCGCCGCCACCACCTCGCTCCCCGAGACCCTGGGGGGCAACCGCAACTGGGACTACCGGTTCTGCTGGCTACGCGACGCCACACTGACCTTGGAGTCCCTGATGCGGGGTGGGTTCTACCAGGAAGCCATGGCCTGGCGGAACTGGCTGCTCCGAGCCACTGCCGGCGACCCATCCCAGATGCAGATCATGTACGGGGCGGCCGGCGAGCGCCGCCTCGACGAGTGGGAGGTCGACTGGCTCCCCGGATATGAGGGCTCGGCCCCGGTGCGGATCGGCAATGCCGCCGCCGGGCAGTTCCAGCTGGACGTGTACGGCGAGGTCATGTCGGCCCTGTACGAGTCAGAGCCGGGCGGCGAGCAGGGCGAGAACCCGGCGTGGCAGTTCCAGCTCGCCCTGATGGACTTCCTCCGGGACGGTTGGCGGGAGCCCGATGACGGGATCTGGGAGGTTCGCGGACCCCGGCGACACTTCACCCACTCGAAAGTCATGGCCTGGGTGGCGATCGACCGCGCCATCAAGACGGCCGAGGAGTACGGCATGCAGGCGCCGCTCGACCGAGTGGAAGGAGGCCCGCAAGGAGATCCACGAGCAGGTCTGCGACGAGGGCTTCAACCCGTCCTTGGGCTCGTTCACCCAGTACTACGGCTCCGATCAGCTCGACGCCAGCCTGTTGATGATCCCGCTGATGGGATTCCTTCCCGCCCACGACCCGCGGGTTCGGGGGACCATCGAAGCCATCGAGCGCGACCTGGTCGAGGGGGGATTCGTCCTGCGGTACCGCACCGCCGACACCGGCGAGGTCGACGGGCTTTCCGGTCGGGAGGGGGCCTTCCTGGCCTGCTCGTTCTGGCTGGCGGACTGTCTGACGATGCTCGGGCGGGACCACGACGCCCGCCAGCTCCTCGACCGGCTGATGGGTCTGCGCAACGACCTGGGACTCCTGTCCGAGGAGTACGACCCGGTGGCCGGGAGGCTGGTGGGCAACTTCCCGCAGGCCTTCTCTCACGTCTCACTGGTGAACTCGGCGGCCAAGCTGATGGGCCAGGAGAAGCCATCGGCGGATCACATCATCATGGGGCTGGCCCGTCGGTCGCTGATCAGGGGATCGCGCAGCTCGGCCAAGCGTCATCTGAGTGGGGTCTCGGCCCAGTCCATGGTGTCCAGGCTGGCCCAGAACGCCGGGGCGGCCACCGGTACCGGGGTGGCCAGCCTCCTCCAGGCGACTGGGCCCCCGCCGGGGGGCGGGGTGACACCCAGCACCCAGACCGTCCCGACGGATGGGGCACCGCGACGGGGAAAGCCGACGGCCACGCACCCCCGGCCCCTTGCCACCAAGGTCCCGGGCAAGAGCCGGGGCGGCGCCGGCGAAGGCGAAGGGTTCGCGGCACCACGCCGGAGCGGCTGCGAAGAAGGCGGCGCAACAAGGCGGCCGCCAACAAGGCGGCTGCCAACAAGGCGGCTGCCAACAGGGCGGCTGCCAAGAAGGCGGCTGCCAACAAGGCGGCTGCCAAGAAGGCGGCTGCCAAGAAGCCCAAGACCACCAAGGCCGCCGCCAAGAAGCCCAAGACCAAGAAGGCGGCGGCCAAGAAGACACCCACCAAGAAGACTCGTATCAAGAAGGCTCGCGCCAAGAAGGCTCGTGCCACTGGGGTTCACTAGCCCGTGACGGAGCATGGCCACCCTCCCGTGACCGGGGCCGAAGCCCGATGAGCGGGAGGCACTCCGACGGGCGGCACGGCGGGCACGGTACCCCCGCCACCGGGCACCCCTTTGATCCCGAGGATCCGTCGGTGCCGCAGGCCGGAGTCGTCGTGGCCGACGGGGTCATCGAATTGGACACGCACCTCGGGGGGTGGGAGCGGGTCACGGCCGGCTACCTCATCGAGGGTGACGCCCCGGTGCTGGTGGAGACGGGTAGCCAGAGCTCGGTCCCCGTGTTGCTGGCCCAGTTGGAAGAACTGGGGGTGGGGGCCTCGGACCTGGCCGGCGTGGTGGTCACCCACATCCACCTCGACCACGCCGGAGGGGTGGGGATGTGGCCCGCGCCTTTCCCGAGGCCACTGTGTACGTACACCCCAAGGGTGCCCGCCATCTCGCCGACCCGTCCCGCCTGATCGACTCGGCGGCGCGGGTCTACGGGCCGCTTCTGGACTCGCTCTACGGTCGCCTCGACCCCACTCCCGCCGAGAGGATCCGCATTCTGGAAGATGGCGATGCCGTCCCGGTCAGTTCCAATCGCTCGCTGATCGCCGTGGACTCGCCCGGTCACGCCAAGCACCACGTGGGACTGCACGACACGTTGAGCGGAGTGCTGTTCGTCGGCGACGCCGTCGGAGTGAAGCTTCCGGACGCCGGCGTGCTGCGGCCGTCCACCCCGCCCCCGGACTTCGACCTCCACTCGGCGCTGACCTCCCTGCGGCGGTTCGCCGAACGGCGGCCCACCGGTCTGGCTCTGGCCCACTACGGGCTGCTGGCCGATCCGTTGGACGTGCTGGACGAGGCCGACGGAACCCTCCGGAAGTGGGCCGACGTCGCCGAGTCGGCCTTCCGCGACGGTCAGGACATCGCCGCCGCACTGGCCTCCGAATTCCAGTCCGACCTCGACGGCGTCTCCGAGGAGCACCGCGAGAAGCTCGAGGTCATGAACGGTGTCCACTCCAACGCCGCCGGGCTCCGGCGCTGGCTGTCCACTCGGGACGCCGCCAGCGGCCCCAACCCCGAAGGTTCGTGAGGGAGGTCACCCGTCCTGCAGGGTGGGCCCCCAGCGGTGAACAACTCCATCGTCGGCGGCCGGCTTCCCCTGGTGGTGGAGATGGTGGCGGTCACGACGTTGGTGTTGTCGGTGCAGTGGCGGACCGGCGGATGGCGGCATCAACTCGGCCTCGGCGCGCTTGTTGCCGGGGCGGTCACCGGTTCGGTCGCGCTGGTGTTGACTGTGGGTCCGTTGGTTTCCGAGGACGTTCCGTGGCGGGCGTGCCTCTGGGGCTTCGGCCTCGTGCTCGGTGTCAGCGCCGCGGTCACCGGGCGGGCACGGTCTGCTGCCCGCCGTGACCGTGGGAGGTTCGTCCTGGGACCGTCGTTGCGCCGGGCCGGCATCCTGGTCTCCAATGGCAGGGGGCTGTGGAGGCCGCCGGTCCGACAGGGAGAGGGGAGGGTGGCGACGTTGAGCATCCTGTTCGCTCTCCTCGGCGCGTTCAGCCAGGCCCTGACGTCGGTCCTGCAGAGACTGGCCAATGTCACCGGCTCCGACGAGAAGCGGTCGGGGTGGCAGACCACCAAGTTCCTGATCCGCCAGCCCATCTGGCTGCTGGGCATGGTCTGCATGGGGGGGACCTTCATCTTCACCGCCCTGGCCCTCTACTTCGGCACCCTGGCCACCGTGCAACCCATCCTGGTCACCGAGCTCATCTTCACCCTCGCCCTCCGGGCCCTCTGGCTGCGCGACGAGATCGCCTCCCGGACCTGGGGGGCGGCCGCCCTCCTGTGCGCGGGGTTGTTCGGCTTCCTCGTGGTCGCCCATCCCGAGGAGGGCCACGGGCGCCCCACCGCCGCGGCCTGGGCCGTGGCGATCGGGAGCCGGGGGCTGGTCGTCGTGGTGCTGGTGGTCCTGAGCAGGTGGGGCAGCCCGCCGCGCAAGGCCGCCCTGCTCGGCGCGGCGGCCGCCCTGGTGTGGGCCGTCGACGCCGCCTTCGTCAAGGCAGCCACCGAGGTGCTGGCCCATGAAGGCTGGTCCGGCCTGTTCGAGCACTGGCCGGTCTACGCCGTGGCGGCCAGCGGCGTGCTGGGCACCGTGCTCCTGGAGGCCGCGTTCGCCGCCGGACCGCTGGCCGCGTCCCAATCGGCCCTGCTCATCGTGGACCCGCTGGCCAGCATCGCCATCGGCATCGAACTCTTCGGCGAGCAACTCCGGAACTCGCCGGCCGCCATCGTGCTCCAGGCCCTCTTCCTTGGTGGCATGTTCCTCGGCGTCGTCCTGTTGTCCCGCTGGGCGCCACCCGAGATGGAGGCCCGGACCAAGCGCTCCCCGCGCGCCGTCCCGGCGGGCGGAGTCGACGGGACGTCCGTCGACCTGGCCTGACCGGCCGCGGAATCTGCCTTCTCCGTCGAGCGCCGCGGCGGCAACCGGAGCGCTGCCGGGAGGGAGGCGGGCAGAAAGGCACAATCGGTACGCATGTAAGTGCTCTATGCGTTGAAACGGATCACCTCCCGATCGACCAAATGAGTCACCCGCCGCGGTCGTCTAAACGCCCAGCGAACCCGGGGACCAACCAGCCAGGTGCCTCCCGATGCGGGATCCATCGACCAAGGTCACCAAGGGTGAGATTCCTACTGGCGTGGGCTCGACCGGTGCTGTACCTTGCCACGAACCAAGTGGGTAGTTCGCACAACGAGTAAGGGCAGGGTGCGATGTTGAAGCGAGTGATTGGCGGCGTAATTCTTTTGGTCGTCGGCATAGTGCCGTTGGGTCTTTCGGCGAGCGTGGCCGGCGCGGCGGGCGACCTACCGTTGCCGGTGAGCCCGTTCACCTCGTTCACCGCCCCGCTCACCCGGGCGCCCTACGTGACGGACCTGACCCAGACGTCGGCGTTCATCAATTGGGCCACCACTTCCACCGTCCCGTCCGGGGCCAACGTCTTCGGGGCGGTTCAGGTGGCCGTGATGAACGGCTCGAGCTGTCCGGCCCCGACCACCTGGTCGTCCTCGGCCCTCAATGCCCCCCCTGCCCTTCCGGGGGCCGTCAACCCGACGTCCACGTCGGGGAACCAGACCGGTTCCCAGTTCACGGTGACCGGAAGTCTCGGAGTGGTGAGTGAGTACCAGAACTCGGTACCGGTCACCGGACTCTCGCCCGGCACCCAGTACTGCTACACCGTCCTGTCCACCCACACAGCGAGCGCCGTCGATCTCCTCACCGGACCGAGGCCGTACCAGACCTTCACGACACTGCAGGCGGCGAACAACGCCTCGACCCAACCGGTGACCTTCGACGTGATCAACGACACGGGGGAGAACTACTACAACACCAACGCCAACTCGGCGCTGGACGTTCCGTTCCCGGGTGGCGTCAACCCCGATCAAGCGTCGCTGTACAAGCAGATCGGCAGCTCGGGTGCCAATTTCCTGCTCTCGGTGGGGGACATCGGCTACAACAGCTCCAACCAGTCCAACTTCGGCGATCTGCAGCAGACGGGGTCCCAGCCCGAGGTGAGCGATATTTTCGGACCGTCCTATCTACCGGAGACCGGCGGCCTGCCGATCTTCGCCGGTTCCGGCGATCATGATCAGACCATCAATCCCCTCAAGATCTTCCCGACTCCGATCACCGCGGCGGTGTCGGGTGGCACCTACGGGTTCGACAGCTATTCGGGCATCGACGGCATCACCGGCAGTGGCAGCGACGACTGGTATGCCTTCTCCACCGGAAACGTCCGGATCTACGTCATCGACGGCACCTGGTCCGAGGCGGTGGCCAACAAGCTCGGCACCACCACCGGCTCCCTCTGCGGCAACGTGTCCACCTCGGCCCAGAACAGCTGCCTGGCCTACCAGGCCGATGCCGACGAGCACTGGCAGACCAGCTCGCCCCAGTACCAGTGGCTGCAAAAGGACCTGGCGGCCCATCCCGGGGGGGTCAAGATGGCGGTCTTTCACTTCCCGCTCCGTTCGGTCAACGCTTCGCAGCCCTCGGATCCCTACCTGCAGAACAGCTCGGCGAACCCACATGCGTCGACCAGTTTGGAGGCGTTGCTGGCCAAGTACGGCGTGGGGATCGCCTTCAATGGCCACGCCCACACGTACCAGCGGATCGTTCCCAACAACTACCTACAGAACGACCAGCTCATCAACTACGTCACCGGCGGGGGAGGGGGAGTCCTCGAGCCGGTGATCGGCGGGAGCTGCTCGGCCGTCACCGCGACGGCCAGCGTCTATGCCGTGGGTTGGAACCCAGGCAGCGGCACCGGGTCGACCTGCGGCACCAACGTCACCCCGCCGTCCTCGGAGGCTGACGTCTACGAGTTCCTGAAGGTCACCGTGGCGGGCGACAACATCACGGTCACCCCGACCAACGCCGCCGGCCAGACCTTCGACGTCCAGACCTACAACCTCGCCTCCCTGGCCAGCCGGGGAGTGACCGGCCCGACCGGGTCGACCGGTCCGACCGGTCCGACCGGACCGACCGGACCGACCCAGTCGGCGGGCGGCGGGTCCGGCCCGACCGTGCAGACCGACTGCATGAGTCATCTGCCCTCGGGCGCGGTGGTCGGAGGATCGGCCACCAGGACCGGCGCCGGGTACTACGAAGTGGACGCCGCCGGCGATGTGGCCGCCTTCGGTGCGGCCCAGTGCTACGGCGCCATGACCGGCACACCGCTCAACCAGCCGATCGTGGGCATGGCCACCGACGCCAGCGGTCAGGGCTACTGGTTGGTGGCCCGGGACGGCGGCATCTTCGCCTTCGGGAACGCCCGGTTCGAGGGCTCCACCGGAGGCACGCACCTCAACCAGCCCATCGTGGGGATGTCGTCGGACGCCTCGGGCCTCGGCTACTGGTTGGTGGCCTCGGACGGCGGCATCTTCTCCTTCGGCGACGCCGCCTTCCACGGCTCCACCGGGGCGATGCACCTCAACCGGCCCATCGTGGGGATGTCCTCGGACGCCTCGGGCCTCGGCTACTGGTTGGTGGCCTCGGACGGCGGCATCTTCTCCTTCGGCGACGCCGCCTTCCACGGCTCCACCGGGGCGATGCACCTCAACCGGCCCATCGTGGGGATGTCCTCGGACGCCTCGGGCCTCGGCTACTGGTTGGTGGCCTCCGACGGCGGCATCTTCTCCTTCGGCGACGCCGCCTTCCACGGCTCCACCGGGGCCATGGTCCTCAACCGGCCGATCATCGGGATGGCGTCGGACGCCTCGGGCCTCGGCTACTGGCTCATGGCCTCCGACGGCGGCATCTTCACCTTTGGTGACGCGCCGTTCCTCGGATCGGCGGCCTAGTTGTAGTGACCACGAGCGTTTGTTAGCACCGGCCCACCAATGAGGCGAGCCCCCAGGAGCCGGGCCGGCATAGCCGTAGGAGCCGCCGAAGAGCCGGAACTCGACGCTGGTGGCGTTCGAGGCAGAAGCATCAAGAGAGGTCGATCCCGACAGCGTCGCCCCATTGGAGGGGATGAGAACGCTCGTGGTGGCCACCGGCGTGGAAGCGATGGCCTCCGAGGCGAACCAGGGCACAGTGAAGGCGCTCGCCGCGAGCCCAACGCTCACAAGGAAGGCCGCCACCTGTCTGCGGCGAACGCAAAAGGCCGGAGGTCGCAATGCCCTTTCGGCAGGCATCCCTCTGCCTGCAACCGTCCCTCGCTACTCCCGAAATGGGGCAGTGTCGAGGGTCGGCGACTACCGGAGTGCGCGCCAAGGCCGGCCAGATTCCGCCATCCCCGGCCATGGTGACCGCTGCGGACAGTCTCGGGCGCGGCAGCCGCCTTCGACTGCCGCCGAGGCGCCCGAGCGTCGACCGGGCCTGCTCTGCGAGCTCTGGGGGATCATGGTGAGGGACCACGCGGCGCCGGCCAAGGTTCCGGTCCTCCGCCTCCACGACCCCCGCCACCCGCACACCACTCAACTACTGGCGGCCGGCCTGCGCCCGACGTGGTGGCCAAGAGGTTCGGCCACTCGTCGATCGCGTTCACGCTGTCCACCTACACCCGCGTCTACGAAGGCGACCAACACGCGGCGCTCGGCCAGTGCTCTGAGCTCACGCCCACCTCTTATGCCGGCCCGGGAGGCCGGGTCGGCATCGCACCTGGTCCAGTGGTGCGCCCCCCCGGACTCGAACCCAGGAACCTGCAGATTAAGAATCTGCTGCTCTACCGTTGAGCTAGGGGCGCGGGCGAAGCCTAAGACCTGACCCGATGAGCGTCAACGATCGCGAAGGCGCCGTCGGTCACGGGACCCGTGGGCCGGAAGGTCCTTGGGCGGGCGCGGTTGGAGGGCGGGCAGGTCGGTGAAGTTGGCGGCATCCTTGCCCAGCAGCCGGGCCAGGGTCGGGTAGTAGTCGTAGGTCTGGTTGATGGCGGTGAAGCCGGCGATGACACAGAAGACCGAGCCATGACGGGAAAGATCCGCAGCACCCAGTGGGCCTTGGTCCATCCCAACACCATGGTGAGCAGCGAGAACCACAGGAGCCAGGCCCACAGGTAGAAGGAGATGGGGAAGTGGTCCGGGACCAGGTTGAAGACTTCGATGGCCAGCCCGGTCAGGACGGTGAGCACGAAAGCTCATGGGATCCCGATCGGGAGCTGGCGCTTCCGGGCCCCGTCGTGCCAGCCGACCCAGAGAAACACCGACGCCAGGGCCACGATGACTACTGTCAACGGGTAACCGTCCGGTGATCAGATCGACGTTGACGGCGAGAGTGTCCATGGATGTCGCCCGCCTACGCTAAGCAGCGTGAATCCGGCCCGTACGGATCCGGCATCGGGGCGACCTGCGGCACAGAGGGAAGAGCAGAGGAAGAGGGCAGCACCGTGAGCGAGGAGTCCGAATCCACCGGCGAGGAGTCCGAGGCGCGGACCCTGGACGCCCTCTCCGCGGACCGGCGCAGGAAGCGGGACGTCCTGGCCTCCGAGGGGATCGATCCCTATCCTCTCCGGTTCGACCGGACCGCCACTGCCGGCGAGCTCCACCAGCGGCACGAGGGGCTGGTGCCCGACACTCGCACCGGCGAGATCGTCCGGATGGCCGGGCGGGTGACCAGTATCCGGGGCCACGGCAGACTGTCGTTCGCCACCCTCCAGGACGTCACCGGATCGGTGCAGCTCCTGATACAGGACTCCAGGCTCTCCGAACAGGCCAAGGTGGTCCTGGCCAACGCCGATCTCGGGGACTGGATCGGCGCCGAAGGAGAGGCGGTCACCAGCCGCCGGGGCGAGCTGTCGGTCGACGTGACCGAGCTCTGGCTCCTCTCCAAGGCGCTCCGCCCGCTCCCCGACAAGTGGCACGGGCTCACCGCCACCGACACCCGGTACCGGCAGCGGGAGATCGATCTCCTGGCCAACCCAGACTCCAGGCAGGTGTTCGACACCCGGTTCAAGGCCGTTGCCGCCCTCCGCAGGCAGCTGGTGCTCGAAGACTTCGTCGAGGTGGACACCCCGATCCTGCAGCCACAGGCCGGCGGGGCTCTGGCCCGTCCCTTCATGACTCACTCCAATGCCCTGGACATCGACCTGAGCCTCCGGATCGCGCCCGAGCTGTACCTCAAGCGGCTGGTGGTGGGGGGCTACGAGCGGGTCTTCGAGATCGCCCGGAACTTCCGCAACGAGGGCATCGACACCCGGCACAGCCCTGAATTCACCGCCCTCGAGGCGTACCGGGCCTTCGGCGACGTCAACGACGGCATGGACCTGTCCGAACGGCTGGTGGTCGAGGCGGCCCGATCAGCCACGGGACGCCTCTCGTTCACCGTCGGCGATCGGGAGATCGACCTGACCCCGCCCTGGCCCCGTCGGCAGCTGCTGGACTGGTTGGAAGAAGTGGTCGGCCGGCGGCTCCATCCGTCCGATCCGGTGGAGCAGGTGCGGGCGGTGTGCGAGGAGCGCGGGGTCGCGTTCCTGCCCGAATGGGGATCGGGCAAGCTGATCTTCGAGCTGTACGACACGATCGTGCTCCCGACGGTGGTCAACCCGGTGTTCGTGGTGGGCTTTCCGGTCGTGGTTTCGCCCCTGGCCCGTCAGACCCCGGACGACCCCACCATGGCGGCCCGGTTCGAGCTGGCCATCGACGCCAAGGAGTTCGCCAACGGATACAGCGAGCTCAATATCCCCGAGGAGCAGGAGGCCCGCTTCCAGGTCGAGGCGGCCGCCGCCGCCCGCGGCGACCTCGAAGCCCACCCCGCCGACCTGGCCTTTGTGCGCGCCCTCGAGTACGGCCTGCCCCCCACCTCGGGGATCGGCATCGGGGTGGACCGCCTGGTCATGTTGCTCAGCGAGGTCGAGGCCATCCGGGATGTGATTCTGTTTCCCATGCTCCGGCCGGAGGCGACTCCGTGACCGATCTGGTGGAGCAGGTCCGGTCACGGTGGACCTGGTCGCCGAAGCCGACTTGGTGAGCGACGACCTAGAGTCCCAGCTCCTCGAGCTGATGCCGGAACCCGCCAGGGCGAGGCCGAGCGGGGCTACTCGATGACCCTGGGCCGGATCTTCGATCCTTGAGACCGGGGTCTGCTCCTGCGGTTTGCTTCGACGCCGAGAACCGGCCCCTGGGGTTCAACCAGCACTTGCCATCCTCCAAGGTCGACGGCTACTCGCTCGACCTGATGCACCGGACCACCGACCCGGATGCTCCAACGGTCTGACCGACTTCCTGAACATCGAGACCCGGGCGGGAACTGCGGGGGCTGGGCCTCAACGTCGCCACCATGCGGCCGTGGTGGCCGGCGTGTCCGGGACCGGGCCCTGGGCGTCACTGGAGCGCGATGTCCACCACCACTTCAGCGAGACCCCTTCAGTTCGAGTACTTGTGGCAATTCAATCAGAAGTACCTGTGAATCCCCGGTATGTGGTCACCGGTCCGTTCCTCCCCTTGACCCGGAGCAGTCTGGCTATGGGGCCGAGGCGGTCACCCAGATACCGGTGGTGGGGTCCCTCCTGAAGACGCACTCCCCGACGCCCCACGGTTCACCCGACCCCGAATAAGCTCGCCGGGTCGATGACGAGAACTCCGTGGAGACGGGAGTTTGGTCCGCTGGCTCAGTACAGGATCCGTGGTGATCAGGCCGTCGGGAAGCGCGCGTCCCGACTATCGGGACCCGTGGCCCGCTCGGCGTTCTTGCGAGCCTCGCTCCACGCTTCGGGGGTGTCGGCCTGCCGAGCGCGCTCCACGATCTCGTCCACCAACTGGGCCCGACGCTTGGCGCTCGCCGCGGCCTGGGCCGCGTCCTCGGCCCGATCAACGGCATGGGGCGAGAGTTCGGCGACCCGCTGGGCCTTCGCTTTGGCCTCCTCGGCCTTCTTGGAGGCGGTCTCGGCAGCCTCCGCCGCCCGCTGGGCCGCCTGTTCGGTCTCCCGGGCACCGCGCTGGGCGTCGGCCACCGCTTCCTCGGCCTCGTCCGCCCGACGCTTGGCTTCCGCCGCGGCTGCTTCGAGCTGCTCGGCGGACTGCCGGATGTCCGCCGCGGTCTGCATGGTCTGGGCCATCTCCGACACGACCGAGGCGGCCTGCGCGGCCTCGTGCCATGCCTCGGGAGTACCGGTGGCCTGGGCCCGGCTGACCGCCTGCTCGGTTCGTTCAGCCCAACTGTTGTTCGGGTCCGTCGGGCTTGCCTCGGCCCCCTCGTCCTTCGCCGCGGCCGGCTCGACCGGCTTGGCCACCTCCACCGTGGGCTCGACCGGCTTGGCCGGCTCCGCGGTGGGCTCGACCGGCTGGGCCACGGCCACCGCGGCTTCGACCGGCTTGGCCACCTCGGTCACCGCGGCTTCGACCGCCTTGGCCACCTCGGTCACCGGCTCGACCGGCTGGGCCGGGCCGCTCGGTGGGTCGGCTGTCTGCGCTGCGGCTTGCGCCGGGAGGGTGGGGGCACCGCTCGGGCCGGCACTGTCGGGGGTCGTGCCGAAGGTTGCGAGATCGGGACCGGGCGCGTCGGTGCCCGCGGCGGCTTCCGCCTGGGGGGCACTACCGATCGGTACCGGGGGAGGGGGTCCGACCTGGACCGGGGGCGCCTTCTCGGCCGGGGCGTCCGGAAGCAACCGACTGCCGAGCAATGGGGTCGGGGTGGCGTCGGGGGCGAGCAGGTCGGTGGCGTACTTGGGGGGTGGGCCGGACGGGTTGTTGGCGATCACCGCCGTGGCCGGCGGGGCCGGCGGGGCCGGCGGGGCCGGCGGGGCCGGAGCCTGGACCTGCGGAGCCGGGGCAACCGGCGGCGGGGTCTCCGCCACAGGCTCCTCAACCGGATCCTGGGTGGCCGGCGGAGGCGGTCCGACCCGCATGGTCTGCCCGGTCAGGTGGAAGCCGTCCCAGTACCGCATGAGTCCCGGATCCTTCGTGTCCGGGTACCACCCCGCTGACGACTGCTCCTCCATGGTGACGGTAGGCGCAGCGGTCTCGGTGGACGGCGCGGCCGGGGCAGTGGCGGGGGATTCATCGGGCCGTGGGTCATTGGAGAAGAACTGGGCGAACTCGTCCGAGGCGTTAGGCGTGGTGTCGTCGTCCGCCTTCCGCTTCTGGTGCCGTGCAAAGGGTCGCAGTGCCATACCACCTTCTCGTCACCTGCCCCCACTTCCTTGAGCAGTTCACTATGGCCTTTGGTGACCTCCTATCGTGCCGCCGAGTCCGAGCCGCCGTCGGGTCACCCCGATCCGCCCTCTCCCCGCCCTCCCCGGGGCCGGATTGTGGCCGTCATGCGAGGCTCAAGGCGGACCCGGATCGTGCCGATACCCTCGAGGTGACAGGAGTGATGGGGCGGCCGTCGGGAATTGCATCGAGTATCGAAGCTCCCAAGCTGGGGCTGGGCGGGACGCCCAGCCTCGCCTTCCAACCCGCGGTGGATCTGGCCACGGGCCGTCTGCTCGGATTCGAGGCCCTGCTGCGCTGCCACGACGCCTCAGGCGGCAATATCCCTCCCGACGTCCTCATTCCCTGGGCGGAGGCCCACGGACACATGAACGAGCTCAACGAGTGGGTCCTCAGAGAGGCCTGCTCACAGGCATCCTGCTGGCCGTCGGACCTCCAGCTGGCCGTGAATTGCTCGGTGTTCCAGCTCCGGCGGGGCACGGCCGCGGTGGCCGCGGCCGGCGCCCTGGAACGTTCCGGCCTCAATCCCGACCGGCTGACCGTCGAGGTGACCGAGGTGTCGATGGCGGACGCCGATGCCGCCGAAGACTTGCAGGTCATGACCCGCCTGGGCATCCAGCTCACCGTGGACGACGTGGGCTCGGACTATTCGATCCTGGAGCACCCGCGGAAGGCCGTGGTCAACACGGTGAAGATTGACGCAGGTCTCATTGCCAGGCTGGCCGATCCGGACGGCCAGAGCCGGGCTGTGGTCGAGTCCATCGTCAAGCTCAGTCGATCCCTCGGCTACTGCACAGTGGCGGAGGCGGTGGAGACCGGGGAGCAGGTGGCCATTCTGCGCGAGCTGGGCGCCGAGACGGCCCAGGGCTACTTCTTCTCCCCTCCGCTGACCGCCCAGGAGGCCTCCGACCTGGCCAACATGAAGCCGCACCCCTGCTTCGCCCTGACACTGCCCCCGTTGCCGTCGCTGCCCAAGATGCACACCCCCGGCCGCTCCTGACCTCGGACCACTACAGGGTGGCGGGAACGCCGGATCGATGGTGGCCGGGGCCGACGGCACAATCGTCACAGACCCGGACCGGGGCTCCCCGGCACCTCACCCCGGGCACCTCACCCCGGGACCCCACCGCGTGTACCAGCCCCGGTACGAGGGGCCGGTACTGCGCTGGCGTGGGTTCACCTGTCCACGATGTCTTGCGACATCACCGGGCGGAGGGAGTGGGATTCGAACCCACGGTGCCTTGCGACACAACGGTTTTCGAGACCGTCCGATTCGTCCGCTCTCGCATCCCTCCGCCCGAGAGGCTAGCCGCGAGGTCCCGACCCGCCCTGCCGCTCACACGAGTCGATCGGTGGCGCCTCGCCCTCCAGATGGGACTGGTCCGGTCAGGGGCCGGCGGGCGGGCGGCGGGTGAACGTCGGGAGCGGCTGTCGGCCCACCCGGACCGGGATCTCGGCGCGGGCGAGCATGGCCGTATCCCCTCCGCTGTTTCCGTAGGCGTAGGCCAGGTCGCATCGACCGCCCAGCCGGTCGTCGAGCAGGGTGACTTTGGCCTCACCGCGGACGTTGAGACCGTCGAGGTGCCCGGTGAGGGTGTCCGTGGCCGGGTTGACCTCCCATTTGGTGGCGATGACCTCGTCGATGCCGAGTGCCGTCGCCACCGGAGTCACATAGGCATCGAACGATGCACTTACCACGATGATCCGGTGGCCCTCTGCCTGATGCCACCGGATGCGGGCCTCGGTGTCGGGACGGATCAGGGACCGCCGCACCTGTTCTGCCGTATCGGAGGCGGCGGCCTCGGCCACCCGACGGTCGAGGCCCCCGAGCACGTCCATGCAGATGAGCTGCTTGGCCCGATCACGGGCACCGCCTCCCCGGAGGGCCAGGCCCAGTTGGGGTGCGTGGCGGATGAACGTCGCGGCCAGGTCCCGGGATCCCCGGATGCGGGTCAGGAACAGCCGCAGGGTGTCCTTGCTGGTGATGGTCCCGTCGAAGTCGAAGGCCACCACTGGGCGGGCCTCGGCGGCGCCGGCCGAGGAATCACCCGTCACGGCGCCGGCATCCGGCCGAGGACCGGTCGGCGGGAACCCCCGGAGGGGGCTGGGACGGGGACCGCCCGTCCGGTCCGGTCATTCTCATGCGGTGTCATCGACATCCTCGCTCTCCTGACCCATCCCGCTCCACACCCGGGGAGCCTGGCCCTCTCCTCCCGAGCTCGGCCCGGCGGGCGCGTCTGCGGCCCCCTGCCGTTGATCGTCGCTCGATGCGCCTGGCCGGGCGCTCCGTCGACGCCACCGGCCTCCTGCTCCGCCGGCCCTCCGTCGACCCGACCGGCCTCCTGCATCCGCCGGCCGCTTCGACCTTCTTCTCAAGCCGGGACGGCGGGATGCCGAAGATCCAGAGGGACGAGCCCGACGGTGCGCGTCGACTACCAGGGAGGTACGACTGGCCGTGGCAGTTTGTCATGAAGTCGTCAGAGGCCACGCTCACCATGGGAATTGTCCGTTCTTCTCTCGACCGGGCGGCGTCAATTCCAACAAGTTGAACAGGCCTATTCCCGTCCTCGGACATGGCGAGACCACGCGCTGTCAGTCCGGCTCACTCTGTGGTGATCACACCGATTGCTCCCCGGCGTCGGGTGCCTCTGGGCGTGTGCGTCGGCGTCTAAGGGAAGGCACGAATAAATGACAATGGCCAGAGTTCCCTGCCCGCAGGATGACAATAGGCGCCCACTGGGCCTGCCCGCCATGGAATCCCCGTGGGACGACGGTACGATCTCCGTCGTGCCTCGGTGGTTCGAGCGTCTCGTCTGCCGGTACACCTCCCACGACTGGTGGTCCCTCACCTATCCTCCGATTCGTCGGTGGGAGTGTCGTCGTTGCGGTGTTATCGTCGAGGAAGCGCCCACGTCGACGCCCGACCGCCGTCGGGTCCCCCGGGACAAGACCAAGCCGACCAACGGTCCGGCGGTGGGCTGACCCGCCCGAGCGGGATCCCCTCCCTGGGTCTGCTCACGAAGAGCGGCCTCCAGGCACCCGATCGTGGCGTTCGGTGGCCTATTTCACCACTAGTCGTGGTGAGTCAAGCGCGTTCCGTCCCATCAGTGTTAACCAAGGGATAACTTGTCGTTTTCCCCTTGTTTACCAGCGAGGGCACCGTTACGGTGACTCCTGATGCAAGCACGCCGCGCCACTGGTGCAACCGCGAAACGGACCGGATGTCAGGGCATCTCTGTCCCGTCGTCGTTGCAGCCTCGGCTGGGGCGTCCCGCGGGAGCGGGGCGAGCTGCCCGTCCGGGCGGTATCAGGCGGCAGGATCGCCTGGGCCTGATAGCCTCAGGGGCCACGCCCCGAGCGGACGGCGTGGTCGGCGGACTCGGAGGCCGGATGATCGAGACGTGCGTGGGTGGTGAGATTCATTTACGGCAAATAGATGGTAGGGGCGGAAATCTATTCTGCACTCAGAGAGGAAGTAACTGTAGGACGAAGGTGCCGAGCGGTGTCAGACGTCTTGTAGTTATCGAGGGGCAAAGGTGCACTCCATAGACATAAGTGTGGTCATCCCCACACGAAACGAACGCGAAAATATCGAACCTCTGATCTCACGCCTGGCGGCGACGTTGCCGGCGGGGGCATCGCAGGTGATATTCGTCGACGACAGCAGCGACGACACTCCGTCGGTCATCGCGGCCATTGCCGAGAATGCCCCCCTCCCCGTCCTGGTGCTGCATCGGCAGCCGGGCGAGCGTACCGGCGGCCTGGGTGGTGCCGTGGTGGCCGGGCTCCGACTGTGCGAAGGCCGCGTGGCCGTGGTCATGGACGGCGACCTCCAACATCCGCCGGAGACCATTCCGGACCTGATCCGTCCCATCGACCGGGGTGATGCCGATGTCGTGGTGGCCAGCCGCTACCGAGACAACGGCGAGTCGGTCGGACTGGCCAACCGGTCCCGGGTCGGCGTGTCCCACGCCGCCACCCTCCTGACCAAGTCTGCCTTCCCGCGGCGGCTCCAGGAGATCTCGGATCCGATGAGCGGGTTTTTCGCCCTCCGCCTGGAGGCAGTGGACCTGGACAGCCTGCGTCCGGTCGGCTTCAAGATCCTCCTCGAGGCGGTGGCGCGCTGCCGGCTGCGTGTGGCCGAGGTCGGCTTCAGTTTCGCCCCCCGGTATTCGGGGGAGAGCAAGGCCGACTTCCGGGAGGGCCTCCGCTTCGCCGCCCACCTGACCCGTCTCCGCCTGGGGACGCTGCTCACCGCCCGTCAACAGCGGGCCGCGGGCTTCGCCGCGGTCGGGGCCACCGGCCTGGTGGTCAACACCATCGCCTTTTGGATGTTCCTCCGCTTCGGCCACCTGCCGTACCTGCTGGCCGCGGTGCTGTCGACCCAGGTCTCGACCACCTGGAACTTCGTCGGCATGGAGCTCTTCGTCTTCGCCGACCGCAAGTCCGGCGGACTGTGGAGCCGCTACTGGCGGTTCTGCCTACTCAACAACACCGTCATGCTGGCCAGGCTCCCACTGCTGGCCCTCATGGTGGAGGTCCTCCACACCCCGAAGACCGCAGCCAACGTGATCACCCTCTTGGCCGTGTTCTTGGTCCGGTTCGGTATCAGTGATCGCTTCATCTACGAAGGAGACAAGACAATGGCCTCAGGCGAAACTGCGTCCACCCAGGTCGGACCCATCAAGGTGGCGGTGGACGAGTCACATACCGAGTTGAAGAGCCTGGAGCTTGCGCTCGGCACGCCGTTCCGGCACTACTACGACCTGCACGGGATCGTGACCATCGGAAGCGACGTGGTGCTGCCCGAACTGGCCTACTTCCTGACCCCCAAGCGGGTCGGTGAATCTGTCGGCCCGGACATCGCCATCCGAATCGGCAAGGTCGGACGGCCCCGCGCCCGGACCCGTCTGGTGCGGTCCGCCGACGGCAAGACGGTGCGGTGGGAGGAGCAGCTGGGTCTTGGCTCGGCCAATTTCGCCATCCACTTCGGCTCCCAGATCCTGGTCACCACCAGCCGGGCGCTGGCCCGCAGCCCCCACGTGCTCTACACCAACGTGGTGGAGGCGCTCCTCCGCTTCGTGTTCGTCGACCGGGGCTACATGCTGCTGCATGCTGCCTGCATGGACGTCGCTGGCCGGGGGGTCGTCCTCTCGGCCCGCACCGACACCGGAAAGACCGGCACCGTGCTCAAGCTCCTCCGGACCAGCGAGGGTCGGTTCCTGTCCGACGACATGACCATCATCGACAGCGCCGGCGTGGCCCGGAGCTTCCCGAAGCCCCTTACCATCAGCCAGCACACCCTGCGGGCCATCAACGCGGGGGATCTCACCCGGCGGGAGTGGGCGTGGCTGCGGGTACAGAGCCGTCTCCACTCCAAGGAGGGCCGTGGCTTCGCCATGAAGCTGGCCGACCACAACGTGCCGATCATGACCATCAACGGCTGGACCCAGCGGATCATCCCCCCGCCGAAATACCACGTCCAACGTCTGGTACCGTGCGAGCTGGGCTCGACCACCACCATCGACCAGCTCTACATCATCGAGCGGGGCGTTCCTCACCACAGCATGGTCTCGCAATCCCAGGCCATCGTGGAGCTTCTGGAAAACACCGAGGACGCCTACGGATTTCCTCCGTACCGCTATTTGGCGCAGGCGCTGTCGGTCGGTGGACTCAGCTATGACGAGCTCCGGGAGCGGGAACGACTGATCCTGGTCAGTGCCATGGAGAGTGTCCAAATCCACCGGCTGGGATCGAACGACTTCACCTGGGCCGAGCAGATCGCCGCGGCGATCGCACCGGTCACGGTCAAGTCGGACGTTCCCTATCTCGACCGGACCACGGCCGAAACGAACGGACATGACTACCTCGGTATCGATGAGAGCGTCTCTGAGGGGGATCCCCTGTCCGGCTCTGAAGCCTGACACGAGCGCATCAGCATTCTGCAGGGGCACCAGTGACGCTGCTTAGCGACGACCGCACCGACTCGCCCGGGCGCCTGGAGGTGCCACCCGTCGGTTCGCCGCGGCCGGAAGCGCCACGCCCGACCGCCCGAGGTGGTCTCCACCGGTTCTGGTCGGTCCCCGTCCACCTCTGGCTCGGGCTCACCCTCCTGCTGGGGCTGGTGCTGCGACTGGTCAACCTCAACGCCTTCGGATTCAACAGTGACGAAGCGGTCTACGCCGGCCAGGCCGCGTCGCTCGCCGGCAACCCCCTCTTCGTGGGCGAGTTCCCCATCTTCCGGGCCCACCCGCTGCTGCTGCCGACCCTGCTTTCGCCGCTGTTCAGCTCGGGGACGCCGGACCTGAGGGGCCGGGTCGTGGTGGCCATCTTCGGAGTGGCCACGCTCTTCGTGGTGTATCTGCTCGGACGGGACCTCTACGGGCCCAAGACCGGCGTCCTGGCCGCACTGATCCTGGCGCTCATGCCCTACCACCTGGTGGTGACCCGTCAGCTGTTGTTGGACGGGCCGGCGGTGTTCTGGATGGCACTGGGGTTCTGGCTGCTGGTCCGGTTCGTGCGGAGCAACCAGTTCGAATGGCTGGCCGCCTCGGCCGCCACCTTCGGCCTGGCCGTGCTGACCAAGGAGACCGCCATCGTGGTCACCGGCGCCCTGTTCCTGTTCCTCCTGGTGAGTCCGGCGATCAGGCGTCCGGCCCGGGCGGTGGTGCTGGCCCTGGGCATCCTGATCGGGGTCAGCCTCATCTTTCCCCTGGCCATCACCGTCGCCGGTCACAGCAATACCGGTCAGAACTATCTGACGTGGCAGCTCACCCGGGCCTCCAACCACGCCGGGACCTTCTATCTGACCACCATCCCCGCCGCCATCGGATGGCTGGTGGTGGTGGCGGCCGCCCTCACCCTCGTCTACCGCTCCAACCGGACCTGGAAGGAGTTGATCCTGGTCCTCTGGATCGGCGTCCCCTTGGTGGCCTTCGAGATCTATCCCCTGAAGGGGTATCAGTACCTGCTGCCGGTGGCCCCGCCGTTGGCCCTGCTGGCGGCGAGGGGCCTGGCGACGTTCCGGGTGCCGCAGAGATGGAGCGCCTGGGCCCGATCGGCGGCCCGACCGGTGGCCGTCGCCGTGGTGCTGGCCTCGCTCATCCCTTCGGCGTGGACGGTGGTATTCCCCTCTGCGCAGGCCTCCGCGTTGGCCGGCCAGGGCGGGGTCCCCGGCGGGAGGCAGGCCGGTCAGTGGATCGGGAAGAACCTGATCCCGGGCACCGAGCTCATGACCATCGGGCCGAGTATGGCCAACATCCTCGAGTACTACGGACACCGTCCGGCGCTGGGGCTCTCGGTCAGCAGCAATCCACTCCACCGGAACCCGGCCTATTCGCCGATCATCAATCCCGACCTGAGCGTCCGCTCCGGTCAATTCGGCTATCTGGTGTGGGACGCCTACTCGGCCTTCCGTTCGCCGTCGACCTCCGTGCGGCTCGAAAAACTGGTGGCTCGGTACCACGGCGTGCCCGTCCACACCGAGGAGTTCAACGGCCATCCCATCATCGTCATCTACGAGGTCCACCCCTGATGCGGCGCCTCGTCCGAGTCACCTTGGTGGTCCTGCTGGCCCTGGGCGCCGGCCTGATGTCGTGGGTCCCGGCGCAGGCGGCGGGGGCATCGTCCATCTTCACCAACCCGCTGGTGACCACCGCCGGCATCGGTCCCATCCAGCACGTGATCGTCATCATGCAGAGTGGTCACTCGTTCGACAACTACTTCGGGACCCGCCCGAACGTCAATGGGGTCCCGCCCAAGACCTGCCTGCCGATCGTAGTGGGGTCGCGGGTGTGCGTGAAGAGCTACCACCTCAATCCGGACGAAGCCCGGGCCGGCCTGAAGAGCACCGTCGGGGTCACCCGCAAGGCCATCGACAACGGGAAGATGGACGCCTTCGTGAGCGCCCAGCCCAACGCCGCCATCGGGACGTTGGCCATGGGGTACCAGGACGGCTCGGATCTGCCCTACTACTGGGACCTGGCGTCACGCTTCTCCCTGCTCGACCACTTCTTCGCCTCCTCACAGGCCGGGGCCCTGCCCAACCGGCTGATGGCGATGACCGGGGAGGATGACGGGCTCACCACCGACGTGCCTCCCGCCGGGGGCATCAACCTCCCGACCGTCTTCGACCAGCTGGACCAGAAGAAGCTGAGCTGGAAGTTCTACCTCGAGAACTATCCGGGCGCCGGAACAGCGCCGACAAAAGGGGATGTAACCCGGGATCCGCTGCTGGCGATGCCGTCCAGCTCGGCATCGGCCGACAAGACCGTCGGCACCACCCAGTACTTCGAGGACCTGGCCGCCGGCCATCTGCCCGCTGTCTCGTATGTCAGCGGGGCGAGGGCCGACTCGGAGCAGTCCCCCCAGAGCTCCGCGGCGGGGGAGGCCTTCGTGCGCTCGATCCTGAACGCCCTGATGCAGAGCCCCGAGTGGTATCACACCGCCGTGCTGCTCACCTACGACGACTCGGGCGGGTGGTACGACCACCTGTCGCCTCCGGTCATCGCCGGCAAGCGGCTGGGTGTCCGGGTGCCGGCCATGCTGATCTCCCCCTACGCCCGGGCCGGCTACGTCGACCACAGCCAATTCCAGACGGCCTCGATCCCGGACTTCATCGACCAGGTCTTCGGGATGCCGCTGCTCAACACCGCCGCAGCGGGAAGCCCGAGCCTGGTCGATGCGCTGAACCCGAAGCAGCCGGCCCTCGCGCCGGTCATCGACCGCGGGTCCGTGGCCACCCTGGTACGTCCGCCGGTGTTCGGGGTCTACTTCCTCTACCTGGGGGCCCTGGCGGCCACCGCGCTGCTGGTGGCCCTGGCCTTCGCCCGTATGCGGCGGGTGGCCGCGACTTCCGGCAGCGGCGCTGTGGTCGCTGGCCCCCCGGCTGCTCCCGGTACTGCCGGAGCCCGGGGTGGGGTGCCCGGTGCCGCAGCCGCCGGTGACGGGGGTCCGCCCCCCGAACGAGGGGACCGGGCCAACCGGTGGCGCAAGCCCAGGCCCCCGGCGTCGGAGCCGGTCGTTCCGAGGGCTGGGGACCCGGATCCCGAGGTCCCCCCCGGCGGCCCGGTGGACGGGCCGGTCGACGTGTCGGTGGCATCGGATCTGGCGGCACCGGCCGCCCCGGTCGGGAGCCCCGCCCGATCCCGACGACCGATCTTCAGACGTGCCCGGCCCGCGGCCGGAGACGCGCTGACATGAGAGCGGTGGGCCGCGCCGGCCGGATCGGCGCCCTCCTGGCCATCGTGACCGCGGTGGTGACCGCCGGAACCGGTGTGGCCTTCCCCCACGCTGCTTCCGCGGCCACCAGTCCGCGCACGGTCAAGGTCCAGGTGGTACCGGAGCTGGCCGGTGTCAATTTTACGCTCGGAGGGGTTCCCGGCCAGACCGGGCCGGGAGGATTCGCCGTCGTCCCGGACGCCAATCTGACCGGCGCGGCCGGTCAACTCAGCGTGCCTGACCAGATTCTCCCTGTGCTCACGGCGGCAAAGGTCGCGACGGTGAAGGTCCGACTGGACCGGGTGACCACCGATCCCAACCACGGTGTCTTCACCCGCACCCTGTTGGCGGAGCTCGACGAGGACCGACTGGTCCAAATCCTGCCGTTGACCCCCAAGGGCCGTCCCCTGCCGACCACGAAGGTGACGTCGGTCACGCTCACCGACACGCTGGGCCGGACGCTCACGTTCTCCGGCCAGGAGCTGGCCCATCCGATCTGGCTGGAGGCCAGCGTCCCGGCCCAGGTGGGCGCCGGCGTCGGCGGCCGGCTGGTCACCTACTCGGTGAAGTCCGTCATCATCCGGGGCTCCAACGTGGTCAACAGCGGACAGTCCCGGTTCACCCCGGGCAATATCCCCAACCTGATCCAGCCGGTCTGGAAGATCCCGGTGATCCTCTACAACCTCACCATCGAGGCCAACGACCTCCTGGCCGGCGCCCCGGCCGGGAAGACCGCGCTGTTGACCTACCCGGACCATTCGGTGGCGTCCGTCCCCCTCGGTCCTACCCACCGGGTGGTGTTGCAGAACCTCCCGCGGGGGACGTACCAACTCAAGGTGAAGGGGAGCCTGGTCCCCCTGGGCTCCACGATCCGGCTCTCCCGCAGTCAGACCGCCACCCAGCTCCTGGTCACGCCGAGTGACGCGGCCGAGATCGCCTTCCTGGTCCTGGTGCTGCTGGGCATCGTGGTGGGGGCCGGCGTCTACGGACGTCGGTTGCGCCGGCGGAAGGAAGAGGCCGACGGGGTGGGTGTCGACGGTGGGGACGGACGCCCACCGGGTTCCGGGGGGCCGACCGACGGGGTCCCGTTGCCCGCCGACCAGACCCCGTCCCGTGAGGACGTCGACCATGCGATCTCGGTCTAGACGTGGGCTCGTCGCGCCGGCCCTCCGTGCGGCGACGGGCCTGGTCGTGGTAGCCGCCGTGCTGTCGGCCTGCTCCAACGGCACGGCGTCGGCGGGCGGCCCGACCACCCGTCACAAGAAGCCGACCGCGTCGACCACCACCCGGCCCACGACCGCCCCCGCCGCCCCGCCCAACCACCGGATGTTCGCGTTCTACTACCTCTGGTGGGACACGGCCCACTGGCACGCCCGGCTCGGCCCGAACTACCCCTACACGGCGAATCCGCCCCCCTTGCCGGCCACCCTCAGCGGGGACGGCTGCACGGTCACCAACAACTTCCCGGGGAACCAGCTCACCGACGTGGCCTCCCCCCTCTGGACCCAGTCCGATGCGAGCCAGATCGATTCCGACGTGGCCCTGGCCGCACAGACCGGCCTCGCCGGCTTCGCGGTGAGCTGGGCGGGGACCGGTACGGCCCACCAGACGGTCAACTCGTCGGCGTTCAACCAGCGCCTGGCCATGGTGGTCAACGCCGTGCACCAGGTCAACCGCAAGGGCAAGCCGTTCTCACTGTGGATCGCCTACATCTCCTCGGCGAGAATCCGGACCGCCGACGAGATCAACAACGACCTGAGCTACCTCCAGAAGACCTACGGGAACGATCCGGCCTTCGACCGGAGCAACGGCGGGCGCCCCACGCTGATCATGATGGGGAGCCGGAAGTACCCGATCTCGGTGCTCGACGCCTTCAGCGCCCGCTGGCGTCCCGTCTACTACCTGGTCGGTGACGAGAACTGGAACACCTGGGACAGCGCCAAGGCCGCCGACTTCGATGCCGACCAGTACTACTGGTCCAGCCAGAACCCGGTCACCAACAAGGCCTCCTTCTCGGACATCTCCGAGCTGGCCGCCAAGGTCCGGTCCTCGAAGAACCCCGACGGAAGCGCGAAGCAGTTCTTCGCCCCCCTGGCCCCCGGCTACAACAAGGTGTTGGGCGGCGGGAGCGGATGCGTGCCACGGCTCAACGGCCAGATGATGCGGAACATCTACGCCGGGAACTCGGCCGCCGATCCGAACGGGTGGACGGTGATCAGCTGGAACGAGATCGATGAGGGCACCTATGTCGTGCCGCTCGAGCGTTACGGGGCCCAGAGCCTGCTCACCCTCAGTTCGATCATCCACCAGCCGGCGACAGGAGTCAGCGGATGAACCGGGTCACCGTGGTCCTGGTGGGGGTGGCCGCCGCCGTCACCCTCGCCGTAACCATCGCGCTCACCTCCTCGCACTCGAGCAGCCTGCCGGTGCCCAAGATCCCCGTCGTGGCCCAGGTGACCCACGGCAATTCGGGCGGGAAGGGGTCGGGCTCCGGATCCGGCGGCTCGGGCGCCACCTCCACCACGGGATCCACCGCGCCGGGCTACACACCGGGGACCGCCCCCACCCTCACCGGCTGCACGGTGTCGGTGAGCAACCCAAGTCCCAAGCAGGGTCAGACGGCAGAGACCGTCACCGTGACCACCAACCCCGACGTCCAGGTCTCGGTGGTGGCCGGCTACGCCCACACGACGAGTCGCCACGGCGGCGTCAGCTCCCCCTCCGGATCGATCTCGTTCACCCTCCCGGTGCAGCATGCGCCGGTGGGAGTGGCGGTCAACGTGACCGCCACGGCGTCCCTGCGGGCCCAGAAGGTCCACTGCACGACAGCCTTCACCCCGGTCCTGTGAGTCCGGACCTCGATTCCGGACCGATACGGACAACGCACAAAGTGATCACACCGGCACGTGGGGCGAACCTGCCCGACGGGTCGGCTGATTCTTCAAAACCAGCACCCGGACATTCGTTACAGTCGGCGGGGAACAACAGGAGGGCGGGGTCATGACCAGCAGGCCGAGGCAGAATTCGGGCGCGCGCCGGATGGTGGCGGTGCCACTGGTGGTGGCGGCCATCGTGGCCAGTGTGGGAGCGGTCCTCCTCCCGTCCGCCACCGCGGCGGGGCCTGCCCCGATCGCCGTCACCCCGTTCTCCGGATTCAACGCCACCCTGATGCGGGCCCCCTACGTGACCGATCTCACCCAGACCTCGGCCGATGTGAACTGGGCCACCAGCGTGTCCAACGTGACCTCCCCGGGCTCCCTGCAGTGGGGCCCGACGGGCAACTGCACCGCACACGTGACCCCGGTGCCGGCCAACCTGCCCAACTCCTTCCCCTCAGCCGGCACACCGAGCAGCATCACCGGCTCGGCGTTCACCGTCGTCTCCGGCACCAACGAGTACCAGTCCACCGTGGTACTCACCGGGCTCTCGCCGAGCACCAAGTACTGCTACCGGCCCCTCGGGCCGAGTTCGGTCGACCTGCTCGGTTCCAATCCCACCCAGACCTTCACCACCCTGGACCCGGCCGGAGGCTCGACACCCCTGACCTTCGACGTGGTCGGCGACCTGGGGGAGACGCTGTACTCCTCGTCGACACCGTTCGCCAACAACCTGAACACCGGACAGGCGGCCATCGACTCGCTGATCGGCCAGTCGGCCAGCACCGCCGGGGCCAAGTTCGTGGTCACGGCCGGTGATGTCGGATACTCGGGCGGTACCCAGGCCAACTACGGCGACCTCAAGAACGGCGGTTCGGAGGTCAGCGACATCTTCGGGCCGTCCTACTGGCCCGAAACCGGAGGTCTCCCCGTCTACGCCGGCGAGGGCAACCACGGTCAGAACACCATCGGCCTGCACAACTGGCCGGAAGCCAACATCGCCCAGTCCTCCAGCGGGGTCTACGCCTACGACTCCTACCCGGCGATAGCGTCGGACGGCACCAACGCAGCCTCCTATCCTGACGCCTGGTACGCGGTGTCCGACGGGAACGTGCGGCTCTACGTGATCGACGCGGCGTGGGCTGACGGGAACGTCGGGAACACCAACTATGTACCAGGTGGACCACGACGCCCACTGGACCACCGGCTCGCCCGAGTACAAGTGGCTGGCCGCCGACCTGGCCAGCCATCCCAACAGCATCAAGATGGCCGTGTTCCACTATCCGCTGCGTTCCGACAACTCCAGCCAGAGCAGCGACACCAACCTGGAGAACACCTCGTCCAATCCCAACAGCCTCGAGGCCCTCATGGCTGCCAACGGGGTCCAGCTGGCCTTCAACGGCCACGCCCACACCTACCAGCGCATCACCCCCGCCAACTACCAACAGAACGGGGAAGTGGTCAACTACGTGACCGGCGGCGGCGGCGGGATCCTGGAACCGGTGAGTGCCACCGGATCGAGTGCCTGCACCGGATTCACCAACGGTGGGTCGATCTACGCGCTCGGCTGGAGCCCCACCAGCAACAAGGGTTCCACCTGCGGGGCGGGTGTGCCCACCCCGCAGTCGTTCGCCCAGGTCTTCAACTACCTCCAGGTGTCGGTCAACGGGAACCAGGTCACGGTCACCCCGATCAACGCCGCCGGCCAGTCCTTCGACCAGCAGACCTACACCTACTCGGGGGTGGTCACCCAGCCGGCCACGGTCATCGACACCCCGCCGCCGGCGCTCACCAACGCCACCACGGCCACGGTCGCCTTCCACGCCTCCGGTTCCTCGACCTTCACCTGCAAGCTGGACAGCGGATCGGCCACCGCCTGCACCAGCCCGGTGACCTACAACGGGCTGACCGCCGGGAGCCACACCCTCACCGTCACCGGCAACGGGGCCACCCCGGCCACCGCCACCTGGACGGTGGATACCTCGGCGCCGTCGGTGCCCACCGGCCTCACGGCGAACGCCGTCTCGTCCGGCCAGATAAATCTGGTCTGGTCCCCCTCCTCCGACAACATCGGGGTGACCGGCTACGACATCTACCGCAACGGCACCTTCCTCACCACCACGACCGGGACGGGCACCGCCTACTCCGACACCTCGGTCTCCGCCTCCAAGCTCTACTCGTACACCGTGGACGCCCGGGACGGCGCCGGAAACGTGTCGAGCCAGAGCACCCCACCGGCCACGGCCACCACGCCGTCGGGTCCCTCGGGACCCACCCTGGTCCAGAGCGCGGGCTCCTCGACCACCACGGTGACGCTGCCGGCGGCCAGCACCCCCGGTGACCTGCTGGTTCTCTCGGGTGGCCTCTTCACCGGAGCCAGCAAGCCCATCACCGCGGTGTCCGACGGCAAGAACACCTGGACCAAGGTCATGGCCCAGTCGGTCTCCGGCCAGAACTCGGACGGCGAGCTGTGGTACGCCCCCAACGCCGCCTCGGTCCAGAGCGTCACCGTCACCACCGGCGCGTCCACGGTGGCGCTCCAGCTCCAGGAGTTCAGCGGTGTGGCCACCACCAGCCCGCTCATCGACACCTCGGCGGGCGCCGCCAATACCGGCTCGACGGCATCGTCGGGGACGGTCACGCCGGCCGCCACCGGGGAGTTGGCCGTGGGCTTCATCGCCGGCCACAGCTCGACCCAGGCCATCAACATCACCTCGCCCGGCTACACCAACCTGCCGCTGGTGACCACCTCGACCCCGAGCAAGGTCTCGGTGATCTCCGGCTATCAGGACCTGTCCTCGACCGGGGTCCAGAGCTTCGGCGGCTCCTTCACCACGGCCATGTACTGGGCGGCGGGCATCGCCCTGTTCAAGGGTGGAACCGCACCGCCACCCCCCGGTGACTTCTCCATCAGCGCCTCGCCCACCTCGGGCACTGCGGTGGTCGGAACCCCGGCCACCTCCACGATCAGCACCGCCACCCTCTCCGGCAGCCCGCAGACGGTGGGGCTCACCGCCTCCGGTCTGCCCACCGGCGCCACGGTGTCCTTCGCCCCCGCCTCGGTGACCTCGGGCGGGACGTCGAGCATGACCATCACCCCCTCGTCCACCACGCCGGCGGGCACCTCCACCGTCACCGTGACCGGCACCGGCACCGGCGCCACCCACAGCACCACCTTCTCCCTGACGGTGAACACCGCACCGACCATCACCTCGGCCGCCACCACGACCTTCACCCAGGCGACGGCTGGAACCTTCACGGTGACCACCACCGGCACGCCGTCCCCGGCGCTCAGCGAGTCCGGCGGGCTGCCGACCGGTGTCACCTTCGTGGACAACCACAACGGGACGGCCACCTTGGCGGGTACCCCGGCCAGCGGATCCAACGCCTCCTACCCGATCACCGTCACTGCCAGCAACGGGTTCGGCACCCCGGCCACCCAGAGCTTCACCCTGGTGGTCAACGCCCAGCCCAGTGATTTCTCGGTGGGCGTTCCCCCCTCGACCACGGTCACCGCCGGATCGGCCGCCTCGATCAGCGTGACCACCGCCATCACCCAGGGTGCCTCCCAGACGGTGGGTCTCACCGCCACGGGTGGGCCGACCGGGACGCTGACCTCCTTCACCCCGCAGTCGATCGCCTCGGGTGCGTCCTCGACGCTGACGGTCACCCCACCGATCTCGGCCGCGCCGGGCACCTACCCGGTCAGCGTGACGGGCACCGGCACGACCAACACCCACACCGTCACCTTCAACCTCGTGGTCGACTCCCCGCCGGCCATCACCTCGGCCAACACCGCCACGTTCACCATCGGGACCGCCGGCACCTTCACCGTGACCACCACGGGCAGCACCCCCATGGGGGTGACCGAGAGCGGCGCCCTCCCCAATGGCGTCACCTTCACCCCCAACAGCACCACCGGAACGGCCACTCTGGCCGGCACCCCGGCCAGCGGATCCAACGCCTCGTATCCGATCACCATCACCGCCAGCAACGGGTTCGGCACCCCGGCCAACCAGAGCTTCACCCTGGTGGTCAACGCCGCCGCGCCGGCCCCCGACTTCACCATCGCCGCCTCGCCGCCCTCGTCGAGCGTGGCGGCCGGGAGCGCCGCCGTCACCAGCATCCAGACCACCGCCATCAACGGTCCCCAGACGGTCGACCTCGGCGTGACCGGCGCACCGCCCGCCGCCCTGGTCTCACTGGCCACCTCGGTGACCTCGGGCGGGAGTACCAACCTGACCGTCACCACGGCGTCGGGCACGACGCCGGGGCTCTACACGATGACCGTGACCGGGACCGGTACCGGTGCCGGCACGCCCGTCCACACGACCAACTACGCCCTGACGGTCACCGCGGTGGCCTCGTCGCCCCATCTGGTCCAGACGGCCAGCGGCACCGAGACGGCCGCGTCCACCAGCCTGTCCGGTTCGTTCCCCACCCAGACCACCGGCGGTGACCTGCTCGTGCTGTCGGCCAGCGAGTACAACGGGGCCACCAACCACATCACCTCGGTGACCGACACCGCCGGGAACAAGTGGACCCTGATCGGCTCCTACAACGTCTCGGGCCACAACTCGAACGGGGAGATGTGGTACGCCGCCAACACCTCACCCACGCTCACCGTGACCGTGCACAACGGCTCGGCCGCCTTCGTGAGCTTCGAGGTCCAGGAGTTCGCCGGCGTGGCCACCACCGGGTCCCTCGACGTCTCCACCGGGACGTCCAACACCAGTACCTCGCCCAACTCGGGTACGGCCACCTCGACCACCGCCAACGAGCTGGCCGTCGGGTTCATCGCCGGTCACAACAACGCCGAGGCCATCTCCGTGACCTCTCCGGGTTACACCGCCCAGTCGCAGCAGACCACCACCGGATCCATCGCCACCGTGGTGACCGGGTACCAGGTCCTGGGTACGGCCGGGGCCCAGAGCTTCGCCGGCTCCTTCGGGACCGCCATGTACTGGGCCGCCGGCATCGCCGTGTTCAAGCCCTGATCCTGCCTGCCGGTCAGCGGGCGGAGCGGGCGTGGCTCGGGCGTCGGGGCTTCGCACCGCCCCTGACCGACTGGCCAACTATGCTTGCCACCCAGAGTGGCGGGATTCCTGCAGATGAACGGCAGCTGAACTTTCGGTGACAACATCTATATCCGCTGTTGAGAGGCCACTTCTCCGTCCGTTCGAACGGAACTGGGTCGGGATTGCCGCGGTCATTCGGCCACGTTCCGTGGCAGCCAATTGCCACTCCTTGCGAGGTTCCGGAACGGCCACTACCGTCGCCGAGGTACCTCCACGGACCCGGACGAATGGCGGCTGGGGCTTAGAACAGGTGTCCACGGGCACTCGACGAACGACCGGTCCGCATCTCCTGGCTTTGGGGCAGGGAACGGTCAGAAGAAAGGAACGTCCATGATTGGATCTCCACGGGACGGCACGGGTTCCCGCGCCGTCACGAAGGCCCGCCGTCCGAAGCGGAACCTGGTCGGCGCCCTGGTGGCCGGCGGCCTGCTGGCCGCGCCGGTGGCGCTGGTCGGCGCCCCCGCCGGAGCGGGATCGCCCCTCATCCCCGCGGTGACCGACTGTCCCACCTACGCCGCTTCGTTCGGGCCCAACGTCGTGACGGTCCGGTTCAGCTATCACCCGGGAGTCCAGTCCTGGATCGCCCCGTCGAACGCCATCACCAACTCGATCTGCGTCGATGCCAGTGGCGCCCAGGGCGGCGCGGGTTCGGCGGGCACCTTCGGAGCGGGTGGAACGGTCAACCTGATCCCGAACCTGACGGCCGGGCAGTCGCTCCAGATCTACGTCGGCCAGCAAGGTAGCTCCGCTGCATCCGGCGGGGCCGGCGGGGCCGGCGGCGGCGGGGCGGGAGGCCCCGGTGCCGGCGGCGGTGGTGGATCGACACAGGTGTTCACCCAGGGCAGCCTTCTGCTCAGCACGGGAGGCGGCGGCGGCGGCGGCGCCGTGGCCGCCGGTGGAGCCGGGGGACCCACTGCCGGGAACACGGTGGGCAACGGCTTGAACGGGACGGCTGCGACAGGCGGCGGGGGAGGAGGTGCCACCGGCTCGACGGCCGGAGCCGCGGGGAGCGGGAGCACCTCGGCTACGGGCGGCAGTGGCCCGACCGCCACGGCCGGTTCACCGGCTGCCGGTGGAATCGGTGACACCACCGCAAACGGCGGCGGCGGAGGCGGCGGGGGGTACTTCACCGGTGGTGGCGGCGGTCCCGGAGCCGGCGGCGGAGGCGGCGCGGGGTACGCCAATCCGGCCCGTTCGTTGTCGATGCCGTTCTTCCAGGGCCATTGGCAGCTCAACGGGAACCTGACGATCACGTACCAGGCCAACACAACCCTCCCACCCGGTGGCGGCGGTGGCGGAGGTGGGTCGGGCAACTCGGCTCCGAGCACCGGTTACTGGCTGGGCGCCACTGACGGCGGCATCTTCACCTTCGGGAGTGCGGCCTTTCACGGCTCGCAGGGTGCCACCCCGCTGAACAAGCCCATCGTGGGCATGGCGGCCACTTCGAGCGCCGGCGGCACCGCCAACGGCTACTGGCTGGTGGCCTCCGACGGAGGCATCTTCGCCCATGGGTCGGCTGGGTTCTTCGGCTCGACCGGGAGCATGCACCTGAACAAGCCCATCGTGGGAATGGCCCCCAGCTTCGACTCGACCGGCACAGCCAACGGCTACTGGCTGGTGGCCTCCGACGGAGGCATCTTCGCCTTCGGCAATGCCGGGTTCTTCGGCTCGACCGGGAGTATGCACCTCAACCAGCCCATCGTGGGGATGGCGGCGACGCCCGACGGTGGCGGCTACTGGCTGGTGGCCTCCGACGGTGGCATCTTCGCCTTCGGTGACGCCCAGTTCAACGGCTCGATGGGCGGCTCCCATCTGAACCAGCCCATCGTCGGCATGGCCGCCGACCCTGTCGTTCCCGGGGCGTACTGGATGGTGGCCTCCGACGGAGGCATCTTCACCTTCGGCGGCGCCCCGTTCCTCGGCTCGACCGGCAACATCCACCTCAACAAGCCCATCGTGGGGATGGCGGCATCGCTCGACGGCGCCGGCTACCGGTTCGTGGCTACCGACGGGGGTGTGTTCTGCTTCGGCAGTGACCTCTTCTACGGTTCGACCGGGAGCATGCATCTCAACCAACCGATCGTGGCGATGGCTAACGCCTGACCCGGAACGGAACCCGCTGAGCGGCGCACGCTGGTCGTCGACCCAGGTCGGCGGCCAGCGGCGCGTCGGGGGAGCGCCAGCGGCGCGTTGCGAGCCAGTGCATCACTCTCGTCGGGGTGTCAGTGCGGTCCAGCGGGGTGGCGGGCCGCCGTGGGCGCCCTGCGACGCTCGCCGAAGAACGCCATGAGCTGCTCGGATGCCTCCTCGGCCCGCACCCCGGCGGTCACCACCACCTCGTGGTTGAGTCGCGGGTCGACGCACAGGTTGTAGAGGGATCCACAGGCCCCGGCCTTGAGGTCGACGGCCCCGAACACCACCCGACCCACCCGGGCGGCCAGCAACCCTCCCGCGCACATCGGACAGGGCTCGAGGGTCACCACCACGGTGACCTCGGACAGCCGCCAGGTGCCCAGAGCTCGAGCGGCGTCCGCCAGGACCAGGAGCTCGGCGTGGGCGGTCGGATCCCCCCGCAGCTCACGCTCGTTGTGGCGGGCGGCGATCACCTGACCGCGGTGGACGGCCACCGCTCCCACCGGGACATCGCCCTGGGTCGCGGCCTCGGCGGCCTGCTCGAGGGCCAGATCCATGGCGGCCTCGTCGCGCACGGGGTGGCCGTCGACGGGGTCCCGACCCGGGGCCGGTGATGATATCGCGTCGGTGCCCATATGGCGGAGGCGGTGGGATTTGAACCCACGGTGAGTTTCCCCACACACGATTTCCAGTCGTGCCGATTCGGCCGCTCTCGCACGCCTCCGGATGCTCGGCCCCACCGGGTGCGATCCGGACGGGTCGACAGCCTGGACAGGCTACTCCGCCGCTCCGGACGGCCCCGACGGTGCCCAGGCCGCCCCGACTCGGTCCCGGCCGGGCTCGACACCCGCTCGATACCCGCTCGGCACCCGCTCGGCACCCCGGGGGTTGCTGGTCGTCGGACCGTCGTCGGAGGTCCGGAGCCGTACTCCATCGGCGGCGGCCTCGCGCACCGGCGCCTCGCCACCGGGAGGTAGCATCGCCGCAACCTCCGACGCTCTGTGCGGCGGCTGGGTCCTGCGCAACGGCCTCCTGTGAATCGAGTCAGGGTCGGAAGGCAGCAGCTCTCAGCAGGTCAGGCCGTGTGCCGCAGCCAATCTGGCCGCCGCACAGAGCGCCGGAGGCGGGCCGGGGGACGGGTCCCGGCCCGGAAACTCGGGTGGCGGTGACCAGTAGGCTCCCTCGACGTGGCCGACGCACCCGACGCACCGTTCGACACTCCCTACCAGTCGCTCTATCGACGGTTCCGCCCCGCCACCTTCGAGGCGGTGAAGGGCCAGGACCACGTGGTGCTGGCCCTCCGGAACGCGGTGCGGGACCACCGGGTGGCCCATGCCTATCTCTTCAGCGGCCCCAGGGGTACGGGGAAGACCTCCACGGCCAGGATCCTGGCCAAGGCGCTCAACTGCACCGACCTCCACGACGGTGAGCCGTGTGGCATCTGCGTCTCGTGCGTGGAGATCACCAGGGGCACCTCGTTGGACGTCCACGAACTCGATGCCGCCTCCAACAACGGCGTCGAGGCCATGCGGGACCTGGTCTCCCGAGCCGCCCTCGGTACACCGGGCCGCCAGAAGGTCTACATCGTGGATGAGGTGCACATGCTCTCCACGGCGGCGTCGAACGCACTCCTGAAGACGCTCGAGGAGCCGCCGGCCCACGTCATCTTCGTCCTGGCCACCACCGACCCCCAGAAGGTGCTGCCGACCATCCGGAGCCGGACCCAGCACTTCGAGTTCCGACTGCTCGGCCCCGAGACCCTCGGAGAACTGCTCGACCAGGTGCGCAGGGAGGCCCAGCTCGACGTGCCCGACGAGGCCCTGGACCTGGCCGTGCGCCGGGGCCGAGGGTCGGCCCGCGACGCCCTCTCCGTCCTCGACCAGGTGGCTGCCTCGGACTCCGTGGACGACGACCTGCCGGAGCTGGACGAAGTGGCCGAGGCCCTGGCCGAACGGGACGTCGGCCGGGCCCTGGTGGCCGTGGCCCACCTCACCTCGGCGGGATTCAGTCCCCAGCAGCTCACCGGAGACCTGGTCGACTACTTCCGGCAGGGCTTCCTGGCCATGGTGGCTCCCGACCTGATGGCGGTGTCCGGTGCCGAGCGGGAGTCCCTCGCCGCCCAGGCCGAGCGGGTGGGCCTCGCCACCCTGGTCCGGGCCATGGAGGTGCTCGGGCTGGCGCAGGTGGCCATGCGCGACGCCCCCGAGCCCCGGGTCAACCTCGAGGTGGCCCTGGTCCGGCTGGCCCATCCGGAGGCCGACGATTCGCCCGAGGCGCTGCTCTCCCGGATCGAGCGGTTGGAGGCGCTGGCGCGGACCACGGGTCTGCCGCCTGCAGCCGCCGGGGGGGAAGTCCCGATGGCCCCCTCCGCCACCGTCCCACCCACGGCCCGGGGGGCGGAGGGGGCCGGTCCCGGCCGTCGTCGGTCCCCGGCTCCCGAAGGCCCTCCCGCCGGCCGGGAGGTCTCAGCGGATCCGGGCGCGGCAGCCCCGTCGGGCCCCGAGTCCGGCGACACCGGCGCGGTGGCGGGCAGGCGGACGCTTGGCGCGGTCCGTCGAGAGGCCGCGGCGGGCCGCGGGCCGACCGCGGAAGCTCCAGGGGCCCCAGGCACCCCGGCGAACCGCCCCCGCCGCCCCTCCACCTGCCGCGGTGACTCCGCCCGAGGCCGAAGCGCGGGCGGTCGCCCCGAGCGACCCCGCACCGCCGGCCGCCACCGGGCCGTTCCCCACCCGGGACCAGCTGGTCCAGGCCTGGGGGGATCACGTCATCGGGCGGCTGAGGCCCAAGGCCAAGGCCCTGTTCCAGGCCGGGCGGTTCGTCGGGGTCGAAGGTGACCGGGCCGTGTTCGGCCTCCCCAACGAGACCCACCGGAGCAGGTGCGAGGAGGTGCGAGGCGAGATCGAGGCGGCGCTGTCCGAACAGTTCGGCCTGCCGGTCGGTCTCGACCTGGTGGTGGACCCCGGGGCCGAGCCTCCCCGGAGCCGGGAGGGCGTCCCGACCGCCGACCGCGCCGTAGCACCGACCGGAAGGGGCCGGGGGTCTGATCCGTCGGCTGCCGACCCGGCGGCCGCCCCCACCGGGCCCGACACCGCCGCGATGCCGCCGGCCGACCCGATCGCCCCGGCCGACCCGGACGGGCCGGTCGCCCCGGCCGAACCAACCGGCCGGGCGGGCCCGGCCGAAGCGGCCCTCGAACCGCGGGACACCGGCACCCCCGAGGACGCGGAGGCCTTCCAGGGAGTCCACCCCCCTGACGACCAGGAGGACTCCATGGTCTTCGACGAGTCCGAGCTCGGCGAGGTGGCCGACGTGGACAACTCGGCCGAGACCCGGGTCCTCCAGGCGTTTCCCGGGGCCGAGGAGGTGGGGTAGTTGGCCATCTTCTCCGGTCCGCTCCAGAGTCTGATCGACGAACTCGGTCGGCTGCCCGGGGTGGGCCCCAAATCGGCCCAGCGGATCACGTTTCACCTCTTGAAGGTGGCTCCGGAGGACGCGCTCCGGCTTGCCGAGGCCATCATCGCCGTGAAGGAGCGGATCACGTTGTGCACCCGCTGCTACAACGTGGCCGAGGGGGGACTCTGTGCCATCTGCCTCGACGAACGGCGGGACGCCCGGTCGGTCTGCGTGGTGGAGGACCCCCGGGACATCGTCTCGGTGGAGAAGACCGGCGAGTTCTCCGGGCGGTACCACGTGCTCCAGGGCGCCCTCAATCCCATCGAGGGGATCGGTCCGGATCAGCTGCGGGTCCGGGAGCTGCTGGTGCGGGTGGAGGAGGAGGGCATCACCGAGGTGATCCTCTGCACCAACCCCAATCTCGAGGGCGAAGCCACGGCCATGTATCTGGCCCGCCTCCTGAAACCGATGGGCCTCACGGTGACCCGGATCGCCAGCGGCCTCCCGGTGGGGGGTGATCTCGAGTACGCCGACGAGTTGACGCTCGGCCGGGCCCTCGAGGGACGCCGGGAGGTCGAGGCCTGACTCCGCACGGCCGACCCGGCCCGGGCGGACCGTCGCGTGCCCCGCTGGTGGCCTCCCCGTCGATCCCCCTGCCCACTGTCGGAGGCCGGGACGGTTGAATCCCCCCGTCCGGTACCTGTGGATCCTCCGGCACGCCAAGGCGTCGCCCGATCCGCCGTTCGGCGGCCGCGACAAGGACCGCCCTCTCAGCGGGCGCGGCCGCCGCGACGCGGCCGCCCTGGGGAAGCGCCTGGCGGCCGAACCCGTGGACCTCGACCTGGGCTCCCCGGGCGTCCCCCGACCGGAGCTGGCCCTCTGCTCGGCCGCCGCCCGGACCCGCCGCACCGCCGGCCTCATCGCCGAGGCCTTCGAGAGCGACCTGCCGGTGAGTGCCTACGACTCCCTCTACGGCGCTGACACCGAACTGGTGCTCCAATACGTGCGCGAGATCGACGAGGAGGCCGGCAGCGCCTTGGTGGTGGGCCACAACCCCACGGTGTTCGATCTGGCCTGGCGACTGCTCGAGGAGCCCGGCGACCCAGATGACCCGACGGCCGATCGCTCCATCCTCGAGGCCCACGGCTTCCCCACCTGCGCCCTGGCGGTGGTGATGCTGAAGGTAGACGCCTGGGAGGACGTGAACCTCGGATCCGGCTCCCTGACCGGGGTTTTCAAACCTCCCTACTGAGGCTTTACCCGTGCGACCGGCCCGGTCGGTGGGCCCCCCGGCTCTGCCTCCGGGTTCGTGGACCTGGCCCCGGTTCGGCCCGGCTCCTCTGGGACCCCTGGTGCCCGCCCGGCCTGCGTGGGGTTCGGTCCGGTCCGGTCGTCCGGTCCGGTGTCACACCCCCCTGGCAGGCTGGTCCCATGACCACGGCGGTCGCTGCCACCCAGACCCGGTCGACGGGCATCCCGGTCGACGGGCTCCCGATCGGGGGCATCCCGGTCGGGGACGCCCGGGCTCGGGACCCGTCTGGCCGGGGTGCGGGCCGAGCTGGAGGCGGTCCTCGCCGAGCTGGACCCCGACTGCCTCGACGGGTACGACGCCGCCGCCCTGTACGGCTCCTTCGCCGGGCTGGAGCGGCTCTCGGTGGCCGGCAAGACGGTGCTCGCCCCCCGGGTGGAGGCCAGCGGGATCTGGCGGGAGGGGGGCCACCGGGACGCCGCCTCCCTGCTGGCCTCGGTGGAGGGGGTCTCGGCCGGCCAGGCCCGGGGGACCCTCAGCAACGGGCGCCGGCTCGACCAGCTGCCCGGCACCGCCGAGGAGCTGCGCCGAGGGACCCTCTCGGCCCCCAAGCTGACCGAGCTGTGCGGGGCCGGGGTGCTCGACCCCTCCCGGGAGGAGGAGCTGCTGGCCGGGGCGGCCGAGGCCCCCCTCACCGCGGTGCAGGAGCGGTGCCGGCGGTCCCGGGCCACCTCGGCCGGGAAGGACCCCCTGGCCACGACCAGGAAGATCCACGCCGAGCGGTACTTCCACTCCTGGACCGACCCCGAGGGGGCCTTCTGCTTCCAGGGGCGGGACACCGCCGACCGGGGGGCCGGGATCCTCAACCACCTGGCCCATGCCGCCGACTGCCTGCACCGGTCCCGCCGGACCCGACCACCGGACCGGGCCGGTGGGGACCGGGCGGCACCGGGGACCGGCCCGCCCGAGGAGGAGACCGGGCCGATCTCCCCGCGGGCCCTGTGGGCCGACGCCTTCTACACCCTGGTCACCCAGCAGGGCCTCATCACCCAGCCGGGCCTCATCACCCAGCCGGGTCTGGTCAGCCAGCCGGGCGGCTCAGCCGGACCCACCGGTGCTCCCGAGCCGGGCCCGACGGCCGGCCCCACCGACCGCCCGTCGGCCCCACCGGCCCCCGGGGCCCCCTCCCGTCGGGGTCGCCGGGCCGGGGGCGCCCCGGCCCCACCGGGCACCTCGCCGCCGGGGACGCCGCTCGTCGGGGAGGCCGCCTCGGTCATCACCCGACCACCGACCTGCACCACCATCGTCCGGGTGGACCTCACCGCCCTGCTCCGGGGGAGGGCCGTCCCCGGGGAGCTGTGCGAGATCGACGGCCAGGGGCCCATCCCGGTGGCCATGGCCCGGGACCTGGCCAACGACTCGCTGCTCTCGGTCCTCTTCCACCAGGCCGGGGACGTCCGGGCCATCTCCCATTTGGGACGGACCATCAACGCCAAGCTGCGCACCGCCCTCGTCTACCGGGACCGCACCTGCGTGGTGCCGGGCTGCGGGCTGGCGGTCGGCCTCGAGATCGACCACGTCCAGGAGGTCCACCGGGGCGGCCCCACCGAGCTCGACAACCTGGCCCTCCTCTGCCACCACCATCACCGCCTGAAGACCTACGAGGGGTGGGTCCTCACCCGCCTCGGGGTGGACGCCGAGGGCCGGACCCGATGGAGCTTCGAGCCCCAACCCCCCTTCGGCCAGGAGCCCGGCCTCGGCATCGACAGCGACGAGGGCCGGGCCGAGTGGCGCCGGACGGAGAAGCCCCCAAAACGGGGGTGACACAGGCCAAAAGTCGGCCTGTCGCGATGTGCGTGCGAGCGCCCGTGGAGTTCCCGTTCTAGACGGTCCGAAGCACGGCGGCATCACCCTGGCCGCCGCCGCCGCAGAGGCTCACTGCTGCGGTACCACCTCCACGCCGCTTGAGCTCGTACAGGGAGGTGAGCGCCAAACGGGTCCCGGACATCCCGACCGGGTGACCGAGGGCGATGGCGCCCCCGTTGACGTTGACGACATCGTCGCTGATACCGAGATCGGCGGCCGAGGCGCACCCCACGGCGGCGAACGCTTCGTTGATCTCGAAGATGTCGATGTCGCTGACCTTCAGCCCGGCCTTGTCGAGCGCTACCGAGGTGGCGTGGGACGGCTGGTGGAGCAACGAGGGACTCGGCCCGGCCACCTGCCCGTAGCTGACCAGCTCGCCGAGAGGGGTGACGCCCAGCTCCTCGGCCTTGGCCTTGGACATCACGATGACGGCCGCACCCCCGTCCGAGATCTGGGACGCGTTCCCCGCCGTGATGGTGCCGCTCTTGTCGAACGCGGGGCGCAGCTTGCCCAGGGACTCGGCGGTGGTCTCGGGTCGGACACCCTCGTCGGTGTCCACCACCAGGGGATCGCCCTTGCGCTGCGCCACGCTGACCGGGATGATCTCGTCGGCGAACTTGCCATCCTTGATGGCCGCTGCGGCGCGCTCGTGGGAGAGGGCGCTGAAGGCATCCTGACGCTCGCGGGAGACTCCGTCGGCCCCGTTGTAGCGCTCGGTCCCGAGACCCATGGCGCAGTTGTCGAAGGCGCAGAACAGCCCGTCGAACATCATCGAGTCCACCACGGTCTGATCCCCGATCCGGTAGCCGGAGCGGGCCCCGGGCAGGAGGTAGGGGGCCTGGGTCATCGATTCCATGCCGCCGGCGACCACGATGTCGGCCTCACCGGCGTTGATCAGCAGGTCGGCCAGATAGATGGCGTTGAGCCCAGAGAGGCACACCTTGTTGATCGTGGTGGACGGCACGGTCATCGGGACCCCGGCGTTGGCCGCCGCCTGGCGGGCGGTGATCTGACCGGCTCCGGCCAGGATCACCTGGCCCATGAAGACGTAGTCGACCTGCTCCGGCTTCACCCCGGCCCGCTCGAGGGCGCCGGCGATGGCGAACCCACCGAGCTCGGTGGCCGCGAACCCCCCAAGGGCACCGGAGAGCTTGCCGATCGGGGTCCTGGCCCCAGCGACGATGACAGTTCCGGACATGACGACCTCCGCGGCCTTGCGGCCTGATCAGGCGGCGATCCCCCCATTGGGCGCGCCACGACGGGCACCATGATACGGCCTCCCCGGTGGGGCGACCACCTGGCCCACCACCAACTCCACTGGGTGGCCAGGTCACCCCCCGCTGCGGCCATCGGTGCAGCGTCGCCTCCGTCGCCTCCGTCGCCTCCGTCGCCGCCGCTACCCCGGCTGTGGCGGGGTGGTGGCCGGCGCCGGTCAGCCTCCGGAGCTGTGACCCCGGACGTCGCCGGCCCGCCAGGGGCCGGCTCGGCCCCGAAACCCGGCATGGCCGGCGGGCTATCCTCCCTTCCCATGCAGGAGTTCCTCTCAGCCATCCAATCCGGTGCCGCCGCCGACGAGATCGAGGCCATCCCGCTACCCCACCACTACCGGGCCTCCTTCGTCCGGCGGGACGAGGTGGGGATGTTCGACGGGTTGCAGACCGACGAGAAGGATCCTCGCAAATCGCTCCACATCGGTGACGTCGCCGTTCCCGAGCTGGCACCGGACGAGGCGTATGTGGCCGTCATGGCCAGCGCCATCAACTTCAACACCGTCTGGACCTCGATCTTCGAGCCCCTCCCGACCTTCGGGTTCCTCGACCGGCTGGGCAAGGAGAGTGCCTGGGGCAAGCGGCACGCGCTCGACTACCACGTGGTCGGATCCGACGCCTCCGGCGTCGTGCTGCGGACGGGATCCGCGGTGAGGAACTGGAGGCCCGGTGACAAGGTGACGGTCCACTGCAACTACGTGGACGATCAGAGCCCGAGCGCCCACGATGACTCGATGTTGGCGGACAACCAGCGCATCTGGGGCTTCGAGACAAACTTCGGAGGCCTCGCCGATCTGGCGGTGGTCAAGGCCAATCAGCTCATGCCCAAGCCCCGGCACCTGACGTGGGAGGAGGCGGCGGCCAACGCCCTCTGCAACTCGACCTCCTACCGGATGCTGGTGTCGCACAACGGGGCCCAGATGACCCAGGGGGACAAGGTCCTGGTCTGGGGAGCGTCGGGCGGCCTCGGCGCGTACGCCGTCCAGTACGTGTTGAACGGCGGCGGCACGCCGGTCGGGGTGGTCTCCTCGCAGTCGAAGGTGGATCTGCTCCACGACCTGGGGGTCGAGGCGGTGATCGACCGTAAGGCAGCCAACTATCGGTTCTGGAAGGACGAACACACCCAGGACGAGTCCGAGTGGCGGCGTCTGGGCAAGGACATCCGGGCCCTGGTGGGGGAGGACGTGGACATCGTCTTCGAGCACCCCGGCCGCCAGACCATGGGGGCATCGGTCTTCGCCGCCAAGCGGGGGGGCACCATCGTCACCTGCGCGGCCACCTCGGGCTACATGATCGAGTACGACAACCGGCACCTCTGGATGAAGCTCAAGACCATCAAGGGCTCCCACTTCGCCAACTACCGGGAGGCCTGGGACGCCAACAAGCTGGTGTGCGAGGGGAAGATCCTGCCGCCGCTCTCGGCGGTCCACACGTTGGACGGTGTGGGGGACGCCGCCTACCAGGTGCACAAGAACCTCCACGAGGGAAAGATCGGCGTGTTGTGTCTGGCCCCCGAGGAGGGGCTGGGCATCGATGACCCCGGACTGCGGGCCGAGGTGGGCGAGGACCGGATCACGCTGTTCCGGAGGCACGGCGCATGACTGAGATGCTCCTGACCGAGATCGACCACGTGGCCATCGCCGTACCCGATCTGGAGGCGGCCATCGAGTACTACGAGCAGACCTTCGGTGCCACCGTCGACCACCGCGAGCTGGTGGAATCGGACGGCGTGGAGGAGGCACTGCTGAAGGTGGCCGAGAGCTACATCCAGCTGGTCAGTGCCACCCGGGACGATTCACCGGTGGCCAGGTTCCTGGAGAAGAAGGGTCCCGGGCTCCACCATGTCGGCTACCGGGTGGCCGACTGCGCCGCGGCCCTGCAGTCGGTCAAGGACCACGGGGGACAAGTCATCGATGAGGTGCCCCGTCCCGGGTCTCGCGGGACCACGGTGGCGTTCGTCCACCCCAAAGGGGCGTTCGGCACGTTGATCGAGCTGGTCCAGGAGTGAACAGACCCGCTGATGGACACTGCCGCCGCGGCCTCTGAGGGGAAACCCGAGGAGACCGAGCCCGATCGCTCTCCGTCGATCGGCGTCCCGAGCATCCCGCCCAAGGCGGAAGCGGCCCGGCCACCCGCCCCGGTGCCATCGGTGCCCGTACCGCCGAGCGACGATCCAGGGGACGTGGTGCCCGACCGTCCGGCCACCGACCTGCCTCCGGCCCACGAGGGATCCGACCGACCGTCTCCCTCTGGCCCACCGTCGGCCCCACCGGCCTCCGGCGCCCCCTCCCGTCGGGCTGGCGGCACCTCGTCCGCGACGGGCGGCGACCTTCGTTCCGACCCCGTCGGGGCGTCCGGCGACCCTTCGGTGGTCAAACCCGGCGCCGAGCAGCCGAACCCCGCCACCGGATCCGACCCCTTCGGCATGTCCTTCCCTCCGGGCGTGGCGGACAAACTGGGATGGTACGTGTACCTGTTGTCGGAGCCCTCCTCCGGCCGGCCGTTCTATGTGGGCCGGGGACGCGGCGACCGATGCTTTCAACATGTCTCCGCCGCCAGGACGTCGGCTGACGAATCGCAGCCGGACCTCGGGGTCGGCGCCGTCGCGGCCGTTCCGGCGGGGTCCGGGACTCGGGGCGGGAGGGGCGACCCCGTCGAGGAGCGTCGCGGGGACCGGCGCGGCGGGCCTGACCGCCAGAAATTCCGCGACCTCGAACGGATCCGGACCGTCGAAGCGGCCCAAGGCCCGGTCCGGGTCGAGATCCTCCGCTACGGCCTGAGCGCCGACGATGCCCGACTGGTGACCGCGGCCGCGGCAGACGTCCTGGGCCTGGAGCCGGATCCCAAGCCGGGTGGCCAACGCCAGTTGGCCGCCGACCTCGGGACCAGGTTGGCGAAGCGGGCCAAGTTCAAGCGGGAGCACCCGGTGGTGCTGCTGCGCGTCGGGGGCAAGGGGGCCGACGACTCCTACGAGAACATCCGCCACGGGTGGCGGATCGGTCGACGGTGGATCGATCCTCTCTCCTCCCGCTCGCCCAAATGGGCGGTCATCGTGGCCGGGGAGATGGTGGTCGGCGTCTACCGCATCATGGGGTGGGAGCCGACCCCGCTCGGGGACCGGGCCGGGAGGACGGGTCCGGAGGGCACCCCGGGCCAGGCCCGGACGGCCGACTCAGGCCCATCGACAGGGCCGACGGCGACGGGTCGCTCCACCTATCGACATTCGTTCGTCGGGGAGCGGGACGGGCCCTTGGAGCAGCGCTACGTGGGCAGAAGCGTGGCGGCCTACCTGCGCGCTGCATCGCCCCTCTCCGCCGCCGGGACCGCGGTGGCCACGCGTGCGCGCCGAATCAGATCGCCTATGTATGGTGCGGCCCGCACTGGACCAAGCCGACCAGCTGACCTGGACCGCACCCGCGCCGGCCCCGGACCATCCTCTCCGACCGTCCTGGGGCGACCGCGACGCAGAGCCGCACCCAGAGCCGCACCCAGAGCCGCACCCCGTGGCCGGAGCCCAGAGCCTGGAGCCCAGAGCCCGACCCCAGTGAGATCCCCGGCCCCTCGGCCACCGCCGTCCATGCTTCCGGTCGGTGTCGTCACCGGAGGCGCCCGGGCCCTCGGCCACCGGCCCGCTTCGAACCTTCAGCGTCCGGTCCGGTAGCCTCACTGACCATGGATCACCCGATGACCCAACGCCTGGAAGAACTCGCCGAGCGGCGCGAGCTCGCCCGCAACGCCGGCTCCCCCCGGGCCGTGGAGAAGCATCATGCCAAGGGCAAGATGACCGCCCGCGAGCGGATCGACTACCTGTTGGACGACGGCTCCTTCCAGGAGCTGGACATGCTGGCCCGGCACCGGGCCCACGGAATGGGCCTCGAGGAGAACCGGCCGTACACCGATGGGGTGATCACCGGATTCGGCACCATCGAGGGTCGACGGGTCTGTGTGTTCAGCCAGGACTTCACCGTCTTCGGCGGTGCGCTCGGTGAGGTCTTCGCCGAGAAGATCCACAAGGTGATGGACCTGGCCAGCTCCATCGGAGTGCCGATGATCGGCCTCAACGACGGGGCCGGTGCCCGAATCCAAGAGGGTGTGGTCTCGCTCCACTCCTACGGGGGCATCTTCCATCGCAACGCCCAGGCGTCGGGGGTGATCCCTCAGATCAGTGTGATCCTGGGCCCGTGTGCCGGTGGCGCCGTCTACAGCCCGGCCATGACCGACTTCATCTTCATGGTCCAGGGCACCAGCCACATGTTCATCACCGGTCCCGACGTGGTGAAGACCGTCACCGGCGAGGACGTGACCCTGGAGGAGCTGGGGGGCGCCATGAGCCACGCCACCAAGTCGGGGGTGGCCGCCTTCGTGGCCCCCGATGAGAAGTCCTGCCTCGACGACGTCCGCTACCTGCTGAGCTTCCTCCCCTCCAACAATCTGGAGGAGGCGCCCCTGGTCATGTCCGGGGACGATCCCGAGCGGCTCGCTCCGGAATTGGTCGAGCTGATGCCGGCCTCCCCCAATCAGCCCTATGACATGAAGAAGGTCATCGAGGCCGTGGTCGACGACGGGGAGTTCTTCGAGGTCAACCACCACTGGGCCATGAACCTGGTGTGCGGGTTCGCCCGGATCGACGGGCGGGCGGTGGGCATCGTCGGGAATCAGCCCCAGATGCTCGCCGGTGTGCTGAACATCGACGCCTCCGAGAAAGGCGCCCGGTTCGTACGCACGTGTGATGCCTTCAACGTCCCGCTCATCACGTTCGTGGATGTACCCGGATTCATGCCCGGGACCGACCAGGAGTACGGCGGGATCATCCGGCACGGGGCCAAGTTGCTCTATGCCTACTGCGAGTCGACCGTGCCACGGGTGCAGATCATCACCCGCAAGGCCTACGGCGGGGCCTATGTGGTCATGAACTCCAAGTCCATCGGGGCCGACCTGGCCTACGCATGGCCATCGGCCGAGTTGGCGGTCATGGGTCCCGAGGGTGCGGTAGAGATCGTCTACCGGCGGGACCTGGCCGAGGCGGCCGACCCGACCAGCCGGCGCAAGGAGCTGGTCGAGGAGTACACCGAGCGATACGCCAACCCCTACGCCGCCGCCGAGCGCGGCTACGTCGATGACGTGATCGATCCAGCCGAAACCCGCAGGGTGCTGGTGCGGAGCCTGGCCCTGCTGGTGTCCAAGCGGGAGGACCTGCCCAAGCGCAAGCACGGGAACATGCCGTTGTGAGTGCGACCCCACTGGTGGCTCCGGGCCCGTCGGGTATCGCACCTCGCCCCGCCATCGATTCCGAAGTCCTGGCGATCCTGGCCGCGGCGGTCGACCAGGCCTGGCCGCGACCGCGAGTGGTGGTGTCCGAGCCGCCCAAGCCTCCGGCGTGGCGGTTCAGCGGACGCTGGTGGTCGAGACCGGCCACCACCCGACGCGATCGACCGTGGGCCGGCGGCTGAACGGCTCGGCCCGGCCGGGTGCGGACGGCCCGGCGGAGTCGAGGGTCAGCCGGGGTTGGTGACGAAGTCGATCAACTGCTCCACCGCTCCCACCAGCGCCGGATCCAGATCGGCGTAGGAGCGGACCGAGGAGAGGATCCGTCTCCACGTGGTCGGGGGATCGCCGAACCCGAGCGCGGTGCAGACACCCGTCTTCCAGTCCAGCCCCCGCGGGATCTGGGGCCAGGCCTCGATGCCGAGCACCGACGGCTTGACCGCCTCCCAGACGTCGACGAAGGGGGTACCGGTGATGAGCACCTGGGGATGGCGGAGTCCGACGGCAATCCTCGACTCCTTGGACCCGTCGACGAGGTGGTCGACCAACACCCCCAGCTTGCGGGCCGGGCCGGGCCGGAACTCCCGGATGGCCGATTCGAGGCGGTCGATGCCGTCGAGGCGCTCGACCACCACGCCCTCGATGCGCAGATCGTCTCCCCACACCCGTTCGACCAGCTCGGCGTCGTGGACACCCTCCACCCACAGCCGACCGGCTCGGGCCACCCGAGCCGACGTGCTCGCGACGGCAACCGAGCCGGAGGCGGTCATCCCGGGCTGGCGGTCCGAGGGGGCCGGCGCCTGGCGCGTCAGCGAGACGGCCCGGCCGTCCACGGAGAAGGCACCGGGGGTCAGGCGGAACACCCGCTCCATCCCGGTCCGACCCCGGATCTCGACCCCGCTTCCCTCGATCCGCACCAAGATCCCGCTGAACCCGCTGGCCCGGTGGGTCAACGACATCCCCGGCGTCCCGGTGACCTTGGGGTACGTCTTGGCCAGACGATCCTCCGGCGGGGCGTCGATGGGACCGGACAGGATGCCGGCCATCGGATTGCGGCGGGTGGACACGTCGGGAACCTAGCCAACCCGGGGCTGTAGGGGGTGGACGTCGGGCGAGGCCAATCCCGTCGCTCCGGGTCGCCCGAGCGCATCCCCTCCGCCCGAGCGCATGAGCGCATCCCCTCCGCCCGAGCGCATGAGCGCATCCCCTCCGCCCGCGGGGCGCATCCCCTCCGCCCCGGGCGCATCCCCTCCGCCCCGGGGTCCCCCGAGGCCCCTCGTCGCCGCCGGCACCTACGTTCGCCGTGGACCGAAGGGCCGCTCAACCCACTGGCGAGGCGCGGTGCTCCTCGGCCAGGCCCAGCATGTCGTCCATGATCTGGCCGATCTCGAAGTCCTTCGGGGTGTAGACGCGGGCCACCCCCTTGCCCAGGAGTACCTCGGCGTCTTCGGGGGGGATGATTCCGCCCACCACCACCGGGGCATCCACCCCGGCGGCCCGAAGCCGGTCAACCACCTCGGGGACCAGCTCGAGATGCGACCCCGAGAGGATGGAGATGCCGATCACGTCGACGTCTTCGTCGCGGGCGGCCGCGGCGATCTCGGCGGGCGACAGCCGGATCCCCTGGTAGACGACCTCGAATCCGGCATCCCGGGCGCCCACGGCGATCTGCTCAGCCCCGTTGGAGTGGCCGTCGAGACCGGGTTTGGCCACCAGCAGCTTGGGCGGCCCCCCGGTGCGCTCGGCCATGGCCTTCGAGCGGGACAGCACCGATTTGAATTCGGAACCCCGATGACCCACGCCACCGCTCACCCCGGTGGGGGCCCGGTACTCGCCGAACACCTGGCGCAGGGCGTCCGCCCACTCGCCGGTGGTGCCACCGGCGTGGGCCAGGGCGATGGTGGCCGGCATGATGTTCCCGGTCCCTTCGGCGGTCCGTTTCAGCTCGTCCAACGCCCGGTGGACGGCGGTGCCGTCCCGCTGGGCCCGCCACGCCTCGACGTCGGCGCGCAGTTCGGACTCCACCGCCGGGTCGACCCGCAGGATGGAGCCGCCCGAGGCACCTTCGGCGGCGGGGGCGAGCGGGGACTCGGCGGACTCGGTGAAGCAATTGACGCCGACCACCTGCAGCTCGCCGGTCTCGATACGACGGACCCGCTCCGCCTGGCTACCCACCAGCCGGGACTTGAGCTCGTCGATGGCTTCGAACGCCCCGCCCAGAGCCAGCACATCCTCCAACTCGGCCCAGGCGGCCTCGGCGACCTCGGCCGTCTTCTTCTCGATGACCACCGAGCCGTCGAAGATGTCGTCGTACTCGAGCAGGTCGGACTCGAACGCCAGGATCTGCTGGATCCGGAGGGACCACTGCTGGTCCCAGGGACGGGGGAGGCCGAGGGCTTCGTTCCAGGCTGGCAGCTGCAGGGCCCGGGCCCGGGCCCGCTTGGACATCGTGACCCCCAACGATTCCAGGACGATGCGGGGGACGTTGTTCTCCGGTTGGGCCTCGGTCAGACCGAGGGAGTTCACCTGCACCCCGTAGCGCATGCGTCGGAGCTTGGGGTCGGTGACGCCGTAGCGCTCGGAGCAGACCCGGTCCCACAGTGAGGTGAAGGCCCGCATCTTGCAGGTCTCCTCTACGAAGCGAACCCCGGCATTGACGAAGAACGAGATCCGACCGACCACCGAGGGGAACTCGTGGTCCGGGATCTGGCCCGACTCCCGCACCGCGTCGAGGACCCCGATGGCGGTGGCCAGGGCGTAGGCCACCTCCTGGTGGGGCGTGGCCCCGGCCTCCTGCAGGTGGTAGCTGCACACGTTTATGGGATTCCACTTGGGCACCTGGCGCACGGTGTAGGCGATGGTGTCCACCGTCAGCCTACGGCTGGGTAGCGGGGGGAAGATGAAGGTACCCCGCGACAGGTACTCCTTCACGATGTCGTTCTGCGTGGTGCCCGACAGCACGTGGGGGTCGACACCGTGGTCCTCGGCGTTGGCGATATACAGGCCCAGCAACCACCCGGCGGTGGCGTTGATGGTCATCGAGGTGTTCATCGACTCGACCGGGATCTGGTCGAGCAGCTGGGCCATGTGGCCGAGGTGGGCCACCGGCACGCCCACCTTGCCCACCTCGCCGGCCGCCTCGGGAGAGTCCGGGTCGTACCCGATCTGGGTGGGGAGGTCGAAGGCGATCGACAGCCCGGTCTGCCCCTTCGCCAGGTTGGTGCGGTAGAGCTGGTTGGAGGCCTTGGCCGTGGAATGGCCGGAGTAGGTGCGCATGACCCACGGCTTGTCCCGTTGGGGCCGGGGCTCAGCGGCCCTCACCGGCGTCGCCGGCTCCTCGGGGACCCCGGCGCCCGCCTGGGCACCGCCGTCACCGCCCCGGTCCTCCGTCACCGCCCGGTCCCCGTCGCTCATCTCACCATTGTCCCCCAGGGGAGGACCGGCGGCGACAGCACGGTCGACCGGGTCCTACTTGCGGTAGTCGAGGAAGCCCTGGCCCGACTTGCGGCCCAGGAGTTCGGCCGAGACCATGCGGCGGAGGAGCGGCACGGCGGCGTAGTTGGGATCCCGGAATTCGGTGTAGAGCGCGTCGAGGATCGCCAGCGACGTGTCCAGACCCACCAGGTCCAAGAGGGCGAACGGTCCCATCGGGAACCCGCACCCGCCCTTCATGGCGGTGTCGATGTCCTCCACCGAGGCCACGCCCTGCTCGTAGAGGCGGACGGCGTTGTTCAGGTAGGGGAAGAGGAGGGCGTTGACGATGAAGCCGGCCTGGTCCTTTACCACCACCGGCGTCTTCCCGCAGCCCTCGGCGAACGCGCGGACCGCCTGGATGGTCTGGTCCGAGGCGGTGAGGGGCTGGACCAGCTCGACCAGCTCCATGACCGGCGCCGGGTTGAAGAAGTGCACCCCGCACACCTTGTCGGGCCGGCCGGTCTGCATGGCCAGCTCGATCACCGGGAGCGTCGAGGTGTTGGTGGCCAGGATGGTGGCCTCGGCGGTGATCCGGTCCAGCTCGTTGAAGAGCTCCTTCTTCACGGCCAGGTCCTCGACCACCGACTCGATGACCAGATCCACGTCCTTGAGGGCGGCCAGGTCCGACGTACCGGTCACCCGGGCCAGGGCCTCGTCCCGCTCGGCCTCGGTCTTCTTGCCCTTGTCGATCTGGCGGTTGAGGGACTTCTCCATGGCCGCCAGCGTGGCATCGGCGGTGGACTGGCTCCGGGAGCGCAGGACCACGTCGAACCCGCTGGTCGCCGCCGTCTCGGCGATGCCCGAGCCCATGATTCCCGACCCGACGATTCCCACGCGTGCGATTGACATGAGAGGCAATGGTAGTGGCCGGCCCCGACATGGTGCTCGGCCAGGCCCATCTCCCCGCGTTCCACCCGCCCCTGGACTGCAGCTCCGGTCGGTCGGACCGCTCCGGACGTCTCCGAGGGCCGCTTGCCTTCCCGCGACCCTCCCGCAACGATGGTGGCCTATGGACGACACAGCAGGTCAGACCGCGCCCGACCGCGTCACGGATCCTGGATCCGCCTCCGAGGCCTCCCCGGACGCCGCCGGGACGACCCCGACCGCCAAACCGAACCTGTCCGGCAACATCGCTCGGGCCGAGAGCACACCCAAGGCCACCAAGGCTGCCAAGGCCGCCGGCACCAGAGCCACCAAGGCCGCCGGCACCAGGACCACCAAGGCCACCGGAGCCAGACCCAAGGCCACCGGAGCCACCAAGGCCGCCGGCACCAGGACCACCAAGGCCGCCGGCACCAGGGCCGCCCGCACCGCCAAGGTCACCGCCGCCGCTCCGGCTCGCCGCTCCCGCGCCGGATCAGATCCCGCGGGGGCCGGTGGCGAGCGTACCGGCAACCTGGAGCGGGCCCCGTGGGGTCGGGGGCGCGGCCGGGCGCTCTACAGCCGCCGCATCCAGCGGTCCAACGAGCGGTGGCCCCTGGCCGCGCAGGGGTTGGCGGGCCTCCTGAGCCGTCCCGAGCTGGTGCTGGCCGCCCTGGGACGGAGGGAGGCTGTGGAGCGGGACGGTCGCGTCCTCAATCGCGGCGCCCAGGCCCTCATCGAGCTGACCGCCCGGCTCGAGGGGACGGGGGACGGTTCCGAGGGCTGGGGCCGCTCCGACGACCCGGTGGTGATGCGAAGGCAGCTCCGTCGCTCCGCACAGCTGGCCATGCCGATCCGGACCGACGTCCACGCCTGGGGCCGGGTGGTGCCCGCAACGGCCGGGGCGCCGCCGGTGCCGGTGAGGCTGTACCGCCAGTACGGAGTGGGACTGGGCCTCGGCGGCAGAGGTCGCCAGCTGCCGGCGGTGGTCTATTTCCACGGGGGAGGGTGGGTGACCGGTGATCTGGACTCCCACGATGCGTCCTGCCGCATGCTGGCCGCGGTAGCCCGCTGCCTGGTCGTCTCGGTCCACTACCGGTTGGCTCCCGAGGATCCGTTCCCCGCCGCGGTGGACGACGCCCTGGCCGCCTACACCTGGGTCCAACAGCACACCGATGAGCTGGGCATCGACCCGGGCCAGGTGGGCGTGATGGGGGACAGCGCCGGAGGCAACCTGGCGGCCGTGGTGGCCCTGGAGGCCCGGGCCGGCAGCGGCGCGGTGCCGACCGGTGTCGGGCCGCCGGCCGCACAGGGTCTGATCTACCCGGCTGTGGATGCCCGGCTCGACACCGAGTCCATCCGGACGCTGGGGGAGGGGTTCTTCCTCACCACGGCCTCCATGGTGCAGTTCCGCCAGCGGTATCTGCCCGATCCCGCCGACTGGACCGCCGGCCGGGCGTCGCCGCTCCTGGCCGAGGATCATGCGGGTGCCGCTCCCGCCCTGGTGGTCACGGCGGGCTTCGACCCCCTGCGGGACGACGGGGCCAACTATGCGGAGGTGTTGCGGGCGGCCGGGGTCGACGTCGAGTACCGGTGTTACGACGACCAGATCCACGGGTTCATGGGCATGGGCATCCTGTCGGACTCGCTGGCCCTGGCCACTGAGGTCTGCGACGCCATGGGTCGGCTCATCCGGCGGTCATCGGCGGGAGAGCTCCCGACGTAGCTGCAACCGCCCTCTACAGTTGGGCCATGGAACGATCCCCCGGCACATTGGCTCTGGTTGGTGGTGGCGAGTGGAGCGAGGGGTGCTCCTTCGATGCCGGATTCCTGGCCGCGTCGGGATCGGACGACGTGCTGGTCCTGCCCACGGCGGCCGCCTACGAGCATCCCGAGCGCCTGGTGGTCCGGGCCGGGGAGTGGTTCGGGCCGTTGGGGGGCCAGGTCGAGGGGCTGATGGTCCTCTCCCGGGCCGATGCCGAGGACGAGGGAGCCGCCGGGGTGGTGCGGGAGGCCCGGTTCATCTACCTGGCCGGAGGATCGCCCATGCACCTCCGAAGCGTCCTGAAGAGCTCGAAGGTCTGGTCGGCGCTGCAAGAGGCGTGGCAGGGAGGGGCGGTCGTGGTGGGGTCCTCGGCCGCGGCCATGGTCCTCCCCGACCCCATGGTCGATGCCCGGGGCGGAGGGCTCACCATCGGCCTGGGGCTGCTGAGCGGACTGGCGGTGGTTCCCCACTTCGGGGACGTCCACGAGGACACCCACGGCGAGAAGCTGCACCGATCGGTGCTGCTCGCCCCGCACGGAACTCCGGTGGCGGGGATCCCCGAGCGGACGGCCCTCATCCGCGACCCTTCCGGGCAATGGCGAAGCGAGGGCGCGGGCCAGGTGGCGGTGTACCTCAACGGCGCCCGTGCCGAAGCCGGGCTCGAGGCGCTTCCTGTCTGATTCGGGCGAGAACCGGTGGTGCTACTCGGCCTCGGTAATGGTGACCGATTCGATGACCACCTCTTCGGAAGGGGCTCCGGAACGGCTGCCCACGGCCTCGATGGCCTTGACCACGTCGAGACCATTGATCACCTTGCCGAACAGTGAGTAGCTGGGCGGCAGGGAGGTTCCGTCGGGCCCGCTCACGATGAAGAACTGGCTGCCGTTGGTGTTGGGGCCGGCGTTGGCCATGGCCAACGAGCCGATTTCGTAGCGACCGGGCGCCGGTAGTTCGTCCGCAAAGCGGTAGCCGGGACCGCCGCGACCAGAACCCTCCGGGTCTCCGCCCTGGAGCATGAAGCCCGGAATAATCCGGTGGAAGACGATGCCGTCGTAGTAGTGCCACCGGGACAGGAACACGAAGTTGTTCACCGTGGCCGGAGCGGCGATGGGGTCGAGGGCGACGGTCATGGTCCCCTTGGAGGTCGCCACCTCGGCCGAGTACCGCTTGGCCGGATCGATGACCATCGGAGGGGGCCCGTCGAAGCGTTGGGTCTTCGGGCTCGATCCGTCGACGGCTGGAATCTCTGGGGCCATGGTGCCTTCTCCTCAGGGTTGGGTTGGGTGGATGAATGCGTGGCGACGTCGACCGGGTGGGGCCCAGGGCGAAGTGCCGCCGGGAGGAATCATCTAGGACTCGGTGACGTCGACGGACACCATGCGATGCAGCGTGGTCGGGGTGCCGCTGTTGGCGCCGGCCGCATTGATCTTGTTGACCACGTCCATGCCGGAGACGACGTTGCCGAACAGGGTGTACTTGGGCGCCAGGCTCTCCCCCTGGCTGCCGGCCACGATGAAGAACTGGCTGCCGTTGGTGTTGGGGCCGGAGTTGGCCATGGCCACCGATCCCAGCGGGTACTGGGGTGTGGCCGTCTTGGGCAGCTCGTCGGCGAACTGGTAGCCGGGGCCGCCCGACCCGCTCCCGGTGGGGTCGCCGGTCTGGTCCACGAAGCCCGGGATGACCCGGTGGAAGACGATGCAGTCAAAGAAATGCTGCTTGGCCAGGAACACGAAACTGTTGACGGCCTTCGGTGCATCGGCGGGGTCGAGCCGGAGGGTGAACGGTCCGATGTCGGTGGTGACCACCGCAGTGTAGGTCTTGGAGGTGTCGATCGTCATCGGGGGGTACGAGGGGTAGCTCGGCTTGTTGAGGGTGGCGCTGAAGCTGGCCGGGCAGTCCGCCGAGGTGGTGATGGCGCTCGGGGAGGTGTTGCCCGAGCCGCCGGTCGGTGCCGGCTTGGTGGTGGTGGAGGCCACCGGCTTGGTGGTCGATGTGGCGGCGGTCGACTTGTTCCCCGGTTTGAAGATCAGGAACGAGATGCCGACGACGACCGCGGCCACGATCACCACGGTGATGATCCTGCGGGTGTTCTGCTTCCGCTTGGCGGTCTTCTGCTCGGCCTCGAGCCGGGCCTGCCGGCCGGCCTTCTGACGCTGTCGTTTCTCGGTGGGCACGGGGGTTCAGGGTAGTCGGTCCCACCCGGCCCACCGGTGTCGGCTGCCGGGGTCCCGACCCGTGGCCCGAAGCGGTCCCTGTAGCCTTGGTCACCATGTCTCTGGTGGTGCAGAAGTTCGGCGGGACCTCGGTTGCCGACGCGGAGCGGATCCGAGCCGTGGCCGATCACGTGGCGCGCACCCGGCGGGCCGGCGACGACGTGCTGGTGGTGGTCAGCGCCATGGGCAAGACCACCGATGACCTGGTCCGGCTGGCCAACGACGTCAGTACGGTGCAGCCCACCCGGGAGGTGGACATGCTGCTCAGCGCCGGCGAGCGCATTTCCATGTCCCTGCTGTGCATGGCTCTGGCCGAGCTCGGGGTCGAGGCCACCTCGTACACCGGCAGCCAGGCCGGGATCATCACCGACGCGGTCCACACCCGGGCCAAGATCGTCGAGATCAAAGCCGATCGCCTGCGGGCCACGCTGGACGGGGGCGGTGTCCCGGTGGTCGCCGGCTTCCAGGGGATGTCGGTCGAACGGGACGTGACCACCCTGGGTCGAGGCGGCTCCGACACCACGGCGGTGGCGCTGGCTGCCGTGCTCGAGGCGGACGCCTGCGAGATCTACACCGACGTGTCCGGGGTGTTCAGCGCCGATCCCCGCATCGTGCCCGAGGCCCGCAAGCTCGCCCGGATCAGCTACGAGGAGATGTTGGAGATGGCCGCCACCGGGGGCCGGGTGCTCATGCTCCGGTCGGTCGAGTTCGCTCGGAACCACGGGGTGTCCCTCCACGTGCGGTCCAGTTTCACCTGGGAACCAGGCACGTGGGTCGACGAGGAGGATAGAAGCATGGAGGACGCAATCGTCACAGCGGTGACTCACGATGTGACCGAGGCCAAGGTGACGGTGATCGGAGTGCCGGACCGCCCGGGCCTGGCTGCCCAGCTGTTCCGGGGCCTGGCCGACCGCCATGTGAACGTGGACATGATCGTGCAGAACACGTCCCTCCACGGGGCCACCGACATCTCCTTCACCGTTCCGGGGTACGACCTGGCGGTGAGTACCGAGGTGTGCGAGCAACTGGTGCCGGTGCTGGGTGCCTCCGGCGTGACCAGCGACGACGATGTGGCCCGGGTCTCGCTGGTCGGAGCGGGGATGAAGACCCACCCGGGGGTCACCGCCCTCACTTTCGAGACCTTGGCCGCGGCGGGGATCAACATCGAGATGATCTCCACGTCATCCATCCGGATCTCCTGCATGGTGCGGGCCCAAGCGGCCGAGGAGGCCGTGCGCGCCCTCCACGCCGCCTTCGATCTGGGCTGAGGTCGGACCCGGGCCTCCGAGGTCGAGAGGAGACGTCGAGTGGTCTCCCACACGGCTGGAGCGGGACGGCCGGCCCCGGCCCGACGGGCCGGTCGGGTCGGGTGCGCCCGCTCCCGTAGAATGGGCCGATGCGAGTGGCTGTGGTGGGCGCGACCGGACAGGTGGGGTCGGTCATGCGGGCGATCCTCGAGGAACGGGCGTTACCGGTCGAGGAGCTGCGGCTCCTGGCCTCGCCGCGCTCGGTCGGCCGGGTCCTCGCGTTCCGAGGCGCCGACGTGGAGGTGGAGGACGCCGCCACGGCGGATCTCTCCGGACTGGACCTGGCCTTGTTCTCCATCGGGGGAGCGGCCTCTCGGGTCCTGGCCCCCCGATTCACCGAGGCCGGGGCCGTCGTGGTCGACAACTCCTCGGCTTGGCGGATGGACCCCGAGGTGCCACTGGTGGTGCCCGAGGTCAATGCCGCCGCGTTGAGCTCGATCCGGAAGGGCATCGTGGCCAATCCCAACTGCACGACGATGGTGGGCATGCCGGTGCTCAAGCCGCTGCACGACGATGCCGGCCTCGAGCGTCTGGTGGTCTCCACCTATCAGGCCGTATCCGGCGCCGGCCTGGCCGGCGTGGCCGAGTTGGAGGCCCAGCTGATCAAGACGGTCGACCGGGCCGCGGCGTTGACTTTCGACGGGTCCTCCGTGGACTTCCCCGAGCCGGTCACCTTCCCCGACGTCATCGCTCACAACGTGGTGCCCATGGCCGGATCGCCGGGTACCGACGGTTCGGGCGACACCACCGAGGAGCAGAAGTTCCGGGACGAGAGCCGCAAGATCCTGGACATCCCCGAACTCGAGGTGGTCTGCACCTGCGTCCGGGTGCCGGTGTTCACCGGCCATTCCCTGTCCATCGTGGCCCGGTTCGAGCGACCCATGACCCCCGCACTGGCCGCGGAGTTGCTGGCCCGGGCGCCCGGCGTGGAACTGTCGGAGGTGCCGACGCCACTTCATGCCGCAGGGCGGGACCCCGCCCTCGTCGGACGGCTGCGGGCCGCCGACTCCTCCGGTCACCAGTTGGCGTTCTTCGTCAGCGGTGACAACCTCCGTAAGGGGGCCGCCCTCAACGCCGTCCAGATTGCCGAAACCCTGGTCGCCATGGGCGTTCTGAGCTGACCGGCCGACCGGCTGCTTGCCTGACCGCCTGCTTGGCTGACCGGCTCCTGGGCTGACCGGCGGCTTGCCTGACGGCTCCTTGCCTGACGGGGTCCCCCCGGGTGCGAATGGAGCGTCCGAGATCCCCTTCAGCTGCCCTGGCCGGTCGATGGGACCAGGACCGACACCCGCTTGGCCAAATTGACGGCATGGTCTCCGAATCGCTCGTAGAAGCGGGCCACCATGGCCAGCTCCACGGCAACCGGGAGTGGCATCGTCCCGGCCACGACCTCCACGGTGAGGCTGACATGAAGATCGTCCATCTCGTCGTCCAGGGTGTCGACCAGGGAGACGCCCATGGGGAGCCGTTCGGCGTAGGCGTCGGTGGTTACCCGCCACATGTGGATGGCCACCTCGCCCATCCGCTCCACGAGGCCCCGGCTTCGTGCCGACAGCTCGGTCCCCAGGCCCCGAGCCGCCCGGCGCGCCACATGTTCGGCCAGATCCCCGTTCCGCTCCAGATCGGGCAGCATCCGGATCACGGTCACCAGGAACCGGAGGTCCTCGGGCGAGGTGATGCCGGCCACCGTCAACTGCTCGAGGGTCAATTGTTCGATGTCGTGGTAGAGGGTGTCGACCACCTCGTCCCGGTCGGCCAGGGCTTTCGCTGCCTCTCGATCACCGGAGAGCAGAGCATCGGTGGCACCGGACACCGACTCGCCCACCAGCGCAAACAGTTGGAGGACCTTCCGGTCGATCTGTTCCAGGGCGTCTTCCACTGCCGCCACCGTAACCGCCGCCGCCGCCGTTACCGACTCGCTCCCCTGCGTTCGTCGGGAGACCCTTCACCGGACCCCTCGCCGGGGCCGGGGGCCGGGGAGGAAACGCCGTGGCTTTCGCTCTGCCCCAGCATGTCGCCGACGATCACCCGTGGACCCGATCCCCAGGACAGGTAGCGCCATGACCAGTTGATCAACACCACGATCTTGTTGCGGAACCCGATGAGATAGAGGATGTGGAGGCCCAACCAGGCGAGCCAACCCAGGGTCCCCCGGACCACCAGCCCCCTCGGGAACTCGGTGATGGCGGCCCGTCGTCCGATGGTGGCCATGATGCCCTTGTCGCGATACCGGAACGGCTGGGTGGTGCGATCGCACACCCGGTTGACGATCTGTCGGGCGGCGTGTCTTCCCGACTGGATGGCCACCTGGGCGAGTTGGGGACAGATCTGGTCGGGATGCGGGGAGCCCGGTCCCCAGGGCACGGCCGCCGCATCCCCGATGGCGTAGGCGTCGGGTCGCCCGGGCAGAGAGAGATCAGCGTGCACCACCAGGCGTCCGTTCGGCCCGGTCTCCTGCCCCAGTGTGGCGGCCACGGTGCCCTCTACCGAGACGCCGCCCGCCCACACCACGGTGCGCGTGGGGATCTGGGAGCCGTCATCCAGCTCGACACACGTACCGCTTACCGATCGCACCATGTGTCCGAGCTCGAGCTCCACACCGCGGCCTTCGAGCGTCCGGGCGGCATACGCCGCGGCCGAGGCCTTGAACGGCGTCAACAGCCGTGTCAGGCCATCGACCAGGATGATCCGACCCGCCGACCGGTCGAACCTGAACCCGTCATGGCGGACGGCCACGTCGAGCAGCTCGGCCAGGGCTCCCGCCACCTCCACCCCGGTGGGCCCGCCACCGACCACCACGAAGGTCAGCAGCCCGTCGACGTCCCCAGTTGGGTCGGTGTCGAAGTCCTCCAGACGACGCAGGACATGGTCCCTCAAGGTCCGGGCGTCGTTGAGGGTGTAGAGGGGGAAGGTGTACTCGGCCGCCCCGGGGATGTCGAAGAACCGGGCGGTGGCTCCGCTGGCCATGATGACCGAGTCGAACGGCAACGGGCCGCCCTCCTCCAGGACGACCTGTCGCCGCTCCCAGTCGATCCCGCTCACCCGGCCGAATCGAAAGGAGACGTTCCGACTGCGACCGAAGATGGCCCTGACCGGGTAGGCGACGTCCCCGGCCTCGAGCCCGGCGGTGGCCACCTCGTAGAGGAGCGGTTGGAAGGTGTGGAAGTTCCGCTGGTCGACGATCGTCACCTCGACCGGCTCACCGACCAGCTCCCGAGCCGCCGAGAGGCCCCCGAACCCAGCCCCGACGATGACCACACGATGCACCGCCCCATGTTGACACAGCTGGTCCAGCCGTCCGAGGGCCGGATCGTGCCCTGCCGCGGATCGCGATCGGCGCCCACCGTTGCCCGACCCCAGCCCGACCCGACCCCTGAGCTCAGGGTCACCCCGTCGATACCGAGCGTCCCCGGCCCTGATACACCCCCTCGGTACTCTGGATTTGAGGGTCCGTCCCGGTCCCGAGGAGGTTCGTCATGATCACCGGACTCATTATCGGACTTGTCACCGGTGCCGCCCTTGGGGTGGTGGCGGGCTTGCTGCTCCGCTCCAGTCAGGCCTCCGCGGCGAGGACGGCCGAGGCCCGCCTCTCCGACGCGGTCCACCAGAATCAGTCGCTCGCCACCGAGCTACAGGGGATCCGCGCCCAGCTGGTCGAGGACAACCGACGGGCCACCGCGCTGGAGGCCGACCGGGCCCGGCTGACCACGGAGCTCGACCACGAGCGGCAGGCCAGCGTCCAGCGCACCGAAGCCTTCGAGGACACCCGCCGTCAGTTGACCGGGGAGTTCGCCCGTCTCTCCACTCTGGCCCTGCAGCAGAACAACGAGCAGTTCCTCCAACTCGCCGACACCAAGCTCAACGAGACCCGCCAGGCTGCCGACGGGGAGCTGGCGAAGCGGCAGGAGGCCATCGAGCAGCTGCTCAAGCCCCTCGGCGAACAGCTCGGGAAGTACGAGCTCGGGATGCAGCGTCTCGAGGTCGAGCGGCAGCGGGCCTACACGACCCTGACCGAGCAGATGAAGACCCTCTCCGTCTCGCACGACCAACTCCAGAAGGAGACCCGCAACCTGGTGACGGCGCTCCGCTCGCCGCAGACTCGCGGTCGCTGGGGGGAGCTTCAGCTCCGGCGGGTGGTGGAGATGGCCGGCATGCTCGAACACTGCGACTTCGACGAGCAGGTCACCTCGGACGCGGATGGCGGCAGGATGCGACCCGACATGGTCGTGCGGCTGCCGGGCGGGAAGAACGTGGTCGTCGACGCCAAGGTGCCGATGCAGGCGTTCCTCGACGCCAACGAGGCGGACGATGAGACGACGCGCCGGACACATCTGGCTAGCCACGGCCGTCAGATGAAGGCGCACGTCGACGCGCTGGCCAAGAAGGAGTACTGGAAGCGAGTCGAACCTTCCCCGGAGTTCGTGGTGGCCTTCATCCCCGGGGATCCGCTGCTCACGGTGGCCCTCGAGCACGAACCGGGCCTCATGGAACATGCCGTGGCCAACCACGTGCTCCTGGCCACGCCCACATCGTTGATCGCCCTACTGCGGGCGGTGGCCTACGGGTGGCAACAGGAAGCCCTGGCCGAGAACGCACGGGAGGTCCAACTCCTCGGCGCCCAGCTCTACGAGCGTCTGGCCTTGCTGGGGGAGCACTTCTCCGGCGTGGGCAAGGGCCTGCAGTCCGCCGTGACCGCCTACAACAAGGCGGTGGGCTCCCTCGAGAGCCGGGTGCTCGTCACGGCCCGCCGGTTCGTAGACATGGGGGTGGTCGGAGCAGGGGAGAAGGAGCTGGCCCATCCGGCCACCGTGGAGACCACGACCCGGGTCCTGCAGTCGGCGGAGCTGGGGCCACCGGCGGTTGGGCTGTCGCTGCTTCCGGGGGTCGGACCCTCGGACGATGCTCCCGGTTTCCTCGCCGGGCCCCATCCGGCCGCCGACGACGCCTAGACCCAGCCACCGGAGTTCCGTTCGACAGCGTCGTCCCCGTCCGCGGGTTGTTTCCGGTGCCACGTGGCCCGGCCCCCGCCCGCTCCGAAGCGCTATGAGGCGTGCTCGTTGAGCGACTGACGAGCAATCGCTTCGGTCGGGGTAGGTAGATCAGCTGGCGCCGCCGCGCCGGTGGCGCCGCCGGCCGCCGGGAACTTCGTCCCGAACCAGGTCGTCAATTATGACGATCTCGTTGCAGTTCTCAGGACATTCCAAGGTGACTGATGGTAAAAGTAGTGCAGTCCACGTCCGACTCGGAGGGATCGAGGGGGGGACGAGACGGTCATGTTGGAGCGAGAGGGAGACAAGACGTGAACATTCTGGTGCTCGGTGGTGACGGCTATCTGGGTTGGCCCACGGCTCTCTACCTGTCCCGAAAGGGTCACCATGTCGGTATCGTCGACAATTTCGCCCGACGGGGATACGACTTCGAAATGGGTGTCGACACCCTCGTCCCCATCGCCAGCTTGCAGCGGCGCGTGCGGTGTTGGCAGGAGATCTCCGACAACTCCATGGACCTGTTCGTCGGCGATCTGACCGATCCGGCATTCGTCAGTCAGACCCTGGCGGCCTTCGGACCCGATGCCGTGGTGCACTTTGCTGAGCAACGGTCGGCTCCCTATTCGATGATCGACCGTCACCATGCCGTATATACCCAGGTCAACAACGTGGCCGGTACGCTCAACCTGCTGTATGCCATCGCGGAGCAGAACCGTGACATCCATCTGGTGAAGTTGGGGACGATGGGGGAGTACGGGACCCCCAACATCGACATCGAAGAGGGATTCATCGAGATAACACATCGCGGCCGGACCGACCTGCTTCCCTACCCGAAACAGCCGGGGTCCTTCTATCACCTGTCCAAGGTCCACGACAGCGCGAACATCATGTTCGCCTGCCGGATCTGGGGGATCAGGGCCACCGACCTCAACCAGGGGATCGTCTACGGCCATGAGACGGAGGAGACCGCGCTCCATCCCGACCTGGCTACCCGGTTCGACTACGACGGCGTGTTCGGAACGGTACTGAACCGGTTCTGTGTTCAGGCGGTCACCGGTCATCCGCTCACCGTGTACGGATCGGGTGGCCAGACCAGGGGAATGCTCAACATCCTCGACACCCTGGCCTGCGTCGAGCTCGCGCTCGAGCACCCAGCCGACCGCGGGGAGTTCCGGGTCTTCAACCAATTCACGGAGTCCTTCTCGGTGTTGGAGATGGCGGAGCTGGTGGCTTCCGAGTTCGCTGGCAATGCGGTCATCGAGCACACCGCCGATCCCAGAGTGGAGAAGGAAGAGCACTACTACCGCGCCGCCCACACCAAGCTGCTCGACCTGGGTCTCGTGCCCCACCTGCTGACCTCGTCGGTCATCCAGTCCATCCTGGCCGTCGCCGACAAATACAAGGCCAACGCCGACCAGGCTGCCATCCTGCCTACCGTCGAATGGCGCAGCACGGCCAGTGACCTGGTAACGGCCGGTTCGCTCAGCGCCGAACGTGCGGAGGAGCTCCCCCAGCAAGTGGAGCGCACCCTCTCGGACCGGTAGTCGATCCCCGGAATTCCGACCCCGTTCACGGACGTCGGCGCGCCGACCGGTGGACTGCGGACCCTGACGGCTGCTCGACGACCTGATTGCCGCAGGATCGGCGGTCGGAGTGAGCACTATCGTCGTCGGGATGCCCAGGGCCCGACGGAGACGCGCTCGCTCGGCGGCCCGTCGGAGTTGGGGGCGCTCACTGCTGCTCGTCGCGCTGATCGCCGTGGCGCTGATCCTGGTGGTGGGCTCCGTCGCCGAGATTCAGGCCCAGTCGAGCGGGTACCGGAGCGCCACCAACACGGGCTACGGGGCCCTCGCCTCCCGTGTGGCCGATGCATCCAATCAGACTGCGGCCCAGTTGGCTTCGGTGATCGACTCTGTCCCGCACCTCACCAACCAGGCCCTGCCCTTCACGGCGCGGGCGGTCCTGCAGCAGGGGCTCGACGGTGCGGTGGCCGCCACGGCCCAGGAGGCCGACCAAGCGGCCCACCTCGTCCCCCCCTACCCGTCGGACAACGTGAGCGACCAGTTCACCCGGGTCATGCAGAGCCGGGCCGCCGGCACCTCCCAGCTGCGAACCAGCATCGACCGTCTGTTGGGGATGACGCCGTTGCCGATCGCCGGGGCGCCCGTCACCTCGACGGTGTCCAGCTCAGCGCCGTTGATCTCGATCGGTCAGGCCTCAGCATCGATGGGCCATGCCGGCATGGTGTTCCAGCAGTCCGACGCCGACTACCGGGCCATCCGGGGTCAGGTCAGCCGGCAACGGTTGCCGATTCGACTGCCACGATCGGTGTGGGTACCGGTACCGATCGACAGCGCCAGCCTGGGGTCGACCCGCCTGGCCGGGGCGGCTTCGGCGCTGGGGAACTCCGCCGACCTGGCTCCTTACCACCGGCTGGCCATCACGGCGATCGGGCTACGACCGCCGGCGGTCTCCACCGGCGGGCCTGGACTGCTCGGCGCCAGCTGCGCCACGGTGACGTCCACCGGTCCCGGGTCGGCGCCGACGCTGCTGCCTCCGACCCCCACGGTCACCACCGAGGTGACGGTGACCAATTGCGGGACCGTACCCGAGTCAGGCGTGCAGGTCAGCCAGACCCTGGCGTTGGCCGACCCTGCCGGCACCCCATTGCCACCCTCGGATGCCCGGGGGTCGGCATCACGGGCCATGGTCTCCCTCCAGTCGGGATCGTCCCGTGGCGCTGACCCTGCCCCCACTGACCGTGGCGTCCGGCCACACCTACACGCTCACCGTGGCGGTCGCCACTCCGGCCAACCAGCAGGACCGGGCCGGATCGACCCAACAGTTCCTGGTCCAGATCTCGGGCTGACCCGGACGCGACAGCCGGGTGGCCGAGGGGTGGCGGCCCGAAGGCGGCGATCACCTGTCACCCTCGGGAGGGGTCGCCGGGCCTGGTCGGGTGCTCAGGACCAGCCGGGGTGGATCTAAGATCGGGAACGAGAACCAAGTTCACGATAGAAGGGTCTGAGGATCTGTGGCCGACAGCATCACGATCACTGACAACCGCACCGGTGAGTCCCTCGAGATCCCGATCGAGAACGGAGGGATCGCCGCGACGCAGTGGTCGAAGCTCGTTCCCGGCATCTGGTTCTACGATCCCGGTTTCACGTCCACCGCGGCGTGCGAGAGCGCCATCACCTACCTCGACGGTGAGGAGGGGGTCCTCCGCTATCGGGGCTACCCCATCGAGCAGCTGGCCGAGAGTTCAACCTATCTGGAGGTGGCCTACCTCCTGCTGAACGGCGAGCTCCCCGACGCCGAGGAGTTTTCGGTCTGGGAGCGGGAGATCACACTCCACACCTTCATCCACGAGAATGTGCGCAAGCGGTTCCTCGAGGGATTCCACTACGACGCCCACCCCATGGGCATGCTGGTTTCCGCGGTGGCCGCCCTCTCCACCTTCTACCTCGACGCCAAGGACATCTTCGACGTCGACGCACGCAACAAGCAGATCATCCGGCTCATCGCCAAGATGCCCACCCTCGCCGCCGCCGCCCACCGGTTCAGCGTGGGAATGCCCTTCGTCTACCCCGACAATTCGCTGCCGTTCACCTCGAATTTCCTCTCGATGATGTGGAAGATCGCGGAACCCCGCTTCGAGGCCGACCCGGTCCTGGCCCGCGCCCTCGACGTCCTGTTCATCCTCCATGCCGACCACGAGCAGAACTGCTCGACCACCGCCATGAGGACGGTTGGCTCCTCCCATGCGGACCCGTACTCCGCCACCGCGGCTGCGGCGGCCGCCCTCTACGGCCCGCGCCACGGTGGGGCCAACGAGGCGGTCATCCGGATGCTTACCGACATCGGGTCCATCGAGAACGTGGAGCCCTTCATCACCTCGGTCAAGGAGGGCTCGGGCGGCAGACTCCAAGGGTTCGGCCACCGCGTCTACAAGAGCTACGACCCACGGGCCAAGATCATCAAACAGACCGCCGACGAGGTGTTCGAGGTGACCGGCAAGAATCCGCTGCTCGACATCGCGCTCAAACTCGAGGAGATCGCCCTCTCCGACGAGTACTTCACCTCTCGGAAGCTCTACCCCAATGTGGACTTCTACTCGGGTCTCATCTACCAGGCCATGGGCTTTCCGCTGGAGATGTTTCCCGTATTGTTCGCCATCCCCCGGACCGCCGGGTGGCTGGCCCACTGGCAGGAGATGCTCGATCAGGACTCCAAGATCGCTCGGCCCCGTCAGCTCTACATTGGTCCGGATGCCCGGGACTACGTCCCCATCACCGCCCGCTGAACTGCATCGCCCGCTGAGCTGCCTGGGCCGCTGTGGGCCCCGGCCCTCCGGCCCATCGATCCCATGCCGAGGAGCAGGCGAAGATCGGGGGGGCACGGGGCCCCGGAGTCGATGCCGGCTCAGTCCTTCGAAGTGTGGGGTACCCGTCGCATCAGGCCCTCTTGGACCACGGAGACGGCCAGCTCGCCCGATCGGGTGAAGAGGAAGCCGCGGGCCAGGCCCCGAGCACCGCTCGCCACGGGACTGTCCATGTCGTAGAGGAGCCACTCATCGGCCCGGAACCGGCGGTGGAACCACATGCAGTGATCCAGGCTGGCACCCATGAAATCTGCATCGTCCCAGCTGACGTCGTGGGGCGCCAGCATGGTGTCGAAGAGGGACATGTCCGAGGCGTAGGTGGCGATGCACGCATGGAGCAGAGGATCGTCGCCGGGCAGCGTGCCGTCGGCCCGGATCCAGAGCCTCTGGATGGGTTCCTTGCTGGCGTTGTGGCTGAACGGCAGCTCCCCGATGTGGCGCTGGTCGATGGGATGCGGCTTGGCGAACCAGTCACCGAGGGCCTCCCGGTACGGCTCGAGCCTGGTGGCCAGGGAGTCGAGGGACTCGGGGTCGGGAACCTCGGGCATGGGGAATTGGTGGGTCATGCCCGGCTCGTCCAGGTGGAACGAAGCGGACAGGTGGAAGATGGCTCGACCGTGTTGGATCGCCACCACCCGGCGGGTGGTGAACGACCGGCCGTCACGGATGCGATCCACCTCGTAGAGGATGGGAACCGACGGGTCCCCGGGACGGAGGAAGTAGGCATGCAACGAGTGGGGCCTTCCGATGTCGACGGTGCGGCCCGCCGCCATCAGGGACTGGGCGGCCACCTGGCCGCCGAACACCCGCTGCCGTTCCTCGTTGGGGCTCACGCCCCTGAAGATGTTGACCTCGATCGACTCCAGATCCAGGAGGTCGACCAGAAAATCGAGGGCTTCGCTCACGGCACCCATCCTGCCAGCTGGCCGACGGCCGCCAAAGCCGCCGCCGACCTGCCCCTGGCCCGACCATCTCCGCCGGTTCCCCGGGGTCGGGGCCCCTCGCCTCGGCCCGGCTCCCCACCGCCACGGCCGAGGGCCGGGCACCGTTCCCGATGCGACGCTACGGTACCGAATCGTGTCTACCGTCAGCTTCCCCGACCGCTTCCTCTGGGGCACGGCCACCGCGGCCCACCAGATCGAGGGCGGGAATGTCAACAACGACTGGTGGGAGTTCGAGCACGACCCCACTTCGGGTTGCGTCGATGTGAGCGGGGACGCCTGCGATTCCTTCAACCGCTATCCCGAGGACATCGCCCTGGTGGCCGATCTGGGTCTGGCCGCCTACCGGTTCTCCCTCGAGTGGAGCCGTATCGAGCCTGCCGAGGGGGAGTTCTCCCGGGTGGCTCTCGACCACTACCGGCGCATGGCGGCCACCTGCCACGAACACGGCGTCAGCCCGGTGGTGACCTTCCATCACTTCACCCACCCCCGGTGGCTGGCGGACGCCGGCACCTGGGAGGCCCTCCACGCACCTGACCGCTTCGCCCGCTACTGCGAGCGGGTCACCGCCCACCTCGGGGATCTCATCGACCTGGCCTGCACCCTCAACGAACCCAACGTTGTGGCCACCATGGGGTGGCGTCACGGAATCTTTCCGCCGCGGGTCCGGGACCGGGTCCGTCGGGATGTGGTCAACCAGGCCCTGGTGACCGCCCATCGCAAGGGGGTCGAGGCCATCCGGTCGGGACCCGGCGATGCGCTGGTGGGCCTCACACTGTCCATGGTCGACTTCGAGGTCGAGCCCGGCGGGGAGGAGCGGCTGGAGCGGATCCGGCGGCCCTCCGAAGACGTGTTCCTGGAGGCGACCGGCGGAGACGACTTCATCGGGGTCCAGACCTACACCCGTCGACGGATCGGGCCTGAGGGATCGCTGCCCGCCGAGGAGGGCGTCCCGACCACCCAGATGGGTTACGAGTTCTGGCCGGAGGCCCTGGAGGGAACCGTCCGACGGGCCTGGGAGGTCGCCGGCGTGCCGGTGTACGTCACGGAGAACGGCATCGGCACAAGCGACGACGCCTCCAGGATCGAGTACGTGAGCCGCGCCCTCACCGGCCTCCGTCGCTGCCTCGACGACGGGATCGACGTGCGGGGCTACTTCTACTGGAGCCTCCTGGACAACTTCGAGTGGGTGCTCGGCTATGGACCGACGTTCGGGATCGTCGAGGTCGACCGGGTGACGTTCGAACGCCGACCAAAACCCAGCGCTGCCCGGCTGGGCATGATTGCCCGGGCCAACGCTCTGTGACCCCGGAATCGCGGAGAGTGCCTGCGCTGTTTCTGGCCGATCGGTCGGGACTAGGGTTTGCCCGATGACCGGACTCGTGGTGCGCGCCGAGCATGTCTGGGAAAGGCGGCACACGCCCGAGGCCAAGCAGCTCATCCGCTACACCATGGTCTCGGTGATCTCCACCGTGGTGTCGTTCGGGGTCCTGGCCCTGGTATTCGGGGTCTTCCACCTCTGGGGCGAGATCGAAAGCACCGTCTTCGCCAATGTCGTGGCCACGGTGCCCTCCTACTTCCTCAATCGCATGTGGGTCTGGGGGAAAAGCGGCCGCTCCCACCTGATGAAGGAGATCGTGCCCTTCTGGGTCATGTCGGCCATCGGCATCGTGGTCTCCATCGGGGGTGCCGCGGTGGCCCGACACATCGGTAAGACCCACCATCTGACTCACATCCAGCAGACGGCGGTCGTCCTGCTCGCCAATCTGATCTCGTTCGGCCTGTTCTGGGTGCTCAAGTACATGCTCTACAACCGGCTCTTCCACGTGCACCCGGTCGAGGAACTCGACGAGCTGGTCGAAGCGGTCTGACCCAGTCGGACGCCCCCCTGACCGGGTGGCCCACGGAATCCGGTCGGTAGGCCACCGGGGCTTCTCCGACTCCCCCCAGTCCCGGTCCGCCCCCGTCAGTCCCGGTCCCATCCCTCCGGGCTCACCCGGTTGCCACGACGGTCAGTCCCGGAAGTTGGTGAACTGCAGTGGTATGCCGAAGTCCTCGGCCTTCAGGGCTCCGATGGCCGCTTGGAGGTCGTCGCGCTTCTTGCCGTTGACCCGGAGCTGGTCCCCCTGGGTCTGTGAGCTGACGCCTTTCAGACCGAGGTCCTTGATGAACTTGTTGATCTTCTTGGCGTGGTCGGAGGAGATACCGGCCTGGATGCCCAAGCGTTGCCGAGCCGACCCTCGCGACGCCTCCTCGATCTTGCCCACGTCGAAGGATTTGAGGGAGACCTCCCGCTTGACCAGCTTCTCCTGAAGGACCTGGTAGAGGGCCCGCAGCCGGTCCTCGGTGGACGAGGTGAGCACCAGATCGGAATCGGACAACTCGATGGCCGAATCGGTTCCCTTGAAGTCGAAACGGGTGGTGGCCTCACGGTTGGCCTGGTCCACGGCGTTTCGAACTTCCTGCATGTCGACTTCGGAAACCACGTCGAAGGTGGGCATAGGGAAACAGTACCTCCGCACCAGGCGATATCCTTCCGGCCTGCGGGTCGGTGCCCGAGTGGCCAAAGGGAGCAGACTGTAAATCTGCCGCGCAAGCTTCGAAGGTTCAAATCCTTCCCGGCCCACCACACACGAGCCCTGGCTGGGGAGGTCCTCCCCTCTCTGGCCGGGGTCTCCCTCTCCCGAGCCAGGGCCTCGGACCAGGATCTCCCCGGCCTCGAGCCAGGCCTCCCTCGCCGGCGTCCCCGGCGGGGCACCCTGCCGTGCCCGACCCGCCCCTGTGCCGCCAGAAGGGCTCCTCGAAGGACGCTGCCCGGGACCAGCCCTGCGGACGGAGCTCCCAATTGGGCAATGGGGCCGAAGGGGCTCCCGCCGTTGGGAGCATCGGTGCGTCGACCGGGGACCGCCACCAGTCGCCCCGCCGGGTCGACATCGCTCGGGTCGCCGGCGTTCCCGGGGGCCCGGACCCACCGGCCCGGCTCCACGGGGGCCTGACGGGCGTACTTGCTCCGGCCCGACGAGAGATTACAATGCCGTTACGGAATCCTGCGGGTCCAGGTTGGTCCCCCCGAGGGGCCACTTGGTGGGGGGCGCACGGATCGCCGTGGACCGGGCGCTCGAGAACTCCGGTCCACGGGCGCACAGGTCAACCGAGGAGAAGCCCCCCAACCCCATGCCTGCGGACCACACGGCCGGAGAGGTGACTGAGCATCAGCACCCCCCGGGGCCCGAGGGAGCCGTGTCGGGGCTGCGCCCACTGGCCAAGGAGATGGCCACGGCGGGGGTCGGTGTGATCGACGGAGCGCTGCACTCGGTCCGTCGGCGCCTGGAACCCCCGGCACGTCCGCCCGGGGAAGCCGGGGAACCAGCCGGTGAACTGCCCCGCGGCCTGGTCCTCCGACCGGCCCTTCTGGGGTTCGCCGCCATGGTGGCCATCGCTGTCGGCGCCTCGCTGCCCAGCTCGCCCTTCAAACTCGAGATGCCCGGGGTGTGGTTCTTCGGCGTGCCCAGCACCGCCGGGGCCAGTTCGTGGGGCGTGTACTTCACCCTTGCCGCCGTCTACGGGGGCCTCCTGTTGTTGATGCGGGTCTGGTGGGGCATGACCCGCCTCTACGCCCGGTGTCCAGGGGTTCCGGTCAAGCGGATGATGTGGGTCTTCGCCCTGTGGTCCACCCCGATGCTGGTGATCGCCCCGCTGTTCAGCCGCGATGCGTATTCGTATGCGGCCCAGGGCGAGATGGTCAGTCACCACATGAACCCCTATCTGTACGGGCCCTTCGAGCTGGGCAACAATTCCTACACCGCCCCGGTCGACCCGCTGTGGGGCAACGCCCCGGCCCCGTATGGTCCCCTCTTCCTCCAGATCGACGGCTTCTTCACCCGGATCACCTTCCACAACGAGTTGGCCACGATCGTCCTGCTCCGGCTGCTGTCGCTGCTGGGCGTGGTGCTGATCGCCTGGAGCGTCCCGAAATTGGCCCGTCTCTACCATCGCGACGGGGCCGAGTTGTTCACCCTGATGGTGCTGAACCCGGTGACCATCCTCCACCTGATCGGTGGGGCCCACAACGACGCCCTGATGCTCGGTCTGCTGCTGGCCGGCCTGACCGCGGCCAAGGAGAAGCGGCCCATCGTCGGAATCCTCTTCTGCGCACTGGCCACCGCCATCAAGGCCCCCGCGGCGATCGGCATCCTCTACGTGGGGTGGACCTGGCTCGGGCCGCAGGCTTCGACCCGGGACCGTCTGAGACCGGTGGTGACCGCCGGTCTCATCGGCGCGGGGGTGCTCGGGTTCTTCTCCTACATCAGCGGCCTCGGGTGGGGGTGGGTGTCGATCCTGGGTACGCCGGGTGCGGTCCGGTCCTGGACCGCACCGACCACGTCCCTGGCCCTCCTCTTCACCGGCGTGGCCCACCTCGCCCACATCGGAGTGGGCCTGGGCGGGGTGCTCACCGTCGCCCGGTTCTTCGGGCTGTTGGCCGCCGGCGTGGTCGGTGTGTGGCTGCTGTTGAACAGCGACCGGATCGGCACCCTGAAGGCCATGGGCGTCACCCTGCTGGTGTTCGTCGTCCTCGGCCCGGTGGTCCAGCCCTGGTACCTGTCGTGGGGCCTGATCCTCCTGGTCCCGGTGGCCCTGGGCCGGCTGCGATCCCTGATCATCGGGCTCTCCATGGTCACCGCCTTCATCGAGCTCCCCGGCGGGACCCAGCTGCTCAACAGCCTCATCCACGGCGATCCGCTCCTGATCGTCCTGACCCTCTTGTGGATCCTGGTGGTGCTCACGGTGCCGCTGGCCTCCTGGGAGCGGACGGTGGGCGGTGCGGTGGCCGAGGAGCCCGTCGATCTGACCGGACTGGCCTCGGCCCCGGCAGCCTGAGCCCGGCCCAGCCCGGTTCCTCCGGGACCCGGATCCCGGATCCGGCCACCTGCTCGCCGACCAGCCGGGTGAGGAATCAGAGCAGGAGCTGGAGCACGGAGACGTCCAGCCAACGGTTGAATTTCCGCCCCACCTCCCGTTCCACGCCGACCATCTCGAACCCACAGGCCTGGTGGAGGGCGATCGAGGCCTCGTTCCCCCCACCGATCCGGGCGATCACGGTGTGGAACCCGTGCTGGCTGGCCAGCGCGACCAGCTCCTGGAGCAGGGCCCGACCCACCCCGGCCCCCCGCCTGGCGGCGTCCACGTAGACCGAGTTCTCGACGGTGGTGGCGTAGGCCGGGCGGTCCCGGAAGGCCGACAGGGAGCCGAAGCCGAGGATCCGGTCCTCCTCGACGGCCACGATGGCCGGGTGGGGACCGCGGTGCTCGGCCATCCACGCCTGCTGCTCGGCCGCCGTCCGGGGGACGAGGTCGAAGGTGGCCGTCGACCCGGTGACCTCGGCGTTGTAGATGGCCCGGATCGGCTCGGCGTCCGACGGTCTCACCAGGCGGGTGCGCATCCGCCGATGGTAGCGAGGCCCTCCGCTCTTCTCGGTGGTCCCAGCTTTGGCTATGCTTGTCCCTCTGCTGCTCGCTCGAGCTGCACTGCCCCTGTAGCTCAGTGGTAGAGCACCGCCATGGTAAGGCGGGGGTCGTGGGTTCAATCCCCACCGGGGGCTCGCCCATGGCGGCGTAGCTCAGTTGGTTAGAGCACACGGCTCATAATCGTGGGGTCGCCGGTTCGAGTCCGGCCGCCGCTACCAGTTGGATCGCAGGACGCAGGACCGTAGGAGACGGCAGACGTCGCAGCGAGCGACGGGCAGGGCCAGGCAGAAATTCAGTACCAGGCAGAGGAAGCATCTGAAGCTCCGGACCGGTCCGGTCCTCGGAGCGCAAGGGAGTCACGTGGCAAAGAACGAGAAGCGCATCCAGGTCACTCTGGCCTGCGAAGTGTGCAAACGACGGAACTACATCACGACGAAGAACAAGGTCAACGACCGCGAGCGGATCGAGCTGAAGAAGTTCTGTCGTTGGGATCGCCAGCAGACCCTGCACAAGGAGACCCGATAGGGGCCGACCGGGGCCAGGGACCCGATAGGGGCCGACCGGGGCCAGGGACCCGATAGGGGCCGACCGGGGCCGTTGGCGGCGCCCCGGGCGTCGCCGGGCCGATCCGGACGTCCGGGTGGGGAGGTCGGACCGGGTCAACCCCCAGTTCCGCCTGGGAATCCCGAGTTGCCGGGTGATAGCCTTGGCAACCGCCCCTGTGATCGGCTCGTCCGTTCGCGGCATGGCGGTCGTCAGAGGGCAGTAGCTCAACTGGTAGAGCACCGGTCTCCAAAACCGAAGGTTGGGGGTTCAAGTCCCTCCTGCCCTGCTCACCACCCGTGGAAGCGGTCGAAGGACAAAGCGCGTGAACCGAGAACAGAAGCGAGCCATGCAGCGCCAGGGGCAGGACCCCGAGGGCGAGACCGCGCCCAAGCGGTCGGCGCCCGCTCCACGCCGCCCGGCCAAGCGGGAGCCCTTCCGTCCGGGCCAGTTCTTCCGCGAGGTACGCTCAGAGCTTCGACAGGTGGCCTGGCCCAACAGGTCCGAGGTGGTCAACTACACCACGGTGACCCTGGTCACCCTCCTGTCGTTGATGGTCCTCATCTTCATCCTCAACTACGCCTTTGCCAAAGGCGTCCTCTGGCTGTTCAAGACGTGATCGGTGTGACTGTGACCCACGACGAAACCAATCCGCCCCTCGGTGACGACGAGACGCCCGGCACGGTCGAGGCGTCCGGCGCGCCCGAAGCCGACCACTCCCCTGCGGAGGGGCCGAATGAGGTCGACGCGGTGGTAACCGAGGTCGGAGAGGCCGACGAAGGCGTCGACGTCGACTCCGAGTACGACGACGAGGACGATGAGCCGTTTGTGGTCAGCCCTTACGACCAGCCCGGACGGTGGTACGTGGTGCACACCTACGCCGGGTACGAGAACAAGGTGAAGTCCAATCTGCACAGCCGGGCCGTCTCCATGAACATGGAGGACCGGATCTACGAGGTGGTCATCCCCATGGAGGATGTCATCGAGTTCAAGAACGGCAAGAAGGTCGTCGTCCAGAAGAAGGTGTTCCCCGGCTACCTGCTGTGCCGGTGCGAGCTGGATGACGACAGCTGGTCGGTGATCCGGAACACGCCTGGGGTGACCGGGTTCGTCGGACCGGGGACCAAGCCCACGCCGCTGTCGCGCCGGGAGGTCGAAGGCATCCTCCAGGTCAAGGTGGAGGGTGCCGAGATCCCTTCGAAGCGCAGTCGGCCGAGGCTGGAGCACGAGGTGGGCGAGACCGTCCGGGTGAAGGAAGGTCCTTTCGCCGACTTCTCCGGTCAGATCGCCGAGATCAACGAGGACCAGCTCAAGCTCAAGGTGCTGGTCAACATTTTCGGGCGAGAGACCCCTGTGGAGCTCGAGTTCAGCCAGGTTGCGAAGCTGTAACCCGGCGGACCCAGGTTAGGAGACCTAGACAATGCCACCGAAGAAGCGCGTCCTCGCGGTCGTGAAGATCCAGCTCCCGGCGGGGGGCGCTACCCCCGCGCCCCCGGTGGGCACGGCCCTCGGGCCACACGGGGTACAGACCATGGAGTTCTGCAAGCAGTACAACGCCGCCACGGAGAACCAGCGGGGATCGATCATCCCGGTGGAGATCTCCATCTACGAGGATCGGACCTTCTCGTTCATCCTCAAGACCCCTCCGACGCCGGCCCTGCTACGGGCGGCCGCCGGTCTGGAGAAGGCGGCGTCCACGGCGGGCCGTGAGCAAGTCGGCACGGTGACCAGCGCCCAGGTGGCCGAGATCGCCGCCATCAAGCTCCCGGACCTGAACACCGCCGACCTCGAAGCCGCCAAGCGTCAGGTCGAGGGTACGGCACGGTCCATGGGGATCGCCGTCGCCGGCTGAGGCCGACGACCAGCACTATCGACGATCGAGAAGACGGAGAACCAGCATGTCCAGGGGAAAGAAGTACCGAGCGAGCGTGTCCCAGTTCGATCGCCAGCACCTCTACCCGCCGTCCGAGGCGGTCGACCTGGTCAAGGCCTCGGCCAAGGCCTCGTTCGACGAGACGGTGGAGCTGGCCGTCCGCCTGGGCGTGGACCCGCGTAAGGCCGACCAGATCGTCCGCGGGACGCTTTCGCTCCCGGCGGGGACCGGCCGTACCGCTCGGGTGGCGGTGTTCGCCGCCGGCGAGAAGGCGACCGAGGCCCGGGGCGCCGGGGCCGATGTGGTGGGCGCCGACGACCTGGTGGCCCGGGTGGCCAACGACGGCTTCCTGGAGTTCGACGTGGCCATCGCCACCCCGGACCTGATGGGCCAGGTCGGCACCCTCGGTCGGGTGCTCGGTCCCCGTGGGCTGATGCCCAACCCCAAGACCGGCACGGTGACCGACGACATCGAGCGGGCCGTCATCGAATTCAAGGGTGGCCGAGTGGAGTACCGCACGGACAAGGTGGGCAACATCCACATCCGGATCGGCAAGGCCTCGTTCGAACGTGCCCAGCTGCTGGAGAACCTCCACGCGGTGATGGAAGAGATCCACCGGGCCAAGCCGGCCTCCTCGAAGGGCCGCTACGTGCGGGCGGTCACCGTATCGTCGACGATGGGCCCCGGCATCCACATCGATCCGTTGCTGGCCCGGAAGGCCGACGAGGAACTGGCGGCTTCCGCCTGAGGGGGCACGACCCCTGGGGACGGGCTGGTCCGCCGGCCGGCGGTGGGCTAGAGTCTCCTTTTTCCAGATGTAGCGAACTGCCGTAGACCTCCGGTGTACTGCTCACCCGGTACCGAAGGGATCCGAATGGGATCCGCCTGATGAGGCGTTCCGCGTCGAACACCTCTGTCCGACGTTCCGCCACTCGATGGTGTCTACGGCCCACATGCGAGCGAAGCTCAGCGGAGGGACCATGGACAATCCGAGGGCCGACAAGGTCGCCGTCGTCAACGAGGTCAAAGACCGACTCGAGGGGTCCGACGGGGCTGTCCTGACCGAGTACCGGGGTCTGACCGTGGGCGAGTTGGCCGAGCTCCGACGTGAGCTGGCAGCCGCCGGCGGTGACTACAAGATCTACAAGAACACCCTGGTCCGTTTGGCAATCGCCGACGGCCCACAGGCCCCGATCCGCGACCTGCTGACGGGCCCGACGGCGATCGCCTTCGTGCAGGGCGACGTGAGCGCGGTGGCCAAGGCCCTGCGGGATTTCGCCAGGAGCAACCCCCATCTGGTGGTCAAGGGCGGCATGGTGGGGACGGGCGTCCTCTCGGCCGCGGAGATCGAGGTGTTGGCCGACCTCCCGCCCAGGGACACGTTGCTCGCTCAGTTCGCTGGGGCCCTGGCCGCCCCGCTCCAGCAGCTGGCCGGTCTGGTCCAGGCCCTTCCCCGCAACCTGGCCTACGGGCTCTCGGCTCTCATCGACCAGCGTCAGGCCGCTGGCGAGGTGTTGGCAGGCCCGGCCGACGATGCCGGATCGGCGGCAACGGGGACGGTGGCTGAGGACGCCCCGGCTGCCGAGGCCCCCGCCGGGACCGATCCGGCTGCCGAGGCCTCCGCCGGGACCGATCCGGCCGCCGAGGGCCAGGGCGCCGGCTCCCCGGGCGGCGACGAGACGGCCTGACGAAGTCCCAGTTCAAGCTCACATTCGCAACAAACGACCTCACGACGAACAACCGAAACAAGGAGCAAGACAATGGCAGGTACCCTGACCAAGGACCAGATTCTGGACGGCATCTCCGAGCTGTCCGTACTCGAGCTGAGCGAGCTGCTCAAGGAGTTCGAGGAGCGCTTCGGGGTGACCGCGGCGGCCCCGGCGGCCGTGGCGGTGGCCGCACCGGCGGCCGGCGGGGATCCGGGCGCCAGCGAGGACGAGAAGTCGGAGTTCGACGTCATCCTCACGGCGGCCGGCGACAAGAAGATCCAGGTCATCAAGGAGGTGCGTTCGCTGACCAGCCTGGGCCTGAAGGAGGCCAAGGACCTGGTGGACGGGGCGCCCAAGCCGGTCCTGGAGAAGGCCAACAAGGAGGACGCGGAGAAGGCGAAGGCCCAGCTCGAAGGAGCCGGGGCCACGGTCGAGCTGAAATAGCGCCGGGCGGGTCCCCGGCCGTCGGGGACGGTCGGGGAGGTCGGGCCAGGCTCCCGACCTGGTTCGATGGCCCGGGAGCCGGTGACCACCGAGGCGCCCGACCGCCGACACCAGGGAATCCCGGAAGCAGGGGCCGACCTCGCCGGACCTCGTACAATCCTTGACGGCGGCCGGCGCGTCTCCTACCCTGTGCTGGCCTGGATCGGGCCTTCGCCGCCCCGAGGTTGTAATCCTGTGCGCGTCCGTATAGGATTGCTGGTTGCCGTGCCTGCTCCTTCCGCCTTCTTCAATGTTCTGGCTGATTGACGCGCGCCCTGGCGCCCCCGACGACTGCTCCGGCGGTAGCCGTCGACCCCTGCAATGCCCTCGATCCACGCCCAGCAGTCCCAAGTAGCACACCAGTCCCCAGCATCGTCTGACGTGACGCACCGCAGTACCCCGTCGTAGCCCCATTCACCCTGCAACTGGGAGGAGTAGGCCGTTGCCTACACGGTCCAACAGCCCGGAACGATTTTCTTTCGCCAACATCGACGAGGCCCTGCCCTTGCCGGACCTCGTCGCCATCCAGCGTGACTCTTTCCAGTGGTTCCTGGACCGGGGTCTCGCCGAGACCTTCAACGACATCAGCCCGATCGAGGACTTCACGGGCCAGCTGAGCCTCGAGCTGGAGTTCGACCCGACCGACCCCGACCTCCGCCCTCCGCCGAAATTCTCGGTCGAGGAGTGCAAGGAAAAGGACATGACCTATGCCGCGCCGGTGTTCGTGCGCGCCCGGTTCATGAACGCCGGCACCGGCGAGATCAAAGAGCAGACGGTCTTCATGGGGGACTTCCCGGTGATGACCGACAAGGGCACCTTCATCGTCAATGGCACCGAGCGGGTGGTCGTCTCCCAGCTGGTCAGGTCGCCCGGGGTGATCTTCCAGCCCGGGCGTGATGCCAAGACGGTGTTCACCGGAACCATCCATCCCTACCGCGGGGAGTGGATCGAGTTCGATGTCGAGGCCAAGCCCGGCAAGGACGTCACCGCCGGGTGCCGGGTGGCCCGTAAGCGCCGGCTGTCCCTCTTCGTGCTGCTGCGTGCACTGGGCTACGAGGACCAGTCCTTCCTGGAGCGCTTCGTCCGCCACTTCGACTTTCTCGAGGGTCAGTGGGAGAAGGAGCAGAACCTGGCGCCAACCCGCGAGGAGGCCCTGCTCGAGATCTACAAGCGTGCCCGACCGGGTGAGCCCCTCTCCGTCGAGGCCGCCCGCCAGTACTTCGAGAACGCCTTCTTCAATCCCAAGCGCTACGACCTGACCCGGGTGGGTCGCTACAAGCTGAACCGGAAGCTGGGCCCGGAGATCGAGCGGATCTCGGACATCCTGAAGATCGACCTGGAACGGCCCACCCCCACCCAGGGCGTCCTCAGCCCGTCCGAGATCCTGGCCTCCTCCACCTACATGCTCCACCTGGCCAAGCACATGGCTGACGGCGAGTCGACCTACCGGATCGATGACCAGGACCACTTCGCCAACCGCCGCATCCGGTCGGTGGGCGAGCTCATCCAGAACCAGGTCCGGGTGGGACTCTCCCGCATGGAGCGGGTGGTTCGCGAGCGGATGACCACCCAGGACGTGGAGGCCATCACCCCGCAGACCCTGATCAACATCCGACCGGTGGTCGCCGCGGTGAAGGAATTCTTCGGCACCAGCCAGCTCAGTCAGTTCATGGACCAGAACAACCCGCTCTCCGGCCTGGCCCACAAGCGGCGTCTGTCCGCCCTCGGCCCCGGTGGCCTGTCCCGCGAGCGGGCCGGGTTCGAGGTCCGAGACGTCCATACCTCCCACTACGGCCGCATGTGCCCGATCGAGACCCCCGAGGGACCGAACATCGGCCTGATCGGCTCGCTGGCCACCTACGCCCGGGTCAACGAGTACGGCTTCATCGAGACTCCCTACCGCAAGGTGGTCAACGGCCAGGTGACCAAGGAGATCACCTACCTGGCAGCCGACGAGGAGGAAGAGCACGTCATCGCCCAGGCTTCTGCGGCGCTGGACGACAACGGCCGCTTCACCGAGGAGAAGGTCCTGGTCCGACGCGGGCCGCAGGGGACCGGCGTGCGGGTCGGTGCCACCACCACCTCGTACGGCACCACCTCGGAGATCGACTTCGTGCCCCCGGCCGAGGTGGATCTCATGGATGTCTCCCCCAAGCAGATCGTGTCGGTGTCCACCGCCCTGATCCCCTTCGTGGAGCACGACGACGCCAACCGGGCCCTGATGGGGGCCAACATGCAGAAGCAGGCCGTTCCGCTGGTGGTGCCCGAGGCCCCCTACATCGGCACCGGCGTCGAAGCGCGTGCCGCCCGCGACGCCGGCGACGTGGTCATGGCCGAGGCCGATGGCGCCGTGGTCGACGTCTCGGGTGATCAGATCACCGTGGAGTACAAGGCCGGCGCCAAGGACCGCAACGGTTCGGTCCTGGGCAAGAAGGTCTACCGCCTGGCCAAATTCCGCCGCTCCAACCAGAACACGGCCATCAACCAGAAGGTCATCGTGGAGGAGGGCCAGAGGGTGGCGGCCGGCGACGTGCTGGCCGACGGCCCCGCCACCCACAACGGCGAACTGGCGCTGGGCAAGAACCTCCTGGTGGCCTTCATGCCGTGGGAGGGCTACAACTACGAGGACGCCATCATCCTCTCGGAACGGCTGGTCAAGGACGATGTCCTTACCTCGATCCACATCGAGGAGCACGAGGTCGATGCCCGTGACACCAAGCTCGGTGCCGAGGAGATCACCCGGGACATCCCCAACCTGTCCGAGGAGATCCTGGCCGACTTGGACGAGCGCGGCATCATCCGTATCGGTGCCGAGGTCGGCCCGGGAGACGTGCTGGTGGGCAAGGTCACCCCCAAGGGGGAGACCGAGCAGACGCCCGAGGAGCGTCTCCTCCGGGCCATCTTCGGTGAGAAGGCCCGCGAGGTGCGGGACACCTCCCTGAAGGTCCCCCACGGCGAGCAGGGGACGGTCATCGATGTCCGGGTCTTCTCGCGTGACGACGCCCATGAGCTCCCGCCCGGTGTGGAGCAGCTGGTCCGGGTGTACGTGGCCCAGAAGCGCAAGATCTCCGAGGGCGACAAACTGGCCGGACGCCACGGCAACAAGGGGGTCATCTCGAAGATCCTCCCCATTGAGGACATGCCCTACCAGGCGGACGGGACTCCGGTGGACATCATCCTGAACCCGCTGGGCGTTCCCAGTCGGATGAATGTGGGCCAGGTGCTCGAGTCCCACCTGGGCTATGCCGCCCGCTGGGGCTGGGAGGGGGCCGGAGAGGCCGCCCGGACCCCGCTCCGGGGCACCGAGACCAAGACCCGCCCCCGGACCGATCCGGCCGTGTGGGTGTCGACCCCGGTGTTCGACGGAGCCCACTGGGACGAGGATGCCGATGCCGGGCGTCACCCGACCATCCAGCAGATCTTCCGCAAGCTCAACCCGGACGGGGTCGACGGTGCCGTGCAGGTGGCCGACGACGGCAAGAGCGAGCTGTGGAACGGCCGGACGGGTGAGAAGTACGACAACCCGATTTCGGTCGGGTACGTCTACATCCTGAAGCTCCACCACCTGGTGGACGACAAGATCCACGCTCGTTCGACCGGTCCGTACTCCATGATCACCCAGCAGCCGCTGGGTGGGAAGGCCCAGTTCGGTGGCCAGCGCTTCGGGGAGATGGAGGTGTGGGCCCTCGAGGCCTTCGGTGCCGCCTACGCCCTGCAGGAGCTGCTCACCATCAAGTCGGACGATGTCCTCGGTCGGGTGAAGGTCTACGAGGCCATCGTGAAGGGCGAGAACATCCCCGAGCCGGGGATCCCGGAGAGCTTCAAGGTGCTGATCAAGGAGATGCAGTCCCTCTGCCTCGACGTGGAGGTCCTGGCGCCGGGTGGAGAGGAAATTGAGATGCGGGAGCTCGACGAGGACGTGTTCCGCACGGCCGAGGAGCTGGGCATCGACATCAGCCGGCCCGAGCGCGGGTCCGACGAGGAAGATGCACGACGCGCTGCCGAAAGGGGATTCTGATGTTGGATGTCAACGACTTCGATCAACTGAGGATCGGACTGGCGACGGCCGACTCCATCCGGGGATGGTCCAACGGCGAGGTGAAGAAGCCCGAGACCATCAACTACCGGACCCTCCGTCCGGAGAAGGACGGACTCTTCTGCGAGAAGATCTTCGGTCCCACCAAGGACTGGGAGTGCTACTGCGGCAAGTACAAGCGGGTCCGCTTCCGGGGCATCATCTGTGAACGCTGCGGTGTCGAGGTGACCCGGTCCAAGGTCCGTCGCGAGCGGATGGGCCATATCGAGCTGGCCGCCCCCGTCGTGCACATCTGGTACCTGCGGGGCACCCGGAGCTGGCTGGCCTACCTGCTCATGGGCACCGAGGCCCGTGAGGAGCTGAAGGCCAAGCAGCTGGAGAAGGTCATCTACTTCGCCGCCAACCTGGTCACCTGGGTGGACGAGGCCAAGCGTCACGAGGACCTGCCCGATCTCGAGGCCGAGCTCCGGGTGGAATTGACCGACATCGAGAAGAAGCGCGACCTGGAGATCGACCGCCGGTTCAAGGTGCTCGAGGGCGAGTTGGCCGATTTGGAGAAGTCCGGGGCCAAGGACACCGAGGTCAAGGCCCGCCAGCGCAACGTGGAGAAGGAGATCGCCAGCGTCCGCGAGCGGTACCAGAGCGAGATCGAGCTCGCCCAGCGGGCCTTCGACGAGTTCAAGAGCCTCCACTCGCGGAAGATCCTCGAGGACGAGATGCTCTGGCGCGAGCTGCGCATTCGCTACGAGGACTACTTCGAGGGAGGTATGGGCGCCGAGACCATCTCCCGCCTCATCGACCGCATCGACCTCGACGAGGAGGAGATCAAGCTCCGCGAGATGATCGACGCCGCCGACGGCCGCAAGCCGCTCTCGGCCCAGCGGCGGCAGAAGGTCATCAAGCGGCTCAAGATCGTCACCGCCTTCAACCGGCGTGACGAGAACGGCCGCCGGGTCAACGACCCCCGCGCCATGATCCTCGACTCGGTGCCGGTGATCCCGCCCGACCTGCGGCCCATGGTGCAGTTGGACGGTGGGCGCTTCGCCACCTCCGACCTCAACGACCTCTACCGCCGGGTCATCAACCGGAACAACCGGTTGAAGCGACTGCTCGACCTGGGCGCGCCGGAGATCATCATCAACAACGAGAAGCGGATGCTCCAAGAGGCAGTCGACGCACTCTTCGACAACGGACGCCGGGGCCGCCCGGTCACCGGGCCGGGCAACCGGCCGCTGAAGAGCCTGTCCGACATGCTGAAGGGAAAGCAGGGCCGGTTCCGCCAGAACCTGCTGGGCAAGCGCGTCGACTACTCGGGCCGCTCGGTCATCGTGATCGGCCCGACCCTCCAGCTCCACCAGTGCGGCCTGCCCAAGCTGATGGCCCTCGAGCTGTTCAAGCCCTTCGTCATGAAGCGCCTGGTCGATGCGGAATACGCCCAGAACATCAAGTCGGCCAAGCGTATGGTCGAGCGTCGGCGTCCCCAGGTGTGGGACGTCCTCGAAGGGGTGATCAAGGAGCATCCGGTGCTGTTGAACCGGGCCCCCACCCTTCACCGCCTGGGGATCCAGGCCTTCGAGCCGGTGCTGGTCGAGGGGAAGGCCATTCAGGTCCACCCGCTGGTGTGCACGGCCTTCAACGCCGACTTCGACGGCGACCAGATGGCCGTCCACCTGCCCCTTTCCGCCGAGGCCCAGGCCGAGGCGCGGGTGCTCATGCTGTCGGCCAACAACATCCTCTCGCCGGCCACCGGTCGTCCGATCACCGTGCCCACCCAGGACATGGTGTTCGGCATCTACTACGTGACCTTGCCGGTCGACGGGGCCAAGGGCGAGGGCCGGGTCTTCCGGCACGCCTACGAGGTGGAGCGGGCCTTCGACGCCGGGGACATCGAGCTCCAGGCCAAGATCGTCCTCCGGCCCGAGGCCGGCTCGCACCTGGCCCGGTCCATCGCCCTGGCCAACGGGGCCGAGGTCGACGACGACGGCAACCTGGTCGGGGTGGACGAGGAGGAGCGGGTCGAGATCGAGACCACCGCGGGCCGGCTGTTCTTCAACACCGCCCTTCCCGATGGCTACCGGTACATCAACGACATCGTCGGCAAGCGGAACACCGCCATCGGCACCATCGTCGAGGAGGTGGCGGCGGGCTTCACCAAGGCCGAAGTGGCCGCCAGCCTCGACCGCATCAAGGACCTGGGGTTTCGCTACGGGGCCCAGTCCGGTCTCACCATCTCGATCAGCGACGTGGTGACCCCGCCCGACAAGGGTGCGATCCTCGACCGCTACGAGAAGGAGGCGGAGAAGGCGGAAGCCCAGTTCAAGCGGGGCATCATCACCGACGACGAGCGGCGCCAGAAGGAGATCGAGATCTGGACGTCGGCCAACTCCGAGGTCGGGAAGGCCATGGAGAAGACCATGTCCTCCATCAAGTTCAATCCCATCGACATGATGGTGGACTCCGGCGCCCGAGGGAACAGCCAGCAGATCCGCCAGATCGCCGGCATGAAGGGCCTGGTCTCCAACCCGCGGGGGGAGATGATCCCCCGGCCGATCAAGTCCTCCTTCCGGGAGGGCCTGTCCGTGCTGGAGTACTTCATCTCCACCCACGGGGCCCGCAAGGGTCTGGCCGATACCGCCCTCCGCACCGCCGACTCGGGGTACCTGACCCGCCGCTTGGTCGACGTGGCCCAGGAACTGATCGTCCGGGAGGACGACTGCGGCTCGGTCCGGGGCATCTGGATCGAAGGCGTCGTGCCCGACGGGGCCGGTAGGCGGTCCTACCTCGAGACCCGGGTCAACGGCCGGATCACCGCCGAGGCGGTCACCCTGTCGGACAAGTCGAAGATCGAGACCGGCACCTTGTTGACCGAGGAGATCGTCAACCGGCTCCGCGACGACCCGGGAGTGGACCGGGTCCGTACCCGGTCGGTGCTCACCTGTGAGGCCGAACAGGGCATCTGTGCCGCCTGCTACGGCCAGTCGCTTGGCCACCGGCGAGATGATCGAGCTCGGCGAGGCGGTCGGGGTCATCGCCGCCCAGTCCATCGGCGAACCGGGTACCCAGCTGACCATGCGGACCTTCCACACGGGGGGCATCGTCGGTGAGGACATCACCCACGGTCTGCCACGTGTGGTCGAGCTGTTCGAGGCCCGTACCCCGAAGGGTGCCGCCGTCCTGGCCCGCCACTCCGGCGTGGTCCGGGTCGAGGAAGACGAGTCCGGTCGCCACATCACCGTGGCGGCCGACGACGGGGAGGAGCACACCGTGCTGGTGGCACCCCGCGCCCACCTCGAGGTGGCCGACGGCGATGAGGTCCAGGCCGGGGACGCCCTGGTCGAAGGGCCCGAAGGACCCCAAGGAGCTCTTGGAGGTCAAGGGGATCCGGGAGACCCAGCAGTACCTGGTGGAAGAGGTCCAGAAGGTCTATCGGGACCAGGGCGTGTCCATCCACGACAAGCACATCGAGCTCATCGTGCGCCAGATGCTCCGGCGGGTGCTGGTGGCCGAGCCCGGTGACGCCTCGTTCCTCCCCGGCGAGCGGGTGGACAACCGGGCCTACGCCGAGGTGAACCGGACGCTGGTCCAGGAGGGCAAGCGACCGGCCGAAGGCCGTCCCGAGCTGATGGGGATCACCAAGGCCTCCCTGGCCACCGAGAGCTGGCTCTCGGCGGCCTCCTTCCAGGAGACCACCCGGGTGCTCACCGAGGCGGCCATCGAGGGCAAGTCCGACCAGCTGTTCGGGCTGAAGGAGAACATCATCATCGGCAAGCTGATCCCGGCCGGATCGGGGATGGAGCGGTACCGCGACATCAAGCTGGAGATGCCCGGTGCCGAAGCCATGCCCTTCTGGGCCCTCGGCTCGGAAGGCGATGCCGGCACCGAGGACCTGGCTGCCTGGTTGCGGGACACCGGGGGGGACGCCGCCCTGGGCGGGTTCAGCTCGGAGATCGACGCCAGCTGGTTGGGCACCATCCCGTCGACGGAGGACCTGGCCGCCGAGGCCCCGGACTTCGGGACCGCCGACGTGCCGGCCACCACCGACGGCCCGCTCGAAGCCGGGGCCTGATGACGGCGGGGTGGTCACGGTCCCGAGCTGGGATCGTGACCCCCCGACCCGCCGTATACTGGCAGCAGGCATCCGATCCGGCTGGGTCCCGCGCTTGCCGGCCAGGTACGGATGCCGTAGCATTGTCCTCTCGCGGCTGCGCGCCGAACGGTTCGTCCTGCCCGCCCGCAGCCCACCTGCAGCACCACCGAGCCGTGCGTCAGCACGCCCGGGTCAGTCCTGAAGCATCCCCGCAGTCCACGATCTAGAGGTCACGCGTGCCCACGATTTCCCAGCTCGTCCGCAAGGGTCGGGCCACCAAACCGACCAAGTCGAAGACCCCGGCCCTCCGAGGAGCCCCTCAGCGCCGGGGTGTGTGCACCCGCGTCTACACCCACACCCCGAAGAAGCCCAACTCGGCCCTCCGTAAGGTGGCCCGTGTCCGCCTGACCAGCGGGCTCGAGGTGACCGCCTACATCCCCGGAGAGGGCCACAACCTCCAGGAGCACTCCATCGTCCTGGTGCGCGGTGGCCGTGTGAAGGACCTCCCCGGGGTGCGTTACAAGGTGATCCGCGGCACGCTCGATGCGTCGGGCGTTCGCGAGCGGAATCAGGCCCGTAGCCGCTACGGCGCCAAGAAGGAGTCCTGACGTGCCCCGCAAAGGTCCTGCTGTTCGTCGTGAGCTGATGCCCGATCCGGTCTACCACTCGGTCCTGGTGACCCAGGTGGTCAACCGGGTGCTGAGCCGCGGCAAGCGGACCCTCGCCGAGCGGATCGTCTACGACGCCCTGGCCGACGTGGCCGAGAAATCGGGCAACGATCCGGTGGCCGTGCTGAAGAAGGCGGTCGAGAACACCCGTCCTGAGCTGGAGGTCCGTAGCCGCCGCGTCGGTGGCGCCACCTACCAGGTCCCCGTCGAGGTCCGTCCCCGGCGGGCCACGACGCTGTCCATCCGTTGGCTGGTCGGCTACTCCCAGCAGCGCCGGGAGAAGACCATGGCCGAGCGGCTCTCCAACGAGATCCGGGACGCCGCCAACGGGATCGGGGCGGCCGCCAAGCGCCGCGAGGACCTCCACAAGATGGCCGAATCCAACAAGGCCTTCGCCCACTACCGCTGGTAGCGGCCCGGCCCGAGCGGCCGCACCCCGCGTCACCCGGCACGACCTACGACTACATCCGAGAGCTGATCAACCATGGCTGAAGCGAGCACCCGCCACCATCCCCTGGCCAAGACCCGGAACATCGGGATCATGGCCCATATCGACGCGGGCAAGACCACCACCACCGAGCGCATCCTCTACTACACGGGCAAGAACTACAAGATCGGCGAGGTCCACGAGGGCGCCGCCACCATGGACTGGATGCCCCAGGAGCAGGAACGCGGGCATCACCATCACCTCAGCCGCCACCACCTGCATGTGGCGGGACACGGTGATCAACATCATCGACACCCCGGGCCACGTGGACTTCACCGTGGAGGTCGAGCGTTCCCTGCGGGTGCTGGACGGCGCGGTGGCCGTCTTCGACGCCGTCGCCGGGGTGGAGCCGCAGACCGAGACGGTGTGGCGCCAGGCCGACAAGTACGCCGTTCCACGGATCTGCTTCATCAACAAGATGGACCGGACGGGGGCCAACTTCGACCAGTGCGTGGACATGATCCGGGACCGCCTGGACGCCACGGTCGCCGTGGTGCAGCTGCCCATCGGGGCCGAGGGAGGGTTCCGGGGGGTGGTGGACCTGGTCCGGATGCGGGCGCTGGTCTGGGATGACGGCATGGGGGAGGAGTGGACCGAAGAGGAGATCCCTGTCGAACTCAAGGCCGTCGCCGAGGAGGCCCACCACCAGCTCATCGACGTGGTCTCCAACCATGACGACACCATCATGGAGAAGTATCTGGGGGACGAGGAGATCACCCCCGAGGACCTCCAGCGGGCCATCCGGACGGTGACGCTGGGCAGCCACGCCGTTCCCATCCTGTGTGGCTCGGCGTTCAAGAACAAGGGCGTGCAGCCCATGCTCGACGCCGTGGTCGACTACCTGCCCAGCCCGCTCGACATTCCGCCCACCATGGGCACGGTGCCCCGCAAGGAGGGGGTGACCGTCGAGCGCGCCCCCGACGACTCGGCGCCCTTCGCCGCCCTGGCCTTCAAGATCATGACCGACCCCTACGTGGGAAAGCTCACCTACCTGCGGGTCTACTCGGGCACCCTCACCAAGGGCTCGGGCGTGCTCAACTCGACCAAGGACCGCAAGGAGCGGGTGGGCCGCATCCTCCAGATGCACGCCAACTCCCGCGAGGACCTCGACGTGACCTACGCCGGCGACATCGTGGCGGCGGTGGGCCTCAAGCAGACCACCACCGGCGACACCCTCTGCAATCCCGAAGACCCGGTCATCCTGGAGTCCCTCACCTTCCCCGAGCCGGTCATCCACGTGGCCGTGGAGCCCAAGACCAAGGCTGACCAGGACAAACTGTCCCGAGCCCTCTTCTCGCTGTCAGAGGAGGATCCCACCTTCCGGGTCCAGTCGGACGAGGAGACCGGTCAGACGGTCATCTCGGGCATGGGCGAGCTGCACCTCGAGGTCCTGGTGGACCGGATGATGCGCGAATTCAGTGTGGATGCCAACGTGGGCAAGCCCCAGGTGGCCTACCGCGAGACCGTTCGGAAGAAGGTGGAGAAGGTCGAGCTCCGCTACGTCCGCCAGACCGGCGGCAAGGGCCAGTACGGCCACGTGGTGATCACTCTGGAGCCCAACCCGGGCAAGGGCTACGAGTTCGAGGACAAGATCAGCGGCGGGGTCGTCCCGAAGGAGTACATCCCCTCGGTGAACCAGGGAATCCAGGAGTCGATCACCTCGGGCGTGCTGGCCGGCTATCCCACGGTCGACATCAAGGTGACCCTGACCTACGGCTCGTACCACGACGTGGACTCCTCGGAGATGGCCTTCAAGATCGCCGGTTCCATGGCCATCAAGAAGGCCGCCAACCTGGCCGACCCGGTGCTCCTCGAGCCCGTGATGGCCGTGGAGGTGACCACTCCTGAGGACTACATGGGAGACGTGATCGGCGACCTGTCGGCCCGGCGGGGCAAGGTCGAGGGGATGGAGCAGCGGGGCAACAGCCACATCGTCCGGGCACAGGTACCACTGAGCGACATGTTCGGCTACGCTACTGACCTGCGCTCGCGGACCCAGGGACGGGCCACGTACTCGATGCAGTTCCACGCGTACAACGAGGTTCCTGAGTCGATCGCCAAGGAGATCATCGCCAAGGCCCGCGGAGAGTAGGACGCCGCGAGGCGCAGGATCCGAACCCGCGACCCGGAGGACGCGGGAGCAACGTGGGACCGCAGCAATGGGTCACCACCAGCGTCACCAGCAACCAGGAAGTGGATCACCAGCAGCACGGCCGGCAGCGAACACCGTTCACCACCGATACACCGTTTCACCACCGATACACCGTTTCACCATCGATACACCGTTTCACCACCGATACACGAGGAATGACGTCAGGCAACCGCCTGCGTCGTGGCGGGCCCGAGGGGGTACCGTCCGAGATCAGGGAGCATTACCCCAGCCATGGCCAAGCAGAAGTTCGAGCGCACGAAGCCCCACGTCAACGTGGGAACGATGGGACACATCGACCACGGTAAGACCACGCTCACCGCGGCCATCACCAAGGTCCTGCACGATGCCGACCCGACCACCAACTTCACGCCGTTCGACCAGATCGACAAGGCGCCCGAAGAGAAGCAGCGGGGCATCACCATCTCGATCGCCCACGTCGAGTACGAGACCCCCAACCGTCACTACGCCCACGTCGACATGCCGGGCCACGCTGACTACATCAAGAACATGATCACCGGCGCCGCCCAGGTGGACGGGGCCATTCTGGTGGTGTCGGCCGCCGACGGCCCCATGCCCCAGACCCGTGAGCACGTGCTGCTGGCCCGCCAGGTGGGCGTCCCCTACATCGTGGTCGCCCTCAACAAGGCCGACACCGTGGACGACGAGGAGCTGCTCGACCTGGTCGAGCTCGAGGTCCGCGAGCTGCTCAACGAGTACGAGTTCCCCGGCGACGACACCCCGATCGTGCGGGTCAGCGCGCTCAAGGCCCTCGAGGGTGACGCCGAGTGGACCCCCAAGATCCTCGAGCTGATGGAGGCGGTCGACACCTACATCCCCGAGCCCGAGCGTGACGTGGAGAAGCCCTTCCTCATGTCCATCGAGGACGTCATGTCCATCACCGGCCGGGGCACCGTGGTGACCGGCAAGGTGGAGCAGGGGATCGTGAAGGTGGGCGAGGAAGTCGAGATCGTCGGCCTCCGCGACACCCAGAAGACCACGGTCACCGGCATCGAGATGTTCCGCAAGCTGCTCGACGAGGGCCGGGCCGGCGACAACATCGGCGCCCTGCTGCGGGGGACGAAGAAGGAGGAGGTCGAGCGGGGCCAGGTGCTGTGCAAGCCCGGTTCCATCACCCCGCACACCAAGTTCGAGGCCACCGTGTACGTACTGAACAAGGACGAGGGTGGCCGGCACAAGCCCTTCTTCACCAACTACCGGCCGCAGTTCTACTTCCGGACCACCGACGTGACCGGCACCATCGCCCTCCCCGAGGGCACCGAGATGGTCATGCCCGGCGACAACACCGACATGACGGTGGAGCTGGGGAAGCCGATCGCCATGACCGAGGGTCTGCGATTCGCCATCCGCGAGGGTGGGCGTACCGTGGCCTCCGGTCGGGTCACCAAGATCCTCGAGTAGTCGAGCACCCGCGAACCAACGAGAGGACGCCGTACCCATGGCCGCAGAAGGCCCCCGCCAGAAGATCAGAATCCGCCTGAAGGCCTACGACCACGAGATTCTCGATCAATCCACCGAGAAGATCGTGCAGACCGTGCTCCGGACCCAGGCCAAGGTGCTGGGCCCGGTGCCGCTGCCGACGGAGAAGCACCGCTACACGGTGATCCGGTCTCCACACAAGTACAAGGACAGCCGGGAGCACTTCGAGATGCGGGTGCACAAGCGCCTGGTGGACATCGTCGAGCACACCCCGAAGACCGTGGACTCGCTGCAGCGGCTCGACCTGCCGGCCGGGGTGGACATCGAGATCAAGATCCAGACCGTCTAGCAGCCTCGCCGGAGCCCCGGGCGCCCCACCGGCCCCGGCGACCGCCGCCGGACCGCCTGGGACCTCGTTGTCAGCCCCGGCGGATGGGGTACAGTGATCAGTCGGCCCGATTGCGGGTTCAACCAGGTGAGTAGGACGTGTTCGAGCGCCCGTCGATTTCGGCGGGGACCTCGGACCAAACCAGGCGAGCGCTCCGCTCGGGTTCTCCGAGCGGAGCGTCTGCGTGCAAGCCGATGGAGCGTCAGGCCCCGGCGGTGACGACAGAGCAGGTGACCAGGCAGTTGTCAGCCGATGAGTTGTGTCAGATGAGCAGCACGGCAGTACAGCCGATCGACACCGGCCGGTGTCGATCAGAGCGAAGAGTCGAGACGGAGAAGCTCCAGTGGCCACCAAGGCGATCGTGGGCGAAAAAGTGGGAATGACCCAGATCTGGGACGATCAGCACCGGGCGATACCGGTGACGGTGGTGCGCGTGGCGCCGGTCCGGGTCGTGCAGGTGAAGACCCCCGAGCGCGAGGGCTACTCCGCCCTCCAGGTGACCTGGGGCCATCGCCGGCCCTCCACCCTGACCAAGCCCGAGCAGGGCCACTTCGACAAGGCCGGTGTGGATCCCGGGCCGCCGGCTGGTCGAGCTGCGGCTGGATGACGCCTCCGACTACGAGGTGGGCCAGCAGCTGACCGCCGACCTCCTCCAGGCCGGCGAGCTGGTGGACGCCACCGCCGTCTCCAAGGGCAAGGGGTTCGCCGGAGCCATGAAGCGCCACAACTTCAAGGGCCAGGGCGCTTCGCACGGCAACCACAAGAAGCACCGCTCGCCCGGCTCGATCGGCGCCTGCGCCACGCCGGCCCGGGTGTTCAAGGGCACCCGCATGGCCGGGCCGGATGGGCGGCCAGCAGGTGACCACCCTCAACCTCGAGATCGTCCAGGCCGACCCCGAGCGGGAGTTGATCCTGGTCAAGGGGGCCGTCCCCGGGCCCCGCGGCGGCATCGTGGTGCTGCGTGACGCGGTGAAGGCCCCGCTGGTCAAGGGAGGGACGGCATCGTGAGCGCCGCCGACGCCGCCACCGTCGACCTGGAGACGGCCTCGCCCTCGGCGATCCGCCGCTTCCTCCGGCCGGCTCCCCAGCAGCGCACGGTGACCCGCCGGTCGATCGACGGCACCGAGCTCGGACCGGTGGACCTCGAGCCCTCGATCTTCGGCATCGAGCCCAACCTGGCCGTGCTCCACCAGGTGGTCACGGCCCAGCTGGCGGCGGCCCGTTCCGGGCACCCAGTCGACCAAGACCCGGGCCGAGGTCCGAGGGGGCGGGGCCAAGCCCTTCCGCCAGAAGGGCACCGGCCGGGCCCGGGCCGGCTCGTCCCGTTCGCCCATCTGGGTGGGCGGCGGCGTGGCCCTCGGACCCAAGCCCCGCTCCTACGCCCAGAAGACCCCCAAGAAGATGGTGCAGCTGGCCCTGCGCTCGGCCCTCTCGGACCGGGCCTCCCAGGGCCGGGTGGCGCTGGTCGACGCCTGGACCTTCGAAGCCCCGAGCACCAAGGCCGCCATCGCCGCCCTGGCACGCCCTCGGCGTCTCCGGTCGGGTCCTGGTGGTTCTGGGCGACGAGGACGGGTACGCCGACCGCTCGTTCGGCAACCTGCCCGAGGTCCAGACCATCATGGCCGGCGAGCTCAACGCCTACGACATCCTGGTCAACGACTGGCTGGTGTTCACCGACGAGACCCTGCCCGGCGGGGCGGCTCCCGACGCGCTCGGCCACGACGGCCGGCCTGCACGGACGACCCGGCGGAGCCGACGGCCACCGACGCGCCGAGCGCCGACGACGAAGAAGGAAGCGGATCATGAGGGATCCCCACAACGTGCTCATCCGTCCGGTGGTCTCGGAGAAGTCCTACTCGCTGATGGACAACAACGTCTACGTGTTCGTGGTGGACCCCTCGGCCACCAAGATCGACGTCCGCCACGCCGTGGAGCAGGCCTTCAACGTGCGGGTGGACAAGGTCAACACCCTCAACCGCAAGGGCAAGACCAAGCGCAACCGGAAGAGCAACTCGCTCGGCCACCGACCCGACACCAAGCGGGCCATCGTCACCCTCCACGAGGGTGACTCGATCGACCTCTTCGAGAACTGAGAGACCGGGACCCGACCATGCCACTCCGCTCACGCAAGCCCACCAGCGCCGGCCGGCGCTTCCAGACCGTCTCGGACTTCTCCGAGATCACCCGGGACCGCCCCGAGAAGGTCCTCCTGGCCCCCAAGCCCTCCACCGGCGGCCGCAACAGCCACGGCCGCAAGACCTCCCGGCACCGGGGCGGCGGGCACAAGCAGCAGTACCGGATCATCGACTTCAAGCGGGACAAGGACGGGGTGCCGGCCAAGGTGGCGGCCATCGAGTACGACCCCAACCGCAACGCCCGGATCGCCCTGCTCCACTACCTCGACGGCGAGAAGCGCTACATCCTGGCCCCGGCCCAGGTGGCGGTGGGCGACCGCCTCCAGTCGGGCCAGGGGGCGGAGATCCGCCCGGGCAACGCCCTCCCGCTGCGCTACATCCCGGTCGGCTCGGTCATCCACAACGTCGAGCTGCGGCCCGGCGGCGGGGGCAAGCTGGCCCGCGGCGCGGGCATGAGCGTGCAGCTGGTGGCCAAGGAGGGTGCCTTCGCCACCCTGCGCCTGCCCTCCACCGAGATGCGCCGGGTGTCCATCGACTGCCGGGGCACCCTCGGCGTGGTGGGCAACTCCGAGGCCGAGCTGATCAAGATCGGCAAGGCCGGCCGGAACCGCTGGAAGGGCAAGCGCCCCCAGACCCGCGGCGTGGCCATGAACCCCGTCGACCACCCGCTGGGTGGCGGCGAGGGCAAGACCTCCGGTGGCCGCCATCCGGTGTCGCCGTGGGGTCAAGCCCGAGGGCCGCACCCGGGCCCGCAACAAGGACTCCGACAAGATGATCGTCCGCAGGCGCCGCACCCGCGGTGCCCGGCGGTAGGAAGACAGAGGGAACGTCACGCTATGCCTCGCAGCCTGAAGAAGGGTCCGTTCGTCGACGACCACCTGCTCAAGAAGGTGGACGCCCTCAACGCGGCCGGGGACAAGAAGGTCATCAAGACGTGGTCGCGCCGATCCACGATCATCCCCGACATGGTCGGCCACACCATCGCCGTCCACGACGGCCGCAAGCACATCCCGGTCTACGTCACCGAGTCGATGGTCGGGCACAAGCTGGGCGAGTTCGCCCCCACCCGGACCTTCAAGTTCCATGCCGGCCAAGAGCGGGCGGGGAGGCGCTGAGGTGCCCGGGGTGAAGACCAACGAGCGAGAGGGCACCCGTGCCGTCCTTCGGCACAGCCGGATGTCCGCCACCAAGGTCCGCCAGGTGCTCGATCTGATCCGGGGCCAGGACGTCGACCGGGCCGCCGAGATCCTGTCCCTGGGTGACCGCGAGGCCGCGGTGACGGTGGGCAAGGTGTTGGCCTCGGCGGTGGCCAACGCCGTCCACAACGACGGGCTCGACGCCGAGGAGCTGTTCGTCTCGGCCTGCTATGCCGACGAGGGCAGCACCCTCAAGCGGTGGCGGCCCCGGGCCCGGGGCCGGGCCACCCGGATCCGCAAGCGCACGTCGCACATCACCATCATCGTGAGCCGGCTCCCCGACGACCGGATCGCCCGCCGCCGGGCCAAGCAGGCGGCCAACACCTCGCAGCGGTCTCGGCGTGTGGCCGGCTCACGCCGGCGTCAGCAGGCCGCCTCCACCGCTCCCACCACGGTCACC
>CAWHYF010000003.1:0-625280 GCA_963833585.1 uncultured Acidimicrobiaceae bacterium | reverse complement strand
GGAGGTCGAGCGTTCCCTGCGGGTGCTGGACGGCGCGGTGGCCGTCTTCGACGCCGTCGCCGGGGTGGAGCCGCAGACCGAGACGGTGTGGCGCCAGGCCGACAAGTACGCCGTTCCACGGATCTGCTTCATCAACAAGATGGACCGGACGGGGGCCAACTTCGACCAGTGCGTGGACATGATCCGGGACCGCCTGGACGCCACGGTCGCCGTGGTGCAGCTGCCCATCGGGGCCGAGGGAGGGTTCCGGGGGGTGGTGGACCTGGTCCGGATGCGGGCGCTGGTCTGGGATGACGGCATGGGGGAGGAGTGGACCGAAGAGGAGATCCCTGTCGAACTCAAGGCCGTCGCCGAGGAGGCCCACCACCAGCTCATCGACGTGGTCTCCAACCATGACGACACCATCATGGAGAAGTATCTGGGGGACGAGGAGATCACCCCCGAGGACCTCCAGCGGGCCATCCGGACGGTGACGCTGGGCAGCCACGCAGTTCCCATCCTGTGTGGCTCGGCGTTCAAGAACAAGGGCGTGCAGCCCATGCTCGACGCCGTGGTCGACTACCTGCCCAGCCCGCTCGACATTCCCCCCACCATGGGCACGGTGCCCCGCAAGGAGGGGGTGACCGTCGAGCGCGCCCCGACGACTCGGCGCCCTTCGCCGCCCTGGCCTTCAAGATCATGACCGACCCCTACGTGGGAAAGCTCACCTACCTGCGGGTCTACTCGGGCACCCTCACCAAGGGCTCGGGCGTGCTCAACTCGACCAAGGACCGCAAGGAGCGGGTGGGCCGCATCCTCCAGATGCACGCCAACTCCCGCGAGGACCTCGACGTGACCTACGCCGGCGACATCGTGGCGGCGGTGGGCCTCAAGCAGACCACCACCGGCGACACCCTCTGCAATCCCGAAGACCCGGTCATCCTGGAGTCCCTCACCTTCCCCGAGCCGGTCATCCACGTGGCCGTGGAGCCCAAGACCAAGGCTGACCAGGACAAACTGTCCCGAGCCCTCTTCTCGCTGTCAGAGGAGGATCCCACCTTCCGGGTCCAGTCGGACGAGGAGACCGGTCAGACGGTCATCTCGGGCATGGGCGAGCTGCACCTCGAGGTCCTGGTGGACCGGATGATGCGAGAATTCAGTGTGGATGCCAACGTGGGCAAGCCCCAGGTGGCCTACCGCGAGACCGTTCGGAAGAAGGTGGAGAAGGTCGAGCTCCGCTACGTCCGCCAGACCGGCGGCAAGGGCCAGTACGGCCACGTGGTGATCACTCTGGAGCCCAACCCGGGCAAGGGCTACGAGTTCGAGGACAAGATCAGCGGCGGGGTCGTCCCGAAGGAGTACATCCCCTCGGTGAACCAGGGAATCCAGGAGTCGATCACGTCGGGCGTGCTGGCCGGCTATCCCACGGTCGACATCAAGGTGACCCTGACCTATGGCTCGTACCACGACGTGGACTCCTCGGAGATGGCCTTCAAGATCGCCGGTTCCATGGCCATCAAGAAGGCCGCCAACCTGGCCGACCCGGTGCTCCTCGAGCCCGTGATGGCCGTGGAGGTGACCACTCCTGAGGACTACATGGGAGACGTGATCGGGGACCTGTCGGCCCGGCGGGGCAAGGTCGAGGGGATGGAGCAGCGGGGCAACAGCCACATCGTCCGGGCACAGGTACCACTGAGCGACATGTTCGGCTACGCTACTGACCTGCGCTCGCGGACCCAGGGACGGGCCACGTACTCGATGCAATTCCACGCGTACAACGAGGTTCCTGAGTCGATCGCCAAGGAGATCATCGCCAAGGCCCGCGGAGAGTAGGACGCCGCGAGGCGCAGGATCCGAACCCGCGACCCGGAGGACGCGGGAGCAACATGGGACCGCAGCAATGGGTCACCACAGCGTCACCAGCAACCAGGAAGTGGATCACCAGCAGCACGGCCGGCAGCGAAGAACTGCTGACCACCGATACACCGTTTCACCATCGATACATCGTTTCACCACCGATACACGAGGAATGACGTCAGGCAACCGTCTGCGTCGTGGCGGGCCCGAGGGGGTACCGTCCGAGATCAGGGAGCATTACCCCAGCCATGGCCAAGCAGAAGTTCGAGCGCACGAAGCCCCACGTCAATGTGGGAACGATGGGACACATCGACCACGGTAAGACCACGCTCACCGCGGCCATCACCAAGGTCCTGCACGATGCCGACCCGACCACCAGCTTCACGCCGTTCGACCAGATCGACAAGGCGCCCGAAGAGAAGCAGCGGGGCATCACCATCTCGATCGCCCACGTCGAGTACGAGACCCCCAACCGTCACTATGCCCACGTCGACATGCCGGGCCACGCTGACTACATCAAGAACATGATCACCGGCGCCGCCCAGGTGGACGGGGCCATTCTGGTGGTGTCGGCCGCCGACGGGCCGATGCCCCAGACCCGTGAGCACGTGCTGCTGGCCCGCCAGGTGGGCGTCCCCTACATCGTGGTCGCCCTCAACAAGGCCGACACCGTGGACGACGAGGAGCTGCTCGACCTGGTCGAGCTCGAGGTCCGCGAGCTGCTCAACGAGTACGAGTTTCCCGGCGATGACACGCCTATCGTGCGGGTCAGCGCCCTGAAGGCCCTCGAGGGTGACGCCGAGTGGACCCCCAAGATCCTCGAGCTGATGGAGGCGGTCGACACCTACATCCCCGAGCCCGAGCGTGACGTGGAGAAGCCCTTCCTCATGTCCATCGAGGACGTCATGTCCATTACCGGCCGCGGCACCGTGGTGACCGGCAAGGTGGAGCAGGGGATCGTAAAGGTGGGCGAGGAAGTCGAGATCGTCGGCCTCCGCGAGACGCAGAAGACCACGGTCACCGGCATCGAGATGTTCCGCAAGCTGCTCGACGAGGGCCGTGCGGGCGACAACATCGGCGCGCTGTTGCGGGGGACGAAGAAGGAGGAGGTCGAACGGGGTCAGGTGCTGTGCAAGCCCGGGTCGATCACCCCGCACACCAAGTTCGAGGCCACCGTGTACGTACTGAACAAGGACGAGGGCGGCCGGCACAAGCCCTTCTTCACCAACTATCGGCCGCAATTCTACTTCCGGACCACCGACGTGACCGGCACCATCGCCCTCCCCGAGGGCACGGAGATGGTCATGCCCGGCGACAACACTGACATGACGGTGGAGCTGGGGAAGCCGATCGCCATGACCGAGGGTCTGCGATTCGCCATCCGCGAGGGTGGACGTACCGTGGCCTCCGGTCGGGTCACCAAGATCCTCGAGTAGTCGAGCACCCGCGAACCAACGAGAGGACGCCGTACCCATGGCCGCAGAAGGCCCCCGCCAGAAGATCAGAATCCGCCTGAAGGCGTACGACCACGAGATTCTCGATCAATCCACCGAGAAGATCGTGCAGACCGTGCTCCGGACCCAGGCCAAGGTGCTGGGCCCGGTGCCGCTGCCGACGGAGAAGCACCGGTACACCGTGATCCGGTCTCCACACAAGTACAAGGACAGTCGGGAGCACTTCGAGATGCGGGTGCACAAGCGCCTCGTGGATATCGTCGAGCACACCCCGAAGACCGTGGACTCGCTGCAGCGGCTCGACCTGCCGGCCGGGGTGGACATCGAGATCAAGATCCAGACCGTCTAGCAGCCTCGTCCGGAGCCCCCGGTGGGCCCCACCGGGCCTCCGGCGACCGCCTCCGGACCGCCGGGGACCTCGTTGTCAGCCCCTGGCGGATGGGGTACAGTGATCAGTCGGCCCGATTGCGGGTTCAACCAGGTGAGTAGGACGTGTTCGAGCGCCCGTCGATTGAGGCGGGGACCTCGGACCAAACCAGGCGAGCGCTCCGCTCGGGTTCTCCGAGCGGAGCGTCTGCGTGCAAGCCGACGGAGCGTCAGGCCCCGGCGGTGAGGCCAGAGCAGGGTGACCAGGCAGTTGTCAGCCGATGAGTTGTGTAGATGAGCGTCGAGTCAATGAGCAGTGAGCAGCACCCGATCGACACCGGCCGGTGTCGATCAGAGCGAAGAGTCGAGACGGAGAAGCTCCAGTGGCCACCAAGGCGATCGTGGGCGAAAAAGTGGGAATGACCCAGATCTGGGACGATCAGCACCGGGCGATACCGGTGACGGTGGTGCGCGTGGCGCCGGTCCGGGTAGTGCAGGTGAAGACCCCCGAGCGCGAGGGCTACTCCGCCCTCCAGGTGACCTGGGGCCATCGTCGGCCCTCCACCCTGACCAAGCCCGAGCAGGGCCACTTCGACCGGGCCGGGGTGGATCCGGGCCGCCGGCTGGTCGAGCTGCGGCTGGATGACGCCTCCGACTACGAGGTGGGTCAGCAGCTGACCGCAGACCTCCTCCAGGCCGGGGAGCTGGTGGACGCCACCGCCGTCTCCAAGGGCAAGGGGTTCGCCGGAGCCATGAAGCGCCACAATTTCAAGGGGCAGGGCGCTTCGCACGGCAATCACAAGAAGCACCGATCTCCCGGTTCGATCGGCGCCTGCGCCACGCCGGCCCGGGTGTTCAAGGGCACCCGCATGGCGGGCCGGATGGGTGGTCAGCAGGTGACCACGCTCAACCTGGAGATCGTCCAGGCCGACCCCGAGCGGGAGTTGATCCTGGTCAAAGGGGCCGTCCCCGGTCCCCGGGGCGGCATCGTGGTCCTGCGTGACGCGGTGAAGACCCCGCTGGTCAAGGGAGGGACAGCATCGTGAGCGCCGCCGACGCCCCCACCGTCGACCTGGAGACCGCCTCGCCGTCGGCCATACGCCGATTCCTCCGGCCGCCCCCCCAACGGCGTACCGTGACCCGCCGGTCGATCGACGGTACCGAGCTCGGTCCGGTGGATCTCGAGCCCTCGGTCTTCGGGATCGAGCCCAATCTGGCGGTGCTCCACCAAGTGGTCACGGCCCAGTTGGCGGCGGCCCGTTCCGGGACCCAGTCGACCAAGACCCGGGCCGAGGTCCGAGGGGGCGGGGCCAAGCCGTTCCGCCAGAAGGGCACAGGTCGGGCCCGGGCCGGCTCGTCCCGTTCGCCCATCTGGGTGGGAGGCGGGGTGGCCCTCGGACCCAAGCCCCGCTCCTACGCCCAGAAGACCCCAAAGAAGATGGTGCAGCTGGCCCTGCGCTCGGCCCTCTCGGACCGGGCCTCCCAGGGCCGGGTGGCGGTGGTCGACGCCTGGACCTTCGACACCCCGAGCACCAAGGCCGCCATCGCCGCCCTGGACACGCTCGGCGTCTCCGGCCGGGCCCTGGTGGTTCTGGGTGACGAGGACGGGTACGCCGACCGCTCGTTCGGCAACCTGCCCGAGGTTCAGACCATCATGGTCGGAGAGCTCAACGCCTACGACATCCTGGTCAACGACTGGCTGGTGTTCACCGACGAGACGCTCCCCGGCGGGGCCCCCGCCGATTCCCCGACCACTGCCACCGAGGCACCGTCGGCCGCCGACACCGAGGGCACCGGGAACGCCACCTCGGCCGCCGCCGAGACGGCCACCGACGCCGCCGAGACGGTCACCGACGACGCCGAGGAAGAAGGAACCTGATCATGAGGGATCCCCACAACGTGCTCATCCGACCGGTGGTTTCGGAGAAGTCCTACTCCCTGATGGACGACAACGTCTACGTCTTCGTGGTGGATCCCTCCGCCACCAAGATCGACGTACGCCACGCCGTCGAGCAGGCCTTCAACGTGCGGGTGGACAAGGTCAACACCCTCAACCGCAAGGGTAAGACCAAGCGCAACCGGAAGAGCAACTCGCTCGGCCACCGACCGGACACCAAGCGGGCCATCGTCACCCTCCACGAGGGCGACTCGATCGACCTGTTCGAGAACTGAGAGACCGGGTCCAGACCATGCCACTCCGCTCACGCAAGCCCACCAGCGCCGGCCGGCGCTTCCAGACCGTCTCGGACTTCTCCGAGATCACCCGGGACCGCCCCGAGAAGGCCTTGCTGGCCCCCAAGTCCTCCACCGGGGGACGGAACAACTACGGCCGCAAGACCTCCCGGCACCGGGGCGGCGGGCACAAGCAGCAGTACCGGATCATCGACTTCAAGCGGGACAAGGACGGGGTACCGGCCAAGGTGGCGGCGATCGAGTACGACCCCAACCGCAACGCCCGGATCGCCCTGCTCCACTACCTCGACGGAGAGAAGCGCTACATCCTGGCCCCGGCCCAGGTGGCGGTGGGCGACCGCCTCCAGTCGGGCCAGGGGGCGGAGATCCGACCGGGCAACGCCCTCCCGCTGCGCTACATCCCGGTCGGCTCGGTCGTCCACAACGTCGAGCTGCGACCCGGCGCCGGGGGCAAGATGGCCCGCGGCGCGGGAATGAGCGTGCAACTGGTGGCCAAAGAGGGTGCCTTCGCCACCCTCCGCCTCCCCTCCACCGAGATGCGCCGGGTGTCCATCGACTGCCGGGGCACCCTGGGCGTGGTGGGTAACTCCGAGGCCGAGCTGATCAAGATCGGAAAGGCCGGCCGGAACCGCTGGAAGGGCAAGCGCCCCCAGACCCGAGGCGTGGCCATGAACCCGGTGGACCACCCGCTGGGTGGCGGTGAGGGCAAGACCTCCGGTGGGCGCCATCCGGTGTCGCCGTGGGGTCAGCCCGAGGGTCGCACCCGGGCCCGCAACAAGGACTCCGACAAGATGATCGTCCGCAGGCGCCGCACCCGCGGTGCCCGGCGGTAGGAAGACAGAGGGAACGTCACGCTATGCCTCGCAGCCTGAAGAAGGGTCCGTTTGTGGACGACCACCTGCTCAAGAAGGTGGACGCACTCAACGCGGCCGGGGACAAGAAGGTCATCAAGACCTGGTCGCGCCGCTCCACCATCATCCCGGACATGGTCGGCCACACCATCGCCGTCCACGACGGCCGCAAGCACATCCCGGTCTACGTGACCGAGTCGATGGTCGGGCACAAGTTGGGCGAGTTCGCACCCACACGTACCTTCAAGTTCCATGCCGGCCAAGAGCGGGCCGGGAGGCGCTGAGGTGCCCGGGGTGAAGACCAACGAGCGAGAGGGAACCCGGGCCGTCCTCCGGCACAGCCGGATGTCCGCCACCAAGGTTCGCCAGGTCCTGGACCTGATCCGGGGCCAGGACGTGGACCGGGCCGCCGAGATCCTGTCCCTGGGTGACCGCGAGGCCGCCGTCACCGTGGGCAAGGTATTGGCCTCTGCGGTGGCCAATGCCGTCCACAACGACGGGCTCGATGCCGAAGAACTGTTCGTCTCGGCCTGCTTTGCCGACGAGGGCAGCACCCTCAAGCGGTGGCGGCCCCGGGCCCGTGGCCGGGCCACCCGGATCCGCAAGCGCACCTCGCACATCACCATCATCGTGAGCCGGCTCCCCGACGACCGGATCGCCCGTCGCCGGGCCAAGCAGGCGGCCAACACCTCCCAACGGTCGCGGCGTGTGGCCGGCTCCCGCCGCCGCCAGCAGTCGGCCTCGACCGCTCCCCCCACGGTCGCCGAGGACCAGGACACCGGGAGCGAGGCGTGGGACGAGGAGGCCACTCACGCGGACGACCTGGTCACCGAGACCGAGGCCGGTCCCCTGGAGGAGTCCGATCTCGATCCAGACGCCGAGGTAACCGCCCATGACGACGATGACGACCTGGTCACCGAGACCGAGGCCGGCCCCCTGGAGGAGTCCGATCTCGAAGGCGACGCCGAAGTCGGCGACGGGGTGGAAGACCAGGCCGACACCGACACAGACACCGACGGCGAGACCGCCGAAGAGAAGGGCAAGTAGATGGGCCAGAAGGTAAACCCGTACGGGTTTCGACTTGGGGTCACCACCGACTGGAAGTCGCGCTGGTTCGAGGAGCGCAACTACCAGAACTGTGTGATCGAGGACTGGGAGATCCGGGACTACCTGATGTCGCAGCTGGAGTCAGCTGCCGTCAGCCGGATCGAGATCGAGCGCACCAGGGACCGCCTGCGTGTCGACATCCACACGGCTCGGCCCGGCATCGTCATCGGCCGCCGGGGGGCGGAGGCCGACCGCCTCAAGAAGAAGATCGAGGAGATCACCGGGCTCAACAACCGGATCCAGCTCAACATCCAGGAGATCAAGCAGCCCGAGCTCGACGCGGCACTCATCGCCCAGGGCATCTGTGACCAGCTGGCCCGAAGGGTGGCCTTCCGCCGGGCCATGAAGCGTTCCATCCAGACCGTGCAGAAGGCCGGCGCCCTCGGGGTCAGGGTGCAGTGTTCCGGTCGTCTGGGCGGCTCGGAGATGTCCCGCAAGGAGTCCTACCGCGAGGGTCGGGTACCGCTTCACACCCTGCGGGCCGACATCGACTACGGCTTCCGCGAAGCCAAGACGACCTTCGGCCGCATCGGAGTGAAGGTGTGGATCTACAAAGGTGACATCCTCCCCTACAAGATCTCGACCGAGGACAAGATCACCCGCGAGGCGGCCATGGCCGTCGGCGAGACCTCCGGTCAGGGCGGCGACGCCCCCCGTCGCCTGATCACCGCCGGTGGCGGTCGTCGCCGGGCTGAGCAGGGGGCTCCGGGCAGTGTGGTGACCGTCGAGGGCGACTCGGCGGGTGAGACCGAGATCCCCGAGGGACTGGTGGACCGCTCGGCGGCCGACATCGCCGCACCGCCGGCGGTACCCGACGAGCTCGAGCGGATCCTGACCGAAGACGAGGAGATCGAGCGTCGCACCCGCGAGCACCACGAGACCCCGCACTTCCGCAAGGAGGTGGACTGACATGTTGATGCCCCGGAAGGTGAAGCACCGCAAGCAACAGCGCGGTCGGATGTCCGGCAAGGCCAAGGGTGGCAGCGACGTCACGTTCGGTGACTTCGGGATCCAGGCCCTGGAGCCTGCCTGGCTGACCGCTCGTCAGATCGAGGCCGCCCGTATCGCCATGACCCGCCACGTGAAGCGTGGCGGGAAGGTGTGGATCCGGGTCTTCCCCGACCGGCCCGTCACCCAGAAGCCGGCGGAGACTCGTATGGGATCGGGCAAGGGTAACCCTGAGCACTGGGTGGCCGTGGTCAAGCCCGGTCGAATCCTGTTCGAGTTGGCCGGGGTGGAGCCCGAGCTGGCCAGGGAGGCCATGGACCGGGCCATCCAGAAGCTCCCGTTCAAGGCCAAGTTCGTGATCCGGCCCGGGACCCATGGAACGCCGGAGGTACAGGTCTGATGGCCACCGCCGCGGAGATCTCCGAATACGACACCGAAGAGTTGGAGCGCCAGCTGACCGAGACCAGGCGCGAGCTGTTCAATCTCCGGTTCCAGCTGGCCACCGGTCAGCTGGACAACTTCTCGCGGATCAACCACATCCGCAAGGACGTGGCCCGGATGATGACCGAGCTGCGCATCCGCGAGATCGGCGAGGCCGAGGGCCTGGGCCTCGATGACCTACCGGGTCACCGGGCCGCCGCCCGCCGCCGGTCGGAGGACGAGGCCCTGGGCCGCGACAAGAGCACCGCCTCCGAGCGCCGGGCCGCCGCCAGGGCCGAGGCCGAAGGCGACGAGGCCGTCGGTGACGAGACCGACGGCGAAGGGGCCATTGGCCAGGACGAGCTGGCCGAAGAGGTGGCCGACGACGACGGCATGGCCCTTCCCGACGACGAGGTCGTCGACGGCGCCGAGGCCCTCGACGACGCAGATGATGTAGAGGAGAAGAGTTGATGGCTGACGCAAGGGACCGAGACCGAGCGACCCAACGCCCGGAAGGTGCGGGAGGGGCTGGTGGTTTCCGATGCCATGGACTCCACCGTGGTGGTGGCCGTGATCGAACGCGTGCGTCATCCCCGCTACGGCAAGACCGTGCAGCGCACCAAGCGCCTCTACGCCCACGACGCGGAGAACTCGGCCAAGGTGGGGGACCGGGTGCGCGTGGTGGAGACCCGCCCGCTGTCCAAGCTCAAGCGCTGGCGGCTGTCCGAGGTCCTGGAGCGTGCTCGATGATCCAGCAGGAGTCGAGACTCCGCGTGGCCGATAACTCCGGTGCCAAGGAAGTCCTCTGTATCAAGGTGCTCGGCGGGTCTCGCCGGCGCTACGCCTCGATCGGCGACGTCTTCGTGGCCACCGTGAAGGATGCCATCCCGGGTGCTGCCGTGAAGAAGGGCGACGTGGTCAAGTGCGTCGTGGTCCGGACCAAGAAGGAGAAGCGGCGTCCGGACGGCAGCTACATCCGGTTCGACGAGAACGCCGCCGTACTGATCAACGACCAGCAGCAACCGCGCGGGACCCGCATCTTCGGTCCCGTGGGACGCGAACTGCGGGACAAGCGCTTCATGCGCATCGTCTCGCTGGCCCCGGAGGTGTTGTAGATGCGAATTCGAAAGGGAGACAAGGTGCAGGTCCTCTCGGGCAAGGACAAGGGCAAGCAAGCCAGTGTGGTCCGCGCCATTCCCGCCGAGGGTCGGGTCATCGTGGAGGGCGTCCATGTGGCCAAGCGCCACGCCAAGCCCACCCGCGCCACCATGCAGGGCGGCGTCATCGACAAGTTCATGCCGGTGTCGGTGTCCTCGGTGGCCATCGTGTGTGGCAACTGCGGGCCCACCCGGATCGGGATGCGGATCGACCAGCAGGGCCGCAAACTCCGGGTCTGCAAGAAGTGCGGAGGTGATCTGTGATGGCGACCGCCGGAGCCGAGGCGCCGACCCGTCCCCGCCTCAAGGAGCGCTACGACCACCAGGTGCGGGCCGAACTCAAAGAGTCGCTGGGTCTCGCCAACATCATGGAGGTCCCCCGTCTGTCCAAGATCGTCATCAACATGGGTGTCGGTCGGGCCACTCAGCAGAAGTCCCTCATCGAAGGGGCCATGCGTGACCTCGAGATCATCGCCGGCCAGAAACCGGTGGTCACCAGGGCCAAGAAGTCCATCGCCTCCTTCAAGTTGCGGGAGGGCCAGGAGATCGGGGCCAAGGTGACCCTCCGGGGCGACCGGGCCTGGGAGTTCCTCGACCGGTTGCTGGCCATGGCCATCCCCCGGATCCGGGACTTCCGGGGCCTGTCCCCGCGGTCGTTCGACGGCCACGGCAACTACACCTTCGGGGTAACCGAGCAGCTGATCTTCCCCGAGATCGACTACGACCGCATCGACACCACCCGGGGCATGGACATCACCATCGCCACCACCGCACGTACCGACAACGAGGGCCGGGCACTCCTGGCCGCGTTCGGCTTCCCGTTCCGACAGGAGAACCAGTAACACCATGGCCAAGAAGGCACTGATTGAAAAGCAGCAGCGCACCCCCAAGTTCAAGGTCCGCGGGTACACCCGATGCCGTCGGTGTGGCCGACCCAAGTCGGTGTACCGCAAATTCGGCCTGTGCCGGATCTGCCTGCGAGTGATGGTCCACGCCGGCGAGATTCCCGGCGTCACGAAGGCCAGTTGGTGAGAGGAGGCGACGAAGAATGACGATGACCGACCCGATCGCCGACATGCTGACCCGCATCCGGAACGCCAATACCGCCCACTTCGACACGGTGAAGATGCCGGGTTCGAAGCTGAAGGAGTCGTTGGCCGCCATCCTGGTGAGTGAGGGCTACATCGTGGGGTACCAGGTGAACGACGATCCCGGTAAGCCCGGTAAGACGCTCGAGATCACCATGAAGTACTCGCCCGACCGCGAGCGGACCATCTCCGGGATCAAGCGGGTGTCCAAGCCGGGACTGCGGATCTACGCTCGGGCCGACAAGCTCCCCGCGTCCTGGGCGGGCTGGGGGTGGCCGTGGTGTCCACGTCCAAGGGCCTGATGACCGACCGCGAGGCCCGCAAGCGCCGCATGGGAGGCGAGGTGCTCTGCTATGTCTGGTAGCCGTACCACCGCCACCGCCACCGCCACCGCCGGGTGCCCGGCCGCGTCCCGGCAGCCGATCGACGGAGGTAGGGGCTGATGTCGCGCATCGGACGTTCGCCGATCCCGGTGCCCTCCGGGGTGTCGGTGGCCGTGGGCAGTGACAACATGGTCACGGTGAAGGGCCCCCAGGGCGAACTGGCCCGGTCGGTGCCCTCCGCCATCACCATCCGTCAGGACGGCGATGTCCTGGTCGTCGAGCGACCCGACGACCAGCGTCAGAACCGCGCCCTGCACGGTCTGACCCGCTCCCTGGTGGCCAACATGGTGGCCGGGGTCACCCAGGGCTTCTCCAAGGAACTGGAGATCGTGGGAGTGGGGTACCGAGCCATCCCCAAGGGGCCGTCCGCCCTCGAGCTGGCTCTGGGTTTCTCCCATCCGGTCAACGTCAGCGCCCCGGACGGAGTGACCTTCGAAGTGCCCACCGCCACCCGGATCGTCGTCAAGGGAATCGACAAGGAAAAAGTCGGCCAGGTAGCCGCTGACATCCGCAAGCTGCGCAAGCCCGAGCCCTACAAGGGCAAAGGCGTGCGCTACCTGGGTGAGCGGGTCGTGCGCAAGGCCGGAAAGGCAGCCAAGTGATGGGCCGCACCGATCACAAGCTGGAGCTCCGCCGCCGCCGGCACAACCGGGTGCGCCGCAAGGTGCACGGCTCGGCCGAACGGCCGCGCCTCGCGGTGTTCCGCTCCAACAAGCACATCTCCGCCCAGCTCATCGACGACGATGCCGGGCGCACCCTGGCCTCGGCCTCGTCCACCGAGGGCGACCTGCGGAGCGACCCGGGGGGCAACATCGACGCCGCCACCCGTGTCGGCGCTCTGGTCGCCTCTCGGGCCAAGGCGGCCGGTATCACCACCGTGGTCTTCGACCGTGGCGGATTCGCCTATCACGGACGGGTGGCCGCGCTGGCCGAGGCCGCCCGTGCCGAAGGACTGGAGTTCTAGGACCATGGCTGTGAACGATCTGCAATTCGAGGAGCGGACCATCCGGGTCAACCGGGTGTCCAAGGTGGTCAAGGGGGGCCGTCGCTTCTCCTTCGCCGCCCTGATGGTGGTGGGCGACGGCAACGGGAAGGTCGGCCTGGGCTACGGCAAGGCCAAAGAGGCCGGGCTGGCCGTGCAGAAGGGCATCGAAGAGGCTCGCAAGAACATGTTCGACGTGCCGTTGGCCGGCAGCACCATCACCCACCCCATCGTGGGGGAGAGCGGCGCCGGGCGGGTCATGCTCAAGCCGGCCGCGCCGGGCACCGGGGTCATCGCCGGCGGGGCGGCCCGGGCCATCCTGGAGATGGCCGGTATCCGCGACATCCTGGCCAAGTCCCTGGGCTCCTCGAACGGGATCAACGTGGCCCACGCCACCATCGCCGGTCTGAAGGGCCTCAAGCGTCCCGACGAGATCGCGGCCCTGCGGGGGAAGTCGGCCGACGAGGTGGTGCCGGCGGCCATGCTCCGCGCCTACCGCGAGCGCCGTCGGGAGAACGACCTGTTCACGGAGGTGAACTGAGATGAGTGCCGCATCGCCGGGGAAGGCACCGACGGGCACCTGGCTGCGGGTGACCCAGGTCCGGTCCTCCATCGGCACCAAACCCAAGCACCGGGGCACCTTGCGGGCCCTTGGGCTGCGGGGGATCGGACGCACCAACGTGCTGCCCGACCGTCCCGAAATCCGTGGAATGCTGGCCCGCGTCCCCCATCTGGTGGATGTCACGGCCGCCGAACACGACGAGAAAGGCTGACCATGAAGGTCCATGAGCTCCGACCCCCTGCAGGGTCGACACGGGCCCGCCGCCGGGTGGGTCGCGGCATCGCCGGCAAGGGCGGCAAGACCGCCGGCCGCGGCACCAAGGGCCAGGGCGCCCGGGACACCATCCCCATGGGCTTCGAGGGTGGCCAGCTGCCTCTCATGCAGCGCATCCCCAAACTCCGAGGATTCAAGAATCCCTTCCGGGTGGAGTACACCCCGGTCAGGGTGGGTGCGCTGGACGCCATCGAGGGCGACTCCGTCGACGTGGCTGGTCTGGTGGAAATGGGCCTGGCCCACAAGGGGGATCTGGTGAAGATCCTGGGCGGTGGCGAGCTGTCCCGGGCCATCAGGGTGGAGGCGCACGCCTTCTCCAACTCGGCGGCGGCCACGATCGAGGGAGCGGGAGGGTCGGCCTCCGTGGTCCCCCTGCCGTTCGGTCACGGTCGCCCGCCGGCACAGGGCAACGCCCTCACCAACCGGTAGCATCGGCCCACCGCGGCGTCGAGGAGCCCCATGCTCTCCAGTCTGGCCAACATCTTCCGGATCCCCGACCTTCGCAAGAAGGTCCTCTTCACGCTGACCATCATCGCCCTGTACCAGTTCGGGGCGAACGTCCCGGTCCCCTTCGTCAATTTCTCCAAGGTGGCCCAGCTGACGGCGGCCTCGAAGTCCTCAGGGGTCCTCGGGTTCCTGAACCTGTTCTCGGGCGGGGCCCTGACCCGGATGGCCGTGTTCGGCCTGGGGATCATGCCCTACATCACCTCCAGCATCATCATCCAGCTGCTGGCCACGGTGATTCCCAAGCTCGAACAGTGGCGGGATCAGGGCGCGGTGGGGCAGAAGAAGCTCACCCAGACCACCCGGTACCTGACGGTGGCCCTGGCCCTCATGCAGTCCACCGGGTTGGTCTACTTGTTCCACAAGGGCGGTGGCGGGCTGTTCGGCACCTCCCAGAACGTCGACCTGATCCTGAACTACTCCATCTGGCGGGCGGGCTTCATCGTGTTGACCCTGACCGCCGGCACCGCCTTCGTGATGTGGCTGGCCGAACTGATCACCCAGCGGGGCATCGGGCAGGGGATGTCCATCCTGATCTTCGCCAACGTGGTGGCCGGCATCCCCTCCGGGCTGAACACCGTCCTGCAGGAGGGTGGCCGCGTCAAGTTCGCGGTGATCCTCCTGGTGTCACTGGCCCTGCTGGTGCTCATCGTCTTCGTCGACCAGGGTCAGCGGCGCATCCCGGTGACCTTCGCCAAGCGGGTGGTGGGGCGAAAGATGTACGGAGGGTCGAACACCTACATCCCGCTGAAGGTGAACCAGGCCGGGGTGATCCCGATCATCTTCGCCAGCTCGGTCCTGTACATCCCGGTGCTCCTGTCCAACATCATCCCCTCGGCAGCCTTCCGCAGCTGGGTGAACCACAACGTCACCCCCACCAGCGTCTTCTACATCCTCACCTACTTCGTCTTCATCCTGCTGTTCACCTTCTTCTACGTGTACGTGGCCTTCGATCCCCACCAGCAGGCCGACATCATCCGCAAGCAGGGCGGCTACATCCCGGGCATCCGGCCCGGTCACCCCACCGAGCGCTACCTGGCCCACATCCTCAACCGGATCACCTGGCCGGGGGCACTGTTCCTCGGGGCGGTCGCCGTGACGCCGTCCCTTCTCATGGCGGCGTGGAACATCACCAGCTATCCCTTCTACGGCACCACACTCCTCATCGCCGTGGGCGTGGCACTCGAGACGATGAAGCAGATCGACAGCCAGCTCATGATGCGGAACTATGAGGGCTTCCTCAAGTAAGTGGTACCTGGAGCCAGGCTCGTTGTCCTCGGCAAACAGGGGGCAGGCAAGGGGACACAGTGCGTGCGCCTCTCCCACCACTACGTGGTGCCCCACGTCTCCACCGGGGACATGCTGCGCGCCGCGGTCAAGCAAGGGACGGCGATCGGGCTCAAGGCCAAGGACCAGATGGACCGGGGTGAACTGCTGGGCGACGACCTGATCATGGAGATGGTGGCGGAACGGCTCGGGGAGAGCGACGTCCGGGCCCGGGGGTTCATCCTCGACGGGTGCCCCCGCACGGTGGCCCAGGCCGAGCAGCTGGCCTCGGTCCTCGCCCCGTTCGACCTCGACCTGGTCATCGACATCGAGATTCACACCAGCCAGGTGCTCCGCCGTCTGGCCGCCCGGCGGGTGTGCATGGACTGCGGCGCCAACTACTCGCTGTCCTCGCCGCCCCTGATCAACTGGACCTGCGACGTCTGCGGCGGGGAGGTGGTCCAGCGGGAGGACGACACCGAGGAGGCCATCGAGCGGCGACTCCAGCTCTATGAGCGGCAGACCGCCCCACTCATCAAGTGGTACTGGGAGCGCGGCCAGCTGGAGTCGGTGCCCGGCACCGGCTCACCTGACGCCGTGACCCGCAGGATGGTGAAGGTCATCGAGCTGCGGAGGGGGAAGAAGGGGGGCTGGCCGACGTGAGACGCAACGCCGAGGAGCTGGCCAAGATGCGCCGCGCCGGCCGGGTGGTGGCCGAGATCCATCAGGCGACCCGGGAGGCCATCCGGCCCGGGGTGTCCACCGCCGAGATCGACCGGGTGGCGCGGGAAGTGCTGGAGCGCAGGGGTGCCGGTTCGAACTTCCTCAACTACCACGGCTTCCCCGCCGTCGTCTGCACCTCCCCCAACTCGATGATCGTCCATGGGATCCCCTCGGCGTCGGTGATCCTGGAGGAGGGGGACATCATCTCGGTGGACTGCGGGGCGATCATCGAGGGCTACCACGGTGACGCCGCCTACACCGCCGGGGTGGGGGAGGTCTCGGCCGAGGCCACGCGGTTGATGGAGGTCACCGAGCGGAGCCTGTTCGCCGGGATCGACCAGCTCCGGCCCGGCAATCGTCTCCACGAGGTGGGTCGGGCGGTCCAGGAGGTGGCCGAGGCGGCCGGGTTCTCGGTGGTCCGGGAGTACGTGGGTCATGCCATCGGCACGGCCATGCACGAGGAGCCCCAGGTCCCCAACTACTGGCCCGGATCGGGCGGCCCCACGCTCAAGACGGGGATGGTCTTCGCCGTCGAGCCGATGGTCAACGCCGGGGGGCCGGGCACCGTCCAGCTGGAAGACGGGTGGAGCGTGGTGACCGCCGACGGGCGCCTGTCGGCCCACTTCGAGCACACCATCGCGGTGACCGATGACGGCCCGGAGGTGTTCACGGTTCTCTGAGTCCGGCCCCCCGGCGGCGATCCCGTCCCGAATGGGGGGTCGGACTGGCAATTTGGCGTCAACGGGCTACACTGGTCGTTCGGCTGGCCACGGGTATGTGGTGGCGTGCCGATCCCGCTCCTGGTGGCGCTCCTCTGGCGTGCCCCCGACTGCGGTGCGGCCGGACGACGACCAAGTCGCCCGGGGCGCACGCTCAGCCCCGGCCGAGCGGACCAGAACGACAGACTACTGAGGAGATTCACCTGCCCAAGCCCAAGGAAGATGCCATCGTGCTGGAGGGTACGGTCGTGGAGCCGCTCCCGAATGCCATGTTCCGCGTGGAGCTCGAGAACGGCCACAAAGTGCTGGCCCATAGCTCCGGAAAGATGCGGATGCATCGCATCCGGATCCTTCCCGGCGACAAGGTGCAGGTGGAGATCACCCCCTACGACCTGGCCCGGGGCCGCATCACCTACCGGTACAAGTAGGCGGCTCCGCTCCGGGGCCCGGTTGGAGGGGACAATCCGGCGGGGCGAGCGGCACCGGCGGCGCCGTGGAGCACAGGCGGGCCAGGGCGGGTAGCGACAGAACGAGGACGAGCAGGACGTGAGCGGTAGAGGACGAAGGACGGAACAGTGAAGGTTCGACCGAGTGTCAAGCCGATGTGTGAAAAGTGCAAAGTGATCCGCCGGCACCGGCGGGTCATCGTCATCTGCGAGAACCCGCGCCACAAGCAGCGGCAGGGCTGATGCACGCGGACCAGGCGTAAGAGAGAAGGAAGCAACGTGGCCCGAATCTCAGGCGTGGACATCCCCCGCGAGAAGCGGTTGGAGATCTCCCTCACCTACATCTTCGGCATCGGCCGGACCACCGCCCAGCGGATCTGTGCGTCCACCGAGACCAGCCCCGACACCCGGGTCCGGGACCTCACCGACGAGGAGGTGACCCGGCTGCGCAACTACATCGATGCCAATCTGCAGGTGGAGGGCGATCTCCGCCGGGACGTGTCCCAGGACATCAAGCGGAAGATGGAGATCGGCTGCTACCAGGGCATCCGTCACCGCAAAGGGCTGCCGGTCCACGGACAGCGGACCCACACCAACGCCCGTACCCGCAAGGGGCCGAAGAAGACCGTCGCCGGAAAGAAGAAGGTTCGCAAGTAGATGGCCAAGACCACCAAGCCGCCCGCCGGCGCCCGCCGTCCCCGCAAGCGGGAGCGCAAGAACGTCACCTTCGGGGTGGCCCACATCAAGAGCTCGTTCAACAACACCATCGTCTCGATCGCCGACCCCGAGGGCAACGTGCTGGCCTGGGCATCGGCGGGCAACGTGGGTTTCAAGGGCTCCCGCAAGTCCACTCCGTTCGCCGCCCAGCTGGCCGCCGAGCAGTGCGCCAAGAAGGCGATGGAGCACGGGGTGCGCCGGGTCGACGTGCTCGTCCGGGGACCAGGCTCGGGACGGGAGACCGCCATCCGTTCACTGGCTGCCGCCGGCATCGAGGTGGCCGGCATCAAGGACGTGACCCCGATTCCCCACAATGGCTGCCGTCCCAAGAAGCGGCGCCGGGTCTAGGTCCGGGTACAAAGGAAACGAAGGAACACTCATGGCTCGTTACACCGGACCCGTCTGCCGCCTGTGCCGGCGGGAGCGCACCAAGCTCTTCCTCAAGGGAGAACGCTGCTACTCGATGAAGTGCCCGGTCTCCGAGGCGGTGACCGACCGGCACAGCCGCGCCTACCCGCCGGGGGAGCACGGGAGGGACCGGATGCGGCAAGGCTCCGAGTACCTGGGTCAGTTGCGCGAGAAGCAGAAGGCCCGCCGCATCTACGGCCTGCTGGAGCGCCAGTTCCACAACCTGTACGTGGAGGCCAGCCGGGCCCCGGGGATCACCGGCGAGAACCTCCTGCGCATGCTGGAGCAACGCCTCGACAACGTGGCCTTCCGGGCCGGATGGGGGGCCAGCCGGGCCCAGGCCCGCCAGTTCGTCCGCCACGGCCACGTGCTGGTGAACGGCAAGCGGGTCACCATCCCCAGCTACCGGGTACGCCAGGGCGACGTGGTGGCCCTCAAGCCCTCGTCGCGTGAGCTCTTCCACGTCCGCCGCAACATGGACACCCTCGACCGGCAGCTCCCGCCCTGGCTGGAGACGGTCGGGGACCGATTCGAGGTCCGGGTGTTCTCGCTGCCACTGCGGGAGCACATCGACGAGCCGGTCCAGGAGCAGCTCATCGTGGAGCTCTACTCCAAGTAGCCCGTTCCGCCCGACAGGCTCGATCACCCGGGCCACACACCGACCGATCCCCACGACCACGACCACTACCGACACCGCGCACCAGACTGCCGAGGAGCCCTGATCAGCATGCTCATCATCCAACGACCCACCGTCGAATCCATCGGCGAAGAAGAGGACAACCGCCAGCGGTTCGCCGTAGGCCCGCTCGACCCGGGCTTCGGGCACACCCTGGGCAACTCGCTCCGACGCACCCTTCTCTCGTCGATCCCGGGAGCCTCGATCACCCAGGTCCGGTTCGATGACGCCCTCCACGAGTTCACCACCCTGCCCGGGGTCAAGGAGGACGTCACCGACCTCATCTTGAACCTGAAGGACCTCCTGTTCCGGGTGCACAGCGACGAACCGGTCACCATCCGCCTCGACAAGCGGGGGCCCGGCGAGGCCACGGCCGGGGACCTGCAGGTCACCGCAGACGTCGAGGTCCTCAGCCCCTCCCAGCACATCGCGTCGCTGAACGGAAAGGGCCGCCTGGCCGTGGACCTCACGGTGGAGCGAGGCCGCGGCTACCTGTCGGCTGACAAGAACAAGCGCTCGACCACCATCGGGGTGATCCCGGTGGACGCCATCTTCTCGCCGGTGCGGCGAGTGGCCTTCACCGTGGAGCCGGTCCGAGTGGAGCAGTCCACCGACTTCGACCGCCTGGTGCTGGACATCGAAACCGACGGATCCCTGTCCCCCCGAGAGGCGCTGGCCTCCGCCGGTGACACGCTGCGCACCCTGGTGGGCCTGGTGGCCGACCTCGAGGACGAGCCCATGGGCCTGGAGCTGGGTGAGGTGGGGACCATCGGCACCGGCTCACCCGATCTCGACCTCCGCATCGAGGACCTCGATCTCACCGAGCGCCCCCGCAACTGCCTCAAGCGGGCCCAGATCAACACCATCGGTGAACTGGTCGATCGCACCCTCGACGACCTTCTCAACATCACCAACTTCGGTCAGAAGTCGCTGGACGAGGTGTTGCAGAAGCTGGACGAGCGGGGTCTGTCCCTGCGGGTCAAGGACTGAGGCCGGGCCGTGCTGGGAACTCCCAAGAAGGGGCGTCGCTTCGGCGGCAGCGCCGCCCACCAGAAGGCCATGATGGGCAACCTGGTGGCCTCGCTCATCGCGGCCGAATACCTGGTCACCACCGAGGCCAAGGCCAAGGCCCTCCGTCCGGTGGCGGAGAAGGTGATCACCGCGGCGGCCAAGGGAGGGTTGGCCCGCCAGCGGAACGTGGTGGCCTTCATCCGGGACAAGGACATGGCCCACAAGCTCTTCGAGGAGATCGGCCCCCGCTACGCCGAACGGTCCGGCGGCTACACCCGGATCCTCAAGCTGGGCAACCGCTCGGGGGACAACGCCCCGATGGCCCGCATCGAATTGGTGTGAGCCCCGCCCCCGGAGCCGGGGGGCCTGACGACCGGACCGGTGGCGCCGCCGCCGGCCCGGACGGCGGGAGCGGCCTCCGGGACGAGGCCTCCGGATGTCCGAGCGGTGGAACCGACGGCGGCGAAGGCACCGTGCGGTGGCGGATGACGGTGGCCTACGACGGCTCGACCTTCCACGGCTTCGCCGCCCAGCGTGACCAGGCGACGGTCGCCGGGGCGCTCGCCGAGGCATTGGGACGGGTGGTCGGGGTTCCGGTCGTCCTGACCTGCGCCGGACGGACCGACGCCGGCGTGCACGCCCTGCACCAGGTGATCCACTTCGAGGTCCCCGGCGACCGGTCCGGCGGGCTCGACCCGGCCACCGTGGTGTCGTCGTGCAACAGCCAGCTGGGTCCGGCGATCGTGGTGCGGGACGCCGAGGTGGCGCCCGAGGGATTCGACGCCCGGCGCTCGGCGACCGCCCGCCGGTACCGCTACCTGGTGGTCAACGCGCCGGTGGCCGATCCGCTCCTGGCCGGGCTGGCCTGGCACGTGGCCGATCCGCTCGACCTCCGGGCCCTGGCGGCCGCCTCGGACGCCCTGCTCGGGGAGCACGACTTCCGGGCCTTCTGCCGGCGGGTGCCGGGCACCTCCCCCGACGAGCCGATCCCCCGGCGGGTCACCCAGGCCACGTGGACCGAGCTGAGCGCGGCCGCGGAGCGGGAGGGCCCGGGGGGCAGACGGCCGGCCATCCCGGTGGCCGGGTCGACCCCTGCGCTGGTCCCCACGGCCGGCCGCCTGCTGGCCTTCGAGATCGAGGCCAACGCCTTCTGTCACCAGATGGTGCGATCCCTGGTGGGCACCCTGGTCGAGGTGGGGCGGGGCCGGAAACGGCCCTCCGACATCTTGTGGATCCTGCGGGCGGCCGATCGCCAACAGGCCGCTCAACCCGCCCCGCCCTGGGGTCTGACCCTGATGGACGTCCGTTACGGACCCGACCGGCTTGCTGAGGGCCCGGTTTCGTCGTAACCTGGGCAGTCGCCGGGTTGCCCACCAGCCGGGGGCGGACGGGACCAACTCGTGGAATCGCTCCGAGACGGTCCGGATCGGCAGCAACCAGCGGCTCCGCAGCAGTCGGCGCCCTACCACCCGGTACCGCCGGACCCAAGATTCACCGGACAAGGACATCTCGTGCGCACGTTCTCACCCAAGCCTGCTGACATCACCCGTGCCTGGCGCATCGTCGACGCCGACGGCCTGGTGCTCGGCCGCCTGGCCACCGAGGTGGCTGCGGTCCTCCGGGGCAAGCACAAGCCGACCTTCGCGCCCAACGCCGACGTGGGTGACCACGTGATCGTGATCAACGCCGAGAAGGTGGTGCTGACCTCCGGAAAGGCCGAGTCCAAGATGGCCTACCGGCACTCGGGCTACCCGGGCGGTCTCACCGCGACCAGTTACGGCGACCTGATGATCCACCGCTCCGACGATGTGGTGCGCAACGCCATCACCGGGATGCTCCCGAAGAACCGGCTGGGTCGTCAGATGGCCACCAAGCTGAAGGTCTACAAGGGGCCCGAGCACCCTCACGCCGCCCAGGCCCCCGAACCTCTCGAGCTCCCGGGGGCCCGCCGCACGGCGTCAGCCCGGAGTGGAAGCTGACCCCCAGGCCGATCCGCCTCCGGCGGGCACGACCGCTACCCGAACCAACGACGACCAGAATCGAACGCGAGGAACCACCGTGGCCAACGCCGCTCCCATCTGCCAGACCACCGGACGCCGAAAGCAGGCGGTAGCCCGGGTACGGATACGTCCCGGCCAGGGCGCGATCACCGTGAACGGGCAGAAGTTCGAGGAGTACTTCACGTCGGCCACCCACCGGATGATCGTGACCGAGCCGTTGCGACTCACCGAGACCACCGAGTCGTGGGACATCGACGTGACCATTGACGGCGGTGGCGTCTCGGGCCAGGCCGGGGCGTTCCGTCTCGGCATCGCCAGGGCGCTCTGCGAGCTCGACCCTGAGCTGCGGGGCTCGCTCAAGAAGGTGGGATTCCTCACCCGCGACGCCCGGGAGAAGGAGTCGAAGAAGTACGGCCTGAAGAAGGCCCGTAAGGCGCCCCAGTACTCCAAGCGGTAGTCCGGTGGTCACCGCCCGGTTCGGCACCGACGGGGTCCGGGGTGTCGCCAATGTCGAGCTGACCCCGGAGCTGGCGCTGGCCCTCGGGCGGGCGGTGGCCCGCACCATCTCCGCGGCCACCTTCCTGGTGGGTCGGGACACCCGTCGGTCGGGCCCGTTGCTCCAGTCGGCTCTGTCGGCCGGGCTGGCCAGCGAGGGAGCCGACGTGGTCGACCTGGGTGTGCTGCCGACGCCGGCCCTGGCCTGGCTGTCGGCGGAGCGTGCGGTCCCCGCTGCGGTGATCTCGGCCTCGCACAATCCGTTCGCCGACAACGGGATCAAGCTGTTCGCCGCCGGTGGGGCCAAGTTGGGCGAGGAGATGGAGGCGGCGATCGAGGACGAACTCGACCGGGTGCTCGATCCCTCGGTCAAGGGTCCCCGCCGTCTCGAGGGGCACGGGGTCGGCAGTTTCCGGGCCGAGCCCGGGCTGGGCCGTTCCTACCTGGACCACCTGGCATCGCTGCTGGAGGGCCGTCGCCTGGACGGACTCCGGCTGGTGGTGGACAGTGCCAACGGTTCGGCCTCCGGGCTGGCCGCCGCCCTCTACGAGGGACTGGGGGCCGAGGTGGTGGCCATCGGCTGCGAGCCGGACGGGACCAACATCAACGACGGGTGCGGTTCAACGTCCACCGCCACCCTGGCGGGGGCGGTGGTCGAACACCGGGCGGACCTGGGTCTGGCCCTCGACGGCGACGCCGACCGGCTTCTGGCCATCGGCCCCGACGGCGAGCTGGTCAACGGGGACGAGCTGATCGCCCTGTTCGCTCTGGACCTCGCCGAACGGGGCCAACTGGCCGGCAACACCGTGGTGGTCACGGTCATGACCAATCTGGGCTTCCGCTTGGCCATGGAGGAGCGGGGCATCATCGTCAAGGAGACCGCGGTGGGGGACCGGCACGTGCTGGCCGCACTGGACAAGGACGGTCTCTCCCTCGGCGGGGAGCAGTCGGGCCACATCATCTTCCGGCGCCTGGCCACCACCGGCGACGGGCTGCTCACCGGTCTGATCCTGGCTGACCTGGTCGCCCGCTCGGCCCGGCCGCTGACCCACCTGCTGGACGGGCTGGTCACCCGGATCCCCCAGGTGCTGATCAACGTGCCGGTCCCCAACACGGAGCTCCTGGGGGCGGCCGAAGCGGTGTGGTCGGCGGTCGCCGAGGAAGAGGCCCGCCTCGGCGACGGCGGTAGGGTGCTGCTGCGGCCCAGCGGCACCGAGCCGTTGGTTCGGGTGATGGTCGAGGCCAGCGGCGACGGCGTAGCCGCGGCCATCGCCGAACGGCTGGGCAAGCTGGTGGGATTCGAGCTGCAGGCCGCCGCCGCCACACACGGCTGACCGGACCCCGGGGTTGGGGCCGGACCCCGCCGGCAGGTGGCCGATGCCCATCGGTCGGGACCCTCCGACCGCTAGCCTCGGGACCTATGTGCGGCATCATCGGAATCACCCGATCCCCTGACCTCGGCGCCGTCGACCCCACGGACGTGCTCGAGGTGCTGCTGGAAGGGCTGGGCCGGCTCGAGTACCGCGGCTACGACTCGGCCGGCATCGCCCTGGTCGGTCCGGACTCCGCCGACGGCCTGTGGCGCGCCCGGGCGGCCAACGGCACCCGGTCGCTCGGTGACCTGACCAAGCGGGCGGAGTCCGCCCCCGCCGGTTCGACCGCCGGCATCGGCCATACCCGGTGGGCCACCCACGGCGGTCCCTCCGAAGACAACGCCCACCCCCACGTGGACTGCTCGGGCCAGCTCGCCCTGGTCCACAACGGGATCATCGAGAACCACGTGGAGCTGGCCGATGAGCTGGTCGCCGCCGGCCACCGCCTCCAATCGGAGACCGACACCGAGGTGCTGGCCCACCTGATCGAGGCGGCGGCCGCCGCACACCCCGAGCTCGGACTGGCCGACGCCGTGCGCTCGGCCCTGGCCCGGGTTCGGGGGGCCTTCGCCCTCGCCGTGGTGGGCGCCGCCGAGCCAGACCTGATCGTGGCGGCCCGGAGGGTCTCCCCATTGCTGATGGGTCTCAACGGCGACGCCGCCTTCCTGGCGTCGGACATCCCGGCCATCCTGGGCCTGACACGGGACTTCTTCGTGCTGGAGGACGACCAGGTGGCCGAGTTGCGCCCGGGACGGTTGCGGGTGACCGACGGCACCGGTGCCGAAGTGGATCCCCAGACCATCACCGTGAGTTGGGACCTCGATGCCGCCCGCAAGGACGGGTACGACGACTTCATGTCCAAGGAGATGCACGAGCAGCCCAAGGCGGTGGCCGACACCCTGCTCGACCGGCTGCTCCCCGACGGCACCTTGTCCCTGGACGAGGTGCACATCACCAACGAGCAGCTCCGCCAGGTCAACAAGGTGTTCATCGTGGCCTGCGGGAGCAGCTACCACGCCGGGCTGATGGCCAAGTACGCCATCGAGCACTGGGCCCGGATTCCCGTCGAGATCGACATCGCCAGCGAGTTCATCTACCGCGACCCGGTCCTCGACTCGACCACCCTGGTCATCGGGGTCAGTCAATCCGGCGAGACGGCGGACACCCGGATCGCCATGGAGGAGGCCCACCGCCAGGGGGCCAACGTCCTGGTGATCTGCAACGTGGTCGACTCGTCGATGGCCCGCGGGAGCGACGCCGTCCTGTACACCCGGGCCGGGCCGGAGATCGGGGTGGCCGCCACCAAGACCCACCTGGCCCAGATCACCGCCCTGGAGATCCTGGCCCTCTACCTGGCCCAGGCGCGAGGCACGCTTTCCGCGGCCGACGCCCGGACCCTGTTCGAGGCCATGGGATCGCTCCCCGACAAGGTGGCCCTGGCCCTGGAGCGGGGCGCCCAGGTGGAGGCGGTGGCCGCCCGCTACCGCGACTCGCCCTCCTTCATGTTCCTCGGGCGCCAAGTCGGCTACCCGGTGGCCCTCGAGGGCGCCCTGAAGCTGAAGGAGCTCTCCTACCTCCGGGCGGAGGGCTTCCCGGCCGGCGAGCTGAAGCACGGGCCCATCGCCCTGGTCGAGTCGGGGACCGTGGTCATCGCGGTGGCCACCCGCACCCCGATCTGGGAGAAGATGATGAGCAACGTCACCGAGGTCAAGAGCCGCGGCGCCACCGTGGTGCTGGTGGCCAATGACGGTGACGAGGAGACCGCCCGCCAGGCCGACGCCGTGTTGTGGGTACCCCAGACCGAGTACCTGTTCGCCCCGATCATCGACGTGGTGCCCATGCAGATGTTCGCCTACCACCTGGCCCGGCTGCACGGCCTGGACGTGGACCGACCCCGCAACCTGGCCAAGGTGGTCACCGTCGAGTGACCGGACGGGACGGTGCCGAGCCGGTGGCGGCGCTGGCCCGGAGCCTGGCCCTGGACCTGCTGGGCCAGGAGCACCCACCGGTCGGGGTGGTGGGCGTGGGCGTCGACGCGGTGGATCTGGCCCGATTCGCCCGGGTCCTCGAACGCCGGGCCTCGGTGGCCGACCGGTTGTTCACCGAAGCCGAGCTCGCCTACGCCCGGTCGGCGGCGGATCCCGTACCCCGGCTGTCCACCCGCTTCGCGGCCAAGGAGGCGGTGATGAAGGCCATGGGGGTGGGCCTGGGGGCCTACCCCTTCCACGAGGTGGAGGTCAGACGGGACGGCCTGGAGGCGCCGCGCCTGGTCATTTCGGGTGCGGCCGCGGAGCGGGCGAGACTGGCCGGTGCCGTGCGGTGGCACCTGTCGCTGTCCCACACCGATCGGGTGGCGGTGGCCCTGGTGGTGGCCGAGCGCGGCCGGCCGTCGACGTCGTAGCGTCGGAGCCGATGCAGCCGGTCCTCACCGTCTCCGAGATGAATGCCGTCGACGCCGCGGCCCTGGCCTCGACCCCGCTCGAGACCCTGGTGGCCCGGGCCGGCCTGGCCGTGGCCCGGGCCGCCCTGGAGCTCCTGGGAGGGGCGTACGGCCGTCGGGTGACCGTGGTGGCCGGGCCGGGCAACAACGGGGCCGACGGGCGGGTGGCCGCAGAGATCCTCCGGCGGCGGGGCGCCCGGACCCGGCTGGTCGACGTGGCCTCGCCGACCACCATCGGCCCGGCCGACCTGGTCATCGACGCCGCCTTCGGCACCGGATTCCGAGGCGAATTCCGCTTCCCCCCGGTGCCCCAGGGGACCCCGGTGCTGGCCGTGGACATTCCATCGGGGGTACGCGGCGACACCGGCGAGGCCTCCGGCGCTCCGGCGACCGCAGTCCGAACCGTGACCTTCGTGGCGCTCAAGCCCGGCCTGCTCCAGGGCGACGGGGTCCGGCTGGCCGGCGAGGTGGCCGTGGCCGACATCGGCCTGCCCGCCGGCAGTCCGGCGGTGGGCGTGATCGAGGACGGCGACCTGGCCCGACTGATCCCGATGCGCAGCCGCCAGGGCAACAAGTGGTCGGCCGCCGTCCTGGTGGTGGCGGGGTCCCCGGGGATGGTCGGGGCCGCCGGCCTGTGCGCCCGCGCCGCCTACCGCGCCGGCGCCGGCATGGTCCGCCTGGGTGTTCCGGGTCTGGACCTGGCCGACTCCCCGGCCACCGAGGCGGTGAGCGTCCCCCTGCCGGCGGAGGGGTGGGCGTCGGCCGCCCTCGACGCCGCCTCCCGCTGTACGGCCGTGGTGGTCGGCCCGGGCCTCGGGCGTGCCGAGAGCACCGCGGCCGACGTGCTCCGGCTGTTGGCCGACTCGCCGGTCCCGGTGGTGGTGGACGCCGACGGTCTCTACGCCCTCGGGCAGGTGGGCCGGGACCGCTCCCTCCAGGCCCGGTCCCGGCTGGTGCTCACCCCCCACGACGGGGAGTTCGCCCGCCTGGCCGGCAGGGACCCGGGTCCCGACCGGATCGCCGCCGCCCGTGCCCTGGCCTCCACCTCCGGCGCGGTGGCCCTCCTGAAAGGGCCCACCACCGCCGTGGCTCACCCCGACAGCCGGGTCCGCCTGGCCCGGGCGGGCACCACCGCCCTGGCCACCGCGGGGACCGGGGACGTCCTGTCCGGGATCATCGGGGCCCTCGTGGCACGCGGTGTCGACCCCCTCGACGCCGCGGCCCTGGGTGCCCACCTCCATGGTCGGGCCGGCGCCCTGGCCTACGGTGCGGGGACCATGGCCGGAGACCTACCCGATCTGGTGCCGGTGGTGATGGCCGAGCTCGGACGGCGGGCGGGCGGGCCGCCCCGGGCCGGCGGGCCCCGGGATCCCGTGGCTGAGCGTTGGCGGCCGGCCTGGGCCGACATCGACCTCGACGCGGTACGGCACAACGCCGCCGTGCTGTGCGGGCTCATCGGTCCTGCGGCCCTCTGCGGGGTGGTGAAGGCCGACGGCTACGGGCACGGCGACGTTCCCGTCGCCCGGGCCGCCCTCGAAGGAGGTGCAACCTGGCTCGCCGTGGCCCTGGTCGAAGAGGGGGTGACCCTCCGGGAGGCCGGCATCGAGGCGCCCGTGCTCCTGCTCTCCGAGCCGCCGTTGGAGGGGATGGCCGAGGCGGTGGCTCGCCGTCTGGTCCCGACGGTCTACACCGCCGGAGGAGTCGAGGCCCTCGGACGGGCCGTGGCCCGCGCCGGGGTGCCCCCGGTACCGGTGCACCTCAAGGTGGACACCGGGATGCACCGGGTGGGCGCCGATCCGGCCGCCGTCGCCTCACTGGTCGACGCCATCGCGGCCGACCCCGGTCTGGCGTTGGGCGCGCTGTGGACCCACCTCGCCGTTGCCGACGGCGACGAGCCCGACGACCGGAACTTCACCCGGCTCCAGCTCGACCGCTTCGATGCCGCGGTGGCCGACCTCGCCAGGGCCGGCCATCGGCCACCCATGCTGCACGTGGCCAACTCGGCCGGGACCATCGGGGCAGCCGCATCCCGGCGGGACATGGTGCGGTGCGGCCTGGCGCTCTACGGGATGGCCCCCACCCCCGCCCTGGCCTCGACCCTCGCCGAGGCCACCGGTGGTCGCCGGCTCGAGCCGGTGCTCTCCCTGCGCAGCCGGGTCACCTACGTGCGGGACGTGGCCGCGGGCGAGCGCCCCTCGTATGGACGCCGCCGACCGGTGCCGTGCGATACGACGGTGGCCACCGTGCCCATCGGGTACGCCGACGGGGTTCCACGCCGGCTCTTCGACCAGGGCGGCGAGGTGCTGATCGGCGGCCGCCGCCACCCCATGGCCGGGGTCGTGACGATGGACCAGATCGTGGTGGACTGCGGCCCGGTGGGCACGGCGAGGGTGGCGGTGGGTGACGAGGTGGTCCTGATCGGCCGCCAGGGTGACCAGGAGATCACCGCCGGGGAGTGGGCCGGTCTTCTCGGCACCATCAGCTACGAGGTGGTGTGCGACATCGGCCCCCGGGTACCCCGCGTCGTCCACGGCGAGGGCCCGGCGGACTGAGCGGACCGAGGCGGACCGAGGCGCGGTCGGCGACGGACGGTGGGGCGATCGGAGGGTCGGCGGGGCGCCGCGGGGCCGACCTTGCCCTGGGGCCCTGCCGGTGGAGATCGTCCGGGCGGTACGATGCGGCGGTGGCGTCCGCGACCGACCTGGCCGACCTCGCCCGTGAGGCCGCCGGCTGTACCCGGTGTCCGCTGTCCGCCCACCGGACCCAGGTGGTCTTCGGTGTGGGCGATGCCCACGCCGACCTGATGTTCGTGGGGGAGGCCCCGGGGCGGGACGAGGACCTGCAAGGAGAGCCGTTCGTGGGTCGATCGGGGAGGCTGCTCGACCGGCTCCTCCTCGAAGAGCTGGGCGTGGACCGCGGCCACGTCTACATCGCCAACGTGGTCAAATGCCGACCGCCGGACAACCGAGACCCCAAACCCGACGAGATCGCCTCGTGCCGTCCCTACCTGGAGGCCCAGCTGGGTGCCATCGCCCCCGCCGTGGTGATCACCCTCGGGAACTTCGCCACCAAGCTCCTGCTCCGGACCGATCTCGGCATCACCAAGGTCCGCGGCCAGTCCTACCCGATGGACGGATGGCATCTGGTGCCGACCTACCACCCGGCCGCCGCCCTCCGATCCGGGGGCGCGGTCGTGGCGGAGATGCGGGCCGACCTGATCCGGGCCAAACAGCTCCTCGGGTGGCGCACGTGAGCGGACCGGTGCTGGAACTCCGAACGGCGGCACCCGACCAGACCCGGGCCCTGGCCGCCGCGCTGGCGGTGCTCTGTGTCCCCGGCGACGTCCTGCTGCTGGCCGGGGACCTCGGCGCAGGCAAGACGACCTTTGCCCAGGGGTTCGGTGCCGGGCTCGGGGTGATCGAGCCCATCACCAGCCCCACCTTCACCCTGGTCCGCCACTACCCGGTGGTCAGCCACCGACGGGGGGACGACCGGAGCGGGTACGACCGGAGCGGGGACGACCGGAGCGGGGACGGCCGGAGGTGGGACCGGGACGGCCACGGCCGGGTCCGCACCCTGCTCCACGCCGACCTGTGGCGTCTGGACCACCTGCACGAGATCGTCGATCTGGGCCTGGGGGAACTGGTGGAAGAGGGATCGGTGGCCCTGGTGGAGTGGGGGGACGTGGCCGAACCCCTCCTCGGCTCGGATGCGCTGGCCGTGGAGCTGCTCTCCCACCCTCACGCCGGCCCCGATGCCGACGCCGGCCGGTGTGTGACCGGCGCCGACGGAACTGACGATGATCGGAGGAGGATCACCCTCCGACCTTCGGGTCAGCAGTGGACGGCGCGCTGGGAGGCGGTGGTCGGGTCGCTCGACCGGTGGGCGGCGGCGTGACCCTCTTGGCCATCGAGACGGCCACCGACATGGTCGGCGTGGCCCTGGTCCGGGGGGACGGGGGTTCGGCCGAACGCCTCCACGTCGGAGGTCGGGCCCATGCCGAGCTGCTGATCCCCTCCATCGAGGAGGTCTGTGCGGCATCGGGATGCACCGTCGCCGATGTCGAGGTCATCGCCGTTGACCTCGGTCCCGGGTTGTTCACCGGGCTCCGGGTGGGTGTGGCCACGGCCAAGGCGCTCGGCCAGGCGCTCTCGGTCGGGCTGATCGGCGTTTCCAGTCTCGACATCCTGGCGGCCGCCGCCATCGAACGGGTCCAGGTCGGGGGGAAGCCGTGGTCCGGCGTGGTGGTCCCGGTGATCGACGCCCGGCGAGGCGAGGTCTTCACCGCCGCCTACGTCTGCGGCGCAAGCCCCAGTGGGGGTGAACTGGCAGGCGACGTCGTCGACCTGGGTGCGGTGAGGCACGATCGCTCCGGGCCCATCACTCCCGACACCCTCGAGTCCTGGCTCCTGGAGCTGGTCGCCCACCACGGGCGGGTGACGGTGGTGGGCGACGGGGCGGTGCGCTACACGCCGCAGTTGGCCGTGCATGCCCAGCTGGACCTGGGGGGAGCCACCGAACTCTCGGCCCCGCCCCCGTTGGCCTTGGCCCGCCTGGCCCTGGCCCGGCTGGCCCGCGGCGTGGCTCCGGCCCTGGCCGGCGACCTGGTGCCCGACTACCGGCGTCCGGCCGATGCCCGGATCAACTGGGAGCAGCGGGCCCCCCGGGCCGTCAGGGCTGGCGTCGCCCGCCCTACCCACGACCAGGAGACCCGGTGAGCGAGGGCCTCCCGACCGCCGCACCGGTGGAAGTGGTGATCGCCCCCATGCGCACCAAGGACCTGAAGGGCGTCCTGCGGATCGAGGAGGCCGTCTTCCCCCAGCCGTGGTCTCACCGTCTCTTCGTGGAGGAGCTGGCCCAGCGCAAGTCCCGGGCCTATCGGGCGGCATGGGTGGGGCGGTCCATCGTGGGCTTCGCCGGACAGATGTTCATCGACGACGAGACCCACGTGAACAACATCGCCGTCGAGCCGGCCTGGCAGCGACGGGGTCTCGGCGCAGTCCTCCTGGTCGATCTGGTCCGCACCGCCCTGGCTCGTGGGGCCCGCCACCTGACCCTCGAGGTCCGGGTGGGGAACGACCCTGCCATCGCCCTCTACCAGCGGTTCGGGATGGCCCCGGTGGGGGTGCGGCGGAACTACTACCCCGAGACCGGTGACGACGCCCTGGTCATGTGGGCCCGGGACATCGATTCGGACCAGTACGCCGACCGGCTGGAGGGGATCGAGGTCCGCTGGGCGTCGGAGCTGCGGGTGACCGCCCGCGTGTGACGTCGTGGGCGGTGACGGCGGCCCGTCCCCGCTGAGTAGTCTCCGACAGGTGACCGACCGCTCCGTGACCCGGGTCCTCGGCATCGAGACCTCGTGCGACGAGACGGCGGCCTCGGTGGTCGACGGGGGATCGCGGATCGTGTCCTCGGTGGTCAGCAGCCAGGTCGACCTGCACGCCAAGTACGGCGGCGTGGTGCCCGAACTCGCCGGCCGCGCCCATGTGGAGCTGCTCACCCCGGTCCTGGCCGAGGCCCTGGCCGATGCCGGCTCCGATGCCGCCGGCACCGGGATCGACGCCGTGGCCGTGACCTACGGGCCGGGCCTGATCGGTTCGCTGCTGGTCGGCGTCGCCGAGGCCAAGGCCCTCTCGCTGGCCTGGGGGGTGCCACTGATCGGGGTGAACCATCTGGAGGCCCACCTCTTCGCCTCGCTGCTCGAGCAGCCCGACCTCGGCTGGCCGTTGGTCGTGTTGCTGGTCTCCGGGGGCCACACCCTGCTGGTCGAGGTGACCGAACCGGGTCGGTACCGCCTGATGGGCGGAACCATCGACGATGCCGCCGGTGAGGCCTTCGACAAGGTCGCCCGCTACCTCGGCCTCGGCTACCCGGGGGGCCCGGCCATCGACCGGATCGCCGAGCGGGGCGACCCCACCGCCTTCGCCTTTCCCCGGTCCACTCCGGGGAACGGTTACGACTTCTCGTTCAGCGGCCTCAAGACCTCGGTGGTCAACACGGTCCGCAGGCACCCGGACGCCGACACCGCCGACGTGGCCGCCTCGTTCCGGCAGGCGGTGGTGGACGTCCTCGTCACCCGGACCCGGTCGGCGGCCGCCGACGTGGGCGCCCGGGCCGCTGTGCCTGGCCGGAGGAGTGGCCGCCAACTCCCTCCTGCGGTCGACGGTCGAGGAGGTCTGCGCGGCCGACGGGATCGGCGCCTTCCTGCCGAGCCGCACCCTGTGCACCGACAATGCCGCCATGGTGGCGGCGGCCGGCTGGTGGCGGCTCCGGCACGGCGAGGCGAGCCCCCTGACCCTCGGTGCCGACCCCAACCTCCGGTTGGTGGCCAGCGTCTGACCTCTGGGAACGATCCGGCCTCCCGGTCAGGCGGCGGGAAATCGGCCCATCCGACCTGGCCGGAGGCCTCCGACTGGCACTCGCCGACGCGGTTGCCAAACGCCGCCCAGGTCGCTACCATTAGCACTCTCAACCTTCGACTGCTAACGCGTGCCACAGGAGGCCCGAACCCATGAGTCTGCATCCCCTTGACGATCGCATCGTCGTCCGCCCCAGCGAATCCGAGGAGACCACCGCTTCCGGCCTGGTGATTCCCGACACCGCCAAAGAGAAGCCACAGCAGGGTGAAGTCCTGGCTGTGGGTCCCGGCCGTCGCGCCGAGGCCAGCGGGGAGCTCATTCCCCTGGACATCGCCGTGGGTGACACGGTCGTCTATTCCAAGTACGGCGGCACCGAGATCGTTTCCGATGGCGAGGACCTGCTGATCCTCTCCAGCCGTGACGTCCTGGCCAAGGTAGGTAAGTAATGCCCAAGATCCTGAAGTTCGACGAAGCCGCCCGTCGCGGCCTCGAGGCGGGAGTGAACAAGCTCGCCGACACCGTCAAGGTGACGCTCGGCCCGAAGGGCCGCAACGTGGTCATCGAGAAGAAGTTCGGCGCTCCCACCATCACCAACGACGGCGTGTCCATCGCCCGTGAGGTCGAGCTCGAGGACGTCTTCGAGAACATGGGCGCCCAGTTGGTCAAAGAGGTCGCCACCAAGACCAACGACGTCGCCGGCGACGGCACCACCACGGCGACCGTGCTGGCCCAGGCCCTCATCAAGGAAGGCCTGCGCAACGTGGCCGCCGGGGCCAATCCACTGGGCCTGCGCAAGGGCATCGACAAGGCCGTCGACGCGGCCGTCGAGTCCATCAAGAAGCAGGCCAAGGAGATCGACTCCAAGACGGAGATCGCCCAGGTGGCCTCCATCTCCGCCGCCGACTCCGCCATCGGCGAGGTGCTGGCCGATGCCATCGACAAGGTGGGTAAGGACGGCACCGTCACCGTCGAGGAGTCCAACACCTTCGGCATCGACCTCGAGTTCACCGAGGGCATGCAGTTCGACAAGGGCTACCTCTCGCCCTACTTCGTGACCGATCCCGAGCGCCAAGAGGCCGTGCTCGACGACCCGCTGATCGTGTTCGTCAACTCGAAGGTCGGCGCCGTGCACGATCTGGTTCCGGTGCTCGAGAAGGTCATGCAGACCGGCAAGCCCCTGCTGATCGTGGCTGAGGACGTCGAGGGCGAGGCCCTGGCCACCCTGGTGGTCAACAAGATCCGCGGCACGTTCACTTCGGTCGCCGTCAAGGCCCCCGGCTTCGGTGAGCGCCGCAAGGCGATGCTCCAGGACATGGCGGTGCTGACCGGCGCGCAGGTGATCTCCGAGGAGATCGGCCTCAAGCTGGACAGTGTCACCGTCGACCTCCTGGGTTCCGCCCGCCGGGTCATCGTGACCAAGGACGACACCACCATCATCGAGGGCGGCGGCTCGTCGGACGACGTGAAGGGTCGGATCTCCCAGATCAAGCGGGAGATCGACGAGACCGACTCCGACTGGGACCGGGAGAAGCTGCAGGAGCGTCTGGCCAAGCTGGCCGGTGGCGTGGCCGTCGTCAAGGTCGGTGCCGCCACCGAGGTGGAGCTGAAGGAGAAGAAGCACCGCATCGAAGATGCGCTCTCCGCCACCCGGGCCGCCGTGGAGGAGGGCATCGTGGCCGGAGGGGGCACCGCCCTGGTCCGCTCCCGCGCCGCCGTGCAGAAGGTGGTCGCCTCCCTCAGCGGGGACGAGGCCACCGGTGCCTCGATCGTGGCCAAGGCTCTGGCTGCGCCTCTGCACTCCATCGCCACCAATGCCGGGCTCGAGGGTTCGGTCTTCGTCCGTCAGGTGGAGTCAGAGACCGGCACCATCGGACTCAACGCCGCCACCGGCGAGCTGGAGGACCTGGTCAAGGCGGGCGTCATCGACCCGGCCAAGGTGACCCGCTCGGCCCTGCAGAACGCCGCGTCGATCGCCGGGCTCCTCCTGACCACCGAGGCACTGGTGGCGGACAAGCCGGAGAAGGCCGACCCGGCCGCCGCCGCTGCCGCCGCTGCCGCCATGGGCGGGGGCATGGGTGGCATGGGGGGAATGGGCGGCATGATGTAGGCCCCTTCCGGCCCCGCGGGGCCGGAAGCGCTTCGAGGGCGTAGCCCGATCGACGAGCCGGCCGGGCCTTCGGGTCCGGTCGGTTCGCGTCACGGCGGTGCTCCACGTCACCGGCCCGAGCAGCCACGGTGGCCAGGAGGCTCCGGCGGGCGTCAGCGGACATCGGGGACATAGTGGCGCTCCCCGGCCAGGTCCACCCAAACCCGCATGGTCCGGTCGGTCCCGGGGTCCTTGAACACCTCGTCGGTGGGGGTCGATCCGGGCTCGGGGCCGTCGGACTCGCCGTGGCGGCGCACGAACAGGCTGATGACCACCGCGACCACCACGGCCGCGCCGACCAGCGAGAGAATCACCACCACCATGGGAGACCCCGGGGGTGGCTGGGACGACCGGTCCGGTCGCGTCGAGGCATCAGGCGCGGCTCCCAACGATCACCGCCGTGCCATAGGCGACGATCTCGGTGAGGCCTTGGCCGATCTCGGATGAGTCGAACCGCATGGAGACGATGGCGTTGGCGCCCAGGATGCGGGCGTTCTCGATGAGACGGTCCAGGGCGTGCCGCCGGCTGTCCTCCACCAGCTTGGTGTACTGCTTGACCTCCCCACCGGCCAGGGCCCGGAAACTGGCGGTGAACCCCTTGGCCGCTCCCATCGACCGGACCACCACGCCGAAGGTCATGCCGAGGCTCTCGTTGGACGGACCACTCGGGGAATTCGAGGGCCGTGGTGATCGGGAACTGGGCGGCGGCGGCCTGGACGTCGTTGCTGTCCACTCTGGGCTCCTTCGGGTGGGGCGGTCTCGGCCGTCGGGGAGGCATGTCGGCGGGACGTTCCGAACGTCGCCCCGAGGCTCGCGGCCGAATTGTACCGACGTCCCAGGTCGCAGGGCCGGGATGGCCGGATCGACATGACCGCCGGGCCTGGGACCGTCGCCAACCGGGGTCCCGGCGACCCTCCCGGACGCCCGCTCGGCCCGGGACCCGCCCTACGCTGAGGACCTCCATGGACTCCCCTGACCTTCCGCCGCCCCCGACCCGCCGGTCGATCACCCGCCCCGGCAGCCACCGACCGGGTGGCCCCGCCCCCTGGGCTGCCCTCCCGCCGGACCGGCGGCGGCGGATCACGCTGGACCAGGTCCGCTCGGCCTTCGGTTCCGGCCGACCGAAGCGCCTGGACGGGATTCGCGAACCGTGGCGGGCACCGGCCGGCGAGATCCGGGGCCGCCCGGCCGCGGTGTTGGTGCCGTTGTTCGAAGCGGGGAGGACAGCCGGGTGATCCTCACCGTCCGCGCCGACCACCTCCGGTCCCACCAGGGGGAGGTGGCGTTCCCCGGCGGGAGGCTGGAGCTCGGCGAGGGGGTGGTGGAGGCCGCCCTCCGTGAGGCGGCCGAAGAGGTCTCCCTCGATGCCTCGCTGGCCACGGTGATCGGCGTGCTCACCCCGATGCCCACGGTGTCCTCCAACACGGTGATGACCCCGGTGGTGGCCACGCTCGATCGGCGCCCCTCCCTCGCCGCCAATCCCTCCGAGGTGGAGCGGATCTTCGACGTGGCCCTGAGCGAGCTGGTGGCCGACGGGGTCTTCCACGAGGAGTGGTGGTCGGTGCCCGGACGGGTCGGAGTCTCGGGGATCCCCGACGGCGAGTTCCCGGTGTGGTTCTTCGAGGTGGCGGACGAGACGGTGTGGGGGGCCACCGCGCGCACCTTGATGGAGCTGATCTGCCTGGTCCTCGGAGTGGCGTTCCCCCCCTCTCTGCGGGCCCCTGCCTCGGCGGGTTGACCGGAGGTGCCGGTGCGCACGGTGCCCACCCGGGGTGGAGGGCCGGATCCCGGCCGGGAGGTCGCCGGGACGGTGCGGGCGATGCGGAGGGTGCGCCGCCGAGGGGGCGGGACCGGCCCGGGGCCGGGACCAGCCCTTCGGTCCCAGGCGGTATCGTGGGGTGCAGCCGGTTGGCCCACTGTCGGGGCGGCCACCGGCCGGAGGTGTGGAGAACTGCGAACAGGGTCCGGAGGAATAGCACGTGGCTGAGCTTGAGATTGGCATCTTCAAATCGGGTCGGAGGGCCTACGGGTTCGATGACATCGCCATCGTGCCCAGCCGGCGGACCCGCGATCCCGAAGACGTCGATATCAGTTGGGAGATCGACGCCTACCAGTTCGATCTCCCACTGCTGGCCTCGGCCATGGACGGCGTGGTCAGCCCGGCCACCGCCATCGAGATCGGGAGGCTGGGGGGCCTGGGAGTGCTCAATCTGGAGGGACTGTGGACCCGCTACGAGGACCCCACCTCGCTGTTCGACGAGATCCGGGAGCTGCCGGCGGAGAAGGCCACGGCCCGCATGCAGCAGATGTACGCCGAGCCGGTGCAACTGGAGCTGGTCACCGAGCGGATCCGGGAGATGAAGGCGGCCGGCATCACGACCGCCGGCTCGGTGACCCCCCAGAAGACCGAGTCGTTCGCCCCGGCCCTGTTGGCCGCGGAGTTGGACCTGCTGGTCATCCAGGGCACCGTGGTCTCGGCCGAACACGTGTCGAAGACGGTGGAACCGCTCAACCTGAAGCGATTCATCCGCGAGTTCGAGATCCCGGTGATCGTGGGCGGATGTGCCTCCTACCAGGCCGGTCTCCACCTGATGCGGACCGGTGCGGTCGGCGTGCTGGTCGGGGTGGGTCCCGGAAACGCCTGCACCACTCGGGGCGTCCTGGGGATCGGGGTCCCGCAGGCCACCGCCATCGCCGACGTGGCCGGGGCCCGCATGCGCCACCTCGACGAGACCGGGGTGTACTGCCACGTCATCGCCGACGGGGGCATGTCCAAGGGTGGCGACATTGCCAAGGCCGTGGCCTGCGGGGCGGACGCCGTGATGCTGGGGTCCCCGCTCTCCTCGGCGGTCGAGGCGCCGGCCAGGGGGTTCCACTGGGGCATGGCCACCTTCCACCCGACCCTTCCCCGGGGCGCCCGGGTCAAGACGACCACCCGGGGGACCCTCCAGGAGATCCTGCTCGGCCCGGCCCACGAGAACGACGGCCGCATGAACCTGTTCGGGGCCCTGCGCACGGCCATGGCCACCTGTGGCTATGAGACGGTCAAGGAGTTCCAGAAGGCCGAGGTGATGGTGGCTCCCGCCCTCCAGACCGAGGGCAAGGACCTGCAGCGTTCGCAGGGTGTCGGCATGGGCCATTGAGCCCTGCGGCTCCCGACGCCGGTGGGCCCGGCGACGGCCCGGTCCTGGTGGTCGACTTCGGTGCCCAGTACGCCCAGCTGATCGCCCGGAGGGTGCGCGAGGCCCACGTCTACTCCGAGATCGTCCCCCACACCGCCACCGCCGCCGACCTGGTGGCCCGGCGCCCCGCCGGCATCATCCTGTCCGGAGGGCCCAAGTCGGTGAACGAATCGCCGGCACCGACCATCGATCCGGCCGTCTACGACGCCGGCATCCCCATCCTCGGCATCTGCTACGGGGCCCAGCTGCTCACCCGACAGCTCGGTGGCGAGGTGTCCCGCACCGGTCGGGGCGAGTACGGCCGTACCCCGCTGACCGTGACCGGGTCGTCGCCGCTCTTCGTCGACTGGCCGGGTGCGGTCGAGGTGTGGATGAGCCACGGTGACGCCATCACCTCGGTGCCCGACGGCTTCGTGGCCACGGCCTCCAGCCCCGACGCCCCGGTGGCGGCTCTGCACGACGCGGATCGGGCCATCTTCGGGGTTCAGTTCCACCCCGAGGTGATCCACACCGACCGGGGCCGGGACCTCCTCGAGCGGTTCCTCTACGACGTCTGCCGCTGCCCGCCGTCCTGGACCCACACCTCGATCATCGAGTCCCAGGTGGAGGCGGTCCGGGCCCAGGTCGGCACCTCACCGGTCCTGTGCGCCCTGTCCGGGGGGGTCGACTCGGCGGTGGCCGCCGCCCTGGTCGCACAAGGCCATCGGCGACCAGCTCACCTGCGTCTACGTCGACACCGGACTGATGAGGGCCCAGGAGAGCGAGCAGGTGGAGGAGACCTTCCGGCGCCAGTTTCACATCGACCTGGTCCACGTGAAGGCGGCCGACCGGTTCTTCGAAGCCCTGGCCGGGGTCGTCGATCCCGAGGCCAAGCGCAAGATCATCGGGGAGCTGTTCATCCGGATCTTCGAAGAGGTGGCCCGTGACCTGGTCATCCACCGGCCACAGGCCCCTCACGGCCGGGAGCCGGCGGTCTCGCTGCCCGGTGCTGACCAGCCGTCGGGCTATCTGGTCCAAGGCACGCTCTACCCCGACGTGATCGAGTCCGGTTCGGACTCGGCGGCCACCATCAAGTCCCACCACAACGTGGGCGGGCTTCCCGAGGACCTGGCCTTCGACCTGGTCGAACCGCTCCGCCTCCTGTTCAAGGACGAGGTCCGGGCGGTGGGCGAGGAATTGGGCCTGCCCCATGACATCGTCTGGCGCCAGCCCTTCCCCGGGCCCGGCCTGGCCGTCCGCATCGTGGGGGAGGTCACGCCCGAGCGGGCCGACATCCTGCGGGCCGCGGACGCCATCGTGGTGGAGGAGATTCGTCGGGCCGGCCTCTATCGGGACCTGTGGCAGAGCTTCGCGGTGCTCCCTGCGGTCCGAACCGTGGGAGTCATGGGCGACGGCCGGACCTATGCCTATCCCGTGGTGATCCGCGCCGTCACCAGTGACGACGCCATGACCGCCGACTGGGCCCGACTGCCCTACGATTTGTTGGAGCGCCTCTCCTCGAGGATCATCAACGAGGTGGAGGGCGTCAACCGGGTGGCTCTCGACATCACGTCGAAGCCCCCCGGCACCATCGAGTGGGAGTGACCGTGCCGGGCGCGGACGCCGACTCGCTCCCGGTGTTGGCCGACGACGGCGACCCGGGGCCGTCCGATCCGGAGCTGGCTGCTCCGACCAACTCCTGGGTGCCCCGGGAGCACTGGGCGCCGGTGCAGCCCGACACCCTCCTGGAGGGGCTCACCGACCCCCAGCGCGAGGCGGTGCTCCACCGGGGCGGTCCCCTGCTCATCGTGGCCGGTGCCGGCTCCGGCAAGACCCGGGTGCTGACCCGGCGGATCGCCCACCTGATCGCCACCCGGGATGCAGCACCATGGCAGATCCTGGCCATCACCTTCACCAACAAGGCGGCCGACGAGATGCGCAAGCGGGTGGCCGAACTGGTCGGTCCCCGCGCCAAGCGGATGTGGGTCTCCACCTTCCACTCGGCGTGCGTACGGATCCTCCGGGCCCACGGTGACCGACTGGGCTACAAGGGGTCCTTCACCATCTACGACGACGCCGACTCCCGCCGCCTGGTGGAGATCGTGGCCCGGGAATTGGACCTCGACACCAAGAAGATGTCGCCCCGCTCCGTCCTGGGCCAGATCAGCCAGGCCAAGTCCCGACAGCAGGGCCCGGACGAGTACCGGGCGGCGGCGGTGACCATCTTCGACCGACGGATCGCCGACGTCTTCGACCTGTACCAGCAGCGGATGGTGGCGGCCAACGCCATGGACTTCGACGACCTGCTGCTCAACGCGGTTCGCCTGTTCCGGCTCCACCCCGACGTGCTCCAGCACTACCAGACCCGGTTCACCCACCTGCTGATCGACGAGTACCAGGACACCAATGCCGTGCAGAACGCCCTGGCCGTGCTGTTGGCCGGCGAGCACCGGAACATCGTGGTGGTGGGAGACAGCGACCAGTCGGTCTACCGGTTCCGGGGGGCCGACATCTCCAACATCCTCGATTTCGAGCAGGCCTTCCCGGACGCCACGGCCATCGTCCTGGACCAGAACTTCCGGTCCACCCAGACCATCCTGGACGCGGCCAACGCGGTGATCACCAACAACGTGTCCCGCAAGCCCAAGACGCTCTGGACCGACGGCGGGACCGGGGGGAAGATCGTCCGGTACCGCGCCGAGGACGAGCGCGACGAGGCCGAGTGGGTGGCCCACGAAATCGTACGGCTCCGCAGCGACCAGGAGCTCCGGTGGGGCGACGTGGCCGTCTTCTACCGCACCAACGCCCAGTCGGCCGCCCTGGAGGAGGCCTTGGTCCACGCCGAGGTGCCCTACCGGGTGGTGGGTGGGACCAGGTTCTACGACCGGCGCGAGATCAAGGACGTGATGGCCTACCTGAAGGTGCTGGTCAATCCGGACGACGAGATCAGTTGGCGCCGGATCGTCAACGTGCCCAAACGGGGGGTCGGGGACACCTCGGTGGCCAAGCTGTCCGGATGGGCCGGTTCACATGGTCTGTCCTTCGGCGACGCCGTGGCCCAGGGGCCCGACGTGGGTATCGGGGGGAAGGCGGGACGGTCGCTGGTCGAGCTGTCGGAGCTGCTGGAGGGCTTGAGGGCCAGGATGATCCTGCCTCCGCTGGTGGACGAGAACGGTGACGCGGTGGCGCCGGAGGACCCCGGGCTGGCGCTCGGATGGCCGGGGAGACCGCGGTGGCGAGCGATCCGACCCGGAGATCGAGGACGCGCTCGGTACCCTCGACCCCGGCGAGCTGGTCAGCGCGGTGGTGGAGCGGACGGGTTACCGCAGCGAGCTCCTGGCCGAAGGCACCATCGAGGCACTGGGGCGGGTCGAGAACGTCGACACCTTGGTGGGAATGGCCGCCGAGTACCGCACCTTGCCCGAGTTCCTCGAGGCCGCCTCCCTGGTGGCGGACTCCGACCAGCTCGACGGGGACGGCACCAAGGTCTCGCTGATGACCATGCACATCGCCAAGGGGTTGGAGTTCCCGGCGGTCTTCCTGGTCGGCATGGAGGACGGCATCTTCCCCCACATGCGCTCGCTCGGGGATCCGGTCGAACTGGAGGAGGAACGCCGGCTCTGCTACGTGGGCATCACCCGCGCCGAGCGCCACCTGTACGTCTCGCACGCCTGGAGCCGCATGCTCTACGGCCGGGGCACCAGCAACATCCCGAGCCGGTTCCTGGCCGAGATCCCCGAGGAACTGGTCCGGGACGTGGGCGGCGATCCCGCCGGACGATCCGGCTTCGGCTCGACCCGCTTCGGAGGCGAAGGCTCCGCCTCGGGTGGCCGGTTCGTCCGACGCGACGCCGCTGGCGACGACGGGGGCGGCACTCCCGGCCGCAGTGTCTTCGGCCGGGGGCGGGCTGCGGACGCCGAGTTCGACGCCACCGGCCGGCGCCGCCGCGCCCCGCGTCCAGCGGGGCCGAGCTGCTGGGCCTCGCGGTCGGTGACCCGGTGGTCCACGGACAGTGGGGCCAGGGTCGGGTGGTCGAGACCTCCGGGTCCGGGGAGGACGTAGAGGCAGTCGTGGTGTTCGAATCGGTCGGCCGGAAGAAACTCCTGCTCCGGATGGCCCCGCTCAAGCGGGCCTGAGCCTCCCTACCGGTCCGGGGCCTCCCTATTGGTCCGGGGCCCGGTCGGCCGGGTGAGCCCCACGATCGGGGTCCTTCTGGGAGACTGGACCGCCGGTTCATCCGACCGTCAGCTGGCCCTGGTTGACTGCCCGTGGGCCGCGCAACGTCAATCGGGGCCGGGGCGGGAACGGCCAGGACGGCATTGACCGCAACGATCGGGACGACACGGTGTCGGACTCCCCGTCGGACGAAGAGAACGAGGTCTGGGGAGCGCGTTGGAAGGCAGTGGCATATTCGACCAGGACGGATCGCCGGCCGAGCCTGGTGCCCGGGCGGTATCCAGCCGGACACGGGACCCGGTTGAGCGCCCTGGACCGGCGACGGCCGGTGAGCCCGAGGTGACCGGCGGGGAGGCGTCGGCCACCGACCCGACGAGCAGCGGGCCCCTGGCCGGTGCTCGCCCGGGCGGATCCGGTTCCCGTCCCCCGGCCCGGACCGACCCTTCCGGTCGTACTCGTCCACCGGGGTCCCCCTGGTGGTCTCCACGCCGATGAGCCGCGACCCGGACGACCGGCCTCCCTCCCCCCGCGTCCCCCGGCCGACCCGGAAGGAGCGCCGGTCCCGGCGCAAGGAGCGGATCAGACGCCGCCGGACCGTCGTCGGCCGCCATCCGAAGTCGACGGTGGCCCTGGTGATCCTGCTCGCCCTGACCCCGGTGTGGGTCTCGGCCGGATCGGCCGCCACCAACCAGGCCCTGGGCAATACCCCGGGGGCCCGTCTCACCGAGTGGGTGCGGGACCACGGAGGAGGGGGCATCGTCACCTGGGCCGAGAACACCTGGTACACCTGGCACGCCCCGCCCAAGGGGGGCAAGCCTCACCGGGGCGCCATCCCGGCGCCGGTGGCCACCACCACGACCACACAACCGGCCGAACCGGTCCACCTCCCCGTCCCGGCGGCCATCGTCCCATTCGTGGCCACGCCCACCCCCGGGGAGGGCCAGTGGCACCCCGTGGGCCGCACCGTGGGCGGCATCCCGGCGGTGTACACCGCCTTCCTGCGTCCCAATGCTGTCAATACCAGCTTGGTGACCGGCGTGGCCTGGATGGACACCAAGCTGCTCTCGACGTCGCTGTACGAGGGCACGACCATACCCGGCACCGGTCAGACCTGGGCCCAGGAGGCCCCGGTGGCCGGCCCGGCACTCGGCACGCTGGTGGCCGCGTTCAACTCCGGGTTCCGCATGCAGGACGCCCAAGGTGGGTTCTACGCCGACGGCATCACCGCCGTTCCCCTGCGCGCCGGGGCGGCGTCGCTGGTCATCGACAGCAACGGGACCCCGAACATCGGGGCGTGGGGTACCGACGTGACCATGGACCCCTCAGTGGTCGCCGTCCGTCAGAACCTCGACCTCATCGTGGACAACGGTCAACCCGTGGCCGGTCTCAACGCCAACGACAACATCCGGTGGGGGGCGACGTTGGGTGGCCGGGTACAGGTGTGGCGATCCGGCCTCGGCATCACCGCCGACGGCGCCTTGGTCTACGTGGGGGGCTCCGGTCTGTCCATCGTGGACCTGGCCAACGTGCTGGCCCGGGCCGGGGCCGTGCGGGCCATGGAGATGGACATCAACACCGCCTGGGTCAACTTCACCAGCTTCAACCCACCCGTGGGCCAGCCGGCGGGACCGGCCAACGGCTCGCTGCTCACCTACGACGAGGGAACCTCCGTCTACCGGTACTTCCAGCCCCTGTCCCGCGACTTCGTGACCATGTCGGGCCGGCTCCCCGCCGCAGCCCCGGCCCCGGCGGTCCGGAGGCGCTGAGGCCGAGCATCGCCTCCGGCACCGGCTCCCGGTGGTGACCATTCCGCCCGGCCGGTCGATGGGGTCTGACCCGGGAGGGCGACCGACTCAGCCCGGCATCCGGCGCCAGACCGCCCGCGGCAGGTGGCGCATCACCGCGAAGACCCAGCGGAGCACGGGCGGGGCATAGACCACCGAGGCCCCCGTCCCGATCCCCCGCACCACGGCCTCGGCCACCGCCCCGGGCGTGGTCGAGAAGGGGGCGGGGGTCATCCCCTCGGTCATCCGGCCCACCACGAAACCCGGTCGCACGATGGTGACGTCGACGCCGCTCCCGACCAGGGAGTCCCCGAGCCCCTGGGCGAACGCGTCGAGTCCGGACTTGGAGGCGCCGTAGATGAAGTTGGCACGGCGGGCTCGCTCCCCGGCGACCGACGACAGCACCACCAGCCGGCCGTGACCCTGGTGACGGAGGCGGGTCGTCACGGCCAGCATGGCCGACGCCGGCCCGGTGAAGTTGCTGGTCATCACCGAGGCCGCGGCCTGCGGATCGATCTCATCGGTGCTCTGGTCCCCCAGAACCCCGACGGCCATGAGCACCAGATCGATGTCACCGAACCGATCGAACACCTCCTCGGCGAAGGCCTGGTGCCGACCGGTCTCGGTGGCGTCGAAGGCCACCGCCTCGGCCAGGTCGGCCCCGGCCGCCTTGGCCCGGTCCACCGCCTCGGCCAGGCGGATGCCCTGGCGGCCGGCCAGGATGACGGTCCGGCATCGGCCGGGGACCAGCCGTTCCACGATGGCCTGGGCGATCTCCGACGATCCCCCGAGGACGAGCACTGATTGGGGGCGCCCGACGGCGTCGATCATGATCCTGTCCGTTCTGGTGGTGGTGTGGGTTGGGTGCCGACCGGCTCGGTGGATGATCGTCCGGCCGCAGCCTTCCGGGACGCGGTCTTCCGCGCCGGGGCCGCCCGTCTGGCCGGAGCCTCCGCTCCGTCGGCCGTGCCGGCAGCCGGACCGGCTTTGACCGCTCGGGCCGACCTCTTGGCGGGGGCATCCATCGCGCTTCGCCGTGTTCTCTTTCCCGGGCGGCCCGGGGACGCCGGGGACGACGCTGCCCCGTGACCGGTGGCGTGGCGGTCGACGTCGGTGCACAGGCCGAGGCGCCTGCCGAGGTCGGAGCGCAGCACTCCCTCGGGGTCGACCCGGTCGCGCACCGCCCTCCACTCGTCCACGCGGGGATACATGGCCCGGAACGCGGCGGGGGAGACCCGTGAGTCCTTGGCCAGGTAGACCCGTCCGCCGGCTGCCATCACCAGCTCGTCGAGGTCATCGAGGAGTCGGTCGAGTCCGGGGTGGCCGACCGGGAGGTCGAGAGCCAGGGTCCACCCGGGCACCGGGAAGGAGAGAGGTCCCGGGTCGCCGGGGCCGAACCGCTTCAGTATGGCGAGGAAACTGGCCAGTCTGAGCACGGTCAACCGCTCGATGACGGCGCGCACCGTCTCACCGTGCTCGTCGCCCACCACGAACTGGTATTGGAGGAATCCCTTCCGCCCGTAGAGACGGTTCCAGTCACCCACCCCGTCAAGGGGATGGAAGAAGCTGGACAGGTGGTGGGGCTTGGCCACTTGGTGGACGGGGGCCTTGCGAAACCAGAATTCGTTGAAGGCCCCCACGGTGAGGGGATTGAGCAGGCCGCTCGGTGGGGTCAGTGGGATCCGGGCCAGGGTCCGGGGCACGAAGGCCCTCGCCCGCCACGGGACCCGCCGGAGGCGGTGCGGCAGGTCCTCCATGCGGGCGTGGTCGCCGCGGGTGAGCACCGAGCGCCCGAGGTGCTTCCCGCTGGACTGGCAGTCGATCCAGGCCACCGAGTACCGATAGGCGGCGTCCCCGGTGAGCATCTTGTCCATCACGTCGTCGAGGTCGTCGGCCCGTTCGGTGTCCACCAGCATGTAGCTGCTGTCGATGGGGATCATCTGCAGGGTGGCCGAGGTGATGATGCCGGTCAGCCCCATTCCTCCGGCGGTGGCCCAGAACAGATCGGGATCGGACGAGGCGGAGATGGTGCAGGTCCCGGTCGGGGTGACCAGGGTCATGGCCGGGACGTGGGAACAGAAGCTTCCGTCCACGTGGTGGTTCTTGCCGTGGATGTCGGCGGCGATCGCCCCCCCGACCGTCACCAGCCGAGTGCCGGGGGTGACCGGCACGAACCAGCCCAGCGGGACCAGCCGCTCCATCAGGGTCTGGAGGCTGAGGCCGGCCCCCACCGTGATCCGGCCGGACTCCAGGTCCACCTGGTGCACGGCGTCCAGCCAGGTGGCGTCGAGGACCGCGCCACCGGCGTTCTGGGCCGCGTCGCCGTAGCTCCGCCCCAGTCCCCGGGCGATGATCCCGCGCCGGCCGGATCCCGGGGCGACGGCTTCGGCCATGGCTTGGTCCACCAAGTCGGGGTGGACCGCGTGGACCACCTCCGCCGAGGTCGGTGCCGTGCGGCCCCAACCGGTCAGGAGGGCCCGGGTGCTGGGGGTGCTCACGTGGCGTAGACGCCCGCGGCGAACAGGGCGATCCAGCACAACCCGTAGACCTGCAGCCGATGGTCGTGGAGAGCCAGCTCCTCCGGCTCGGCCCCCTGGCCCGAGTCGAGCAGCCGCATGACGTGGATCAACGCCACCGTGAAGGGGATCACCGTCAGTTGGAACCAGATCGGATCGGTCCCATGGTGCAGCTCGGCGGCCCGCCCGAAGGCCCACAGGCAGTAGGCCGAGACGGTCACGGCGGCCGAGAGGGTCCGGACGGACCGGAGGAAGCTGGGCGTGTAGAGCCCGAGCGTCTGACGGATCGAACCGTCGTCGGCCTGCTGGTCGGCCAGGAGTTGTTTCTCGCCCGACCGCTTGCCGGTCACGATGAGCAGCGAGCCGAACGACGCCACGATCAGGAACCAGTTGGTCAGGGCCACTCCGGTGGCCACGCCCCCGGCCACGGCCCGGAGGACGAAGCCGGCACTCACGGCGGCCAGATCCAAAATCGGTTCGTTCTTGATGCCGAGGGAGTAGCCCACGTTGACCAGGGCGTAGATGGCCATGACCAGGGCCATGTGCCACCCGGCCAGGAGCTCGCCGAGGCCGATGGACACCGCCAGCATGGCCACTCCGACCGCCAGCGCCAGGGTGACCGGCACCACCCCCGAGGCCACCGGACGTCGGCGCTTCGTCGGGTGGGCCCGGTCGGCCGGGGCGTCGATGGCGTCGTTGAGGAAGTAGGTACCCGAGGCGGCCACGCAGAACAGACCGAAGGCGGCGATCGCGTGCCACAGCACGGACCGGTGCAGCAGCACCCCGGCGGCGGCCGGGGCCACGAAGACCAGGAGGTTCTTGATCCACTGCCTGGGGCGGCACAGTCGGACCAGACCCCTGGGGAGCGACTCGGAGGCCGGCGTCGGCCGCGGCGCATGTTCGTCGGGTAGGTCCACAGGCTCTGCCGAAGTGGTCAAGGCGTCCTCCGCGGGTCGGGTAGTTCCACCTGCGCCGGAGCGAAAGGTACTAGGCACCCCCAAAGGCTAGGGCCTGGAGGTCGGGCTGGTGGTTCTCCCGGCCCCGGACCCCCCGGAGCAGGGAGGGTGGGGTCGGGAGACAGAGGAACGAATCGCCTGACCCCGGGGTCCCGGATGGGCTTTTCGCCCCGGTCAGCGCTTAGTATCTGCCTCCGTGAAACGCCCGTACCGAGTCGTGGTGGCCAAGCCTGGCCTGGACGGGCACGATCGGGGCGCCAAGGTCATCGCCCGGGCGCTGCGCGATGCCGGCTTCGAGGTCATCTACACCGGGCTGCACCAGACGGCCGAACAGGTGGTCCAGGCGGTGATACAGGAGGACGCCGACGCGGTGGGTCTCTCCCTTCTGTCCGGGGCCCATCTGACGCTGGTGCCGAGAGTGGTCGACGGTCTGAAGGAGCAGGGCCGCGGTGACGTACTGGTCCTGGTGGGGGGGATCATCCCCGCCGCCGACATCCCGGTCCTGAAGGAGCTCGGGGTGGCCGAGGTGTTCACTCCCGGTGCACCGCTCCCGGCCATCGGCGCATGGCTCGGCGAGGCCCTTGACCAACGGGAGGGCGGAGACACGGACTGACCGGTGGCCCGATTCCGGAGCGCCCGGGGCGACCCGAGGACGGTCCCTTCGATCCCACGCTCATCTCGCGGGCGGGAGGATCGGGGACCGGCCGGACGGGGCCATCGGTAAATCGGACCGGCGCCGAGGGACCGTCCCGAGCCCGGCCACACCGATCAGCGTCGGGGTCGGAACCGATCGGGGAGGAACGGCCCGACCCGCCAATCGGCGACCGCAGGGCAGCAACACCGACCAAGCATCAGACAGTCACACCAGGCACACGAGACAGACACATCTCAGACAGAGAGGAACAGACCTCAGTGGATCTCTTCGAGTATCAGGGCAAGCAGTACTTCGCCCGCTACGGCATTCCCATCTCCAAAGGAGGCGTGGCCGACACCGTGGACGAAGCGGTGGCCCAGGCCGAGGCGTCGGGCTACCCGGTGGTGGTGAAGGCGCAGGTGAAGGTGGGCGGCCGGGGCAAGGCCGGCGGCGTGAAGCTGGCCGCCACCGCGGACGAGGTCCGCCTCCACGCCGGCAACATCCTCGGCCTCGACATCAAGGGGCACCGGGTCAAGCGGTTGTGGATCGAGCACGCCTCGGACATCGCCAAGGAGTACTACGCCAGCTTCACCCTCGATCGCAGCGCGAAGAAGCACCTCGGCATGCTTTCGGCCGAGGGAGGAGTGGAGATCGAGGAGGTGGCAGTGACCAATCCCGACGCCATCGCCCTGCTCCACGTGGACCCGGTCGACGGACTCACCCTCGAGGCGGCCCGCCAGTGGGTGGACCGGGCCAATCTCGACGAGGTGGCCCGCGACCAGGCCGCCGAGCTGCTGGTCCAGCTGTACACGTGCTACACGGAGGGTGACTGCGACCTGGCCGAGATCAACCCGCTGATCCTCACCCCCGACGACAAGGTCCACGCCCTGGACGCCAAGGTGACCCTGGACGCCAACGCCGCCTTTCGGCACCCCGAGTGGGCGGAGTTCGAGGGGAGCGACGTCGAGGACGAGCGGGAGGCACGGGCCAAGGCGCGGGGTCTCAACTACATCGGGCTGGACGGCTCGGTGGGGATCATCGCCAACGGGGCCGGGCTGGCCATGAGCACCCTCGACGTGGTGAACCAGTGCGGGGGCTCGGCGGCCAACTTCCTGGACATCGGGGGCGGGGCCAATGCCGATGTGATGGCCGCGGCCCTCGAGGTCATCAACTCCGACCCGGCCGTCCGTTCCATCTTCGTCAACATCTTTGGGGGCATCACCCGTGTGGACGAGGTGGCCAAAGGGGTCCTCGAGGCCCTGGACCGGGTGGAGATCGGCTCACCCATCGTGCTCCGCCTGGACGGGACCAACGCCGTGGCGGGCCGCCAGATCCTGTCCAGCCACCTGTCCGATTCCCTGGTCGCCGAGCCGACCATGCTCGACGCCGCACGCCGTGCGGTCGCACTCGCTGGAGGCCGGTCATGAGCATCTTCGTCGACGAGACCACCAAGGTGGTCGTCCAGGGCATCAGCCCGACCAGTCAGGGCCTCTTCCACGGCCTCCGCAACCGGGACTACGGGACCCAGGTGGTGGCCGGCACCAACCCCAACCGGGGGGGTGAGGAGATCGAGGGCATCCCGGTCTTCGCCACCGTGGCCGAGGCCGTCGAGGCCACCGGGGCCAACGCCTCGTTCATCTCGGTACCGCCCAAGTTCGCCGCCGAGGCCATCGTGGAGGCCGCCGCTGCCGGTGTGCCCTTCGTGGTCTGCATCACCGAGGGCATCCCGGCCAGCGACGAGGCCCTGGCCTACAACCGTCTGGTGCGGGAGTACCCGGCCACCCGCCTGCTCGGCCCCAACTGTCCCGGCATCATCTCGCCGGGGAGGTGCAACATCGGCATCACCTCGGGCGACATCGCCATGGCCGGAGGCCCGGTGGGCATCGTGAGCCGGTCGGGCACCCTCACCTACCAGGCCCTGCATGAGCTCTCCCAGCAGGGCGTGGGACAGACCACCTGCGTGGGCATCGGCGGCGACCCGGTCCCGGGCACCAGCTTCATCGACTGTCTGGCCGCCTTCGAGGCGGATGCCGATACCAAGGCGATCATGATGATCGGCGAAATCGGGGGGTCGGCGGAAGAGGAGGCGGCCGAATTCATCGCCTCGTCGGTGACCAAGCCGGTGGTGTCCTACGTGGCCGGGGTGACCGCGCCTCCGGGACGCAAGATGGGCCATGCCGGCGCCATCATCTCGGGCTCCAAGGGCACCGCCCAGGCCAAGATGGACGCCCTCTCCGCCGCCGGCGTCACCGTGGCTCTCAATCCCACCGAAGCCGGCGAGGCCATGGTGGACGTCGTCCGGAAGCTCGGCTGAGCCCCGATCTGCCGTCGGCCGCGGCCCTGGGCGGCCGGTCCATCGACGCGGTCATCTTCGACCTGGACGGACTGCTGATCGACTCGGAGCCGTTCTGGCGGGAGGCGGAGATCGAGGTGTTCGGAGCCCTCGGCCTCCACCTGACCGAGCAGGATGTGCGCCAGACGATGGGCCTCCGTATCGACGATGCGGTCAGGCACTGGTGGGTCCGCTCCCCGTGGCCGGGCCTGGCCCCGTCCGATGTGGAGCGTGCCGTGACCGCCCGGGTGGCCGAGTTGGTCTCCCTCCACGGGGAGCCGATGCCCGGCGCCCTGGATGCCGTGGAGCTGTGCGGTCGCCTCGCCCTCCCGGCCGCCGTGTGTTCGGGCTCCTACGCCGTGGTCATCCAGGCGGCCCTGGATCGTCTGGGGATCGGCCCGGCGATCACCGCCTGGCACTCGGCCGAGTGGGAGCCACTGGGCAAGCCCCATCCGGCGGCGTATCTGTCGACCGCGGCCAAACTGGGCGTGGATCCGACCCGGTGCCTCGCCGTGGAGGACTCGTTCAACGGGGCGGTGGCGGCCAAGGCGGCCCGCATGCGGGTGGTGGCCGTCCCCGAGCCGGACGCCTTCGACTCACCCCGTTGGGGCCTGTGCGACGCCGTGCTCCCCAGTCTGCTGGGCCTGGACGAAGCGCTGCTGCGCCGCCTCGAGCGGTAAGCGTGCAGGGTCCCGTACCTCCCGGCCCCGGAGGGTCCGGGGCTCTCCGGCGGGAACGGCGACGCCCCCTGTCGGGGCGGCACGGAGGAAGGCGTCTGTCGGGCCTGGCCGCGGTGGGAATCTTCGAAACTTTCCCTTCGGAAACGTCGCGGCGGTGCCGATACCACAGTCACGAGGGGCACTCCCTGGGCAGGGGGGACCGAGCGACGTGGGCCCGTTGACCGGAGGCAGGCCGGTTCGGGCCACGTCGCCCCGGTCCCTGTGGCCGGGAGAGTAGCACCGGCGCTCCGGCCGCCCTCGGGGCGTCGCAGCCCGCGCGGGACTCGGCACTCTGCGGCGCTGATATCGTGCGCGGGTGGGACCCGGCGCGACTCCGAACACCGCTCCGGAGACCCCTGCCGCCAGTGGCCCAAGGAACCGGGGCGGCACTGCGGGCGGACCGATGCGCCTGGGCGTGCTGGCCTCGGGCAGCGGCACCATCCTCGAGGCCATCACCGCGGCGGGCCTTCCCGTGCGCCTGGTGCTGGTCGACCGACCCTGCCGGGCCCTCGAGGTGGCGTCGGCCGCCGCGGTACCGGCCCTCTTGGTCGACCGGGCGGCCTTCGGCGGCTTCGGCGAGCACTTCGACCGCCGCCGCTACACGGTCGCGGTGACCGACGCCCTGCTCCAGGCGGGGATCGACGTGGTGGCGATGGCCGGGTTCGGCACCGTCCTCGACGCCCCGATCCACGTGGCCTTTCCGGGTCGCATCCTCAACACCCACCCGGCCCTCCTCCCGGCCTTCCCCGGGTGGCATGCGGTCCGCGACGCCTTGTCCGCCGGAGTGGCCGAGACCGGCACCACCGTGCACCTCGCCACCCTGGAGATGGATGCCGGGCCAGTGCTGGCCCGGGCCACGGTCCCGATCCTCCCCGGCGACACCGAGGAGACCCTCCACGAGCGCATCAAGTCGGTCGAGCGGACCCTCTACCCCGCGACCATCAGCACCTTCCTCGACCGGCTGGCGGCGCCGTCAGAGGATGGGCGAGGATCACCCACGGAGGTTGCGCCATGAGGGCACTGCTGTCTGTCTACGACAAAACCGGAGCCGTCGACCTGGCCCGCGGGCTCGCCGATCTGGGCTGGGAGCTGATCTCGAGCGGGGGGACCTCGTCGGCCCTGGCCGACGCCGGCATCGCCCACATCGAGGTGGCCGACCTCACCGGCGCCCCCGAGATGCTCGGCGGCCGGGTGAAGACCCTCCATCCCGCCGTCCACGGCGGCATCCTGGCCGACCGGTCGCAGCCGGAGCACCTGGCCGACCTGGACCGCCAGGGCATCGCCCCGATCGACCTCGTGGTCTGCAACCTCTACCCCTTCACGTCCGACCCGTCCATCGAACTCATCGATGTGGGCGGACCCACCATGGTCCGGGCCGCGGCGAAGAACCACGCCCACGTGGGCATCGTGGTGTCGCCGGCGGCCTACGCCCCGGTTTTGGACGAGCTGAGGCGGAACGGCTCCCTGTCGGCCGGCACCCGCCTGCAGCTGGCCCGCGACGCCTTCGCCCACACCGCGGCGTACGACGCCGCCATCGTGGCCTGGTTCGACGAGGTGGCGGCGGAGGACGAGCCGGGCGGCCTCGACGCCATCCTCCCGCCCACCATCCATCTGGCCCTCGAGCGGGCCGGCTCGCTTCGGTACGGCGAGAACCCGCACCAGCACGGCGCCCGCTACCGCATCGTCGGCCGGCACTCGTGGTGGGACGACGTGGTCCAGCACGGAGGCAAGGAACTCTCGTACCTCAACATCTTCGACGCCGACGCGGCGTGGCGACTGGTCCACGAGCTGCCCGGGTCCGACCGCGGCGGGCATTCGGTGGCCATCATCAAGCACGCCAACCCCTGTGGGGTGGCGGTCCACCCCGACCTGGTCATCGCCTACCAGCGGGCCCTGGCCGGTGATCCCCAGTCGGCATTCGGAGGAATCGTGGCCATCGGCGGTCCGGTCACCCTCCCGGTGGCCGAGGCCATCGCCGCGGGGCCACAGGCCGATCTCATCATTGCCCCGTCCTACGACGAGGCGGCCCTGGTCCAGCTGGTGTCCAAGCGCAAGGCCACCCGTCTGCTGTCGGCCCCCGTCCCCGAACCGCTGGTCCGCCAGTTCCGCGGCCTCGGGGCCAGCATGTTGGTCCAGGAGCCCGATCGGTTCCTCCTCACTCCCCCCGAGTGGGAAGTGGCCAGCAAAGCCCGACCGACCGACGCCCAGTGGCGGGACCTGACCCTGGCCTGGAGGGTGTGCGCCCGCACCACCTCCAACGCCATCGCCATCGTCACCGACGGCCAGGCGGTGGGGGTGGGGGCCGGCCAGCAGTCACGGGTGGTGGCGGCGGAGATCGCCGTGTCCAAGGCAGGGGACCGGGCCACCGGGGGAGCGGCCGCCAGTGACGCCTTCTTTCCCTTCCCCGACGGGCTGCTGGTGCTGGCCGAGGCCGGGGTGGCCGCGGTGGTGCAGCCGGGCGGCTCGATCCGCGACGGGGAGGTGATCGCCGCCGCCGACGAGGCCGGGATCGCCATGGTCATGGCCGGTGGCGAGCGCCACTTCCGGCACTGAGGCCGGGCGTTGGCCCCCGGCGGTCACGTCGTGTCGCCGGAGCTACGGCCATACTGGGTCCATGAGGGACCGGCCGTGACCGCCAAGCTGCTCGACGGCGAGCTTCTGGCGACCAAGATCCGCGCCGAGGTCACCGACCGGGTGGCCCGGCTGCGAAACGCCGGCATCACGCCGGGGTTGGGGACCATCCTGGTCGGGGAGGACGGTCCGAGTGCTCGCTATGTGGCCATGAAGCACGCCGACTGCGCCGAGGTCGGGATCAACTCGGCCCACGAGCACCTTCCCGTCGACGTCACCCAGGAGGATCTCGAGGCCGTGGTGGCCCGGTTCAACGCCGACCCGGCCATCCACGCCTATCTGGTGCAGCTGCCCCTGCCCGACGGGCTGGACGAGGAGCGGGTTCTGCTGGCCGTCGACCCCGACAAGGACGTCGACGGCCTCCACCCGGTCAACCTGGGTCGCTTGGTCATGGGCGCCAACGGACCGCTCCCCTGCACCCCGGCCGGCATCGTCGAGCTCCTGGTGGCCAACGATGTGCCGGTGGAGGGGAAGCACGTGGTCATCATCGGCCGCGGCCTCACCATCGGGAGGCCACTGTCCCTCCTCCTGGCCATGCGCCGCCCCGGGTGCAACGCGGCGGTCACCGTGGTCCACACCGGGGTCGAGGACCTGGCCACGCTGGTCCGCCAGGGCGACGTGGTGGTGGCGGCCGCCGGACGGGCCGGCCTGGTCACCCCGGACATGGTCAAGCCCGGCGCCGCCGTGGTCGGAGCCGGTACCTCCTGGGAAGGGCGGAAACTCCTCTCCGACATCGACGAGTCGGTGGCCGAGGTGGCCGGCTGGATCACCCCCCGGATCGGCGGGGTCGGTCCGATGACCCGGGCCATGCTCCTCCGCAACGCCGTACGGGCCGCGGAGCGGTCGTCGTGAGCGCGGCGGAGGGTCTCGAGACCGACCAACGCCCCTGGGGGTCGTACACCGTTCTCGACGACGACGGGACCCACAAGGTCAAGCGCATCGTGGTGCTGCCGGGCAAACGGCTCAGCTACCAACGGCACGCGCGTCGCTCGGAGCACTGGTTCATCGTCCGCGGTCGCCCCCTGGTCACCCTGGACGGGGAGGTCACCGAGCTGTCGGCCGGGGACTCGGTGGACGTCCCGGTCGGGACCGACCACCGCATCGCCAACCCCGGCGACACCGAGGTGGTCTTCGTCGAGGTGCAGCACGGCGAGTACTTCGGGGAGGACGACATCGTCCGGCTCGAGGACGACTTCGGACGGAGCGACCGGTGACGGCCGGAAGAGCCGGACGGGGTAGCCACCGGCGACCCGGACCGGTGGGCTCCCCGGTCGGCCGCGCCGCCGCCGCTCTGGCCGGATTTGCGCTCCTGGTGGTCGGCCCGTTGGCGCTGACCCACCCGGTCCGGGCCGACGCCGCCCCCGCACCGGCCCGCGAGGTGGCCGTGACCACCACCTCGCTCGTCCCCCCCACGACCGAGACCGTCCCCACCACCACCACCGTCCCGACCACCACCACCGTCCCGACCACCACCTCGACCACGACGGCCCCCACCACCACGTCGTCGTCCAGCACCACGACGACGACGGCCCCGCCGGTGGGCACCAATACCGCGTCGAAGACACCCTGGGGTCTGATCATCGCCATCGTGGTGCTGGTGCTGGCCATCGGACTGGTGATCCTGCTGCTGATGGCCCGCCGGCGGCGGGGGGTCGAGGCGGCCTGGCGCAAGGCGGTCGTCCCGGCCCTGTCCGATGCCCAGTTGGCCCGGGCCTCCTTGCTCTCCGACAATGCCGTCTCCGCCGACCCCGAGGTCCGCTCAGCGGTGGCGGTACAGGTGGAGCGGGCCGCGGTGGCGTTGGACCACACCGTGTCGACCGCCCCCGATCCGGACGCCGGGGCCATGGCCTCCACTGCGGCCGGGGCTCTCCGGGGGTTGGCCTTCGCCGTGGAGGCCGACCGGCTACTCCGTCACGGGACGGCGGCGCCGACCGGAATGCAGCTGGCCCAGGCCGATGAGGCCCGCCGGGCCCGGAGCAGCGAATTGACGGCCGCGTTGGTCCGGTTGTCGGCCCGAATCGGCTCCGCCCCTGGTTGAGCCCCTGCCCCCGGCCACCCGACCCGGTCGGCCCCACCGGGACGAACGCGGTATCCGACGGTAGGCTGGTGCGCCCATGACCCGCATCGCCGATCTCCTGGCCAAGGGGAGGACCTACTCGTTCGAGTTCTTTCCGCCGAAGTCGGACGCGGAGCAGGCCACCCTGGTCCGGACCCTCCGGGAGCTCGAGCCGCTGGGGCCGTCGTTCGTGTCGGTCACCTACCGGGGTGGGGCCGAGTCCCGGCAACGCACCTTTGACCTGGTCACCGGGATGCTACGGACCACCACCCTGGTGCCCATGGCCCACCTGATCTGTGTGGCCCACACCCGGCTGGAACTGGCCGAGATCCTCGTGGCCTACCGGATGGCGGGCGTGGAGAACCTGATGGCCCTGGGCGGCGACCCGCCCACCGACCCCAGCGAGGGGCCGGGGGAGCTGCATCACGCTTCGGAACTGGTGGAATTGGCCCAGGCGGTCGGGGGATTCTCGGTGGGTGTGGCCGCACAGCCGGGGTGCCATCCGCTGTCCTCCGATCCGGTCTCGGACCGTGACCACCTGGCCGCCAAGCTCGCTCGGGCCGACTTCGCCGTGTCCCAGTTCTTCTTCGAGGCCTCCGAGTTCACCGGCCTGGTGGCCGAGCTGGCCGCGCGGGGTGTGGACAAGCCGGTGCTGCCGGGCATCATGCCGGTCACCAGCCTGTCGTCCATCCCCCGCATGGCCACCATGGGAGCGGCCGTACCGCCCTGGATGGTGGAACGGCTGGCGGAGGCCGATCGTCGGGATGGGCCCGAAGGGGTCCGACGGGAGGGGGTGGCGGTGGCCACCGAGCTGTGCGAGCAGCTGCTGGCCGCCGGCGTGCCCGGGCTGCACTTCTACACCCTCAACCGATCCAACGCCACCCGGGAGATCTACTCCGCCCTGGGTCTGGCCGGACCCTGACCCACCGGACCCGGGCTTCGGCCCGGGCCGGTGGACCCGGGGCTCAGCGGGGCCGGAATCCGATGGGAGGGCCGGGGAGCGGCAGGATGCGGCTCTTCGGGGGGGCCACCACGTCCACCACGCCGTAGGCCACGGCCTCCGACGCCGTGAGGAACCGTCCCCGAGCGGTGTCCTCCCGGATCACCCCGACCGGCCGGCCGGTGGCCTCGGCCAGACGGTCGCAGAACGTCGCCCACTGGGCCGCATGGGCCTCGGCCTGCTGCTGGAGGTGGCGGGTGCTCCCCTCGAACCCGACGGTCGGTTCGATGAGGTGGAGCCGGGCATGGGCCGACATGGTGCCGTGGTGGCACACGGCCAGCACCCCGACGGCGGGCCCCACCGCCTGCCCGGTGCACCAGGCCCGCACCGTGACCCCGAGCAGGTCGATGACGTCCATCAGGGCCAGTGCCGCACCGGTCGAACCGCCGGGGCAGTCGATGTGCAGATCGACGGCGCCGTCGCCGGTGGCATCCAGCGTCATCAGGTCGGTGGCCACCTGGTTGGTGCGGGCGTCGTCGAGCAGGCCGTCGAGGAGCACGACCCGTCGGTCGAACAGGTGGGCCCGCATCCACAGGGCGGGGTCGCCCGGCCCGGACCATGCTCCGGCGCCGGTGGGGGGCCAACCCGGCGCGCTCACGTCGGCGTTCCCGGGTCGTCGGGCCCCGCCAGCGACCATTCCAACCTCCAGCCGATGGCGGTGGCATACCGGTCGACCGTCGACATGAGGACGTCCGACGTCCCGGTCTCCAGCCGAGCCACCGCGGACTGGGAGGTGCCCATCCGGGCCGCCACCTGGGTCTGGGACAGCCCGAGGGCACGGCGCCGCTCCACCAACTCGTCGCTCAGCGCCCGGCGGCGCTCGGACATCTCCCGAAAGCCCGGGAACACCGTGGGGTGGCGCCGTTCGCTCATCTGATCGCCCTCCTCCTGCCGGCCGACGATATCGCCGACCCTCCTCCTGCCGACCGACGATATCGCCCACCATGATATCTCAAACATGAGATATCATGGTCGATGTATTCCGGGTCGGAGCGTCCGGCGCCGGATCAGCCGGGAGGAATTCGATGACCCTTGCCCACACCCTGGTGCCCACCGTCCTCGAGGAGTCCAGCCGGGGTGAGCGGGCCTTCGACATCTTCTCCCTGCTCCTGCGCGAGCGGATCGTCTTCCTGGGCCAGGAGGTCGACGACCAGGTGGCCAATCTGATCATCTCCCAGATGCTCTACCTCGAGGCCCAAGACCCCGAGAAGGACATCTCGCTGTACATCAACTCACCGGGCGGGGTGGCCTACGCCGGCATGGCCATCTACGACGTCATCCAACACGTTCGTCCGGACGTGTCCACCATCTGCGTCGGCATGGGGATGTCGGCGGCGGCCATGGTGCTGTGCGGGGGTGCGCCCGGCAAGCGTCTGGCGCTGCCCAACGCCCGGATCATGATCCACCAGGGGAGTGCCGGCACCCGGGGGGCTCCGAGCGACATGGAGATCCAGCTGAGGGAGGTGCTGGCCCTCACCCGACGCATGGCGGAGATCATCGCCCACCACAGCGGGCGATCGGTGGAGCAGGTGGCATCCGACATCGACCGGGACTACTTCATGACCCCTGGGGAAGCCATGGCCTACGGGCTGATCGACGGGATCGTCGAACCCCGGCGGGGTCTGTCGGCGCCCCCTCTGGTCGGAGCGGTCGGCTGACCTGTCGCCGCTGATCGGCCCGCCCGGGCCGGCGCCGACCGGCTCACCGGTCCAGGTTCGACCCACCGAAACGGTCCGATTAGCCTCGGCCCCATGGCAGCCAAATCTCCCGTCCACGTCACCGTCACCGGGGCCGCCGGCCAGATCGGCTACGCCTTGCTGTTCCGCATCGGCTCGGGCCAACTGCTTGGTCCCGACCAGCCGGTGGTCCTCCGCCTCCTCGAGATCGAGCCTGGGATGAAGGCACTCGAGGGTGTGGTCATGGAGATCGATGACTGCTCATTCCCCCTGGTCAGCGACATCATCACCACCACGGATCTCGACACCGCCTTCGACGGGACGTCGTGGGCGCTGCTCGTCGGGTCCATACCCCGCAAGGCCGGTATGGAGCGAGGCGACCTACTGACCGTCAACGGGGGGATCTTCGGTCCCCAGGGGCGGGCCATCGCGGCCAACGCCGCCACCGACGTGCGCGTGCTGGTGGTCGGAAACCCCTGCAACACCAACTGCCTGATCGCCCGGTCGAACGCGCCGGAGGTGCCCGCGGACCGGTGGTTCGCCATGACCCGCCTCGACGAGAACCGGGCCAAGAGCCAGCTGGCCTCGAAGTCCGGGGCGCCGGTTTCGGCGGTCTCCAGCACCGCCATCTGGGGCAACCACTCGGCGACCCAGTTCCCTGACTTCGCCCATGCCCTGATCGCCGGCAAGCCGGCCCCGCAGGTCATCGACGACACCTCCTGGCTCCAGGGTGACTTCATCAACACGGTCCAGAAACGGGGAGCGGCCGTCATCGAGGCCCGCGGCCTCTCGTCGGCAGCCTCGGCGGCCAATGCCGCGGTCGACTCGGTGAACAGCATCCGCACGGCTACCCCGGGTGACGACTTCACCTCGCTCGCCGTGGTGTCCCACGGCGAGTACGGGATTCCCCCGGGCCTGCAATTCGGTTTCCCGGTGCGCACCAACGGCCTCGGTGGATGGACGGTGGTGGAGGGTCTGTCCCACGACGAGTTCGCCACCGAACGCATCCGAATCACCACCGAGGAGCTCGAGGCGGAGCGGGACGAGGTCCAGGACCTGCTCCCCTGACCGGAGCTGGACCCCGGTGCAGGGCTGGTCGTGCTCCGGTCGGTTGCTGGGCCTAACCTGGGGGTATGTGCCGGAATATCACCACCCTCCGTGGCCTCGTGCCGCCGCCCACCGATGACGAGGTGGAGGCAGCCGCGCGGCAGTATGTCCGCAAGATCAGCGGTGTCCAGACCACCTCGGCGCAGACCGAGGAGGCGTTCGAGCGGGCCGTGCGGGAGGTCGCCGGGGCCACGGCCCGGCTGCTGGCCGAACTCCCGGCTCGGCGGCAGCCGCCCCCGACCCTTCCACCCCTGCGACGACGGGCGGCTGCTACCCGCTGACCGTTGTCGGCAGCCGGGGCCAGCGGACCCGGGTGGCCCAGCCCAGATGCTCGAAGCGGCGGATCAGCCACGCCGAAGGGTCGATCATTCCCGGTCGGGCCCCGTGGCGGGCCCACGAGGGGTGGGCGTGGTGGATGTTGTGCCAGCTGTCCCCGAGCGAGATCACGGCCAGCACCCAGAGATTGGTACTCCGATCGGCGGTCCCTTCCGGGCGTCGTCCGAACGTGTGGCACAGGGAGTTGACCGACCAGGTGACATGGTGGAGGAGGGCCATGCGCACCAGGCCGGCCCACAGCAACGCGGTGAGGGCCCCGGCCAGGGTGCCGGACAGGAGGTAGCCGATCCCCAGGGGGAGGGCCAGGGACGCCACCGCCAGCACGGGGAACAGCCGGTCGATGCGCTGGATGTCCCGGTCCCGCAGCATGTCGGGGGCGTAGCGGGCGGCGCTGGACGCGTCCGAGACGAACAGCCAGCCCACGTGGGAGAAGGCCAGGCCGCGCAGGAGCGCGGTGCCGCGGTCGCCGTAGCGATGGGGTGAGTGGGGATCGCCGGGAGCGTCGCTGTACATGTGGTGCCGACGGTGGGTCGCCACCCAGCTGGTCAGCGAACCCTCCACGGCCATCGACCCCAGTACGGCCAGGACGATCTTCAGGGTGCGGCGAGGTCCGAAGGCGCGGTGGGTGAAGAGGCGGTGGAAGCCGATGGTGATCCCGAATCCGGTCAGCAGGTAGAAGACGACACCGACGACCAGGTCGGAGAGGTTGACGGCGTGTCCCCACAGCAGCGGGATGACGATGGCCAGCGCCACCGCCGGTCCGGCCACGATGCCCACGGTGATCAGCTTCTGGCTGGCGTGGACCACGACCGGGTCGTCGGGCCGGCAGGGGTCGGCCACCGCCATCGGTGGGGGTGGGGCGAGCGAGGACTCCATGGGACCTCCGGGTAGGTGCGGCAGCGCCTAGGCGCTCGATGCACCGCCTTGCCCGACGTCCTCAGGGGGTCACGTGATCAAAGCGACCCTACTCCCGTCCCGGTCGGGAGAGGCGGCGCCCCGCCGACCCCGGCCCGGACCGTCCCGACCGGCCCGCACCGGCGGCCCCGGCCCAGAGGCGGGAACCGGCGGCCCGGCCCAGCCGTCGGGAAGCGCGGCCATGCCAAGATTCGGATGTGCTGACCAATCGAGTGACCGAGCTGCTCGGCGTGGAGATCCCCATCGTCCAGGCCCCGATGGGATGGATCGCCCGCTCCCGCCTGGCCTCCGCCGTGTCCAATGCCGGGGCCATGGGGATCATCGAGACCTCCTCGGGCGAGCTCGACGCCGTCCGGGACGAGATCGCCAGGATGAAGGACCTGACCGTCCGGCCGTTCGGAGTCAACATCGCCCAGGCCTTCGTGGCCGACCCCACGGAGATCGTGGACTTCGTGATCGCCCAGGGAGTGCGGTTCGTGACCACCTCGGCGGGTAGCCCGACCCGCTACACCTCGCAGCTGAAAGACGCGGGGCTCACCGTGTTCCACGTCGTCCCCACCCTGCGAGCGGCGGAGAAGGCGGTGGCCGCCGGGGTCGACGGCCTGATCGTCGAAGGGGGCGAGGGTGGAGGATTCAAGAACCCCCGCCCGGTGGCCTCCATGGTCCTCCTCCCTGCCGTGACCCGGGCCTTCGACCTGCCGGTGATCGCGGCCGGGGGATTCCTCGACGGCCGGACCATGGCCGCGGCGCTGGCGCTCGGAGCCGAGGGCATACAACTCGGCACCGCCATGGTGTCGTCTATCGAGTCGCCGGTGCACGCCAACTGGAAGCAGGCCATCATCGACGCCGCCGAGACCGACACCGTCTTCCTCAACAGCCACACCTCACCGGCACTGCGGGCGCTCCGGACGACCCACACCGAGGGCCTCGAGTTCGACCACCAACGCAACGCCATGGCCTCGTTCGGCGACGTCAGCGCCGTCTACTTCGGCGGGGACCTGTCGGCCGGGATCGCGCTCGGTGGCCAGGTGGCGGGGAGGATCGAGGCCAGCCGACCGGTCGCCGAGATCATCGGGTCCTGCCGGGACGAGTGCGAGGAGACGCTGGCTGCTCTGGCCGCCCGGTACGTCCTCGGTGCCCGGCCGGCCCCGGGCGTGGCTCCGACGGGCTGACCGATGCCCGCGTACGACCACTTCGCCCGCTTCTACGACGCCGCCATGGACGACCCCGGGCCCCGGGGGAGCCGAGTCCTGCGGAGCATCGAGCGCCATCTCCCCCGGGCCAGCTCGATCCTCGAGCTCGGATGCGGGACCGGGTCCATCCTGGCCCAGTTGACCCAGTTCCCGGCCCTGACCGGTCTGGACGGATCCGCCGCCATGTTGGCGGTGGCCAGCGAAAAGGTCCCCTCGGCCCGCCTGTTGCAGGCCGACATCGGAGACTTCTGGCTCGACGAGCGGTTCGATGTGGTGATCTGCGTCTTCGACACGGTGAACCATCTGCTGAGCTTCGAGGCCTGGCGCTCGATGTTCGACGCCGTCTACGACCACTTGGTGGATGACGGGCTGTTCATCTTCGACGTGAACACCATCGGGGAACTCCGGCGCCTGGGGGAGGAACCCCCATGGGTCTTCGACTTCGACGACCACGTCCTGATCATGGATGTGACCCCTGGCGACGGTGGTCTCTCGGAGTGGGACATCAGGATCTTCGAGCACCGGGGCGGAAGGCGGTTCGAGTTGCATCACGAGGTGATCGGCGAGCTGGGCGTGAGCCTGTCCCGGATCAAGTCGGCCCTCGAGGAGAGGTTCACCCTGCTCGAGGAGGCCAGCGACAGCGGTGAATCTCCGACCGACAGCTCGGTGAAGGCCTATTTCACCTATCGTCGGTGCTCGTAGACCCGTCGCTCGGGTCACCGACGTTCGGGGCGGCCGGTGACGGCCAAGGACATGTCGATGAGGACACGTCGATGATGACAGGGAGGAGACGCTCATGGACTGGAAGCTCCAACTCGTGGTGGTGCCGGTCTCCGATGTCGACCGGGCCAAGGCCTTCTATCAGGACGGGGTGGGATTCGGGGTCGACGTGGACCACCGGGCCGGGGAGGACTTCCGGGTGGTCCAGATGACACCGCCCGGGTCGGCCTGCTCGGTCACCCTGATGAAGAACGTCGGGTCGGCCGGGACCCTCGAAGGCCTGCATCTGGTGGTCCAGGACATCGAGGCGGCCCGGGCCGAACTGACCGGCCGGGGGACCGAGGTCAGCGAGATCTTCCATTTCGATTCCGGCCAGCAGGTCCCCGGGCCCGATCCCCAACGCCTCGACTACGGATCGTTCCTCACCTTCGCCGATCCGGATGGCAATGCCTGGATGGTCCAGGAGGTGGGTCGGGCGGCCCCGTGACCTTCCTCGGCCCGGGGTGATCCCACCTGGCGAGGGATGGCGACGGGTACCGTGTTCGGACGCGGGGCTCATCCACCGTCCGGACCCAGCCGGACATCACCAGGAGGTTGCCTGATGGCAGGGATCAGCCCGGGACCGGGGGCGGGGACCGTCGCCGGGGCCAAGTCGCCGCCGACAGGGCCCCGTCGGCTTCCACGGTGGTGCCCGGCCCTCGTGGCGATCGGGCTCTCGCTCTCGGCGTGTGGCCTGCACGTCTCCAGACACGGGGTGAGCGGGAACATCTTCGGCCACCGGTTCTCTGCGGCCTCCGGGCAGCTTCCGGCCGGATTCCCGAGCGGCGTGCCGGTGCCGGAAGCCTCCCGGGTGCTCGGCGGCGGCGGCGCCGACGACCGCTGGGACGTGGCCTTTGCGGTCACCGGGTCGACCGCGGCGGGGACGTCCGCCTATCAGGCCAAATTCCAATCCGCCGGGTACACCCTGAGCAATGTCCAGGCGGGATCCACGCCGATCACCGGGGGGCCCGGGGGGTCGCCCTCCACCACCGTCACCCTGACCGGGTCGGTGTTCACGGCCAAGGACGCGCAGTGGACGGTGGAGGTCGAGTCGGGAAGCGCCTCGTCGGCGAAGACCAGCGCGCTGAAGGCTGGCGAGTTCGCCGTCAACATCACCGTGGTGCCCTCCTCGTCCTCCCCGCCCGCTCCCTGACCACGGGGCGAGGGCGCGGGTACGACGTCGAGCGGGCGACGGTCGTGGCTGCCCTCCCCGATGCGCTGGCCGCCGGCGCCGTCGAGCTGCGGCGGTGGCACCCTGACCGCCTGGACCAGGTCCTCGAGGCGGTGGCTACCAGCTTCCCCGACCTCCACCGCTGGATGCCCTGGGCCCGGACCATGCCCACGGCGGCGGAACTGCTGGAGGTGCTCCGGGCCGGGGAGGCCGCGTTCGAGGCCGACCGAGAGTGGAACTACTTCCTGGTCGAGCCCGACGCGGACCGGCTGGTGGGTGGAGCCGGCCTCCATCCCCGCTCCGGGCCGGGGACCATCGAGGTCGGCTTCTGGGTGCGCTCCGACCGCACCGGGCGCGGCTACGCCACCGCGGCGGCCGGGGCGCTGACCCAGGCCGCCTTCACCCACCTCGGCCAGGTGGAGCAGGTGGAGATCCGGATGGACCGCGCCAACCTGGCCAGTGCGGCGGTCCCGGTCAAATTGGGCTTCCGCCTGCTGGCCGTCGAAGAGCGGGAAGTCCTGACCCCGGGCCACACCGGACGGGGGCTGGTCTGGGCGCGCCGGCGCGCCGAATGACCCCCGGCGGCGACCCGACCTGACCGGCAGGCGGTTCGAGCCAGGGGAGCGCCGCCCGGGGTGGTCAACCTGTCGCCCGACAGCACGACCCGCCGTGGGGCAGGCCGCTCAGCAGCCCGGTGAGCCCGGTCAGCTGGTTCTCGAGCAGGACGAAGGCCGCCACCTCCTGGGGCGGGACGTTGAGATTTCCCAGGGTGACGGTGGTGGCCTTCTCCGGGAGCGGCCGGGTGTGGTCACCATGGGCCGGAGCGCCGATCCAGGCCCGGTCCGGCGCCGGCGGCCGGTACGGCGCCGGACCCGGGGAGGCGAACCGACCGAGGTAGGTCCGGCTGTGGTTCCCGGTGGTCCAAAGCAGGGTGGTGCCGGTGGGATCGAAGTAGAACTCCGGGATCACTTCGTCGAGGGCGGTGAGCCTCCGGACGGCGCGTGTCGACAGGTCGAGCTCGTAGAGATCGGTGCGGAATTTCGGGTCGAGAACGGTCAGCACGAAGAACGGGCCCACCACCTCGTTCTCGAAGGGCGGGTCGTACCCGGTGGTCTGAGCCGCCGTGACCACGTTCTGGTACCAGCTCGGGGTGTCGCGGCTCGACATCCAGATCACGTCCTTCATGTCCGGGGTGAACACCGCCTGCTCGTCCCAGCCCGGGCTGCCGTCCGTGAGGTGGGTGGCTCGGGGGTGGGAGGGTGACGCCCCCCGGCCGTAGAGGCGGAGGAAGTACAGCTCGGAGTTGAGCCAGCCGATGGAGCGATTCCCGTCCGAGCTGAACGCGGTGTAGAGGATCCCGCTACCGTCCGGGGCCCACACCTGGGTCTCGTAGGCGTTGTCGCCGCTGGGGGCGACCGGGGTGACCCGGTCCAGGTGGGGAGTGCCGGCGCCGTCCACGCTGAAGCGGGCCAGCAGGATGGACCACCGGGTACCCCCCGCAGCATGCGGGAGGTAGTCCACATGGGTCCATACCAGCTGACGGCCGTCCGGCGACCAGCTCGGGTGGTAGTTGTCGTAGGGGGAGCCCCCCGACAGGACGCCGGACCCCGGTCCGGTCAGCCGGGTCACGTGGCTCCCGTCGGGCCGCATGGCGTACAGGTCGCTGCCGATCCCACCCAGGCAGGGGGCACCGAAGGTCTGGGTCTGGCCGCGGAACGAGCAGAACAGGATCCAGTCCCCCTGCGGCCGCTCCTGGGGGAAGCCGTTCGGGCCGGGCTGACCACAGGTCAGACAGGACAGGTCGCTCCCGTCGCGGCGGGAGACGTAGACCTGGCCGGTGCCCGACGGGCTGACCTCGTTGGAGAGGACCCTGCCGTCCGCCGTCCACGAGGGATCCTGGCCGAACGTGAACGGGTTGAGAGTGGTGGTGAACCGACTGGTGAAGGTGGGGTTGGTCGACCCGTGGTCCTGGTTGGCGACGACCGCCCCCGCCGGCCGACCGGCCGACAGGGTTGCCGCCGCCAGCACCGCCGCCAGCACCGCCGGCAGCACTGCCGCCACCCGGGTGAGCGGGGCTACCCGACCTGGCGCCCCCTTCGCCTCTCCCCGCCGAGACCGGTCAGCCACCATCCGACCACTCTGTCACCCGGGAGGTCCCGGCCAGGGGAGGGGCCGGGACCGACGCCTCCACCGGGATTGGCCTACGGTGGGCGGGGCCGTGGAGCCGCGTCGGCCGGTGGTCGACGAGCCCGGATCGGTCCCTCGGACACGGGGACACGGGTGGCCGCGTCGTCGGGCTCCGGGAGAGGAGACGGTCGTGAACAGTCTCGGCTGGTTGGTCGTCCCCGGGTTCTGCGTGTGTGCTCTGGCCTTCTGGCGTTCGGCCCACGTCGAGGGGACGGCCCGGAAGCAGGCGTTGATCGATCAGACCCTGGAGTTCGAGCGGACGGCCAGGCAGCCCCGGCCCTGAACTCGCAGGCCGCCGGGCCGCCGGCCGGCCGAGGCCGGTGCCCAGGTGGCGCCGCCGGGGCCGTCGGCGCGAGAGTGGTGGGGTCGGACGGCGGCCGCTCCTGCAGACGAAGGAGGATCTCATGCCTGTGCTCAGCTGGGCTGCCCACCACCGGTTCTGGGCCCTCGGGATCGGCGTTGCCTTCCTCGTCGCCGCGGTGGCCGCCGGGGTGTGGTTCTTCGTGGTGAGGAGCCCCGGTACCCAGGTCGACCTCCGTCAGGCTCTCCGTCTCTACCGGCACGACCAGCGTGATCCGACCTCGGCCCGCTCGCGTCTGTTGCCACCTCCCGGGGTGTACGACTATCGGACCTCCGGCTTCGAGGGCCTGAGCGTGGGCGGGATCAGTCGGGCCTTCCCCCCCTCCTCCGAGATGGTCGTGACCGCGGCTTCGTGCACCACGGTCAGGTGGGTGCCGTTCGAACAACACGTCGAAGGTCTGGTCGAGTGCGCCGATCCGAACGGGGCGGTGGGGATGGCCTCGGCCCTGTCCCAGGAGGAGATCGCCGGGGTCCGGACCACCGAGACCATCCGCTGTCCGGGGAACGCCTACTTCGTCCCGCCCAGCCCGACCGCGGGGGAGCGGTGGAGAGCCACCTGCCACATCGGTCACCATGGCGTGGCCTTCTCGGGACGGGTCCTCGGGTGGTCGTCGGTCGCCGTGGGCGGGCACGCCCAGCCGGCCCTGCACCTCCGGCTGACCCTGGCCTTTTCCGGGAGCGAGGCCGGCACCAACCCGACCGACTACTGGGTGTCACCGTCCAATGGGCTCATCCTGCGGGAACAGGAGGCGGTCGACCTCTCCCAGCGGAACGGTCCGCTCGGCTCGGTCAGGTACCGCGAGGAGATGACCGTGGCCATCGCCTCCTTGGACGCGGCCCGCTAGGAACCCCCGCCCGGTCCCGGCCCCTCGGACCGGGCGACGCCGGTCAGCTCGCGGTGAAGAAGTCGATGAGGGCCGTGGCCACTTGATGTCCATGGGTCACGATGCCGATGTGGCTGGCGTCGGGGATCTCCACGAACCGGGCCCCGGGTATGGCCGCCGCCGCCTGCCGGGCGCGGGCCGGAGGGGAGTCGATGTCGTGCTCGAAGGCCAGCACCAGGCACGGCACGCTGATCGAGGGCCACGCCTGGGTCCGTTCCAGGTCGTTCGACCAGGCCAGGCAGGCCTCGTACTGGCCGAGCCGGCCCGGATTGGGCCAGACCGGTTGACCCTCGAGGATCTCGAGCCAGGCGTCGACCACCGCGTCGTCCTGGAGCTCCTGGTTGGGCAGGTAGCGGAGGGTCTCGGTGGTGAAGTACAGCGGCGGCAGGGGGAGATCGAGGCGGGCCAGATCCCGCTCGACCGTGGTGATGGCCTTCTCCCAGGAAGTGGCCACGTTGCAGCTGCCCATGAGCGCCGCCGCCCGCACCCGTCCGGGGTGTCGGATGGCCATGGTCTCGGCCACCCATCCCCCCATGGAGTGTCCGGCGATCCGAGCTGACCCCATGCCCAGATGGTCGAGGAGCCCGAGGGTGTCGGCCACCAGATCATCGACCGAGTAGGGGGCGGGCGGCGAGGACGAGGGCGGGACACCCCGGTTGTCGAAGGTGAGCACCGAGAATCCGGCCGCGGTCAACCGGGGCACCAGGCTGAGCTGCCATGCCACGGCCGGCTGGCCGCAGCCGGCGATCAGGACGACCGGGTCCCCGTCCCCGGCGAGGTCGTAGTGCAGGGTGACCTCCTCGAGAGCCAGTTCGGGCATCCCCGCCATGATGTCGCCCGCATCAGCCGGGCACAACCGGGGGCGCCGGGGCGTCGCCGAGGGGCCGGGTCAGCGGGAGGGTTCCCCGCGGGTCGGGTACCGTGCAGATCATGCACCCCGATCACTTCACCCTGTCCGGCACCTCCGTGACCGTCCCGGCCCTCGGCGTCGGCACCTGGGCGTGGGGTGACCGGTCGACCTGGGGCATGGGCGGATACGACCGCGACCTCACCCGGGACACCATCGGCGAGGCGTGGGAGGCCTCGATCGACGCCGGCGTCACCCTGTTCGACACGGCCGAGGTCTACGGAGGCGGCGAGAGCGAGCGGATCATCGGCTCGCTGCTGGCGGCCGATCCCGGGCGGGCCGCCTCGGTCGTGGTGGCCACCAAGTTCATGCCCTCGCCGTGGAAGCTGCAGGTCCGCAGCGCCCTCCTCCGTTCGCTGCGGGCATCGCTGGAGCGGCTGGGTCTGGCCTCGGTGGGCCTGTACCAGCTCCACGGTCCGATCAGCCTCCGTTCGCACGCCGTCCTGGCCGACGCCCTGGCCGCCGCCCACCAGGCCGGACTGGTGGAGGCGGTCGGCGTCTCCAACTACTCGGTCAGAGAGACCCGGTCCATGGCGGCGGCACTGCAGAGCCGAGGCATGCAGCTGGCCAGCAACCAGATCGAGTTCTCGCTCCTGCGGCGGTCTCCCGAAACCAGCGGGCTCCTGGCCGCCTGCCACGATCTCGGGGTCCTACCCCTCGCCTACTCGCCGATCGGGCAGGGCCGGCTCACCGGCAAGTACTCCGCCGCCCACCCGCCGCCGGGCAAGCGCACCTTCTCCAACCACCCGATGGAGGTCGTCGACCGGTTGGTCGTCGAGCTCCGCCGGATCGGCGAGAAGCACGGAGGCAAGCTGCCCAGCCAGGTGGCCCTGAACTGGGTGATGGCCAAAGGGGCGGTCCCCATTCCCGGGGCCAAGAACCGCGGTCAGGCCCAGGAGAATGCGGGCGCCCTGGGCTGGACCATCGACGACGAAGACCTTGCGCAGCTGGACCGGGCGGCCCTGGGCGGGATCCGGACCGTCCAGAGCCGCATGTGGCAGCACGGTTGAGCCGACCCGCCACTCAGACCTCGGTGGAGACCTGGAGCCTGACGTGCATGGAGCCGAGCACCGTCAGGCCGTGGCGCGCCCCGTTCCTGGACCACTCCATCAGGACTATCCCCCGTCCCACCCGGGTCCCCGACGGGGCCAAGGCGTCGGCAATGGTGGCAGGCACGTAGCCGATCCGGACCCCGCCCCCCACGATGGCCAGCGGGTTACGGTCACGGGCGTTGGCCGGCTCGGGCCGGATCTCCACCTCGCGGCCGGCCGAGAAGTGTGACAGCTGTGCCACGTCGTCGTGGAAGGCGACGCCGGACACCCGGGTGCAGAACACCCCGGGCAGAACCGGCCCGGCGCTGTCCTCCTCCAGGGATCGCGTCCTTTCCCGGTCGAGAAACGGGGCGTAGCCCAGGCCGACGATCTCCCCCTCGGCCACCTCCACCCGGCGTCGGTCCTCGGAGAGCCAGACCGGGAGCACCACGCCGTCGGCCACCCTCCGTTCAGTGGCGGCCATGGGGGACGTCTCCCTCCGGTCGGTCCGAGAGGTACCGTCCACCAGGGGGACACCAGGTGCTTCGGCCCCGGTCCGGACGAACCCTCCGTGGCGCTCGACGCGCCCGCTGTGATGCTCCCACAGGACCTCACTGACTCCTCTCGACCCCGTGGCAACCGGCCGGGGCACGGTGCGATGGCCGGTGGCGGGGGACCAGTCGGGACCGGGGACCGTGATCGGTCCGACCCGATGGCATCGTCCCGAAACGGGGTCAACTTGAACCGAGGGTCGGGAGGGGCGGATTCGGCCCGCTACTGGGGGACGAGCTCGATCCGGTTGCCGAACGGATCGTCCACGTACCATTGCGGCCTCCCGGGCACGTCCTCGGTCCGCCGAGTGCCGTGACCGGAGGCGTCGAGCAGCCCCAGGAGGTGGTCGAGATCGGCGACGACCAGGGCGGGATGGGCCTTCCGGGCGGGACGGAAGCCCTGCTCGACGCCGAGGTGCACCTTGGCCGGACCGAGCTCGAACCAGCACCCGCCCCGTGAGGCCAATTCGGGCGGCTTGCCCACCCGGGGCAGCCCCAGGAGGCCGGCGTAGAACGCCTCGGCCCGGGCCTCGGCCTCGGGACCCGGGGGCATGGCCAGTTGAACGTGATCGATGCCGACCACCCGATGGGCACCGCCGTGGTCGGTCACCGCAGGTCCCGCCCGTCGGTCGGTTGCCGCAGGTCCCGGCGCAGCGGGTGGTCGTCAGGAACCTCCACCAGATGGATGCGGAGCCCGTCGGGGTCGTCGACCCACGCTTCGATCAGCCCCCACGCCTCGAGCGCCGCCGACCGGGCCGCCGGTATCCCCCGGTCGGCCAGCTCGGCCAGAGCCTCGGCGACCGACCGCACCTGCAGCCAGAGCCCCAATCCCGCCCTCGGGCCGGGGAACCCGGAGGTCGACCGGTCGACCCCGACCACCTCGATGAGACCTCCCCCGGCGAAGAAGACCACGCCGCGATGGTCGCCCTGACCGAACTCCCGGGCCACGGCGAGACCCAGGCCCTCGCGGTAGAAGGCCAGCGACCGGTCCAGGTTGCTCGGATGGATGATGGTCCGACTGCTCAGAACGTCCATGGCTGTTCCCAACGACCCTCGACACCGCCGGCCGCCCTCCCGGGGAGGAGCGCACCATGGGCACGGTACACCGGCGACGCCCGCCGGGCTCAGTAGGTGGTGGCCGGCAGCCCTGCCCCGGTGCGGGTCCGGACATCGTGGAGCACCGCCTGGGCGGCGGCCAGTGCGGCCAAGTCCCCCCGGACCCTGATACGGCCCTCGTTCAACGCCTGAGCGGGGGAGAGCTGACCTTGCGACATGGCCGAGGCGGCCTCGTAGGACAAGGCGATGGTCACCGTGGGTGCCGGGTCACCGGAATCACCGCCGCCGACCTCGCCGTCGAGCGCGAGGCGGATGGCCCCGGTGTCGATCCGCAGGACCAGCCTGACGTCGCCCTCCGGGGTCCCGTGGACCTCCTGGACCACGGTGACCGGGCCCTCCGTCAGGGCCAGGCCCGCGTCCGGAGGCGGGTCGGGCGGGGTGGCGCCCTCCAAGGCGGCATTCAACTCGTCGACCCACTGCGGGGTCAGGAACCGGGCCATGCCACCGCACCTCCCGGAGCCGTTCCGGTCGACGGTGAGGGCGCGCCCACCCGGTTCAGTCCGCCGGGGTGGCGACGGTGACCGCCGGCGACACCTCACGCAGCGGGTGAGGCCCAGGCACCCCGTGCACCGGCTGGGCCGGTTGCACCGCCGCCGGCCCGGCGGCCGCAGCGTCGGCGGTGGCCTCGGCCGGTGTCCGCTTGCTCCGATTGAGGATCTTCCGGCCCAGCCACGCCACCGGGTCGTAGCGGGCGTCGACGACCCGTTCCTTCAGGGGGATGATGGCATTGTCGGTGATCTTGATGTGCTCGGGGCACACCTCGGTGCAGCACTTGGTGATGTTGCACTTGCCCAGACCCAAGTCCCCCTGAAGCAGCTCCCGGCGATCGTTCACGTCCAGGGGATGCATCTCCAGTTCGGCGGCGCGAGCGAAGAACCTCGGGCCGGCGAAGGCGGTCTTGTTCTCCTCGTGGTCCCGCATCACGTGGCAGACGTCCTGGCACAGGTAGCACTCGATGCACTTGCGGAACTCCTGGCTCCGTTCCACATCGATCTGCTGCATGCGGTACCCGCCGGCCTGCTTCTCGTCGTCGGTCTTCTCACGTGGCCGGAACGGGGGGACCCTCTTGGCCACCTCGTAGTTGTAGGAGACGTCGGTGACCAGGTCGCGGAGGATGGGGAACGCTCGCAAGGGGGCGACCGTCACCGTCTCGCCGGCGGGAAGGGTGTCCATCCGGGTCATGCACAAGAGCGAGGGACGGCCGTTGATCTCCGCCGAGCACGACCCGCACTTACCCGCCTTGCAGTTCCACCGACAGGCCAGGTCGGGCGCCTTGGCCGCCTGGACCCGGTGGATCACGTCGAGCACCACCTCACCCTCGACCGAGGGCATGACATAGTCGGTGAACTCGCCGCCCGTCTCGTCACCCCGCCAGAGGCGCATGGTGACCTCGCCGCCCGGATGGGATGTCACGGATTCCTCGGCCATCAGGTCACCTCCTCGAACAGTTCCTTCAGATCATCGGGCATCACCGGGATCGGCTCCGGAGTGACGGTGATGCTCCGGATCGAGGGAGTGCCCACCACACCGTCGGAGCCGCCGTCCTTGATCCGCTGGACGAAGTTGACCGAACCCAGCTCCGCCACCGGCTTGGGGTAGTCGTCCCGGGTGTGGCCACCCCGGCTCTCCTTGCGGTTGATGGCCCCGAGGGCGGTGCAGCGGGACACCGTCAGCATCGAAGGAAGGTCAGTGGTCAGGTTCCAACCGGGGTTGTACTTGCGTCCACCGCTGAGCGAGATCCGCCTGGCCCGGTCCTCGAGGTCGTCGAGCCTGCCGATCGCCTCCTCGAGCTCGGACCCGGTCCGGATGATTCCGACCAGGCTCTGCATGGTGGCCTGGAGGTCGTGTTGGATCTCGTACGGATTCTCGCCGCCGTCCCGCTCGAAGGGGGCCACGGCGGCATCGATGGCGGCGAGGATCTGACCCGCGTCGACGGTCACCTCGCCCCGGTCCGAGGCGAACTCGGCGGCACCGATGCCGGCCCGGCGCCCGAACACCAAGAGGTCGGAGAGCGAGTTCCCTCCGAGCCGGTTGGCGCCGTGCATCCCGCCGGCCGCTTCACCGGCTGCGAACAAACCCGCCACCGTGGTCACCGCGGAATCCGCCTCGACCCGTACCCCACCCATGATGTAGTGGCAGGTCGGGCCGACCTCCATGGCTTCGGCGGTGATGTCGACGCCGGCGAGCTCCTTGAACTGGTGGTACATCGAGGGGAGGCGCCGGCGGATGTCCTCGGCCGTGCGTCGGGAGGCGATGTCGAGGAAGACCCCGCCGTGGGGGCTGCCGCGCCCGGCCTTGACCTCGGTGTTGATGGAGCGGGCCACCTCATCGCGGGGGAGGAGCTCCGGCGGACGCCGACCGGCAGAGTGGTCGTCGTACCACTTGTCGCCCTCGTCCTCGGAGTCGGCCGTCTCGGCGGCGAACATCGGGGGGATGTAATCGAACATGAACCGCTTGCCTTCCGAGTTCCGGAGTACGCCACCGTCGCCTCGGACGCCCTCGGTAACCAGGATGCCCCGAACCGACAAGGGCCAGACCATCCCGGTCGGATGGAACTGGACGCTCTCCATGTCGATGAGGTCGGCCCCGGCCCACAGGGCCATGGCATGACCGTCGCCGGTCGACTCCCACGAGTTCGAGGTGTAGGTCCAGCTCTTCCCGACCCCCCCGGTGGCCATCACCACCGCCTTGGCTGTGAACGCCACGAATTCGCCGGACGGCCGCCAGTACCCCACCAGCCCGGACACCGCGCCGTCGGCGTCGTGCAGGAGTCGGAGCACCTTGAGCTCCATGAACACCTCGATGCCGTCGGCCACCGCCTTCTGCTGGAGGGTCCTGATCAGCTCCAGCCCGGTACGGTCACCGATGTGGGCCAGACGGGCGTAACGATGGCCGCCGAAGTCACGCTGGAGTATGAGGCCCTCCTTGGTCCGGTCGAACAGTGCGCCCCAGTCCTCGAGTTCGCGGACCCGGTCGGGTGACTCCTGGGCGTGGAGCTGGGCCATGCGCCAGTTGTTCAGCATCTTCCCGCCGCGCATGGTGTCCCGGAAGTGGACCTGCCAACTGTCCTCGTCATAGACGTTTCGCAGGGCCGCGGCCACCCCACCCTCCGCCATCACCGTGTGGGCCTTGCCCAGCAACGATTTGCAGACCAGCGCGGTTCGCAGGCCTTGGGCCCGGGCCTCGATGGCGGCCCGCAGCCCGGCGCCGCCGGCGCCGACGATGATGACGTCGAAGTCGTGGGTCTCGTACTCAGTCATCGATGCGATACCTCTCCGATGCCTCTCAGAAGTGGGACTAGAAGTGAAAGCCGTAGTCGTGGATGGTGCCGCTCGCCACCAGTCGCACGTACAGATCGGTGAGCGCCACGAAGGCCAGGCTCATCCAGGCGAACAGCATGTGCCGGGCGTTGAGGGGGGTGAGGGCCTTCCACACCCGGTAGCGGACGGGGGAGCGGGAGAACTGTTTCACACCTCCCCCGCAGAGGTGCCGGCAGGCGTGACAGCTGAGCGAGTAGAGCCACAGCAGGGTGGCGTTGATGATCAGGACCGCAGTGCCCACGCTGAACCCGATGCCGATCCCCGGCTGGCGGAAGGCCACGACCGCGTCGATGGTGAGGATGACGTTGAACACGAGGCCGAAGTAGAAGAAGTACCGGTGGGCGTTCTGGAGCAGCAGCGGAAACCGCGACTCCCCGGTGTAGGAGCCATGGCCGTCGGATACGGCACAGGCCGGAGGAGCCTGCCAGAAGCCCCGGTAGTAGGCCTTCCGGTAGTAGTAGCAGGTCAGCCGGAATCCCAGCGGGAAGATCAGGATCAAGAGGGCGGGCGAGATGGTCCACCAGGTGATGACCGTGCCCGGATGGCTTCCGGGCACGCAGCTTCCGGTCAGGCACGGCGAGTAGAAGGGGGAGATGAGGTCGCGGTGGAGGGCGGCCCCCACGTAGTAGTTCTTGTTGACGAACGCCGCCCAGCTGGCGTAGGCGACGAAGGCGGTCAGGACGGTGACGGTGACCACCGGCTGGACCCAGTATCGGTCCGTGCGCAGTGTCGGTACATCGGGGCCACCGCGGGGCCCGCCCAGAACGACCGGGGTGACTGTGGCGTCCTCCAACGTGGTCACGTCGTCTTCTCCCTACTCCCGGCCACTGCGGCCGTGTTGCCGTTCCGGCCGGTTCCGGCCTCTGTGCTCGGGCGGGCCGTTCGGCCGCGTCCTTTCTTCCCGTCTACCAGCCGTTCCGGCCCTACCACGCGCCGGGCCAACGGCCTGGATCGCTGACGGACCCTCATCTTTCCATTCCTGGGGCCCTGTTGCGAAACAATGGCACCCCAGGCGGGTCCTGCGGGCGCTGCGGCCGGGCGCCCTCGGCCGAGGATCCGCTCCCGTCGGCGACCGGTTCGAGGGGGCCGGTCGACGCTCCACGGCGGGATCCTGCCGCGTAGGCTCGGGCGCATGACGACCCCGGAGCAGAACGAACCGACCGGAGCCCAGCAGCCGGGACTGGACCTCACGGCCCGACTGACCCCCCCTCCGGACATCACCACGCTGGGACGCCTTCGGGAGGCGGGCTGGCGGTCCATCCCGGTGGCCCAGGAGATCCGTCGCAACGCCACGGCCCGCATCGCCGCCGGCCAGCCGCTGGTCACCGGGGTGCTCGGTTTCGAGGACACCGTCCTGCCCCAGCTGGAGAACGCCGTTCTGGCCGGGCATGACGTGATCCTCCTCGGCGAACGGGGCCAGGCCAAGACCCGGATCATCCGATCCCTGGTCGGCCTGCTCGACGAGTGGCTGCCCGTGGTGGCCCACTCAGAGATCAATGACGATCCGTTCCACCCGATCTCGCGGTTCGCCAAGGACTTGTTGGCCGAGACCGGCGACGACCTCCCGGTGTCGTGGGTCCACCGCAGCGACCGGTACGGTGAGAAGCTGGCCACCCCGGACACCTCCATCGCCGATCTGATCGGCGAGGTCGACCCGATCCGGGTGGCCGAGGGCCGCTATCTCTCTGACGAGCTGACCATCCACTACGGGCTGGTACCCCGGCTCAACCGGGGCATCTTCGCCGTCAACGAACTCCCCGATCTGGCCGAGCGCATCCAGGTCGGACTGCTCAACGTGCTGGAGGAGCGGGACGTCCAGATCCGCGGTCACCGGGTGCGGTTGCCGCTGGACATCATGCTGGTGGCCACGGCCAACCCCGAGGACTACACCAACCGGGGCCGGATCATCACCCCGCTGAAGGACCGCTTCGGCGCCCAGATCCGGACCCACTACCCTCCCGACGCCGACACCGAGCTCCGGATCGCCGAGTCCGAGGCCAAGGTGCCCGGCCGTTCCGGGCGGGCCGCGGACGGCCCCCGGGTCGAGATCCCCGACTTCATGGCCGAGGTGGTGGCCGAGCTGAGCCAGCTGGCCCGCGAGAGCCCCCATCTCAACCAACGCTCCGGGGTGTCGGTCCGCCTCACCATCGCCAATTACGAGACACTGGTGGCCAACGCCACCCGCCGGGCCTTGCGCAACGGGGAGGACGAGGCGGTGCCCCGGGTGTCCGACCTCCAGGCCCTGGTGGCCTCCACCCAGGGCAAGGTCGAGATCGAGTCCCTGGAGGAGGGCCGCGAGGAGATCCTGTTGGGCCAGTTGGTCTCGGCCGCCGTGCTGCTGGTGTTCCGTCGTCGGGTGGTGCTCGACGATCCCCAGGCGGTCATCGGAGCCTTCACGGTGGACACGGTGGTACACGCCGGCGACGATCTGCCCGCCCCGGCCTACGCCTCCACCCTGAGTCAGATGCCGGCGCTCTCCGCCCCGGTCCTGAGGCTGACCGGCGGCTCGGAGGACCCCGGCGTGGTGGCCAGCGCCGTCGAGTTCCTGTTGGAGGGCCTGCATCTCACCAAGCGTCTCAACAAGGAGGCCGCCGGGACCCGGGCGACCTATCGTGGGCGCGGATGACCTGGCGATTCGACTACCGACGGTGGGACGGTACCCAGGACTCGCTGATCGACGACACCGACTCGGTCCTGTCCCAGCTGACCGACGACCTCTTGGCCAACGGCGACCTGCACGAGGCGCTGCAGCGGATGCTCAACCGGGGCTGGCGCACCCCCGAGGGCGACCAGGTCCAGGGGCTGCGGGACCTGCTGGACCAGTTGCGCCTGGAGCGGGAGGAACAACTCGACCGGGGCGACCTCGGCGGCGCCTATCGAGAGGTGGCCGAGGAGCTGCAGGAGGTCCTGGCCGAAGAGCGCACCGGCATCGAACAACTCCAGGCCGACGCCCAGGCCTCCGGTGACCGACGCCGCCAGGAGGTGACCGACGAGGTGGCCGCCGAGCGTCGCATGCAGCTGGACCTGCTCCCGAGTGATCTGGCCGGCACGGTCCGGGGCCTCCAGAACTACGAGTTCGTGTCGTCCGAGGCCAGGCAGCACTTCGAGGAGTTGATGGAGAAGCTGCGCCAGGAGGTGGCCAAGACCTACTTCGAGCAGATGTCCGAGGCCCTGTCCAATCCCGATCCCGAGCAGCTGGCCCACATGCGGGAGGGTTTCGACGCCCTCAACCGCATGATCGAGCAGCGCGAAGCCGGCGAGCCCATCGATCCGTCCTTCGAGGCGTTCATGGAGAAGTTCGGCGACATGTTCCCGGGGAACCCCGCCGATCTGGACGAACTGCTGGAACAACTGGCCGCCCAGCTCGCTGCGGCCCAGGCCATGTGGAACTCCATGTCCCCCGAGCAGCGCAGCCAGCTCCAGGGCCTGGCCGAGTCGCTCCTGGAGGACATGGACCTGCGGTGGCAGGTGGACAGGCTGGCCGGCAACCTGCAGCGGGCCTTCCCGGGGGCCGGGTGGGACCAGCGCTTCCGCTTCTCCGGTGACCAGCCCATGGGCATGGGTGAGGGAACCGACGCCGCCGGGCGCCTGCGGGACCTCGACGAATTGGAGAGCTTCCTTCGTTCGGCCACCTCACCGGCCTCGCTGTCCGAGGTCGACCTGGACAAGGTCCGGCGCCACCTGGGCGACGACGCCGCCGATTCGTTGGACCGCCTGGCCAAGCTGACCAAGCAGTTGCAGGACGCGGGTTTGATCGACCAGCGGGAGGGGCGGTTCGAGCTCACCCCCCAGGGCATTCGCCGCATCGGGCAGCAGGCGCTCGCCGATCTGTTCGGCCAATTGACCAAGGACCACGTGGGCAACCACCGCACCACCTGGACGGGTATCGGCCACGACCGGGAGGAGACCACCAAGCCCTACGAATTCGGTGATCCGTTCAACCTGGACCTCTCCCGAACGGTGCACAACGCGGTGCGCCGCTCCGGGAGCGGCGTGCCGGTCCGGCTCTCACCCGACGACTTCGAGGTCATCGAGACCGAAGCCCTGACCCGCTCGGCCACCGTGCTCCTCCTGGACCTCTCCTTGTCCATGCCCATGCGGGACAACTTCGTCCCGGCCAAGAAGATGGCCATGGCCCTCCACACGCTGATCTCGACGCGCTTCCCCCGGGACTACCTCGGACTGGTGGGGTTCTCGGAGGTGGCCCGGGTGATCGAACCCGAGGACCTTCCCACCGTCAGCTGGGACTACGTGTACGGGACCAACCTCCAGCACGGCCTGATCCTGGCCCGCAAGATGTTGGCCCACCAGCAGGGGACCAAACAGATCATCCTGGTGACCGACGGGGAGCCCACCGCGCACGTGATTCCCTACGAGGGTGGGGTGGGGTACGACGTCTACTTCAACTACCCCCCGGTGCCCCAGACGCTGGAGGTCACGCTGGCCGAGGTCATGCGGTGCACCCGGGCGGGTATCACCATCAACACCTTCCTGCTCGACCCCGACCGGGGGCTTCAGGGCTTTGTCGAGCAGTTGGCCCGGATCAACCGGGGGCGGACCTTCGCCACTTCCCCTGACGAGCTCGGCGACTACGTCCTGGTGGACTTCCTGGCCCACAAGACCGCCCTCAGGGCCCGGGGTCGCCGGGCCGGCTGAGGCGCTCGGCCGGCCCTTCGGTGCCCCGAGCCCCCGGCTCGGGATCCTCGGACCACGGTCGTCGGGCGACCCCCGACGGTTCGACGCCCTTCCACGTCAGCTGGTCTTTTGGGGGGGCAGACCCCGGCGCCCCCGGGTGAGAGTTCCTGCTCACGAACAGAATTTTCTTGCGTTTCCCCCGTCGATAGTGAAAGATGACATATCTGTAGTTACATCCGTGCTATGCGATTTCACCTGAAATCGTGTGGATGAGTGGGAGGGAGACCTGTCAATGGACATGGTGTCATTGATGTACGGGCCCCAAGAGCGCAGCTGGCAGACCAGGGCCAACTGCATGGGTGTCGATCCGGACCTGTTCTTCCCCGAGCGGGGTGCGTCCACCCGCGAGGCGAAAGAAGTGTGTCGAGGATGCGTGGTCCGCGAGGACTGTCTCGAGTACGCCCTGGCCAATGGGGAGAAATTCGGGATCTGGGGTGGGCTGTCCGAACGGGAGCGGCGCCGGCTGCGTCGCCAGCGGGCCATGCAGCGACGGGCTACCGCCAGCGCCTCCTGACCGGGTCGGGCCCACGCTCCCGGCCGGCCCGGGTCTCAGTCGTCGCCGGTGGGGAAACCTCGTTCGGCCATCTTGAACTCGATGGTCCGGTCTTCCCGGAGGTCGAGCTGGATCCAACGGGACCGGGGAGTGGACCGGAGCGTGGCCTCGGGCACTAGTCCGACCAGCTCCGCACGGACCACGCTGCAGCCCTGCGTCCTGGCGCCGACGGCCACCCGGTCGTAGAGAGCGGCGAGCGAGACGGCGGGCGGGTCGATGAGATTGCAACTGACCTGGGCTCCCGAGGGCATTGCCAGGCCCAGGCTCCTGACCGACGGACCGCGCAGTCTGGCCGCCAGCACCCGGGCCACCGACAGGACCCCGGAAGGATCCCGGTCACGGCCTTGCTCCCGTTCGATCCACAGGTTGTAGGCCACCAGGGGCAGGCGGGCGCCCACCGCGGCTGGCTCCGGCCGTCGGGTGGGGGGTGATCGGGCCGGTGTCCGGAGCCAGGGACCCGAAGGCGTGGCGCCGGATGTCGGGAAGGGTTCGTTCCGGACCGTAGAGGAAGCAGGGCAGATCGAGGGTGCACCCGGCCCATGCGGCGAAGCGGTCCCTGGCCCCCATGGCCTGCCACCACCGCTCACCCTCGGGAGCGTTGGCGCCGACGGGCACGAACGGGACCACGTCGAGGGCACCCAGTCGGGGATGGACCCCGACATGGGCGGTCAGGTCGATGCGAGCCACCGCCGTCGCCGCCACTGCCCGCACGGCGGGTTCGAGCTCCCCGATCGGTCCGCCCAGGGTGAGGACCGAGCGATGGTGCTCGGCATCGGTGTGGAGGTCGAGCAGGCTGTCCCCGGCCGCCGCCACCAGCGCCCCGAGGACGGCCGGGTCCCGCCCCTCGCTGACATTGATGACGCACTCGGCCAGCGTCACCGGGTGGGCCCGCCGCAGGCGCCCACCGACCGATCAGACAGCTACGGCGCGCCCGACCCGACGGCGCCGCAGCATCCGCCGACGCTCTCGCTCCGACTTGCCGCCCCACACGCCGTGGTCGACCCGCTCATCGAGGGCGTACTGCAGGCAGGCGTCGGCCACCGGGCACTCCGCGCAGATACGCTGGGCGGCCTGTACGCCGACGCCGTCGCTGGGAAAGAAGATCGCCGGCGAGAGCTCCTTGCACTTGCCAACGCTCATCCACTCCGTGTCCATGGTCCCTCCATCGATTTCCGAGGAGGCTGCGGTGGGTCTCGAGCTTGCGGTGCGAACCCTGGTGCCGCCGCCTTCCGTTGCCCCACTAGTCTCGCATTTCGAACTCTTCTGCAGTGCGAAATGAGCAGGTATTGATGGAATCCTCACAATATTCTTATGAGGCACCAGGGAGTTCTTATGAAGGGCGCGACCAGGGCCCCGACCGTCCGCCCCCCCGATCCGACCCGCCGGTCAATCCGAGGAGCGTCCCCTCGTTCACGTCACCGGCCGAATCTCCGCCCGACGGCAGTGCCGTGCCCCCACCCCCACCTCCCGGCCCCCCGGTCCCCTCCCCGGTTGCGCCCTCGGCGGCGCCGGTCGCGCCCGCCTATCGGTCGCCAACTCCCAACCCCCCCTACGGCGGCCACCCCAGCTATCCCGGTGGGTTCGGCCCTCCGGTCCCGCCTCCGAGTTACTCCTATCCCTACGCCTACCCCTCGCTGCCTGCGCCGCGGCTGGTGCGTCACACCCTGACCCGTCGGACCTGGCTCTGGGTGGTCGTGCTGACGGCTGTGGTGGCGGCTCTGGTGGGTGGACTGGTCGGCGCCGTGGTCGGGGCGGGCAGCCAGCAGACCATCGTGCAGAGTTTCTTCCCCAATCGAAGCGCACTGGTCCATCCCGAAGACGTCCAGGCCGTGTTGTCCCGGGTGGAGCCGGCCGTGGTCGCCATCGACAGTCAGTCGGGTGGCTCCTCGGGGTCGGGTGACTTCGTCGAGGAGGCCGGAACCGGCATGGTCCTCACCTCCGACGGCGAGGTGCTGACCAACAACCACGTGGTGGCCGGCGCCACCTCGGTCACCGTCACCCTGTTCGGTCAGACCAAGGCCCTTCCGGCCCACGTGCTCGGAACCGATCCCAGTGTCGACGTGGCCCTGGTCCAGATCGACCACGCTTCGAATCTGCCGACCGTGAAGCTGGGTGACTCCATCCGGACCCGGGTGGGCGACTCGGTTCTGGCGATCGGCAACGCCCTCGCCCTGGCGGGCGGTCCGTCGGTGACCGAGGGCATTGTCTCGGCTGAGAATCGCACCCTCTCGGCCCAGAACGACAGCGGCCAGACGGAGAACCTGACCGGCCTGCTCCAGACCGACGCGGCGATCAATCCGGGGAACTCCGGGGGACCGCTGGTCGACTCCCAGGCCCAGGTGGTCGGGATGAACACCGCGGTGGCCTCGTCGAGCTCGGGGAATGCGCCGACCGAGAACATCGGCTTCGCCATCACCGTCGACTCGATCAAGCCACTCCTGGCCCAGCTGCGCAAGGGCGGGACCGGGGGAGCCGGCGGCCCCACCACCCCGACGGTCCCGGTCAACACCGCCTACATCGGCGTCACGGTCGGCCCCGTCACGCCGGCGCTCCAGCAGCAGGACCACCTCACCCCGTCCACCGGCGCCCTGGTCCTGTCGGTCCAGTCGGGTAGCCCCGCCGAGAAGGTGGGCCTGCAGGTCAACGATGTGATCGTGTCGCTCAACGGGACGGCGATCACCAGCCCCAACGACCTCCACGCCGCCATCCACCCGCTCAAGCCCGGGGACCAGGTGACCCTCGGCGTGTACCGGGGCGGTACCAAGATGACCGTCTCCGTGACGCTCGGGACCCTGCCGGCCGGCGGGTAGGCTTCTCCACTGCCGCGACCCCAGGAGGACCCACTGCCATGACCCCGGTCACCGACGACCCGATGCTCCCCGAGGAGAACGAGGAGCCGCTGCCCCCGGTCGGCCACGTCCGGGTGGTGTACCTGGGACCGGTGGCCCCGCATTGGGAGGTGCGCTCCGACTTCGGCGACCCGGCGCTGATCGAGGAGTTCCGTCGACGCACCATGGCCCGACTGGTCCTCCTGCCCCCCCACGATCCCCAGTACCGGCGCAACCGGGAGCGGGTCATCCGGGACGCCGAGCGGGAGAACATCCAGCTCGAATGGGATCTCGGTGTCCCCGAGGAGGAGACCGTGCCGGCCGCCCCGGCCCTCGACGCAGACCCGGGGACGGGACCACCCGCCGAAGGCTGAGCCACCCTGCGGTGGCCCTGCCTAATCGCCGGCCGGGTCCTCGAGTTCGGGAAGGCTGATCCGCTCCAACCACAGGCCGGGGGCGTCCACCTCGGCGGGGGTGGGGAGGTTGGCGGCCGAGCTCCACAGGCGGCCCAGCCCGTCCTCGCCGGCCCGTTCGACCACACCGTCGATGAACGAACGACCCCGGTCGACCTCGGTCTGGTCCAGGTCCAACCCGAACAGTGCTCCGGCCGCCTCTTCGCCTTTGCCCCGCTCGATCCGCCGCCGGTACCAGGCCTCGGCCAGTTGGGAGTGGGAGCCGACCAGCTTTCCCCCCACCAGGGTGGCGATGTGGTCGGCGTAGGCGTCGACCACGACAGCCAGCGCGGTGAGCTGGTCGGACGTACGTCTCGACTCCGGGGTCAGTAGCTCACCGAGCAGGGCTTCGGGGTCGCCGAACATCCCCTGCAGCGACTCGAGGTCCATTCCGCCGCCCTCGAGGCCACCCGACCCCCCCAGCGCCCCCAGGCGCCCGGTCAGGTCCTGCTGGGCCGCGGCCGAGGACTCGGCCATGGCCGCCAGGAGCTCCTCCATCCGGCTCCGCACCGAGGGTCGGGTGAGCACCGAGTTGGTGGCCAGTTCGCGGGCGCAGACCCAGAGCAGGGCCTCCTCCTCGGGCAGGCTCCAGTCGGTGGCGAAGGCGGCAATGTTGTCGGTGACCAGGATGAGCTCGTCCGACGGCGCCCAGGGGACGGCCAGCGGATACTGGCCCATGGTCCGTTGGGACAGGTGGCCCACCACCGAGCCGACCTGCAGCCCGAAGAACATCGGACCGATGGCGGTGGCCCACTGCCCGAGGAGGTCGCCGAGGCCGCCCGTGGGATCCTCCGGACCGAAGGGATCCGGGGACGACGGGTCGGCCGGAGGTGGGGCCGAGGGCGCCGGGCCGGGCGTTGGGGCCATGGCGGTCAGGAGCGGCCGCCACGACTCGAGGGCCCGCAGGGTCCAGTCGCCCCGTCCCACCGGCACGCAGGTCAGTCGGCGGCCGTCCGGCGACACGGGTAGCCCGGTGGCCTCCGTGACGTTGAGTTCCGCCACCCGGGCCAGCTGCTCGAGGCGGATTCGCTGGACCGGGTCGACGTTGGCTTCGGGTGTCCCGCCGGTGGCCACGTTGAGGGCGAAGGAGCGGGTCATCTCCCACTGGTTGGGAGCGTTGGTGCCGAGCATGTTCATCAGGTCGCCGAGCAGCGATTGGAACGGGTTGCCCGCGTCCCCGGATTCGGGCGGTGCCATGGGCTCATGCTACGGCGACGCGGCACGCTCCGGTGCAGCGGGGCTGGCGTCGGCCAGCTCGAGCTGACGGGTCATCGTGGCTCCCGCCCGGTCGAGGGTGAGGGTGACCTCGGATCCTGACTGTTGGGGGTACAGGCGCGTGGCCAGTTCGGCGGCCGAGCGGACCCGGTAGCCGTCGATGGCGGTGACGACATCCCCGGTCTGGATCCCGTCGGAGGCCGCCGGGCTGCCCGTCGCGACCGAGTCGACCAATGCTCCGGCCGGCGTCGGCGGGGCGCTCGGGGCCATGGCGTTCCCGGCGCCGATTCCCGTCCACCCCGGGTCCACACTGTCGGAGGAGACCAATTGGTCGGCCACACCCCACGCCAGCTCGGCGGGGAGGAACGTCGAGGCACTGGCCCAGCCCTTCCCTCCGGCCCGCTCGAGGATCCCCACCACCTGGCCTTCCGAATCGAGGAGGGGGCACCCGATGTCGGTGGCCGAGAGAGGAGCTTCCACGGCGAAGGCGGCGAAGGTCGAGCTCACCCGGTCGAAACCCAGGGCCACGCCGGCGGCGATGACTTTGCCGGCATAGATGACCGGAGTCGGCGAACGGTCGGCCGGCGGGTCGGGCTGGAGGGCCATGGCCACGGCCACCGTCCCGCTGGCCGGGCCGCCGAAATCGAAGGTGGCCGGAATGAGGTCGTCGTCGATGCGCAGGACCGAGAGCCCCGAGACCGGATCGGTGCCGAGCTTGGAGGCACTGACACGGGTTCCGTTTGCCTCGACGGCGGTCACCGACCGGGAGGAGGGGACGGCCCGGGAGGTGGTGACGATGATGCCCCCCGACTCGACCACCAGTCCGGTGCCGTAGGAGGTCCCAACGTCCGAGTCGATGATCAGAGCCACCGTCGACGGGAGGACCGCCGTCATCATCGAAGCGATGGCGGCGGCCGAGGCAACCCGGCCCACGCCCGGCTCGGTGGTCGGGACGTCGGTCAGCGAGGCCAGCTTGGGCGAGGGGCCGGTGGAGGAACCGTCGGGTCGGTTGGTCGTCGCCACCACCAGCCCGGCAGCCACCAGCGCCAGGACCAGGCAGGCCGTGGCGCCGCCGACGATCCAGGGTCCGGTGCGGTCCCGGGGACCGGCCCGGTTCGGAGCGGGGATGGAGGGAAGGGCTCCCGGTTGTCGGGTGACGGACTCAGAGGGATGGCGCCAAAGGCGATCGTCAGGCGGTATCCACCCGCGCAGCCGGTCGTTGTCGACCTCATCCCCCCAGTCGTCATCGGGATCGTGCCCCGATGTCCCCTGGTCCTCTGCGTCCACGGGCCTGAGGTTAGTAACGACCGGAGGGTTTGGTGCGTCGGGGTCGCCGACGCCACGACGACGGTCGTCCCAATTCGGCCACCCACCCCGGGCCGGGACGACCTGGCCCTACGATGACCTGGTGGCTCGGGACCTGGCGATCGACCTCGGGACGGCGAACACCCTTGTCTACGCCAGGGGTCGGGGGATCGTGCTGAACCAACCGACCGTGATCGCCCTCAACACCAGGACCCACGAGGTCCTGGCCGTGGGCAACGAGGCATGGCAGATGATCGGGAGGACGCCCGGATACATCGTGGCCGTCCGACCGCTACGGGAGGGCGCCATCACCGACTTCGACATCACCGAGCGGATGATCCGGCTGCTCCTGCGCCGGGCCGGGGTGACCAGATTGAATCGTCCCCGTGTCCTGATCTGTGTGCCGTCCGCCATCACCTCGGTGGAGCGGCGGGCGGTGAAGGAGGCGGCGCGCCGGGCCGGAGCCTCGGCCGCCCACCTGATCGAGCAGCCCATGGCCGCCGCCATCGGAGCGGGTCTGGACATCCACGAGCCGGTCGGCAACATGGTGGTCGACGTCGGCGGCGGCACGACCGAGACCGCGGTCATCTCGCTCGGTGGCGTGGTTGCATCCCACGCCATCCGGTGCGGCGGCTTCGACATGGACGCAGCCATCCAGAACTACGTGCGCCAGCAATACGGGATCGCCATCGGCGAGCGAACCGGCGAGGAGCTCAAGCTGGCCATCGGCTCAGCGCTGCCCTATGCGGACGAGCTCAAGGCGGAGGTGCGCGGGCGGGAGATCGCCAGCGGCCTGCCCAAGACGGTCGTCCTCTCCCCGGAGGAGATCCGGTCTGCTCTCCGCGACCAGGTCGAGCAGATCGTGGCCACGGTGGTCGAGTGCCTCGGGGAGTCTCCGCCTGAACTGGCCCAGGACATCATCTACGAGGGCATCCACCTGGTGGGAGGAGGGGCCCTCCTCCGGGGACTGGCCAACCGATTGGCGGACGAGACCGAGGTACCCGTCCACCTGGTGGCCACACCGCTCGAGTGCGTGGTGGTCGGGGCCGGCATGTGCCTCGACTCCTTCGACAGCCTTCGGCCCATCTTCGCGGCCGCCGAGTCCTGAAGATCGGCCCGGCTCCTCGGCGTTCACTCCATGGCCAGCAGATCTTCGGCCACCTGTCGGACCTGCCAGTCACGGTCATCGAGGCACCGCCGCAGTGCCGCCTCCACCGACGGTCCGTCGAACGCGGCCAAGGCCACCGCGGCCCGGCGCCGTACCGCCGGCTTGTCGTCGAGGGCCGCCAGGACCGCGGGCAGGCCGGCGGAGTCGCCGATGGCCCCCAGCGCAGCCACCGCTGCCTCTCGACACAGCGGGTCGCGGTGTCCCGAGTCGACCGAGCTCAAGGCCGAGAGTGCGCCGACCGCGGCACGCTCAGCGCGTTCGCCCAGCGACCACGCCGTCATCTCCACCACGGAGGGATCGTGGTCGGTGAGGAGCGCCGCGATCGCCACCTCGGGGCGGGTGGCGGCCAGCTCGCTACCGCGACGGCGGACCGACGGGGCCGGATCGGCCAGCGCCGTCAGCAGGTCCTGGCCGGTGAGGGCTCCGAGGCGATCCAGGGCGCCCAGGGCGGTGGCCCGCACGGAGGGGCTCGCCTCGGAGAGCCCGGAGCGTGCTGCTGACTCGTCCCCCCGGTGGCCGGCCAGCGCCACGGCGCGCCGTCGTGCGGCGTCTCGGGAGTCCGCGGGTTCGGTGACATGGGAATCCGCCGGTTCCGTGGCAGGCTTCATGGCCGGACCGCTGGAGCCGACGCCCGTCGACGGATCCGGAGCGACCATCCCACCACTATGACCGACGATCACGACCAAACAGACCTCGTCCCGGGCGGCACCGACGGTCGCTGGGGAGTGCCCACCGCGGCCCCGGATCACCCACCGGCCATGGTCGATCCCGCCGAAGCGTCGACTGACCAGGAAGGGAGCGGTTCCCGCCGGCGTGGACGTCTCTGGTTCTGGTCGATCTTCATCGCCGTCGCGCTCTGCGTTCTGGTGTCCTCCCGCTGGAATCTCGATTACTACGCCCTGCAGCCCGGTTCGGCCCAGTCCGTGCAGCAGTTCATCACGGTGCCCCCGGACAAGGGCCATCCGGTCGCCCGTCCGGTCCTGATGACCGATGTGCGCGTCGGACGGGTGACTGCGCTGTCCTACCTGTTCTACAAGCTCCAGGGCGACACGGCCCTCGAGCAGGTGGACGCCGTGACCGGCGGTACGGCCCCCTCCCAGCTGACCGCCCAGGGCAACCTGGAGATGTCCCAGGCCGAGGACGACGCCAAGGCGGCAGCCCTCAAGCGACTGGGCTACACCGTGACGGCCACACCCTCGGGAGCGGTGATCTTCGGGACCTTCCCCGGGACACCGGCCTACGGGCTGCTCCAGGTGGGCGACGTGGTGATCGCCGTCAACGGCGTGGCCACCCCGTCGGCCCAGATCCTCACCTCCGCACTCTCCCACTACCACTCGGGACAGACCGTCATCCTCACGGTGCTCAAAGGGGGCAGAGGGGCTCCGCTCCGGGTACCGGTGACGCTCAAGTCCACCGTGGTCGACCTGGGCGGCGGTCAGAAGGTCCGGCTCGACCTGGGCATCCAGCCCGAGGACCAGGTCGACTTCACCTATCCGTTCCCGGTCAAGATCGATGTGACCAACATCGGCGGACCGTCGGCCGGGCTGGCCATGACCCTCGGGGTGATCGACGCCCTCACCAACGGCTCGGTCTCCGGGCGACACACCGTGGCGGTCACCGGGACCATCGACAGCCAGGGGGACGTTGGCGACGTGGGGGGAGTGGCCCAGAAGACGGTGGCGGTCGAGAACGCAGGTGCCACCATTTTCCTGGTGCCCCCGCAGGAGTACAAGGCAGCCATGTCCAAGGTCCGTCCCGGGCTGCAGGTCTATGCCGTTTCCACCCTGGACCAGGCCCTGCAGGTGCTGGCCCAGCACGGAGGCGAGGTACCCCCCGCGCCGGTGGGGACCAGCCGGAGTGCACCCCGGAGTTCGACCACGGGATGACGGATTTCGGGTACGCACCGTCGTAGGCTCTCGCTCATGCCCGAGGAGCGACTGCTGTCCATCTCGTCCTCATCCCATTTGACCCCCGATGAGGTGGCCCGTCACTCCTTCGGGACCGTGCGCAAGGGCTTCGACCCCAGCGAGGTCCGGGCCTACCTCGAGTCGGTGGCCGTGAGCCTCCGGGGCGTGGCCGACCGGGAGCGGGAGCTGCTCGACGAGCTGTCCGACGCCGAGCACCGCGCCGCCCATCCGGTTCTCGACGAGGCCACGCTCACCGCGGCATTGGGAACCGAGACCGCCCGGGTCCTGCACAGCGCGCACGAGGTGGCCGCGGAGATGGTAGCCAAATCGGAGGCGGAGGCCAACCGGCTCCTCACCGAAGCGCGGGAAGAGATCGAACAGAGCCGGACCCAGACCGAGGCGCGCCTCGCCGAGCAGTCGGCGGCCATCGAGGTCGCGGCCGCCGAGCTGCGGGAGCGCACGGAGAACCAGGCCGCTGAACTCCAGGAGCGGACCGAGCAGCAGGCCGCCACCATGAGAGAGCATGCCGAGCGGGAAGCGGACGCGTTGATGGAGCAGGCCCGCGAGCAGTGCCGGGCGATGGTGGAGGAGGCCCAGAGCCTACGGGCCCGGGTGCTCGCCGACCTGTCCAAACGGCGCAAGGTCCTCCACGCCCAGATCGAACAGCTCCGGGCCGGAAGGGAGCGACTGGCCGAGACGGTGCACGACGTCCGCCACTCGGTCGATGCCATCGCCTCGGATCTCTTCGCCGCCGAGGACAACGCCCGCCTGGCCGCCGAGGCGGCCGGCCGTGAGGCACTGGAGCGGTCCGAAGCGGGCACGCCCGAGGAGCTGGCCGCGCAATTGTTGGCCGACGAGCACGAGGCCGAAGGTTCGGCGATCGACATCCCCCTCGACGAACCCGTTCGCAAGCGGCCGGCATCGACCCTCGGGCCGGCCGGTGCAGTCCCGGCTGCGGGAGCAGAGGCGGACGAGACCCCATCGGAGGACGCCGCCCAGGGGGCAGGGGGGGGGACGGCCCCGGCACCGGTGGCCGCCCCCGAGGAGGTCGATGCCCTGTTCGCCAAGCTCCGAGCGGCCCGCAAGGTCGACGCCGAACCGGCCCCGGCGGCAGCGCCCGAACCGGTGCCGGAGTCGCAGGCGGTCGGTCCGTCCGGCCCGGCGGCGGCCCACGACGGGGCCCCAGGGACGGCCACGGCACCGAACGACGAGATCGGACTGCAGGGGCCCGGCGGCTCGGAGGTCGACAGCGACCGCGACGACCGCCAGGCCGGCCAGGCCGGCGAGGCCAGCGAGGAACGCCAGGCCAGCGAGGACAGCGAGGACAGCGAGGACAGCGAGGGACCCCCGGAGGAGCGGAATCCCATGGCCGTTCGGCGGGACGAGCTGATCGACCCCATAGTGACGACTCTGTCCCGGCGACTGAAACGGACCCTCCAGGACAGCCAGAACGAACTGCTGGACAGCTTGAGATCCAACGGCTCCCGGTGGTCCCCTGACCTGTTGCCCGACGAGACCGAGCACCTCGACGGCGTCTCCACGGCCTCCGTTCCCGCCCTCGAGCAGGCCGCCGCCGCCGGGGTGTCCTTCGCCGGCCGGAAGGGGGCATCGGGCCCGAAGACGGACGTCCTGCTGAGCATCGCCCATGAGTTGGCCGAGGCCGTGGTCGGACCGTTGCGGCGCCGACTGGCCGAGGGCGACGGCCTGGACGGCGCCGAGGAGTCGGTGGTGGCCGAACACGTGGGTTCGGCCTTCCGCGAATGGAAGGGCGAGCGGATCGAGCGCCTGGCCGGGGATCACGTGGTGGCGGCGTTCTCCGCCGGTACCATTGCCGCCGCCATCACCGCGGAGTCAGCTCCGCTGGAGTGGGTGGCCATCTCCGACTCGGGGGATGCTCCTTGCCCCGACTGCGAGGACAACGGGCTGAACGGCTCCCAGGCGCCGGGGGAGGAGTTCCCCACCGGGCATCACCGTCCACCGGCCCATCCCGGGTGTCGATGCCTCCTCGCCCTCTCCGCCACCTAGGCTGCTGCCGTGCGTCCCCCAAGTGATATGCCTCAAACGGCGCGTCCGACCTCCAACCGGCGACGACGGTGGATCATCGCCGCAGTCATCATCGCCATCATCGTCATCGCCTCGCTGAGGACGTTCGCTGTCTTCTACACCGACGCGCTGTGGTTCTCGTCGGTCTCCCTGCACTCGGTGTGGGTGAAGCTCTTCGAGATCAAGGTCGGGTTGATGGTGGTGTTCGCCGCCGTCTTCGCCATCCTCCTACTGGCCAGCCTCCTGGTGGCCGAGCGGCTCGCCCCCAAGGGTCCGTCCCTCGATGCCGAGGACGAGTTCGTCAAGCGCTACCAGGAGGTCATCGGGCCCTATGCGCGGTGGCTTCGGGCCGGAGTGGTCGTGGTGCTGTCCCTGATCGTCGGGTCGCAGGCCATCGGCCAGTGGAACAACTGGATCCTGTTCCGCAACAGCACCCCGTTCACCGCATCCGATCCCCAATTCCACCGGAACGTCGGGTACTTCGTCTTCACCCTCCCCTTCGAGCAGTTCCTGGTCCATTGGACCCTGGTCGCCCTGATCGTGGTCCTGCTGGTCACCTTGTTGAGCCACTACCTGAACGGCGGAATCCGGCTCCAGGGCTCCCGGCCCAGGGTGCGCCCGGCCGTCAAGGCCCACATCTCCGTCATCCTCGGCCTGCTGGCGCTGGTCAAGGCCGTGGGCTACTACCTGGCCCGTTACACGCTCGACCTGTCGAGCAACGGGTACAACCAGGGCGCTGACTACACCGACGTCCACGCCCGGCTCCCGGCTCTCGAGCTCCTGATCCTGGTGTCCTTGGCCGCTGCGGTCCTCCTCATCTACAACATCCGCCGGCAGGGTTGGGCGCTCCCAATTCTCGGAGTCGGCCTGTGGTTCCTGGTGGCGCTGACCGCTGGCACCATCTATCCGGCCGCGGTCCAGGCCCTCAAGGTCAACCCGGCGCAGAACACGCTGGAGCGTCCCTACATCCAGCGGAACATCGACGCCACCCGGACGGCCATGGCCCTAAAGAACGTCCAGAGCATCCGCTATCCAGCCTCCTCGACTCTGAACGCGGCCACGCTGTCGGCCAACGGCGACACACTGGCCAACGTACGGCTCTGGGACCCGACCCAGACCCAACCCACCTACGACAAGAAGCAGGACATCCGGTCCTACTACCAATTCAACTCGCTGGCCGTGGACCGTTACAAGGTCAACGGTCAGGAGACCCCGACCGTCGTCGGAGTACGGGAGGTCAATGACGCCGACCTCCCCTCCACCTCGTGGGTGAACACGACCCTGCAGTACACCCACGGCTACGGGATGATCGTCTCACCGGCCAATACCTCCACGTCCGACGGTTCTCCGGTGTTCGCGGTGAAGGATGTGCCCCCGGTGTCCACCAGTGGCCTGCCCGTCGTCACCCAGCCGTCCGTCTACTTCGGGCTGAACAATTCCGGCTACGTGGTGGCCAACACCAAGCAGCCGGAGATCGACTTCCAGCTGACCAACGGCTCCAACGTCGAGACCCACTACAGGGGCAGCGGCGGTGTGCAGCTGTCCAACTTCTTCGACCAGGCCATGTTCGCCATCCGGTTCAGCGACATCAACCTGATCATCTCCAACCAGATCACCCACGACTCCCGCCTGATGTTCGACCGCGGTGTCCAGGCCCGGGTGAGCAAGGCCGCACCCTTCCTCAGCCTCGACGCGGATCCCTATCCGATACTGCTCAACGGGCACATCGACTGGGTGCAGGACGCCTACACCACCACCGACAACTATCCCTACTCTCAGAACGTCGACACCAGCGCACTCCCGCAGGGAAGCGGCCTCAACCAGAACCTCAATTACGTCCGCAATTCGGTCAAGGTCCTGATCGACGCCTTTACCGGCAAGATGACCTTCTACGTGATGACTCCGAATGATCCCATCATCGAGACCTATGAGAAGGCCTTCCCGGAGCTCTTCACCCCGGCCTCCAAGATGAGTGCCGACCTGCGGGCCCACCTCCGGTACCCCGAGGACATCTTCACTCTGCAGGCCACCGCCTACGGGAAGTACCACATCACCACGGCCCAGAGCTTCTACAGCGCCGCCGACGCGTGGACCCTGTCGCCCTCACCGGGGTCGGGTTCGCCGGCCCAGGCGCTGGCCACCACCCTCACAACCAACGCCCAGGGTCAGCAGGTCTCCACCGGCCAGCTGGTCCGGATGGCGCCCATCTACCAAGAGCTCCGGGTACCAGGACAGCACGCACAGACCTTCAACCTGTTGGACGCATTCGTGCCAGTGTCGGGGCAGAGCCAGATCCAGACGCTCTCCGGCTTCATGATCGCCGGATCGGATCCGGGCCACTACGGGCAGCTCCAGATGTTCGTCACGCCTCGCGACCAACCGGTGAGCGGCCCGGCCCTGGTGGCGGCCCAGATCGATGCCACTCCGTCGGTCTCCAAGGAGATCACCCTGTTGAACACCAATGGTTCCTCCGCCCTGCTGGGTAACGTCCTGATGATCCCGGTAGCCAACTCGCTCCTGTACATCCAACCCCTCTACGTGGAGTCGTCGAGGAACGCCGTCCCGGCCCTCCAGCAGGTCATCGCGGTGTACGGCCAGCAGGTGGCCATCGCCCAGACCCTGTCCGGAGCTCTGAGCTCGGTGTTCCAGGCCCCGGTATCGACCTCGAACAACAACTCGGGCGGGACCGGCGAACTCTCGCCCGAGGTGCGCGGTCTGCTCGACGCCGCCCAGGCGGCCTACCTGCAGTCCCAGGCCGACCTGAAGGCCGGGAACCTGGGCGCCTACCAACAGGACATCCAGACCCTGGAGTCCAACCTGGCGGAGGTCCAGCAGCTGACCGGCGGCACGGTCGGAACGACTACCACCTCCACCACGTCCACCACCAACCCCTAGCTCGACGGGGCCCCGGCGGGGACCCTCCCTCCGTTGCCTGCCAGCACCCGGGGGGCCGCCGTTGGACGGCACCGCTCAAGCTGGTAAGTTGTGGCACCGCGACGCGGGGTGGAGCAGTCTGGTAGCTCGTCGGGCTCATAACCCGAAGGTCGTGGGTTCAAATCCCACCCCCGCCACTACTACTAAGGGCTCTCGACAAAAGTGTCGGGGCCACGACGACAAAACTCTGGGAATTCGGGGAGACACGGCCATTTTGATTTGAGTGGCGACCCCTCGCTCGCGTCGATCAGCCCACAGGTGGGATTCCAGGGAATTTGAGCCAGTCGGATGGCTCGTCAGTCACCATCGACCGGTGGTCGGGACGCGGAGAGACCCCGAATGGCCTCAGAATGAGTTCCCCGCTGGGCCGCTCAGGACACCACTGGCGGATCGGGACCGGTGGTGGAGTTCGCCGGCGCCTCGGGCCTCCAGATCTTCACGGATCGAGTGCGGCGCCGGCGGGCCCGTCGGGCCGGGGTATCCGGATTGGCCGACGACCTCGAGGTGATGAAGGCTTGGATCTTCCGTACGTTGGCCGCCATCAAGAGCAAGGCGACCAGGATGCTCTGGGCCGCGGTGCCGGACAGGCGCCGTCGGCCGGCAATGGCGAGGGCCTCGTGGGCGGGGAGCCCGAGTTCGTAATGCCCTCGCCGCAGCTTCTGGATCAATGCGTGGCCCCGGAAGACGACGCTGGCGGTCCGGTCCCGTTTGAGACCTCGCACCGGGCGAAGCCTGGCCTTCAAATGTCCGTGGTCAGCTTCGACTCGGTTGTTGGCGTACTGAGTGGTGTCGTGACGTGCGGCTGGCAGGAGCTCTGCAATGACCCGGACCAAGGCATGGGCCTGGTTGGTGGTGACCTCGACAGGATCACCGTGAGAGCGGATCGCGGTGGCGAAGAACGCTCTCGCCGCGTTGAGGTCGCGCCTTCTCGATAAGAACACGTCGATGACCTGCCCGTATTGATCGACGGCTCGATAGATGTACCGCCAGGACCCGGAGACCTTCACGTACGTCTCGTCGACGAACCAGTGACCACCGACGCTATGGCGGCAGGGCCGGGCCGCCTCCACCAGCAAAGGCGTGAACTGCTGGAACCATCGGAACAGGGTCACATGGTCGACCTCGATGCCACTCCGCGAGCAGCTCCTCCAGATCCCGGTAGGAAAGTCCGTAGCGCAGGTACCAGCGCACGGCGATCAGGATGACCTCGGGTGGGAACCTGAATCCGGCAAATGCTGACCTGGGGGGATGGATGGGTCGGATGGGACGGAGATCCTTCATGCCGACAACCTCGTGCATCAACGGATTAGGCACGAGCCCAAAGCGACGAGGCGGGGTCGCGCTCAATGCAACAGTGCCGCCACCACTCTGTCGCGTTACAGAAGGTTCCGCTGGCGCTCACCGATCGAGCGGTCCGAACGGCCAGCGTCGGCGCGGGGGCGGGAACCACCCATCATGGTTGCCGGTGTGAGTGGTGGTCGGTGCTGCCCGTCGCACCACGAATCCTCATAGTATCGACCCGTGCCCACAACTCCGGATGCTTCGAGTGGCGGCCCCAAACGGGTCGGCCGCAAGGTCTTCCTCGGGATGGTCGGGGCCGGCACGCTCGGAATCGTCTTCGGTTCCAAGGTCCAGAGCGCCGTGGGAAGCGCGCTTGGATCCGGGCTTGGAGGACTGTTACCGGGAGGCAACCGATTCCGGATCTACACCGTCAGCAACACCTTCCCCGACATCCCGGACTCGCACTACCGGCTGTCGGTGACCGGCCTGGTCGATCAGCCCATCACGCTGACCCTTGACGATCTGCGTGTCATGCCCCGGACTAGCTTGGTCAAGGATTTCCAGTGTGTGACGGGGTGGCGAGTTCCTGACGTCCATTGGGAAGGCGTCAGACTTTCAGAAGTACTGAGCCGGGCTGGGCTCAAAACCGGGGCCAAGGCCCTCGAATTCGACTCCTACGACGGCACGGACACCGAGAGCCTGACGCTCGACCAGGCTCAGCGACCGGACGTCATCGTCGCTTACCGAATGCTCGGAGCGCCGATCACCAGCGAGCATGGCGGCCCGGTCCGGCTCTACGTCGCTCCGATGTACGGCTACAAGTCCTTGAAATGGCTCTCCGCCATACGGGTGGTGGAGGAAGCTGCACCCGGCTATTGGGAGCAGAACGGATACTCCACCGACGCCTGGATCGGGAGCTCGAACGGCCGCAGCGACCAACCCGTTGACTAGTCCGTCAGGCATCGTCCGCGGGCGTCCGGATGGGGCGCCGCCTGGGCTGCTCCGCTTCGACTACGTCGAGCGGGTCGCCCATTGGGCCACCGCGACTCTGTTTTTTATCCTGATGGGGACGGCGCTGCCCCTCTACTTCGTCCAAGTCGAGAGTTTGGTGGGCCGGAGGGCCTTGCTGGCCGAGATCCACACCTGGGCGGGGGTGGCACTACCCGTCCCGCTCATCGTCTCGATGGTGGGTCCCTGGGGCTCCCAATTGCGACGCGACATTCGAAGGGTGAACCTGTGGACGGCCGGTGAGCTCCGCTGGCTACGCTCCCTGGGCCGGGAGCGCATCGATGTTCCGGACAAGTTCAACCCCGGGCAGAAGGTGAACGCACTGTTCATTGGCGGCGCCGTCGTTGTGATGCTCGCCACCGGCTCCCTCTTGAAGTGGTATCGATTCTTCCCCTTGGATTGGCGCACTGGAGCCACCTTCGTTCATGACGTCCTGGCGCTTGGTATCTGCCTCGTTGTCACCGGGCATATTGCCTTCGCGCTCACCCACCCAGGGGCGCTTCGCTCGATGTTCACTGGCTGGGTCACCGAGCCCTGGGCCAAACGCCACGCCTCTGGGTGGCTCGATGAGGAGCGTTCGGCAACTGATGTCCTCCCGACGTCGGACCAGCGGTCAGACCGATCACCTCCGGACTAGCCGTCGAGCTCCTCTTCGACAGGACGCCTCCAGATCCGTATCGCCCATCCCAGCAGGGCGACACCGATCACGAGCAGGAGGATCCCGAGCAAGGTGTACTGACCGTGGCCGCTCATGAGCTTGGAGTTTGAGATGGCGTTGGTGCCCTGACCGATCCACACCAGTCCAGTGAGACACAGCACGATCCCGATGATGCCTCGTATCCACATGGTCCACTCCGATCGGATTGAGCTCGCAACCGGCGCGGTGGTGCTGGAACGTCGGCCTTGGAGATGAACGGTAGTGCCAATGTCGTTGGCGTTCGAGAGTCCACCAGAGCCGAAGCGCTGAACAGCAAAGGCCTGTGGCCCGGGTGAGTTCTCCTGCCTCGCCGGCTACCGGCCTGTGCGATGGAGTTGTCGGCGCGCCCAGGTCTTCATGCCGTCAGGTACCTCGTCGACCTCGATGAACCTCTGGATCTCAGCAGGGTCATGAGAGTCCAGTATGTCGGCGAAGGTCGCCGCCGTCAGGCCATGTGCCGGCCGGGAGACCAGGACGATCTCGTCCCGCGTTCCGACGTCACCGATCTGGTCGATGCGAAGGTAGACCCCGAAGCGGCGAGCCCGGTCGAACTCCTGGACGAACCCGGCGTCCCCCATTCGAATCCCCAGCTTGAAGCAGGGCTGCCGGGTCTGGGCGACCTGCAGCCTGGCACTGCCCACTGCCCAAACCTCGCCGATGACGGCCTCGGCCAGATCGACCCCTTCGGTGGTCAGGTTCTCACCGAACGTCCCTGGGTCGAGCCGGCTACCGAGCGTTCCCTCCCACCAGCGGTAGTCCTCGGCGGCATAGGCGTAGACCGCCTTGTCCGGGCCACCATGGACCCTCAGGTCGGCTTGGGCGTCGCCTCCCAGGTTGTGATGGCGGACCGGCACACGGTCCTCAACAGGCCGTTTCCAGATGGCTGTGGGCACCCTCCGACCCGCCCATGCGACGTCTCTCGGCTCACCGACATTGACCGACACGACGGTGCCGAGTGTCAACTCCGCTCGTTCATCGATCGTCATGGAGACCTCCCGGCACACGGGGTGACCTCGGCGGCGGACCACTGTGCTCGCTGATCCTACCGATCCGGTGAATCCGATTCGTAGAAGTGGGAACATGAGGGTCAATTCCGGCAGCGGAGGAGGAGACACCGATGCATGTGACGAGAGGATTCCGCAGCCGTGGTGCCCGAGACCCTCGGCTGCCGCCCGGCCAGTACGACGCCGGAGCCGAGTGGCCGGTGCTGACTGCCGAGGCCACCCCGACGATCTCCACGGGATCGTGGACCTTCGTAGTCGAGGGATTGGTCGATCAGCCGACCAGCTGGACCTGGGATGAGATACGGGCCCTCCCGGAATCCAGTTACGACGGGGACATTCACTGCGTGACGACGTGGTCCAAGCTCGGAGTCACCTTTCGGGGGGTGTCGTTGGACACTCTCTTGGCCGTGGCCCGCCCGCTGCCGTCAGCCACCCACATCCTGGCCACCTCCTTCACCGGCTACACGACCAATCTGCCCCTGGCGGACGTGACCGGCGGGCAGGCGTGGATCGCATGGGAGTACGAGGGAGAGCCCCTGGCGGTCGACCATGGGGGTCCGGCCCGCCTGCTCGTTCCCCACCTCTACTTCTGGAAGAGCGCCAAGTGGGTGTCCGGGATTCAGCTGCTCGATCACGATCAGCCGGGGTTCTGGGAACAGAACGGCTATCACGACCACGGAGATCCCTGGACCGAGGAGCGCTACCAAGGTGATTGACTCTTCGTCGCCCGTCCCCCCCGTGCCACCCGTCGGAGCCTGGCAGCAGGCGACCATCGTCGAGATCCGGACGGAGACGTCCTCGGCCAAGACGTTTCGGCTCCGCCTGTCCGTGCCCACCGGTTACCTGGCCGGCCAGCACTTCGTGCTACGCCTCACCGCTCCCGACGGATACACGGCGTCGCGCTCCTACTCGGTGGCCAGCGCTCCCGACGCCTCATCCGAGATCGAGTTGACCGTGGAGCGCCTCGATGGCGGCGAAGTGTCACCGTTCCTCCATGACGAGGTGGTCGTCGGTGACCGGCTGGAAGTACGCGGACCGATCGGACGGTGGTTCGTGTGGCCAGGCGACACTTCGGCCGTACTGATCGGGGGCGGGTCGGGTGTCGTCCCACTGATGTCCATGCTGCGGTTGGCCCGACGTACCAGTCATGACGATCTCGTCCATCTGGTGGCTTCCGTTCGGTTCCCTGAGGACCTCTATTACGCCGCCGAGGTGCCCGGCCCGAACACCACGGTCATCTACACCCGCGGCACACCCGAGGGTTGGCCGCGCCCGGCTGGTCGGATCACCGCCGAGGACCTGCCCGGTTCGGCCATCACCGCCGCCGCGGTCTACGTGTGCGGCTCGGCTGGGTTCTCCGATGCCGCCACCGCCGCCCTGATCGACCGTGGGGTTCCGACCGATCGCATTCGGGTCGAGAGATTCGGACCGACCGGTTGAACCCGAGGCCGCACCGTCGCCATGTCACGGCCGGCTCGATCGGTCGTCGTCCGGGTAGACGTCGATCTGCGTGGCCTTGACCGAAGCCCACACCGGAGCACCCTCGGTCAGGCCCAGGGTGGACAGGGACACGGTGGTGATCTCGGCCGCCATTGGGATCGGCGAGTCCAGAAGGAGGCGGGCCCGGTCGCCCATGAGATGCACCTCGGCCACCCGAGTGGACCAGGAATTGCGTGGGCTCCCGGCTGGTGGGTCCAGGTAGAGGGCGATGTCCCGGGGGGCGATGACCGCCAGCACATCGCCGGAGGCCGGACTGGCCGTGTGCAGGGTCACTCCCCCTCCGAGCTCGAGCTCGTTTCCCCGGGCCCTGCCCCGCAACAGGTTGAGCCCGGCCAGCTCGGCCACGTAGTTGGTGCGGGGACGGGTGGCGATCCTCTCGAGGGCCCCTTCCTGGACGACGCTTCCGTCCTCGAGGATGACCAGTCGGTCGGCGAGGGCGGCGGCATCCAGCGGATCGTGGGTGACTATCACGCATGCACCCCCGAACTCCTTCAGATGCATGCGCAACTCGTGGCGTACCGACCCGCGCTGACCGACGTCCAGGGCGGCCATCGGCTCGTCGAGGAGGAGCAGACGGGGGTCGACGGCGAGGGCCCGGGCCAGGGCCACCCGCTGGGCCTGGCCACCCGACAGGCGGCCGGGCTTGACCGAGGCCTGATGGGCCACTCCCATCCGTTCCAGCCACTCGAGGGCCCGACGAGCCGCGTCGGCTTTGGTGGCTCCCCGACACCTCATGCCGAAGGCGACGTTGGCTTCTGCACTCAGGTGGGGGAAGAGCAGGTAGTCCTGGAAGACGACCCCGCACCGGCGGAGCTCTGGTGGGAGCAGGATGCCGGCCAGGGGTTCGTCGAGGACCGTGCCATCGAGTTCGATCCGTCCTGAGGTCAGCGGTTGGATGCCGGCCAAGGCGCGGAGCAACGTGGATTTTCCGCTGCCGTTCGGGCCGAGCACCGCCACCACCTCGCCGTCGGTCACCCGGAGCGCGACCTCCTCGGAGAAGTCACCGATCGTGACCCGCACATCAGCATCGAGGCTCACGGGGCGATCGCCCCCAACCAACGGCCGCGCAAGGACACCAGTATCACCACCGAGACGGCCAAGAGGGCCAGGGACAAGGCCACGGCCACCTGCTCGTTGCCCTCGAGGGCCAGGTAGACGGCCAGCGGCAGGGTCTGGGTCCGACCCTGGATGTCGCCGGCGAAGGTGATGGTGGCACCGAACTCGCCCAGGGCACGGGCCCAGGTCAGGGCGGCGCCGGCGATCAGTGACGGCGAGATCAAGGGAAGGGTGACCCTGCGGAAGACCGTCCACCGCCCGGCCCCGAGCGATGATGCCGCCTCCTCATAGCGCCCATCCATGGAGCGGAGGGCCGCTTCGACGGTGATGATGAGGAACGGCATGGCCACGAAGGTCTCCGCCAGCACCACCCCCGCCGTGCTGAACGTGAATTGGATGCCGAGCCAGTCGAACAGCGGCCGGCCGAGGAATCCGCCGCGACCGAAGGCGAGCAGGAGCGCCGCCCCGCCCACCACCGGTGGGAGGACCATCGGGAGAATGATGAGGGCGTGAACCAGGTTCCGCCCCGGGAACTCGGTGCGTGCCAGTATCCAGGCCAGAGGGAGCCCGAAGACCACGGACAGCCCGGTGGCCCAGAGCGAGCAGACCAGTGACAGCCGGAGCGCATCGACGGCGACCGGCGTGGTGAGGTCCGACCAGAGGGTCGACCACGGCGCCTTGGCCAGGAGACCCACCAGGGGGAGTGCGAGGAAGCCCACCGTCACGCTCGCCACCGCGACCACCGCAATCGACGGCCGTCGCCGGCGTGGGAGCGCGCTCGTCGTCACGCGGACTCAGTGAGCGGGCAGGAAGCTGGCTCGGCGGAGCACCGATTGGCCGGTCGGCCCGAGCACGTAGGCGATCCACGCCCTGGCCAACGTGGGGTTCGTCGTGGTCTTGACCACGGCGATCGGGTAGCTGGTGGTGACGTTCTGTGCTGCAGGGATGGGGACGCCCTGACCCTGGCTCCCCACCGTCTTGGCGTTGGTCACGTAGACGATGCCGGCTTCGGCGTCACCTGTGGTCACCTGGGCCAGCGTGGCATCGACGTCCTGCCCCAACGTGACCTTGGTGGAGGGCAGCGTCACGCCGGCCTTGGTCAAGGCCTGCTGGGCCGTGGCCCCGCAGGGAGCCGTGTTCACGCAGAGCGCCACCACCGGTGCATTGGTCAGGTCGGCGAGAGAGTGGATCCCGAGCGGGTTGCCCGGTTTCACCACGATCTCCAGCTGGTTTCGGGTGAAGATCACCGGCTTGCCGCTGATGGCCCCGGCCCGCTGCACGCTGGCCATGTCGTCCGGGGAGGCCGAGGCGAAGACGTCGGCGGGGGCCCCCTGCTGGATCTGGGTGGCCAGCGCGCCCGACGATCCGAAGTTGAAGGTGGTCGTCGTCCCTGGATGGAGGGCATGGAACACGGACGCAAGCTGGCCGAACGCACCGGTGAGCGACGAAGCGGCCGACACCGTGATCGACCCGGACAGCCGGGCGGAAGTAGTGGTCGTCGAGGAGCTCGCGGAGCTCCCACAGGCCGCCCCGACCGCAGAAACGGCAACCAGCAGTATCCCGACCGTGACTCGAGAACCCAACCGCCTGCGGCGTCCCCGAGCGGTCATGAGGGCGTCACCTCCACCATGACCGAGGTGGACTTGACCACCGCGGTGGCGAGATCGCCCTCTTCCAACTTGAGGTCGTCGGCCGCCTCCCGGGTCAGCAGGGAGACGACGCGGAACCGGCCGGCCCGCAGCTCGATGATGGCGGTCAGTTTGTCCCGCTGGACCCGGGTCACCACCCCGCTGAGGCGGTTGCGGGCCGATCGGGACGCCAGCTCCTCGGGCGTATGGCCCTCCTCCTGCTCCCGAACGAAGCGGGCCAGCTCCCTACCCTCGACCATCCGGTGCCCCCCCTCCGTGCGCACCGTCTCCAGCCGTCCCTCGTCGCACCAACGACGGACCGTGTCCGTACTGACTCCGAGGAGTTCCGCCATCTGACCGGGACGGTACTGGGACATGGGCGAGACTATAGGCAACAAACCTGGCAAATAGCCAAGGAAAGTACCCCGCACAGCTTGCATTTACTGGCCTGTGCCCGTCAGAACCCTCTTCTTTCGGAAGTCGGCTCGTCCAGACGCGCCGTGCTCTCGGCGTCGGCTGGGCGCTCCCAGGTCCCCGACCTCCCGCCAGACTTGTGCCACAGGGTCAGGTCGTCGATCGAAACCAGGGGATCCACCTCCAACAACCCGTGGAGGAGCACCAACCCTGCGGTGGCGCAGGCGGTCAGGGCTTCCATCTCCACCCCGGTCTTGTCGTTGATGGTGGCCACGGCCACCACGTCGAAGCCATGCGGAGCCACCCGGATCCCGACGTCGATGCCGTCGAGCCGGATCGGATGACAGAGCGGGAGCAACACCGAGGTCTGCTTGGCCGCCATGATCCCGGAGAGCTCCGCCGACGCCCGTGGGTCGAGACCCCCGGGTGGATCGGCCAACAACCGGGCGACATCGGCCACGGTGCGCACCGAACAGCGGGCCTCGGCGATCCGGCGGGTCGCCGACTTCCCGGTGACATCGACCATGTGGGCCTTGCCGTGCTCGTCGACGTGAGTGAGCCGCGGGGTCGGGGGCGACTCCGCGCTCGGGGGGACCGTGCTCATCCGCCGGACACCGGGGGGATGACGGCCACCTCGTCGTCGTCGCCCACCAGGTCCTCGCGGCCGGCGGCATTGCCGTTGACCCAGATCTGGGAGGTGCGGACGATCTGGGCGAATTCCCTTCCGAAGCGGGACTCGGCCTCGGCGAGTACTGCATCCACGCACTGACCCAGAATCTCCGTGCTCCCGACACCGGCCTGCTCCCGGGCCGGGCCGAACAGCCGAAGGGTGGCCACCTCCTAGCCGCCGATCATCGACATCGAGCGAGCCGGGCGGAGGAACCCGGGCTCGTTGATCCCGTGACCGGCTTGCTTGCCCCACACCGCCTGCCGCAGCACCAGGGCCAGCTCGGCGTCGGACCCCCCGCCGCGGAGCAAATCACGCACCGATCCTTCGTCGTCGGAGAACAGGCAGTTCCGGATGGCTCCGTCCGCGGTCAGCCGCAGCCGGTTGCACGTCCCGCAGAACGGCTCGGTGACACTGGAGATCAGCCCGATCTCCCCACCGCCGTCGCGGAAGCGAAACCGCTCGGCGGGTGCTGAGCTCGGCTGCCCGTTGACCGGATCGAGGGGCCACTCGGCTGAGATGGTCCGGAACACCTCGTCACCGGGGACCAACTGGTCCCGGTCCCAGCTCCCATCGGCGTCGAGCGGCATGAACTCGATGAACCGGACGATGCGGCCGGTGGTCCTGGCAAATCTGGCAAAGTCGAGGATCTCGTCGCTGTTGCGACCGCGCAGGAGCACCACGTTGACCTTGACCGGTGCGAGGTCCGCCGCTTCGGCCGCATCCATCGCCCGGAGGACGGTGGCCAGCTCGCCCCGCCGGCGGATGGAGCCGAACCGCTCGCTTCTCAGCGAGTCGCAGCTGATGTTGACCCGGTTGAGACCCGCACCGGTCAGCCGCCGGGCCAGTGGGCCCAGCAACATGCCGTTGGTGGTCAGGGCCAGGTCGTCGAACCCGAGGGTCGACAATCGGGTCACCAGGTCGACCACGCCTGTGCGGACCAGGGGTTCACCGCCGGTGAGCCGGATCGAGGTGACCCCGAGCCCCCGAGCCACGCCAGCAACTCGGACGATCTCGTCCAACGAGAGCAGCGACGATCGAGGGAGGAAGGTCATCCCCCACTCGGGCATGCAGTAGGTGCACCGGAGGTTGCACCGGTCGGTCACCGAGATGCGCAGGTCGTCGTGCACACGGCCAAAGGGGTCTACCAAAGGGCCGTTGGTGGGCATGGCGTCCCACGCCGCGACACCCGAGTCCCGATCGATTCCGGGGCTCGCTCCCCCGTGCCGCCGGTCCGGGCGGCCGGAGATGAACACCGGTACCGTCGTCATCGGAGCGAACCCCCGTCCGACGCAAACTCTGTTCCCACCCGGCCGGGGTCGGTGAGCATCACCTCGACCTGATCCCCGGAAGGAATGCCGTCTCCGTCGGGGAGTACGGCCAGCGCGTTGGATTCGGCCATGGTCAGCAGCTGGTGGGACTCCTGTCCGTCCATGGGCCGTACCCACCAGGAACCCCTGTCGTCCAGTCGGACGAGGCAGCGCTGAAAGTGAGTCTTACCGTCGGCCCGGCGCTTGAACGCGCCCTCCGCCGTGGCCGGCACCACCGAACGCCCGAGGGCCCCATGACCACTCAGCAGGCGTCCGGCCGGTCGCACGAAGAGCTCGAAGCTCACCATGGCCGACACCGGATTGCCCGGAAGGCCGAACACCGGCGTGCCGGACTCGGCCAGCAGGCCGAAGGCGAACGGCTTAGCCGGCCGGATCGCCACCTGCATCCAGCGCATCGTCCCACCGCTGCGCTGTTCGAGCACCGTCTTGACCACGTCGTGGTCCCCGACGCTCACCCCGCCGCTGGTCACGATGAGATCGCACCGGTCCGCGGCGTCGTCCAGGATCCGACCCAAGGTGGCTTCGTCGTCGCAGACGACACCGAGGTCCACCGCCTCCCACCCCTCGCGCCGCACCAGAGCCAGCAGTGTGTGCCGGTTGGCGTCGCGGATCTTCCCCGGTGCCAGGGGCCCCGTACCGGCCACCAACTCGTCCCCGGTGGAAAGGATCCCGATCCGGGGTCGTGGGTGGACCTCGACCGCGGTGAGAGCCTGATTGGCCAGCACCCCGACGTGGCCCGCCGTGATCACCGCCCCGGCTTCGAGCACTGTGTCGCCGACATCGACGTCCTGTCCGACCCGGCGGACGAACGTGCCGTCTCCGATCGGCCGCTCGATGAGCACGACGGACCCGCCCTCCTCACGGCACTCCTCGAGCATGCAGACGGCGTCTGCTCCTGGGGGCAGGGGGGCACCGGTCATGATCCGGGCCGCCTGCCCCGGTCCGAGGCCGGTCCGCAGCGGAGTTCCGGCCATGACCGTCCCCACCACCTCGAGCCTCGCCGGATGCTCCGGACCTGACGCCGCGCTGGAGTCGGAAGCCCGAAGGGCGTATCCGTCCATCGACGAGTTCACGAACGGAGGCACCGGCTCGGTGGCGACGACCGATGCCGCGGCCACGCAGCCCACCGCGTCGTCAATGGGCACGGCTCGGGACGCCATTGGGGCGCAGGCGTCCAGCACGAACCATCTGGCCTCGCTGAGGGGGATCACCGTTCCGGCTCCTCGATGGCGTGGACGCACTGGCTCCAGTCGGTGCCCCCGGCCCACGTCTCGCGCTTCCAGACGGGTACGGAGTGCTTGAGGGTGTCGATACAGTACTCGGCGGCATCGAAGGCCTCGGCTCGATGGGGCGTCGACACCGCCACCACCACACTGACCTCTCCCACGTCGAGCCGCCCAACCCGGTGGAGCATCGCAAGCCTTCCGATCACGGGCCACCGCACCCTGGCTGAGGCGGCCACCGACTCCAGCCGCGGCACCGCCTGTTCGGCAAAGACCTCGTACTCCAATGACGTCACTGAGGGCCGACCATCCGAATGGTCCCGCACCGTCCCGACGAACGAGACGATGGCGCCGCACCCCGGACGGGCCACCCAGGCCAGGACGTCATCGACCGGTAGTGCGCTCTCGATGACGGCGATCCACTCCGGGTCGACTCGAGCCTGGGCCTCGCCGGGTGACGGAAATCGACCGACGCCCACGGATGACCGGTCGGAGCCCGCGGCACCGGGTGGGCGCATGCTCACTCCCGTCCACCCCGATAGCGCAGCGAAGGCATGGGGACATCCTAGGGACCCACGCCGGCGCACACCCCGGCACCCCGTCCGATTCCGGCTCAGTGAGGGTGGCCGCCATCGAGGAGGGTCAGAGCATGAGGAACGACGTCGATGATGGCCTCGATCGACTCGACTGCCCCGTCGGTCGAACCGGGAAGATTGACGATAAGGCACGGACCCAGCGTGCCCGCCACCCCTCGCGACAGCCGACCGAGTGGGCTGCAGGCCCGGATGGCTTCGGCCAATCCCGGGGCCTCCCGATCGAGCACGCCCCGGGTGGCCTCAGGGGTGAGGTCGCTGGGGGAGAAGCCGGTGCCACCGGTGGTGGCGACCAGACCGTGGAATCCCGCGGATAGGCGGCGGAGGGCGGTCGCCACTGCCACCAGTCCATCGGCGACGATGTCGTGATCCACGACGGCGAATCCGTGACGCTCGAGCGTGGCCGACAGGGCCGGGCCCGACCGATCCTCACGGGTTCCGTCGTGGACCGAATCCGACACCGTGAGCACCTTCGCCTCGAGATCCACGGTCTCGACGCTAACGGGCCCGGCTCCCTCCGGGCGCGGCATCCCCTGGCGCTGACCGTGGCAGGCTGGGCCGATGGGCGCCAGACGCCGGGGTCGGCTCGGGTGGCATGACCCCTCTGTCCCCATTCCGGACGTTGGGCCGACGGCGGGACCGGGAGGAGACGGCCTGGAGGTGGTGGGGGAGGCCTTGTCCCATACCTACGAGGGGCCGTCCGGCGAGGTCCCCGTGTTGAGGGACGTCACCTTCACCATTCCGAGGGGCGGCTACGCCGCCCTGGTGGGACCGTCCGGGTCCGGCAAGACCACGCTGCTGACCCTCATCGGCGGTCTCGAGCGCGTCCAGTCGGGCCGGCTCCTGGTCGGCGGACACGAGGTGGCCGAACTGGAGGGAGACTCGCTGGCCGCGTACCGGCGAATAACAGTCGGCTTCATCTTCCAGAGCTTCGGACTGTTGGATGCCTTGACGGCCCTGGAAAACGTGGAGCTCGCCGCGGTGCTGGCCGGGGAGAAGCCGGCGATCCGCAGGGAACGGGCCTGGCGGCTGCTGGACTCGGTGGGCATGTCCCACCGGGCCGCCCACCGGCCTGGTGCCCTGTCGGGGGGGAACGCCAGCGGGTGGCCATTGCCCGGGCTCTGGTCAACTCGCCCCGGCTGGTGCTGGCCGACGAACCGACGGGGAACCTCGACGCCGACACCTCCGACGAGGTCATGCACCTGCTGGAGTCGCTCCGGGAGGAACGGGGGTGCACCCTCCTCGTGGTGACCCACGACCAGGCCCTGGCCCGCCGGGCCTCCCGTCGACTGGTCCTCGGAGGGGGGCGGATCGAGACCACCATGTCGTCATCGGCCCGAACCGGCCCTCCATGAGCTGGGCGGATGCCTTCCGGCTGGCGGCCAGGAGCGTGCTGCGGCGACCCGGTCGTGCCGCCCTCACGGTGGTCGCCGTGGCCCTCGCCGCCGCCCTCTTCACCGCCATGCTGACCATGGCCGCCACCGCCCAGGGGCGGGTGCTCAACCAGCTGGCCAAGGGCGGCCCCCTGGCCGGGATCCAGGTGGCCGCAGCCGCCTCGGATCCGTCGCAGCTGGGAAGCGACAATCCCACCCAGGGGCCGCCCAAAGCCATCGACCAGCGGGCCCTGAGCCGGATCAGCCATGTCCCCGGCGTCGGTACCGTGCTGCCCATCGTGACCGCCCAGAGCCTGGTGATCTGGCCTGGTCATACGACCAACGGCTCCGGGGCAGGAGGGGGGCCGGACGACTCGCCGAGCGTGGTCTTCGACCAGATGGTCGGGGTCGATCTCACCGCCTCGGCCGACCTACCGATCACCGTCTCCGCCGGCCGCCTGCCCAGTCCCGGCTCGCTGACCCAGGTCGCCGTGTCGTCGGTGTTCCTGGCCCGCTATGGCATCACCAACAAGCACGGGACCGGGGCCATCGGCTCGGTGGTCGAGCTCGGCGCACCCCGGGGCTTCCGCGACCCGGACGGATCGCGCGTGTTCCGCAGCCGGTGGACGCAGGCCACCATCGTCGGCGTGGTGGCCCAGCAGGCCGGCTCGGGGGGGATCCTGTCCTCGCTGCCCCTGGCCCAGGCCAGCCACAGGTGGACGGCGGCGGGTGACCCGTCGGTGGACCCGGACGCCCCCAGATCCCCGTACGCCGGCCTGTTCGTGATCGCCCGGGGTCTGGACCAGGTGCCGGCCGTGCGCGCCGCCATCGAGTCGATCGGATATTCCACCAGTGCACCCGAGAACCTCATTGCCACGGTCGAGCGCTACGTCCACGTGGTCGAGATCGTGCTCGGTGGCATCGGTGTGATCGCCCTGGCCATCGCGTCGCTGGGCATCGCCAACGCATTACTGGCCGCCGTCCGGGAACGCCGCCGGGAGATCGGAATCCTGAAGGCGGTGGGTGCCAGGGACCGAGACGTCCTGCGCACCTTCTTGATAGAGGCCGGAGTGATGGGAGCCCTCGGCGGACTCCTCGGGACCGTCCTGGGGCTGGCTCTCGCCCGACTGGTGGCCGAAGTGGTCGATCGGTACCTGACCAGCCAGGGACTGGCCGGGGTGCACGTGGACATTCCCTACCTGTTCGGAGTGGGTGCCATCCTCGGATCCATCGTGCTGGCTCTGCTGGCGGGCACATTTCCGGCCCGCCGGGCGGCCCGGCTCCCGGCTCGCGAGGCGGTGGAGCTGTGAAACGGCTGCTCTGGATGCTTCCCGTCGTCGGTGCGGTGCTCACGTTGACCGCCTGCACGGCGTCAACGGTGGTGGCGGGCCCCAAGGCCGCGCCGGTGGCCAAACCATCCACCTACGTGGCCATCGGGGGCGATGACTCCATCGGCGCCGGCAGCGACGATCCCCTCCTCGATGCCTGGACTCAGGTCTTCTTCCGCACCGCGCTCCCACGCTCCACGGTGTTCATCAATCTGGCCGTCCCGCAGTCGACGGCGGCGCAGGCCATCTCCGATCAGCTCCCCGAAGCACTCGCCCTGGCGCCCGGGATCGTGACCATATCGCTCGGCCCCGTGGACGTGTTCGACGGGGTTCCTGCGGCCACCTACGGCACCGAGCTTCACCAGCTGATCGTGGCCTTGAAGGCCAAAGGGTCGGCGACGGTGATGGTGGCCAACACACCGCCTCTGAGCCGACTCCCCGCCTATGAGGCATGCCTGGCCGGCACCTTCGCCGCGTCGAATGCCTTCACCTGCCCCCGGCCGCTCCCGGCCCCCGCCACGGTGGACGCCGAGGTCGCCGCCTACAATGCCGAGGTCGCCGCCCAGGTGGCGGCCACGGGGGCGACGCTCGTCGATCTCCATGCCGCCGACGTGGTCGCCCAGCAGCAGGGAACCTACGCCTCGCTGGTCAGCGACGACGGCATCGACCCGTCCACGGCCGGCCATGCCGCCATCGCCAAGCTCTTCGGCGATGCCTTCTCGGCATCGGTGCACCCCGCCCGCTGAGCGGCGCCCCCTCGTGCCTTCCGGACACGGATCGTCGGTCCGATGCCGATCTCAGGCCACCCGGAGGGCCACGATGAACCGGTCGGCGACGTGTACCGCGCTGATCGAGCCGGAAACCGGCCGACTCGGCCAGGGCAGCGATCGCATCACTGCCGACGTGGGCCCAGGGAAACCACTTCCCGACGCTGTGGTGGGTCTCCCATCGCCGGTACTCATGGGTGACTCCCCTGGACGCAGCATCGACCTCGACGACCGCCGCCCCTTCCGGGTGCAGCAGCTGGCGGGCCCGCTGGAGCAGACGGACCGGACGGCCCCCGATCCCGATGTTCCCGTCGGCCAGAAGCACGTGGGACCACGCACCGCCACCCGGCATCGGGGCGAAGACGTCGCGATGCAGCGCCGTACCGCCCCGCTGCACGGTCATCTCCACCGCTGTCGCCGACACATCGACCCCGAGGGCATGGACGCCCCGGTCGGCCAGCGCGGCGGTGAATCGACCCGGACCACATCCGATGTCCATCGTCGGTCCCGTGCACAGCTCGAGGATGGTGTCGTCGGCCCGACGATCGTCGTCGGTCGATCCGTCGCCACCAAGCCAGCGTCCGATGTGGAGCGGTCGGTGGGCACCGGTACTGTCGGAGATCCAACACGGCTCCCCTGACGAGATCAGGCGGTAGATGACGTCGGACGCCACCACGCGGCCGCGACCCGAGCGGAGTGCCCGGAGCATCGTGGTCGGGGTATGCCCGCGGACGATTGGAACGGAGCACCGCGGTGGCGTCGGCGTTCATGGGTTCATGAGAGGTTCGACTCCTGACGCGAGTGCCGGTGGCCTCGCCGCTCGGCGTTGGCGTCGGCCGACCAGCGCGGAGCGGACGGCGTACGCCACCGCACTGGTGCCGAACAGCACTGCGGTGATCAGAAGCCACCGGTCGAGGAACGGGGCCTGGGTCAGGCCGGTGGCCCGGAGGTACGCAGCCGAACCCTGTTTGATGATCCCGGGGAAGAACATGGCGAACAGCAGCCCGCTGGCCAGGGCCGGGACCCGGAGGTAGTTGATGACCGGCACCCGAGGGTTCCGCTCCGGAAGGCGGCCGGTGATGGCCCTCCACCCGGCATGGAGCGATCTGTCGGCCAGGGCGTAGAAGGGAAAGAGCAGGAGGTCGTTGAGGACGATGGCGCCGAGGAACCACACCAGGATGGACTGCCACCACACCCGCGAGTTCCACAGTTGCTTCGGTCCCATGACGCTGATCACGTACCCGACGAAGGCGAAACAGGCCAACAGGGTCACCAGGTGCAGGGGATGACCGCCGTAGTGGCGCTTGATGTGGGCGATCAACCGGCGCATCTCAAGCCTCGAAATCGATCGACGTGACCCACTTGGTGCAGTGCACCCCGGGCAGGGCGGGAACGATGATCCGGGCGGGATGACCGTGGTCGGGCGAGAGATCGGCGCCGTTCACCTTCAGGGCCAGGAGGGCATCGGGATCCAGCACCTGGTTGGACTGCAGCCGAGCCTGCCCGAACCCTCCGGGGTCCAGGGACCGCACGTGGGCCGAAGCCGGGGCGGGCACACCGGCCAAACGGGCCAGATCGGCCAACCGGACCCCGGTCCACCGCTGGGTAGTCGACCACCCCTCGACGCAGGCGATGGGCAGATCGGCCGTGTGCTGGGCCATGGCCTGCAGCATGGGACGGGTCAGGGTCACCGGTTCCGAACCACCGCTGAGGGACAGCCTCCAGCCTGCTCCGGTGTCGGCGGGGTCGATCTGAGCGGCTACCGCGGTCTTGTTGACCTGGAAGTCGTTGGGCCCGCGGCCGTACGAGCGCCCGCGGGGCAGGAGTAGAGCGGCATTCCGGGCGACGCCGCCGATGCTCTGACCGACGGTGAGGACGGCAACCAGCAAGGACCCTCCCCCGACCAGGGCCAGCGCTCCCCGGCGGCTGATGGTGGGCGGGGAAGGCGTCGACGGGAACCAGACCGTCCTCGTCCGCCATCTCGGGCTTGGTGTCGGCCAGCGACGTGCGGAGCTCGGTGCGCAGAGAGCGCGAACGAAGGCTCCGCACCATGGTCGGGAACTTCAGCGAGACGTGCACCACGAAACCGACGATGAAGACCCAGGCCCCGAAGTAGTGCGCCGTGTAGAAGCTGAAGCCGAAGATGTAGTCGTACTGGATGTTGAGCAGCCCGGTGACCATCTCGAAGACGATGCCGCCGACGATGAGGATCAGGGACAGGCGTTCGAGCACGTGGGCTACCGACCGAGCCGGGGGCCAGGTGAACAGCTTGGGCATCACCGACCACAGCTTGGCGAGGACCACCGGGATCAGGACGAGGCCGAGTCCGACGTGGAGACCCTCGGTCAGCTGGAACAGCCAGGCCGGACGGGTCGGCCAGTCGAAGTAGGGCAGGTGCAGGAACCCGACGTGGGCCGGGATGGCCTGGTGGAGCTTCGGGCCGTAGGCGATCCAGTCCAGAAGTCCGGTCAGGATCACCAGGGGAAGCGAGATCAGCAGGAGGAAGCCGAACACCGAGGTGAGCCATGGACCACGGAGAGGGCTCCGCCAGGCATGTCTGGGGGGGATCCCGGGAGGCGGCCGTTCTTCGAGTTTCTTCCACAGCCGCCGGGGAAATCCGTACTCGGGCTGGCGGGTCGATCCGCTCTTCCCCGGGACCGCGGGCATCGGTCTGCTCGTCCTCGACGGGCTCAGTCAACGGTCACGCTCCCGGCACTCTCACGCCCACCTCACCTCGCTCGAGATCATCCGGACAAATGAAGCTTCACCTACTGCAGTCTCGATCCAGACGATTCCGTTACACCAATGGCTCGGACGGCGGTGGAGGCCCCAAGTTGCCGGGACCGGCGAGGGCTACTGTGCGCTGGTGCCGCAAGCCCTGAGCGCCGAACACCGCGAGCCCGTGAAGAGGCCCCACCGGTCGTGGCTCGGCCGGTACGCCTACGACCTCATCTGGGGTTCGGTCGTCGTGGCCCTGGTGGTGGTGGCGTTCGTCGTCCCCCACCTCCATCTGGGACTGGCTGACCCCTGTGACGGACCAGACCGCCGCTCAGTACAAGGAACTGGCCCAGACCGCACCCATCCTCGGGCAGTGGATGCCCCATGCCGGCTGGGCCACCGTGTGCGCCGTGATCGTGGCGCTGGCCGTCGTAGTGTGGGGTCCGACGATGGCTAGGACCGCTCCGTGGCGTCCGCTGGTGCTCTGCTCGTGGGCGACCTCGGCCGCCTGGGCCATGTCCCTCGCCCTCACCTACGGCTGGCACAAAGGAGTGGTGGGGCGGATGGGCGGACCCTCCGAACTATGTGTCCACCGCCACTCGGGTGACGAGTGTCGACCGGCCTGATCCATGGGTTCGCCTCGCACATCGTGGACGGAACCGGCGCGTGGCCCATCTCCGTGGCCGGGAACCCGGTGGGAGCCCTGTTGACGTTCGTCGGCCTCGATCGTGTCGGCCTGGGCGGCCCGGCCTGGGCCAGCATGTTCTGCGTGGTGGTGGGCACCAGTTCGCAGCCGCCGCCGTGCTCATCACGATCCGGGCCCTGAGCGGCGAGGGGATGGCCCGCAGGGTGGCGCCCTTCGTGGCCCTCGGTCCGGTGGCCATCTGGATTGCCGTCTCCGCCGATGCCTACTTTGCCGGGGTGGCGGCGTGGGGGTTGGCCCTGCTGGCGCTGGCGTCGGCCGGCCACCTGCGGTTCCCCGTCACTGGGGCCGTGGGCGCCGGGGTACTGCTGTGCTGCTCGATCTACCTCGACTACGGGCTGATCCTCGTGGTCGTGCCGGTACTGGCCGTGGTGGCCGTCACCGGCAACTACCGGCCCCTGATCGGGGCGGTCCTGGGGGCGGCGGCCGTGGCCCTGACGTTCACGGCCTTCGGATTCTGGTGGTTCGACGGGCTCTCCCTGGTGCGTCAACGGTATTGGTCCGGGATCGCCGCTGAGAGACCGTTCACCTACTGGGTGTGGGGGAACCTCGCCTCACTGGCCTGCGCCATCGGGATCGCCGCGGCCACCGGACTACGACGGGCCTTCGACGCCACCGCGTTGCGGACCCGGACCGGGATCAACGTACTGCTGGTGGCGTTCGTCGTGGTGGTCCTGGCCGCAGATGTGAGCGGATTGAGCAAGGCGGAAACTGAGCGGATCTGGCTACCGTTCGCAGTGTGGCTGGTGGCGGCGCCGGCCCTGTTGCCACGCCGGAGCCACCGGTTCTGCCTAGGCCTCCAGGCGCTCGGGGCCCTGCTGATCAACAGCCTGCTCTTCACCGCCTGGTAGGCGGCAGGTCCGGTAGCCCCCGGTCATCGGGGCAGGCGGTATCGGTCAGCGGTTTGGCGGAAGCGGGAGCGATCACCGAGTCCGTCGGCCACCGTCCAGACGTCGTCGGCGAAGTCCACATCGGTGAGCTCGGACAGGGGGGCCACGGACGCACCACGACTCTCGAGGGCAGCGAGGGTGAGAGCACCGGTATCGGCCCTAGACATCGGTACGTCCCTCAAGACCGTCGCGGTGGACGGATCGGAAAGGCCGAGAGCCCACCAGCCCCCGTCCACGGCGGGACCGAGGACGGCGTCGACAGCGCCGTCAACCAGCAGTTGGGCCGCGTCGGACAAGAGTCCTGGTGTGACCTGAGGGGTATCCATGCCGATCTGAAGCACGGGCCGACCGGCCAGAGTCGCCGCCTCAGAGTGAGCACTCACCAGGCGCTCGGAAAATCCGACGCCTCGTTGGGGGATCACCGTGAAGCCCTCCAGTGCCGAGGCGATGTCGTCGCTCCGCGGTGCGGCGGTGAGGTCCCCGGTGAGGGCGACGATCCGGAGGTCGACGTCGGCATCCGAGACCGCGGCCAGGGTGTCGAGGAGGGCGGCCGCGGCCAGGTCAGCGGCCCCTTCTGGACCGAAGCGCGACATCAACCTGGTCTTGGCCAGTCCGGCCACCGGCGCCTTGGCCACCACCAGGATCGCGCAGGGGTGGGGACTCACCGGATCACCTTCAAAAAGTCCCAGGTGGCGACGGTGCTGCCCAGGAGCGAGCCGGAAACCTTCGACCGGCCGGCGGTCCGGGGGCGGTAGGTCACGTCCCGCTCCTCGACACGCAGCCCGGTCCGGCCCGCCCGGACCAACAACTCCAGCGGATACCCCGATCGACGGTCCTCGACCCCGAGGCCGAGTAGCGTCTCGCGTCTGGCGGCCCGCACCGCACCGATGTCGTGTACCGGTAGGCCGAACCTGTATCGGAGTCGAGCGGCGACCACGGCGGTTCCGGCTCGGGCATGCAGAGGCCAGCCCGAGTGGCGCACTGGTCTCCGACGGCCCACGGCCAAGTCGGTGCCGGATCGGATCAGGTCCACGAGGATGGGCAACTGGCCGGGGTCCAGCGAACCGTCCCCGTCCAGGATGCAGATGATCGAGGGTGCAGCGGCCTCGATCCCGGCGTGGACGGCGGCGCCGTAGCCCGGGGCGAGCTCGTCCACCACCGTGGCGCCCAGGGCCTTGGCCACGGCCGCCGTGCCGTCCTCCGATCCGTTGTCCACCACCAGGGTCGCGTAGCCCGCCGGTACTGCCGCCAGGACCCCCGGAAGCGAGCCGGCTTCATTCCGACAGGGAATGACAACGGTCACCGAGTCTCCATGCGGATGCCGCCGGCCGTTAGACAAGTGGCGGCCCACTCGACGCGGCGTCTCGGAGCGGCGCCCAGGCAAATTCTGCCAGTCCTTCGGTCGGGGTGACTGAGGCCCGAAACCCGAGCAGTTTTGCGGCCCTGGCCGGATCCGCAACGATATGACGGACATCACCCGAGCGGAACTGCGCGGTTACTTCCGGAAGTGGGCCGTTTCGGGCTTGCGAGAGGCAGAGTGCCACCTCGCCGATGGTCACGGGGTGGCCTGAGCACACGTTGAGCGGAGTGAATCCCCCCAGTTCCACTTCCACGGATCTGACATTGGCCTCGGCAATGTCCGAGGCATGTACGAAGTCGCGGGTCTGGTGGCCATCCTCGTAGACACGAGGGGGCTCGTCGGCCTCGAGCGATGACCGGAACATTGCCGCCACACCCGAGTATGGGGTGTCCCGGGGCATGTGCTCGCCGTAGACGTTGTGATAGCGCAGAGCGGTCACCGAGCCGCCCGAGCCCAGCGACCAAGCCAGGGCAAAGTGCTCCTGAGCCAGCTTGCTGGCAGCGTAGAGGCTCCTCGGACGGAGGGGCGTGTCCTCACCGACCAGCTCCCACGCCACCGCCTCACCGTCGACGGGGCAGCGACTGTCGAACTGCCCCTCCAGCAGGTCGGCCTCACGCCTGGGAGGAGGCTCGACCACGCCGTGGCGCTCACACCGATATTGGCCGTCCCCGTAGACCACCATCGAGGAGGCCAGCACCAGGCGGCGACACCCGGCCCGATGCATGGAAGCGAGCAGCACGGCCGTGCCGAAGTCATTGTGGCTGGCGAATGCAGGTGCATCGTTGGCATCAACGCCGGCCCCGACCACCGCCGCCTGGTGACAGACGACGTCAACTCCGCGAAGAGTGCGCTCCATGGCTTCTTCGTCCCGCACATCGAGGCGTTCCACTCCCGCCGGGGCCTGAGCAGACTCACCATGAGCCGAGGTCACTAGGAGGTCGATCGGGACCACCTCATGCCCGTGGTCCGACAAGGCCGTCCGGACATGCCGCCCGATGAAGCCCGCAGCGCCCGTCAACAGCACTCTCACGGCACTACTGCCCAGGTCCTCGAGCCGTCAATCACCGTCCCGATGGTAGGCGCCCACCCGTCCACACCCGCCGAATGCTGCGAATATGTCGGCGTGACCATCTCTGCACGGACCCCATCCGACAATGATCCGCCGAGCGGAGCGGTCGATCCCTATGAGTTGGCCAATCTGGCAGCGGCACGGTTGGCTGAGCTGAGTGGGGTCGGTCACCACGATGTTGCCGTGATCCTCGGTACCGGGCTGGCGGACGCTGCCGCCAGCATCAGTGCCGTCTCGACCCGACACGATTTGGGAATACTGCCCGGATTCCCTCCCTCGGTAGTGTCTCATCAACGCTCCGAGGTCTGGTCCCTCGAGATCGGTGACCTGAGCGTGTTGGCCTTTCTCGGCCGTCTCCACCTCTATGAGGGGTACAGCGCCATCGAGGTCGCCCATCCGATCCGAACGGCGGTGGCAGCAGGATGCGGGACGCTCATCATCACCAATGCGTCCGGATCCTTGCGGCCCGAACTCCGGCCTGGCGATCTGGTGATGATCGCTGATCATCTCAATCTTACGGGTGCATCGCCCCTGGCCGGGACGGCCACAGGCGCCGGCCATCCGAGTCCATTTGTCGACCTGGTCGATGCGTGGTCCCCGCGACTCAGGCAACTGGTAGCTGATATCGAACCCTCCCTCTCCGAGGGGGTCTATGCCCAGGTCCATGGGCCGCAATTCGAGACCCCCGCGGAGATCAGGATGTTGCGGACGATTGGTGCCGATCTGGTGGGTATGTCCAGCGCGCTGGAAGCCATTGCCGCCCGACAGATGGGGGCGGAGGTCCTCGGGCTCTCCCTGGTCACGAACATGGCTGCCGGCATGGAAATCGACGCAGCGTCACCCGATTCGATCATCGCTGTCGGCAAACGCGAGGCACCGAAGGTCGGACGCACCATTGGGCATGTGATCAGGAGCATCTGACCGTGCGGGCGACGAAAACGCCATCCGGTGTCGTCACCAGGGATTCTTGAGTACTAGTTGCGTGCACAGCAATGTGGGAATCGAAGGCCATAGCGTGGGAAATGACTCAGAGCAGGTCGCAGTCCGACCAGGTCAGCCGGTTATGTCGGTAGCCCACTACCGGCCGTTCACGGAAGTGACGGTGTAGCAGTACCGAAGTCCCGGTTTCCCTTGCGGAGCCCGGGATTTTCCGCGTCCAGGGACCAGATCGGCCGGGGTGAGGTCGTCACCGCCTGGGAAGAGTTCACCGGGTGGCCGTGCTGAGTGGCAGGCACCGTGGCCCGTGCTTGGTACCGTCCTCGTAATGAAGAAGTCCGTGGCTCTGGGGATTGGTGCGCTGGCCGTGCTCGTCGCGGGGTGTGGGTCTTCTGCGGCGGTGCACGGCTCCGGGTCTGCCGACGCCCTCCGGCGCATTCACGCGGCGGTCGGGCGCACCGAGGCGGCGGGGTCGGCGCAGCTCGTCTCGATCACCGACTCGCATGGTGGGTCAGGCGGTGTGGCGAGCAGGTCGACGGCGGGGCAGGCGTATCACCTGGCTTCCATCGGACACATCTCGTTCGCCGGTCCCGACCTGGTGGTGACCCGGACGGTGACGTCGGCCAACGGTACCTCGCCGACCACGTCCGCCATCTACCTCGGGAACACCCTCTACCTCAACTCCTCGTCGAGGCCGGGCGGTTGGGTGCGCACGAACGTGCACCAGGGGTACGCCTACCTGGGACCGGTGCAGACCAGCGCCCTCACCACCACGACGGGGCCGGTCACGGTAGCGGGCAGCGGGGTGGTGGGCGGACAACCAGCCACCAAGTACCTGGTCCCGATCCCCGCCTCCACCCAAACGGTGCCGCTCACGAGCTCGAAGAACCAGCCCTACGACGACATCATCCACATCGCTCCGTTCGTGCTGTCGGTGTGGCTCGACCGTGCCGGGCGCATCGTGCGCACCCAGGCCACCCAGGTGGCGACCAGCCCCCAGTCACCCAAGGGGGTGGTCGAGTCGTCGACCACGACGCTGTCGGACTTCGGCGTGCCCGTCCAGATCACCGCCCCGACGCTCTCGAGCGGCACGTAGCTGCGTAACCCACTCGAACAGCATTACTTGCGACATCGATCCTGACCGGGAGCTACGCCATCGCAGTCTCTATACCCTCGAGCTGGTCATAACCCTGTCCTGAGCAGGACTTTTACCCTTCCGCATGGAATTCGGGCCTTTGGGCGTATGAAACGCACCATCTGGGGTGCGCGTTCACTCAGGTCAGACCTTTCCACGAACACCCCACTACTACGGGTTCTCGACAAAGCAGTCGGGGCCACGACCACAAAACTCTGGGATTCCGGGGAGCTGGCACTTGACTTGAGTGGCGACCCCTTGCTCATGTCGATCAGCCCACGGGTGGGATGCCAGGGAATCTGAGCCAGTCGGATGCTCGTCCGTCCCCATCGACCGGCGGTCAGGCGCGGAGATCGCCGAATGACCTCAGAAATGAGTTCCCCTCTGGGCGGCTCAGGACACCAGGGGCGGTAGGAGGGCGCGTCGGAGAGAGGGGCCTGGTACGAAGGGGCCTTTCGACCCTGGAGGTCCGAGCGAGGGCGATATTGACTGTCGTCGTGTCCGCTCACAGATCTACCGGCAGGATCGCTGGAACCGTCCGAGTCGCACTGGTCATGACTCTGGTGTTCGTACTATGCATCCCAGGTTGCGGCGGATCGGAGTCCGGCGCCCGGGGGAAACCAGTCGTACTGGTCGCCGGGGACTCCCTGGTCGCCGCTGCCACCGCCGATCTTACAAACCTGTCCCCGCCGGAAGCCGTCACTGCAGTCCTCGCCGGTGTCGGCGCCAGCCCATGTGATCTCTGGGCCGGGTACCGTGCTCCACCCGCCTTCGGGGGACGCTATCTGTCGTTCCGGGCTGCAGTGCACTCCGAGCGGCCAGCGGCCGTCGTACTTGCCTTCTCCGGAAACCCCGGGTTGTCGGTCCACGCCTGCATCACGAAACCAACTACGGCGTACACGCTCTCAAGGATCACGGTCGCCTATCGGGATGCACTGCGCAGCATGGGGACACTGGCGACACGGAACGGAGCACGCGTCTATCTGTCGGCGATCCCAGCCAGAAACCCGAGGATCCCCGAGGGCTGGAAGGGACATACCCAGTACGGCTACAACGGGGACCCTGCCTTCAACACCATGATGTCCGGGCTCGCCCGGGCGATGGGATGGACTTATGACACCGGCGCGGCCGCAGCGATCTCTGGTGCCCACCTCGGCTGGACGCTCTACCTCCCGTGCCAACCGGGCACGGGGGAGGCGTGCGTGAACGGTCGTGAGCGGGTTCGATTCGGCGGTACAGACGCCATCCACTGTGACGCCCCCGGCACCAATGGCACTGACGCTCCGTCCGATGGAAGCCTCCGGTTCGCGCGCGGGCTCCTGCTGGAGCCATTGGCCAGCCTGGGCCTCCAGCCGCTTCGCCAAGCGACATCCAGTCCAACCACTATCCCTCGGAGCGGGTGCGTGGTGTCCTCCCCTACCACTGATTCAGGATGATGCGACGGCATCGAGGATCGGAGCACGCCTCCGGTCTCGACGGCTCATCCACCTCAGGGCCCACATCGACCTCCGTTTGCCGTGAGGAATGCCGCCGCCACCTCTGCGGCCGGTCGGCGTGTTCGGGGATCTGGATTTCGCCGTGGCGTTCGCCTGATCGCCGCCGACACGGGTAGGGGACAACTGGTGGAAGAAGTGAGACGACGGCGAGAGGCCACCCCGCATGGAGGAGCAGTAGGACACAACCGGGGTGTCCGGCCGGCCTCAGGGCCAAGGCCAGGACTACTTTCGGCCACGACGCCCGAGGTCGAGAAGTTCCATGCCGGTGGCGGGTCTCTCGGGACTCCGTCCGCAGGGCGCGGACGTTGAGTAGTGCTGCGCCTGGGCGGATGCGTATCCCCCCTGCCAGCACCTTGGTCCTTGTCGAGGTCCGGGCGGCGGTCGAACCAACGGAATTCCGCCACTGATTTGAGCGCTCGGTCGCGCCCGTACGGATCTGATGGTCACGATGGATGGCCCCGGGACCAGGGATTTCGTAAATGTATCGATACCGAATCGATGGTGATGTGGGCGCGAACGGGCTGTTGGCGAGCCTCGTCGCACGGCCACAGTTCCCGCTGGTCTCCGACGAACCAATCGACTCGACGGCGGTATCTGATCGCCTATGGACATCTCGCGTCCGGTGGCGCAGTCTTGGGGGAGTGGCCAGGCCGGTGGCAGGGCCGCGGCATACCGATTATCAACGGGTGTGAGTTCTCGCCGACAGAGGTGCCAGGTGGCTGAGCACGAACCGCCTGGGCGGTGGCCAGTCCAACCGGCGCTGAGATCGGTGCAGGCATCATCGAGCGAAAGGTAGTCGCCCCATGCGATCCGACATCAGACCAGGCGGCGTGTTCCCCGACTACGCGTTGCCGGATCACACCAACACCGTTCGCACGCTCGGTGAGCTCCAAGGCGATGATCCGATGATCCTCACGCTGGCGCGAGGCAACTACTGTCCCAAGGAACACCAGCAGCACCTGGAGCTCGCAGCGAACTATCCGAAAATCGCCGTCGCCTATACCCAGGTCGTCACCATTGCCACCGATGACCACCACACCCTGCAGGAGTTCCGGGGATCAGTCGGCGCCCAATGGACCTTTCTCTCGGACCCAGCTCGGACGATCCAAAAGGACCTCGACATCCAGGAATACACCGACCCTGAGCACGATCCGATGATCCCCCACACGCTGGTGCTCAAGCCTGGACTCCTCATTCACAGCATCTACAACGGCTACTGGTTCTGGGGACGCCCGTCGTTCTACGACCTGTGGTCCGACTTGTGCGATGCGTCGAGCGAGATCCGCCCCGACTGGGACCTGAGCAAACCGGGATTGCGTGAGGCCTGGGATGCGGGCGACTACTCGAGCTTTCACGGTTGGAACAAACGGGCCGCCAAGTCGATGCCGACATCGTATGAGTCCTAGAAGAACTTGGCCCCCTCCGTGCTGGGGGAGGACGGCCTGGATCGAGGGGTAGGTGGCCCTAGTGCGAACGCCGGTCTGCGAACTGCTCGGGATCGAACAACCGATTGTCATGGCGGCGATGGTGGCGGTGCCCGAATTGGCGGCTGCGGTCTCGAACGCCGGTGGACTCGGCATGGTGACGCTGACGTGGTCCGACCCGGCAGGAGACGTGGTTCGCGAGACGGCGGCGCTCACCGATCGTCCCTTCTGCGGCAACCTGGTTCTCACCTCCGATCAGCACCGGCGCCTCGATGATGCCCTCGAGGCCGGGTTGCGGATCGTGTCACTGTTTCTGGGTGATCCCGCTGGCTACATCGAGCGGGTCCACGACGCGGGCGGACTCGTTCTGTGTACGGTCGGAAGTGCCGAAGAGGCCCGGCGGGCGGTCGCCGGCGGAGTCGATGTCATCGTGGCGCAGGGTTGGGAGGCTGGGGGGCATGTGGGGAGTCAGATTGCAACACTCCCCTTGGTGCCCGCCGTCGTAGACGCGGTGACGCCGGTGCCGGTGATCGCGGCCGGTGGGATCGGGGACGCTCGCGGCGTGGCCGCCGTCCTGGCCCTGGGTGCTCAGGCGGCATGGGTGGGCACCCAGTTTCTGCTCGCCGAGGAGATGCCCATCCACCAGGAGTACCGCACCCGCCTGATCAACGCGGTCGAGACCGATGCGGAGTGGTACCCCGACCTCTACGACGTCGACTGGCCGGATTCGCCCCACCGCGCGCTCCGCAACTCGACGGCCGAGATGTGGGAGGCCGCGGGCCGGCCGCCTCTGGGGAGTCGTCCCGGAGTGGGCGAGGTCATCGCGCACTTCGCTTCGGGCGAGGCAATCGTCCGCTACGAGCCAGCGCCGCCGATGGTCGGGACCACCGGTGACCTCGAAGCGCTCTCCATGTGGGCCGGACAGAGCGTCGCCCTCGCCAGGCAGCCACGACCAGCGGCGGAGATCGTGGCCGAGCTCGTCTCGCGTTTGTGAGCCAAGGGAGCCTGCCGGCGACGATCAGAGAGTTGAAAGAGAGTCGTCATCGATCGTCGGTTTTGTATTCTCTGTCAAGTTCCCAAACTCTTGCCACGCTTGATCTGATGCTCATCGGCGCTGCCCGATCGGGTCTCGCGCATCCACGAGCGAAGGAGTTCACGTGACCACGACCCCCATAGCTGACTATGCCCTTCTGTCGGATCGGCACAGTGCTGCGCTGGTCAGTCGGGGCGGGTCGATCGACTGGCTCTGCTTTCCACGGTTCGACAGCCCCTCGACCTTCGGTCGCCTCCTCGACGAGAAAGCCGGGCATTGGTTGTTGGGGGCCACCAACGCGACGGAAGTGAGCAGGCGCTACCTAGACCGCACCATGGTGTTGGAGACCACGATGCGCACACCGACTGGTTCGGTCACGATCACCGACGCACTTGCCATGGGATCTGGCAACCGGGGGCACGAGCTCGGCAAAGGAGCGCCTCACGTTCTCCTGCGGCGCGCCACGTGTACGGAGGGACGGGTGGACTTGTCCCTGGAATACGTCCCGCGCCCCGAATACGGGTTGAAACATCCATCGCTCGACGCGGTCGATGGTGGAATGACGGAGTCGGGGAACGCCGGGGGGCTGGTGCTGTCGACGTCGGTACCCCTGACGCTCCACCAGGACCGCACCGCGGCCTCGGGCCGGTTCCAGCTGGCCCAAGGCGAAAGCATGGGCTTCGCCCTGCATCACGGGAACCAGACTGCGGGCAATTCGGCCCGGGTCTGGAGCCCGTCGGAAATACGCGCCCGGCTCGAAGACACCGTGGCGGGGTGGGAGTCGTGGTCTGAGCTCCACCAGGCCTACGTGGGCCCGTGGCAAGACATGGTGCACCACAGCGGCCGGGTGCTCCAGTCACTCTCCTTTGCCCCCACCGGCGCGGTCTGCGCGGCGGTGACCACGTCATTGCCCGAGGTGGTGGGCGGCTCCCGGAACTGGGACTACCGCTATTCCTGGGTCCGGGACGCTTCCTTCACCATCCAGGCCCTTTGGGTGGCGGCTTGTCCCGACGAAGCCAACCAGTTCTTCGATTATGTCTCCTCGTCCGCGGCCGGTTCACTCGACCGGGACGGTGCCTTGCAGATCATGTTCGGTATCGGCGGTGAACGGGACCTGACCGAGCGGGAGCTGCCGCAGCTGGAGGGCTGGCGGCACTCGGCGCCGGTCCGGGTGGGCAACGCGGCCTGGAAGCAACGCCAGCTCGACGTCTACGGCGAGTTGCTCAATGCGGTGTACCGCATGTCTGACCACCTGTTCGACGACACCCACCGGGTCGGGCCACTTTCCGACTCGGGGAAGTGGGTTGCGCCCACCGATCTCGCACCAGACACGCGAAAGTTCCTCGTGCAGCTGGCCGACACCGCCGCCCGCCGTTGGCAGGAGAAGGACCAAGGCATCTGGGAGATCCGGGGGGAGCCGCGTGATTTCTTGTATTCCAAGCTGATGTGCTGGGTGGCCCTCGATCGAGCGGTGATCCTGGCCGACCGTCTCCAAGCCTCCTCTCGAATCGGGTCATGGACGCAGACACGGGACCAGATCCGTGAGGCGATCGTGACCAAGGGCTGGAGTGACCGGGCCAAGGCCTTCACTCAGTCCTTTGGCTCGGACGAACTCGACGCCTCCAACCTTATGGTGCCCTTGGTGGGGTTTCTCCCGGCGGACGATCCGAGGGTGCTGGCCACGGTCGACGCCACCGAGGAGCGGCTCACCGACCAGCGGGGATTGGTCTATCGCTATCGGTCCCGCGACGACCTCGAGGGTGAGGAGGGCACCTTCCTTTTGTGCACCTTCTGGCTGGCCCAGGCCCTGGCCCAGGCGGGCCAGACGGTTCGGGCCCGGGCCGTTTTCGAGCGCGCCGCCACCTTCGTCAATGAGGTCGGCCTGCTGGCCGAGGAGGTCGATCCAGTCAGCGGCGAGCTCCTTGGCAACTTTCCCCAGGCATTCAGCCATATCGGGCTCGTCAACGCGGCCTGGGCAATTTCTGAGAGCGAACGACGGGCGCCACCGGCGTGAACATCTGCTGGACTCCCGTGGAACTTTGGACTAGACCCCTTTCGAGTTTGGAGGACACATGCGCAGCGACATCCGTGAGGGCGAGACGTTTCCCGACTACGAGCTCACCGATCAATCCGGCCGGCGGCGGTCCCTGTCGGAGCTCCAGGGGGGCAACCCGATGGTGCTCCATCTGTCCCGTGGCGGCTTCGATCCCAAAGAGCATCAGTTCGTGGGGCAATTGGTCGAGGTGTATCCCGAGTTCAGGAACGCCTACACGCGATTGGCCCTCATCTCGACCGACAATCAGCTGAACATCAATGAGTTCCGGGACGCCCTGGGCGCCACATGGCCGTTCCTGTCGGACCCCGAGCGGGTCGTCCAGAAGGATCTGGACATCAAGGAGTTCACGGATGAGCCCCACGATCCGATGATCCCCCACACGTTCGTCCTCGAGCCCGGACTCAAGATCTTCAAGATCTACAACGGATACTGGTACTGGGGCCGGCCCACGATGGCAGAGCTCCACGTAGATCTGAGGGGTGTGTTGAGGAAAATTCGGCCCGACTTCGACTTGGCGGCTCCGGGGTTGAGGGAGGCGTGGGAACGAGGAGACCGGGATCAATTCCTCGTCGACACCTTGGAGGAGCCGATTCGTTACACCGAAGGCGGGAGCATCGGTATCAAACGCTGACCCCCGGGGCCGGGCGCCTGCCCTCCGCTCGGGTTTCCCGACCATAGGAGCCCGAGCTGCTCGCCGGCGGGACGGAACGGTCGAGACGTGCACCCGTGCATCGCCATTCGACCGCGTGCGCTGGAATGACCCCGAACCCCGAGTGGCAGGGACGTTTCAGGTGCAAAGTGTTCGCCCGGGTGCGACAATACTTTCGGGGCCCAGACCGAGGAGGCGCGGATGAGCACCGTCGATGGACACAGCGCACCCGGCGGATCGCCGAGCAGCGAACCGGCCGATCTCAAGCTGGAGGCGGTCGTCATCCCCGTGGCCGACGCCGATCGCTCCAAGGCGTTCTACGCCAGCCTCGGCTGGAGGCTCGACGCCGACTTCTCCTTCGACAACGGCTTCCGGGTCGTGCAATTCACGCCACCGGGATCGCAGTGTTCGGTGCAGTTCGGCACCCACATCACCGGGGCGCCACCCGGATCTGCCCATGGCCTGTACCTGATTGTGTCTGACATCGAAGTCGGCCGCGACGAACTTGTCAGCCGGGGAGCCCCGGTCAGTGGGGTGTTCCATTCCGGAGCGCCAGGAGCGCAACTCGACCCCGAGGGGACGGGTGATCGGGTCGAGGGGCCGGATCCGGATCACAAGAGCTACAACTCCTTTGCCAGCTTCGAAGACCCCGACGGCAACAGCTGGCTGCTCCAAGAGGTGACCGATCGCCTCCCGGGCCGCCTCGATCCGACCACCGCCTCGTTCAATTCCGCCGGTGACCTGGCTGCGGCATTGCGCCGAGCCGAGGCGGCCCACGCTGAGCACGAGGAGCGCATCGGCGGGGCCGACTCGGACTGGCCTGGCTGGTACGCCGAGTACATGGTGCGCGAACAGAGCGGGCGGGAGCTCCCGGCATGAGCGATTTCGACGTGATCGTACTGGGCGGCGGTGCGCCCGGCGAGCACTGCGCCGGGGCCATCGCGGCGCGTGGGCTTCGGGTCGCCGTCGTCGAGCGGGAGCTGGTGGGCGGCGAATGCTCCTACTGGGCGTGCATCCCGTCCAAGTCCCTCTTGCGTCCGGGGGAGGCGGTCCAGGGCGCCCGCGACATCGGCGCCGACGCCGAGGTGAATGTGCAGGCGGCGCTGGACTGGCGGGACTATATGGTGTCCGGCTATTCAGATGCGGGACAGGAGAAATGGCTGGCGGATCGGGGCATCGCCTTGCTCCGGGGCGTGGGCCGGCTCGCCGGGCCCCGCGTGGTCGACGTGGACGGCACTCGCCACACGGCGGAGCATGTCGTCGTAGCGACGGGCGCGGATGCTTTCGTGCCACCCATTCCGGGGCTCGACGGGCTGGTCGGCGTGTGGGGCACCCGCGAAGCGACGGCCATGAAGGCGATTCCCAGGCGCCTCATCGTGCTCGGCGGTGGCTCGGCCGGTGTCGAGATCGCACAGGTGGTACAGCGGCTCGGTGGCCAGGCCGTGCTCGTCGAGGGCGCCGATCGGCTGATCCCACGAGAGCCGGCCCCCCTCGGGGCGGCTCTGACCGAGGCACTGCGGCGGGATGGGATCGAGTTGCACCTCGGAGTCCAGGCCGCGGAGGCCTCGCGCGACGGCGGCGACTACGTTCTGAGGCTCTCGGACGGGACTTCGGTGCAAGGAGAGCGACTGCTCGTGGCGACCGGCCGCCGTCCCCGTGTCGAAGGGATCGGGCTCGAGACGGTCGGTATAGAGGCAAATCCACACGGCATCGTGGTGGACGAATATCTGCACGCCGGCGACAACATTTGGGCCATTGGGGACGTCAACGGGATCTGGCCCCTGACACATGTCGGCGAGTACGAGGGAGACGTTGTGGCGGCGAACATCTCCGGAGAGAATCACCCGACCAACTACGAAGCCGTGCCGCGTGTCACGTACACCGATCCGCAGGCGGCAGCCGTCGGTGCTTCGGAGGCACCCTACAGCAGCACAACGCTCTTGACCGACGTGTCCAAGACCGCGACGTACAGCCACCAGTACGCTCAGTCGAACGGATTCTTGACCCTGCTCAGCGACGGCGCCCGGTTGACAGGCGCTTACGCCCTGGGAGCCGAGGCCGGCGAGTGGCTTCAGCAGGCGACGCTCGCCATACGCGCCCGCGTTCCGTTGGAGGTGTTGAGTGACGTCATCCAGCCGTTCCCGAGTTTCTCGACCATCTTCGATTCGGCATTCAAAACGCTCCGAATGTCGATCGCCAAAATGCCGCCGCCTCTCCAGCCCGTGACGGCGCAGATGGCACGGCCATGACCGTGGAAGACCTTCGGAGGTAGCAGATGACCGAGGTCCCACCGTCCCAAGAGGAAATCCTGCTCACACACTTCATCGTGTCGGATGACGTCGAGCGCTCTCGCCGCTTCTACACCGAAGTCCTTGGAGGCCGGGTTGCCTTCTCCGGCCCCGGAGGGCCAACCAACGTCGCACTGTCCAATAGTTGGATCGTCATCAACGCCGGGGGAGGCCCGACCGACGACAAGCCGGAGGTCACCCTGGAGACGCCCGGCGACCCACATCGGGTGAGCAGTTTTGTCAACATCCGGGTCAAGGACATGGAGACGGTGTACTCCGAATGGAGCGCGCAAGGTGCTCAGTTCCTGACGCCTCCCAAGCAGCACCAGTACGAGATCCGTTGCTATATCCGTGATCCCGACGGTCACCTGATCGAAGTGGGGCAGACCACCGACCCGCAGGGGGACTGGGTGCCCGATCACTGGCCATCGAGTACGCCCGTTGACCAGCTCCCAACGCCCCCAGAGGGAATCGTGCTGGCCCACTTCATCGTGTCGGACGATGTCGAGCGCTCTCGCCGGTTCTACACCGATGTGCTGGGGGGCAAGGAGGCGTTCTCCGGACCCGGAGGGCTCACGTATGTCCAACTGTCGAATAGTTGGATCATTATCAACGTCGGCGGAGGACCGACCGACGACAAGCCGGAGGTCACCCTGGAGACGCCTGGCGACCCCACCCGGGTCAGCAGTTTCCTCAATATACGAGTGACAGACATGGACGCCGTGTACACCGAATGGAGCTCGCGTGGTGGGGAATTCCTGACGCCGCCGAAGCAGCACCAGTACGAAATCCGTTGTTACATCCGGGATCCCGATGGTCATCTGATCGAAGTGGGACAAACGACGGATCCGGGGGGAGATTGGTTCCCCGATCAATGGCCATCGGGCAAGTCGGAGTGAGCTTCCTGACGGGGCGGAGATCTCCATCATGACTACGGCGATCATCGGCACCGGAGGCATCGGATCGGCCATCGCCCGTCAGCTTGCTGCCGGTGGTGAGGTCCTCCAGCTCTCGAGCGCCGACAAGGAGTCAGCGCGAAAACTGGCTGCGGCAATTGGCGGGGAGGCGGTCGTCGCGCTCGACAATCGGAGTGCTTTGCTGGGAGCCGATGCCGTCGTCCTGGCGCTGCGGTTTACCGTGTTGAAAGACGTCATCGACGAGATCGCCGACGCGCTGGGAGACACGTATCTCGTCGTTCCGAGCAATCCGGTCGGGATCGACGCACAAGGCCAGGTCGTGCGACTCCTATCGGAAGGGCAGTCATCGGGACAAGTTGTTGCTGGGTGGTTGCCGATCGGGACACGCTTTGCCGTTGCGTTCGGCACCATGTCGGCCGATCTCTTCGAGTCCTCGAGCCGCCGGTCGCCGGAGCCCGCGGTTCTGTTCTACGTGTCCGAGGACGAGCATCGGAGCGACGAAGTCGAGCACTTGGTCCGAACGGCGGGCTTTGAGCCGATGAGGATCGGCGAGGTCGAACAGTCGAGCCGACTCGAGGTGGGCGGCGATCTTCACGATCTTGTGGTCGGCTCCGCAGAGGCGCGGTCCCTCGTCATGGGGGCCTGATCGCCTTCCGAACTCACTGCTTGGCCCGAAGGCCACGACCCGTCCGTCAGGCGACGATGTCGATGCTGGCGCCCTCCACAATTCGCCGCAGTGCAATGACTCATTCCGCGCGAACTCGGGTCCCGTAACGGCGATTGAGGAGCGGGAACGTCGAGGTGACTGGCGGAGGCGCCCAGACGCTCGCCGTCACATCATCCCAGGCCAGCGGACCAGATGGGTTCGGGTCCAGTTTCATTTCCCCCACGCGGTCCGCGCCGACGAACCGGTCCCGCTGCAATAGCCTTCTGCGGTGAGCGGATTGCTGGAGCTGGAGGGACTACGCCGAACCTATGGGTCGCTCACTGCCCTCGACGACCTCTCCTTCGAGGTGCCGGCCGGTCAGGTTGTCGGCTTCCTCGGTCCCAACGGTGCCGGCAAGACGACGACCATGCGGGCGATCTTCGGGCTCACCGAACTCGATGCCGGGGTTGTCCGGTGGAACGGATCACCCGTGGGCCAAGCTGAGCGCCGCCGGTTCGGCTACATGCCCGAAGAGCGCGGGCTCTATCCTGGGATGCTCGTCGGCGAGCAGATCGAGTATCTGGGCCGTCTGCACGGGCTCAGTGCCGCGGCGGCAGCCGTCGCCACCGACAATTGGCTCGAACGGCTCGACGTCGCCGACCGCAGAGATTCAAAGGTTGAGACCCTGTCCCACGGAAATCAGCAACGGGTACAGCTGACCGCCGCGCTGGTACACGATCCTGAGCTGCTGGTGCTCGACGAGCCACTGTCGGGGCTCGACCCGACAGGTATCGACGCCATCGGCCACGTGCTGGTCGATCAAGCCCGGTCGGGTTGCTGCGTCCTGATGAGCAGCCACCAACTCGACCAGGTCGAAGACCTGTGCGAGCAGGTGACGATCATCGACCACGGCCGCTTGATCGTGTCCGGAACGGTGGACGAGCTGGAGACCAGCGGGGCCCGGAGACTGGTGGTTCGGATCGAGGGCGATCGGACCGGCGACTGGGCCCACAATCTGCTCGGCGTCTCCGTGTCCGAAGTGATGGGTGGCGCCGTGCGCCTGGTCCTCGATGATTCGGTCGACAGCGACGATGTGCTTCGCGCCGCCATGCGAGCGGGACACCTGACCGAGTTCTCCTTCGAACGACGCCGTCTTTCCGAGGTGTTCCGGGAGGCCCTGGCGTGAAGTATTCCCTCATCGTCCTGATTGCGGCTGTGGTCATCGCTCTCCGGGTCGGAGTGTCCCGGACCCGGCGCAGTCGTCGGGCCGACCGGGACCGGTCGAACGACCCAGACAACGGCCCCGGCACGGTCACGTACCTTGGGTCATCCTCCGCCCGAGTCCCCGGCCGATTTCGGATCTTGAGCAGCCTGGAGGATTCTCTGGGCGACGTCGGAAAGGTGGCCATGCGCGAGATCAAAGAGCGCGTGCGAGGCCGCATCTTCCGGGTCGGAACGCTCATTATCCTCGCCGCCGTGGCCGCCGCCATCATCATCCCGACCCTGCACAGCACCAGCAGCGGGCCTACCGTCCAGAAGGTGGGGGTCGTCGGCGGACTCTCTCTCGAGGCCAAGCAGATCCTCGACGCGGCCGGCTCCGCAAACCAGGACGCCGTCAAACTCGTTCCTGAGTCCTCGGTCGGCGGGGCCAAGGCCGAGCTGCGCTCGGGAAAGGTCTTTTTCGTCATCGTCGACGACGAGCAGGTCCTGTTGAACCAGCCGGCAACATCTAGCGGCTCTCCAGCCGATTCCACCCTTGTCCGGGACACGGCCGAATACCTGGGTGTGCTCAAGGCCTACCGGGCAGCCGGACTGACCCCCGCCCAGGTGATGCAGGTGAATCTGGCCAAGCCGGTTCCGGTCACAACCCTTCAGCCCGGAACCAAGGTCCCGACGAGAGGGGCGTCGGTGATTGGACTGGTGCTCCTGTTCGCCATGCTGACGCAGTACAACACCTGGATCCTCATCGGTGTGATGCAGGAGAAGGCGAGCCGGGTCGTCGAAGTGCTGCTGGCCACCGTGCGGCCGATCCAGCTGCTCGGGGGCAAGGTCCTGGGCATCGGGCTGGTGGCCCTCGGCCAAGCCACGCTCATCGTGGGGTTCGCCCTCGTCGTGGCCGCGGCGGTGGGTTCCGACCTGCTGCACGGCGCAGCGCCATTAGTCCTGGCGTGCGAGCTGCTCTGGCTGGTTCTGGGCTACGCCTTCTATTGCTGGGTCTACGCCGCCGCCGGTTCGATGGCCGAGCGTCAGGACCAAGTGCAGACGCTGGCCTTACCCCTCAGCATCCCGATCCTGCTGGGCTACATCTTTTCCATCACCGTGGCCAGCTCGGGGAACGCGAACCTCTTCTTCAAGATCCTTGCCTACCTGCCACCCACGGCCCCGTTCTGCATGCCCGTGCTCGTGGGGTTGAGCGAGGTCAGCTGGTGGGAATTCGTGGCCTCGGTACTGATCAGTCTCGCCGGCACGGCCGGGATGGCCATCTTCGCCGCACGCATCTACCGCCGGGCAGTGCTCCGCACCGGCGGTCGGGTCGCTCTTCGCGACCTACTGGCCCGAGGCCGCGCTTGATCGAACCGGTGGGCGTGCCAACTCCGGCCCACCGGGACTCTTGCACTTACCGGCTGTCGAAGTGCCTGCTGAGATTCCCAACCACCAGGGCTGACTCGACCGTCGAGGAGTCACATCTCACCGTTGACCGTGCGAAAATCTGCAAGTGGTCGAGCGGCGCGCTCGCTCCGTCGCCCGTAGGCGGGCCATGACCGCGCCCTCGCAGCCGCACCACCCACCGTTCCGACGGTTCATGCTCCCCATCACCATGGGATGACCCGCAGATTTGGCCATCGCTCCACCCAGCGGGAAACCTTCTCCTCGAACACGTCTTGGGTGACGATCGCCTTGTTCGGACGGGCCACCATGCCCAGAAGGTCGGACAAGCCGAACGGCGCACAGACGACGAGGCCGTGCTCGCCTCGTCGAACCCCGACGGTCGACGCGGTGGTCGGCCACGTGGCAATGGCGTCCTCCGTCGAACTGTACGGATCGAGGTGAGGGCCGAACCGCTCCGCGTACCAGAGGTGGACTCGGGCCTGGTTCTTCACATCAACCACAACGTCGCTATCAGCGAACCGGCGGACCACTTCGGCGGCCAACCGACGCTCGCCTTCTACGCTGAGGTCGTCCGGATCGAAATACACCAGGTCGTAGTCCTTGATCCCATGCTGCACGCCGAAGCCGTGTCGCAGGTTCCAGACACTCTGAGCCACGGCACCGGCCCCGAGATACCAATTCGGAAGGCCCAGTTCGGCGGCCACGGTCAACAACCTCTGAACCACCAAGTTCTGCCGGAGAGCGTGATCCAGGTACTCGACCTGACTATGGATCGGGCTCGCCTCCGGACGGTCCGAGATCATCACCGAATGATGCCACCTTGAGCCGCCGGCCGGCCGTTCGTCGGGACCCCTTTGTTTCGACGGCGGCTCTCACCCACACCATCGCTGGGCTCGGAGAGGGCAGACGCCCCATCGGCCCGAGGCGGAGCCGTGGCGTGGGTCCCTCACTTAGCCCCGTGAGCCCGCCCTTTGCGCCCCACGAGGTGAAAGACGCGACTCACTTGGCGGTACGGGTCTCGTCGGCTGGCTTCGAGTTCGACCGCGGCCGTGGCCGCCAGCTGCTCCTTATCGCTTGGGTCTAACTCGGTGCCACTGAATTCGAGCCAGTCGACGAACAGCCATACTCCGTACCAGCGCAGCGGCTCTACACCCTGTCCCTCCATGAGTCTGCTGAGTTCCTCCACCGTGTCGGCCCGGCCCGGCACTCCCAGCACCCCAACTTCGCGGGTGGCGTCAAAGGCCGCCAGAGCGTCATCCCACCGCCGTTCCAAGGCCGGGCGCACCGCCATCGCCTTGGCGTTGCCCGTCATGATCGAGACCACGCCATCGGCAGCGGCGCACCGGCACAGCTGGTTGACCAACGGCTCCGGCCGTTCGAGGTACCCGAGGACGCCGTGGCACAGCACGGCGGCGAAGCGTCGGCCATCCACCGCCCCGTCGGCATCCTCGCCGTCGGCCTGCAAGAGCGTCACCCGTCGCCGGGCCTCGGCCGGCAGCCGCAGGAGTCGCTGTTGAGCTTTCTCCAGCATTGCCGGCGACGGGTCGAGCAACGTCACGTCGTAGCCGGCCTGGGCCAGCGGAAACGATTGATGGCCGCCGCCGCCGCCGACGTCGAGCACCGGTGCTGGAGGCGCCGGCAGATGTTCCAGCAGCTGCTGGTGCATCACGTAGGTGCGCACGTACCCCTTCACCGAGGCATAGGCCTCATCGGCAAATTTGTCGGCCAGACCGGCCCAGGCGTCATCACCCACCGCACCAGGATATCAGTTAGTAGTTAGTAACTGATAATCTCGCGCGGTGGCTGGGCGCATGAGCGGATTGGAACGGCGGTCCCAGGTGTTGGGAATCGCCGCAGGTGAGTTCGCCGATCACGGATTGCACGGGGCGTCGACCGAGGTAATCGCCCGGAGTGCCGAGATCACCCAGGCGTACATATTCCGGATGTTCGGGACCAAGAAGGCGCTCTTCTTGGAGCTGGTGGTGGCGGCATTCGATCGCATGACCGAGGGGATGCGCGATGCCGCCGGTGCCGAGACCGGGCTCGATTCGCTCACCCGGATGGGTGCGCAGTACAACCAGATGCTGGCCGACCGTACCTCCCTGCTGCTGCAGCTCCAAGGCTTCGCCGCCTGCGGTGACCCCGAGGTTCGCGACGCCGTGCGCGACAGCTTCAGGCGGATGTGGCAGACCGTTGCCGAGTCCACCGGACTCGACCCGGTGACGGTCAAGGCATTCCTGGCCTTCGGCATGCTGCTCAGCAACGGTGCTGCTCTCCAGGTCGCCGAGCTGGACGAGCCATGGGCCCAGGGCCTACGCACCCGTATCCTCCCTGGCCTCTTCGACCACATCACCTCGGACACCAACCGATGAGATCGGCCACCCCCGGCCGGCCTTTCCAGTGATACCCCCGCGGCTGAGCAGCTGACCCGGACCCGAATTCATGCGAACCCAAGGCCACTTTCTGGCCGGAACACCTGTTGGACCACGAACTGCGGTTACCTTCGTGTGGTCGCCACCTGCCAGGCGAGGGCTCCCGCCGAATCGAACGTGATGTCGATCACGGCGGGTTCGATCGAGTCGGTTACCCATCCTTCGGAGAAGGCCGATCGAATCTCGTCTTCTGTCACGCGGCGCGGCCCCCAGTCACCTGGCTGGTGGTTGCTGAAGCAGAGCATGTGGTAACGCCCACCCGAGGGGACTACCTCGGCCAGGCTGCGGACATACTGCTCGCGATCCTGGTCATCGAGGACGTGGAACAGCCCACAGTCGAGAACGGTGTCGAACCGATCATCCAGCTCGACCAGGCGCAGGGCGTCCAGGACGAGGAACCGCGCCTCGAGGCCCCGTTCGGCCCCCTTGGCCTTGGCGAGCTCGATGGCCCTCGGAGCGATGTCGACGCCGACGGCTTGGTGGCCCAGGGCGGCCGCCAGGAGGGCATGCTCGCCAGTGCCGCAACCGACATCGAGGACCTGGCCGACCAATCCGCCGGCCTGGGCAAGACGCTCGAACGCCGGCTGCGGCCGTCCAATGTCCCAAGGCGGCGTGTCGCCGGCGTAGATGGCATCGAAGTCGTGGGGAGGGCGAGCCGGGGGACCGTCCGCAGAGTGTGAATGAGGGATGGTCACCAAGTCCTGCCTAGCACGTTGGTCATTGAGCTGTCTCGTGGCTGGGGACGTTCGGGCACCCGACCTCAAGGTCGGAGATGCAAGGTCCGATCGCGTGGGTCGACTGCGTAGTCTGAATGTCCATGGCCCGAACCACCTGTCAGCTGTCGATCTCGCTCGGCGGATTCGTGGCGGGGCCGGATCAGAGTCTCGACGACCCGGTGGGAGTGGGCGGCCTCAAGCTCCACGAGTGGCACTGGCACGCCGGAGAGCCCGGGCACGAGGCTGATGCAACCCACGCGACGAGCTGATGGCCCGACGGGACGCGCTCATCATGGGACGCAATATGTTCGGCCCGATCCGGGGCGACTGGGATGAAGACTGGCGCGGGTGGTGGGGCGATGGCCTCCCGTACCACGCTCCGCTCTTCGTCCTCACCCATTTCCCTCGCGATCCGATCGAGATGGACGGGGGCACGACGTTCAACTTCGTCACCACCGGCTTTGATGCTGCCCTGACGCAGGCCAAGTCGGTCGCAGGCGCCGGTGACGTAGCTATCGCCGGTGGGGCCTCCACCGTGCGTCAGGCGTTGAGGGTGGGCGCGGTCGATGAGCTCGTGCTCGACATCGTGCCCGTACTGCTGGGCCCGGGCGAGCGCCTGTTCGAGGACGTGCAGGACCCCGGGCTCCGGCCCGTGGAGACCGTCCATTCGCCCTACGCCACCCACGTTCGCTACCGCATCGACCGTTGATCCGTCGTGGGCTGCCTGCAGGGCGCCGCCGTCGGTCCACGCCTCCACCACCGGTTGGTCGTGCGTCGACTCCCAGACCCCGTCGCGAGGTGCCGACCATCAGTCGCCCAACGCCGACGGTCCTCCGCGGTCCAGGTTGCGTCCCAGTAGGTGCGAGTGGTCTTCTTGAGGTTCGGCGCGGTCGAACTTCAGACCTCCGACCTGCGTGTTTCTCGAGCCCGAATCGGAGTATCGGTGACTGACCAGACGATCATCTACACCCATACCGACGAGGCGCCCGCCCTGGCGACGTACTCGTTGTTGCCGGTGATCCAGGCGTACGCCTCACGGGCGGGTATCCGGGTCGAGGCCCGCGACATCTCTCTGGCCGGACGGATCATCGCCGGGTTCCCCGAATGGCTGGCGGAGGACCAGCGCATCGGTGACGCCTTGGCTGAGCTGGGCCATTTGGCCGACACGCCCGAGGCCAACATCATCAAGCTTCCCAACATCTCGGCCTCCGCACCCCAGTTGAAGGCGGCTGTCGCCGAGCTGCGGGACCACGGGTACCCGCTCCCGGACATTCCCGACGACCCCAGGAGCGACGAGGAGCGGGAGGTCAGGGCCCGGTACGACCGGGTGATGGGCAGCGCGGTCAACCCTGTCTTGCGTCAGGGCAACTCCGACCGGAGGGCACCGGCCTCCGTCAAGCACTACGCCCAGACCCATCCGCACCGGATGGGGCCCTGGTCACCGAAATCCAAGACCAACGTCGCCCACATGGAGGGTGGGGACTTTCGTTCCACGGAGCGGTCGGCCGTGATGTCGGCCGCGGGGTCCCTGCGGATCGAGCTGGTCGGCGACGACGGCATCGTGACCGTCCTCCGCCAGTCGGTGCCGGTACTGGCCGGCGAGGTCGTCGACACATCCATCATGGAGGTGGCGGCCCTTCGACGGTTCCTGACGACCCAGATGGCGCGGGCCCGGGACGAGGGGGTCCTGTTCTCGGTGCACCTCAAGGCCACCATGATGAAGATCTCCGACCCGATCATCTTCGGGCATGTGGTCCAGGCGTTCTTCCCCGAGACATTCGCTCGGTACGGTGACACGCTCGGCCGGGTCGGGTTGAGCCCGAACGGTGGGCTCGGAGCCATCTTCACCGGGGTGGCGGCCCTCCCGGAGGGGGCCGAGATCCGGGCTTCCTTCGACGCAGAGCTGGCCCGGGGTCCCGCATTGGCCATGGTCGACTCCGATCGGGGCATCACCAACCTCCACGTCCCGAGCGACGTCATCGTGGACGCCTCCATGCCGGCCATGATCCGCAACTCGGGGCACATGTGGGGTCCGGACGGCGTCGAGGCCGACACCCTGGCCGTCATACCCGACAGCAGCTACGCCGGCGTCTACCAGGTGGTGATCGAAGACTGTCGGGCCCGGGGCGCCTATGACCCGGCCACCATGGGCTCGGTACCCAACATCGGCCTGATGGCCCAGGCCGCCGAGGAATACGGCAGCCACGACAAGACCTTCGAGATCCCCGCTTCGGGAACGGTGCGAGTCGCCGACGAGTCCGGCCGCGCCGTCCTCGAGCAACCCGTGGCGGCCGGGGACGTGTTCCGCATGTGCCAGACCAAGGACGTCCCGATTCGGGACTGGGTGAAGCTGGCGGTGACCCGCTCCCGGGCCTCCGGCCTCCCCGCGGTGTTCTGGCTGGACGGGCAACGGGCCCACGACGCCAACCTGATCGCCAAGGTCCGTGCCTACCTGTCCGAGCTCGACACCGACGGACTGCAGATCGAGATCATGTCGCCCGAGAAGGCCGCGGCCTTCTCCCTGGAGCGAATCCGACGGGGCGAGGACACCATCTCGGTCACCGGCAACGTCCTCCGGGACTACCTGACCGATCTGTTCCCCATCCTCGAACTCGGGACCAGCGCCAAGATGCTGTCGATCGTCCCGCTGATCAACGGCGGCGGACTGTTCGAGACCGGTGCGGGGGGCTCCGCCCCCAAACACGTCCAGCAGCTTCTGTCGGAGAATTACCTGCGCTGGGACAGCCTGGGCGAGTTCCTGGCCCTGGCTGTGAGTTTCGAGCACCTGGCCCAGAGCACCGGCAATCACCGGGCCCAGGTGCTGGCCGACACCCTGGATCGGGCCACGGGCAGGTTCCTCGATGAGGACCGCTCGCCGACCAGGCGGGTGGGCGGCATCGACAATCGGGGCAGTCACTTCTATCTCGCCCTCTACTGGGCGGAGGAGCTGGCCCGCCAGACGGACGATCCCGGCCTGGCTGAAGGGTTCACCGCCCTGGCCGCCGAGTTGGCCCACCACGAGCAGGTGATCGTCGACGAACTGCTGGCGGTTCAGGAATCACCGGTGGAGATCGGTGGGTACTATCAGCCCGACCCGGTGCTGGCCGAGGCGGTCATGCGCCCCTCGGCCATCTTCAACCGGGCCATCGCCGGGCTCGGTGGCTGACCGCGGGGGGTCGCCGAACCCGTCGTCTGGCGGGTGCCCCGGTGACCCTCGGGCCGGCCGGGGCGGTGGCCAGACCGGCAGCATCGTCCTGGTGGACGATGCTGCCGATGCCCGGCTGACCGAGTACCGGAACCTCGCCGACCCTGCGGCCCGCCGCCGCATCGAGGCGGAACGGTCCATCGTGGTGGTCGAGGGGAAACTCCCCGTCGAGCGGCTGCTCCGTTCCGGATTCGAGGCCCGATCCCTCCTGATCGAGGAGCGTCAGGTGGCCACGGCCGGCGACCTGGTCGATGCGGCGAGGGCCCAGGGTGCCACGGTGTTCGTGGGCCCGCGGGAGCTGGTGGCGGCTACCGTCGGTTTCGCATTCCACCGCGGTGTGGTCGCCATCGCCGGTCGTCCTGGCGACGCCGATCCCGCGGGGGTGGTGGCGCGCGCCGCCCACGCTCCCAGCGTCGGCGGCGGTCGCCCGGTCGTGGCGGTGCTGGAGGGACTCAACGACCACGAGAACATCGGGGCCCTGTTCCGAAACGCGGCCGCCTTCGGGGTGGGGGCGGTATTCCTCGACCCGACCTGTGCCGACCCTCTCTACCGCCGGTCGGTCCGGGTGTCGGTCGGACACGTGCTGCAGGTGCCCTTCGCCCGGCTGCAACCTTGGCCCGCCGCCCTGGGCCAACTGCGGGCCGCCGGGTTTCTGATCGCCGCGCTGGCTCCTCATCCAGAATCGAGTGGGATCCACGGCCGACCGTCGATCGACCTGTCCTCACTGGGCCCGACGGTGGAGGGGAGCCGCCGGCCCGCCGCGGCCCGCCGCCCGGTGGCGCTCCTCCTCGGGGCGGAGGGAGCCGGTCTGTCCACCGGGGCCATGGATGCGGCCGATGCCCTGGTGTCGATCCCCATGGCGGACGGGATCGACTCGCTCAACGTGGCGACCGCGGCGGCGCTGGCCTTCCACAATCTCGCCGGAAGCTGAGTGGCTGGCCCGGATCGGCCCACCACGGTCTCGATCGGACTCCGGACCGGGCTGGCTAGCATGCCTGCCGTGGCCACGCCAGAGGCACCGCCCCTACCGGCCGACCTGGAACCGTTTCGCCGGGAGCTCACCGGGTACTGCTACCGAATGCTCGGCTCCGGGTTCGAGGCCGAGGACGCGGTGCAAGAGGCCATGGTGCGGGCCTGGCGCAGCGCTGAGCGCTTCGAAGGGCGTTCCAGCCTCCGGACCTGGCTCTACCGGATCGCCACCAACGTGTGCATCGACATGCTCCGGAGCGTGCAGCGCCGGGCCCGGCCGATGGAGATGGGCCCGAACTCACCGCCCATCGAGTCGCGGTTGGGTCCGATGCTGCCCGAGGCCACCTGGGTGACCCCGGTCCCGGACTCCCTGGTCGCCCCGGAACATGCCGATCCGGCCGAGCTGGCTGAGTACCGGGAGTCCATCCGCCTGGCGTTCGTCACCGCGCTCCAGCATCTACCGGCCCGCCAGCGGGCGGCGCTGATCCTCTGCGACGTGCTTCGCTGGCAGGTGTCCGAGGTGGCCGAGCTCCTCGACACCTCGGTGGCCGCCGTCAACAGCGTCCTGCAGCGCGCCAGAGCCACCCTCCGGGCCCGGCAGGTCGAGGACCATCCCGAGGCCCTGGATCCCGACGACGCCGAATTGCTCGAGCGGTACGTCGACGCCTTCCAGCGCTACGACATCGAGGAACTGGTGACCCTGTTGCACGAGGACGCCGTACAGTCGATGCCCCCCTTCGCCCTGTGGCTCCGGGGGTCGTCGGCCATCGGGCAGTGGATGGTCGAGCCCGGCCCGAGCGCTTGTCGCGACTCCCGACTGGTCCGGTCGGGGGCCAACGGCTGCCCGGCCTTCGGTCAGTACCGTCGGGACCCCACCGGGGTCTACTCTCCCTGGGCCCTCCAGGTACTCGAGATCACGACCGGTCGCATCGCGTCGATGAGCTTCTTCCTCCACCCCCTGGACCCCGACCGACTCTTCCCGTCCTTCGGCCTACCGCTCGCACTCGATGTCTGAGTCCCGACGCCCGGCACCGCACCGGCCGGTCGTGGGTCCCTGAACCACACCGACCCGGGGTCGGCCCACCACCGATGTCGGCCCACCACCGATGGAGTGCGGGCCCCGGCTCCGTCGGAGTAGTGACCAGAACCGACCGAACCAACCGAACCAGAGGAGCGGCCATGCCCACCCGAGACCAAGCACCCGTCGGATCGCCCTGTTGGGTGGACCTGTGGACCTCGGACGTCGAGGGCGGCCGGTCGTTCTACGCCGATCTGTTCGGATGGGGGTCGGGTGACCCGGACCCCGAGTTCGGTGGCTACTTCATCTTCACCCGAGACGGGGTCGAGATCGCCGGAGGCCTGGGCGACATGGGTCCGGACCTGCCACCCGACAACACCTGGAAGATCTATCTGGCCACCGACGACATCGAGGGGACGGTCAAGGGCGCGGCGGCGGCCGGAGCCGAGATCGTCGTCCCGCCCATGTCGGTGGGGGACCTCGGGATGCAGGCGGTGCTCGTCGACCCGACCGGTGCCCGCCTCGGAGCCTGGGAGGCCGGGACCTTCCCCGGGTTCACCGTGATGGGCGAGCACGGGTCACCCAGTTGGTTCGAGCTGCACACCCGCGACTACGCCGGCGCCCTCGAGTTCTACCGCTCCGTGTTCGGATGGGAGACCACGGCCGTCGGCGACACCGACGAATTCCGCTACTCCACCATGCAGGACCCCGCCACCGACCAGCCGCTGGCCGGGGTCATGGACGCCAGCGACTTCCTCCCGGCCGGGGCACCGCCCTACTGGACCGTCTACTGGGAGGTCGAGGACGTCGACGTCTCGGTCGCCCGGCTGCAGACCCTGGGTGGGTCCCTGGTGCAGGCCGCACAGGACACCCCGTACGGCCGGATGGCCACGGCCTCCGATCCGGCCGGCGCGGTCTTCCGCCTGCGCACGGGACCCCACTCGTAGGGGGAAGGCGCCTCCGGGGCGATTCGCGGCGGGACCCGGGGCGACGGCCAGGGCGGGGAGGCCGTGCCCGAGCCGCGAGGCTCATCCGTGCCCGGGTGCACCCAACCGCCGGGTGAACCCGGGGGGGATCGCCAAGTCGGCCGGCGAGAGGTCGTGGACCGAGGAGTGCCCCAACCCGAGTACCGCCGAGTCGATCCCGCTGCGGAGCAGGTCGAGAACGTTCTCCACGCCGGCCTGGCCATTGGCGGCCAGGCCCCACAGGTAGGCCCGCCCGATCATGACCGCCCGCGCCCCGAGAGCCAGGGCTTTGACTACGTCGCTCCCGCGTCGGATGCCCCCGTCGAGCAGCACCTCGACCTCGGCGCCCACGGCCTCGGCGATGACCGGAAGCATGCGTATGGTCGCCGGGGTCCCGTCGAGGTTGTTGCCACCGTGGTTGGAGACCGAGATGGCGGTCACACCGGCCTCCACGGCCCGCTTGGCGTCGTCCACCCGGACCACCCCTTTCAGCATGAACGGACCGTCCCACTGTTGGCGTAACCAGGCCACGTCGTCCCATCCGGGGTTCGGGGTCTGCATCCACCTCCCGTAGGCGCCGAAGAAGGTGGGAGCGGGTTGGCCCGGCCGGGCCAGGTTGGGGACGCTGAGGTCGGGGAGGGCGCGGGTCCGTGCGAATTCCCGCAACCAACGGGGCCGGCTGAGGACCTCCGGGGCGAACCGCAGGGCGGTCCTCACGTCGATCTGTTCGGGGATGACCGGGCTCCCCCAGTCCCGGCCGTTCGAGAAGGACCAGTCGAACGTGGCGATCAGACCCACCGCACCGGCGGCTCTGGCCCGCTCGAGGCGTTCGGACATCTCGTCCTTGTCCCCGACCCAGTAGGTCTGGAAGAACGTCTGGGGGTTGGCCGTCACCACCTCTTCGATGGGTTTGCTGGCGAAGCAGCTCAGACCCATGACCGTGCCCCGTGCCGCCGCGGCCCGGGCCACCGCCACTTCACCGTCGGGGTGGACGGCCTGGACCCCGGTGGGGGAGATGACGACCGGCATGGAGACGGGTTGACCCATGACCGTGGTGGTCAGGTCGCGTTGGTCCCTCAGTCCGGCCACGTGGGGGGCCAGGCCCAACTCGCCGAAGGCGGCCACGTTGTCGTCGGCCGTCACCCCCTTTTCGGACCCCGCCACCAGGGCCTTGTACACCGAAGACGGCAGGCGTCGTTTGGCCCGGCGCTGTGCCTCGGCGACCGTCTCGAACCAGGGGTTGCTCATGGTGGGTTCCCGTTTCTGCTCACGCTGGCACCAGCGACCTCATCGGATGGTCTGACCCGCATCGACGGTGAGCTCGAGGCCGGTCACATAGCGCGACTCGTCCGAAGCCAGGAACAGCACCGCCTCGCTCACGTCCCGGGTCTCGACGGTGGTGACCGGCATGGTGTTCTGGAAGATGCCTCCGAGATCGGGGTCGAGCTCGAGGAGTGGGGCCAGTCCGCCGAGTCCGATGAGCATCGGGGTGTTGACGCCGGCCGGGTGCACCGTGTTGACCCGGATGTGGTGCCGGGCCAGCTCGTGGGCCATCGAGCGGGCGATCCCCACCACGCCGTGCTTGCTCGCCACGTACGGGGAGAGGAATGGAACCCCCTTGATTCCCGCCGTCGAGCTGGTGGCGATGATCGACCCGCCCCCGTTGGAGATCAGGTGGGGTACGGCGGTGACCATGGTGTTCCACACCCCGGTGAGATTGGTATCCAGTGTGTCCTGCCAGATCTCGGGTGTCACCTGGTCCCACGGCTGGACGCTGCAGATGCCGGCGTTGGCGCTCACGATGTCCAGCCGGCCCAGCCGGGCCACGCCTTCATCGAGCAGTGTCTTCAGGGATGCACCGTCCCGGACGTCGGCCTGGCCGGCCACGATCCGTCGGCCCAGAGCTTCCACCTGGCGGACCGTCTCGCCCAGGTCCCCGGCTGATGCCATCGGGTACTGCACGGACCGATAGTCCTCGAGGATGTCACAGGCGATGATGTCGGCGCCCTCCTCGGCCAGTCGCACGGCGTGGCTGCGACCCTGGCCACGACCGGCCCCGGTGATGAACGCCACCTTGCCCTCCACCCGCCCGGCCACGTCTGACTACGCCCCGTGAGCGGTACGGCCAAACCGGCGGCCGAGGGCGGCGACGGTCGCGGCACGGGACCGGAGCCCTGGCGGACGGGTCGGTCGGACTCGGCTCTCCACGCCGGGGATCATAATGGCACTCAGTGCCAATTACAAGGGAGGGTGGGCGAGGTCGAGGCTCCCGGTGGGCCGGGACGCGGGGTCGACCGATCGCTCACGATGTCGGGTTGACCAGTACGGCCGCCCCGTTGACCCGGTCGTGGGCCAGGTCGGCCAGGGCCCGATCCGCATCGTCAAATGAGTAGGCCACAGTCGATACCCGCACCGGTATCCGGGCCGCCATTCGAAGGAACTCGTCGCCGTCCTGGCGGGTGTTGGCGGTGACGCTGCAGAGGGATCGCTCCTCGAACAGGTGCCGCTGGTAGTCGAGCCGCGGGACGTCCGAGAGGTGGATGCCGGCGACGGCGAGCGTGCCGCCCCGATCCAGGGCTTCCAACGCCGGCGGTACCAGGGTGCCCACCGGGGCGAAGAGGATGGCGGCGTCGAGAGGCTCGGGAGGAGGATCGTCCGCATCGCCGGCGCTGGCTGCCCCGAGTTCCAGGGCCAGGGTCCGGGCCTCCGGGGCCCGGGTCATCACATGGACTCGGGCTCCTTCGGCCATGGCGATCTGGGCGGTGAGGTGGGCCGAACCGCCGAAGCCGTAGATCCCCAGTCGACCGCCGGGCGGAAGGCGGGACCGTCGGAGGGCCCGGTAGCCGATGATGCCGGCGCAGAGCAGGGGGGCTGCCTCCTCGTCGCTGAAGGCGTCGGGCAGGGGATAGACGAAGGCCTCCTCGGCCACGACGTACTCGGCGTAGCCCCCGTCGAGGTCCCAGCCCGTGAACAGCGGCGTGAGACACAGATTCTCCCGGCCGCCCATGCAGAAGCGGCACTTCCCGCACGATCGCGCCAGCCACGGGACCCCTACGCGCTGTCCGCGGGAGAAGCGGCTGGAGCCCTCCCCCAGCCGGTCCACCACGCCCACCACCTCGTGACCGGGCACGACCAGGTCCCTTCGCGGGGCGAGATCCCCTTCGGCCAGATGGAGATCGGTGCGACAGACTCCGCAGACCCGGACGTGCAGGCGGAGCTGGCCGGGGCCCGGCACCGGGACATCCCGGCGGATCCGGACCATCGGGCCGGCGTCGATGGGCCCGGGCTCCCGCACCGCCCATGCCTCCATCTGGTTGTCGGTCTGGTCGTCGGGCACCGGAGGCTCCCTCTTCGATCCGGCTCGGTCCGGACCTCACCGACCATGGTGGAGTACACGGCGGGTGGCGGCAAGGTGACGGCCTCCGGCATCGGCGGCCCAGGAGCCCGGTCGGCACGACGGACGGGTCACCTAGATCAGGAGCAGCTCCCCTTCATCATCGTCGTCGCCGGTGCCCTTGACCGTGGTGGGTCCCGCGCCACCGCTCCGGTCCCCCGGAGCAGGGAGCCCGAGGAACGTCCCGGTTTCCGTCAGCACCCGGTCGAACACCGGATCAAGATCGTCGAGGACCCCGTGGAAGTGACCGAACAGCTCGAAACTCACCATCCCGAACAGCTGGGTCCACGCCCCGAGGGCCCGGAGGGCGGTCTCTGCGCCGACTGAGGGGAAGGCCGCGTCGGCGAGGCGACGGGCCTCGACGGCAGCGGCCCCCGCCAGCGGGAGGAGGCGGTGCCCGGTCTCTGCCGGCCGGAGTGCGCCGGCCTCCGAGGCGTCCCGCACGATCCGGGCCAGCGCCAGGGTCACCCGGCTGGCCGGACCGACGGTGTCCTCGGGGGCCCGGTAGCCGGGGACGGGCGAGCCGTAGACGAGGGCGTACTCGTGCGGATGCTCCAGGGCCCAGCTGCGGACCGCCCGTCCGACCGACCGCCACCGCCCTCCGAAGTCGTCGGACTCCACCCCCCGGTCCGCCGCCTCGGCCGCCGCGCCCAGGGCGTCGTAGGCGTCGATGATCAGAGCGGTGAGGAGGGCGTCCCGACTCGGGAAGTACCGGTAGATCCCCGACGAGGCCATGCCCAGGGCCCGGGTGATGGCCCGCAACGAGAGGGCGGGAGCACCTTCCTGGGCCAGCTGGCGCCTCGCCTCCGCCTTGATCTCGTCGACGAGTTCGGCACGGACCCGGGCGCGGAGGCCGGTGGAGGTGGGCACCCGACGAGCATGTCATATCCAGAGCGGTGCATCAATAGAGGATCACTGCTCTTGACAAGGTCGGGAGGATCGTGAATACTGGTCACATAACAGAGCAGTGCTCACAAGGAGGAGGCATGATGGGTACGGAGATCGTGGTGGGAGCGGGTGCGGTCGGTACGGCCACCGCAGTGGAACTGGTCGCCCAGGGTCGTGAGGTCACGATGGTCACCCGATCCGGATCGGGGCCCGAGCGTGCCGGCATCTCCCGGGTGGCAGCCGATGCCGCCGACGCGACGGTCATGGCGCGGATCGCCGCCGGAGCCGATGCCATCTACAACTGCGCCAATCCGCCGTACCATCGCTGGCCCGCCGAGTGGCCCCCGATCGCCGCGTCGCTCCTGTCGGCCGCCACCACCTCGGGGGCCGTGCTGGTCACCATGAGCAACCTGTACGGCTACGGACCGGTCGACCATCCGATGGTGGAGGACGACCCCCTGAATGCGCCCGGCGTCAAGGGAAGAGTGCGGGCCACCATGTGGGCCGACGCCCTGGCCGCCCACCGGTCGGGTGGGGTCCGGGTCACCGAGGCCCGGGCATCCGACTTCTTCGGTCCCCACGTCGTCGGCACCAGCCACTTCGGCCGGAACATGGCCAAGCTGCTGGCCGGGCGGAGGATCTCGGTGCTCGGAGATCCCGACGTCCCCCACAGCTGGACCTACGTTCCCGACGTGGGCCGGACCCTGGCTCGGCTGGCCCACGACGAGCGGGCCTGGGGCCGGGCCTGGCACGTCCCGAGCTCGCCGGCCGTCAGCCAACGGGAGCTGGCCACCGAGTTCTGCGACCTCGCCGGTCTGCCGGCTCCGAGGGTCTCGGCCGTACCGCCGCTGGCCCTGGCCGCAGCCGGCCTCTTCTCGTCTCAACTCCGCCAGCTGCGGGAGACCTCGTACCAGTTCGATCGGCCCTTCGTCCTGGACTCGTCGGCGACGACCGGTCAGTTCGGTCTGGAGGCGACGCCGCGGGAGTCGGCGCTCCGGACCACCCTCGAGGCGGCCCGATCCAGCGTTCCGATCGAGGCGTAGTCCGGGGCCGGCGCCGGCCGGTACCATCCGATGACGGGGGTCGACGCCGGTCCAGGGAGACGTCATGACGGAAGCCGAGGAGTTCTGCCACCATCTCGACCAGGTGGCGGCGGTCGAGCCCTCCGGTGAAGGGTGCGTGGAGTGCCTGCGTACGGGTGGCCGGTGGGTCCACCTCCGCATGTGCATGGTCTGTGGCCACGTCGGCTGCTGCGACGCCTCGCCCGGTCAGCACGCCACCGGCCACTTCGATGAGCTCGGCCACCCGCTGATCCAGTCCTACGAGCCCGGTGAGACCTGGTGGTGGTGTTACGTCGACGAGTTCGCCTTCGAGGTCGACGGCGTGCCCCAGTTCCAGCATTCCTGAGCCGGGGCTGGTTCCGACCGACCGGAGGGCCGGTTCCGGGCCCGGGCGATCACCTCGGTGGCGCGGGCCACGTAGCTAGGGTCGGACCACGCATGGCACCCACCCGCCGTTCCGGCCCCCGCCGATCCCATGGCCTCGCCACCCTCGCGCTGGTGGGTCTGCTGGCCTCGGGCCTCAGCGGCTGCGCCCTCGTGGCGCAGCCGCGACCCGTACCGGCGAGTGGCCCGTCGTTGGCCCCTGCCGGGCCGGTGGGCTATGTGGCGTGCTCCAATGCGGTGACGCCGGTGGAGCTGGCCACCGACACCGCCGAGGCCGCCATCCCGCTCCGTATCTCGGGAACTCCCGAGCCCGGCAATTTCGCCATTGCCACCTCGCCGGACGGACGGCGGGCCTATGTGGTGACCGCCGAGGGGGCCACCTCGGGTCCGAGTGCCCCGGCCACGCCGGTCACCTCCGGCGTCACGACGTCGGGGTCGGACGGCACCTCCGCAACCGGCGCGGCGCCCGCCCCGTCGGGGGTGGGGGGTGAGAACGTGGTCGTCCCCATCGATCTGGTCTCCCAGCAGGCGGGCCGACCCATCCCCATCCCCGGCCGGGGGGGCACCCACGCCATCGTGGTGATCCCGGGTGGTCGGACGCTCCTGGCCGCCAGCGGCAACACCATCGTCCCGGTGGACGCGGCCTCGGGCCGGGTAGGCCGTCCGCTCGACCTGGGCGCGGCCGGAACCATCTTCGGGATGGTGCTCGATCCGGCCACCCCGATTCTCTTCGCCCTGGTGGCCGGGGGGGTGGTCCCCGTCGACACGACGAACCTCACGGCCGGGCCCACCGTCCCGACCGGCCTGGCCGTCTCCTCGGTCTACTCGCCACACGGGATCGGGATGTCGGCGGACGGGAGCACCGTCTACCTGGTGGGGCAGGCCCCACCCGACTTCGGCGGGCGCGTGCTGCCGATCACCACCTCCTCGGCCGCCCCGGAGACCCCGGCCAGTTTCGACTACTACGGCCTGTCCGACCCGGCGGCGCTGGCGATCCAACCCGACGGGAGCGGGCTTCTGGTGGTGGACTCGGCCAACAATTGGGTCAATCCGGTGCCCTTGGCCTCCTTCGCCAACCCGCCGGCCCCGGTGCGGCTCCCGGCCCAGTTGGCGGGCGCACCCAATGCTGGTACCCAACATCCGACCGACATCGTGCTCGGTCCGGACGGCTCGGAGGCGTTCGTCGTGGAGGGATTCGATGCGGTGCTGCCCTACGACCCCGCCTCCCAGACCTTCGGTCGGGCCATTCCGGTGTGCACGGGCGCCTCGTCCATGGCCGTGGCCCCCGCCCCGTAGTCGGGCAGGAGCGGCGGACGGAGCCGGGGCCGACGCGCCCGCCCGCTCAGGTGGGGGGTGGCTCGACCTCGATCCCCGAGGCCCGCACGGCGGTGGCGGCGGCCTCGGAACGGTAGACGGCCGGGGCTTCTCCGGCCGCCGCCAGCAGCTCGTCCAGGGCCAGAGGGATGGACGCCGTCAGGTTCCACACCCGGGGAATGGTGTCCGGACTGGCGTGGATCCCCCAGTAGAGGATGCCCCGGTAGCTCATGATGGTGATGTTGACACCCATGCCGTCCATGACCGGTCCGAGGGGAAATCCGGCTTCGAGCTCGGCTCCGGCCAGGTACAGGGGGAAGTCCGGGCCGGGGACGTTGGAGATGACCAGGTTGGCGATCGGCCGGTGCCGGTCGGCCAGCCGCATCCGGGAGTAGAGCCGGGCCGCGTTGGCGAAGAAGTTGGGGGTGGCGTACTCGGCCCAGGTGATCAGGGTGTCCGGACCCAGGGCCTCGTGCTCCTGCTTGGCGCCGAGGGTGCCGTCGTGGATGGCCCGGAGCCGGTCGAGGGCACCGGCCAGCTCGACGGGCAGCTGGACGAACATGGTCGATATCTGGTTGGAGCCCCGCGGATCGTCTACGTCGGTCCGCACCGAAACGGGCACCACGGCGACCAGCGGTTTCGACGGTAGCTCGTCGCCCTCCAGGAGGAAGGCCCGGAGTGCCCCGGTGCAGACCGCCAGCACCACGTCGTTCACGGTGGTGCCGGTGGCCTCCTTCAGGCGTTTGACGTCGTCGAGTCCGATGGCGGTCAGGGCCACGCTGCGCCGCCAGGTCACCGAGCCGTTGAACGAGGTCCGGGGGGCGGAGAGGGGAAGGGCCGCCTTGGCCTGGGGAGCCTGGTTCCGCGGTTCCTGACGGACCCGCCGCACGTTCAGGACGTGCTGTCCGGTCCTCAGCAGGTCGCGGGTGATGTCGAGCGGCCGGAGGGTCCGGGCCACCACTGCCTGGCTCATGAGTTCGAAGCCCGAGGGCACCCGGCGGTCCACCGGCACCGCGGGTGGCAGGGTCTCGGGCGCAGGCTCAGGGGCCAGGTCGAACAGCACCGAGAGGAGGGCGGCACCCGAGACGCCGTCCACCGTCGAGTGGTGCATCTTGGCGATGAAGCCGATCCGGCCGCCGGCGAGACCCTCGATGACCCACATCTCCCACAGGGGTCTCGACCGGTCCAGCTGGCGACCGGTGATGTCCCCGGCCAGATCGGCCAACTGACGGAGGCCACCGGGTTGCGGGACGGCGGCCAGGCGGACGTGGTAGTCGATGTCGAAGTCGGCGTCCTCCACCCACACCGGGTGACCGAGCCGGAACGGCACCTCCATCAGGCGCCGCCGGAAGACCGGGGCGCACGGGAGGCGGGCCTCGATCGACCCCTTCATCCGGTCGAAGGAGTAGCCGCCGGGAACGGTCGACGGATCGAAGACCAGGGTCAGGGCCACGTGCATGTGGAGACTCGGGGTCTCGAGGTAGAGGAAGCTGGCGTCGAGTCCGCTGAGTCTCTTCATGAACGCTCCCTCCCTCCTGGTCCGATCCCGTTGCCACCTCCCGGCACCCGGATCGCTGCACGGCAGCGACCGGAGCGTGTTGTATGGAGGGGTGGCTTGGGTCTTCCTCGCAGTCAGCATGGTCTTCGCAGTCCTGGCGGTCAACGCCTACGTCCCCATCCGCCGTGAACCGTTCGCCGTGGCGAGCTTCGCCATGGGCTGGATCCCCGGGGAGCTGCCCCTGCACATGGTGGTCCTCGAGGCGGCCGGGGCGGTGGCGCTCGTCCTCAACGGGGCCCTCACCGGTTGGGCCGGCTGGGCCGGTTGGGTGGCCCTGGTGGTCACCGCGCTGACCTGCGTGGCCTACCTCAATCTGGGCGTGGTGGCCGGTCGCACGGCGACCCTGATGGATCAGGCCTTCGAGCAGGCCACCGGGGGGGAGATCGCCGCGCTGGTGGGGGACCCCCGACCGGTTTGGAACCACTGGTGGCGACTGGTGATCGCCATCCCCTTCCGGCTCCGGGCCATCCGACGGATCCGCAATATCGACTACTGGGGGGACGGGAATTACCGTCACAAGCTCGACGTGCTCACCCGCCGGGGTGGTGTGTCCGACGGCGCCCCGGTCCTGGTCTACATCCACGGCGGTGCCTGGGTGATCGGGGACAAGCGCCAGCAGGGCATCCCCATGATGCACGAACTGGTCCAGCGGGGTTGGCTGTGTGTCTCCATCAACTACCGGCTGAGCCCCCGGGCCACCTGGCCGGCCCATATCGTGGACTGCAAACGGGCGGTGGCCTGGGTCCGGCAACACATCGCCGAGTACGGGGGGGATCCCAGGTTCATCGCCGTCTCCGGTGGATCTGCGGGTGGCCACCTGTCGGCCCTGTTGGCCCTGACGCCCGGTGCGACCGAGTGGCAGCCCGGATTCGAAGACCTCGACACCTCGGTCGACGCCTGCCTGCCCTTCTACGGTGTCTACGACATGACCGGCCACCCCGGGCGATCGGGTGCCTCCGGGAACGGTACCCGCGACCTGCTCGAACGCCTGGTCATGAAGACGACCCTGGCCGAGAGCCCCCGCACCTTCGAGCAGGCCTCCCCCGACCACCGGGTCACTGCGGAGGCACCGCCCATGCTGGTGTTCCACGGCGTCAACGACACGCTGGTGCCCCTCGGGGTGGCCCGGTACTTCGTGGCCCAGCTCCAGGCCCATTCCCAGTCCCCGGTGGCGGCGGTGGAGCTCCCCCGGGCTCAGCACGCCTTCGATGTGCTGGCCTCGATCCGCTGCCGGCACACCACCATGGGGGCGGTGCGCTTCCTCGAGGCCATGAGGGTGCGGGCCGGGGTACGGGCGCCCACGCCGGATCGGGAGGCCTGATCCGGCCGACTCCGGCGGGGTCGGCGCTGGACACTCCGGCGAGTTTCTGACGTAGAGTCACATATCTCGGATGGCCCGGTAGGCCAGCGGACCGCCACGCCGGCCAGATCACTACTGCAAGGGGGAACCTTGGGTTCAGCACCGTGGAAGACGCGTCTGGCCGCCCTGGGTCTGGTCGCGGTGGTGGCCACTTCCGCGGTGGCCTGCAGCTCGACCAAATCGACCGCATCCTCCGGTGGCGCCAGCTCGGGCAGCTCGAAGATCCCGTCCAGCGCCTTCAGCGATCACACCGGCATCACCTCGAATTCGGTGCGGGTGGCCAACGTGTCGACCCTGGCCGTCGGCGGACTCTTCAAGGGTGCCCTGGTGGGCACCGAGGCGTATGCCGACTACGTCAACTCCACCGGCGGGATCGGCGGAAGGAAGGTCACCGTCGACTCGGCCGATGACGGGTTCAGCGGGGCGGGCAACAAGCAGGCCACCCAGAACGCGCTGACCAATGACTTCGCCCTGGTGGGAGGCTTCTCCCTGCAGGACAACTTCGGCGGTCTGCTGCTGGCGGCCAACCCGGGGATGCCCAACGTCTCGGTCGTCCTCGATTCGACCACCAACAAGCTCCCCAACGTCTTCAGCGCCGTGCCGCTCAACGGCGGTTGGGAGGAGGGGCCACTCCAGTACTACAAGCAGAAATTCCCCAACGACATCAAGGCGGTCGGAACGGTCGTGTCGGACCAGGCCTCGGCCATGAAGGACTGGGCGGGGCAGAAGTACGCCATGGAACAGGTCGGCTACAAGGTCATCTACGACCCGACCGTCCCGGTGACCCAGACCGACTACACCCAGAACGTCATCGCCATGAAGAACGCCGGCGTCAAACTCCTCTTCCTCTCCCAGCTCCCTCAGAACTACGCCTCGGCCATGCTGAAGAACCTGCAGCAGCAGAACTTCCACCCCCAGGTCATCCTGGGCTCGGCCAACTACAGCAACGACCTGGTGTCGGCGTCGGGCGGACCGGACGCGGTGGACGGCGCCCTGTTCGATCAGAACACCTCGCTCTTCCTGGGGCAGGATGCGGCCCAGATCCCCGCGGTGGGGCTGTTCAACAAATGGGTACAGAAGGCCTCGCCCGGGTTCAAGACCGACCTGTTCACCCTCTACGGGTGGCTCTCGGCAGAGTTGTTCTCCCAGGCCCTCAAGAACGCCGGTTCCGACCCCAGCCGCGGCTCGCTGCTGCAGGCGCTGTCCAAGATCACCTCGTTCAGCGGGAACAACATCATCGCCCCCAACGATCCGGCGGCCAAGACGGTGGGGAATTGCTATCTGCTGGGACAGGTGACCAACGGGCAGTACCAGCGGCTGGCCGATCCGCCGGTCGACAGCAGTACCAACGGTTACCGTTGTGACTACAAGTACATAACGCCGCCGGCGTCCTGAGCGGTCTGGTCCGACCCCGGGGGTGTGACGTGAGGCAAAGGGGCACGAGGTTGGTCCGTTGAGCGATTTTCTGCAGTACACCATCTTCGGTGTCATGCTCGGCGCCGGGTATGCCATTGCCGCCACCGGCCTGGTGGTGACCTACACCACCTCGGGGGTGTTCAACTTCGCGCAGGGCGCGGTGGGGATGGTGGCCGCCTTCTGCTATTGGGAACTGGTCTCGGCGCACCACGTGCCGGTGCTGCTGGCCCTTCTCATCATCCTGGTCGTCGGCGCCTCCATCTCCGGGGCCCTGGTGGAACGGGTCCTGATGCGCCGGCTGCACGGGGCGTCCTCCGAGCGACCGGTCATGGTCACCCTCGGCCTGATGGTCATCCTCACCGGAGTGGCCACCATCGTGTGGAGCCCGACCACCGAGCGCCAGGTCGACAATATGGTCTCGGGTCAGTTCCGACTGGTGGGGATCAACATCCAGTACCAGGAGGTGCTGATCATCGGAGTGGCCATGGCGGTGGCCGTCGCGCTGCGCGCCCTGTTCTACTCCACCCGCACCGGCTATGCCCTCCGCGCCGTGGTCGACGACCCGGAGCTGTTGGCCATGTCCGGCGTGTCGCCCAACCGGATGAGCCAGTACGGGTGGATCCTCGGGTTCATGATGGCCGCCCTGGCCGGTGTGCTGCTGGCCCCGACCCAGACCACCGGTATCAGCATCGAAGCCATGACCCTGCTGGTGGTCAACGGGTATGCGGCTGCCATCGTGGGACGGCTCAAGAACATCTCGGTGACCTTCGCCGCCGCCATCGCCATCGGACTGGCCGAGAACTACGTCATCAACTACGTCCTCCCCCACGTGCCCCAGAACCTGGTGCCCGACATCACCTACGCCCTGCCCATGGCGTTCCTCTTCATCGCCCTGGTCACCCTGCCTTCGGTACGGCTACGGGCGGTCGGACGCCTGTCCACCATGCGGGCCCCCCGGGTGGCGGGGGGCAGGGAGTCATTGCTGGCCGCCGCGGCCTTCTTCGTGCTGGCCGTCGTGGTGGCCCTGACCTTCGCCAACACCTCGGTCAAGGGGACCACGCTGCTGACCTTGGGCGGCATGGTGATGACGTTGGGCATCGTGGGACTGTCCCTGGTCCTCCTGACCGGGTACTCGGGCCAGGTCTCCCTGTGCCAGTTCTCCTTCATGGGGATCGGGGCGTTCGTGATGGGCAAGATCGCCGGCGGCGGCTCGGTCCTCGGGCTGGTGGCGGGCACCGTGGTGTGTGCCGCGGTCGGTGCGCTCATCGCTCTACCCACCATCCGGCTGCGAGACCTCTACCTGGCGCTGGCCACCTTCGCCTTCGCCGACGCCGTGGCCACCGGGTTCTTCCCGGACAGCCACATCTACGGCAGCGGAGGGGTGTCCATCGGGCGAATCGTGATCCCCGGCGTGAATTTCGGGAGCGACAGCGCCGAGTTCCTCCTGGTGACGGGCTTCTTCGTGCTCGCCGCCCTGCTGGTGCTGGCCATCCGGCGCAGCCTGTTCGGCCGCCGTCTGGTGGCCCTCAACGACTCGCCCGCCGCCTATGCCACAGTGGGGCTCAACATCGGTTTCACCAAGGTTGCCGTGTTCGCCATCGCCGCCGGCATGGCCGGACTGGCCGGTGCGCTGTACGGGACGGTCCAAGGCGTGGTGGGCACCACTGACTTCGACATCTTCCCCGGTATCATCTTCGTCCTCTTCGTGACCATCTGGAGCATCCGCACGGTGTCGGGCGCCTTCCTGGCCGCCTTGACCTACGTGGTGCTCAACCAGCTGTGGCCGAATGGCGTCGGTCTGTTCGCCGGGGTGGGAATCATCCTGATCGGCCGGGCGGCCGGGGGAGTCCTGGGCATCGAGGCCCTCCAGTTCCGCCTGCCGTGGGTCCGCGGCCCGGTTCCGGCGCGGCGGCAGGCGGTGGGCACCCCGGTGGGGGCGGCGGCGGCGATGGGTGGGGAGACACGTGCCGCCGGTTGAGTCCCCCGGCGGGGTGACCGCCGCCCTCCGGGTCTCCGAGGTGGCCGTCCGGTTCGGGGGGGTGTCGGCTCTGAACGACGTCAGCCTGACCGTGGAGCCGGGCACGGTGACCGGTCTGATCGGACCCAACGGGGCTGGGAAGACCACCCTGTTCAACGTGATCAGTGGTCTGCAGGTGCCCGACCGCGGCTCGGTCCACCTGTTCGACACCGACGTCACCACCGTCAAGCCCCACCGACGGGCGAGGCTCGGGTTGGCCCGGACGTTCCAGCGCCTCGAGATCTTCGGGACCCTGTCCGCCGGCGAGAACGTGCAGGTGGGACTGGAGTCGACGGTCAAGTGGTGGGAGTGGCGGCACCTGCGCCGAGTCATGCCGTGGACCCGGCGTACCGGGGGCCAGAGGGACGGGGGCGCCGGATCGGGGACCGGCACCGGTGCCGAGCATCCCGGATCGCTGGCCGCGGTCACCTGCGACCGGCTGCTCGAGGGCGTCGGACTGGCCGGTCTGGGCCACGAGCAGTCTTCGAACATGTCGACCGGCCTGGCGAGGATGGTGGAGTTGGCTCGTGCCCTGGCCATCGGTCCCAAGCTCCTGCTCCTGGACGAGCCGGGCTCGGGACTGGACGAGGCCGAGTCGAAGGCGCTGGGTGACCTCTTGACCCAGCTGGCCGCCGGGGGCATGGCCGTCCTGCTGGTGGAGCACGACATGGAGTTGGTGATGCGGATCTGCAACCAGATCTACGTGCTGGACTTCGGGGACGTCATCGCCTCGGGCAACCCGGAGACCATCCGCAAGAACCCCATAGTGCAAGCGGCCTATCTGGGCGAGGCCGAGCCGGAGGCCGATCCCGGCGACGCGTCGGTCGGCCCCGGCGTCGAGACGGTGGAGCGGTGAGCGACGTGGTGAGCGCGGTGTTCGGCGGCCCCGAGCAGCCCGAACGACCGGCTGAACGACCAGCCCAGCCCGTCCAGCTGCCTCCTGGCATCGTGGTGGACGACATTCGCGCCGCCTACGGTCGCATCGAGGTCCTCCACGGTGTCGATCTGGTCGTTCCGCCGGGCAGTGTCTTCGCGCTGCTCGGTCCGAACGGTGCCGGTAAGTCGACCCTGCTCAAGGTCATCAACGGCCGGATGCGGCCGAGTTCGGGTCAGGTGCTGGTGGGCGACGTCCCGGTGGGGAAGAGCCCCACCGAGAAGCTGGTCAAGTCCGGCCTGTGCGCCATTCCCGAGGGACGGGGGATCTTCCCCAACCTGACCGTCCGGGAGAACCTGCGTATCTGGACCTACCGGGGGGGGATCACGGTCAAGGACGTCGAGGAGCGGACCTTCGCCACCTTTCCCCGTCTGAGGGAGCGTCGCAAACAGATGGCCGGGACCCTGTCCGGGGGCGAGCAGCAGATGTTGGCCATCTCCAGGGCCCTGGTCACCGAGCCCAAGGTCCTGCTGTTGGACGAGCTGTCCATGGGCCTGGCCCCCCTGATCGTCCACGAGCTCTACGAGCTGGTCGGGACGCTGGCCGGCCAGGGCATGACGATCCTGCTGGTCGAGCAGTTCGTGACCACCGCCCTCGCCGTGGCCACCCGGGCCGCCATCATGGTGCACGGCCGGATCGAGCAGGAGGGGACCCCCCGCGAGATGGCCGACGCCGCTCTCAGCGTCTACCTGGCCTGACCGGCGGGTGCCCCTGGCATGCCGTTCCCATCGGTAGGCGCAGACCCCTGAGCGCCACCTCACTCGTCGGGCGCCAGCTCCACCCTGACCTCGGGCTGGTCGGCCCGGCTGGTCACCAGGGTGCCCACGCCTCCGGCGTCGCGCAGGTCGTCCTCGGCCGACAACAGGGCGGCGATCCGCTCGGCGGTGTCGGCCACCGTCAGGGTGGCCACCGGCCAGCGCATCGAGCGCTTCTCGGTGGTCTTGGCCCGGCGGACCTGGCCCAGAACGTCGGCGACCACCTCGAGCACCGCTGCGACGTCGTCGGGCCCCGACTCCCCGGAAACGGCCAGGGCCTCGTCGAACTCGGCGCGTGCGGGCCACGCCGCGGTGTGGATCGACCCGGTCCGCCACCAGGACCACACCTCCTCGGTGACGAAGGGGAGGATCGGTGCCATCAGCCGCAGCTGGACCGAGAGGGCCAGGGCCAGGGCGGCCTGGGCGGAGGCCGGGCCGGCATCGCCCGCCGGTCCGTAGGCCCGGGTCTTGACCAGCTCCAGGTAGTCGTCACAGAAGGACCAGAAGAAGGTCTCGGTGCGTTCGAGGGCCCGGGCGTAGTCGTAGTTGTCGAAGGCGGTCGTGGCCTCGTCGACCACCTCGGCCAGGCGGACCAGGATGGCCCGGTCGATCGGTGCGGTGACCGCGCCCGGCCCCGGCACCACCACCGAGCCGTCGTCGCCGGCCATCCGCCCCAGGACGAACCGGGAGGCGTTCAGCACCTTGATGGCCAGCCGGCGGCCCACCTTCATCTGTCCCTCGTCGAAGGCGGTGTCGGTCCCCGGCCGTCCCCCGGCGGCCCAGTAGCGAACGGCGTCGGCGCCGTGCTTCTCGAGTAGCGGGAGCGGGGTGACCACCTCACCCTTGGACTTCGACATCTTCTTGTGGTCGGGGTCGAGCACCCAACCGGAGATGGCGGCGTCCCGCCACGGGAGCACGCCGTGCTCCAACTCGGAACGGACCACCGTCGAGAAGAGCCAGGTGCGAATGATCTCGTGGGCCTGGGGGCGCACATCCATGGGGAACACCCGGGCGAACAGGTCGGGATCGTCTTCCCAGCCCCCGGCGATCTGGGGGGTGAGCGACGAGGTGGCCCAGGTGTCCATGACGTCAGGATCACCCACGAACCCGTCGGGCCGTCCCCGCTGGTCCTCGGCCCACCCGGCGGGCACGTCGGTGGACGGGTCCACCGGCAGCTGGTCCTCGGTGGCGAACATCGGCCGGTCGAACGCGATCTCCCCGGTGTCATCGACCGGGTACCACACCGGGAACGGCACGCCGAAGAAGCGCTGCCGGCTGATGTTCCAGTCGCCGTTCAGGCCCTCCACCCAGGCCCGGTAGCGGTGGGCCATGTAGGGCGGGTGCCACCGGAGCTCCTCACCCCGGGCCAGCAGTCGGTCCCGGAGCGGAAGGGTCAGCACGAACCACTGCCGGGACGAGACGATCTCGAGCGGCCGATCGCCCTTCTCGTAGAACTTGACCGGGTGGGTGATCGGGCTGGGGTCACCGATGAGGGCGCCGGAAGCGGCCAGTAGCTCGACGATCCGGGTCTGGGCCTGGCGGACGGTGCGGCCGGCCAGCTCGCCGTACGCCGCGGCGGCCGCGCCCGGGTCGTCGCTCTCCCATCCGTCCGTGCCCCACTCGACCGGGAGGAGGCGGCCGTCACGGCCCACCACGCTGCGGGTGGGCAGGGACAGCTCCCGCCACCAGACCACGTCGGTGGTGTCACCGAAGGTGCAGATCATGGCGATGCCCGAGCCCTTCTCGGGGTCGGCCAGCTCATGGGCCAGCACCGGCACCCGTGACCGGAACAGCGGAGTGGACACCTCGCTGCCGAACAGGGCCGCGATACCGCTCGTCGTCGGGGTGGGCCACCAGGGCCACGCAGGCCGGGAGCAGTTCCGGCCGGGTCGTCTCGATGTCGACTCCGCCGTCGTGCCCGAGGCGAGGGAACCGGAGCCGGTGGTAGGCCCCGGGTCGCTCGCGGTCCTCCAGCTCGGCCTGGGACACCGCGGTGCGGAAATCGACGTCCCACAGCGTGGGAGCGGTGCGCTGGACCACCTGGCCCCGGGCGGCCAGATGGAGGAAGCCCCGCTGGGACACCCGCCTGGCCCGATCGGAGACGGTGGCATAGGTGTTCGACCAGTCCACCGACAGACCGAGCCGGCGCCACAGGTGTTCGAAGACCTGCTCGTCCTCCGCAGTGAGGCGTTGGCACAGGGCCACGAAGTTGGGACGGGAGACGGCGACCGGCTCCTTGCCCGGCTGGGCCGGCGGTTCGAACGCCGGGTCGAAGGGGAGGCTCGGGTCGCACCGGACCCCGAAGAAGTTCTGCACCCGGCGCTCGGTGGGCAGGCCGTTGTCGTCCCAACCCATGGGGTAGAAGACCGATCGCCCCCGCATCCGCTGGTAGCGGGCCACCGCGTCGGTGTGGGTGTACGAGAAGACGTGCCCGATGTGGAGGGAGCCCGACACGGTGGGGGGCGGGGTGTCGATGGAGAAGACCCGGTCGCGTGGGGCGGACCGGTCGAAGGTGTAGGTGCCCCGGTCCTCCCATCGTGATGACCAGGTGACCTCGAGGCCCTCGAGACCCGGCTTCTCGGGTATCCCGGTGGGGCCGTCCGTCCGGTCGGTGGATCCGGTCGCGTGCGCGCTCATGATCGGGTTACCGTACCCTGCGTGCTCCAACTCCACGACACCGCCACCGGCCAGGTGGCGCCCCTCCGCCTGCGGGATCCGGGCCGGGTGTCCATGTACGTGTGCGGGCCGACGGTGGACGGGATACCCCATCTGGGCCACGGGCGGTTCTCCCTCGTCTTCGACGTGCTCCGCCGCTACCTGCTCTTCGGCGGGCTGGACGTGACCTACGTCTCGAACATCACCGACATCGAGGACAAGATCATCGCCCGCGCCAATGACCAGGGTGTGCCCATCGCCGAGTTCACCGCCGTCAACGAGCGCCTGTGGTGGGAGGTGATGGACGCCCTCGGCGTGCTCCGTCCGGACGGGAGCCCGCACGCCACCGCCTACGTGGGCCAGATGGTCGAGTTGGTCGAAGCGCTGGTGGAGCGGGGGGTGGCCTACGAGACCGGCGACGGTGTCTACCTGTCGGTGATGGAGGTGCCCGGCTACGGACTGCTGGCCCATCAGCCCCTCGACTCCCTTCGGTCTGGGGCCCGGGTGGAAGCCGACGAGGAGAAGCGGTCGCCCCTCGACTTCGTCCTGTGGAAGAAGGCCAGGGCGGGCGAACCGTTCTGGAGTTCGCCGTGGGGTGACGGCCGGCCGGGTTGGCACACCGAGTGCGTGGTGATGTCCCTCGACCTGTTGGGGGACGGATTCGACCTCCACGGTGGGGCCATCGACCTGATCTTCCCGCACCACGAGAACGAGCGGGCCCAGGCCGTGGCGGTGGGCCGGGAGTTCACCCGGCACTGGGTCCACAACGGGTGGGTGACCGTGGACGGTGAGAAGATGTCCAAATCGGTGGGCAACTTCACGTCGCTGTCCGACCTGCTGGAGAGGAGCGATCCCCGCTCCTACCGGTTGTTGGTCCTCCGGTCGCACTACCGGTCCCCCATCGAGGTCACCCCCGAGACCATCGAGGACGCCGAGTCCGGGCTGGCCCGCCTGGACGAGATGGCCCGCCGGTTCAAGATCGGAGACCTCCTGGCCCGTGGCCCGGCGGTCGACCCTGCGGGCTCCGACCGCCCGGGCGGTTCGGGCGACTCGGAGGGTGGGGACATCGACGGCGACGCGGTGACCCGGTTCCGGGACCGTATGGACGACGACCTCGACACTCCGGGCGCGCTGGCGGTCGTGTTCGACCTGGTGCGCCAGGCCAACGGTGCCGCCGACTCCGGGGACGCCGACAGGGCCCAACGGGCTGCGGCGACGGCGTCCCTGTTGGCGGCAGCGCTCGGTCTCCGGTTCCGAGCGGGGGAGACGACCGAGGTCGACGCGGCCACCGCCGCCCTGGTCCGGCGCAGGGACGAGGCCCGGGCTGCACGGAACTGGACGGAGGCCGACAGGCTGCGTGACCAGCTGGAAGCGTCGGGTTGGGTGGTCGAGGACGGACCGGACGGAACGAGGATCCGCCGTCGGTGAACGCCGCGTGAATACCCCACCGGAAGCGGGCTTCCCCGGTTGATTCTGAAAGGGAGACTGCTAGCGTTTCCGTTCTCGGGGAGTCCACGTGGGCCGGTGGTCGCAGACCCCTCCTGTCGAAGGAGGTCCGAACCGGCGGCCGGGCGGGGAAGCCCTGTGCCCGACGCGTGTGGAGGAAAGGGGAATGCCACCGTGGCTTCCGGAACAGTCAAGTGGTTCAATGCTGAGAAGGGCTTCGGCTTCATTTCACAGCCCGATGGCGGGGCCGATGTCTTCGTGCATCACACCGCGATCCAGATGAACGGATTCCGTTCCCTCGAGGAGGGTCAGGCCGTGGAGTTCGATCTGCAGGAGGGCCCGAAGGGACTCCAGGCGGTGGACGTGCGGCTGGCCCAGCCGGCCTAGCTGCGCCCCCGCCAGGCCCGGCGAGCCCCGGCCCGGTAACCCCTCCACCGGGGGGACGACCAGCACCTCAGGCGTTGGATGGTAGGCGCCTGTCCCGTCGGCCCGCCCGCCGGCGCTCCGCGCCCGTGACCGGATCGGTCGATCGGTCCCGGCCTGGGCTTCTGATCGGTCGGAGGGCCGGTGTGGCACCGATCCGGTTTTGTGGTTACTATTGAGTAACAACCAAGGTTCGCCGGTCAGGGCCGGTGGCCGGCTGGGATTCTCCGACGGTCGCCACCGAGCGCCCGTCGATCGGGACAGGCCCCCACGGGGCCGGAACGGAGCAGGGCACAATGGCCGAATTCTCCCTGGACCTCAACGAGGACCAATTACAGATCCAGAAGTGGGTCCACGACTTCGCCGAGAATGTCATCCGCCCGGCAGGGCATGAGTGGGACGAGCGCGAGGAGACACCTTGGCCCATCATCGAGGAGGCCGCCCGGATCGGGCTGTACTCCTTCGACTTCATCACCCAAGCCGTCTTCGACGACAGTGGACTGCTCATGCCCATCGCCAGTGAGGAGATGGCGTGGGGGGACGCCGGGATCGCCCTGGCCATCTTCGGCAGCACCCTCGGCCTGGCGGGCATCGCCGCCAACGGCACGCCGGAGCAGCTGGTCGAGTGGGGACCCCAGTGCTTCGGGACCCCGGAGAAGATCCAGCTGGCCGCCTTCGCCGTCTCGGAGCCCGATGCCGGGTCGGATGTGTCCTCGCTGCGTACCCGGGCCGTCTACGACGAGGCCAAGGACGAGTGGGTCCTCAACGGCACCAAGACCTGGATCACCAACGGGGGGATTGCCGACATCCATGTGGTGGTGGCCTCGGTCGATCCCGAGCTCGGGTCGAGGGGACAGGCCAGCTTCATCGTGCCCCCCAACACCTCCGGGCTGTCCCAGGGTCAGAAGTTCAAGAAGATGGGCATCCGGGCCTCCCACACCGCCGAGGTGGTGCTCGACGACTGCCGCGTTCCGGGTCATTGCCTGCTCGGCGGGAAGGACAAGCTGGACGAGAAGCTGGCCCGGGCACGCGAGGGCAAGCGGTCCACCAGTCAGGCGGCCATGAAGACCTTCGAGGCTTCCCGTCCAACGGTGGGGGCCCAGGCCCTGGGCATCGCCCGAGCCGCCTACGAGTATTCGCTGGCCTACGCCAAGGAGCGCAAGGCGTTCGGGCGAGCCATCATCGAGAACCAGGCCATCGCCTTCAAGCTCGCCGACATGAAGACCCGCATCGACGCCTCCCGCATGCTGGTGTGGCGTGCCTCCTGGATGGGGCGCAACGGGAAGGAGTTCACCAGCGGCGAGGGCTCGATGTCCAAGCTCTACGCCGGGGAGACCGCGGTCTATGTGACCGAGGAGGCCATCCAGATCATGGGCGGCTACGGCTACATCCGCGAGCACCCGGTGGAGCGCTGGCACCGTGACTCGAAGATCTACACCATCTTCGAGGGCACCGTCCGAGATCCAACGACTGATCATCAGCCCGGGCCATCTCCGGTGTCCATATCCAGTAGCTGAACTGGGATTTTCTATGTAACGCTCAGGAGGTTACCGGGCCTAAGGATCTGCTCCTCGTACTCGGGGTCAGCTCCCTCCGTGAAGTTCCGCTGCCACCGCCCGCCCCCTTTCTCCCAGAGGTCGTTCTCCATCCGATGACGCTACAACCTGCGGATGGGATCAGCGCAGTGTCAACTGTCTGTGTCTACGACGAAGCTCGAACACCGTGCGTGCCCCACAACAGCGGATCGGCGGCGCTTTTGGCCTGCCCTCGACCGGCACCATGGGGGCACTCCGTCGACGAATTCCGAGGCTTCGAGTGATCACCGTCGGAGACGACTTAGGGCTACACCTATCAATGCCGGAAGCCCTGAGGGGATCGATCAAGGGTGGCGATTGGAGATGCTCAGCAAGCGACGGCGTACAGCTGCCACTCCTCTGGAACACCCTTGAGGGAGTGGACACCCCTGTCGGTGAAAAGTAACCCCGAGCCCGTGGTGAGGTCCTTGACTGTTCGACTAGCCAAAACGTCTCCGGGCCCGGCCAAGGCGGCAATCCGAGCGGCGATGTGGACGGCGATGCCGCCGATGTCGTCATCGCGGAGCTCTACCTCTCCAGTGTGGAGCCCAGCTCGAATTGGCAGCCCGATACCCTCGGCCTCTCCACCGAAGCTCGAGGCAAATCGCGCTGCCCGGGCCGGACCATCGAAAGTGGCAAGAACGCCGTCACCCGTGGTCTTCACCACGCGACCTGAATACCTCTCTGCTGTTCGCCGTGCCATCAGGTCATGACGATCGAGCAATCGCTTCCAGTCGGCGTCACCTAACCGAACCGCCATTTCGGTAGAAGAAATAATGTCGGTGAACACGACGGTGGCCAGCACTCGATCGGTGACCTTCTCGTGACGCTGCCCCGTCAAGAACTCCTCGATTGCTCCTGTCCAAGCCCCGGTGTCCCCGAATGGGACGTGGTCGACGCCTTCGAGCGCAACGAACTTGGCGTCCGGGATCTGCGATGCGATGTACTCTCCTGCCGCTATTGGCACGACCAGGTCTCCCCGCCGATGAAGCACCAGGGTCGGCACCTGAATCGTCGGTAGCACGGACCGCACATCGAGTTCGCCGACCATGGTCTGGAGAGCGCGGAGAGAACCGGGGCTGGCGGACATTCGTGTCAGCGTCGACCACCACTCCCGGATTGCCGGATCGCCGGCAACGCTCGGTGCGTAGACCTCGATGTCCAGGGCATCAGGAAAGTTGGCGGCTGCGTCGTCCACTGAGCGCTTCCAATCCTCGGCCGGAATCCCTGGCCACCCTGGCGCGGCCGTTGCGCGAGCGAAGGTGCCGAAGAGGACGAGAGCGGTTGTCCGCTCAGGGTAAGTAGCGGCGAACAGCGCGGCCATGGGACCACCCTCCGAAGCCCCGTAGATGGCGGCGCGTTCACTGCCAGCAGCATCCATGACAGCTCGGACGTCGTCCATCCGCTCCTCGAGCGATGCGACGCCAACATCCCGGTCTGACATCCCGGTGCCCCGCTTGTCGAAAAGGATCAATCTGCTGAACTCGGCCAAGCTCTCCGTGAAGTGGGCGAAGGCGGGATCGGTCGACTGGAATTCGAGGTGGCTGTAAATCCCGGGCACCCAGACCATGTCGATGGGACCGTCGCCGACGACCCGGTAGGCGATGCTCACCTCGCCGCTTCGAGCGTACCTGGTCTTAGAGGTCACCCATCAAGGATGCCAGGCCAGCGGTTCAATTAAAAGGCGAGCCCAAATGCGCCCAGGCTGAAGAGTCCGGAGTCTTCAGTACCCTCGATTCCTCGAGCCCGGTGGGTTCACAATAGTGCCCCAAACGCCGGGAGCGGGTCGGTTGTCGATCCTGGCTCATCGGCACATCGGTGGCACTCCCTGAGCCTTGCTAGGCCGGCCATAATCGCCATTCTTGAGCGGCCCCGGCTGGAACGACATAGGGTCATGGGTGAATGAATGTCGCAACTCAGAGGTGGCAGCAATGAGCAATGCTGGCGATTGGGTGGGCCGGGTAATCGACGCGGTGAACAGACGCGACTGGGAGACGGTCGAAGCGGCGCTCTCAGATCGGTGCTCTTATGAGGCAAACGGATCCCCGGCCTGGAATCTGTCCGGGCGTGACCAAGTCCTCAAGCGCTTCCAGGCACTACTCACGGCGTTCCCTGACCAGAAGGCCGATGTGAAATTCCTCGTGGCTGAAGACAACAAGGCCGCCTTTGAGCTACACATCCGCGAGACACATACCGGGTCCCTCGAAACCCCATTCGGCACCTTTGCGGCAACCGGTATGCAGATTGACGAGATCGTTGGCTACTTCGTCGAGCTTGATGCTGAAGGTCAAGCAACCAGAATCGGCCACTACTACGATGCAGCCCCCTTAACAATGGCAATCATGTCGAGAGCACAGGACGGTTCCTGATGCGCATGGTCAAAATGGCGATTCCAGCCAAGTATCAGGCTGCCCCCTAACTCCGGTACGGGGCGATATCTGCAAGATCAATGACTTCGATCTACCGTTGATGGTATGGCACCGAGGAAGCTGCCCACTCCGGAGGATCGGAGCGATGCCATCCGGACCACCCTTGCCGGTCTGGCCTCTGGTGAGGAGTTCGATTCGATCCTCGAGAAGCTGGGTGCATTGCACCTGCGGAATGACACCTTTCCGGCCGAGGAGCTCCTGGAGTTGGCCTCCGACGCCATCGACGAGTCCGGGACCACGCCAGCTGATCCGATCGACTGCGAGAACATTCGGGGGCGTTTCCTGCCCGAGTACCCCTCCGCTGGCAAGACGCAGCACTACAAGAGCAAATATGCCGTCTCTGCTGCTGCCATGATCCATGGCGGCGTGCATCCGGATCTGCTCGATGACGCTGCCTGGTGGCAAGCCGATGATCTTTGGACCTATTCGTTCTTCGCCTTACTCATCTACGTCAGAGTCGCTGCTCACCGGACAGGGCGGACGATCGGACAGGTCACCCTTTCGATTGCCGATCGTCGTGGGGTCCCGGTAGCGCTTCCTGACGCCTAGACCGCTGGTCTCGAAGCACAAGACTCTCCGTGATCACTGAGTGGTCTCCATGGGCTACCCACCGGCCACGAAGGCCACCACGACATAGGCGGCGTGCCGATCGAAGTTCTCCCGCCTGCGGTCATACACCGTGGTGGTCCGGGGATCCGCATGCCGAGCGGCAATCTGGACGTCACGGAGCGGTACTCCAGCATCGAGGGCGGCCATGATGAACGCCGATCGGAGCATGTGGGGATAGACAGCACCAACTCCCGCTTTCTTACCGATGGACCGCACCCATCGGTGGGCGGTGCGCCGGTCGAGTCGCTCGCCGTCCTTACGACGCAGGATGGGTCCCTCGGTTCGCTCACTAATGGCCAGGTCGATGGTCCGGGCCGCCCTCGGCACCAGGGGGATCACCGCCGGTTTGCTCCCCTTGCCCATGATCCGGAGGGTTCGATGCCCCTGGGTGAATGCCAGGTCCTCGATGTTGGTGCCACAGGCCTCACTGACCCGGAGACCGTTCAGGCCGAGCAGAACGGCCAGAGCGGCTTGGCTGCGGTCACGCCGTTCGGCGGTGAACAGGAACGTTCCAAGCTCGGTTCGATCCAACCCCCGACCCTCGGAGGGGTGGACCTTGGGACGCCGCACGTACTGGGCCGGGTTGGCGGCCACCCGACCGTCGATATGAGCAAACCGGTAGAGGCCACAAACAGTGGACAGACGCCGGTCGATGGTTGAGGGTGCCAGGCCCTTTTCCTCCATGGCCGCCCGGTAGAGCTCGATGTGGGGTCGCTTTGCCTCCAGGACGGTGAGACCCAGTTCTACCGCCCATTGGAAGAAGGTCCGGAGGTCATAGCGATAGGCGTCCAGTGTCCGGCCGCTGTATCTCGCCAGGAAGGCAGCTGCTGCCAGTTGAGCTTCGTCGAAGAGGGGATCTTCGCTGATGAGTGCCAGGGCGGTCTGATTCGTCTCGAGTACAGGCATGGTTCTCCTCTGAATGTTGGGAGAACCAGCCAATACCGTACGACCGAACCGGCGATCGGGGCAGTGCTCTCGGCAGCCTGGCCATGGCAGCGACGTGGGACTACTCGGGTTCCACACGCTCCGGATCGGATCGGAGCCCGAAGGTCAGGGTTCCGGCTTGGGCTGCCCGTACGGCGACCCGAGGGCGCGGAAGCTCAGGATGGAGTTCCTCCGCGGTGACCATGGCATCGTCAGGATCCCAGGCCTCGACCACCTCAGCCATGAAGTCGAAGCGCCCCATTCTTCCCCAGGTCACGATGAATCGGTGGGGGCCGGTCACGACTAAAGCGTATCGGCCGGCATCCTATGCAGCCGCCTTGATGGGCATGAGCGGAAGACCGAGTACCGGGCTCTCAAGCCAGCATGATCGAATTCGGGGCATACCCGGCGATCTGGGGCAGCTATGCGTCCCCAGGTAGTTGAAGATGATCCCGACCAGGGTCCGCCTTCCAACTAATAAGGGGTCACCCAATGGCAGTCATGGTCACGTTCACCCTAAAGACAGATGTCGAAACTTACCGGGGTATGCACGATCACCTGCTCGAGCTGGCGATCCCGGCCGGGATGCTCTTCCACTCCTCCCACGAGGTAGGCAACCAAGTCGGGATCGTGGACTTCTGGCCCAGCGCCGAGGCTTGGCAGAGCTTCGTGGATGGTCCGTTGGGCGAGGGGATGAAGGCGAGCGGGATTGCCCTGCCTGATGACCTGAAAGTCACCACCGTTCTCAACGCCGATAGTCGGTAAGGGTTTCGATGACGTCCCGGAATGATGTCGGAACGGTCGATCCTGGGCTAGCCCGAAAGTGCCGGCGGATGGCAAGCGATAACCGCCTCTGACCCGGCAGCGAGGATTGACGTAGCCCGCTGACGGTCCACCACTTCGAACCGAGAACTGGTCAGCGTGTGGGTGAATGCCCGAGCCAGGTCTGACCCAATCAATCCCGGCTGACGTCCTTACGGACTGTCCTGAAGTCGATTCGTCGGCCTGGCTCGGACACTCACCCGACACCAACCGGTCGGACGGAGTGACCTCATAGGAGCCTGCCGCACAGGCCCATCGCTGTCCTGTCCATCGTCTTGCTGGTGCGGTGTCACCCACCCCAAGCGAAAGGAACAGATGACGATGACCACTATCGCGCGCCGAATCACCGGAGGGGTCGACACGCACCTCGACACCCACGTGGCGGCCGCCCTCGACGAACGAGGAGCCCAGCTCGGCGTCCAGAGCTTTCCGGCCACAGCCGCGGGCTACCGGGAACTCCTGGGCTGGCTCGAGGGCTTCGGGACCCTCGAGCTGGTCGGCGTCGAAGGGACCGGCAGCTACGGAGCGGGGCTCACCCGGCACCTGCTTTCCCACCAGGTCACCGTGGTCGAGGTGGACCGACCCAACCGCCAGCGCCGCCGGCGCACGGGGAAGTCCGACCCCCACGACGCGGTGGCCGCGGCCCGGGCCGCCCAAGGGGGCGACGCCACCGGGTCGGCCAAGACCAGGGACGGAAACGTCGAGGCCATGCGGGTGTTGCGGGTGGCCCGGCGCTCGGCCAGGGGCAACCGGACCCAGGCCATCAACCAGATGCGCAGCCTCATCTCGACGGCTCCCGAGGAGCTCCGGGCCGAGCTGCGGGACCTCTCCATCTACAACGTCCTCACCGTGGCCAGTGCCTATCGCCACACCGGACGGACCGACGTGACGACGGTGACCAAGCTCACCTTGCGCACCCTGGCCCGACGGGCCCTCTCCCTCGAAGAAGAGGTCAAAGAGATCGACCGACTGTTGAAGACCCTCGTCGCCGAGACCGCCCCGGAGCTCAACGCCATCGACGGAGTGGGCACCGACGTGGCCTCGGCCATCCTGGTGGCCGCCGGCGACAATCCGGAGCGCCTGAAGAGCGAGTCGACCTTCGCCAAGCTCTGCGGGGTCTCGCCCCTCGACGCCTCGAGCGGCAAGCAGCAGCGCCACCGGCTCAACCGCAGCGGGGACCGCCAAGCCAACTCGGCCCTGTGGCACATCGTGTTCACCCGGATGGTCAACGACCCGAGAACCAAGCACTACATCGAGCGCCGGATGAAGGAAGGGCGGACCAAGAAGGAGGCGATCCGCTGCCTCAAGCGCTACGTCGCTCGGGAGGTGTTCGCCGCGCTCCCACGCTCACAGTTCGCCCTTGACAGTCCATAGGAGCATCGTTCGGGGGCACCCTGAGGACGTATCGATTGATCGTTAGGGGACACCTGACCGTCCCAGCATGATTCCGACCAGCACTTGGCGGCCCAAAGTCCTCGTCGCCTACTGTTGGGGGTGTAGGCGGCGCGAAAGGACCTCAATGACCACTGAGAACGTGGCCATCCTGTTCACGGACATCGTGGGGTCTACTGAGCTGTCGCAGCGACTCTCGGCCGAGGTAGCCGACGAGGTTCGCCGCGACCATTTCTCAATCCTGCGGCAGGCCATTACCGAATCGGGGGGCATCGAGGTGAAGAACCTCGGTGACGGGGTGATGGTGGTGTTCAGTGCGGCATCTGCGGCCCTGGGGTGTGCAGTCGGTATGCAACAGGGCGTCGAACAAAGCAACCGCCGGGGTGCTGAACCAGTCGGATTGCGCGTTGGGCTGAGCGTGGGTGAGGTCAGTAGCGAGGGCGGTGACTACTTTGGAGACCCCGTTGTCGAGGCTGCCCGGCTCTGTTCCCGCTGCGACCCCGGTCAGATCCTGGCGACCGACTTCGTGCGAGCCATGGCCGGTCGGCGGAGCCGTCACGAATGCAGGCCACTCGGAGCGCTAAGACTGAAGGGCCTGCCCGTGCCGGTCGAATCCGTCGAGGTGGTCTGGGAGCCTTTAGGCAGTTCCGATCTAACGGAGATCATTCCGCTCCCCGGCCGTCTGGCCGTGGGCCCTGCGGTTGGCGTGGTGGGCCGAGATACCGAGGTGGCGGCGATCACCGATGCCGTGAAAGAGGTTAGGGCAGGCGGGGGACGTCAGATCCTCCTCGTCTCGGGCGAGGCAGGTTTGGGCAAGACAACCGTGGTGGCCGAGGTGGCGCGGTCTGCTTTCGACGCCGGGGCCTGCGTGCTGTTCGGCCACTGCGAGGAGGATCTGGCCACCCCCTACCAACTGTTCGCCGAGGCCCTAAGCCACTACGTCACCTACGCCCCCGAGGGTCAGCTCCTGGCCCACGTCGAGGCCCACGGATCCGAACTGTCCAGGGTGGTTCCGGCCATGGCCAGCCGCATCCCGGATCTGCCGCCGTCCAAGGCCACCGACGCCGACACCGAACGATTCCTGCTGTTTGCCGCCGTGGTGGGCCTTTTGACCATGGCCTCTGAACACCAGCCCATCGTCCTGGTCCTCGACGACCTCCAGTGGGCCGACAAGGGAAGCCTGTCGCTGCTCCGCCATCTGGCCTCCGCGGACCCGACCATGCGGGTACTGATCCTCGGCATCTACCGGGACAGCGAGCTTTCCATCGCCGGTGCCCTGGTGGACGCGCTGGCTGCGCTTCACCGTCTGGACGGGATCACCCGGATCGACCTCGTCGGTCTGGACGACACCGGGGTGGTGGCCCTGATGGAGGCCGGAGCCGGGCACCGACTCGGCGATGCCGCCGTGGGCCTGGCCCAGGCCATCTACCGGGAGACCGACGGCAACCCGTTTTTCGTGAGCGAGGTGCTTCGCAACCTGGCCGAGACGGGCGCTATCGGTCAGGACGCTGAAGGACGGTGGGTGGCCGAGGACACGCTCGACGTCACGGCATTACCCGACTCGGTGCGCGAAGTGATCGGGGCCAGGGTGCTCCGCCTCGGCAAGGAAGCAGGACGGATTCTGTCGATGGCGGCCGTCATCGGCCGGGACTTCGACCTCGACCTCTTGGCTGTCGCGACCAACAGCAGCGAAGATGAGGTCCTCGACGTGCTGGATTCCGCGGCGGCGGCGGCCCTCGTTCGGGAGCAGGCGGCTGGCCCGGGACGGTTCAACTTCGCCCACGCCCTCATCCAGCACACCCTCTCCGAGGACCTCGGACCCACCCGCCGGGCGCGGGCCCACAGGACCGTGGCCGAGGCTCTGGAGGAACTCTACCGACATCGCCCCGGACGGCGCGTGGGCGAATTGGCCCGCCACTGGATGGCTGCTCAGCCCATCGACTTGACCAAGGCTGTCAGCTACTCGCAGCAGGCGGGCGACGCCGCACTCAGTGCCCTCGCCCCGGCCGACGCTCTTCGCTACTACGCCCAGGCCCTTGACGTCTACACCGAGATTGCCGATCCCGATCCAGTCCGCAGGCTCGACCTAGCTATCGGGCTCGGCACTGCGCAACGCCAGACCGGGGACCCGACGTACCACGACACGCTTCTTGCCGCGGCTCGCCAAGCGATCGACCTCGGCGAAACCAAGCGACTGGTTGCCGCCGCTCTGGCCAACGACCGGGGTTATACCAGCAACAGCAATGCCACCGACACCGACAAGGTCGACGTCTTGGAGACGGCTCTTGATCGGCTCCCCGCCGACGACCCTGATCGGGCGCTGGTGCTGGCCACGTTGTGTTCGGAACTAACAGCCGGAAGCCCACTGGAACGCCTTCAGGCGTTGGCCGACGAGGCGCTGGCCATCGCCAAGTCCAAGGGTGACGATGCCACCATCGTACGAGTGCTCAATCAGGTCATCTTGCCGTCACTGGCACCGTCACTGCTCGAACAAACCTTGGCCCGGACTGCCGACGCCCTGGTTCGGGCCGAGCGCCTAGGCGACCCGGTGCTGAAGTTCTTTGCGGCGCACGCACGGGCCTCGGCCGTCTTTCTGGCCGGGGACATCGAGGAGATGGATCGCTGCATCGAGACTATGGGCTCATTGGCGGAGCAGCTCGACCAGCCCATTCTGAGCTGGACGAATACATTCCACCTTTCCAAGCGAGCACAGATCGCCGGAGATACCGACCTCGCAGAACAGTTGGCGACTGAGGCCCTGCAAATCGGCACCGATTGTGGGCAGCCCGACGCCGCCCTGTTCTTCGGAGCACAGCTCTTGGTCGTATGCGCCCAACGCGGAACTATGGGCGAGTTGATCCCATTTATCGAGCAGATGCTGGACGAGGCTCCCGCGCTCGCCGGGACGCTCAGTTCAGTACTGGCTCAGGCCCACGCAGAAGCCGGTCGCACCGAGGAGGCCCGGTGTTTGTTGGAGGAGTTCGCTGCCGCCGACTTCGATCGCCCCATGGGCCAAGGGTGGATCACAGACATGTACTGCTATGCCGAAGCCGCCATCCACTGCGGGGACCCAAAGTACGCCGGACCGCTCTTCAACCGGCTTGCTCCTTGGTCCGAGCTGTCGGTCGCTTCCGGTAGTGTCACGGCGTCAGGCCTGGTGAGTCACTCCCTCGGCGGACTCGCGACCTTGCTCGGTCGATACGACGAGGCGGATGCTTACTTTGCCCACTCCGCTGCATCGAGTGAACGAGCGAATGCGAAGTTCTTCGCCGCCCGGACATACCTCCTGTGGGGAAAGATGTTTGCCGAGAGAGCCGGCCCCGGCGACGTCGAGAAGGCTCATGACCTGCTAACAAAGGCCCACACCGCCGCAGTGGTCAACGGATACGGGACCGTGGAGCGTCGTGCCGCCATCGCTCTCCGGGATTTGGACTAGTTGTCGCGTCGTCTGCAGGCAGTAGGCAGCAGGACAGGGCGGCTCATCACGTCCCACTTCGGTAAGAGATAACTAAATGGGACGCGTCACCGATGTGCCGTGTGGCAGCAGCCGATAACCGCCGCCGGGCCGGCAGCGAGGGGTCACCCTGGATCCGTTCGGTATCGGCACCTTGCGAGCGGTCCAAGGACAAGCTCCGCTCGAAATCGCGCGGATTTTCTATGGACCCAGCGACCCTGGGACACTTTCGAACATCCGGGCGCGCTCGCCGGGCGTAGCGTTCAGAGTCAACTCCTCGAACCGTTCGAGGGCAGGGAACAGTGCCGTCAGAAACCTGCTCTGTAGTTCACCGACAGCGGCCTTGTCGGGGTGTTGATCAAGGCCCTTCATGAGATTGAGCCGAGAGGATTCCACCCACGCCAGCACATCAGGCGCCTCCCGCCACTCCAGCTCGGTCCTCATCCCGGTCAACAGATGCCGTATCCAATCGAACGGCGTGTCGAACCACATGTTCGGCGGGCAAAGCCGGTTCTTCTCGGCCGTTGACCGTCCAGATGCTTCGACAAGACCTATGAGCCCTGCGGAAAAGCTGAGGCTGCCACGAGTGATGGTTTGCAGGACGATCGTGTCGTCGGAGAAGACCGACCTGGGAGGATTGTCGCTCAGTCCGGCCGAGGCACAGTGCACGTGCAGGTGGCCGGGATTGGTGGGGACCGACCCTCCCTCAAGGGTGATGCTCTCCGAGTCGATCCTCGTGACGTGCCCCAATCGCACCACCCCGTTGACGCGTCGCAATTGATCGAGCTCGCCCAGACTCACCGTGGCGGCCTTGATCATGGCGGGATGGACCGAGGGATCGAGACGCAGTATCACCTGGTGCTCTTCGAGCCGATCGAACACCTCCTCGATCGATTCGCCATCGGCCACCGCTTCCAACTCCAGGACGATCCCGGCGAATGTGGTCAGTAGACCCTCGGCGGGTTGGAAGAAGGCCCGGTTCAGCATCCAGGGCTCCCGGGGACGGATCCAGCGGATGTCGTCGGGTGGTGTCTCGTTGTCGAGTAGCCAGCAGACGGCGTCCATGGCAGTCTTGCCGGCGCCGATGATCACGTAACCATCGGGAGGCGCCGTGACCCTCGTGAGTGCACCGATGGGGAGGCACGCCGCTCCATCGACCACCTCGAATGATGGGAGGTCGGTCGCCGGGACGTGAGATGCCATGTATGTGGCATCCACGACCCTCTTTCGCACGGTGACTTCCGTTTCGGCGCCCGTCAGGCGGGATCGGAAGCGCCGATCCCCGAGGTAATCGCACATCGGGAAGAACCGCACCCGACCTGACGCCAAGAACCGGTGACGCATGACCTCGTCGTAGTAGCGACAGATATCTGTTCCGCTTGCTCGCTCATAGAATCCCGCGTCCCGCCCATCGCTCTCGACCCCATCCTGGCCCAGCCGAGTGGAGTTCACCCCATAGTTCATGGAGGGTTGGTGAAGCTCCACAAAAGGGTATGAGTCCAGCCAGTGACCACCAGGGCCATGCCGCCGATCGATGATCACGACCTCGGCGTCGGAGTGTTCGATCAACGTGTCGACGAACCCCATCCCGAGTGCGCCGGCGCCGATCACGACGTAGTCGGTCTCCATGTCCACCCCCATCTGTTGGACCGAGACTGTACCCGCAGGAACGAGTGCGGCATAGGCCTATCGCGGCTCGGTATTGCCGGGTCCGGGTGGCAGCCATCATGAAACCCTGCCCCCAAGGTGCCTGGTCAGCCGCGGTTGAAGACGCCCGGCTTATCCGGTGATAGGGGGCATCCAAACTGATTCTGGTCCGTTATCACTGCAGTGACTTCATGTCAGGTCCGAGCGAGGCTCGATGACGGCCGGAGGAATCTTCTGCACCCCAATTGGTTGGGGTAGTCACCGGGAACGGTGGATCTCACAATGGGCTCATGACCACAACCGAGAAGAACAAGATCACAGTCACCGAGTTCATCGACGCACTCTTCACCAAGGGTGATCTCGACGCAGTTGACAAGTACCTGTCGGAGGACTTCGTCAACAACGATCCACCGTTCGGAGCCACCGCCGACAGGGAAGGGATGCGCAGCGCCAGTGCACTCTTCCGGTCTGTGTTTCCTGACTGGCACAGCGACCTCCACCTCCTCGTCGCCGAAGGCGACATCGTGGTCGAACAGTTCACCGCCTCAGGAACCCACACCGGCGCACCCATCATGGGGGTCGCCCCTTCAGGAGAGACCGTGTCGCTCCCTGGCGTGAACATCTTCCGGCTGCGCGACGGACAGATTGTGGAGCGCTGGGGCAGGCTTGACGACCTCGGCTTTCGCCAGCAACTTGGGATTTCCGACTGAATCCGAAAGTGGCCGGTTCAAACCGGTATCCGCTCCCCGGTCCCCTCCGGCGGCAGAGGGCGTACGGTGGAGTATGAGCCAGCCCAATTCGGTCGCCGTGAGACGGCGTCGGACTGCGGATGAGATCGGTCGGATGAGCTCTGAGGGTTTGGACCTGGCGTCGTTCCGCACCAACAGTCTGCGAAGTCTGCGAACATCAATGACCATCGACGCAGCATTCTTCGCCACGGTCGATCCCACTACGTTGCTCTTTACTTCGGCACTGGCCGAGGAACCGTTGGCCTCGGTCACTGCGCAGTTCCTGGACAACGAGTACGGGCGCGACGACGTGAACAAGTTCGCTCGCCTGGCGGCATCCGCTGACAGGGTCAGTTCGTTGGATCGGGCGACCGACGGCGACCGAATGTCGAGTCCGCGCTATTGCGAACTTCTCGCACCGCTCGGGCTGGGTGATGAGATCCGAGTTGCGCTATCCGTGGGCGGGCTGTGCTGGGGGGTGCTCTGTCTTCACCGATCCGCATCCGTGAAGGGCTTCGACGCCACCGAGCTGGATTTCCTCCGTCGGGTTGCCCCTCACCTCGCCAAGGGCTTGCGCCTCAGCTTTACGCTCTTTCCCACGGCGACAACGGCGGCGGGCGGCGGTCCGGGGATCATCATCTTGGACGCTGAACTGGCAATCGTCTCGCTGAATCCAGCGGCGGAGACGCTGCTGGCCGATATTGTCGACGCCGACTGGCCGGCACACCTCGAACTTCCGGTCACCATCTACGCGGTGGCCGCCGCACGGCTCGCTGCAGATCACCATGACGGGGTCGCTCTGCAACCGGTCACTCGACTGAGGAGCGGACGCGGCGACTGGATCACCGTGAACGTGTCACCTCTCAGGGGTGGCGCTAACGGGCAGATGGCGGTGATCCTCGCCTCCGCTGACACCGGTCACGTGAGTTCGCTGATACTGGCAGCACATGGCCTCACCCCCGCTCAGAGCCGCGTGGTGGCCCTTGTCCTTCAAGGCCGGTCCACCCCCTTCATTGTCGCTGAGCTCCAGATCTCTGCCAACACCCTGCAAGAGCACCTTCACGCCGTGTTCGACAAACTTGGGATCGGTAGCCGCCGAGAGCTTGTCGCCACCCTCTCGGCCCGCCCGCACTGAACCCAAACAACCGTCGCGCTGATCAACTCAAGCAGGCCGTTCTGATCAACCAAACGTGGTTCCAAGCTTACCGACCTGTCCCAATTGTGCAGAGCGTGTCATTTTGCGGGCGGCAAGCACGCTTCGCTGGTGGCGCTCCCCGACCCGGCGTTCGGGGACGCTTGATGGATACGTGGTTGCAACGATGCCTGGATCGGACCTCGCTCTTCTAACTCCCGTAGCTCATGGTGCGGAAGGTTGTGGCGAAGCATGCAACGAGATAGCAGTCACTCCCCCAATCGTGGTCGCCGACAACAACCCGCCCGGTGAGCCAGGGCTTCATGACCATGGCTCTCGGATTTGCAGTGAAGCTCAATGCCAGCAGGCATCTCCCATCTGGTGTCGACCACAGTGTTTGCTTTTTCCACCTTCCGGGCGGACCGGGCCGAAATTCCACGCTGAGCACCGGCCGACCTTGAATCTCGATCGTCTGTTTTCCCCAGTGAGCCAAAGCGATCCGTTCTCCATCAGAGCGGTCAATTACTTCGAATCTGGACCTATAGGGTTGGCGCTTCACTAGCAACTCTCGACCGCCAACGGAGATGGTCTTCAAGGTTCCGAACCTGGATTGCTTCGTGGTCAGTCGTGAGATTCCATCCTCACCAACTAGCTCGTATCCGTACCTCCGATGGGTCGGGTCACGCCAGATTCGCCACGCAAGCTCTCCTCTCTCAACCGGATCAGAAGATTCCATAGTCAGACGTTACCGATCCCACAGAGCGGAATGCCCATGTCGCACACCCGGTGTTCAGGGACACGTCTGGCTCTGGCCCGTTGCTGGGGCCGTCGTGCCCTGTCTGGTTCGCAACGAAAACGGGATTAGATTTCCTCCTGATGGCTACCGAGACACCCGACTACGAGGGGATCGCACGACGCCTCCTGGAGGAGCGGACTCAGCTCGCCATGGCGTTGGTTGACGAAGAGTGCGTTGATGTCCCTGGAGCGCAGGAGAGGCTCTCGCCCCAGATCAAGGCCAACTACGACGAGTTGATGGCGTTAGAGCCACACTTGGACTCCCGCTCGGACGTGGGCCAGTACGTGAAGCGTCTTCGGTCCCAATGAGCGTTGCGTAGGTCCAATGTGCGGATGAGCCACCGCCGACCACCGCCGACCCGGCGTTCGGTGACAGGGAGTGCGTCTGAGGAAACCCCCTAACTGGTGTCTTACGGGTTGGCTGTTGCCTCTATAGCAGCGGCATCGCCCCACGCCATCACTACCGTGACATTCCCACGACGTTGGTGACGCCCTGACCCCCCAGGCTCCCCTCAAATGGAGCATCGCCAAATGAGAAGACCCCTCCATCCGACGCGGTGAACCAATAACCTCCGCCGTCGGGAGTTGTCGTCATGCCCACGATGGGTTGGTTGAGATGGATGTTGCCGGTTGATCCAAAGAACCCGGCGTCGCCGAAAGAGAATATCCCGCCATCAGAGGCAACTAGCCAGTACCCATGACCATCTGGGGTGGATGCCATGCCCACGATGGGTTGGTTCAAGTGCATCGAGCCGGTGGAACCAAAGAACCCCGCATCACCGAAAGCAAAGATTCCACCATCAGAGGCAACTAGCCAGTACCCATGACCATCTGGGGTGGATGCCATTCCAACGATCGGCTTGTTGAGGTGGATGTTGCCAGTTGAACCGAAGAACTGGGCATCACCGTAGGAGAAAATGCCCCCATCCGAGGCGACGAACCAGTAGCCCTTTCCGTCCGGCGTGCTGGCCATGCCGAGGACCGGTTTATTGAGCCGGAGGTTGCCGGTAGATCCGTAGAATCCGGCGTCCCCAAAGGCGAAGACCCCTCCGTCCCCTGCCACCATCCAGTAGCCGCCGCCCGAGGGGGTGGTGGCCATCCCGACAACAGGCTTGTTGAGTGTGGTGGTGGTCAGGTCCCCGAGGTAGTTGAGGAACTCATCGTTACCGAACCCTCCGAGGCTTCCGTCGTCTCCGTAGAGGTAGTAGCCCTGGCCGGGAGTGCTGGGAGTGGCGTTGTAGGCGTAGGTTCCAACGATCTCCACGGCGCCATCGTTGGTGGCACAGTCGTACTGGATGGCCAGAGAAGTCACGTTGTTGAACGCATCCAGGATGATCTGATCGACAGTTACACCCACTGAGCCGTCGGTGCCATTGCAGGCATTTCCACTCGCCACCGTTCCAAAGAACTGTGATCCAGAAAGGTCATAGGTACCCCCGGCGACGATCGGAGTGTTCGGCTGCACCGTAAACTCACCGCCGCTCCACACGGCGCTTAGGTTGTTCGTCCCACGGTTGAAGGAGGGCTGAACAGTAGTCGGGGACGAAGCGACGATCGGATTGGGGCTAGATCCGAGGAAGGTTTCGGTGTTGACGACGCTGAGGGGGGCAGGCGCGGCGTGTGGCGTATGGGCCACACCAGTTGAGGGGCCAGGAGGGGCTACTTGGTCGCCAAGGGTCAAGCGGGTCGAAGCTGCTCCGGCTGAGTTCCCTGCGACGAAGGTGAAGGCCAAGACCAGTCCGAAGAACATTGAAATGACCACTCGGGCCTTGGAAGCACCAACCGGTCTTCCTCGGTACGTGGGCCGCAGTGGGTTGAAGTTCTTCATGGATGTCCTGTCCCTTGCTTGTCGGTCCACCGTCCCGACTCAGGGATTGGGCTCCACTGGGTCAAGGATTGCTTCTCGGCGACATAACTCTGATGTCTCGAATCCACTGAATCACAAGGGCGATTGCGTCGGCAATGGGTACTTGAGAGAACCATAGAGGTCCTATCTCGCGGATGTGCGGAACTTGCCTACTTGGAAATGGGTGTTGCTAGGAAACGGTCACGGGTGCGGCCAACGCTCCGAATGCCATGCACCTTGGGTGGCTTGTGGCAGAGTGTCCCACCGAACCGGGGCGGTCGGGGATACTGCGTTTACGGCGAAACCACTGAGCATTCTGGGGCACCCGGGTTAGAGGCGACGAGCGTCCGAACCGTGCCATTGGATGTCCCGTGCGACCTGCCTGTTCGTCAATCTTCTTCGGGCGGATCTTGCGGGACGGTCCCGTTGTGGAGGACGTCTGAACCGGGCCGCTCCCGGAGCGGGTTCGGCTTGCGAGACGCGATGTTGACTCTCATCGGTCGATCACGGAGATCCGCAGGAACCGTCTTTTGGTGCACTCAGCGCCTGGGATCGAACAGAGGTTCTGACGACCACCGGTAGCGCATGGGCAGCAAACAGCCTTTGGATCGGCTCGCGTACGGCACGACGCGAACCGGCAGCCCTAGAGGGCATTTCGCCGACCGGGGACAGTCGGCGATCTCTCGCTGCTCTTGGCCAATGGCCCCATGGTCGAGCCTTCACTTGGAGGAGCTGTTGGTAGCCACAGCCTCCCAGAGCGCAGTTAGAGCAAAACCAATCGCTTCGGGAGGCACCCCATCCGGATCGAGACGGATCTGATTGGCGAAGCCATCAACGGTGGCGATGACCATGAGAGCAAATGTGGACGAATCAATACTCAGCTCGACACCGTGCTTATCGCAGTACCCGACGATCAGATCGGTGGTGATGGTTCGGATCGCCTGCATATTCTGGACAAGGCGTCGCTGATGCTCGGGATTATCCATGGCGGCAAGGCGGAGCTCAGCGAAGGCGCGTTCCAACGGACCGGACAGCGATTTGGTGAACCAGATGTACATGGCAGAAAGTGTCTCGCCTTCCTGCTCAGCGGCCGCGATCTCAGACGAGAGGTCACCGAACTCCCGTTCCCGCTCCTGCTCAAGGACCCCAAACAACAGATCTGCCCTGTCCGTGAAGTTGGCATAGAACGCTCCTCTCGAATAGCCCGCCTCGGCGACGACGTCCTCGACCGTGGCCTCGTAGTACCCCCGTCGGGCGAACACGGCATGGGCGGCGTCGAGGAGCCGGGCACGGGTCTCGGCCTGGGACTCAGAGCGAGACAGCCGACGCCTGGGTTCGGTCTGTCTCTTGACATTCACCATGTATTTGAGTTTATCATGCATCTGTAATGGTCAATGAACCTGCCGTGGCTTTGGATCGGTCATCCCGCGACGCCGTCGTGAAGGTCTCTGGACTGACCAAGCGATATGGAGAGACCTGTGCTCTCCGTGGCGTGAACCTCCAGGTCCAGCGAGGAGAGATCCTGGGGCTCTTGGGTCCCAATGGTGCGGGCAAGACGACTACCGTCGAGATCCTCGAGGGGTTCGTGTCCAGAGACGCTGGCTGCGTCGAGGTTCTGGGGATCGATCCCGCCGAATCCCGGCACGAACTGCTCGGCCAGGTAGGCATTGTCCTTCAATCCTGCGGCTTCGATCCGTATCTCACGATTGCGGAGACCCTTCGACAACGATCTCGGTGGTATTCGGCTCCTCGGGCCGTGGAGGAGGTGTTGGCACTCGTGGGGTTAGCGGATCAGCGGGATACCAAAGCCCAGGTCCTTTCCGGGGGCCAGCAGCGACGCTTCGACCTCGCTCTGGCACTTATCGGCAATCCAACGGTGCTGTTCTTGGACGAACCGACGACGGGGTTCGATCCGGCGGCGCGCCGCTCAGCGTGGGACGCCGTACTTGCTCTCCGCTCGCTGGGTACGTCAGTGCTCTTGACCACCCACTATCTGGATGAGGCCAGTGCCCTTGCCGACCGAATCGCCGTTCTTGTGGACGGACGAGTCGTTGCGGAAGGACCCCCGGAGTCCATCGGAGGCGACTACCGGTCTCACGCTCTGATCCGCTTCGCAGTTCCCTTCGGTGACATCTCCGGGTTGCCGGTTGAAGGAAGCGTCAGCGCCGCTGGCATCGTCACCGTTGATGGTTCTGAGCTGGTCCCGACTCTCCATGCCATTACCAACTGGGCCACTTGGGAGAACCTCACCCTCGAGGACCTGGAGATCGTTCGCCCGAGTCTCGAAGACGCATATCTGAGTCTCATCGGAGATGGTAAGCATGACTGACCTGGTCCTCGTGGCCTACCAGATCGGCTACGAGCAGCGGGCTTTCTGGCGCAACAGGGCGGCGGCCTTTTTCACCTTCGCGTTCCCGCTGATCCTCTTGGTGATCTTCGGCAGTCTCAACCGAGAGAACAAGATTACGTCGCTTGGAACAGGTCGTCTCGTCTTCGCCGAGTACTTCGTCCCTTCCATGCTGGCCTTCGGGGTCATGTCGGCCTGTTTCGTGAACGTAGGGACCTCACTCTCCGTCAGGCGACAGAGCGGTCAGCTCAAGCGACTACGTGGCGCACCGCTCCGGCCGTGGGTCTTCCTGGCGGGTGTCATCGGCAACGCCCTGGTCCTCTCCCTCATGACCGCGGGATTGATCGTGGTCAGTGGTCTCGCTCTTTTCAGTGTGCGGTTGCCGAGCCATTGGTTGACGTTGACCCTGTGCGTTGCTGTCGGGGCGGTGGCCTTCTGCGCTCTTGGCGTCGCCGCCACCGGGCTCACGATCGGCGCGAGCGCAGAAGCGGCCGGGGCGGTGCTGAACGGGATCTTCTTTCCCGTCGTGTTCATCTCCGGGGCGTTCTTCCCGGTAGCGGGAGCCTCGGTCTTGGCCAGGGTCGCAAAGGTGTTGCCGGTGCACCCCTTCATCATCGCCACCTTCTCCACATTCGATCCACGATTCCACGGTGCTGGCCCCGGTGCATCCGACCTCCTCTTGGTTGCCGCTTGGGGGTCCGTAGGTGTCGTCGTGGCAATACGCACCTTCAAGTGGGAGCCCGCGAAGAAGTGACCACGATCGGCTACCGGCCACCCGGGCGCTGCTCTGAAGGATGAGCCGGGTCGTGCTATGAGAGCCGACACTCATACGAACCGGCATTTCGGGCCCTGGGGATGCCCGCAAATACCGACGGCCAGGACTCCAGAGGTGCCCCACTCGTGCCGTTGTAATGGAATACCAGCGACGCCACCACCAGGTCCACGCTCGCATCTTCCAAGAACGTCAGCGGCTCAGCCAAGTCGTGGTGATGAAGTTCCGCCCTTTCGCCGACTCGTGAGCGGGCAATCCCAAGCGTGGCGGCGCTCACATCGCATGCCACCACCTCCGCTCCGTGGTCAACGAGCCATTCAGTTACCGGTCCCGTACCGCAGCCGACCTCCAGAACCCGCTTACGGTGGACGTCGCCGAGTAACGCGATCGTCGCAGGTCGTTCGTAGCAGCTGTTGGCGGCACCGTTGGCATTGTGATGGTCGTACTCGACCGCCATATCGTCATATTCCGACGCTGTACGGGCTGAGTCCCGGTTCTTCACCCCCGAGAGGGTACCAAGCGGTACCTAATGGTCCGGCTGAAAACGCCTCCCGCCCGGCGATCTGGGGCATGCCGCGGGTTCGACGTCAGGGAACTAGCTCCTGCAGCCGGGTAAACTGGATTGTGGCCAAAGGGCAGAGGCGGAATACATCCTGGGCTACTGCATTCGATGAGGAACTGGAACGCCAGGCGGCGGCGAAAGCGCTGCGCGAGTGGCATGAGTTTCGCACCATTGAGGGAACGCATTTGGCATGGCGGCGGGTCCATGGGCGTCGAACTCAGGAGCTTGTCGCCGAAGATGGCACCTTGTGGGCAACGCTCAGGCAAGCCTCGATCGGTTCCGTGCTGGCCAGACGCTGCGTTATCAGCGCCCACAGCCAAGAGTATCGGATGCATCAAACAGGTGGGCCGGGGTCATGGGTCCCTCCATGGACCAAAAAAAAGCTATTCACGGAGTGGGAGCTAGTTGATGCAGAAGGACGCCAAGTCCTCCGTATCGCCGGGCACCACTTCAATCTCTACGCCGGAAGCACAGTGAGGATGGTAGGCCATTACTCCCCAATAGAGCTTCCCGTTCGAGGTCCACACGCAACAGCGATCATGCGTGCAGTGGAAAGTTCAGCTCCACACCGGCAGCTGGTCCACTACCGTTTGATCTACCACAAGATATTTCGATCACGCGTTGAGGTTGTAGTCACTCCAGATGCGGAATTCGTCCCGGGGATCGCATTATTTGTTGCAGTCACCTCGGGCTTGCTCCTTCGCTACTTTCGCAAGCCAAGTGGAGGGAGCTGAGTGGATAGCCGATCTCCTGCCCGTCAGGCGATCGAAAGGTAATCATCCAGCTCCGATGTGCCGTTCATGTGCGGTTAGCCCCCGGCAACCACACCCCCATCGATAACCGCCGCCGAGACTGCGATCAGGGACACCCCCTTCCTCCCACTCAAGGATGGCCCGGCGACGCAGGTTCTCGACGCCCGGGATTCCTGGATAGCTTGCCGACCAGTGGCGTATTAGAACATGTACGTGCGCGTCCTTGTCAGTGCAGTCCCGGCGATCGGCCACGTCGTTCCACTTGTGGGTCTGGCGAGAGCTTTACACCTCGCCGGGCACGAAGTCCGGTTTGCTACGAATCGGGAGGGTCACGGAATCGTCGCCGCAGCTGGCTTACACCCACTCGAAGCAGGAATGAGCTTGGCCGAGATGCGAGACGAGCGCCAACGGCGCTGGCCTGAAACCAACGGGCAGCCACCCACTGAGTGGGCAACGCGAATGTGGTCTCAGATTATGGCCCCAAGTACCCTGCGAGATCTCCTTGCAATCGTGAATGACTGGCGGCCACACGTCTTGATACACGATGAAGGTGACTACGCTGCGCCGGTCGCCGCGTCTATGGCGGACATCCCATGGGTGACTCATGCATGGGGGAGTCCCCTGCGTCCGCTCAGCGAGCTGGCTGAGCTGGAGGAGCTTGCATCATGGCTCTGGGTGTCGAACGATCTCGGCGTGCCAGCTTCGGCCGGGCTGTACCAGCACGCGTTGGTCAATCCATGCCCTCGTTTCTTGCAGAACGACTCACCCGGGGCGACCATCAAGTGGCCGATCCGCCCGGTGACGTTCGACGATGAAGGTGAGCTGCTCCGAGCGGACGCCTACGTCGGTTTCGGCACCGTCCCCGGGTTCGCCAATGCCAAGAGCGAGTTAACGGCGGCAGTCCGCAGTTGCACTGAACGCGGCATGAAAGTCGTGGTTACCGCCCCCAGCGAAGAACTGCGAAACGATCTCGCTGCGATTGACCCTAACCTGGTCGAAGCGAGGGCTTTCGTCATGCTGAGTGGCTTGCTTCCCTCCTGCAAGATTGCGATCACTCACGCCGGGGCAGGGACAGTACTCGCTTCACTCAGCGCTGGCTTGCCTCTTGTTCTCGTCCCTCGCGGAACACCGAGCCAGCTTCGGATGGCCCATGCATGTGAGACTGCGAGAGTCGGTAGATCGTGTGTCCACGGTAAGGAGATCGACGTGGCCGTTAGCGACGTTCTCTCGAATCCTGAGATCGCAGCAAACGCAACTCTTGCCGCCGCTCAGCTCGCCAGCATGCCCGCCGGAAGCGAAGTGGCTGCAGAGATCGAGGCATTCGTAGGTCGCTGACCGCCTTCCGTGTAAGACCAGGCGGCCCCAATTATCCTGAACCAATCCAGAACAGATTGTTCCCTTCGGACCGTGGCATAAGTGCCTGGTTGAGACTTATGGCAGACGTTCCGGACAGTTCGTAGCGTCTAGAAGTCCAGACGGAATGGCTCTCTAAGTGCCAGCCGTCGGCTCCGGTCGACTGGCTTTCTAACGAGTTGCTGCCTGTCTGGACTTCGCCGCGAGTGGCTCGAAAGAGGACCAAAGCACAAGATCCAAACCAGGAGTGCCCTCGCGGTTCCTAACCGACCACGAAGGGAGCAACCAATGACCGTCATCATCGGGATCGACCCCCACAAGGCGTCCCACACCGCAGTAGCCATCGGCCGTGACGAGCAGCAGCTGGCCGAGATCAGGGTGCGAGCCACCTCTCAGCAGACACAGCAGTTGTTGGCCTGGGCCGAGCCCCTCGGCAAGAGGACATGGGCCGTCGAGTCCGCCGGAGGCATGGGGTATCTCTTGTCCCAACAGCTCGTCGGAGCGGGCGAACAGGTCCTCGATGTGCCGGCGACGCTGGCCTCGAGGGTGCGGGTGCTCGGCACCGGTCGCTCCGACAAGAACGATCCCAACGATGCCCTGTCGGTGGCCATCGCCGCTCTCCGCTCGCCCGGGCTCCGATCAGTGGAGCCCGCCGACCATCGGGAGGTACTCCGCCTCCTGGCCAAGCGGAACCACGAGATCGGGCGGCTCCGCAACATCGTCGTCTCTCGGCTTCATGCTGCCCTGCTCAACCTGTCACCAGGTGGAATCTCCAAGGAACTCAACGCTTCTGACGCCATGCGGCTGCTCAACGACTTCGAGCCGATCACCGCGGTGGAACAGACCCGCTATGACCTGGCCCACGAGCTGCTGGACGACGTGGAGCGGCTCGATGTGCAGCTGAAGGAATCCCACCGGCGGATCAGGACAGCGGTGAAGGCTTCGGGAACCTCACTCACCGAGCTCTATGGGGTCGGTCCCATCCTGGCCTGCGAACTGATCGGTTACACCGGTGATGTCCGTCGGTTCACCACCCGGGACCAGTTCGCCTCCTACGCCGGGGTGGCACCAGTGGAGAGGTCATCGGGAGGGCGGATCTTCTTCCGCCTGAGTCGCCGGGGCAACCGCCAGCTCAACCACGCCATCCACATGGTGGCCATCTGTCAGATCCGCCAGACCGACTCGGAAGGTCGGATCTACTTCGAGAAGAAGGTGGCGGAGGGCAAGACCAAGCGGGAGGCCATCCGGTCGCTCAAGCGTCACGTCAGTAACGCCGTCTACCGGCAGCTCCTCATCGACGCTCAGAAGTAAGGGCCCGGGAGGACAAGCGGGAACGACTCGTAGCCTGCGTGACCGGCTCTGCACCCTGGCGGCCGGCTCTTCGGCGAAGTCACTCCCGGACCCACCGAATTCTATCCATTCGTGCCCGCCCGGGGCGGCCTGTCGAGTCGCGCCCGAAACCCCTGGAAATTGCCCTCTTGACTCAAAGAGGATTCGGTAGGGGACGCGAAATATCGCGCTGACCTCAGGCTCGGACGACGGCAATTCATCCCCGACAAAGTCACTACAGATCAGCACAACTGGTTGGATTAAGGACCACTCGAGTCCGAATAGCCCCAGTTCAGCGGCGCCGGAAGCAACTAGCTGAACATCTGGATCGGCCCACCCAGATCTCAGCGCTTGAGCGGCTTTACGAAACGTTAAATCTCCGTAAGCAGAGGCTCTGTGCCTGGCATCTACAGGTGTGGACTCGACGGACGAGCCGTTGAGGCGTAGTGGGCCGGCTTGTAACATCCCTCGCCATGAACCCGGCACGCCTTCAAGGTCTGGGAGCGGGCGCGCTCAGTTCTTCGAAGATCAACTCGAAGATCAGTCCTACTTTCTGTCCTACAACTACCCGACACAGGCTGATATGGCCCATCAGGAGAGCCGCACGGCCACGCTCGCGAAGGTACGTCGACCACCCTGTCGGACGGACCGATCAGACCTACACCATCATCGAGGGCACCAGCGAGATCCAGCGGCTGATCATCGCCCGGGCCATCTCCGGGGTCCACATCCAATAGCCCACCGATCCGACCAAGTCGGAGGTGACCATGGCCGCCCGGCCTGGTCCCGTCACCGACGGCCGGCCCCCGTGCACCGCCCCGCCGGAGCCGATCTACGCTGACTCGATGAGCTTCGATCGGGGGGGCGTGTCTCCGTCCGCCGGCGGTGAAGGCCCCGGCGGGTGATCCTCACGGTCATCCTCCTGGTGGTCCTGGTGGCCCCCACCCTGGCCTGGCTGGCCATCCGGTACCGGCCGGAGCGGGAGGGCCGGGGTGAGGCGCAGCGGTCGGGCCCGAAGCACCGCTGGTGGCAGCCGTAGCAAGGAGTGCCCGACCCACTGCCAGCGGCGCCCGACCGGTCAACGTGGCGCCGACGGCGGCGCTGACATCGGCGCCGACACGGGCGCCGACAAAGACGGTACTGTCGGGATCCCGGTGCCCTAGGGGGGATATGTCCGATTCGATCCTGACCAACGCCGTCCACTCCCGCTGGTCGGGGGCGGTGGCCCTCGTCGGGTTGGTGGTCACCACCCTGATCGCAGGCCTGCTGGTCGCCCCGGCAACCGCGACCGCGGCCGCGGTGCCGTCCGCCGCTCACGGTCTCTACCGGCAGTCGGCCCAGCTGGTCGGCCCGGTGACCACCGGTCACGTGATCGAACCCGTCTCGGCGGTGCCGAGCGACCTGGCGGCCAACGGCTACGAGGAGCAGGAGTACTTCGCCTCCGGAACGGCGTCGGCCTTCACGGCCACCTCGGCACCGAGTAACGGCCGCTGGTCGATCGCCCCCACCACGTCGGCCTTCTACCGCACGCGCATTCTGGTCCGCCGGCCGATCGACCCGGCCCGCTTCAACGGCACGGTGGTGGTCGAATGGATGAACGTCTCGTTCGCGGAGTCCGCTCCCGACTGGGACTACCTCAACCCCCGGCTGATGCAGGCCGGCTACGCCTACGTGGCGGTGTCGGCCCAGTCCCTCGGCGTGAACGGCGGCACGGCCATCCTGGGCACTGGGGTCACCGGCGGTCTGATCGGGACCGAGCCGGCTCGGTACGGCTCGCTGGTGCACCCCGGCGACCAGTACGCCCTCGACCTCTTCGCTCAGATCGGGCAGGCCCTGCGCCGCCCGCACCAGCCGGCCCTGGGTGGACTGCGGCCTCGACACGTCGTCGCCACCGGGGAGTCCCAGTCGGCCTTCTACCTGACCACGTTCGCCGATGCCCTGCAGCCCCGGACCAAGACCTTCGACGGGATCTTCATCCACAGCCGGGGCGGCGGCGGGGCTCCGCTGAGCGGGAGCTCAGCCACGGCGGGGGCGGGGGCCGCCGGGTTGTTGATCCGCACCGACCTCACGGTTCCGGTGTTCATGTTCGAGACCCAGACCGACTTGATCGAACTGGGCTACGCCTCGGCCCAGCAACCCAACACCTCCCGGATCCGGACCTGGGAAGTGGCCGGGACCTCGCACGCCGATTCCTATCTCGTCGGTCCAGCCGCCGGCGCACTGGGATGCACGGCCCCGATCAACGACGGTCCGCAGCATGAAGTGGTCCAAGCCGCCTTCGCCGCCTTCACCAAGTGGGTGGACCGGGGGACGCCACCGCCACGACCACCTCCGTTCCGCCTGTCGTCCACCGATCCCGCCGTGCTGGCCCTCGACGTGCACGGCAATGTCATCGGTGGTGTGCGGACGCCGGCGGTTGATGTCCCGGTGTCGACCCTGAGCGGTGCCGCGCCGGCGGGAACCAGCACGATCTGCTCCCTCTTCGGCTCCTCGACGCCGTTCAGCCCGACCACCCTGGTGAGCCTGTACCACAGCCGGATCCGCTACCTCTCGGAATTCCGCACCAGTCTGGTCCAGGCCGTCCGGCGGGGGTTCATCCTGGGCTCGGACCGGCCCGAGCTGGTGTCCAAGGCCAAGCAGGTCCCGTTCCCGTCATCGCACTGAGGGCCGGGCCGGCCGAGCGGGCACGATCCGGTCCCGACGGGGTCCGGGGGGCGGACGCCGCGTCGGCCCCGGGTGGCTACGATCGGATCGTGCTCGGTTTGCTCATGGTGGTCGTGGTGGGTGCGGTCTGGTTCCGGCGCCGATGGGTGGTCCGGAGGGAACGGGTCCGGGCGACGGAGTGGGCCCGGGCCGAGGCCGAGGCCCTGGCCCGCGAAGAGGAGATCATCGAGGAGCTCGAGGTCCGTTTCCACCAGTAGGCCGCCCGGCCTTGCCATGGGCGAGGTCGGGGACCTCCCCGACCCTCGCGTCACCCATGTCGCCGGCCCGGCCAGTGGCCCGTTTCCCCTCCGATGGCGTCCGGTGGACCACACTGTGGTCATGCACCCCCCGATCGATCCACCGGACCGGTGTCCCGTGGTGCTCACCCTGTGCACCGGCAACGCGGCCCAGGTCGGTGATGGCGGGGGCCATGCTGCGATCGGCGCCGGTCCGGATCGTCACCGCCGGGACCCATGTGGTGGAGGGGCAGCCGATGGGCCGGCGGACCCGTGAGGCGCTGGCCGCCGCGGGCTTCACCGCCGATGGCCACCGCAGTCATCAGCTCACCGACGAGGACGTCGCCGGGGCCGACCTGATCCTGGCCATGGCCGGTGAACATGTCTCGTTCATCCGCCGCCGGTATCCCGAGGCGGTGGCCAGGACGGCATCGATCAAGCGATTGGTGCGTGACCTGCCGGCGGGTCCACCGTCGCTCGCCGACCGGCTGTCGAGACTCGATCTGGCCGGATCCCCCGTGGAGCGGTGGGAGGACGTCGAGGATCCGGCCGGCGGGGAGGACGAGCTCTATGTCGCCTGTGCCGAGGAACTCGCCGATCTCTGCGCGGCACTGGTGTCCCGGCTCGGTTGATCGTCACTCCGACCGGGACACCCGGCCGGGCCGGGATGCAGCCGGCCGTCGCCGCGTCCCGATCAGGTTCTGGACAGCTCGGGGTGCCGGAGCGAGACGTCGGCGCAGGACTCGCAGACCTCCTGGGGGACGAGCCCCGCCTTCATCAGGTAGCCGAAGGCGATACAGCCGAGACAGATACCGAAGACCGACTCCAGAATGGCGGCGCAGGCCAACAGGGCCACGACGACCCACGTGGCCGTGGCCAGTCCGAAGCCGAACCAGAGGACGAGGGCCGAGGTCGAGAACACCACGCCCACGGCCTGGGCGAACCGCTTCGGTGGTCCGGCCACCGCGTTGTGCCCCCAGGGCAGGCGCGGGGCGACGACCCGGGTGGCCAGCTGGCCGAGGGGACTCAGCGTCGGCCCGGAGAGCACCCGCGCCCAGAAGCCGTAGGCCAGCGGGATGAGGATCCAGGCCTGCTGAAAGGCGATGGCGGCCACCGCCATGGCGGCGACGCCGGCAGCCACCGTACGGGCGGCGCACTCGTCGACCGGATTCGGGAACCTGAACACATAGTTAGTTTACCGGATGAGTCGGGATTCGGTGCCGCCCTCGCCCCAGGCCCCAGGACGCCGGCGTCCGGCGGACCCAGACCGCGGCCTCATCGGTGCCCGGTCAGGCCGCGGTCACTGCTCCCTGGAGCAGGTGGAGCCCGTCGAGACCGGGCAGTCGATCGACCCGACGGTCGATCCGGTCGGCCATGGCCTGGCCGTCCCGATCGCCGAACAGGTAGGAGCGAAGGAAGTCGACTTCCTGATCGGGAACCACGCCGCTCCCCACCGGGGCCCAGAACCGCCGAAGGGCCCACCGGGTGACCTTCTGCGCCGCCCGGCTGTCGCTCAGCCGAGACTTGGCCTGGGTGGCGTAGAAGTCGATGTGACGACCCTCCTGCTTCATGATGCGCTTGAGGAGTTCGGAGAGCGTGGGGTGGTCGGCCAGCTTGGCCAGCCGGGCATAGGCCGCCTGGGTGGTCCACTCGTTCACTGCCCCCCAGGTCATGTGGACGGCGGTCAGGTGGGGCGTGATGGCCGATGCCAGCTGGAAGCTGAGCGGCTTCCACTTGTCGCTCTTCGGCAGCCTGTTGCGGAGGGCGGCAATCCGCCCGGTGCCGGCCAGCTCGTCGTGGGCGGCGAGGATCCGGGCGATGGCCTCCCCGTGCCAGAACTCCTCGTAGTTCCACAACGTGAGGAAGGTCGTCACCTCGGGATCGCGATGGGCCCGGGTGACGAGCACATCGCGCAGGTAGCAGACGGTGTGGTTCTCCACGTCGTGCATGTAGCGCAGGCAGCGCAGCGCCTCGGCGCCCAGTGGCCGCTCACGGAACGAGTGGAAGTCGATGTCCTCGAGGTCGAGCTTCTCCGAGAGGGTTCGGTAGGTGGCGATATCGAAGGTCATGCTCTCTGTTCGTCACCGGAGCCGGGGAGGATGATCTCCGGTCGGGGCGGGGCCTCCCGCGACCTCGGACGGTACCGGTGGCGTCACCCGCGGCGCCAGGACCGGCGTCACCAGCGGCGCCAGGACCGGCGTCGGGACCACGACCTCGGGACGACACGAAGATAGGCCGCGAGTTCCGAACGCCGGTAACTTTCCTCGGCCCGGTCGACCCGGAACGCAGACGCGACGGACGCCGGCTGGGTGAGCCGGCGTCCGTCGCAATCTGGCGGGAGGGAGGCTGGGGGGTCGCGGGCGCGTCAGGCGGTGTAGTCGCTGAGCGGCCGGGCGTCGCTGGTCGGGCTGAAGGCGTTGGGTACCGGGTACTGCCCCAGCACGAAGTTGAGGATGGCGGCGTGCTGCATCTCCACCGGTTGGATGCTGGCGGCCACCTTCACCGACGACGTGGCCTTCACTGCGCTGACCGCTGACTGGTAGGTGGCCGCCGCGATGTCCTCCAGGGTCAGCGCCAACTTTGCCGCGCCGGTGATGTCGGTGACCTTGGCGAAGTCCTTGGTCACCGTGGGCACCAGCGCCGCGTCCGGCTTGGTGACGGCCTGGTGGCCGGCGGCCACGATGGCCGAGTTCCAGGCCTGGCCGTGTTGGGCGTGCTGCCCCTTCACCGTCGTCACGAAAGTGGCGACGGCCGGTGGGACGGTGCCCAACTTGCCGGCAGTGGCCGCGGTGAGCACGTCACCGTACGCCGCCACGGCCAGGTTCTCGAGACTGGCGGCCAGGGCGGCCACCGCCAGGTCACCGGTCAGTTTGCCGGACGTGGTCGAGCCCGAGCTCATGGTGGTGGTGGTCGGGCTCGACGACCCTGACGAGCAGGCAGCCAGGAGTGTTCCGCCGGCCACGGCCCCGGCCCCGATGAGGAAGCCACGGCGGCTGGTGCGGGATCGCTCGGTCCACTCGGCGAGGGCCCGGTTCATGGCCGGCATGCCGACGTCGTTGTGGATCTGCTCCAGGTCGCTGGTCATCACGGTGAGCTCGTGCTCGGTGACGGCCAGGACGTCGGTGTTCCGTTTGCGGTTCCTCATGAGATTGCTCCTTCAGTGGCCGGGCGGGCCTGGTCGGTGGGGAAGAAGGCGTCGGGGAATCCGACGGCCCCGGCGGCGGCCGGGAGGTTGGCCACATTGCCGGGGGCCAGGGTGATCAGCTGCGGGTCGTTGGCGTTGAGGAGGGCCTGCACGGCCAGCAGCACCGAGACGTGCTGGGCCTCGACGCCCATGATCGAGGCGGTGACCTTTCTGGCATTGGCGTCCGACAGGGCCGCCACGTCGGCCACGTAGGTCTCTGCCGCGCCTTGCTCCAACTCCAGGGCCAAGGCCACCACCGGTACCGGCGAGGTCAGTCCGGGGACCGCCTTCTGCACCACTTGGGCCAGGACCGGGTCCGGATTGGACTGGGTCTTGCCCCCGAGCCCGGTGATGGCGGCGTTGAAGGCGTCGAGGTGCTGCATGTGCTGCTGCATCGTGGTGGTGGCGAATGCCTTGACGACCGGGTTGGCCGACGCCCCACCGATGAAGGGCAGGGTCAGGGCGGTCTTGTAGGTCCCCACGGCCAGGACCTCGATGGAGGAGGCCGTCTGGAGGACCTGGATGTCGGTTCCCGAGGCCGCGAACGCCGGTGATGCGAAGAGGGACTCGAGTGCGCCGGCGATGCCGGCGGCGGCGAGGAGCCCGCCACCGAAGACCGCCCCGGTCATCAGCGTGGAGCGGCGGGCCGCGGCCTGGCGGGACTCATCGGGATCGACCAGGCCGTGGGCCCGGGCGTCCCGACCTGTCTCGACCAGCTCGTCCAACGAGGTGGCGGTGGCAACCATGGCGTCCCGGTGGAGGTCCTGGCTCTCCTCGATCAGCGCCCCCATGGCGCGGGGATCGACGTCGACGGGGCGCTCCTCCGGCTCCGTTCGGCTCGACTTCAGCCTTCCTCTCATGGTCTTCCTCCTGTGGGTCGGTTGGTAGATGGGTGCGGGGCCATGGCGTCCAACGGTTGCCCGCGGTGGTGTGCCTCCGTGGCCCCAGGGCGCGGGCCCCGGTCAGCCCGTGACGACGACGGTGCCGGTCATGTACTGATGGATCGAGCAGATGTACGAGTACCGGCCCGGGGTGTTCGGCGCGGTGAAGGTCTTGGATTGGCCGGGTGCGATGTGGCCGGTGTCGAAGCCGCCCTTGGACGAGGTGATGGTGTGGGCCACCTGGTCGTCGTTGGTGACGGTCACGGTCGCCCCGGGACGGACGGTCACAATGCCGGGGGAGAACATAAAGTTCTTGATGGCGATGGTGTGGCCCGCGGGCCCAGACGACGTCGTGCCCGTCGAGGCCGTGGGGCCGGAGGGCGCCGCGGTGGTGGCGGTCGAGCCCCCGGAGGTGGAGCACGCCGCCAGCACCAGGGCGGTGCCGAAGAGCGTGGCGACGAGCAGGTGGCGGGCCCGATGGGACCTCGGGCCTGGGAGAGCGGCGGTACCGGGTGTCTGATGTGGGGTGGGGTCGATCATCACCCAGCGTTCGGCGCCGGGTGGCGAAGTGGATGTGTCCCGCTGACCACCTCCAAGGAGACGAACGGGAATCGGCCCTGGCCAGGTGGCTGAATCGGTGATGGAAGGTCAACATCCGGCCCGGTCGACCGCTCCGAATACAGTTTCGTGATGGTCGACGTGGAACAGGCGAGCGACGCCAACCTGGTGGTTGCCGTCGGTCGCTGGCACGAACAGGCCCTGGCCGAGGTGTACCGCCGGCATGGCGGGGCCGTGCATGCCCTCGCCCGTCGGATCCTGCGCAGCGACCCACCGGCCGAGGAGGTGACCCAGGAGGTCTTCTTGGACCTCTGGAACAATCCCGAGAAGTTCGACGCCCAGCGGGGAACGCTGCGTTCCTTCCTGCTGGCCCGGACCCACGGCAAGTCGGTGGACCATGTGCGCTCCGAGGAGTCCCGCCGAAGACGCGAGGAGAAGACCTCCCGCGAGACCGCCACGGCCGGGTACGACATCGACCGCGAGGTCTGGGACATGGCGGTGGCCGAGCAGGTGCAAGAGGCCCTCGGGGCGCTGCCCGACGAGCTGCGGCAACCCATCGAACTGGCCTATTTCGGCGGCCACACCTACCGCGAGGTGGCCGAGATGCTCCGCCAGCCGGAGGGCACCGTCAAGAGCCGCATCCGATCGGGTCTCGGTCGACTCCGCATCAACTTGGCCGAGCGCGGCGTGCAACCTGCGGGGGCCGAGCTTTGAACGAAGACCTTCCTGTGGCCGAGCACCGCGAGATCCAGGAGCTCCTCGGCGCCTACGCCCTCGATGCGGTGGACCCCGACACGGCGGCCCGGGTGGAACGGCATCTCGGTGAGTGCGTCAAGTGCTCGATCGAGGTGGCCCAGCACCACGAGGTGGCCGGTCTGCTGGCCAACTCCGGTGGTGAGTCGCCCGCCGGGCTGTGGGACGGGATCGCCGCCCGGCTCGGCACTTCGGACGCTCCGTCCTGGGAGCGGTTGGCGTCGCGACTCGAGCCCGGTGACGGCCGACGGGCGCGACCGGTGGTCCCTTCCCTCGAGGAGGACGGGACCGAGGAAGGCCCGGGCTCGACCGTCGTGCCCATCGCCGGCAGCCGACGCAGCCGGTGGTTGCTCCGGGGAGCATCCCTGGTGGCGGCGGCGGCCGTGGTCATCGCCCTGGTACTCGGCGCGCAGGTCAGCCATCTCCATCACCAGGTGAGCGCGTTGCAGGCCAACCCGTTGGCCTCGGCGGCCCAGCAGTCGGCCCTGCGGCAGCCCTCGACCAAGCAGGTGGAGCTCACCTCGCCGGCCACCTCGCCGGCGACCACCAAGGTGACCGTGGTGCTGACTGCGGCCGGAACCGGTTTCGTCGACGGCGATCGTCTCCGTGCCCTGAGCTCGGGCAAGACCTACCAGTTGTGGGGGGTCATCGGCGGAAGGACCATCTCACTCGGCCTGCTCGGACCGCACCCGTCGGTGGTTCCCTTCAGCGTGGCAGGGGTTGGTTCGGTGCAGGCCTTTGCCATCACCGCCGAGCAGGCCGGAGGGGTGGTCCAGAGTGCCAATCAGCCTGTCGTCGCCGGCGAGGTGAGCGCCTGACCGTTCAGCGACGGAGCCGGGCGGGAACTCGTCGACGACCGTTCCCTCGGTGGGCCTCGGCGGTGGCGGCCGTTCAGATGTGCGGGCGGCCGTTCAGATGCGGTGGACCGGGCGGCGATCAGATGCGGTGGACCTGGCGCAGCCCGGCCCAGGCGAAGTCGGCCAGTCGGGTTGCCAGTCGTTTGGCTTCGGCGTCCCGATCGTCCTGGTCGGTGATGGTCGGGCCGGCGGTGTCGGGGTCCGCCCGCCTGGCATCCAACCAGTGTCGGCTGGCTCCCTCGGCCATGCCCACGACGGCGTGGGCCAGCAGCAAGCGGTGTTCGGGGTCCAGACCGGCGTCGATCAGGGAGTCGATGGCCCGGGCCAGGGTCCCCTCCACCCGGCGGAGGGCTTCCCCGAGTTCCGGATCGTCGGGCGCACCCCGGCCGTAGAGCAGCCGGAAGGCCTCTTCGTTCCCGAGCATGAGTTCGAAATAGGCGGCGAAGCCCAACTCGACCTGCTGACGGGGTCCCGGCGCCTCCGCCGTGGCCTTCACGATGTCGGTGACCAGCTCCCGGGAGAACACGTCCATCAGCTCGAGGTAGAGCGCCCGCTTCGACTCGAAGTGTTGGTACACCAGCGGCTTGGTGACCCCGGCCGCCTCGGCGATGTCGTCCATGGTGGTGGCGGCGTATCCGTGCTGGGCGAACAGCGAAAGGGCAACGTCGAACAGCTGCCGCCGGCGGGCGTCGGCGGTCAGCCGTCGGCCGCCGCTGGCGGTGGATCGCCGGTCAGGGGCGCCCGCGACAGCATCGATCAATGAGTCGGCCATGGCGACCAGCGTAGTAGGGGACCGAAATCACCTTGGGACCTACACCGCTCCGACCCGGTCCGGCCCGTCCGGCCCGGCCCGTCCGGCCCGGCCTCACAGGGGCGGCAGCACTCGGGCGATCCGGTCGGGTAGATCGGAAAGGGAGAAATGCGCCGACGCCACCTCGAGATTGCGATCCAGCAGGCTGGTCTGGGGATGGTCGAGCCACCTCCCCAGCCGGTCGGTCTCGTCCAGCCCGAACCAGTCGAACCCGAAGGCGGCCAGTTCTCGGGCCACCGGGTACGGCCCGATGGCCAGGGGTCGGCGGTGGACCACTGACTCGATGGTCGGATTGCCGAACCCTTCCCAGGTGGAGGGAAGCACCACGACGTCGCACGCCTGGTAGGCGTGCTCGACCGCCGGAGGAGCCCCACCTCCCGGCGATCCCAGGACCACCGGGCACCGGGCCGACGCCACCAGGTCGGCGAGCGTCGCCCCGAAGCCGTCCTCCGGCGGCCCCAGCAACCAGAAGGTGGCACCCAGGCGGGCGGCCACGTCGAGTCCGCCGGCCACGTTCTTGCGGGGGATGGCCCGGGTCGGCTGGAGGACCAGACGCTGGCGCGGGTCCAGGCCGAGCCGGCGACGGGCCACGTCCCGCTCCGCAGGACCGTCAACTCCTCCGTCCGGAGGTTCGACCGCGAAGGCGTTGTACACGGTGGTGGCGGTCATGCCCCGGTTGCCCAACTGCCGACGGCTGAGCTCGTTGATGGTCACGTGTCGCCACCGCGGATCAGAGGCCGGCGGGGGGTGGTGGACGTAGGCCGGTCGCTGCCACGGCAGATCATGGTGGTGGAGGATCGCCGGCCGGCCGGCCAGGGTGGCCGCCACCACGGCGGAGGCCCGGGGATTGAGGGGCAGTGAGCACAGATTCTCCACGACCACCAGGTCGGCGCGTTCCAGTGCCGTCGTCAGCTCCGACCGAGTGGGTGGGTGCTCGGCCCCGATGGCCAGTCCGGGCAGCCGGTGGTCGACCGGGCCGTCACCGGCCACGGTGTAGGTGGCGAATCCCAACAAGGCCAGCGCCCGTTGCCATTTGGCGGCCTCGATCGCCACGCCGTCGGAGCCGCCGAGGCGGAAGGAGAGGAAGGCTGCCGTGGGAATGGGGTCACCGTAGCGGTCACCATCCGATGCGGGACCGTTGGGAGGTGGGCGGGACCACCGAACGCGGTCGCAGGCCCGGGGTCGGCGGTGGCGGGCCGGCGCCCGTGGATCGGACAGTGCCGTCCTCGTCGGGTTAGCGTCATCCGGTGCCCGCTCCCGTGCCCTCCGAACCACCCGAGACCGCGGCCGACGACCTGCTGGTCGGGCTCCAGGGATCGGTCCTCACGCTGACCATCGATCGGCCCGAGCGTCGCAACGCCATGACCTGGGAGGTCATCGCCGGCTTGCGGCGGGAGGTGGCCAGGGCCAAGGACGATCCGGGTGTCCGGGTGGTGGTGCTGACGGGCGCCGGTGACCAGGCCTTCTGTGCCGGAGCCGACCTCTCGGGCATGGCGCCCCGGGATCCCGGGGGAGTCACCGACGAGTACGCGCAGCACCACCTGGCCCGTGGGTGGCTGGCCCATCTCTTCGAGGAGCTCTGGCACCTGGGGAAGCCGACCATCGCCCGCGTCCAGGGATGGGCCATGGCCGGCGGGTTCGGCCTGGCCCTGGCCTGCGACATGGTGGTCGCCTCGGAGCAGGCCCGCTTCGGCGCCCCGGAGCTGAACGTGGGACTCTGGCCCTACATGGTGACGGTCCCCATGCTCCGTTCCATGCCCGCCAAGAAGGCGCTGGAGCTCTGCCTGACCAGCCGGGTGGTGGGGGCCGCCGAGGCCGAGCGGATCGGCTTCGTGACCAGGGTGGTTCCGCACGACCAGCTGGATGGCGCCGTGGCCGAGCTGTGCGGCGTGCTGGCCTCCAAGCCGCCGGGTGTCATGAGGATGGGTCGCGAATCGTTCTACGCTGTGCTGGACTCGGCGGCGACCGAGGCCTTGCCGTACCTCCACGCCATGCTCACGGTGACCAGCCAGACCGCCGAGGCGGCCGAGGGGATCGCCGCTTTCATCGAGAAGCGGCCGCCGGCCTGGCAGGTCCCACCTGACGACGAGCCGGCCGCACCCGACACGCAACCGAACTGACACCCGAGGAGCCCACCGCATGGCGAAACGAGCACTGATCACCGGCATCACCGGCCAGGACGGCTCGTACCTGGCTGAATTCCTCCTGGACCAGGGGTACGAGGTCTGTGGCATGGTGCGCCGTTCGAGCACCCTCAACTTCGAGCGCATCGCCCACATCCAGGACCGGCTCACCCTGGTGGCCGGTGATCTCCTCGACGAGGTGTCGATGATCAACATCCTGCGGGACAACCATCCCACCGAGGTCTACAACCTGGCCGCCCAGTCGTTCGTCCAGACATCGTGGAACCAGCCGGTCCTGACCGGCGAGACGACCGCCCTCGGGGTGACGCGGGTGCTCGATGCGATCCGGATCGTCGATCCGGAGATCCGCTTCTACCAGGCCAGCTCCTCGGAGATGTTCGGCAAGGTGCTCGAGGTGCCGCAGAAGGAGTCCACCCCGTTCTATCCCCGCAGCCCCTACGGCGTGGCGAAGGTCTACGGCCACTGGATCACGGTCAACTACCGCGAGAGCTACGACCTCCACGCCAGCTCCGGGATCCTGTTCAACCACGAGTCCCCCCGACGGGGTCTGGAGTTCGTGACCCGCAAGGTCACTCATGGCGTGGCCCGAATCAAGGCGGGGATCGACGAGAAGCTGGCCTTGGGCAACCTCGACGCCCAGCGGGACTGGGGCTTCGCGGCCGACTACGTGCGGGCCATGTGGATGATGCTCCAGCAGGACCGTCCCGACGACTATGTGGTGGCCACCGGCCAGACCCACTCGGTCAAGGAGCTGGTGGAGCTGGCCTTCGCCGCCGTCGATCTGGACTGGGAGCGTCATGTGTTCATCGACGAGCGGTTCCTACGGCCGGCCGAGGTGGACCTGCTGGTGGGGGACCCGGCCAAGGCCGAGTCCACCCTGGCATGGCACCGTGAGGTCGACTTCCCCTCGCTGGTGCAGATGATGGTCGAGGCCGACCTGGCGCTGGTGAAGAGCCAGCTGGCCTAGCCGGCCATGTTCGACCCGGCCGCCATCCGAGCCGACCCGCTCGGTCTGTTGGTGGCCTTCGGTGCCGGGATGCTGTCCTTCCTCTCACCGTGTGTCCTGCCGTTGGTCCCGGCCTACCTGTCGATGGTCTCGGGCCTCTCGGCGGCCGAGTTGAGCGCGCTCCAGGACGCGCCTCGATCGGCTTCCCCGACGCCGGAGGAACGGGTCGTCGCCACCGGCGGCCCCGGGTCCCCGTTGGGGTCGACACCGGCAGGGCCGATGGCGGCGGCGACGGCGACGGCCACCGCCGGGGACGAGATCCACCGCGACGGCGGGATACTTCCGGCCGAGCTCCGCTCGGAGCGCGCCCGCCTGCTCCGGGGGATCCTGGCCTTCATCGCCGGATTCACCGTTGTGTTCACCATTCTCGGGGCCTCGGCCTCGGCCTTGGGGCGGCTGTTCCTGACCCATCAGCGCTCCTTGGAGACGGTTTCCGGCATCCTGATCGTGGCGTTCGGTGCCCTCTTGGTGGCCATGGCCGCCGGTCTGCCCATGCCGATGGCCTTTTCCGGGGAGAAGCGCTTCGTTGTGCGGCCATCCGCACTCGGTGTCTGGGCTCCCCCGATCATGGGCATGGCGTTCGCGTTCGCCTGGACACCGTGCATCGGACCCGTGCTGGCCAGTGTGCTGGCTCTGGCGGCCGGGACGGGTGGATCCGCAGCCGGAGGGATCGCCCTCCTGCTGGCCTACTCACTCGGCCTCGGAGTCCCGTTCCTCCTCTCCGGATTGGCCTTCGGCCGGATGACCGACATGCTGGCCCGGGTCCGGGGCCGCCTGCGCTGGGTGGACCTGGTGGGGGGCGCCATCCTGGTGGCGTTCGGAATCCTGCTGCTGACCGGGCACGTCGACGTGGTCTCCGCCCACATCTCGAGGTGGCTGCATGACCTGCATCTCGACCGGCTCTCGGTGAGCTGAACCGACCCTCCGGCCGGGCCGGCGGGCCCCTCGACACGGGCCACCGTTCGGACCCTGCCCGGACCCGGCTCCCGCCTGGCTCCCGAGAGCCGGCCCCCGTACCATGGAGGGCGGCCATGGCCCCCCCAGTCCACCCCCACCCGGCAATTCTCCTCCACGACGCTGTCGCGCTGTCGGGACGGTTCCCCCTGCTCGCCGGGGTCGACCTCGAGGTCCAGGTGGGGGAGACGGTGCTGGTGGAGGGACCCAACGGGGCAGGCAAGACCAGTCTCCTCCGGGTCTGCGCCGGCCTGGTACCGCTGGCCTCGGGAGAGGCCCTGGTGCTGGGGCTCGATCCCATCCGCCACCGGAACCGGGTGCGTCGGCGGGTCGGACTTCTGTCCCACGCCTCCCACCTCTATGACGATCTCACCGTCCGGGAGAACCTGAGGTTCTCGGTGCGGGCCTCCGGGGCCGACACCGACCGCATCGCGGGGGCATGCGACCGTTGGGGCCTCGCCGGCCGGCTCCTCAAGACCCCCGCCTCCAAGCTCTCGGCGGGACAGCGTCGACGGGTGGCCCTGGCCGTGCTCACGGCGCGATGGCCCGAGCTGTGGCTGCTGGACGAGCCGCACGCCGGGCTGGACGCCTCAGCCCGTGACACCCTCGACCAACTCATCGGCGATGCGGGTGCGGCCGGGGTCACCGTGGTCATCGCCTCTCACGAGGCCGGGTTCGTCGAGCGTCTGGCCGAACGGGCGGTCACCGTGACGGGCGGCCGGGTGACCGGACGGCGGTCGCTGGCGCCGGCCCCGGCTCCGTCCCCGGCTCCGTCCCCGGCTCCGTCCCCGGCTCCGTCCCCGGCCCCGGCCCGGTCGTCATCCGCCCCGCCCCCCTCACCCGCGGTCGCCGGGCTGGCCGCCGACCGCGGAGCCGACCACCTCGACTGCGCCGCCCACCCGTCCCGGACCGCCGACTCGGACAGAGCCGGCGAACCGGTGGGGGAGCCCATCGGAGGGGTGGCCACGGAACTCCCGGCCGGGGAGGTGGCCCATGTGGCGTGACTCACTTCTGGTGGCGGGCAAGGACCTCCGCATCGAGGCCAGGTCCCGGGTGGGAGTGTCCCAGGTGGCGCCGTTCGGGATCGTCGCCCTGGTGTTGTTCGCCTTTGCGCTCGGGCCCGACCGGGCGCTCATGGCCAAGGGTGCCCCCGGGCTCTTCTGGGTGGCGGTCCTGTTCTGTACGGTGCTGGCCGTCCAGCGGAGCGTGTCGGTGGAGTCGGTGGACGGGGCCCGGGACGGACTCCGACTGTCAGGACTGGATCCGGCCGGCCTGTTCCTGGGCAAGTCGGCGGCGGTGGCCGCCCAGCTGGTGCTGCTGGAGATCGTCCTGGGGGCCGGCGTCGTGCTGCTCTACGGGGCCCGGATCGAGGTGCCCTGGTTGATCGCCGCCTCCTGCCTGCTCGGTACCGTCGGGCTGGCGGCCACCGGCTCCCTGTACGGCGCCCTGTCGGCCGGACTCCGGGTGCGGGAGACGCTGTTGCCCTTCCTCTTCCTGCCCATCGCGGCACCGGTGCTGCTGGCCGGCACCCGCATCTGGCAGGCCGCCCTGGCCGGGGGCACGGCGTCGGACGGGGCCCCGTGGCTCCGCCTCCTGGTGGTGTTCGACGCCGTCTACCTGGCCCTCGGCATCGTCGTATTCGGGCCCATCCAGGAGTCGGCGTGAGTCCGAACCGGAGGGTCTCCGCTCCACCGGTCCAATCCTCCCGGGCCCGGCAGGTCACCCGGGTCATCGGGATCACCGCCGCGGTGGCCACGGCCTGCACCGTGTGGTTGGGCCTGTGGGTGACCCCACCCGATCAGACCCAGGGCGATCTGGTGCGCCTGGTCTACCTGCACCCCGGCGTGGCCTGGGTGGCCCTGTACCTGGCCTTCGCCCTGGCCGCGGTGTCGAGTCTCCTCTACCTGTGGCCCCGCACCCGCTCCCTGTTCTGGGACCGCCTGGCCGCGGCCTCGGTGGAGGTCGGCGTGGTGTTCAACATCTGCACGCTCATCTCGGGGTCGATCTGGGGCAAGCCCACCTGGGGGGTGTGGTGGGCGTGGGACGCCCGGCTGACCAGTACCGCGGTGCTTCTGGTGCTGTTCCTGGGCTATCTGGCCCTGCGCCGGGTGCCGGCCGAACCGGAGGTGCGGGCCAAGCGCAGTGCCTTCGTAGCGCTCTTCGCCGCGGTGGACATCCCCATCGTCCACTTCTCGGTGCTGTGGTGGAGGACCCTCCACCAAGGAGCCACCGTGCTGAACCCCAACCTGTCGCCCACCATCCACGGCTCCATGGCCTGGACGCTGCTCCTCGGCTTCGTGGCCCTGACCCTGGTGTTCGTGTGGATGTTGCTGGTCCGCTACCGGATCGGTGTGCTCGAGGACTGGCTGGGAACGGGCGAACTGGATGTGGCCCTGCGCGAACGCCAGGCGGAGGGCGCCGCCCTGGACGAGGACGAGGCGGCCTGATGGGTTACGTCGTGGCCGGGTATGTCATCGTGCTCTCCCTCCTGTTCCTCTACGGCCTTCAGCTCACCTGGCGCCGCCGCCGGCTCACCCGGGCCGTGCACCGGGTGGTCGCCGCCGGGACCGTCGCCCCGGTCGACGAGTCGGACCGCGGAACGGGCCCGTCGGCCCCCGGGGGCTCGCGGTGACCACGGCTCCACCATCTTCACCTCCGACGACCGGGGCTGGGCCGTCGCCGTCCCCGTCCCCGGAGTCGCTGACGCGCACCAGCCACCGTTTCCGCTACGCCGTCGTGGGTCTGGTGCTGGTCGGGGCGCTCGGCTTCCTGGTGGCCAAAGGCCTGGGGACCGCGCTCAACTTCTACCTGCCCGCCGACCAGGCCATGGCCCAGCGGGCCACGCTCGGAGCCAAGACGTTCAATCTGGAAGGGGTGGTCGAGTCGGGCTCGATCCACCCCACCTCGACCGGGGTGGACTTCGTGGTGACCGCGGGCGCGGCCCGGGTCCTGGTGCACAACACCGGGAGCCCTCCGGACCTGTTCCAGAGGAATATCCCGGTGATCGCCGTGGGCCACTTCGCCGGCACCACCTTCCTGTCCAACATGATCCTGGTCAAGCACTCCTCGACCTACATCGCCCAGCATCCGGCGCGGGTGACCGCGCCGAACGGCACCAAGCGGTGAGCCGGCGATGAGCGCCGATCGAGGCGCCTGCCGTCCCGTCGGGGGCCCGCGTCCGTGAACGGGATCCTCGGCCATACCGGCGTCCTGCTGGGGTTCGTGGCCTCGGTCGTCGGGGTGGTGGTACTCGGGGTGGGGCTGGCCAAGGGTCGCGCCGCGACCATGCGCAGCGGACAGCTCTACGCCCCGCTGGTGTTGGTCGGTGGGCTGGTCGGGGTGGTGGCCATGGAGCACGCCCTGCTGACCCACGACTTCTCCCTCGGCTACGTGGCCGCCAACAACAGCCGGGACACCCCGTGGCTCTACTCCATCACCGGGCTCTGGTCGGCCCTGGCCGGGTCGATCCTGTTGTGGGGCGTGGTGCTCGGGGGGTACGCCACCGCCATGGTGTGGAGGTTCCGGTCTCGATCGGGTGACCAGCTCGTGGCCTGGGCAACCCTGGTGGTCTACGTGGTGGCGGCCTTCTTCTTCGGCCTCATGCTGGGGCCGGCCGATCCCTTCAAGCACGTGAGCGGGTCCGTTCCCGTCAACGGACCCGGGCCCAACTCGCTGCTCCAGAACAACCCGCTGGTCCTGATCCACCCGCCCCTGCTCTACCTGGGACTGGTCGGCTTCACCCTTCCCTTCGCCTTCGCCGTCGCCTCACTGATCACCGGTCGTCTGGACGACGACTGGCAGGGGGAGACCCGGAGGTGGACCCTGTTCGCCTGGGCCTTCCTCTCCATGGGGATCCTGCTCGGAGCCTGGTGGTCCTACCAGGTGCTGGGCTGGGGTGGCTTCTGGGGCTGGGACCCCGTGGAGAACGCCGCCCTCCTCCCCTGGCTGGTGGGGACGGCGTACCTCCACTCGGTGATGGTCCAACAGCGACGCGGGCTGTTGCGCATCTGGAACCTCTCGCTGGTGGTGGCGGCGTTCAGCCTGACCATCCTCGGGACCTTCCTGACCCGTTCCGGGGTCATCCAGTCGGTCCACTCGTTCTCCGAGTCGACCATCGGCCCGCTGCTGCTGGGCTTCTTCGGGGTGGTCCTGTTCACCGGGGTCGGCTTGATCGCCTGGCGGGGCGACCGGCTGCGATCACCGGGGGGCATCGACTCGCCCCTGAGTCGGGAAGGGGCCTTCCTGGTCAACAACCTGCTGTTCGTGGGGTTCGCCTTCGTGGTGCTCCTGGGCACGGTGTTCCCGCTCCTCTACGAGGCACTCCACAACGACGCCCAGATCGGGGTGGGGGCCCCGTACTTCAACCGGTTCTTCGTGCCGGTGGGCCTAGTCCTGCTGTTCCTCATGGCCGTGGCTCCGGCCCTCCCGTGGCGAAAGACCAACCTCGAGGTACTGCGTGGTCGACTGGCCGTGCCCGCCGCGGCGGGGGTGCTCGTGGTGGTGGGCTGTGTGCTGGCGGGGGTGCGCGGGGTGGAGCCTCTGCTCGCCTTCGGGCTGGGGGCCTTCGCCGCCGCCTCGGCCGGCCGGACCCTCGTGCTCTCGGTGCGGGGCGCCTACCGGTCGGCCCGCGGCTCGGGTGACCCGCCGGCCCGGGCCGCTCTGACCGGATGGCGCGGCCTCGTGGGCCGGGCCAACGGCGGGATGGTGGTCCACATCGGTGTCGTGGTGGTGGCCATCGGACTGGCCGCGGCCACTTCGTACCTGGCCCGGGGCCAGGTCCATCTCTCGGTGGGAAGGAGCGCCGTCTTCTCCGGCCACCGGGTCGAGTTCGTCGGCACCCGGGTGGTCACCACGCCCTCGCACTCGTCGTTCGAGGCCGTCCTCCGGGTCGACGGAGGTGGCCTCTTCTACCCGGCCGTCAGCCAGTTCGGCACCGGGAGCGCCACCGTGGGCACCCCGGCCATCGACTCCAGTTGGCGGGACGACCTGTACCTGACCATCGCCGCCATCCCCTCCAACGCCAGCGCCTCCGACCGGTCGACGGTCTGGGCCTTCGGCGTGGTGGAACAACCCCTGGTCATGTGGTTGTGGGTCGGGGCCGGCCTGATCGGTCTGGGCTCCGTCCTCTCGGCCATCCCCGGTCGGAGGCGCCGGCCCACCGATCCGGTCTCCGCCCCGGTGGTCGAGGTCGCCCCGTCCGTCCCTCCGCCCGATGGTCGCCCGGTGGCCGGCCCCGACGACCGGCCCGACTTGGGGGCGGCGCCACAGCCGGTGGGCGCCGGTGATCCGTCGTGACGGTCGAAGTCCAGAGCCCGACCGGTCCGACCGGACCGGGCGTCCTGGACGCACCGACGGCCCACGGCCCGGGCCCGGGTCCGGCGACCTGAGCGCATGGAGACGAGGAAGCCGCCGGACGCCCCGATCGACGCTGGTCCGCCGGCAGTAGATTCGCGCCCTCGCCCCCGCCCCGCCCGGTGGGCGGCGGTGGCCGTACTGGTCATCGGGGCCGGGCTGATCGCGGTCTTGGCCACCCGGCCGTCGGCCACCACCGTCGAGGCCAAGAGTCCCCTGCTGGGCCGGATGGCGCCGCCGGTCGGGGGGAGGACCGTCGGCGGAACGATGTTCCATCTGAGTGGGGCTCCCGGCCGGTACGTGGTCCTCAATTTCTTCGCCAGCTGGTGCACCCCCTGCCAGGTCGAGGCCCCGGACCTGGTGGCCTTCCAATTCCAGCACCGGCAGAGAGGTGACGCCACCGTGGTCAGCGTGGTCTTCAACGACACCACCGCCGCGGCCCGCCAGTATCAGGCCAAGGTAGGGGTCACCTGGCCCACGCTGGCCGACACCGATGGCGCCCTGGCCTTGGCCTACGGCGTCCGGGAGAACCCGACGTCGTACGTGATCGCGCCCAACGGCCGGGTGGTGGCCTCGGTGCTGGGCGGGGTGACCGCGGGGGGCCTCGACCAGATCATCGGCAAGGCCGAGGCGAGGGGGTACGGCACATGACCGGGCGCCGCTTCCCGCTGTGGAGCGGCCTCGGCGCGGTGCTGGTGGTGGCCCTGCTGGTCGGCAGCGGTGTCTTCCGGTCGGCACCACCGACCCCCGCCCAGCGGGCCGCAGCCATCGAGTCCGTGGTGCGCTGCCCCACCTGCGAGGACCTCTCGGTGGCCCAGTCCTCCGCACCGACCGCAGTGGCCGTTCGGGCGGCCGTCGGCCAGCTCGTCGCCGAGGGCCGCTCGGACCAGCAGATCCGGGCCTATCTCGTCGACCGGTACGGATCGTCCATCGTCTTGGACCCGCCGGCCAGCGGCTGGTCCCTCACGGTGTGGCTGCTGCCGTTGCTGGCCGGCCTGGCCGCCGCCGTCGCACTGGCCGTGGTCCTGGTCAGACGGCGAATGTCCGGTGGAGTGCCCGGCGACCGGGACGGAAGCCATGGGGTGCCCCTGAGCCCGGAGGCGGCCGAGGAGCGTCGCATCTTCCTGAACCGCTCCCTGGCCGACGCCGATGCCGAGTATCTGGCCGGCGACCTCTCCGATCAGGACTACCTGGCCTTGCGCCAGCGCGACCTGGTCCGACTCACCGCGCTGGACGCCTGGAAGACTCCGGACGGGACCGCGGACGGCGATCCCCTCCTGACCCGCTCCTCGGTGGCCGTGGAGGAGCGGGTGTCCGACACCGTGTCCGACGCCGTGTCCGACGCCGTGCCGGGCGACCGGCCCGGCGACCACGGTCCCGACGCCGGCAGCGTCATCGGCACCGGGGCCGGCACCGGACCGGGCCGGCGGCGGAGCTGGTGGTATCTCGCCGGTGCGGTGGTGGCGTTCGGGGCGGCGCTGGCCATGGCGGTGACCCTGTTCGCCACCACCCGCCAACCCGGGCAGTCGGCCACCGGCAGCTTCGCCCAGAACCCGACGCAGCAGGTCGAGGAGAACCTGGCCCAGGCGGCCACCGACGAGAACGAGGGTCAGGTGGGTCCGGCCGCGCGGCTCTACCAGTCGGTGCTGGACCAGCACCCTGCCAACGAGGTGGCCCTGGCCCAGCTGGGGTGGCTCGAGTACCAGACCGGCCGGCGGGGAAGCAGCACCTCGCTGATCGGTGACGCCCGGGCCAAGCTCCTTCGTGCCATCCGGCTCGATCCGGGCGACTATGCCGCCCGACTTTACCTGGGGACGGTGCTGTTGCAGGAGGACGCCGACGCCGCCGGCGCGGTTGCACAGTACCGGGAGTTCCTGGCCGACGGCCCACCGCCCGCGCTGGTCACCCAAGCCGCACCGGAGATCCGTACGGCCTTCCGGCAGGCCGGACTGCCGGTGCCCCCGGCCGTGTCGGCGAACTGAATCTCAGCGATCACTCTCGGTGTCCCACCCCGACACGCCGTGGGCGGCCAGGGCGGCGCCGAGCTGATCGGCCAGGGCCACCGCCACGACGCAACGGTCGTGGGAGATCGGTCGGGTCGGAGTCGGGGTGAGCAGGAACACCCCCAGCACGTGACCTCCTCCCCGCACCGGGAGCTCTACCTGGTTGGTGGGAAGACCGGCCGACGAGGTGGGCCAGGTCAGGGGGTTGAGCCGCACCGTGCCGTCGGTCTGGATCCAGGCTCCCTTGCGGGACGGTTGCCTGCGGACGAAGCGGCAGTCCTGCAGGGCGAGAAGATCCGTGAGCTGCGCGGCGACACTGATCATCACGTACTCGGGATCCTCCCCCTCCACGATCTGCTCGGCCACCCCATGGATACGGTCGAGCCCGTGGCGGCCCTCAGCCGCCTCGCGACGGTGCCGGTGTCCCCGGGACGCCAGCTCGCCCACCAGCAGTCCGACCAGGACGAAGAGCAGCTCAGTGGTCAGATCGGACTGCCGGTGGATCTGGAACGACTGGTAGGGGACGGTGAGGAAGAAGTCGAAGGACGCCGCCGAGACCAGGGCGGCCAGGGCTGCCGCTCCCCGGTTTCCCGACGAGGCGACGGCCACGGTGACCACGATGAGGATGAGGGCGTCGTCCGGGGCGCTCAAGTGGCCTCGCCCCGGGATCAGTACCAGGGCGGTGGCGATCGGGGCCACCGCCGCCACCGCCCAGATGGTCCAGCGGCCAGCCACCAGGCGTGCCAGGACCGGACGCACCGCGGACAGCCTCTGCCCCACCCGGGCCCGGATCGACTCGGCGCGGGACGGTGGGGGCTCAGGAGGCATTGGAGCCCTCGGTGGCCGACAGCAGTTCGTAGCTGGGGTTGATGATGGCCAGTTTGTTGCGGTGCTTGCCGACCATTCCCTCGGCGATCAGCAGGGAGCCACTGCGGACGCCGCTGACCGAGCGACGTCCCAGGAACACCAGGGTCACCGCGTGCCCGCTCCCGTCGACCAGCACGCACTCGAGACTGTGGGCCTGGGCCCACGGCTGCACCCGGAGGGACTTCACTCGGCCCGCGACCCGGGTCCGGGTACGCCAGACGAGCTCGGCGATCGGAGTGGCGCCGGCGACGGCGGGCACGCCGGGACCGGCGTCGGACCTGCCCGGGTGGATGGCCCCGGCCGGCCCCCTTGACCGCCGGGTCGGTTCCGCCACCAGGTCGGCGGACATCTGCTGCTCGATCCCGGGTGCCACCAGGAAGGGCACGATGGTGGCATTGACGTGGGAGAGCTGGCTCACCACCTCGACGATCTGATCGGCGGTCTGGTCGTGGAGGATCCGGCGCCAGGCCTTGCCGTAGGACCGGCGGGGCAGGAGGATGCTGACTTCGGTCTCGCCATCGGCCAGCTCAGCGGCCAGCTCCAGCGAGGCTCGGGTGAGGCGGCGGTCAGGGCAGTCGATGACGTCGAGAGGCAACCGGGACAGGCCCAAGCGCTGCCACCGGTCGATGAGCACCTCGGTCCGGGGGTGGTCGATGTTGAAGTGGACGGCCCGCAGGTCGTCCGGGGTCAGACTGCGGGCGTACTGGATGGCCCGGGCCGTGGCCAGGTCGATCCGGTCGATCAGGATGACCACCACATTGCGCCGGAGGATGCGGGCTTCGCAGGCCTGGATGGCCGCCCCCTCCTCCAGCACGACGTCCTCGGAGCGGTACTCCCGGTTGGTGCGCACCAAGCCGTACACGATCAGGGGCATGACCACCACCACGACCCACCCACCCTGGGTGAACTCGGCGACGGCGAACACCACCACGATGACAGCGCAGACCACGGCGGCGGTGGCGTTGACCGCCACGCTCTTGCGCCAGTGCTCGTCCCGGTGGGTCAGGTGGTGTCTCACCATGCCGGCGCCGGCCATGGTGAAGCCGGTGAAGACGCCGATGGCATACATGGGGATGAGGGCCGACACCCGGGCCCCGGTCACGAGTAGCAGGACGATGGACGCCGTCGCCAGCAGGATGATCCCGTTGGAGAACACCAGACGGTGCCCCCGGACCGTGAGCATGCGGGGGAGGAAGGAGTCCTCGGCCACGAAGCTGACCAGGAAGGGGAACCCGGTGAAGCTGGTGTTGGCGGCCAGGATGAGGATGAGGGCGGTGGCCCCCTGGAGCAGGTAGAAGAGGACCTGGCCCATGGGACTGCTGCCGTAGACCAGCTTGCCGATCTCCGATACCACCGTCGGGGTGCCCGACACGAACGGGAGAGCGTGGGTGATGGCGGCCAGCACCGACACCCCGAGGAACATCACCCCGAGGATGGTGCTCATGAGAACCAGGGTGGTGCGGGCATTGCGGGCCTGGGGTGACCGGAAGATGCTCACGCCGTTCGAGATGGCCTCGGTGCCGGTCATCGCCGAGCTGCCCTGGGCGAAGGCCCGGAGCAGGTAGAAGGCGGAGATGCCGAGGATCAGGCCGCCGCCGGCGTGACCGAGGGGCATGGTGCCGTTGCCCTCCGGGGTGTGGGGCAGGCCGGTGGTGGCCGCCTTGACCAGGCCGGCCACGATGAGGATGGCCATGTTGGCGATGAAGAAATACGTGGGGATGGCGAACACCCGTCCCGCCTCCCGGATGCCGCGCAGGTTGCCGTAGGCGAGCAGGAGCACGAATCCGATCGACATCGGGACGGCGTCGTGGGCCAAGGCGGGCACCGCCGAGATGATGGCGTCGGCGCCGGCGGCCACCGATACCGCCACCGTGATGGTGTAGCTGATCAGGAGGGCGGCCCCGGCGACCTGGGCCACATTGGGCCCGAAGTTGTCCCGGCTCACCACGTACGACCCGCCGGCCTTGGGATAGGAGCGGACCACGTCGCGGTAGCAGATGGTCACCACGGCGAGCACGGCGAGGATGACGGCAGTCAAGGGGGTGACCAGTGAGAAGGCGGCCAGTCCCCCGATGGGGACCAGCACCCGGATCATCTGCTCGCTGGCGTAGGCGGAGGATGACATCACGTCGGAGGACAGCACGGCGAGGGCGGTGGGTTTGCCCAGTCGTTGGCCGGCGAGCTCGTCGCTGACCAGTGGCGGTCCGAGCAGTCGTCGCTTCACCCGGTAGCGGAGGCTCTCGGGCAGGCTGGCAACCAACGTGGTGTCGATCCGGTCCGGCCGTCGGGTCAGATCATGCTCATGACGGACCGGCAGCCCCGTGTTGGTGGTCTCACCGTCGGGCATGTCCAAGGTCTATCCCCTCTCCGGCGGAGGGGCCAACGGGGCCCACCGGGGGCGGTCGGGCGCCGACGTCCCCCTGGGACCCGGGGTCAGGGGACCAGCACCGCCTTGCCGGCGATGGTCCGGTCGAGCAGTCCGCCCATCACCGCCGACGCCTGGTCGAGCGGGAACCGGGCCGGGTGCACCGGATGGAGGCGCTCCGACCCCACCATCTCCATCAGCTGGGTGATCAGGTCCCGGTTGCCGAATGGGTCCTTGAAGGTCCAGCCCCCCCAGTCCACCCCCACCACGGTGCGGTTGTTGAGGAGCACCTGATTGAGGGGAACCGAGGCGATGGGGCCGGAGGCGAATCCGAGAACGCAGAACCGGCCGAGGTGCCCGGTGGCCCGCAGGGCCGGCTCGCTGTAGCGGCCACCGACCGGATCGACCACCACGTCCACGCCGCCGCCCGACAGCTCCCGGGCCTTCGACTTCAGGTCTTCCTCCTCGTAGGCGATGGTGGCTTCGGCCCCCATGGCCACTGCCGCGGCCCGTCGTTCCGGAGTCGAGGCGGCCGCGATGACCCGTCCGCCCAGCGCGGTGGCGACGTCGACGGCCGCCAGGCCCACACCGCCCCCCGCCCCGAGCACGAGCACCCACTCGCCTGGCGCCAGGGAGGTCCGCTTGGTCAGGGTGAACAGCATGGTGCAGTAGCTCTGGATCAGCGCCGCGCCCCGCTCGAAGTCCAGGTTGTCCGGCATCGGTACCAACGACAGCGCCGGCACGACCACCCGGTCGGCGAAGCCGCCGAACCCGGTGAAGGAGATCACCCGGGTACCGACGGTGACCGAGTTCACCCCCGGTCCGACGGCCGAGACCACCCCGGCGATCTCACTGCCCGGCACGAAGGGGGCCGGCGGCTTGATCTGGTAGCGACCCTGACAGATGAGCCCGTCGACGAAGTTGACCCCGGCGGCCCGGACGTCCACCACCACCTGACCCTCGCCGGCCGACGGCGGAGTCCGCTCCTCCACCACGAGCGTGTCGAGAGGTCCGGGCTGGTGGCAGACGACGGCGCGCATGGCCAGAACCTACCGCCGGTTGCCGTTGCCGGTTGCCGGGGTCCGTCCGACCCGTCCGACCCGTTCGAACCATACGACCCGTCCGGGCCCTTCGAGGAGCCAACCGCCGGGCCGTCCACTCCGGTGACCGGAACGTTGCAGGCTAGCTGCGAAGCGCCCGGAGCCCGTCCACGACCTTCACGAATGCGACCTCAAAGGCCTCGATGTCCGACGCCGACGTCGTCCAGCCCACCGAGAGCCGCAGCGATCGTTCGGCCTCGACGCCCATGGCGTCCAGCACCGGCGAGGGCTCCAGGGACTCTGACGAGCAGGAGGACCCCGAGTGGACGGCCACACCGTGCTGGTCGAGACCGAGGAGCACCGGTTCGGCCTCGACCCCCTCGATGCCCAGACACAGGAGGTGGGGCAGGCGCCCGTCCGGGTCACCGAACTGTTCCACCCCGGCCACGCCGAGGGCGGACTCGGTGAGTCGATCGGTCCACCGGCGGGCGGTGCCCATCTCGCCGTCCAGCACCCCGGGCTCAGCGAGGGCCGAGGTCGCGGCGCCGAAACCAATGGCCCCGGCCACGTGCTCGAGTCCGCCCCGTCGGGCCCGTTCCTGTTCACCGCCGACGACGAACGGGTCGATGCGCAGGCCCCGACGGACGATCAGCGCACCGATCCCGGCCGGTCCTCCCAGTTTGTGGGACGAGACCGAAACCAGGTCGGCGCCGAGATCACCGAGCTCGCAGGGCACGTGTCCGGCGGCGGCCACCGCGTCCACATGGGTGGGTACGCCCCAGCGTCGACAGAGCTCCACGATCTCGGCAACCGGTTGGACCGTGCCCACCTCGTGGTTGGCCCACTGGCAGTGCACGAGCGCCGCATCCGCTCCGTGGATGTGCCGGCACCGGCCCAGTGCGTCCTCCACCGCGCCGACCTCGATGCGGCCGAGGCCGTCGACCGGGATGGAGACGACCGGCGCCGATCGTGCCGATGCGTCCCGCACCGCCGAGTGCTCGACGGGAGCGCAGACTGACGGTCCGGGTCGGAGGCGAAGCGCTCCCCACACGGCGGCGTTGATCGATTCGGTGCCACCGGATGTGAACACCACCTCTCGGGCGCGGACCCCGAACAGTTCGGCCACCTGGCACCGCGCCTCCTCCAATGCCATCCGTACGATGCGACCCTCCTCATGGAGGCGTCCCGGGTCGGCGGTGACCCCCTGTTCGGCCCAGGCGGCCACGGCGGCCAGGGCCTCCGGGCGCGTCGGTGTGGTGGAGGCGTGATCGAGGTAGTGGCGGGCCAACGGCCGGCTCGCCGGTCAGACGACCGCGGCGCAGGCGTCGTCACCGCGGGCGCGCGAGGACGAAAGCACCACCGGAACGGTCCCCCCGGCCTCCTCACCGCAGAGTCCGGCCAGGAGCCCCTTCACCATGCCCCGGTCGACGGCGCACAGGACCGGGTACTGCGAGGCGGCGTTCCCGAAGGGGCAGTTGTCGGCCACCACCGCGGTGCTGGATCCATGATCCTCGGCATGGGCTGCGAATCCGTGGGCGGTGAGGGTGTCGGCGATGGCGTGCATAGCGGTTCGCAGCGAGCGCTGACTGTCGCCCGGTGACATCTGCCCGGCCAGGGTGCGCCCATACTCCTCGCCGACCCGCTCGGCCATGTTCTCGGCGGCGGTCGGCCCGAGGAGCTGGAGGGCCTCCTGGAGCAGTAGGACCAGGAGGTCGTCCCGCCTGGTCAGCAGGTCGAGAGTGGGATCGTTGCCGACGGCCCGGAACCGCTTGGAGGGCCGGCCGGCCCCGTTGCCGGCGGCCCGCTCCATGGTGACCTCCACGTACCCCCCCGTGGCCAGACGGTCGAGGTGGTGGCGGGCCACGTTGGGATGCAGCGAGAAGCGAGCTGCCACCTCGGAGGCTGTGGCTCCCGGGTTGGAGCGCACGTGGAGGTAGATCTCCCTCCGGGTCGGGTCACCGAAGGCCGCGGTCACCGCCGTCACCGCGGCGGAGAAGTGGCTGTCTGACTCGGAGGGGGCCGGTGGAACATCCGGCCGTGGCGACGCATCCGCCTCGACCGGTGCGGTCGCAACGTGGAGGGAGGGGCTGTCCGAGTCGGCGTGCACGGCACCTAGTCTACCGGGTGACGCCGAATTTCTCTGAGGAGCTCCTCTATGTCGATCGACGAACCCCAGGTCACGGCAGCGCTGGGTGCCGTGATCGACCCTGAGCTGCGCCGTCCACTCCAGGAACTGGGCATGGTCGGCGCGGTCCACGTCAGACGCAGGAAGGTGACTGTCGAGGTGGCGCTACCAGTCGCCCACTACCCCCAGGCCGAGGAGTTGCAGGAGCGGGTCCGCCGAGCGGTCGACGCCGTCGCCGGTGTAGACGAGGTCCAGGTGGAGACGGTGTTGATGGAGGAGGAGCCGCGAGCCCGGCTCCGGATGCTCCTCCGGGGAGAACCCGTGGACGGGGGCACCCAGCACGCCCCCGACGACGGGCACGGTCACGCCCACGGTGGGTCCGGGGCCCCGCTTGGCCACGAGGAGGGTAGGCCCAACCGGTTCATGCTGCCTCGTTCGAAGACCCGGATCCTCGGGATCTCATCGGGCAAGGGCGGGGTGGGGAAGTCGTCGGTGACGGTCAATCTGGCGGTGACCCTGGCCCGGCAGGGCCACGACGTCGGCATCCTCGACGCCGACGTCTACGGATTCTCCGTGCCCAAGATGCTCGGGGTCACCAACGACCCGTTGATCATCGGCGATCTGGTGGTACCTCCCACCGCCAACGGGGTCAGGTGCCTGTCCATGGGCTACTTCGTTCCCGATGACACCCCGGTGATCTGGCGTGGACCCATGCTCCACAAGGCGCTCGAACAGTTCCTGGTCGACGCGTACTGGGGCGAGCCCGACTTCCTCCTGATCGACATGCCCCCCGGTACCGGCGACGTCACGCTGTCGCTCGGGCAGTACCTCACCAAGACCGAGGTGTACGTCGTCACCACTCCTCAGGCCGCCGCCGAGCGGGTGGCCCAACGCTCTGCGTACGCGGCGAGGAAACTGAAGCTGGCCGTGCGGGGGGTCGTCGAGAACATGAGCTGGTTCACCGCCGACGACGGGAAGCGGTATGAGCTCTTCGGCGCCGGAGGCGGGGCCCAGCTGGCCGGCGAGCTCGGCGTGCCGTTGCTGGCCCAGGTGCCGCTGATTCCGGCCCTTCGCCAGGGTGGTGACGACGGCATCCCCACCGCGTCGGCCGAGCCGGACAGCGAGGCGGCGAGGGTCTTCGATCGGCTTGCCACCTCGATCGTCGAGCTCGGTCCGGCCCGCGTCTACCGCAAGGAGCTCAGTCTGAGCTAGGGGCGGTCGCCGCCTTGGGCCACCGCCTCTGTTCTGCCAGGGGAGGGCGCAGCAGGCCCGACCGGCCCGACCGTGCCGGGCTGTTCCGTCCCTGCCGGCCGTCCCCGGGCACTCTCATCCGTCGCTCTCCGTCGTCTCCGTCGTCGTACGGCGATCAGACCCATCCGGCCCGAGTGGGCGGCATGCCGCTCCGACCCCCGGATTCGGGAACGACCCCGAGCACCTGGTGGACGGCCAGGCCGCCGTCGTCGAAGCCGTTGGCCGACGCCGCCATGTAGAGCCGCCAGACGTTGGCCCGGGCCAACCCGACCAGCGCCACGGCCTCGTCCCAGTGCCGTTCGAGGTTGGCCACCCAGTGGTGCAGCGTGCGCGAGTAGTGCTCTCGTAGCGACTCGACGTCGCGCACCTCGAAGCCGGTGCGCTGCATGGCTCGGACCACGTCGGCCACGTCGACGAGCTCGCCATCCGGGAAGACATAGCGCCCGACGAAGGACCGATTTCCGAGCACGGAGCCTCCCGGTTTGGAGATGGCGTGATTGAGCAGCCGCCCGGTCGGGGTCAGCAGGTCCCGGAGGGTCTCGAAGTACTGGGTCATCCGTTGGCTTCCCACATGCTCGAACATGCCGATCGAGGAGATGGCGTCGAAGGTCTCGCCGCGCAGGTCGCGGTAGTCCATCATGCGGATCTCCACCTGCCGGTCGAGACCGGCCTGGCGGACCCGGCGGGCCGCTTCGTCGACCTGCTCCCGGCTCAGGGCCACCCCGACCACCCTGGCGCCGTGGTACTTGGAGGCGTGGATGGCCATCGAACCCCAGCCGCAGCCGACGTCGAGCAGGCGCGCTCCGGGCGACCGATCGACGCCGAGCTTGCGACAGATCAGCTCGTACTTGGCGGCCTGGGCATCCTCCAGGCTGGATTCGGGGGTCGCGAACCTGGCACAGGAGTAGGTCATGGTGGGCCCGAGCACCAGCCGGTAGAAGTCGTTGCCCACGTCGTAGTGGTGACTGACGGCCCGGGCGTCGCGTGCCGGCGAATGGAGCCGACCGGTCCGGCGGCATTCCTCGGGCGGCGCCGGCAGCGGAGGGCCGAGCACTCCCAACCGACGCGCCGCACCCACCAGGTCGGGCAGGCTCCGGAGTCGGAATTTCCGGAGTTCCCTCGGCGACGCGTCGTGCAGGGTGCGCAGCAGTTCGAAGATGTCACCCTCGGCGACCAGGTCGCCGGAGACGAAGGCCCGGGCGACACCCAACTCGCCCGGCGACCAGAGAATCCGTCGGACCGCGTCGGCCGAACAGATCCGCAGCACCCCCACCCCGTCCTCCGGGCCGATGGCCGTCCCGTCCCAGAACTCGAACCTCACAGGCGCATCGGTTCCAACCAGGGCCTCAATCAAGGGGGCGAGGATCGTCGCCGCGCCGTCACCGGGAGGATGGTCGGGGCCCTGGACAGCCGATCGGTCCGGCGACCCTCGGAGCCCGGTGACCGACCGGTGCGGTTCGGGCTCCGCCCGGCTGGACCGGACGCTGGCCTGCTCGGTGACCATGATCGACCTCCTCGGCCAGGCAACGAGCCATCCGGCCGAGTCCGATCCTAGGGCGGCGCCTCCCGCATTCATCCCCGGCCACCAGCCGACGACCGCCGGACCGGGCCGGACTCGGGCCGGCCGGGATTGATACGGTGCAACCGTGAGCTTCACGGTGCTGCTCTGCACGGACGGGTCCGACCTCTCCACCCAGGCCCTGACCGCCGGCCACCGCCTCCTGGGCCCGGAGGCGGTCCCGGTGGTGGTGACCGTGGCTGATGGGCCCGATGAGTCCCTGCTGACCGGCAGCGGCTTCGGCGGACCGGTGGTCACGCCCGAGGAGTTCGACCAGCACTCGGAGCGGGCGGAGACCGAGGCCCGATCCATCGTGGCCGGCGTGGCAAGGGCGCTCGGGCTGGAGGGCGCACAGACCTATGTGCTCTCCGGCGAGCCGGCGACGGCCATCTGCGAGCTCGCCAAGGACCTGTCGGCCCAAGCCATCGTGCTGGGATCCCGGGGTCGCGGGGGCCTCAAGCGGGCTGTGCTGGGATCGGTGTCGGACCATGTGGTGCGTCACGCGCCCTGCACGGTGATGGTGACCGGCCAGCTCCCGGACGTGAAGAAGGGTTGAACCCGGGGTCGGGCGCCCCGGGGACTTCAGAGTCGGACGGCGATCCCGATACCGGCCGGTAGCTTTCCCGGGTCCCACCCGAGAAGGGCGACGGCCTGCCCGAAGGCGAACCGGTCGGTCATGCCCGCCACGTAGGCCACCGCCGCCCGGACCGCCGCCGGCTCGCCACCGTTCAGGTCGAGGGCCTCCGGCCCGCCGGTGGGGATCAGATTGGGTCGGTCCCCGAAGTGGTCGACGAGGGCCCGAAGCACGGCCACCACCGCCCGCCCCTGGGCCACGGAACTCGGCCGAAGGTAGATGTGTTCGTAGTTGCTGGCTCGGAAGGCGGCCAGGGCCTCGGCCTCGTCGTCGGCCATGCCGATCCGCCCGGTCCGGAGGATCGTCGACACCAGGGCTTCGATGAAGGTGCCGAGTTGCTGGCTCCGTTGGTCGCCGCAGCGTCGACGGACCAGGTCGGGGAGGGCGCTGGGCGTGACGATGCCGCTCTTCACCGCGTCCTCGAAGTCGTGGCAGACGTACGCGATGCGGTCGGCCCAGCTGACCACCTCACCTTCCGGGGTGGACGGGGCGGGGCGGGACCACGAGTGGTTGCGGATCCCGTCGAGGGTCTCACGGCACAGGTTGAGGGAGGCGAGGGACACATCGGCTCCCCAGGGGGCGTGGTCGAAACCACCGTCGAGGTAGGGGGAGAGGGCGTCCTCGCTCGCATGCCCCCCTGGTCCGTGGCCGCAGTCATGTCCGAGCGCGATGGCCTCGGTCAGCGCCACGTTCAGCCCACAGGCCCGAGCCACGCTGGTGGCCACCTGGGCCACCTCGAGGGCGTGGGTCAGCCGCGTCCGCTGGTGGTCGTCGGGGAACACGAAGACCTGGGTCTTCCCGGCCAACCGGCGGAACGCGGTGGCGTGGAGGACGCGGTCCCGGTCCCGCTCGAAGCACGTCCTCCAGCGGTCGGGGTCCTCCGGCCGGACCCGACGACCCGCCCCGTGGCTCCGGGTCGCCCCGGGTGTCAGCTGGTCGGTCTCCGTGGCCTCGCGGCCCTGGCGGTCCAGTCCGGGCAGGCCGTCCCCGGTCCCGGCGCCATCCCGCCCGCCGACGGTCACGTGGCTGTCCGCATGGGCGAACGTGATCCCCGGGCCACCGTGACCGGCCATGGTCGACGCCCAGCGGCGATTGCGCTCGGTGGGCCCGTCGTCTGTCCGGCCCTCCCCGGGGCCGGAATGGCTCGGCTCGGTCATGGACCCAGTGTGCCCCATGGGTGTGACGCTCGGACCCCAGGGTCGAGAGCCGGCCCGGACCTCGGCTTGGGCGGGACACCCGGAGGACGGGACGGCGGGGCGGCGGGGACGGCGGGGACGGCGGGACGGCGGGGCGGCGGGACGCCCGGCACCGTGGACCTTGTATCGTCGGTGGCGACCGGCAGTCCTGCCGGGCCCAGCTGAGAGGAGCGTGCCAGGTGGACGTGCGTATCGGAATCGTGCAGTCGATGAAGGAGCTCGACATCGAGTTGCCCGATGATGCGGACCGCGAGAAGGTCCTGGCCGACGTCGAGACGGCGCTGGGCCAGGACGGGACCGTCCTCTGGCTGACCGATCGGAAGGGCCGGCAGGTCGGAGTGCCGGTGGGCAAGGTTGCCTACATCGAGGTGGATCCACCGGCCTCCGACCGGCGAGTCGGGTTCGGGATCGCCTGATCGGACAGCACCACCGCCCTCGGTGCGGATCGGAGCGCTGATGGCGCGGACCACGTGCCCACGGCCGGTGCTGCCACCCGACGCTCGCCGCCCGACGGCCGGCGCCACCATTCGGTCGGTGCGCGGCGGCCCCCGCCACCTGGTATCCCCCTGGTCCTCCTCTGGGGTCGCGCTCCGGGGCGCGCTCCGGGTCGTGGTTCGATGAGCGCCCTCCTCGACCTCAAGCTGCTCTTCGTCACCGGGAAGGGCGGTGTCGGGAAGACGACGGTGGCCTCGGCCCTGGCTCTCCTGGCCTCGCTACGGGGGAAGCGGGTGCTGATCTGCGAAGTCGATGCCAAGGGCGACGTCGCCGGGTTCTATGAGGCACCGCCCACCGCCTTCAACGAGCGTGAGATCCTCCCGGGACTGTTCGCCATGACCATGGACACGGAGGCCTCGCTCCGCGAGTACCTGAAGCTCCAGCTGAAGATCCCCGTGGTGGGGCGCATCGGCCCGTTGGCCAAGGCCTTCGACTTCGTGGCCACCGCCGCGCCAGGGGTGCGGGAGATCCTGACGGTGGGCAAGCTCTGCTACGAGGTGCGGGAGCGCAACTACGACCTGGTCGTCGTGGACGCACCGGCCTCGGGGCACATCATCGGACAGCTGGCAGCCCCGCAGGCCATCAACAGCCTGGTCAAGGTGGGCCTCATCCGGACCCAGACGGACTGGTTGCTGGAGATCCTCTCGGACCCCCGGACGACCGGTTTGGCCGCGGTGTGCACCCCGGAGGAGATGCCGGTGAACGAGACCATCGAGCTGGCGGACCGGGTGCGGGACGAGACCACCGTCCAGCTGTCGGCGGTGGTGGTCAACCGGGTGCTCCCCGAGCTCTTCGGTCGCCAGGAGGAAGCCGTATTCGATGCCCTCGGCGAGCCCGGGCCCCTCGGGACACTGGACGAGTTGGCCGGTGGGGATGCCGGCCCGGTCCTCGACGCGGCCCGGCTGGCCGTCACCATGCGCCGTACCCGTACCACCCATCTCGACCGTCTGCGCCAGGGTATCGACGGCAACGTGCCGATGCTCTACCTCCCGTACCTGTTCACTCGGTCCCACGGGCTCCGCACCACCCGGCAGGTGGCCGCCTCCCTGGGCGAGGAGCTGGGGTACTGATGGCGGGACCCCGGACCTCCCGCCCGGCGCGGTCGAGCCGCGGGGGCCGGGGATCTCATGGCGGCGGAGGCGGCCCCCAGTCGGTGGGCGAAGCGACCAACGTCTCGTCGGCGGGCAGCGGGTCCATGGACGGGCTGCTCGCCACCAAGGAGATCGTCGTGGCCTGCGGGCCCGGGGGAGTGGGCAAGACCACCACCGCGGCAGCAGCGGCGATCATGGCCGCCATCCGGCACGGCAGCAAGGTCCTGGTCCTGACCGTCGATCCGGCCAGGCGCCTGGCCGACGCCCTCGGGCTGGACGGGATCGGCAACACCGAGCACCGGGTGCCTGACGAGGCGTTCCGCTCGGTCGGGATCAAGCCGCGCGGCCAGCTGTGGGCAGCCATGCTCGACACCAAGGAGTCGTGGGACGAGCTGATCCGCCGGCATGCTCCCGACGCCCAGACCCGGGACGAGATCCTGGCCAATCCCCTGTACCAGAACATCTCGGGAAAGTTCGTCCAGAGTCACGACTACATCGCCATGGAGCGGCTGTACGAGATCCACTCGGAGAGCGACTACGACCTCATCGTGGTCGACACCCCGCCCACCCGCAACGCCCTGGACTTCCTGGACGCCCCTCAGCGGATGGCCGACTTCTTCTCCTCCCGCCTGCTCCGGTGGCTGATCGTTCCCTACCGTTCGCGCCTGGTGAATGTGGCCACCAAGCCCTTCTACCAGGTGGCCGACCGGATCCTGGGCACCGAGTTCCTGGCCGACATCTCCGAGTTCTTCATCCTGTTCCAGTCGATGTACGGCGGGTTCGTCGAGCGGTCGCAATCGGTGGGCCGGCTCCTCTCGGACCGCCGCACCACCTTCCTCGTGGTGTCCACCCTGGAGGCGGTGCCGCTTCGGGAGGCCGAGTTCTTCGCCGAGCAACTCACCTCCCGCCGGCTCCACCTGGGGGCCATCGTGCTGAACAAGGTCCTGCCCGACTACCTGCGCGGTACGGAGGGGGCGCGGGTGGCCGAACACCTTCGCCAGCACGCCGTCGGGATGGCCGAGCAGCTGGTGCCGGCCCTGGGGGCCATCGATGCCGGCCTCGACGACCCGGACCAGATTGCCCGGGTGCTCACCGAGGTGGCCGAGAGCTACCTGAACTTCCAGGTGGTGGCCCTCCGTGAGATGGAGGAGCGGTCCATGCTCTCGGTCGTGCCGGACGTGCTCGCCACGGTGCCGTTCTTCGACACCGACATCTTCGATCTCCCCGGACTGGTCCGACTCGGCGAACAGATCTGGGAGTAGGCGGGGCCGGCCGCTCGGACCTGCGTCCCCGCTGCTTTACGATGCATCCGTGACAGACATCGTCGACCCCAGGCTCGAGGCCTACGCCGAGGCCCACACCACCCCTCCTCCCGCCTACCTCGAGGAGTTGGCCACCGACCTTCGAGCCACGCTGGAGGCCCCCGGCATGATGGTCGGCCGACTGGAGGGCCGCTTCCTCGAGATGTTGACCTTCGCCCTGGGCGCCCGGTCGGTACTCGAGATCGGGACGTTCGGCGGGTACTCGGCGCTGGCCATGGCCGCAGGGCTGGCCCCGGGAGGTCGGATCACCACCTGTGAGATCTCGCCGGTGCACGCCGAGTTCGCCCGCCGCCACATCGCCGGCAGCCCGTATGCAGAGGTCATCGAGGTGGTGGTGGGACCAGCCCTCGAGACCATCGCTTCCCTCCCCGGGCCCTTCGACCTGGTGTTCATCGACGCCGACAAGTCGGGTTACCCCGCCTACCTGGAGGCGGTGCTCCCCAAGCTGTCCCCCCGGGGCCTGATCGCCGCCGACAACACCCTGTGGAGTGGTCGGATCCTCGACCCGGCCGACACCACTGCCGACACCGAGACCCTGCGGCGGTTCAACGACGCGCTGTCAGTGGATCCACGGGTCGTGGCGGTGCAGACCACGGTCCGGGACGGGGTCACCCTCATCCGGCCCGCCGGGTAGGCGACGGCGTGCTGGACTACCACCTCCATCTCTGGCCCCATACGCAGGCCGACGCCGAGGCCACCGAGGAGCAGGTGGCGGCGTACTGCCACCGCGCCGTGGAGGCGGGGATCACCGAGATCGCCCTGACCGAGCATCTGTTTCGCTTCACCCAGGCCCAGGACCTGCTCGGCGGGTTCTGGGACGATCTGCCCGGCGATGCGCTCCGACCGGGGATGGCCGCCTATTGGGACCACCACGCCCGGGTCGACCTCGACCGGTACGTCGAGGCGGTGGAGGCGGTCAAGGCCCAGGGGCTGCCGGTGGTCCTCGGTCTCGAGGTCGACTACTACCAAGACCGCATGGATCAGGTGGCCGGACTGCTCGACGGGTACCCCTTCGACGTGCTCCTCGGCTCGGTCCACTGGCTGGGGGCGTGGCGGTTCGATGTGTTGAACGACCCGCTGGTGATGGCAGAGTGGGACGTCCGCCAGATCGACCAGGTATGGGACGAGTACACGCAGGCCATGGAGGAACTGGGGGCGTCAGGGGTGTGCGACGTCTTCGCCCATCCCGACCTGGCCAAGGTGGCCGGGCGGGTCCCGACGGTCCCGGACGAGTACTACGACCGGATCACCGAGGCCGCCGTGAGGTCCGGGATGGCCGCCGAGGTCTCGTCGGCCGGGTGGAAGAAGCCCGTCGCTGAGGAGTACCCGGCCCCGCCGCTGCTCCACCGCCTGGTGGACCGGGGGGTCCCCCTCACCACCGCGTCCGACGCCCACGCCCTCCCCGATGTGGCGGACCGTGCCGACGACCTGCGGGATCTGCTCCGGGCGGAGGGTGTGACCACCCTCCAGGGCTACCGGGGCCGCCGCCCCTATCGGGTGGACCTGGACCCGCCCGGGGAGAGCTGACGTGGCCACTCCGGCGGAACTGGCCTTCGAGCGCACCAATCTGGACGAGGCCCAGCTCGGCCACCTGCAGCGCCTGCTCGGGACCTGGGGCATCCTGGCCGACCTGTCCTTCTCCGACCTGGTGTTGCTGGCCCCGATGGCCCGCCCCCCGGCCCGGCCGGGGGAACAGGGCCGGGACGGACCCACCGGGGCGGGGCACGACGATGCCACCGAGCTGGTCATCCTGGGGCAGATGCGACCCTCGAACAGCGCCACCGTGGTGGAGCACGATCTGGTGGGCCAGACGGTGGCGGCGGCCGATTGGCCGCTCGCCGTCCAGACGGTTGCCACCGGCGAGGTGACCCGCGGGGAGGTACCCCTCGAGCCCGGCGACGAACCGGTCCGGCTCCACTGCATCCCGGTCCGGTGCGAGGGGACGACGGTGGCGGTCCTGGCCCGGCTGGCGGCCGGTGCCGGCCGACGGCCCGGCCACCTCGAGCGCACCTACCGGGATCTGTTCGACCGGTTCGCGGTGATGATCTCGGAGTCGACCTTCCCCTTTCCCAGCGAGGAGGTGGCCACCGAGGAGGCCCCGAGAGTGGGGGACGGGGTGGTGGTGGTCGACGAGGAGGGCCGGGTCCGCTATGCCTCGCCCAATGCGACCAACGCGCTGCACCGGATGGGCATGTACTCCCAGACCGAGGGCCGCCGCCTGACCGACCTGGGTATCGAGGAGTCGGCCATCGAGTGGGCCCTGGCCTCAGCACTCCCGGTCGTCGAGGAGGTCGAGCGGAGGCCGGATGTGACGGTGCTGCTCCACTGCATCCCCCTGATGGCCGCCGATGTGGTCACGGGATGTCTGGTGCTGCTCCGTGACGTGACCGACGTGCGCCGCCTCGACCGGCTCCTCCTGTCCAAGGACGCCGCCATCCGCGAGGTTCACCACCGGGTGAAGAACAACCTCCAGACCATCTCGGCGCTGTTGCGGCTCCAGGCCCGCCGACTTCCCCGGGGCGAGGGCAGGGTCGCCCTGTTCGAGGCGGAGCGCCGGGTCCGCTCCATCGCCATCGTCCACGAGATCCTGTCCCGCGAGCCGAGCGACCAGGTGCCTTTCGACGAGATCGTGACGTCCCTCATCCGGATGGCCGAGGACTCGGTGGTCCAGGGCCGGGGCCTCACGTTCGAGGTGACCGGCGAACTGGGCGAGGTGCCGGCCGACGTGGCCACGCCGTTGGCCGTGGTGTTGGCCGAACTCCTGCAGAACGCCGTGGAGCACGCCTTCACCGACGCCATCTGGGAGACCGGCGGCCAGGGACCGGTGGGCCCGGACGGATCGGGTGCCGCGGAGGACGTGGGACGGCGCGAGGCACAGCCCCCAGGACACATCCGGGTGCACCTGGTCAATGACCTCGCGGCCCTCACGTTGGAAGTCATCGACAACGGGTCGGGTCTCCCCGAGGGGTTCGACATCGACGCCACCCAGAGCCTGGGCCTGTCGATCGTCCGGGACCTGGTCCGGAGTCAGTTGGACGGAACCATCACCATGCGCAACCGCAGTGACGACCATCCCGGGGTCCGGGGGACCGTCGTGGTCATCGAACTTCCGGTGCAGGACGGTGAGGTGGCCGGACTGTGAAGCCGGAGGTCGGCGTCGGCGGCGGGGGACCGGGGGTTGGAGTCGAAGACCGGAGGGTCGGACGGTCGGGGTCGGGCGCCAGGGTCAGGACGCCCGGCGGCGGGCGGCCAACCACGCCTTGCGGAGCTTGCGCCGCTCTTCTTCGGAGGTCCCGCCCCAGACACCGGACTCCTGGTTGGTGGCCAAGGCGAAGTCGAGGCACGGCTCCTGGGCATCGCATCCCCGACAGACCCGCTTGGCCGCCTCGATCTGGTCGATGGCCGGACCGGTCGTTCCGATGGGGAAGAAGAGATCGGGTTCGGTACTGCGACAAGCAGCCAGATAGCGCCAGTCGCCGTCGTCCCACTCGACCGTCCGGTTCCACATAAGGGCCACGATGCTTCCTCCGCTCCCGTTCCCGAGATCTGTTTGTGATCCGTTTCACATAGCTCGGCGCAAAGGTGTCACCGGCCGTTCAGGTTTCGTTCACTAGAGTAATCATCGGCACTCACCGGTGCAACCGGTTCCTGCGGGGGAATTGCGCCCCCGAACTGCCCATGACCACCCAGAGGGGCACCCCGGAGACGGCCAGTCCGAGGAGGATCCCGGAACGATGACGGTACCGGTCGTCCACGCCCACCGAGGCAGCCCCGATCCGGCCCTCGGCATCCGGGAGAACTCCCTGGAGGCCTTCTTCCGAGCCCGCCGCCTCGGCGCCGACGGCGTGGAGCTGGACGTCCGTCGGACGGCGGACGGGGTCCTGGTCGTCCAGCACGATCCCGAGCTCACGGGATTGGGACCCGTCTGCCAACTGCCCTCGGACCACCTCCCCGAGTCGGTGGCCCTGCTCTCGGAGGCGCTCGACGCCTGCGAGGGGCTCGAGCTCAACATCGAGCTCAAGAACCTGCCCGGCGAGCCGGGATTCGACCCCGACGAACAGATGGCCCGGGAGGTGGCCGAATTGGTGGCCGGGACCGACCGGCAGTCCGGGACGGTGGTCTCCTCGTTCTGGCCGGGCTCCCTCGAGGCCGTGCACGCCGTCCGGCCGGAAGTCGCCACGGGGCTCCTGGTGGCCAGCTGGTTCGACCCCTCCGCCTGCGTGGCCATGGCCGTGGAGCGCCAATGCGGGGCGCTCCATCCGCACGCCTCGCTGATCGACGGGGCCCTGGTGGAAGCAGGCTCATGCGGCCGGGCTGGCCGTGGCCGCCTGGACGATCAACGACCCGTCGCGTCTGCGGGAGGTGGCGGCCCTGGGCGTCGACACGGTGATCACCGACGATGTGACCCTGGCGCTGTCGGTGCTGGAATCCTCCTGACCGGGTCCCGTCGGCCCCGGTCGCTCCCCTCACCGACCGGTTGACGCCGGTGCCGTCAACCGCGACCGTTCGATTCCCGGCCCGGAGCCGGTCGGATCCCTGCTCGGACCGGTCTCCGACCGCCCCGTGCGACCATCTCGAGGACCCGTGGAGTGGGTGGGGTCCTGACCAGGCAGGACGGCCCGATTGGTCGATGGACCGAATTTCAACAACAATGCACGCCCATGAACGTCGTTGTCTGTGTGAAGCAGATCCCCGATCCCGCCGCACCCGGCGCTTTGGATCCGGGGACAAAAAACCTCGTCCGGGAGGGGAAACTCATCCTGGACGATTCCGATGCCTACGGTGTCGAGATGGCCCTCCAGCTGGCGGATGCCGCCGGGGGCGGCGACGTCACCCTGGTGTCGATGGCTCCCAACGGGGAGACCTCTGGGCTCAGGACGGCATTGGCCATGGGTGCCGCCAAGGCCATCCTCATCAGTGACGACTCGCTGGCCGGGACGGATGCCCTCGGGACGGCCAAGGTCCTGGCCGCGGCCATCAAACGGGCCGAGCCGGACCTGGTCCTCGCCGCCACCGAATCGACGGACGGCTATACCGGCACCACCCCGGTGCAGATCGCCGAGCTCCTGGGCCTGCCCTCGGTGACCTTCGCCAAGAAGGTCGAGATCACCGGCGATTCCGTCAAGGTCGAGCGCCAGACCGAGGCCGGCTACGACGAGGTCGAGAGCCCGCTCCCCGCTCTGGTCACGGTCACCGCCGGCGTCGTCGAACCGCGCTATCCGTCGTTCAAGGGGATCATGGCGGCCAAGTCCAAGCCGGTCGAGACGCTGACCGTGGCCGACCTGGGCGTCGACGCCGGGCAGGTCGGGGCGTCCGGCTCCCGCCAGGAGGTCACCGATGTGGCCGACGCCGAGGCCCGCACGTCCGGCGAGATCGTCGTCGACGAGGGCGACGGTTACACACGCGTCATCGAATTCCTCGAGCAGCTCAAGGTCCTCTAGGACCGGTAGGAGAGTACGTACACATGTCTGTCGACAAGATCTGGGTCCTGGCCGAAGTAGCCGACGGGGCCCCCATCACCACCTCCCTCGAACTGATCACCGCCGCCCGCGAGCTCGGGGGCACGGTGGAGGCCGTGGCCTACGGGGACGCCACCGCCTCGGTGGCGGGGACGCTCGGTGAGTACGGCGTGACCACGGTCCACGATGTGGGCGACCTGGGCGGTTCGCTCCCCGGGGCACCGGTAGCCGCCAGCATCGCCGCCGCCGTGGCCGCCGGGTCGGGGCCCGACGCCATCCTGTTCCCCGCCACCTACGACGGCCGGGACATCGCCGGTCGCCTGTCGGTCAAGGTCGATCGACCCGTGCTCACCAACGTGGTCGGTCTCTCGGCCGGCGACGGTGGACTGGTGTCCCAGCACGCCATCTTCGGCGGGAGCCAGATCCTCACGGCCCGGTTCACCGGGGCGGGCCCGCAGATCTTCGTCGTCCGGGCCAAGTCCTTCGCCGCCGAGCCTTCCGGGGGCGCCCCCGCTGCCGTCGTGGCCGCTGACGGCGCCGGACACCGGCGCCACCAACGCGGCCAAGATCGTGGCCCGCCATGTGGAGGAGCGGACCGGTCCCAAGCTGGACGAGGCCAACGTGGTGGTGTCCGGTGGGCGTGGCCTCGGTGAGAAGGACCAGTACGCCATGATCGAGGAGCTGGCCACCCTGCTGAAAGGGGCGGCCGGGGCCAGCCGGGCCATCGTGGACGCCGGATGGGTTCCCTACTCCCATCAGGTGGGCCAGACCGGCAAGACCGTCAAGCCCACCGTGTACGTGGCCTGCGGGATCTCCGGCGCCACCCAGCACCTCGTGGGCATGAAGAACTCCAAGAACATCGTGGCCATCAACAAGGATCAGGACGCCCCCATCTTCTCGGTGGCCGACCTCGGGATCGTCGGCGACGTGCACAAGGTCCTCCCGCAGCTGATCGAGGCGCTCAAGACACGCGGCTGACCCCACCGGCTCGGTCCGGTCTGCCCCTCGGGCGGCTCGGAGGGTGGGCCGGGGGGCGGTACCGACCGCCGCCCACGATCACAGGTCGCCCAGGGCCGGACAGGTAATCTCCGGGCACATGGCGCGTGGCGTGTCATGACCGGCCCAGCCCCATCCACCCGATAGGTCACGTGCTCTTTCCCACGATCGACTTCGCCATCTTCTTCGCCGTGGTCTACACGGTGCAGTGGCTGCTCAACCCGTATCCCGGGCCGTGGAAGGCGTTCATGATCGTCGCCAGCTACTTCTTCTACGCCTGGTGGGACTGGCGGTTCATCTTCCTGCTGGCGGCGTCGACCACGATCGCCCAGGTGGGGGGAAGATGGTCCACCGGGCCTCGGGGTCCCGCCGGAAGGTCGCACTCTGGTCCACGCTGGCCGGCCTGGTCGGACTGCTGGCCTGGTTCAAGTACTACGGGTTCCTGGCGGTGAACCTGGACAACGGCCTGCATTTCGTGGGACTGGGCCGGCCCCTCCCACTGCTGGCGGTCACCCTGCCGGTGGGAATCTCCTTCTTCACCTTCATGGCCATCAGTTACGTCGTGGACATCCATCGGGGCGTCCTGAAGCCGGCCCGGGCCATCGACACTGCCGTGTATCTGTCGTTCTTCCCGCACCTCGTGGCGGGCCCCATCGTCCGGGGCACCGAACTCCTGCCACAGATCCGACGCCGGCGCGACGAGCTGCACATCGACTACGTCGAGGCGTGCTGGCTGATCGCCGCCGGCCTGGCCAAGAAGGTGGTGCTGTCCTCCTACCTGTCCACCTATGTGGTCGACCCGGTGTTCGCCGACCCACGCCAGCACTCGGCCCTGGAGGTGCTGTTCGCCATCTACGGCTACGCCGTCCAGATCTACGCCGACTTCAGCGGCTACACCGACATCGCCATCGGCATCGCTCTACTGCTCGGCTTCCAGTTCCCACAGAACTTCCGTCGGCCCTACAGCGCGATCAACCTCCAGGACTTCTGGCGACGGTGGCACATCACCCTGTCGTTCTGGCTGCGCGACTACCTCTACATCCCGTTGGGAGGCAACCGGGGCAGCGAGCGCCGGATCGCCATGAACATCCTCATCACGATGCTCCTCGGCGGACTCTGGCACGGAGCATCCTGGACCTTCGTCGCCTGGGGCCTGTACCACGGCATCGGCCAGGTGATCGGGCGCAACCGCCGGAAGAAGCGCGCCGCGCTCGGCCTCCCCCTCGACCCGGTCGGACGGGGTCGGGTGGCCTGGGCCCGCTTCGTGACCTTCCAGTTGGTGTGTCTGGGGTGGCTCTTCTTCCGGGCCGACACCCTGGGGACGGTGTGGGCCATGCTGCTCCGACTGCTGGACGGATGGGGCCAGCCTTCGCCCCTGGTCACCCCCCTGGCGGTGGTGGCCATCGCCGCCGGCATCGGAAGCCAGTACCTCCCCGACAACTGGCTCGACCGGGTCAAGACGGTCTTCGCCGACCGTCGTCCGGTCCTGCAGGGGGGCATACTGGGCCTGGTCCTCCTGGCCATCACGACCCTTGGACCGCAGGGCGTAGCCCCGTTCATCTACTACCGGTTCTGACCCGCCACAATGCCCCCGACCTCGCCCCCCGCCAGCGCCCCTTCCCGAGCGACGGGAACGACCGTCGTCGGCCGCGACGAGGGCCCGGCGGAGCCCGGATGGCTGCACTCGGGATCCCGCCCCCGCATCCCCTGGACCCGCATGCTCTTCATCGGGCTGGTGTGCTTCGGCGTCTGGCTGCTCCTCGATGCGCCCAGCCTCCAGCGGTCGGCCATCGTCTCGCCGCTGGGGGCACGCCGGACCGTGTCCCTTGACATCGTGGGTCCGATCGCCGCATTGAGTAGGACGCTCGGGCTCTCCCACGTGGTGGGTTGGACCGATGAGGCCCTGGGCCGGACCCCGGGGGGAGGCCCGTCGCTGGCCACGGCGGTGCCGGGTCGGAGGCCACCCCCCGGTCCCCGGCCGGGTCCTTCACCGGCGCCGGGAGCGACCACCACTACCACCACCCTCCCCGCGCTCAATCAGGCCCCCACCGCGGCCGCTCCGCTCCGGGTGTTGGTCATCGGTGACTCGATCGGCCTCGATCTCGGGCAGCCCCTGGTCAGCGACCTGGCCGCCACCGGAGTAGCCACCGCCACCCTGGATGGGCGGGTCGACACCGGGCTGTCGCGACCCGACTACTTCGACTGGGCGGCTGAGCTCCGGGTGGACATGGCCAACGACCAACCCCAGCTGGTGGTGGTGATGATGGGAGCCAACGACCCCCAGTCACTGATGGGTGCCGGGGGCAGCATCCCCTACGGCTCTCCGGCCTGGAACGCGGCCTACGGCCAGCGGGTCGGCGCCCTGATCGACCAAGCCAACGCCGCCGGGGCCCACGTGCTGTGGGTGGGCATGCCGCCCATGGCCGGGGACCAGCTCAACGGCCAGATGAAGGTACTCAACGGGATCGTGGCGAGCCAGGTGGCGGCCCGTCCGGACAAGGCCTCCTACGTGGCGTCGGATGCGGTGCTGGCCGACGCCCAAGGCAACTTCACGGCCTACCTGCCCAACAGTTCGGGGGCGGAGGTCAACATCCGGACCCCCGACGGGATCCATCTCTCCCCCGGCGGGGGCGAGCGCCTGTCCCAAGCGGTCATCGACTCCATGCGGACCAAGTTGCACATCGCGCTGCCCTGAGGGTCCGTCCCCGGCGTACCGTCACCTCCGCACCGATCCTCCGTACCGACCCTCCGTATCGTTCGGTCGAGGCGTCCGCCGGGATGCCACCGGGACGGGCCAGGCGGCGCGACGGGTCCTGGAGGAGCCGACCGTGGGACGGAGGGGTCGGGGGGTCGGCCCCCGTAGCCGGTCAGACCAGCGGCCAGGGATAGGGCGGCCGGTCCCCGAGCGGCTCGGGGAAGGTGCCGGTATGGACCAGCCGGTCGATCCGGTCGGCAACCGCCTGCCGCTCCTCCTCGTCGAGGAAGCGGGCCATCTGCTCGGGGAGGTCCGATGCCAGTCGCCGGAGGTCGTCCAGGAGGTGCACGGGGACCGGCTCATCGGCGAAGTCCCAGATCACCGTGCGCAGCTTGGGCTGACTGTGGAAGCAGAGCCCGTGGTCGATGCCCCACAGCCGACCGCCTTCCCCCAACAGGACGTGCCCGCTCTTGCGGTCGGCGTTGTTGGCCACCACGTCGAACACGCACATGGCGGCGAGCGCCTCCTCGTGGCCTCCCTGGTCGAAGAGGGTGAAGTAGTGCTGTTCGTAGTCGGCCGCCACGAGGAGCTGGACCGAACCGGCCCCGAACGGCCCGTCATGGCGCTCGACCGTCGGGGGCACCAGGCCCCAGCCCAGCCCCTCCGAGAGGGCGAAGGCCGCCACCTCCCGCCGGTAGAGCCCGCCGGGGAAGTCCCACAGCGACTGTTCGCCGTTGGCCGGCTTGTAGACGGCTTGGAGCGGTCCCGGCGCGTGGTCGCCGACGGCCCCTTCGCTCCCCTCCAGATCCACCAGGAAGGTCAGGTTGGAACTCCACGGCATCCGTCCGACCACCGAGAGCGGGCTCCGGTGGAGGTACTCGGTGACGGTTTCGAGCCCGGGACCGACCGCAGGGCTCCAGCCGTTCACACCGCCGGCGGACGGTGACCGTTGGTTCGTGGACACTCGTGTCCGGAGGGGTCGAGGGGTGAGCCGCACAGCGGGCAGGGGGGCCGGCCCGATTCCACCAGCCGGGTGGCCCGGATGGCGAAGGCGGCGGCCTGCTCGCGGGAGATGGACAGCCGGGCGATGGCGCCGGTCTCGTCCTCAGGGACCAGCTCCTCGATGACCAGGACCACCCGGTCTTCACCATCGTCGTAGGAGACGCCGACGGTTCCCACCACCCAGGCCGGTTCGGCCGGCTCCTCCAACTCGAGCTCCTCGGGGAGGTGGCCGGGGCGTGACTGGTCCCGCACGATGCGACCCAGGTAGTCGGCCACCACCGCCACCTGCTGTTTCTCGATCTTGAGGGTGAGGAGCGTCGGCCCCTGCCGGCACTGCAGCAGGAACAGCCGCTCACCCACCGGGCCCACCGCGCCCACCGTGATGCGGTCGGGCGCCGGGAGGTCGTATCCCTCGCTCACCGGGCCACCCGCCTCGGCGGGCCGGCCGGGCTCGAGCCGGACCGCCAGGGGGACCGGGCGTGGGTGGAACGGGACCCTCCACCGGGGCCGGTCCGATGCGGCGTCATGGTCAGGGGGTGCCGGACGGTCGGTCTCATGCGATGGCCAGTTCGCCGAGCGAGCCGGTCGAATTCACGGTCAGGACGTGCGGACCGTCCACGGTGTACGCCACGGCCGAGACCGAACAGGGGGAGATGGTGAGCCTCTGGAAGAGGTCGAGGTGGGTGCCGGCGGCGGAGGACACGGCAGCCTTGATCGGGTCGGCGTGCGACACGGCCACGATGGTCTCCCCCGGGTGGAGCTGGACCAGTCGGCTGATGGCCGAGGTGATCCGGGCCTGCATCTCGAGGAAGGACTCCCCCCCGGGAAACCGGAATCCGCTCGGCCAGCGCTGCACCTGGCCCCACTCGGGCTTCTTGGCCAGAGCCTTCAGCTGGGCGCCGGTCCACTGGCCGAAGTCGCACTCGAGGAGCCCGCGCTCGGTGCGGACCCGGAGTCCGAGTTGCCGGGCGATGGGCTTGGCCGTCTCGGCGGTGCGCTCCAACGGCGAGGCGTACACCGCCGACGGTCCGGCCCGGTCCGTTCCGGTGAGTGCCGCGATCCGACCGGCCACGGTCTCTGCCTGGGCGTGGCCCTCGTCGGAGAGGTGGAGCCCGCCGGCTCGTCCCGGCAGGACCTGGCCGGTCGTCGGGGTCTTGCCGTGGCGTACCAGGAGGACCACGGTGGGTTTGGGAGGAGTCCGTCGGCTGGCCACGCCCGTTCACCGTACTCTCTCTCCACCAAGGCCAAACCGCCCGACCGGCCTCGGGATACCGCCTCGACCGGCGACCGGTGACCGGCTCCGGCGGGAGCCTCAATCGGCGGCTCGGTGGGCGGATCCCACTCCGGCCCCCACCAGCGGCCGTTCGGCCGCGTCCGGGACGGCTCCGGCCGGGCAGGGGCCCGCCCCGGAGGAGCCACCGGGACCACCGAAGCCTCCCTGGCCGTCGATGTCGTCGGAGCCGGATTCGGGGTCGGGCAGGACGGGGTCGTGGCTGTGGTCCTGACGCCAGAGGCTGGACGGCCACCAGTTCCAGCGGCCCAACAGGACCACCACCGAGGGAACCAACAGGGTGCGGACGAAGAACGTGTCGAGGAGGATGCCGGCGGCGAGTCCGAGTCCGATCTCCTGGACCTGGGTGGAGCCGGTGGCCGTCAACACCCCGAAGGTGCCGGCCAGGATGAGCCCGGCCGAGGTGACGGTGGTGCCCGTGGCCTCCACGGCCCGACGGACCGCCACCCGGATGGGGGCGTGCTGGGCCTCCTCGCGGATGCGGGTCATCACCAGGATGTTGTAGTCCTGGCCCAACGCCATGATGAAGATGAACATGAAGAAGGGGAGGACGAAGTTGATGCCGTCCTGTCCGCCGACGAGCTCGAAGACCAGCACGGCCAGGCCCAGCGAGGCGAGGTACGAGAGGCCGACACTGACCACCAGGTAGATGGGTGCCACCAGGCTGCGCAGCACGATGGCCAGCAACAGGGCCAGGACGATCATCACGATAGGAATGATCCGCATGAGGTCGCTGCCGGAGATGGAGCCCACATCGGACGCCACCGGGGCGTAACCCGCCACGCCCGACGAGGTGGCGCCGATGTCGCGGGCCACCGCGGTCACCGCGGCCCGTGCGGCCGGGACGGCGTCCGCCGCAGCCGTACTCGTCGAGGGTCCGGCCCTCAGCGACGTCTGGTACCGGAGGGCCGTCCCGTCAGCGCTGATGAACTGGGCCGACGCCTGGTAGGCCTGATAGGCGTCCGGGGACACCGAGGTCCCCGGGGGCGGGGTGACCGGCAACTGGGCGGCGGGGCCGAACCGGGCCAGCTGGAGACGGGCGCCGGCCAGGGCGGACGGGGACACCGCGATCCCATCGGGATCGAGGGCGCTGGTCACGGCGGCGAACTGCCCCGACCGGTTCAGGCCGTCCAGCGCGGACGCCAGCACCTGGGGCTCGCTCCACACCGAGGTGGCGAGCTTGAACACCACGCTGGTGGGGTCGGCGTCGGAGGACGGGAAGGTCGAGTCCAGGATGGCCAGACCCCGTCCCGAGTCGGAGCTGGCCGGAGCGGGCGGATCGCCGAATCCCGAAGGGGAGTAGGCCAGCATGGACAGGGCCAAGCCGCCGAAGATCACGAGCCCGATCAGGAGGGTGACCACCGGCCGGCCGACCACCTTGCCGGCGATGCGACCCCAGGTGCCGCCGTGGTGCCGGCCGGGCCGGGGGATCCGGGGCCAGAACACACTGCGCCCGAGCACCGCCAGCAGGGCGGGCAGGAGGGTCAGGTTGGCCAGGAGCGCGACGGCGATCCCGATGGCCAGTGCCGGGCCGAGACCCTGGTAGAGCCCGAAGGTGGCGACCGCCACCGCCGCCAGGGCGCCCACCACGGTGAGGCCCGAGAACGTGATCGATTCGCCCACCTTGCAGAGCGAGAAGGAGACCGCCTCGTGGACGGGCCTGTCCCGTCGGAGCTCCTCGCGGACCCGGAAGATGAGGAACAGTCCGTAGTCGGTGCCCGCCCCCAGCAGTACCACGGTCAGGAGGATGGGGGTGAGGTCCGAGACCTGCACCCCCAGGTGGGTGGAGGCGGCGATGAGGGGCCCGGCGGCGAACATGGCCACGACCGAGGGCAGCAGGGCCACCACCGGGGCCAGCAGGGCGCGGAAGGTGAGGAACAGCAGGGCCAGGATGAACAGGACCGAGAGCAGTTCGGTCAGCGTCTGGGTGTGTCCGTTCTGGTTCTGCTGGTCGACCGACGACGCCACACCGCCGGTGAGGTGCATCTCCAGTCCGGCCGGTACCCCCGAGGTGGTGAAGGTGGCCCGGAGCCGGTCCACCGTGTCGGCGGCCGCCTTGTCGGTGGATCCCGGGGGCACGTCGAGCTGGACCATGGCCCGGCGAGCCCGACCGTCCGACGACACTCCTTGGTCGACCACGGCGATCACCCGGGGGATGGAGCGCATGGACTGCTCGGCGCGGCTGAACGAGGCGTTGTCGGCGTGGCTCAGGACGCCGTGACCGTTGGAGGCCACGAAGGTCACCGAGGACGTGGTGCGGGGATTGAAGGGAGCGGCCAGGCGGTCGGCCCGGACGCTGGCGGAGGTGGAGGGCAGGAATTGGGAGTTGCTGGACTTCTCCACACTGGCGAGCGAGGGGAGGGAGACCATCAGCACGACGGTCACGAGGATCCAGCCGGCGATGATCAGCCAGCGGAAGCGGACGGTGAACCGTCCCAGGGCGGCGAACAAGCGGTGATCCTCCAGGCGTCGTGGGTACGGCCCCCTGGTACCTGACGCACCGCCGCCGGCGGTACGGGATACCCGGCATGTCCGAGCCGATAACAGGGCCCATTGGTCAGCGGTTCGTGCCTGGCCCTCTCCCGACAGCCTAGGTCGGCTGTTCCGCTCGCATCAGGGACTTTGGTCCCAAACGAACGATTATTACGAGATTCTCATGCGGGGCCGGACCGACCGGCCGGTGCCCGGACCGGCCGGCCTGGGGCTGGCCGGGGGGTCACGCTGGGTCGGGTAGGCGGCGGGGCATGGGCACGGCCGTCTCCGGCCACCGCTTCCTGCTGACCCGGGCCAGCTTGTGCAGGAGGGCGATGGCGCCCGGGTCGTCGTCGCCGGGCCGGGTCTCGACGGCTCCGCCGGCGATCATCCCGTCCATCAGCTGGCGTCCGGTGTCCGTCCTGACCATCGTGAGGGTCCAGTCGTTGAACGCTCCGATCCCGCCGGTGGAGATGTCGGCATGCTCGGCGGCGAAGTCCGGGCAGGATTTGCATCCCTCCCGGGTCCAGGCGTGGGCTTCCTTCAGCGGGATCTCGTGGTAGCCGCCGTCGCGGGTCCAGACCTGGAAGACACCTTTGATGTTCATCTTGGCAATGTCGGCGCGTGCGATCCCGTACCGGGCCTCGAACAGTTCGGGGAAGATGGCGTCGTCGAAGGTCTTGGAGCACAGGAGACCGATGGTCAGCGAGAGCCTGCGGGCGATCTTGCCGGCCTTCCGGGCCTTCATCACCGGGGCGGCCGAGGCCTGGCATCCCATGCCGACCAGGGCGATGCGCTCAGCCCCGGCCTCGATGGCCAGGGGATAGGCCAGGGGATTGGCCGAATAGGTGTACCGGGACCCCGCGGCGGCCAGCACCTCGGCCCGGTTGGTGGCCAGTCCCGGAACCGCCTTCCAGGTCGAGCCGTCCCCCTCCAGGATCGAGACCAGGGCGGCGTCGATCATGTCGTGCTCGAGGGCCCAGATGAGGAGGGCGGACACCAGCCCGCCGTCCTGGCCCAGCTCGAGGATCTCCGGATCGGTGGCACGGACCAGCACGATGTCCTGGGACACTCCGGCCACCTCCTCGGAGGACCGTTCCCGTCCGAACAGATGGGTGTCGATCTCGGGCTCCCAGAGCCGAAAACGGGGGCAGGCCCTGGTGCACATGGTGCAGCCCTTCACCCCGTGGGTGCAGCTCTCCGGCCCGCCCTCGGCGTCGATGTGGAACGGCTTGTACCTCCCGCCGGTGTCGTCGTAGGAGAGCACGTCGTAGGGGCACGCCACGATGCAGCCGGCACATCCCGTGCACAGGCCGGACGTCACGACTTCGGTGAAGAGCTCGGCCCAGTGGGGCTTTTCGGGGGGCATGACCCAACCCTATCGAGGCGCACCGGACGGGTGGAGCAGGCGCGATGGCTACCCTCGGGCCGTGCCCGAAATGCTCGAAGTCGAGACCTACCGGCGATTGGCCGAGCGGGCCCTCGACCGCACCATCGGCGGAGTGGACAGCCCGGATGCCTGGTTCCTCAAGGGTGCCACCACCGCCCACAGCCTCCGTCAGGCCCTCATCGGCCACCGGTTCGTCGGGGCCCGCCGGATCGGGAAGCTCCTCCTCCTCGACCTCGACGGCGGTCCCTCGGTGGGGATCCGATTCGGGATGACCGGCACCCTGGTGGTGGACGGTCTCGTCGGAGTCGACGAGTTGCGCTACGCCCCCGGGCGCCGGGACCCGGTCTGGGACCGGTGGACGGTTCGGTTCCAGGACGGAGGATCACTGGCGGTCCAGGACCCGAGACGCCTCGGTGGCGTGCTGCTCGACCCGGACGTGTCGCACCTGGGGCCCGACGCCATGGCCATCTCCCGGTCCGAGTTGGCCGTCATCCTCCGAGGTTCCCGGACCGCGTTGAAGGCCCGGCTCCTCGACCAGTCGAGGGTGGCCGGAATCGGCAATCTGATCGCCGACGAACTGCTCTGGCGGGCCGGTCTCTCCCCGCTCCGCCCTTCTGACTCGTTGACCCCCAACGAGATCCGACGCCTTCACCGGCACCTGGGACGGACCCTCTCCGACCTGACTGATGGAGGTGGCTCCCACACCGGCGGGCTGATGGACGACCGTCACCTTGGCGGCCGCTGTCCTCGCGACGGGACCGAACTGACCCGATCGACGGTGGGGGGGCGGACGTCGTGGTGGTGCTCGGCTCACCAGGTGTAGGTGTGAGACCGGTTCTCCCCAAGGTCCGGGTGCTGGGGACGGACCCCCGGTGCCGCGGACGGACCCGCGGTGCCTGGAGCTCTCCCTCCTCGCCGGGCCGGTCAGCCCTCGGCCTCCGCCAGGACCTTCGCGGCGTGACCGTCGGCCTTCACGTGGTACCAGGCCCGGATGATCTTTCCGTCCCCGCCGACCAGGAAGGTCGACCGGATCACGCCGATGGATTTCTTGCCGTAGAGCGTCTTTTCGCCCCAGGCGCCGTAGGCCTCTCCCACCTTGTGGTCGGCGTCGGTCAACAACGGGAAGGTGAGCCCGTACTTGGCCCGGAACTTCTGGTGTTTCTCAGCGCTGTCCCCGGAGACTCCGAGGACCTTGACCTTGGCCTTGGCGAAGGCACGGAGGTTGTCGTTGAACTGACAGGCTTCCTTGGTGCACCCGGGCGTGTCGTCGCGGGGATAGAAGTACAGGACGAACGGATCACCTGCGAGGTCCTTGAGGGAGAGCTTCTTCCCGTCCTGGTCGGGCAGGCTGAACGCTGGTGCTTTGTCGCCGGAGTCGAGTTTTCCCATGGTCAGTTTCCTTTCGTGGGGGTCGGCCGGTGGTCATCGACCCGGCCCAGTGGCCCAGGGTAGGTGCCCGGGTCGCTGCGGCGCCTCTTCATCGACACGGCTTCATCGACACGGCTTCATCGACACGGCTTCATCGACACGGCTTCATCGACACGGCTTCATCGACCCGGTCCAGTGGCGCACGGCCGTCACCGGCGTTCCGGGGTGGCTGCCGCCTGGTCGGTGACCGACGGAGGGCTGGGACCCGGATCTGGTGGAGGGCCGGCCGACCCGGTCTTCCTCCCCTTCCTCCTCCGCTTGCGCCCGATCGGACCGCCGCCACGGACAGCTTCGGGTGGGTCGAACCGCCACTGCCCGTTCTCCTGGGTCAGGGCCCAGCCCTGGTGGGTCTTGAGCCGGTGGTGGTAGGTGCACACGCGGGCGATGTTGTCGTAGGAGATCGTCCCCCCGTCGGCGAAGTCGACCTGCCAGTGGTCGTTCTCGAGCCCCAATCGTTTGCCACAGCCGGGAACCACGCAACACTGGTCGCGTTCCAGGATGGCGGTGAGCAGCGCGGTCGGGACGTGGCGCCCCAGCCTCACCACGGTGGTCACGTCCACCCCGTCGGTGATGACCAGATCGAGGAGCGCAGCACCCAGGATCTCCCTGGCCCACGTCACCGAAACGGGACCGACCCCGGGAATCTCACAGATCTCGCCGTTCGAGATGTTCCCTCGGCGGAGGGCGGCCAGGTCGACCCGGATGTGCACGGTGGCGTCGGGTCCATGACTTCGACAGTCGGACCGATCCGCCGTGGGGGAGGTCGGATCGGCACCGCCCGGCGGAGCGGACCGGGTCCCTTTCCTCCGGGTTTCGGCGGGCAGAATGCCTTCGCCGGTGATCAGGGCCACGAGGGCGTCGGCCCGGTAGGCGTCGACGTTCTCGAAGCGACCAGCCCTCCTGGCCTTCTGAAAGAACCGGTCGCATTGTGTATCGAGGGCGGCCTTGAGACCCGCCCCGGTCTCGGGCGTCAGGTGGGCCTCTAGGCAAAAGGCGCCATCGGTGTCGGTGAAGGTCCGACAGCGACGGTTGACGTGGAGGGCCCTCCGGTGCCGTTCACCGTCTTCGGCGGACCTGCCTTCGGACTTTGCCCGGAGGCACCGGTCCTTCAGTTGGTTGACGGTGTCGGTTTCTGCGCTCTTGACCAGGTCCTGTTCCCGACCGGGGTTGATCTTCGCCGCGTCGGAGACCAGTGTGGCCTGCCGTGGGGTCAGCCTCCCGGCCCGCAGCGCATCCTCGACGGCCGGCTGCGACCCGAGTGCTTCTCCCACCCGCAGAAGGTCTTTCGCCTCGCCCCTGGAGGTACCGCTCACCGACGACAGCCATTCCTCGGGAGTGCGGTGACCCGTCGCGAGGTGGGCGTTGCCCCTGGCCGCCCGCTCGGCGATGAGGGTTTCCCCCGCTCCGCAGAGTCGCTTCCCCAAGGCGAACCCCTCGGTCAGTCTCGCGGCGTCCCTGGCGTCGTACCGCTCCGGCTCAAGGCACTTGACGAAGGACTCGATCACGGCGAGAGCAGTGAGGAATTCCCCGGCGGAGGTCGCTTGGTGATCGTCGGGGGTCGTTGCCGCCATGCCACCAGCAAAGCAGGGGGGTGTATCACGCGAGGGCCGCGACCGCCCCCCGAAGGAGCCGGCGACCGGCCTCCCGAGGCCCGGGAGGGGGCACCGATCGGCCTCCCGAGGGGTCTGCAGAAGGTCCCACCACCAGCTGACCTGGTGTAACGGCCGATTCCAGGTAGACTGGGGGTCGTGGTGGAGCCGGTGCTCTGCTACCGGGGTCTTCCTCATCCTGTTTCCGACCTGCCGACGCAGTCCGGACGATGGCCCGAGGCGGGCCCGCAGGCATCCGTGAATGGCACGGTGTCGACGGTCGGCCTCCGGCCGTCAGTGAACGATGAGAGAGAGCTTCTGAACCCCATGACCACCATTGCCGATCCGTCGGATCGCGTCCTCGATCCCTCCGATCTCGTGTCGGCCGACGCCGACACCCCCCGGACCTTCGCCTCCCTCGGCGTCGACCCCTCGCTGGTGAAGGCCCTGGCTGCGCAGGGGATCACCACGACCTTCGCCATCCAGTCCATGACCGTGGCCGACGCTCTGGCCGGGCGGGACGTCTGCGGCAAGGCCAAGACCGGCTCGGGCAAGACCCTGGCCTTCGGCATCCCGCTCCTGCAGCGGACCATGGTCGCCAGGTCCACCGAGCCGGGCCGACCCCGGGCCCTGGTCCTCGTCCCTACCCGTGAGCTGGCCGTGCAGGTGAGCGAGGTGCTCGAGCCGCTGGCCAAAGAGGCCGGGCTCCGCATCATCGCGGTCTACGGCGGGGCAGACATCGAGCGGCAGGTCAAGAAGCTCCGCCGCGGGGTGGACGTGATCATCGCCACGCCGGGCCGGCTCATCGACCTGGGCGATCGGGGCGAGCTCTCGGTGGCGGACATCGAGACCCTGGTCCTCGACGAAGCCGACCGGATGGCCGACATGGGCTTCATGCCGCAGGTGGAGTGGGTGCTGCGGCGCCTGGAGCGCAAGCACCAGACCCTCCTGTTCTCCGCCACCCTGGACGGCGCGGTGGACCGGCTGGTCAGCCGGTACCTGACGGACCCGGTACTCCACGAGGTGGCCTCACCCAGCACGACCGTCGACGCCATGGAGCACCGGTTCCTCGAGGTGCATCAGATGGATCGGGTGAAGGTGTGCGCCGCCATCTGCCGGAACTCGGAGAAGACCTTGGTGTTCGTGCGGACCAAGCGGGGCGCCGACCGCCTGGTCGAGCAGCTCCGCAAGGAGGGAATTCGCTCGGACGCCATCCACGGCGACCTCCGCCAGTCGAACCGAGAGCGCACCCTGAAGGACTTCAGCGAAGGCAAGCTCCCCGCCCTGGTGGCCACCGACGTGGCCGCACGCGGCCTGGACATCGACATGGTCGACGTGGTCGTCCACTTCGATCCCCCCGAGGACCACAAGGCCTACCTGCACCGCTCGGGTCGCACCGCCCGGGCCGGTGAGGCCGGTTTGGTGGTCACCCTGGTCCAGTGGAACCAGGTGCTCGAAATCGAGCGCATCCAGACCCGCATCGGTCTCCGCTCGCCCATCGTCGAGATCTTCTCCAACGACTCGCGGCTGAAGGATCTGGCCGCCTGGAACCCACTGGACTGACCCCGTCGCCAAGCCACGGCCCGGGTGGGGATGGACCGAGCAACGATCGCGGGGTCCCGACCGCCGGCACCACTCGGGTTCTCCTCCGGCGTGAGGACCGGGCCGCAGGGCCCGCCGTCGGAACGCCGAGGGCACCGGGTGACCACCGCATCGAGGAGGAGCGTATGCCTGAGCGTCACTTCAGCCAGCCCATGACGGTGGGCGCCGGCATCGACGGGATCGAACGCATACTGGTGGTGACGGCTCACCCTGACGACGTGGACTTCGCCGCCGCCGGGTCGGTGGCGGTGTGGACCGACGCCGGGGTGGAGGTGGCGTACTGCATCGCCACCGACGGAGAGGCCGGGGGCGAGGATCTGACCCTGCCCCGGTCGGAGATGGCTACCATCCGCCGCCGCGAGCAGCGGGAGGCCGCGGCCCGGGTGGGGGTGACCGATGTGACCTTCCTGGGCTTTCCCGATGGCCGGCTCCAGGCCGACCTCGATCTCCGCCTGGGCATCTCCCGGGTCGTCCGCCGCTTCCGACCGGATCGGGTGGTGACCCAGTCGCCGGAGCGGAACTGGGCCCGGATCTACGCCAGCCACCCTGATCATCTGGCCGCCGGTGAGGCCGCCGCCTGCGCTGTCTATCCGGACTCCCGGAACCCGTTCGCTTTCCCGGAGCTGCTCGACGAGGGGCTGGAGCCGCACACCGTCCCCGAGATGTGGATCATGACGACCGAACGCGCCGACCGTGCCGTGGACGCCACCGACTCATTCGACCGGAAGCTGGCGGCACTGCGCTCCCACCGGAGCCAGGTGGGCGACGGTGACCACCTCGACGAGCTCTTGCGGACCTGGATGTCCGGCACGGCCCTGGCTGCCGGGTTACCCGACGGTCGGTTCGCCGAGGCGTTCCTCCTGGTCTCCACGGCGTGACGGCCGACACCGGCGCCCGCCCCGAGGGCCGCTGGGCGGTCCTCCAGCACGTGGCGCACGAAGGCCCGGGACTGATCGCCGATTCACTGGTGACCGCCGGTATTCCCTTCGAGGTGGTCCGCCTCGACCATGGCGATCGGCTCCCTCGGCCCCGGTTCGATCGCCGGCCTGGTGGTCATGGGCGGTCCGATGGGGGTGTACGACGAAAGTTCCCACCCTTGGCTCCCGGGTGAGCGTGATCTGCTGACCGCGGTGGTCGTCGCCCGGAAGCCGGTTCTGGGGGTGTGCCTGGGGGCGCAGCAATTGGCCTTGGCCCTCGGTGCCGAGGTGACCACCGGTGCCAGGCCCGAGATCGGCCTGGGGCGGGTGGAGCTGACCGGGCCCGGGCGGTGGGATCCGGTGGTGGGTCCGGAGTACGGCGGCCTGTCGGACACCACCGTCCCGTGCGTGCACTGGCACCAGGACACCTTCTCCCTTCCGGAGCGGGGCGGTCCACCTGGCCGCGCTCACGTCCCTTCCCGAACCAGGCCTTCCGGTGGGGTGACCGGGCCTACGGGTTCCAGTTCCATGTCGAGGTCGACGGCGCCCTGGTCGAGGGCTGGGAGCCGTACCTGCCCGCCGGGGTCACCCTCGATCGGTTGCAGCTGGCCGAAGTCGAGACCGTGGGGCGTCGCCTGCTCCGTCGATTCATCGAGCACGCACTGACTCCAGGGTCCGCTGCCGAAGGACCTGCCGGGGCCCCCGACGTCGATGTCCCCGATGTCAACACCGCCCACCGCGGCTGGGCCGTGGACGACACGGCCGGCCGCGCCACCGACGGGGCGGACCGGTGAGCGCTCGCACGGGGACCCTGACCCAGCCGGCCGGCCGGGGTGACGACGCCGCCGACGCGGTCAAGCCCCGGCTGCGGGGCGTATTCCACGAGGTGGCATTCTTCGTCTCCCTGGTCTCGGGTGCCGCGCTGGTCTGGGCGGCGCCGACCACGGGCTCGGCGCTGGTCATGGCGGTGTACGCCGCTCTCCGTCTCGTTGCTCTTCGGAGTCAGCGCCCTGTTCCACCGTCACACCTGGGGACCGGTGGGCCGCCGCCGGATGCGCCGGGCGGACCACTCGACCATTTTCATCGCCATCGCCGGCTCGTATACGGCGGTGGCCGGTATCGCCCTCACCGGTTGGGCCCGGACCGCGGTGCTCTGCGTCGTCTGGGGCGGAGCGGTGGTCGGCATCACCCTGCGCCAGGTCTGGCTGGACGCGCCGAAGTGGGTCGTCGCCCTGCCGTACGTGGTGGTGGGGTGGGCCGCCGTACTCGTGCTGCCCCAGCTCTTCCGGGCGCTGGGCGGGGTGGGCTTCACGCTCCTGCTGGCCGGCGGTCTGGCCTACTCGGCCGGCGCGGTGGTCTATGCCCTGAAGAAGCCGAACCCGGCGCCGGGCGTGTTCGGCTACCACGAGGTCTTCCACGCCTGCACCATCGTGGGCGCCGTGCTGCACTACGTGGTCATCGCGGGCTTCGTCCTGCCGCTGGCCGGTTGAGCTCCGGGCCGGTCAGGGCGGTCGACCGGGTGACCGCCCATGACCGGGTGATCGGGGTGCCGCACGGTCAGGACCCGTCGACACCTCGACCGGCCATCTGGCGCAGCATGTAGGGGAGGATGCCCCCGTTGCGGTAGTACTCGGCTTCCATCGGGGTGTCGATGCGGAGCCGGGCCTCGAATTCCACCACTCGGTTCTCGTCGTCGACGGCTCGCACGGCGACGGTCTTCGGGGCGACCCCGTCGTTGAGTGACCCGATGCCGGTGACGGAGAACACCTCGTGGCCGGTCAACCCCAGGGCGCCGGCGCTCTGGCCTTCGGCGTACTGCAGGGGGAGCACCCCCATGCCGATGAGATTGGATCGGTGGATCCGCTCGTAGCTCTCGGCGATGACCGCCCGAACGCCGAGCAGCGAGGTGCCCTTGGCCGCCCAGTCGCGAGAGGAACCCGACCCGTACTCCTTGCCGGCCAGCACGACGAGGGGCACCCCCTCGGCCATGTACCGCTCCGCGGCCTCGAAGATGGTGGTCTGCTCGCCGTCGGGCAGATGGAGGGTGAGGCCTCCCTCCGTGCCCGGTGCCAGCTGGTTGCGCAGCCGCACGTTGGCGAAGGTGCCCCGCACCATCACCTCGTGGTTGCCCCGCCGGGCCCCGTACGAATTGAAGTCGGTGCGCTCGACCCCCTTGGCGGCGAGGTAGTGGCCGGCCGGGGTGGACGGGCCGATGTTGCCGGCCGGGGAGATGTGGTCGGTGGTCACGCTGTCGCCCAGCACGGCCAACACCCGGGCCCCCTCCACCTCGGTCACCGGCGCCGGCTCCATGGCCAGACCCTCGAGGAAGGTCGGCCGGAGGACGTAGGTGGAGTCCCGGTCCCAGCTGAAGGTGTGCCCGGTGGCTGTGGCCACGGCCTGCCACCGCTCGTCACCGTCGAACACCGCGCCGTAGCGCCGGCGGAACATGTCCGAGGTGAGGGAGGAACGGATGGCATCGGTGACCTCGTCGGGGGACGGCCAGAGGTCCGACAGCAGGACGGGTCGGCCGTCGGGGTCGGAGCCCAGCGGATCGGTGGTCAGGTCGATGTCCATGGTGCCGGCCAGCGCGTAGGCCACCACCAGTGGGGGGAGGCCAGGTAGTTCATCCGGACATCCGGGTGGATGCGGCCCTCGAAATTCCGGTTCCCAGACAGCACCGAGGCCACCGACAGGTCGTGCTCGTGGACCGCCTCTGACACCCCGGGCAGCAGGGGCCCGGAATTCCCGATGCAGGTCGTACAGCCGAACCCGACCAGGTCGAACCCGATCGCCGCCAGTGGCTCAGCCAACCCCGCCCGGTCCAGGTAGTCCATGACCACCCGCGATCCGGGGGCCAGGGTCGTCTTCACCCACGGTCGGGGGGCGAGGCCTCGCTCCACGGCCCGCTTCGCCACCAGGCCGGCCGCCACCATCACCTGGGGGTTCGAGGTGTTGGTGCAGCTGGTGATGGCGGCCACCACGACGGCACCGTCCTCCACCGCCGCCGCCGATCCGTCGGACAGCGTGGCCGGTCCCGATCGCGGCTCCCGGCCCAGTGCCGATCGGTAGGCGGTGCCGGCACCGGCCAGCGTCACCAGGTCCTGGGGCCGGGTCGGGCCGGCGATGCTGGGCACCACCGTGGACAGGTCCAGTTCGATGTTCTCGGAGTAGACCGGCTCGACCCCCCCGGCCTCGTGGAACATCCCCTGCTCCCTGGCGTACGCCTCCACCAGGTCGACGTGGTCGCTGTCGCGCCCGGTGAACCGGAGGTAGTCGAGGGTGACCTCGTCGATGGGGAAGATGGCGCAGGTGGCGCCGTATTCAGGGGACATGTTCCCGATGGTGGCTCGGTTGGCCAGAGGCACGGCAGCCACCCCGGGGCCGAAGAACTCGACGAACTTACCCACCACGCCGTGCCGGCGGAGCAGATGGGTGATGGTCAGGACCAGGTCGGTGGCGGTGGTGCCGGCCGGCTGCTCACCGGTGAGCCGGAACCCCACCACCGGCGGGAGGAGGAGCGACAGAGGCTGGCCGAGCATGGCCGCCTCCGCCTCGATGCCACCTACCCCCCAGCCCAGCACCCCGAGACCGTTGACCATCGTGGTGTGGGAGTCCGTCCCGACCAGGGTGTCGCAGTACGCCTGGCCGTCATCGGTGGAGAACACCACCCGGGACAGGTACTCCAGATTCACCTGGTGACAGATACCGGTACCCGGCGGGACCACCCGGAAGCCGTCGAAGGCCTGCTGTGCCCAGCGGAGCAGCTGGTAGCGCTCCATGTTCCGCTGGTATTCGATGTCGACGTTCTTGTCGTAGGAGTCCGGACGGCCCGACGACTCGGCGATCACCGAGTGGTCGATGACCAGCTCCACCGGGACCAGGGGATTGACCTTGGTCGGATCGCCCCCGAGGGCCTCGAGGGCGTCGCGCATGGCCGCCAGGTCCACCACCCCGGGCACCCCGGTGAAGTCCTGCATGAGGACGCGTTCGGGGGTCAGGGCGATCTCACTGGCATCTTCGCTGCCGAACCCGTGCCGCTCGGGACGGTCGCCCCACCCCGCCACGGCCTCGATGTCGGCCGGCCGGACGGCCAGACCGTCTTCGTGTCGGAGCAGGTTTTCCAGCACCACCTTGATGGAGTAGGGGAGTCGGGCCACATCGAAGCGGTCGGCCAGGGCGTTGATCCGGTAGATCTGGTAGGAGGCGTCGCCGACGGACAGCGATGCCGCGGGCGCCGAAGGTGTCGGGGCGCCGGAGGTTGGGGTCTGAGCCATGGCCCCATTCTGTCACCCGTCCGACCTCGGCGACTAAGGCTCGCCGAGTGCCGCTAGGTGCGGTTGCGGTAGCGCCGGACGGCCAGCGGGATCAGGACGATCAGGAGGCCCAGGGTCCAGGCCAGGGTCTGGATGACCCATTTGGAGGTGGGTCCACCCAGCATCAGTGCTCGGCACGCGCTGACCGTCACGCTCACCGGCTGGTAGGTGGCGAACCCCTGCAGCCAGCTGGGCATGGAGGAGACCGGCACGAAGGCCGACGACACGAAGATCAGGGGGAAGAGGATGGGGAACGACATCACCTGGGCCGTCTCGCTGTTGGGCGCCGACAGCCCGATGACGGCGAAACCCCACGACAAGGCGTACGCGAACAGCAGGATGAGCAGCACCGCGGCCGCATAGGGCAGGACGCCGGTCGTGGGCCGGAAGCCCACGGCCAGACCCACCGCGGTGATGATGATCACCGTGAACACATTGCGGACCATGTCGGCAGAGGTCCGCCCGGTCAGTACGGCCGAACGGGACATCGGAAGCGCCCGGAACCGCTCGATGAGGCCCTTCTGCAGATCCTCGGCCAAGCCGATACTGGTGCTGACCGCACCGAAGGCGACGGTCTGCACGAAGACGCCGGGCATCAGGTAGTTCACGTAGCTGGCTCCGGGAACCTTGATGGCCCCGCCGAACACGTAGGTGAACAACAGGACGAACATGATCGGCTGCACCGTCGAGAAGAACAGCTGCTCGGGGATGCGCAGGAGGGCCAGGAGGTTCCGCTGGGTGATGGTCAGGGTGTCCACCACGGCCCAGCGGAACCGGGCGGCGACGGAGCGGGCCGACGGTGCCCCCGATACGGACGGGGCGGCGATGGCGGTGGTCATGCGATCTCTCCGGTGACGACGGGCATGGCTTCCGCGGCGGCCCTCTGTCGGGCTCGGCCGCGCCTCTTCCTTTCTGGGTCTCCGGTGTCCTCGTTCTCGTCTTCGGCCCTCCGACCGGTCAATCCCAGGAACACGTCGTCCAGGCTGGGCTCCCGGAGGGTGAAGGCCGTGGGGGTGACCCCCGCCTGGTCGAGCGAACGGAGGGCGGCCATCGCCGAGGTGGGCCCGTCGTCCACGGTGACCTCGACCACGGTGCCGTTGACGGTCGGGGTGTGGGAGCCCAGGGACCCGAACAGCTCGGCGGTGCTGTGCGCATCGTCAATGGTGTCCAGCCCCACCTCGAGGACGGTCGCCCCCAGATTGGCCTTGAGCTCGGTCGGGGTGCCCTCGGCGATGACGTGCCCGTGGTCGATGACCACCAGATCGTTGGCCAGTCGGTCGGCCTCCTCGAGGTACTGGGTGGTGAGGAGTACGGTCGTACCTCTTCCGACCAGGCTCTCGATGACCTCCCACAGGTCGTTGCGGCTCTGGGGGTCGAGCCCGGTGGTCGGCTCGTCGAGGAAGAGCACCGTCGGTCTCGCCACCAGGGCGGCAGCCAGGTCCAGCCGTCGGCGCATACCTCCCGAGTAGGTCTTGAGCGGGCGGTCGCCGGCGTCATCGAGGTCGAACTGGGCGAGAAGCTCGGTGGCCCGACCGGTGACGTAGGACGACTCCAGATGGTTCAGCCTCCCGACCATGCGGAGGTTCTCACGACCGGTCAGGTTCTCGTCGACCGCCGCGTATTGGCCGGCCAGCCCGATCATGGTCCGCACCAGGCCGGCTTCCTTCCGCACGTCGTGGCCGAGCACCCGGGCCGACCCACCGTCGGCCTTCAGGATGGTGGTCAGGATGCGAACCGCCGTGGTCTTGCCCGATCCGTTCGGCCCGAGGAGACCGAACACCGTCCCTTCCTCGACGTTGAACGAGACGCCGTCGAGCGCGCGGACCTGATGCTTGCCGGTGAAGGTCTTCTGGAGGGAGTCGGCTTCGATGGCGTACGGCATGGACTGGGATCCTGACTTTCGGACGGGAATCGGGGTGGACGCCAACCTCGCTGGCGCACCGCTGACTGCCGGACCGGCGTGCACTCCACGGGGGGCGTGCTCGCATCTTACGGGGAGGCCGGCCCGGACCCTGACGCGCCGGCCTCCGCTGCTCGATGCACTGCTGGTCGGCGGCCCGATAGCCTCCGGGCATGGAACGAGGCGATGAGGTACCCGACTTCGAGTTGCCCGACGAGGACGGCAACCCCAGGAGGCTGAGCGATCTGGCCGCCACGGGCCCCGTGGTGCTGTTCTTCTATCCGGCGGCCATGACCTACGGCTGCACCAAGGAGAGCTGCCACTTCAGGGACATGAAGGCCGAATTCGAGGCCGTGGGCGCCCATCGGGTGGGGATCAGCGCCGACCAGGTCGAGAAGCAGAAGCAGTTCTCCGACAAGCACTCCTTCGACTATCCCCTCCTCTCCGACCCTGACGGGACCGTGGCCACCCAGTTCGGGGTCCGGCGCGGCTTCGCCAAGCTGTCACCCACCAAACGGGCCACCTTTGTGATCGGTTCCGATCTCAAAGTGATCGACGTCATCCGGAGCGAGGTACGGATGAACGTTCACGCCGATCGGGCCCTCGAGGTGCTGAAGGCCAACGCCGCCCTGAGCCGACCGGACCCCCGGCGGAGTGTCCCCGCGCCGGGCGGCCGTCGATGGGATGCTGTTCGGATGGATGTCCGGTTGTCGATCCGACCGTCATGAGCCCGGTACCGGGGTCGGGGCGAGCGGAGCAGCTGGCCCAGGCGGTGGCCGAGCGGGTGGTGAGCATCGTGATGGATGCCATCGACATCGATGCGCTCCTGGAGAGGATCGATGTCGACGCCCTGATCTCGCGGGTGGACGTGGACGGAGTGGTCGACCGGGTCGATGTGGACAAGCTCATCGACCGGGTCGACGTCGAGAAGATCATCGAGCGGGTCGACGTCGAGAAGATCATCGAGCGGGTCGACATCGACTCGCTGATGGAGAAGACCGAACTGGGCACCATCATCGCCCGGTCCACCACCGGCGTGGCCGCCGAGGTCCTCGATGTCATCCGGGCCCAGGGTGTCGGTCTGGACGACTTCTTCGCCCGCTGGGTCAACCGCGTCCTACGGCGGGCGCCGGCCGATCTCCCGCTCGGGCCGCCGACGCTGGTGTCGGTCGGCCCCGCCCGCGCCGAGCTGTCGCCGGGGGCCGCTGATGGCGTCCGCGGTCCCCGAGCCCATCGAGGGCCGTCAGGGTCATTACGCCGGTGCGGTCAGCCGGCTGCTGGCCTTCGCGGCCGACGTGGGTGCCTCGTGGGGGTTGTTCACCCTGGGCGCGGCAGCCCTGGCCTTCACCGTCCAGCTGGCCTCGGGGACCAAGTTCTCGCTCGCCAACCACCAGATCCTCTCCCTGGTCGCCGCGGTCGATCTGGGAGTTCATCTACTTCGCCTACCAGTGGACCCTGAGCGGGAAGACCATCGGGATGGCCATCCTCGGGATCCGGGTGGTCAAGGCGGACGGGACGCCGGCCGGGGCCCGTCAGGCGGTCATCCGGACCCTGACCCTGCCGATCAGCATCATCGCCCTGGGCCTCGGCTTCCTCGGGATCCTGACCAATCGCAACCGGTACGCGTGGCATGACCGGTGGGCCAGGACGGCCGTGGTCTACTCCTGGGATGCGCGGGCGGCCAGGCTCCGGTGGTTGGCCCGGCAGGACTCCCCCGCGCCGACCTGACCGGCCTTCCACGGCGTAGACCTGCCGGTCCCACCCGCCGACCTACCGGCCTGCCCACGAGGAGCCCGTGACCAGCCAGACGGCGACCGGCTCTCCGCCGATCCCGACTCTCAGCGGTAGAAAGGTGTACCAGGTGGGCCCGGGTCGGACGATGCGGCCCACCCAAACGAGAGGAGCAGGGGATGAGCCACGGGGCGGACCGCCCTTCGAACGGCACGCAGCTGTTCTCACGGGACCCCCAGATCGTGGCTCCCGGCGCCGTCCTCGTGCCCGGCTGGCTCGATCCCGAGGCCCAGCGGAACCTGGCCGGCGCCTGCCGCCGGTGGGGGTCGGAGGCCGGAGGCTTCCGGTCCCCGAGGCTGCCGACCGGCGGGGTGATGTCCGTGCAGATCGCATGTCTCGGGTGGCACTGGTACCCCTACCGCTACTCGCGCTTCGTGGACGACGGGGACGGGCGCCCGGTGCCACCGTTTCCCGAGTGGCTGGGCGACCTGAGTCGTCGGGCGGTCGACGAGGCCGGCGCGATCGATCCGGAGCTCATGGACAGGGCTCCGGTACCGGAGGGCGGGCCGGGGGTGGAGGGGGTGGGCTGCTTCGAGCCCGATGTGGCCCTTGTCAACTGGTACGGCCCCGGGGCCCGCATGGGGATGCACGTCGATCGCGACGAGCATGCCCATGCCCCGGTGGTGTCCTTCAGCGTCGGCGACTCCTGCACCTTCCGCTTCGGAACGTCCGCCGGACGCGGCCGTCCGTGGACCGACGTCCTCCTGGAGTCAGGCGACCTGTTCGTGTTCGGCGGACCCTCACGGCTGGCGTATCACGGTGTCCCCAAAGTGCTCCCCGAGACCGGCGACCCGGCCGTCGGGGTCGGACCCGGCCGCTTCAACGTCACAGTCCGCCAATCGGGCCTTCCCGGCCGAGACGGGACCGAACCGGGGTGACCGGGCACCTCCGGTGACGGGAGCACGACCGGTCGACGTGGTGCTGCCGACGGTGAAGAAGCGTTGATCAGGGGACGAGGGCCTCGGTCAGCCCTGACCAGAACTCCTGCATCAGCCGAGGAGGCTCCGGGGAGGTGGCCTGCCGTTGGGTGAACAGGATGCCGGTGGTGGCGGTGGCCAGATTGGTGCGCCACGTAGTGCCGGTGCCGCCGTCCCAGCCGATTCCGGTGGGAAGCGGCTGCTCGGACCCACCCGCAGCCGGGACGGCCAGGCCGAGGCCCCATCCGCTGTGGGCTCCGAGAAACCCGATGGCGGCGGTCCGCTGTGACTCGGTGAGGCGATCGGTGGTCATGCGGTCGACCATGGCGGGGGAGAGGATGCTCCGGCCGGTTCGGGTGCTCCCGCCACCACCGTCGAAACGAATGCCCAGTAGTCGTCGATAGTGGAGACCAGCCATCCGCTGGCGTCCGGGAACGATGGCGGCGTGGCCCACCAGCTCTGCGGAGCCTCATCGAGGACCGTCAACTCACCTGTTCCGGGGTCAGGCCGGTACGCCGTGGTGAGGCGATGAAGCTTCGCCGTGGGGACCGTGAAACCGGTGTGGGGGAGAGGCGGGGCTGGGGTGAGGTGGCAGGCAAGGAACTTCCTCCGGATCGGGTGCTGGGTGGTGACGGCGGGACCGTGCCACCCACCTCCGGGGGGCAACGGTGAGGTCGCCTCCCATTGTCGCCACTGCCGTGGCCCGGCGTCACCTCGTTGGGGTCGTCATGCCGTTGGTCCTCAACCAAGTGGCGAGCGGAGGTCCACCAGCCGGGCCAGAGAGGCCTCGGCGCGGGCCGGGTCCCGGCGGGCCAGTCCCATCAGCAACCCCTCCAGGAGGACCATGGTCGTGGCATGGCTGGCGAACAGGCCCGGGGTCCCCCGCCAGCACACGAGGGTCTCGGCCACCCGCCCGCCCAGGTCCTGTTCGAGCACATCGGTCACCAGGACCACGGGCAGCGCGAGCTCCTCGGCCCGGTTCATCAGCGCTTCCACGTGCGGCTGGACCCGGCCGTACGTGAGCACCACCACGGCACAGGAGGGGCCCAGCTCCAGCAGGTCGTCCGCGGCGGCGGGTCCGGCCCGGGTCAGAGCCTGCGACGGTCGACCCAGCCGACGAGCCAGCACCGACGCGTACTCGGCCAGAGGGGCGGATGGCCCGATCCCACTCCACAGGAGCCGCCCGGCGCCCTCGAGGACATCGACGGCGTGATCGAAGCGGGTTCCTGTTGCCTGCTGGAGGAGGGCGTCGACCGAGACGAACAGCGCATCGGCGGCCGCGGCCAAGACGTCCGTGTCGGCCTGGGCCAGAGTCCGGTGGAGTCGCTCGTCCAGGGTGAGGTCGTCGTCCTGACCGGCCAGGGCCCGGCGCAGCTCGGGCAGTCCGGAGTAGCCCAGGGCCTGCGCGGTCCGGACCACGGTGGCGTCGCTGACGCCGAGCCGACCGGCGATGGCCGATGCCGACTCGACTATGGCCGAGCGCCCCGAACCGACCAGGTACTGGGCCACCCGCCGTCGGGCCGGGCTGAGGTCCCCCAGTGAGCGGGCCACCCTTCGTGCCAGCGGATCCTGTAGTGAGTGCTGCACACTTGACCCAGACATGTAGTAAATACTACAGTCCCACCGTCGCCAAACGGGGAGACCGGGTCGTTGCACGTAGCGCTTTTGGTCCTGAGCACCTTCGCCGCCTCCATGGTGGAGATGGTGGAGGCGCTGACCATCATCCTGGCGGTTGGGGTGACGCGGGGCTGGCGCCCGGTCCTGTTCGGCACCGCTGGTGCCTTGGTGGCCCTGGGCGGACTGGTGGCGGCCCTGGGGCCGGCGGTCGGCCGGATTCCGCTTGACTCGCTCCGCCTGGTGGTGGGGGGCCTCCTGCTGGTGTTCGGATTGCAGTGGCTGCGCAAGGCCATCCTGCGGGCCGGAGGGCTCAAGGCGCTGCACGACGAGGACGCCATCTACGAGGAGGAGCTTCAGCGGCTCCGGGCGGCCGGCGGAGGCCGGGGTCGTGTGGACTGGTACGGGGTGACGGTGGCGTTCAAGGGTGTCTTCCTTGAGGGACTCGAAGTGGTGTTCATCGTCTTGACGTTCGGTGCCACCCAGGGACACATGGGAGCGGCCGCCCTGGCCGCAGTGGGCGCCCTGATCGTGGTGGCCGCGCTGGGCCTGGTGATCCATCGACCGCTGTCCCGGATCCCTGAGAACTCCTTGAAGTTCGCGGTGGGCGTCATGCTCACCTCGTTCGGCCTGTTCTGGTCGGCCGAAGGGGCGGGCGCCCACTGGCCTGGCAACGACCTGTTCATCGTGGCGGTCATCGCGTGCACCGCGGCGGTCTCGCTGACCACGGTGGCCGTGCTGCGGATGGCCGACGGTTCCCAGGTGGGGACGGTCGGCTGATGCGGGCGCTCAAGCGGTTCGGGCTTTTCTGGGTCGATTTCGTCGTCGGAGACGACTGGACCCTGGCCTTCGTGGTGGTGGGTGCGCTGCTGGTGACGTGGGCTCTCTCCAAATCCGGCTTCCCCGGGTGGGTGGCACTGATGGCCATGGTCATGACCTCGCTTGTCGTATCCGTCGGGCGGGCCCGTCGGGCCGCCGCCCACAGGAAGTCCGCCGGCCACAAGAAGTAGGGGGATACGGGCCGCGGGGCCGGACCCGCCGTCCGTCCCCCGGCGACAGGCTTACCGGAACACACCAGGCCGGGCGGCGCTCGGCCCCACGGGCAGGACGGCACCGCATCAGGGCGGGGTGGCCGGATGGCAGGGAGGTCGGTCAGTTCGCCACCTTGATCGTTACCGGTGCGCTGACACTGTGATTGCCCGAGGCACCGTAGGCAATGCTCCGTAGCGTGTACGTGCCATTCGGGAGATCTTTCGTGTTCCAAATGAAGTACCAACCATACTGACGCGAGACAGTGGCACTCCCGATGAGGTTGTTGTGAATACGGGGACCGTCGAGTCGAAAGTCGACTCGGGAGACACCGAAATAGAACGGAGCAATAGCGTCCACGATGCGCTGCCCCTGCACGACGCTCCCGTCCGGTGGGGCTGCAAGCTTCATGACGGGCAGCGCGGTGGGCTGCTGGTCCTCCCTGAGACCTAGGCGTGGCACCAACCATCGCGCCACCCAGAGCGAGCCCACTGTCGAGTAGTGCGCTCCGTCCCCACGCACGATCATGTTGTCGACCACTATCGAGCAGCGCGATCCCGTGGGGCAGACCTTGGCGGCAAGGTCAACAAGCTTGACGTTCGGCGTTCGAGCCGCAAACTTCGCCTCCAGCTCGTTGAGGCGCCGAAAGTCCGCATCTGAGGTTCCACCTGGGGAGGTCCCGGTCTCGACGAAGGGGGGCTGGGTCAACATCACCACGGTGGCCCCGGTGGCCTGGAAGTACCGAACTCGCTGTTCCATCCGTTGGAGGACCGTGGAGTACCACTGGGCAGATCCTTGCGTCAGGACCCTCCGACGGCCACCGGTCCCGACCAGGAGCGGCTCCCGTTCCCAAGAGCTGGCCCAGAGCACGACACTGGGTGGACCCAAGCGGAGGGCCGCGGCCTCCGCCTGGGTGACCCGGGATTGGCAAAAGTGGGTCTGAGCGTTGACATTTCTCCCCTTCACAATGGACGGTGCGATCTCACCGCTCACCACACCGCAGCCGATGACCGCGGCGTTTTCGACCTGGATACCCAAAGGAGCTGCGACCGCTTCCAATCCGGGCAACATGGTGCACGCCGTGGAGTCGCCGACCACCAAGAGCCGCGCCGCGACCGGCCGTCGGGACAACCGGCTCGTACCCAAGAGCGGTGCGAGCTCGCTCGCCGTGGGGGAAGGACAGGCGGTACTCGTCTGGAGTCCGGTCAAGTCTGTGGCGACACTCGGAACCGGATGCGCATGGATCTCAACGGTCGCTACGACGACGCTGGAGAGGATCAGCCCCGCCCCAAGGGCCACGCTGGCCCACTTTCGGTGAGCAAGTGACGAGCTCCGTCGAATCGGATTCTCGACCAGTCGGTAGGTTGCTATGGAAAGTCCCAACGAGACGATCAGCCACAGGAGACTCTGAGATGCGGACAGGTTGCCGGCGCCACGTCGCTGGGCCACAAGCGTCAGTATCGGCCAATGCCACAGGTACCAGGCGTAGGAGATCACCCCGATCCACTGGAACGGTCGAAGCCGGAGCAGGCGTTCCGCTCCGTACTCCGGCTCGGAGGTTCCGCCGGCGATGATCAGAGCAGCCCCTCCGACGGGCAGAGCCACTGCCCATCCGGGGTAGGCCGTGGACGAGGAAAAGACGATTGCGGCTGTCCCAATTGATGCGAGGCCCATCCAGGTCAGTGCAGCGGCGACCGTAGCCGGCCACCGGCGTGAGAACTGAGTCGAAAGGGCAACGATTCCGCCCAGGGAGAGTTCCCATATTCGCGGCAGGGGCGAGAAGAAGGCGGAGGTTGGGCTCCTGGAGGTCTCGACGATCGAAACCAGGAACGACACCACCACGGCGGCACTCAACACCATCCCCAGCTGGCGACGAAACGAAAGGCGCCGCGAGACTCCGGCTACGGCCAGGAAGATTGCCGGGTAGATCAGGTAGAACTGCTCCTCCACGGCGAGGGACCAGAAGTTCTGGAGGAGCGACGGCGGAAGCTGCGACGCGAGGTAGTTCGTTCCCGTGGCGGCGAAGTGGAGATTGATCAAGAACACCGAGGCCCAAAGGCCGTCCTTGGCGGTCTGCTGGCCACTCAGCGGGCCGAGAACCAGATAGGACGCGACCACCGTGACGATAATGACCAGCGTGGCCGCCGGGATGATGCGGCGGGCTCGGCGGCCGTAGAATTTCACGATGGACGTCGACCCGGTCGACGACCGTTCGCGGAGCAAGACCCCGGTGATCACGAAGCCGGAGATTACGAAGAAGACGTCCACGCCGACATAGCCACCACTGAATCCGGGCACGTGGGCGTGAAAGAGAACGACGAGAAGTACGGCGATTGCTCGGAGGCCCTGAACGTCGGGACGGAATCTCCGATCCTCGGGTGCGGTGCCCGCCTCGTAAACGGGGCGCCGAATCTGGGCGTTGGTGGTCCACCGAGACCGGATGGCTGTTCGGAGTTGACCCGCATCGAGGGACATGGACTATGGATTCAGGGCCACCACGAGGGAGGCCGCTCGGCACAATGCCTCGACCGAGTACCGGTCCCGATGGGGGAGACGAACCGATGGCGGTTTCACGGTCCGTCCCCCGGCGAAACTAGCTGTCGCCCGACGTTCAGAGTCCGATCGGGAGTGCCCAGGTCAGCGACGATGTGGAGTCGCCAGCGGTCTCCTCGACGGACCAGGTCACGGCCCTTCTCCCCAAACTCCTCGGGATAGCTACGCGGACGACCCACCGGGGGCTCCTTCCTCTGGGAACTCCCCACAATGAAGCGTCCGCGAGCGCGGGTCAACTTCACGCAAAAAACGAGGACATCGCCCTCCGAACCGAGGTGCCGGCTTGTTGCGGTATCCGACAGCCGAATTCTGCCCCGACTCGAACGGGACCCTTCCCGCCGCGTACTCCAACCATGCATCGCCTAGGACAGGATCTCTACGTACCCGTCTGTCCCATTGACGCGGATCCGCTGCCGATCGCGGATCAACCGAGTGGCATGCTCGACGCCCACGACGGCTGGCAAGCCGTATTCCCGTGCGATGACTGCGCCATGGGTCATCAGGCCACCGACCTCCGTCACCAGGCCCGTGATCGCGACGAACAGGGGCGACCAGCTGGGGTCCGTGTAGGCCGTGATCAGGATGTCGCCTGGCTCGAGATCGGCCTCTGCCATGTCCACTATCACCCGGGCCCGCCCCTCGATGGTCCCGGAAGAAACCGGTAAACCAACCAGCGCGCCGGTCGGCACGTCGTCGCGCCGATACGCCCCGACGACGACCTCGCCATCCGACGTGAACACCCGGGGAGGCGTCAGCACTTGATATGACCTGAACGTGTCCTTGCGCTGGGAGATGAGCTGATCCTCCGAGTGGTTCGTGCGCACCGCCTCGTGGAGCTCCTGGAACGTGAGATAGAAGATGTCCTCCTTCTCACCAAGCACGCGGGCCTGCACGAGGCGCCCGGCCTCTTCCAGCAAGGCCTGCTTGTAGACGAAGTAGCGGCTCACCATGCCGTACTTCGGATATTCCCTGTACCCGATGAAGGTCCGGACGCGATCGATCATCCGCTTGGTCTCACCGGCCTTGCGCTCCCCGTCCGGCAGGTCCTCCAAGCGCGCCAGCAGCTCCTGTTCCTTTTCCGTGGCCTCCTGCCGGCCTTGCTCGAAGCGCTGTCCGGCGGCGCCCGGCTCGAAGTTCTTGATGTTGCCGAGGATCAGGGGCACGAGCGTGGTGGGGCGTTCGCTCCAACGTGGCCTGGTGATGTCGATCTCACCGACGCAGCGCATGCCGTACTTGTCGAGGTAGGCCCGGATGGCGTCTCGGGCTTCCCGCCCGCCCGTAAGTTCGGGCAACTCGTCCAAGAAGTCCTCGTCCCTGCCGTGCTGCAGGAAAGCCACCACTTCCGGATATGGACGGATCACGTCCGCGACGTCCAGGAGCGCCAGCCCCATCTCCGACGTGACGTTATGGGGGACAGATTGTGTAATCGTGTCGGCGGCGTTCTTCTCGCCCAGCCACGCCTCCATGCGCTCGTTCAGCCACCACGCCCCTTCCATTGCCGACATGAACACTTGATGGCTCTCCGGATCAAACAGGATCCGCCTCAGCTCCTGGATGTCCGCAAGGATGAAGTCGAGCAGCGCGGAGCCGGACTTCCCACGGATGTCGCTCTTCAACTTGGCGATGGAAGCCTCACTGCGCTCGATCAGTCCAGTGACGATGGCCGGATCGGTCTCGATGGGGGTGGGCATGCCGCCACCCGGCGCGGAACCTGGACTTTCGTCTCTGAGGGTCGGGACGAAGTCATCTCGTTCGAGGATGATCTCCAGCGCGTCTCCGATCAAGGGATCGGATTTTCCCATCGCCTCCAAGAGGCCGGCGCGCCTGGCGGGCGACGCCAAGTCCGGGGCGACATCGACGAACAGCCTCCCACCGGCCACGTACATCGGCCGAGGTGTGGTCAGCTGCCAAAAGGAGAGCCCCAAAGGCCTCATGGTGTCGGTCATCATCTGGGCATGACCGACAGACACATACACATGGTTCTCTTGGTCGCCGGCCGCAGGGATGGGGAACAGCGTGGTGATCGGCCGGCTCTGGACGACCTGGAAGCTGTCATCGACCAGGCACCATTCGATGTCCTGGGGGAGGCCGAAGTGCCCTTCGATCCGGCGCCCCAGCTGCTCGAGCTGCACGACCTGCACATCTGTTAGTGCCGGCTGCTCCTGACGCTCCGGCTCGATCAGCACTTCCTGCGTTCCCCCTGCCGGCGAGGCCTGGATGGCCAGCTGCTTGGTGCCGATTGCTTTGGCGATGATCTCGCCTTCGCGCACCTGGTACACGTCCGCGTTCACCCGGCCTGACACCAGAGCCTCGCCGAGTCCGAAGGCGGCCTCCACGGAGACGACCTTCCGGTTTGACGTGACGGGGTCGGCTGTGAAGAGGATGCCGGCCGCCTGCGAGAAGACCATCTGCTGCACGATCACGGCCATTTGGACTCTCCGCTGGTCGAACGCATTCCGGAGTCGGTAGGTCACAGCCCGCTCAGTGAAGAGCGAGGCCCAGCACCGGCTGATGTGCTCGAGGATCGCGGCTGGCCCCACGACGTTGAGGTAGGTGTCCTGCTGGCCGGCGAAGGAGGCCGTCGGCAGGTCCTCCGCGGTCGCACTCGATCGGACCGCGTAGGCAGCTTGTTGGCCGAGCCGGGCGAGCGAGCGGGTGATTGCCGCTGCAAGATCGTCGGGGATGGCGATCCCTTCGAGGATCTGGCGGACCTCTCCGCTCAGCGTGCGGATCTCCTCCCAGTCATCGGGGCTTTGACGCGACAGCCGATCGAGCCGGTCGCCGATCGACGACGCGTCCCCCATGATCCGCCGGAAGGCGTCCGTCGTCACACAGAAGCCTGCTGGCACGCGGATGCCTTCGATCCGCGAGAGCTCCCCCAGGTGCGCGCCCTTGCCGCCAACCACCGCGACCTGCGAGCAGTCGATCTCCTGGAAGCTCAGCACGTAGTTGCCCATCCGTCCACCTTCCCTTGAGCCCTCTCGGACTGCATTCATTCCGACCGTCGCTCGGGCCGACGGCGCGTGGTTCGAGTCGCGGCGTGCATTGTCAGCACACCCGCGGCGCTTGCATCAAGACCCCCACCCTGGTGTACCTTGGTAATGGCGGAAGAGTCGATCGCTTCTCCGGCGGTACGAGATCCGGATCAGGTCACCAAACCCGGGCCTCCGCAGACCGCCGCCCCGCACGCCACGTAGCTCGGCATCCTCCTCACGGACCTCAGTAGCACTGCCGGGCGTCTCTCTCACTGATCAGCCGTACGACGGTCATCTCACGAGACATAGGAACGAGTCCGTCGAATCTGAACCACAAGCACGATGTCCCCGTGAGTGGTTTAATGGATCCTGCCGCCATCGTCGACGAACTGGACCGAGACTCGATCCACACTCTCGACAGCCTGCTGCGAAGGGGGTCGCCGTGCGATCGTGCCCGAATGGAAACCTCGTTCCGACGCAATTGCCTAAGGCAGCAAAAGCCCCGGCTCGATGGCTTCGTGGTGAAATGCGACGTCATCTGCTGGCCTGCGGCGTCATTGTCGCTTTGCTTTTTGGCATCATGACGATCACTGGGATGACCTCGACCCCGGCTTATGCCCAGACAACCGTTGACGGTTGCAACGTCGTTGCCCACCCCACCGCAACTAGATTCACCGATTGTCCGGGCGCCAATCTCTCTGGCGCCGATCTGTCGGGCGTCAACCTCTCCTTCGCCAACTTGTCGGGTGCTCAGTTTATTGATTGTCCCGATGTGGCGCCGTACGTCTGTGGTGACGTCGCGGTGCTAACAGGTACCGATCTGGAGAAGGCCGATCTCTCTGGTGCCAATCTGTCGGGTGTCAACCTCTCCAGCGACAACATGCGTGATGCCAATCTGTCGAACGCCAGTCTCGTCCTGTGTTATTTCTCAGAGAACGGCGCAATGTGCAATGGCGGCAATCTCACCGGCGCCAGTCTGACTGACGCCAATCTGAGCGGCGCCAGCACGTCCTCTTGTGCCACACTCGACTTCGGGGACGGCGTCGGCGTCGTGTCTCACTGCGGTGGCATTTCCATGTCGAGCGCCTACCTGAACGGTGCCAACCTGACAGGCGACGACTTGTCCTGGACCGTGCTATCCGACGCCAGGCTGACAGGGGCGGCGTTTACCAATGCGGTCTTCAGTGAATCCGCGCCATCAAATTTTGATATCCCGGCATGCAGCGCAGCCAACTTTGCCGGCGCCAAGGTCAGAGCCGTGGATCTGTCTGGCATGCAGATGGAGGGCGTGGACTTCAGCGGCGCCACCTTGTCGGGAGCCAATCTATCCAATGCCGACCTATCCCCCTTAGAGGAAGATGGCGGCCTCGTCAGTACCCCTACAAACTTGAGCGATGCGAACCTGAAACTCGCCGACCTGCAGAACGCAAACCTCACCGGCGCCGCACTGACCAGTGCCCGCCTGAATAGCGCTCAAATGGACGGTTCCAATCTGTCGTACGCCAACGTCGACAACGCCAACTTGAGCGACGGCAATCTGACCAACGCCGACCTGGACCATGCCTCCCTAACCGGTGCGCGTTTGAGGGACACAACTTGGTCGAACACCACCTGTCCAGATGGCACCAACAGCAACAACGATGGCAATACCTGCGTCAACAACCTTGGCTGACCTAGCTTGAGTCGGCCCCCGGTTACGTTGGTGCCTTGAGCATCCGGACGCGAGAACGATCACATCTGTGTCGGTAGAGGGCAGCTGGCACCCGGCAAGAACCGTCCACGGACAACGCGGCCCGGTGGTAGGGGCCAGTTGGTCTTGGTGGTAGGACTTAGGCCATGGACTCCACGCTCCAACTCGCCGATGGCCGGAGGGTCGGGTTCGCCACTTACGGAAGTCCAGGTGGAATCCCCGTCATCTGGTGTCACGGTGGCCCGGGCAGTCGACTGGATCCTGTCCACCGGGACGCCGAAGCGGCAGAAGCCGATCTTCTGATCATCGGCATTGATCGGCCCGGATACGGGATGTCGACGCCGCTCCCAGGTCGCACGATCGCCGATTGGATTCCCGACGCATTGGCAGTCGTCGATGAGCTGGGCGTCGACAAGTTCCTGGCCGTGGGCGAATCGACGGGCGGAGCCTATGCCCTGGCGCTCGCCGCACTCCGACCTGACCGTGTTCTGGGGGTCGTCGCCTGCTGCTCCTTGACCGACATGCGAAGTGAAGAGTCACGGTCCACCATGAGCCGTGAACATTGCAGGTCCGTGTGGGATGCTCCTGACCGCCAATCTGCCTTGGCTGCCGCCGTCGATGCGCACGGCGAAGGGGGCAGCAAGATGACGGGCGGTGGAATGAGCGATGCGCTTGCTCCATCTGACGTGGCCCTGTTCCGAGATCCTGTCTGGCTCCAACAGGCTAGGGACGTGTTTCCGGAGATGTTCGCTCAGGGTTTGGAGGGTTATACCGACGACCGACTGGCTGACGGGGGAGGGTGGGTAACCTTCGATGTCGCAGCCATCACCTGTCCGGTCACGGTTCTCCATGGCGAGATGGACAAGATGTGCAACGTGGTCAACGCCCACTACACCGCTGGGATCGTTCCTAATGCACACCTTGCCCTCTACAAGGACCTCGGGCACTTCAGCATCGAGACCAAACTCATAGCTGCGATCAGTGAGATGTTGGCACGCTAGACGCCGGCACTCCGAATGTCCCGATCAGCCGCAGTCGATAACCGCCTCCAATCCGGCATTCGGGGATCGGCGGGCAGACCTTGCAGCGGGCCGGGAGAATCTCCTAGCTCTGATACGCGATGACTTTGCTGACCGGTAAACGTCAACGGAAGACACGGCCTGCATACCGTGTCGCCGGACTACCAGAAGGGAGACGTAATGGACATCATCAACCTGGGCGCGACGGACGGGCTGCCCCCAGTGGACTGGGCGAACGTCGTCGAGAAGCTTGAGGCCGGTTCGCCGCCGGCTCCTGACGCCCACAACGCTCGCACGACGTGGCTCTCGACGGTGAACGAGGACGGGAGCCCGCACGTGACTGCGGTCGGTGCGCTCTGGCTGGACGGGAGCTTCTGGTTCCAGACCGGATCGGGAACCCGGAAGGGCCGCAACGTCGCCCGCGATCCACGATGTTCGATCGCGGCGTCGATTCGCGATGCAGATGTGGTCGCCGAAGGTGAGGCGGAGCGGGAGACCGACCCGGCCACGCTGACGCGCCTCGCCCAGGCCTGGGCGGATCAGGGGTGGCCCGCCCAACTGGATGAGACTGGGACCGGTATCACCGCTCCGTTCAACGCGCCGTCGCAGGGACCACCGCCGTGGAACGTATTTCGCGTCAAGCCACATTCGGTGACCGTGGTACTGGGCACCGAGCCGGGCGGACTAACTCGCTTCAGGTTCTAGCCTCAGTCCAGCAGCACTCTCACCCAGAATGGGTGTTCGGTCTTGCTGCTCCTCAACTACTGGGTGAGCATGGCTCAAACTGGGTACATGTCTCACATGGACACCTACGAGGTGGTGGTCAGGGGGCGACTCTCCGACGCTCTCATTCGTGGGACCGGTACCGAGCAGATCGACTCCCCAGCGGGTCTGACCCGGCTCCTGGCCTCGGACTTCGACCAGCTCAGACTCCACACATTGCTCGAGTTATTCCGGGACCTGAATATTCAGCTTGTGTCGGTCAACATGCGAACTGACTCCGTGCCGGGGATGATTCCGGAGCGTCTGTCAGACTCATCGACACGCCCGGAAGTGCCTTTCAGCCCGACCAATAACCACCATCGCGTGGGATGACCCGCCAAGAGGATTACCCCTACGGCGGTAGCGTTAGTGGGCCGAGCCGGCCGAGCTGAGTCCCGCCACCCAGCTCTCGGCCCGGCCCTCGACGCACCGTCGAGCGGGTTCCGCCGCCCAGGTCACACTCTGTTCTGATCGGGCGCCAATTCCTAGGGCAACCGCAGTTGCTTCTGACCCGACCCCGTCGCATATCCGGCAATAGAGGCAGCCTTGAGTGTCATTGGGTGCCGGAATCGTACGCCAATCTGGTCGCTTCGGTTGGCCATTTCGACACTGTTTCCGGGGGTCCGATAGTTTTGCTGCATGGCAACGAGTGACGAAGAAGCGATCCGTTGCGCCGAACACCTAATCGAGGCAATGCAGAATCTTCGGCGAGTTCTCGAACGTCGCGAGGACAGTCTTCGAAGGTCTCTGGGGATCCGTGTAACGGAAGAAGACGAATATCGCACCGTGTTCAAGGACGTCAACATCACCGAGGAGCGCGAAGACCTGACTGAGGCTCTCTTTGAGTTCGATAGATGTCGACGGGCATCGCGTGTCGCGTCATTTCGCTCGGCCCTGGAGCACGGTATGTCGATCAACGAGCTGGCTCGAATTTGGGGTTTCTCACGGCAAATGGCGTCTCGATACGCGAAGGAGGCGCGTGAAGAGATCTAACGCAGCCATGGGCGGTTGCAACTGCTAGGTGCAACTGGGGTTGCATGCAACGCGGGTTGCATGCAATTGGAATTGCTCGTAAAGTAAGTGGGTAAGTTCAGTCGTCACGCCTGTTGAGAAAGGTTCCGCCGCCCGACTCCAGGCATGGCGACTGAACCAATTTGATTACCAGAATTCGCTCCAGACGTGGCTCGCTAGACAAAGCACGACTGGAGATAACCACCGACGGGATTTCGACGAGGCCGTCGTGCCCGGGTGTTCAGCCGGTGAGCCTCGGAACGGTGTTGATCCTCGTCGCCTGACGACGGGATGAGGGTGAGTCGAGCATGGACATGGTCCTTCTCCTACTGGTGGGAAGCTAGCCCAACCGGTTCGCCAAGACCCCCAGGGGCGACGGTGTCGACCGGCCTTAGATAACGTACCCACAGCCCGGTGGTGAGGGACACCCATTCCCGTCGCTAACTGGAAGGATCAGGGCTTTCCCCGTCGGCCGTGTGTCGCTTCTGACCAATCTTGACGGCATTGACGACAAGTCTCACGACCAGCCCCAATATCACCAGGTCCAAGACCATCTGGCACAGGACAATCGCTCGGGCGGGCTGTGTCTTGGCCGAGATGTCGCCGAATCCGACCGTGGTGAAGACCGTGGCTGAGAAGTAGAGGCTGTCCAGCCTGGTCTGGCCGGTCCCGAACGTTGCCGGGTTGGCGTGGCTCATGAGGTAGTAGGTGGTGGCAAAGAAGACGAGGTAGGCGGGGACGATGAAGGCCAGGGCTTCGACGGCACGGAGCGTCGGATAGTCCGACTGGGTGATACGCCAGATCTGCCACCCGATCATGGCGAAGATGGCCAGCGCCAGAAGGACCAACTCAATGATGGTGGCAGGCGACACCGAGTGATCCAAGGGGGCGATGAAGTAGGCGACGACGATCACTGCGACCGTAGCGATGACTCGCAAGAACGCATGTAGGACCAGCTTGCGACGCTGGCGACGAGGTAGCCCGTCGAAGGATGGGGCGGCCTCCTGGTGCGATTTCTCGGGAGCGGCTGCGTCAATCATCCGCAGTGACGTTCATTCGTGCCACCTGACCGGCGTTTCGCTTCTTCTTCGCTCGGGAAGCGGGCTCAGCCACCGCCGGACGTATCCAGTCGTAGGCTTTGCCAAGTCGGTCGAGCAACGCCAGGAACTCGTTTCGTGCGTAGTGCGAACTGTGGTCGCCGAGTTCGCACGCTCGTCTCGCAACTGCCTGCGCCATCTCTTCGTCTGTGCAGTAGAGCAGCACGCAGGCCCCGTGAGGGCCGAGTCCATCGAACACCTCGGCGAGGCAATCGGCATCCTGTCCCACGCCTGATTGCCGCTGGTGGGCTCGGTGTCCCGCGTTCTTCACGCCCTCGATGGCTGGCCCTATGCCTATGAGGCCCGCCATCACAATGGCGGCAAACTTAGTCACGCTGGCCACGATGCCGGTTGTCGTCACGACGCGGGATTGGACGAGTCTGAATGAGCCATCCCGATTGCGGGTAGCCACAAAGGCGGACGCGCTCCCCTTCAAGGCTTGGTGACGAAAGCGGTGACCGAGCGACGCCACCATGCGCTCCGCGACCCGTCGGCTCTTGAAGCTGGCGACCACGACTGACGCGGAATCCGCTGCCAGCGCCTTGGCATGGACCGCTTCCGAGGGCGTCGCTGGTTCGTCGACCATGTCCGTCCCCCTTCGACTGCGTGTGGCCATCCATCATGGCCCAACTACTCAGTCTGGCCACATCGGCCTGTCCCTGAGGACTTTGAGGCCTTTTGGTCCTACTCGACGAATCAGCAACCGGGCAGTCTTACGAAGGACGACACCGATGGGAGTGTCGCAGCGAATGATTGGGAAGAAATGAGTTGCTTGCCTACAGCTTTCCGCTGCTGAGCGTCCTTTGGAGTCTGCTGATGTTTGCGGGGTTCATCCTATGGATCTTCATCGTCGTCTGGTGCTTCATCGACAACTTCCGTCGCCGGGATCATCATGGTGTCGCCAAGGCCTTGTGGTTCGTCTTCATCGTCTTCGTCCCCGTGATCGGCGTGATCGCCTACATCATCGCCAGGCCTGCGGCTGTCGATCTCGAGAACGTGGCGTAAAGGTCCCCGACAGCCGCCGTGGCTTTCCCCGTCCGAACTGCGGGGCGGCGAGGGGTCCACCGACCGGGGTCCAACCCACGGTGGCCTCGGCTACGACGTTGGACAGTTATCCACCCCCCCCAGCTGTCCCGTCGGGGGCACCCGATACCGCCCCAATTCCAGCGCTCGTGCTCGCCCTCCACCTCTCCGCCTTCTCGGTTTTCGGACCGCCGCCCTCCGTTCCTGGCCCGGCGCCGCCCGACTAAGGCCCCTTGGACCCGCCGAGCATTCGGGCTGCTCCGGGGTCTTGCCGCTCTGGGTTCAGGGGGTCGCCGACTTTGCTGCGTTGCGTTGGGTGACGTTGGCTTCGATGCCGGGGCCCAGACCATCCACCTCGGCCTGGCCAGACGACACCGGGACGTGTCCGGGCCTACAACACCGACTGTCCGCACCGGGCCCTCAACCGGAAGACTCCGATCGAAACCTGCGAGTCCAGGGAGCGGGCCACGCCCTCGGGGGCCATCATCGACACCGCCGGCTACCGGGTCGGGAGGGACAGGGTCGATCGCGCCGGACTGGTGAGCGCTCGCCACATGAGCCGGCTCCACCACATCGGTGTGGGCCGGGCCTACGCGGGTTGGCGGGTGATCATCCTCATCGCCGGCCTCGACGTCCAGATCCTCGGTGAGGACTGTTCACCGCTCCGGAAGCTCACCCTGGACCCGACCAAGGATTACCAACGACAGCCCTGACCAGCTGGTCTCCGTGATCTGGGGCAGCCTGATCTTGTTCGATCCCGTAGCCTCTGGTGATGGACCCAGGCACCGACGGGGGTCCCAGCGGATTGAGCGAGGGCATGTGGAGCAGATCCCAGAAGATGGTGTTTGCACCATCGGTCTCAGCTCAACCCCGACCGATGGCAACGGGTTACCAAATCTGCGTGATTTGGCGGAGGCAGTCACATGGGCGAAGGCTCACGAGGTATCCAGCAAGGATGCGTTGGCCTGGACAAAAGCCGGACGCAGCCGAGCGTGGACTTGAACGTCAACCAATCATCCTTGCCCGCAATCAGCGAACTCCTGGTCTCCGAGGATATGGAAATGGGGAGGACGGCTCTGATAGCTCTACAACACAACGGGGCCGAAGTCGAGTCGGATGCGAGATGGGATTCGCCCTCGACTCGCTTCGATGTCAAGTTCCCCGACGGATCGGTGGGATGGGTGGAGTTCACCCAATAGACCAGTGACCCGCATGTGCCGATCGGCGGCAGAAGATAACCGCCTCTGACCCGGTGTTGTGGGCGAGCCGCCGGGGCCTTCTGGACGTCTGCTTTCCGTGCCCAACAAGGTGGCCAGATCGCTCGGGGGGTTTGGGTATGCAAGAGTTATGGTGAGCAACTGAATCACTCTTCGACTCTCGCAGGAGGACCAATGGCAAAGCCGATCCCGGACGGGTACCCCCGAGTTTCGCCCTACCTGATCGTCGACGGTGCCAACTCAGCGATCGACTTCTACATTTCGGTTCTCGGCGCGAAAGAACGGATGAGAATGCCAGGTCCGGACAATAAGGTTGGACACGCCGAGTTGGCCATCGGGGAGTCGCTGATCATGCTGGCGGACGAGTTCCCCGATATGGGTGCCCGTAGTCCGAAGTCGATCGGCGGCTCGCCGGTGACAGTCCACGTCTATGTGGAGGATGTCGACGCCACGGTCGCACTCGCCGTTAAGGCTGGCGCCGCCATCACGCGCCCCGTGGAGGACAAGTTCTATGGGGATCGGGGTGGAGAGTTTGTCGATCCCTACGGTCACCGCTGGAGCATCGCCACTCACGTCGAGGACCTCTCCCCCGAGGAGATGCAGCTGCGTATGGGAGAGATGCCAGGCTGAGCAACCGACCACTCAGAGCTGTCCCACCCACCCGGCGGGAGGAAACACCCTTGCCGGACCCTCTGGCAATCATATGGTTGGCCTGAGCCATCAGTCCGCCCGCAGCACCAGGGCTGTCGGCGTGCGGGCAGCCATCCGCCCCGGCAGCGCCGCCACCAGGTTGGCCAGCACCAGCGAGCCCAGCCCGATGGCCACCACCCAGCCCACCGGGACCGTCGGGGACGGCACGGCGTTGATCTCGGTGGCGAACAGATCCCACAACAGGCGGCCGGAGATGATGCCCAAGGGGACACCGACCAGGACCCCGATGGCCACCGACACGCTCGACTGCCAGGCCACCGTGGCCGCTAGCTGGCGGCGGGTGAAGCCCAGGGTCTTGAACACGGCCAGATGTCTTCGGCGGCGGCGCACCGATGCCACCAGGGTCAATCCGAGCGCGGCCACGGCGCCGATGGCCAGGGACGCCCCCAACAGCACTGGCGTGGTCCCCATCGAGCGATAGTTGACAATTTCCGCCGGTCGCAGAACGGCCGAAATCGCCACCCCGAAGTTCGACGAGTTGGTGGTGGCATTGGCGATTCGTTGCAACGACGCCACCGCTGTCTTGTTGTCGACCCCCGGTTTGAGCCTGACGAAGATGGCCTCGGGACCGGTGGACGGATCGTCGAAGGGGTTGCGGTCGGCCGGTGACATGACGGCCGAGGGGATGAGCGCCCCACTCCCCATCTCCAGATGCAGCTCCCCGGAGCTCCCGATGGAGGGCATGGTTGCCGTGCCGACGATCCGGAGTCGGGTCGACGCGCTCCGGCCGGCGTCCACCTCCACTGTGTCCCCCACCTTCTTGCCCAGTTGCGACAGGGTCTGTGGCCCCAGGACGACCTCGTCGTTACCCTGGAGCGCTTGCCCGGACAAGATCGGCGGCTCCACCTGTGCGCCGGCGTTCTCACCCAGCACCGGTAGCGTCTGGTCGTCGATCTTGGCGCTGGAGAAGTACGCACCGGACCACGACGCCACCGAGTGGTCCTGGCCGATGAGCCGGTTGAGCTGAGCCGAGGGAATGTCTCCCGACCCCGACCCACCGACCAGTGCGTAGTCCCAGTTCCAGCCGTAGAGGTCCGGATGGGAGACCAGCGTGTTGAGGCTGGTGCCGAACGTCACCGTGGTGAGCACGACCCACAGGGCCAGCACCGTCCCGAGGATGGCCGACCGCACGGGCACGGCATTACGACCGGCACCCGAGTCGAGGGCGAAGCGCACACCTTCGACCGCCGGCGCCGGAAACCCCCATCCGGCCACGACGCCGGCTGAGGTCGACTCGGAACGGATGACCCGGCCCCTTCGTCGACCCCATCGGGCCGGCGATTGACGGTAGGCCATGCCCGTGGCGATGACCGTCAGACCCACCACCAAGATGGCGAACCCGGTGCCCAGCACCGTCCAATCCCAGGCCACGCCGGGGTCGGGATAGACCGGGCGGATCACGCCGAGCGGGGCTATGGGTGAGAGCGCCACCGCCACTCCTGCAGCCAGCACGGAGCCGACCACGATGGCCATCAGTAGACCGAGGAGGCCGTCGAGGATGGTCTCTGAAGGGCCGGCCCCGAGGGCCCGCAGGATCCGACGCTCTTCCAGGCCGAATCGGAGTTGGCGGCCGACCAGTTGGGCGGCCACGATGAGCGCCACCAGCCCGGCGATGCCTCCGAATACGGCCAGGGCGATGGCTAGGGGCTTGACCGATCGGACCGCTTTGGCCAGCAGGTCGGAGGTGGGTGCGGTCAAGATGACCGGATCTCCTGCGGGCAGCGCCGCCTGGGCTTCCTGCTCCACTCGGCGGACGACGGCGCTGCCGCCGTCCACCTTCACGCCGGTCACCGTGTAGTTGGCGCAGCACGACAGCAACTGGCGGGTGAGCGCCGGTGAGAAGACCTGGAGCGATTCGATGTCGGCCTGGTCGGCGGCCACCGTCCCAGGGTCTTCGATGATGCCGACCAGTTTGATGTCGAGGCGGCGGTAGGGCGCCACGCCGGCCGTGCCGAAACCGGGCAGTTCGGTCTGGGCGTTGGTGTAGATGCCGAAGGGAACCACCTGGCCCACGTGGAGCCCCAACTGTTGCGCCCCGCCGGTATTGACCACGAACTCACGGGGGTTGTCGGGATCGGGCATCCGGCCTTCGAGCACGCTGGCCTTGTTATCGGTGAAGTAGGCGCCGTCGATGCTTCCCGTGCCGTTGCCGGCACTGGCGTCCAGCGGAACCGGGATACCTCTCTTGTCCAGCATCACCACGTTCAGGCCGGACTGGCTGACCACCGCGGCGACAGAAGGCAGGTGGGCCATGGTGTTGATCACGCTCGGGTCATAGCCCGAGTTCTGGCCGGCCTGGGGATTGAAGACACCCGTGCCGATGCCGAAACTGAAGGGGTTTCTGCTGGCTACGTAGACCGAGGGTGAGGCCAATGTGCGTCTGGCCCCGGCGATCGCCCCCATGGCCAGGCCACCGAGCAGTCCGATCAGTACCAGTACGGTCAGATAGCCGCCCCACTGCCGGCCGAACGTGGCCCGGAAGCGGTACCAGGCCGTCTCGAGGATACGGCTCATCGTGTCCTCGGGCCACGGGCCGGGTCGCCCGCGGCCCACTGGCAGCCGGCCGAGCCCCACCCCGATGCTCTCGCCTCCGTGACCATTGCCCTCCCAGTCTGATCGGACAGTACCTTCTAGCCAAGGGAGACAGCCCACCGGTCGGACGGGTGGTACCACCACTCCCGATCGGCGCTGCCGACAGTCCCTGGTTATCGGCAGAACGATGGGCGCACTTCAGCCGACGCCCCGGCCCGACATATCCACACGCCCGGAAGTGCCGGTCGGGGGCACCCCCCCCAACCTTCGCCGCTCTCCGCCCCGCCCCTCGCCCTCCGTCTCGGGTGGCGCCCCGCCCCGCCGGCCTCCGCTCGGCCGGCCGCCCCGGTCGCTCGCCCCGGTCGCCCGGCCCGGTCTGCGTGCCGGTTCTGGCCCCGCGCGTCGCGGCTCCGCCCTCTCTCCCCGCGACATCAAAAACGTGCCCCCGGCAGGACTCGAACCTGCGCCACCGGCTCCGGAGGCCGGTGCTCTATCCGCTGAGCTACGGGGGCGTGTGGCGGGCCTGGGCCCGGCTGTCTCCACCCGACGTGCTGCACGCCGGGGGCCCAACTGTAGTGCGACAAGCCGGGTGATACCCCGGCCCAGACGGCAGCGGACCGATGACGACGTATCCTCGCTGCATCATGTCCACCCGAGACCAACTGGCCGAGGCCGTGAGCCGTGCCGTCGACACCACCGCCGGTCGTGAAGGCATGGACCTCCGTGTGCCACCGGATGCCGTGCACCTCGAACGTCCCCCGCGTCGCGAGATGGGGGACTGGTCGACCAACATCGCCATGGTCAACGCCAAGCGGGCGGGGACGAACCCGCGGGCTCTGGCCGCCTCGTTGGTGTCGGTCCTGGAGGCGGACCCCCCGGCCCACACCAGCTCGATCGAGATCGCCGGTCCGGGCTTCATCAACTTCCACCTCGACGACGGCTGGCTGCACGACGCCCTCTCCGCCTTGCTGGAGGCTGGGGAGGAGGACTACGCCCGGCCCGATGTCGGCCGCGGTGAACGGGTCCAAGTGGAGTTCATCTCGGCCAACCCCACCGGGCCCATTCACGTCGGCAACGGCTGGTGGGGCAGTTATGGCGACGCCCTGGCCCGGGTCCTGGCCCGTGCCGGGTACCAGGTCAGCCGGGAGTACTACGTGAACGACACCGGCGGGCAGATCCGGACGTTGGGCCAGAGCCTCCTGGCCCGCCGGGCCGGCCGCGAGGTTCCCGAGGGTGGCTATGCCGGGGAGTACGTCACCGAGCTGGCCGGGAAGTACCAGGGGGCCGACGACGTGACGGTCGCCGGACGGTGGGCAGCGGAACGGATCCTCGACCACATCCGAGCCACTCTGGCCTCGGTAGGCATCGTCTTCGATGAGTGGTACAGCCAGGCCTCCATCGAGGAGACCGGTGCCGTGGACGAGACCATCGCCCTGCTGGCCGAGAAGGAACTGGTGTTCGAGCAGGACGGCGCCACGTGGTTCCGAGCCAGCGAGCTGGGGGACAGTCGCGATCGGGTGCTCCGCAAGTCAAACGGGGATGCCACCTACCTCGCCGGCGATCTGGCGTACCACCGGGACAAGTTCCTCGTGCGTGGGTTCGACCGGGTCATCGACGTCTTCGGGGCCGACCATCACGGCCAGGTGGCCAGCCTGATGGCCGGTGTCGAGGCCCTGGGGGTCGACCGCGGGCGCCTCGAGGTGAAGCTCGGACAGATGGTCTCGCTGGTGGATGGCGACGAGGCGGTGAAGATGGGCAAGCGGGCCGGCAACGCCATCTCCCTCGACTCGCTGGTGGCCGACATCGGGCCGGATGCCACTCGCATTCTGAGCCTGATGAGCTCGCTGGACCAGGCCACCACGTTCGATCTGGCCTCGGTACGCGAGCAGTCGGTCGAGAATCCTGTGTTCTACGTGCAGATGGCCAGTGCCCGCATCGGTGGCGTGGGTCGCAAGGCCGCGGAGCGCGGCGTGGTGAGGGATCCGCTCGGGCAGGTGGATCTCACGCTGCTCACCCACCCGCGCGAGCTGGAGCTGGTCCGCTGTCTCGAGGAGCTTCCCGAGGTGGTCGCCGACGCCGCCACCGACCGCGCTCCGACCAAGGTGACCACATGGGTCCGGCGGCTGGCCGGGTGCTTCCACGGCTTCTACCACGACTGCCCCATCCTGGCCGAGGAGGTGGACCCGGCCCTGACCCAGGCCCGGCTGTGGCTGGTCGAGGCCGCCCGGATCGGGCTGTCCATCGGCTTGGGCCTGCTCGGCGTGGCAGCTCCGGAGGCGATGTGAGCGAGGCCCAGGGCTCAGATCGGGAACGGTCCGGTGATCCGTCCGGTCCGGTGGCCCTCGGACTCCTTCCCACGACCGCCACGGTGGACGGTCGGGGCCGGCTGCAGGTCGGTGGTTGTGATCTGGTCGAGCTGGCCGAGCAGTTTGGCACGCCGCTCTTCGTCTACGACGAGGCCCACCTCCGGGAGCGGTGCCGCGAGGCAGTGGAAGCCTGGGGCGACGGCGTTGCCTACGCCACGAAGGCCTTTCTCTGCACGGCCATGGCCCGCCTGGCTCATGCGGAGGGTATGTGCCTCGACGTCTCGACCGGCGGGGAGCTCCATGTGGCGCTGTCCGCCGGGGTACCGCCCGATCGGTTGGTACTCCACGGCAACAACAAGTCCGACGAAGAGCTGGCTGCGGCGCTGGCGGTGGGGGTGGGCCGGATCGTGGTCGACTCGTTCGACGAGATCGACCGTCTGGAACGCCTGGTTCCCGAGGTCCCGGGCGCAACCGACGCCCACGGCGCCCGATCCCCCCGGACCCGCCCCCGGGTCCTGGCCCGGATCACCCCGGGCGTGGAGGTCCACACCCACCAGTTCGTCCGTACCGGCCAGGACGACTCCAAATTCGGGTTCGGTTTGGCATCGGGAGCTGCGGCACGGGCCGTGGACCGCCTGATACGGCTGGATGAAGCGGGGACGGTGGCGTTCGTCGGGATCCACGCCCACCTCGGGAGCCAGGTGTTCGCCGTGGCGCCCTTCGTCCAGGCCATCGAAGTGTTGGCTGAGTTCTTCGCTCCGTTGGGTCTCCCCGAGCTGGTGGTGGGTGGAGGTCTGGGTGTTCCGTACGTCAACGGTGAGGAGGCGCCCCCGATGGCCCAGTGGGCCACCGCGGTCCGCCAGGCCTGCCGGACGGCAGGGGTCCCCGACACCGTCCGGGTCACCGCGGAGCCGGGCCGGTCCATCGTGGCCGCGGCGGGGATCACCCTTTACCGGGTGGGGACGGTCAAGGACGTTCCCGGTCACCGGACCTATGTCTCCGTCGACGGCGGGATGAGCGACAATCCCCGGCCGGTGCTCTACGGGAGCGGGTACGAGGCCTTCCTGCCCCGGGAGGTCGGTGCCGCCAGACCGGTGCCGGTCCGGGTGGTGGGCAAGCACTGCGAGACCGGGGACGTGGTGGTCTCGGAGGGCTTCGTGCCCGAGGACCTGGGCGTGGGCGACATCCTGGCGACCCCGGTGACCGGCGCCTACGGGCACTCGATGGCCTCCAACTACAACAAGGTCCCCCGGCCCGCCGTGGTGTTCGTGGCCGGGGGCGACGCCCGCACCGTGGTCCGCCGGGAGACCTTCGACGACCTGGTCCGTCTGGACGTCTGATCACCGGGCTGGCCACCGGCCAGGCGGTAGCGTGACCAGGTGACCTCGGCCGCCCACTCCGACCCCGTCGTGCGAATCGCCGTGCTCGGTTGCGGGAACGTCGGCTCGGCCCTGGTCGGCATCCTGCAGGATCGGGCCGAGGCCCTGGCCGTCCAGAGTGGCGCCCGGCTGGAGATTGCCGGCATCGCGGTCAACGACCTGAGCCTGGCCCGGGAACCCCACGTCCCGCTCGACCTGCTCACCGCCGATTCCCTCGGCCTGGTCGCCGACCCGTCGGTCGACGTCGTCGTCGAACTGATCGGAGGCCTGACCCCCGCCGGGCAGCTGGTGCGCCGCGCCCTCGAGTCCGGCAAGCCGGTGGTGACGGCCAACAAAGCCCTGCTGGCCTCTCCCGACGGCGTGGCCCTGCGCACGCTGGCCAATGTGCAGGGCGTCGATCTGCTGTACGAGGCGGCCGTGGCCGGCGCCATCCCCCTGGTGCGAGCCCTGCGGGAGTCGCTGACCGGGGAGCGGATCCACCGGGTCATGGGCATCGTGAACGGCACCACTAATTTCATTCTGACCAAGATGGGCGAGCAAGGGGCCGACTACGCCGATGTGCTCGCGGAAGCCCAGGCCCTGGGTCTGGCTGAACGCGACCCGACGGCCGATGTCGAGGGGTACGACGCCGCCGCCAAGGCCGCCATCCTGGCCGGTGTGGCCTTCGGGTACGACGTGGGCGGGGCCGAGGTCATGCGAGAGGGAATCACCGCCATCCGCGCCGTCGACGTCGAATTCGCCGAACGGCTCGGCTACTCGGTGAAGCTCCTGGCCATCGTGGAGCGGACCGGCGAGGACGCGCTCTCGGTCCGGGTTCACCCGGCGCTGGTGCCCAAGTCCCACCCTCTGGCCGGTGTGCGCGGCGCGTTCAACGCCGTGTTCATCGAGGGGGAGGCGGCCGGGGAGTTGATGCTCTACGGGCAGGGTGCCGGCGGTCTCCCCACGGCCAGCGCGGTGGTCGGGGACCTGATCGACGCGGTCCGCAACCGTGCCGCCAAGACCACCGCCCCCACGCCGGAACGCCGGCCCGCCCGGCTGCTGCCCGAATCCGAGCTCCGGACCCAGTGCTACATCAGTCTCGACGTCACCGACCGCCCCGGGGTGCTGGCCGCGGTGGCCACCATCTTCGGTGACCACGACGTCTCCATCCGCTCGATGGAGCAGGAGGGCTACGCCGGCGAGGCGCGGCTGTTGTTCGTGACCCATCTGGCCCGGGAGGGGGATATCCGGGACACGCTGGCCGAGCTGGCCGAGCTGGACACGGTGGAGCAGATCGGCGGGGTCATGCGGATCGTCGGGGACGCCGAGTGATGGCCGCCGGCGGCGGGCCGGGGTGGCGGGGGGTCATCGAGGAGTACCGGGACCACCTTCCGGTCTCGGTGGCCACCCCGGTGGTCACCCTGCTGGAAGGGGGGACGCCACTCCTGGCCGCCCCACGCCTGTCGGCCAGGGTGGGCGCCCGGGTGCTGCTCAAGGTGGAAGGAGCCAACCCCACCGGCTCGTTCAAGGACCGCGGCATGACCGTGGCCATCTCCAAGGCGGCCGAGGAGGGAGCCAAGGCGGTGGTGTGTGCGTCGACCGGGAACACCTCGGCCTCGGCGGCCGCCTTCGCCGCCCGGGCCGGCCTGACCTGTGCGGTGTTGATCCCAGAGGGGCACATCGCGCTGGGCAAGTTGGCGCAGGCCCTCATCCACGGGGCGAGGGTGCTTCAGGTACGGGGCAACTTCGACCAGTCCCTCGCCATCGTGCGGGAGCTCGGCGAGCGGGCTCCGGTCACCGTGGTCAACTCGGTCAACCCCTACCGGATCGAAGGGCAGAAGACGGGGGCGTTCGAGATCGTGGACGAGTTGGGGGACGCGCCGGACGTGCACTGCATCCCGGTGGGGAACGCCGGGAACATCACCGCCTACTGGAAGGGCTACCTCGAGTTCAAGGAGGCGGGGCGCTCGACCCGGCTTCCGCGCATGCTGGGCTTCCAGGCCGCCGGTGCCGCTCCCATCGTCGAGGGCCATCCGATCGAGCACCCCGAGACGGTGGCGACGGCCATACGGATCGGGAATCCGGCCAGCTGGTACGGGGCCAACTCGGCCGCGACCGAGTCGGGCGGAGGGATCGCGGCGGTGTCCGACGACGAGATCCTGGCGGCCTACCGCTTCCTGGCCGCCGAGGAGTCGGTCTTCTGCGAACCGGCATCGGCGGCGTCGGTGGCCGGACTGTTGAAGACCGGCCTGCCCGCCGGGGTGGGACCGCGGGCCACGGTGGTGTGTGTGCTGACCGGCCACGGACTGAAGGACCCCGATATCGCCATCAGCCAGATCTCCGTCCCCACGGTGGTCGACGCCGACCTCGGTGCGGTCCTGGCCCAACTGGATTTGGCCTGAAACGGCACGGAGGGTGGTGGTCGTGGCGCGTGGCGGTGGGACGGTTGTTGCCGGAACTCTCGTCCCCCTGTACACTGGTGTCACCTTCGCTACCACAACGTGCCCGATCGGGCTTGTGGGCGGGACTCCCTGTATCGCTTCTGTTGGACGCGATCAGCCCGTAGACGGCGTCGGGGGGAGTAGTAGGCGAGAGACGATCTCGAGATTCGCGACTCCCCACCCCTGATTCCCTGGCAGTGGGACTCACTCCACCTGCCAACGAGGACATGTGAAACGAGGAAGCCGATGACTGCCGAACAGCAGCTCGAGCGCTCGGTATTGGAGGGCAAGGAGCGAGATGAGCTCCACGCCATCGCCCAGGCACTCTCTGTGAAGACCAATACCAGAACGAAGAAGGCCGACATCATCGATGGGATTCTGAAGGCCACCGGTGTGGCGGTCGATGACTCCGCCCCGGGAGAGACCGTGGCCGGCAACGGATCCGGCTCGAATGGCAGCGAGGCCAACGGACGTCGCCCGGCCCGGTCGACCCGCGCCACCGCCGCCTCCGACGATGCCCCAGGCGAGAACGGCACAACGGATGGATCCGCGGAGCCCGGCGAACGAGCCGGAGGGCGTCGCCCCGCCCGCAGGCCGGTGGCCGCACAGTCGTTCGGGCCCTCCGACGATGTCGACTCGACCGGGGAATCGGTCGATCTCGGCGACGAGGAGTTCGGTGGGACCACCTCGGTCGACACCCGCACCGAGCACCGGGGCTCGAACGGATCCGGTGACGACGGTGGATCGTCGGCCCCCGCGGTCGAAGGAGGCGAGAGCCATCCGGCCGGGGACGGTGGCCGTCAGGGAGCCACCGGCGGGCAGAACAACCAGAACAACCAGAGCAACCAGAACAACCAGAACAACCGAAACCAGAACACCCAGGGCAACCGCAATCAGGGCAACCGCAACCAGGGCAACCAGGGCAACCGCAACCAGGGCAACCGCAACCAGGGCGGCGGCAACGACGACGTGGGTAACCGGCGGAGCAACCGACGCCGCCGGGGTCGGGATCGCCAAGGTGGCAGCGACGGCGATCTGCAGGGATCGGGCGGGCAGGACCAGCAGTACCAGGGAGAATTGATCCCGGTGAAGGGCCTGCTCGACCTCCGCGACGAGGGGTACGGCTTCCTGCGTTGCGAGGGGTACCTGCCTTCCTTGAAGGACGTCTACGTCTCGATCAGCCAGGCCCGGCGGTTCGCGCTCCGCAAGGGGGACAGCATCGAGGGGTTCTGCCGACCGGCGGGGAGCACGGAGAAATTCCCGGCCCTCCTCCAGATCGACACGGTCTCGACCATGGACCCCGAGGTGGCCCGCAATCGTCCCCGTTTCGAGGACCTGACCCCACTCTTCCCCGACGAGCGGCTCAACCTGGAGATGCCCGGCGAGAAGGAGAACATGACGACCCGCATCGTCGATCTGCTCTCACCGATCGGCAAAGGCCAACGAGGGCTCATCGTGTCACCCCCCAAGGCCGGGAAGACCACGGTGATGAAGCACATCGCACACTCCATCGAGGCCAACAACCCCGACGTGCATCTGATGGTGCTGTTGGTCGACGAACGACCGGAGGAAGTCACCGACATGCGACGCTCGGTCCGGGGCGAGGTGGTGGCCTCCACCTTCGACCGGCCGGCCGAGGAGCACACCGCGGTGGCTGAACTGGCCATCGAGCGGGCCAAGCGACTGGTCGAGGCGGGCCGCGACGTGGTCATCATCCTCGACGGGATCACCCGGCTGGCCCGGGCCTACAACCTGGCCCAGCCGGCCACGGGACGGATCATGTCGGGTGGGGTCGACTCCGGTGCTCTGTACCCGCCCAAGAAGTTCTTCGGAGCGGCCCGGAACATCGAGGAGGGCGGTTCGCTCACCATCCTGGCCACGGCGCTGGTCGAAACCGGTTCCAAGATGGACGAGGTCATCTTCGAGGAGTTCAAGGGCACCGGAAACATGGAGCTGCGGCTGGACCGGCGCTTGGCGGAACGTCGGCTGTATCCGTCCATCGACGTCAATGCCAGTTCCACCCGGCACGAGGAGCTGCTGTTCAACCGTTCCGAACTCCAGCAGGTGTGGAAGCTCCGTCGGGTGCTGAACGCCCTGGCCAACGAGGGGAGCGCGGCGGCCGGCCTGGAGCTGCTGATGGACAAGATCCGGACCACCAAGAGCAACGAGGAGTTCTTGGCCGAGATCGCCAAGGGCCCGGCCACCTGACCACCCCGGGGGGCTGACCGCGGAATAACCGGGGTCGCGGTTCCGTTACACTCGGGGCGCCGGGTGGGGCCACGCCGCCACCACCGGAGAATCCCATGAAGGAATCCCATGAAGACTGACATCCATCCCTCGTACGTGGACGCCTCGGTGCGTTGTTCGTGCGGCAACACCTTCGTCACCCGTTCGACCAAGCCCGAGATCCACCTCGAACTGTGCAACGAATGCCATCCCTTCTTCACCGGCAAGCAGAAGCTGGTCGACTCCGGCGGTCGGGTCGAGCGGTTCCAGCGTCGCTACGCCAAGACCGGCTCCCGCAAGAAGAAGGCGCCGCCGCCGGCCTCCTGAGGACGGAGCGGGCCTTCCGGTGCACCGGATCTGACGGGGAGCCTCGGGCCCCCGAGGGCACGGCGCGGCCGGACCGGATGGACGACCGATCTCACCGGCACCGTCCGCCGGAGGCCATCGGGAGGGTTGGGACTACCCTGGCCCGGTGTTCAACGAGCGCATGAACGAGCGGATGAAAGAGCTCGAGCGGGAGTACGAGGCGCTGCTGGCCGAGCTCAACGATCCGACGCTGTCGTCGGACCACCGCCGGCTGCGGGAGGTGTCCCGGCGGCATCGTGAGCTCGAGGAGCCCGTGGAGAGCTGGCGCCATCTGCTGACGGCGGAATCCGACCTCGAGACGGCTCGCGAGATGGTGCGGGACTCCTCGGGTGACGAACGCGACCTGGCGCAGGCCGAGGTGGGCCAGGCCGAGGCCGAGATCGCCCGACTGGAGGAGGAGCTCCGCCTCCTCCTGGTGCCCCGCGATCCCAATGCTGGCCGCAATGTGATCATGGAGATCCGGGGGGCTGAGGGCGGCGAGGAGGCCAACCTCTTCGCCAAGGATCTCTACGAGATGTACATCCGGTACGCCGCCCACCGGGGTTGGAAGATCGAGGTCCTCTCGTCCAGCCCGTCCGAGCGCGACGGGCTCAACGAGGTCACCTTCGTGGTCAAGGGCGACGACGCCTGGCAGCGCCTCGAACACGAGGGCGGTCCCCACCGGGTCCAACGGGTCCCGGTGACCGAGTCCCAAGGGAGGATCCACACGTCGTCGGCCGCGGTCGCCGTGCTTCCCGAGGCGGAGGAGGTGGATGTTGACATCGACCCGAACGATCTGAAGATCGACGTGTATCGGTCGACCGGACCGGGCGGCCAGTCGGTCAACACCACCGATTCGGCGGTCCGGATCACCCATCTGCCCACCGGGATCGTGGTGGCCATGCAGGACGAGAAGAGCCAGATCCAGAATCGGGCCAAGGCCATGATCGTGCTCCGGTCGCGACTGCTCAAAGCCGAGCAGGACCGGCAGTCCGCCGAGCTATCCGAGCAGCGGCGGAACCAGGTCGGTGGTGGGGGCCGGTCGGAGAAGATCCGCACCTATAACTACAAGGACAACCGGGTCACCGACCATCGGATCAAACTGACGCTGCACAAACTGGACCGCATCCTGATGGGGGAGCTCGACGACCTCACCGACGCGCTGATGGCCGACAAGCGCTACCGCCAACTGGACGACGACTGAGGCGGTGAGTTCGATACCCGTGCCCGGACCGACCACGCCCGCCTCTTCGGTCCCGGGCCGGAAACGGGAGAGCAGCCGGTTGGAGGAGAACGTGGCGGCGCGGGTGGGCTCGGCCCGTGAGGCCCGCTGGATCGTCGAGCATGCGGGGGGCGACGCCGGACTGGCCCGGGCGCTGGCTGACCGCCGGGCCGCGGGGGAGCCCCTCCAGTACGTTCTCGGCCGCTGGCCGTTCCGCTCCCTGGAGTTGGTCCTGGACCGCCGCGTGCTGATCCCTCGGCCGGAGACCGAGCAGGTGGTGGAGGTGGCCCTGGCCCAACTGGCGTTGCTCCCTCACCGGGCCGGCGGCCGGACCGGCGGACCGGCCGCGACGACGGCCGTGCCGACACTCCCCGGCCCGGTGGCCGTGGATCTCGGCACAGGGTCGGGAGCCATTGCCCTCTCGTTGGCTGTCGAGGGCGGAGCGTTCGCCCCGGACCTGGTGGTCTGGGCCACCGACTTCTCGGCCGACGCCCTCGCGGCGACCGCCGAGAACCTCGACCGATTGTCCCAGCGGGACCCGATGGCGGCGGGTCGGGTCCACCTGTCCGAGGGCTGGTGGTTCGAGGCGTTACCGCCCGCCCTCGCCGGTTCGGTCGACCTGCTGGTCTCCAATCCTCCCTACGTGGCCGAAGCCGACTTCCCCGGCCTCGATCCCACGGTGCGCTGGTGGGAGCCGTCCCAGGCCCTCCTGGCGTCAGACTCGAACGGTGTGGGCGGGATGGCCGACATCCAGGCCGTCGTGGCCGGAGGGGCCCACTGGGTCCGCCCGGGCGGGGTGGCGGTGGTCGAGATCGACCCCACCCAAGCCGATGCCACGGTCGACGCCGTCTGTCGGGCCGGGTTCGCCCACTGCCGCATCGAACGCGACCTGGCCGGCCGGGAGCGCATGGTGGTGGCGGTGCGGTGACGACGGGACTGCAACCCCTTCCCGTCGATGCCGAGTCAATGGCGTTGGCGGCCAAGGCCCTCCGGACCGGAGCGGTGGTGGCCATGCCGACGGACACCGTCTACGGATTGGCGGCCGATCCATCCCAGCCCCGGGCGGTGGCCCACCTGTTCTCCCTGAAGAACCGGCCGACCGAGGTGGCTCTTCCGGTACTGGTGGACGGACAGGAGCAGGTCGGGGCCGTGGCCGGGAGGCTGGACCGGGCCGCCGGGCACCTGGCTGGGCGGTACTGGCCCGGACCGCTGACCCTGGTGGTCCCGCGTCGCCGGACCTTCACCGCCGACCTCGGGGGGCCGCCGGCCGCCCGCCACACGGTCGGTCTCCGGTGGCCCGACCACCCGGTGGTCCGGGCCCTCTGCCGCGGGCTGGGCCCCCTGGTGGTCACCAGCGCCAACCGGCACCGCGGCCCGCCGGCCACCTCGGCGGACGAGGTGGCGGCGATCTTCGTCGGGACGGACGAACTGGCCGTGATCCTCGACGGGGGGACCTGTGACGGGACTCCCTCCACCGTGGTCGAGTGCCGTGGCCCGGCCATTCGCTGCCTCCGTGAGGGCTCCATCCCCTGGCACGAACTGCTGGGCCCGCCCAGGCGTGACCCGGATCCGGCGGAGCGGGCAACCTGGTCCGAACACCCCCGGCGCCGCTGACCGGAAGGGACCCCGGCGCCGGTCCGGGGTCCCCGGACCACCGATCAGCTACCATCGCCTGACGGAGCCGTGGACCTAGGAGGGGATCGCAGTGTTCTCGAATATCGTTGTCGGCACGGACGGATCGGAGACGGCGGGCGCGGCGGTGGCGCTGGCCGTGGAGCTGGCCAGGGACCAGGGGGCGAAGCTCCACCTGGTGGTGGGGGTCCACTCCCCGGCGGCCGTGGCCGTGCCGGCCGGCGGGGCCAACGTGTCGGACCCCTCGGGCGGGGGCCTGTTGCGCGGTGTGGCCCAGCGCATGTTGGCGGAGGTGGCGGGTAACGTCGAGGGCCTCGAGACCGAGATCCACACCGGGGTCGGGGACCCGGCCGAGGTCATCATCTCCACGGCGGACCAGGTAGGCGCCGATCTCATCGTGGTGGGGAGCAAGGGACTGCGGGGCTCCCGCCGGATCCTGGGCTCGGTGCCCAATACCGTGGCCCACAAGGCCGGCTGCCACGTGCTGATCGCCCGTACCACCTGACCGGGACCGAGGGGTACGCCAGGAGGCGACCGAGCCCACGGGGTTGACGGTTCCCCTCCGGACAGGCGACACTGGTTACCTGATGGAGACGACCTTCGACCGCCGCGACACCGTAATCATTATCGACTAGGCACCCACCCGACCGGTGTGTGCCCCTCGACCGTCCACCTGGTGGGCGGTTTTTCAATTGGGGGCCGCCTCGACCAGCTGCCCGTGGGGTCGGTCGGGCCGACCGGCCGTCCGTGAGGGGCGACGCCGGCTGGGGTGGACCTCGGGGCGGCCGGGAGGCCCCCCGACCGGAGCGGTACCCGGCGACCGGCCGGTGACCGGACGGAACGACAGGAAGCGCGGCAGTGAGACGACCAGACCGACCAGCGAGACAGAAGAGAAGGACGGGAGCACCGTGGGCAGCTATCGAGTTGGCCTGATTGGAGGCGACGGGATCGGTCCTGAAGTGGTCGCTGAGGCGATCAAGGTGGTCGACGCGGCCGGGGTGACCCTCGACACCACCGAGTACGACCTGGGAGCGGACCGGTTCGTTCGTACGGGAGAGGTACTGCCCGACCCGGTGCTGGACGAGCTCCGAGGCCAGGACGCCATCCTGCTCGGCGCAGTGGGCCCACCGGTGGGTTCCACCGCCGTGCCGCCGGGGGCGCTCGAGCGGGGACTCCTGCTCCGGCTCCGGTTCGCCCTGGACCTCTACGTGAACATGCGGCCCTTCACCGGGGTTCCGGGGTCGCTGGCCCCCGGGTGCGACTTCGTGGTGATCCGCGAGAACACGGAAGGCACCTACGCCGGCGAGGGCGGATTCCTCCGCAAGGGGACCCCGTTCGAGGTGGCCACCCAGGGCTCGGTGAACACGCGCCACGGAGTGGAACGGTGTGCACGCTTCGCCTTCGACCTGGCCGCCAGCCGTGCCCGCCATCAGCTCACCCTGGTGCACAAGACCAACGTGCTGACGTTCGCCGGGGATTTGTGGCAACGCACCGTGGACGAGGTGGCGGACGACTACCCCTCGGTGACCCGTGACTACAACCACGTCGACGCCAGCTGCATCTACCTGGTGGAGGACGCCGCCCGCTACGACGTGATCGTCACCGACAACCTCTTCGGGGACATCATCACCGACCTGGCCGGAGCCGTGGCCGGAGGCATCGGCTACGCCGCGTCGGCCAATCTCAACCCTGATCGCACCGGGCCGTCCTTGTTCGAGCCGGTGCACGGTGCCGCCCACGACATTGCCGGCACCGGCCGGGCCAATCCCGCCGCCGCCATCCGCTCGGCCGCCCTCATGCTCGACCATCTCGGCGAGGGCTCGGCGGCTGACGCGGTCACCCGGGCGGTCACCGATTTCATCAATTCCCAACCCGAACCGACGATGCCGACCAACGCGATCGGCGACGCCATTGCAGAAAGGCTCTGAGCCATGCCCCTGACCCCCACCGAGAAGATCTGGATGGACGGCGAGTTCGTCGACTGGGCGGACGCCACGGTGCACGTGCTGACCCACACCATGCACTACGGCTCCGGGGTGTTCGAGGGCATCCGGGCCTACCCGACCGACCGGGGTGTGGCGGTGTTCCGTCTGCGCGACCACATCGAGCGACTGTTCACCTCGGCCCGGGTCTTCCTGATCGACGTCCCTTTCACGGTGGACGATCTGGTCGACGCCACCCGGGACCTGGTCCGGATCAACGGGCTGGGCGACGGGTGCTACATCCGCCCCCTGGTCTACCTGGGCTACGGGGAGATGGGTCTCAACCCCATACCCTGCCCGGTGAACGTCTCCATCGCCGCCTGGCCCTGGGGCACCTACCTCGGCGACGACGGGGTGGCCAACGGGGTGTCCATGAAGATCAGCTCGTGGCGGCGTCACGACCCCAACGCGGTGCCCACGGCGGCGAAGGGGACCGGGATGTACGTCAACTCGTCGCTGGCCAAGGTGGAGGCCATCCAGGCCGGTTACGACGAAGCCATCCTCCTGGCTCCGGACGGGCATGTCAGCGAGTGCACCGGCGAGAACATCTTCATCGTCCGCAAGGGCCGGCTGATCACCCCGCCCACCTCGGATTCGGGGGCCCTGGAGGGCATCACCCAGCAGTCGGTGGAGACCATCGCCCGCGACCTCGGTTACGGCGTGACGTACGAGCCGCTCATCCGCACCGACCTCTACACCGCGGACGAGGCCTTCCTCACCGGCACCGCGGCCGAGGTGGTGCCGATCCGGGCGGTCGACGACCGGTCGGTGGGCACCGGCAAGCCGGGTCCGATCACCCAGAAGTTGCAGCAGACCTACTTCGCCACCGTCCGGGGTGAGGTCGACCAGTACAAGGAGTGGTTGGACTATGTCGAGTGACGGACCCACCCTCAGCGACGACAGCCTCACCGGCGGGAGCCACGTCTCGGGTCACGCCCACATCCATGGGAACGGTGGCCGGCACTCCCACCCCCTGACCCCCGGTCAGCACGCCCACGCCCACGCCCGTGAGGCCGGGCGGGACGGTGGCGCACCGATCGGATCGGCCGGTCACGACTTCGACCTGCCGTCGCTACCGACCGCCGTCGACGTCTTCGACACCACCCTGCGGGACGGATCCCAGCAGGAAGGGCTGTCACTCACGGTGGACGACAAGCTGCGGGTGGCCGAGCAGCTCGACCACCTCGGGGTGACCTTCATCGAGGGTGGCTGGCCGGGAGCCAACCCCAAGGACGAGGAGTTCTTCGCCCGGGCCCCCAAGGAGCTCTCCCTGCAGCGCTCGACCCTGGTGGCCTTCGGCTCCACCCGGCGGGCCGGGGTGAGGGCGGAGGAGGACGAGACCCTCCGGCACCTGGTCGACGCCCGGACCGAGGCGGTCTGCATCGTCGCCAAGTCGTCGGAGGTGCACGTGGTCGATGCGCTTCGCACCACCCTCGACGAGGCCGTGGCCATGGTGGCCGACTCGGTGGAGTTCCTCCGCTCCCACGACCTCCGCGTCTTCCTCGACGCCGAGCACTTCTTCGACGGATTCAAGGCCAATCCGGAGTTCACCCTGCGGATCCTCCAGGCCGCCGAGGACTCCGGGGCGGAGACCCTGGTGCTGTGCGACACCAATGGAGGAACCCTGCCCTACGAGGTGGAGCGGATCGTCTCGGGCGTGCTGGATAGTTTCGGGACGCAGGTCGGGGTCCACTTCCACAATGACAGCGGCTGTGCCGTGGCCAACTCCCTGGCTGCGGTGGGGGTGGGTGCCACCCACGTCCAGGGGTGCGTCAACGGCTACGGCGAACGGGCCGGCAATGCGGACCTGTCGGCGACCATTCCGGATCTCTCCCTGAAGTTGCGGGTGGACACCATCCCCCGGGAGCGGCTGGAGCTGCTGACCCCGGTGTCCCATCACATCGCCGAGCTGGTCAACATCGCCCCCAACCCGCAACAGCCATTCGTCGGTGCATCGGTCTTCGCCCACAAGGCCGGACTCCACACGTCCGCCATCGCCCGCCGCTCGGATGCCTACGAGCACATCACGCCGGAACTGGTCGGGAACGGGACCCGCTTCGTGGTCTCCGAGATGGCCGGTCGGTCGACCCTGGCCATGAAGGCCGCCGAGCTGGGGCTCGAGCTCGACTCCCAGGCCATGACCTCGGTACTCGACTCCCTCAAGCGGCTGGAGTACGAGGGGTACCACTTCGAGGTGGCCGACGGCTCCCTCGAGCTGCTGCTGCGGAATTCGACCGGGTGGAACCAGGAATTCTTCGAGCTCGAGTCGTACCGGGTCATCGCCGACCACGGTGAGGGCCGAACCACCGAAGCCACGGTGAAGGTCCTGGTGGGTGACGAGCGCATCGTGGCCACCGCCGAGGGAAACGGTCCGGTGAACGCCCTGGACGGAGCGGTGCGGGGTGCCATCGGCTCCCACTACCCGGCGCTGTCCGGCGTCCACTTGGTGGACTACCGGGTACGGGTGCTGGATTCGGCCAAGGGCACCGGCTCGGTCACCCGGGTCCTCATCGACTCGACCGACGGCGACCGCACCTGGACGACCATCGGGGTCTCCGAGAACATCATCGCCGCATCCTGGCAGGCCCTTTCGGACTCCATCGTCTACGGTCTGCTCCACACCGGGACGGCCACCGGCTAGGGGCGCCGCTCCGAGCCGGTCTGTCCGATCACAGGAGCACCACCGTGACCCAGCCCAGCTTCGTGCCCATCGTCGAAGCCGACCAGGTGCGTCCGGCCTACCGGCTCGGCGTCCCGAACATCTGGACCCAGTCCCGCCCCTCCGAGGTCCGGGGGACTTCCCAGCCCAAGGGGAGCTTCATGGGGAAACCCGGGCCCGACCAGGGGTTCGCCCTCAAGCTGGCCCGCCGGTTCGAGGCCCGCCTGGTGCTGGCCCCCGGTGACTCGTCTGAGGACGCCGTCGCCGGGTGCACTGCGGTGGGCATGCGTCGCTGCGCCGAATTCGGACGGGCCCCGGCGGTCTACGATCTCGAGTTCGCCTTCACCCTGTGGGGCTTCCTGGGGGGAGCGCCCGCCGATCTGGTGGAGGCCCGGTCACCCCTGTTCCGGTCGGTCTCCCACCACTACCAGGCCCAGCGGCTCATCGCCGACAGCGTCAACGAGGAGTCGCTCCGCTTGACGCCCGATGCCGTGGCCGAGCGGATCGGGGAGTGGCGGAGTCTGATCACACTGCCCCATACCCGCTGAGCGGCGCTACCGCCCCGGCCGACCCGGTCAACGGTGCCTGGTCACCGGTGCTCGGTGGCCCGGCGCTACGGTCGCGGCGGAGCAGTCCAGGTGCCCACCACGGTCGGCTCAACGCCCCTTGCGCCACCGCTTCTTGGACACCGGCGCGCCGATGGTGGCACCGGCCACACCGCTCGAATCCTCCCCGCCGCTGGCCGCCGACGCGGGTGTGGAGCGCACGCCGGCACCGGCCAGTGAGCCGCTCCCGCCGGCCCGTCGCTCCTCGCCGTCGTACTGCACAGAGATGTTGTCGGCCACGTGCGATCCCTGCAGCGCCTTCTGGAACAGATCAGGGAATTGCGGTCCGACCCGGGTCGCCTTGGAGGGGTCGTCGTCCCACCGGCGGCGCGGGACTCCGTCGAGTCCCTGGATGGACGGCGTGGTGGGGGACTCCTCCCTCACGGACGGGTGGAGCTCCGGCGGGTACCACTTGCCATCGCTGGCGATCCACCAGCCGGGCCCCTCAGGTTTGTCACTCATCCAGTTGCCTCCACCACTCTCAGTGTTCTTCGATACCCGTATGCTAGTCGTTGAAGGGTGAAAAGTCATCCGGAGGTGTTGTCGACCGGTTCGGGTCCCGACTTGAAACCCCCTGCTCAGAGGAGTTGGGTACCCGCCGGAGGGGTCCGTGGCCGGTCTCGGTCCGTCCCCGGCACCCTCCATCGGAGCTCCAGGCGGGATGGTCTGCTACCGGTCGGTAATCGGGCTGGATCGGCCGCGGTGACCTCGGGAACCGACCCCACCATGGCCCGGCCGCCCGGCCGCCCGGCCGCCCGGCCGCCCGGCCGCGGCGGGGTGGCGGTTCGGGGACGGTCACCCGCGCCGATCGAGCCCATTCCGGCGACGGCTGAGAACCGGGGGCACGCCGGCGGAACCTCCTGCTACGGCCGGAACATCACCTTGACGCACTCCGCCGACCGGGCCGCAACCGCGGCGTAGGCCTCTGCCGCTTCGGCCAACCGGAACTGGTGGGTGAAGATCCCGTCGGTGCGCAGCCGGCCGCCGGCCACCAGAGGGACCAGTTCCTTCCACGTCTGGTGCACCGGGGCGGTCGTCATCCGCAGGGTGAGGCTGCGGAAGAGAGCCATGAGGAGGGGCAGGGGGTAGGGCTGGAGGTCGTGGACCCCGATCACCGAGACCGTTCCCCCCGGCCGCACGGCCGCCAGGGCGTCGTCCATGGTGGCGTCGACTGCCACCGCATCGATGACCGAATGGGCCCCCCGTCCGCCGGTGGCCTCCATCACCGCCTCCACCGTGGGACCTTCCAGCGGGACCGCCCCGGACTCGGCGGCCAGGGCCCGCCGACCGGGCACCGGGTCGACGGCCAGTACCGTGCCGGCGCCTTGTGCGACGGCGGAGCGGACGGCGCACAGACCCACCGCACCGAGACCCAGTACCACCACCGTGCCGCCGGGCGGGGTGTCGGCCCGCTTGGCCCCGATCCATCCGGTGTTCAGGTTGTCGGTCAGCAGCAGGGCGCCCTCGTCGTCGACCCCCTCGGGGATGGCCAGCATCTGGAAGTCGGCCGCCGGCACGGCGACGCTGGTGGCCTGGCCGCCTCCGAGCAGTCCGGATCCGAAGACCTGCGGTCCGGCGACGCAGGTCACCGGATCCCCGGTGGCGCATCCGTCACACCGGCCGCAACCGGTCACCGACGCCGTCAGCACCCGGTCACCCGGCCTGAACCTCCGAACGTCCCTTCCGACCTCGATCACCGTCCCGATGAACTCGTGGCCCACCGCGAAACCGCTCCCCACCGGGATGTCCCCGTCGTAGAAGTGGAGGTCCGAACCGCAGATGGCGCTGGCATCGACCGCCACCACCGCGCCATCCGGGCCGGGGAGTTCGGGCTCGGGCCCTTCGACCAGCCGCACCCGGCCCGGTCCTTCGATCCACACCTGGAGCACGGCCCACCCCCACGTCGCAGTAGACAGAAGTAAGAGAGTGTGTACTATCACGTTTCTGGGGGGACCGTCGCCTGGGGGCGGGGAAAGAGGTAAGGACATGCGCAATCTGCACGCCGGGGAGCCGTTCGACACGCCGGACGGGGAGATCGCGGAAGCCCTCTTGGACGTCAGCATCCCGACCCTGATCCTGTCCCTGGTCCACATGGCCGGGGATCCCGAGCTGATCCGTGGCCGGCTGAGACCGGCCGGCCTGTTCCTCAACGAGGTCCAGGGCTACATGACCGAAGAGGACAAGGCCGAGGCGCGAGCGCTCGCCGTGGACATCATCGCCCGCTACCGGGATCGGGGCTGTCCCGAGCCCGAACCGGTCTCGGCCGATCTCCTGCACGAGATGATGAACTGGCTGGTGTGTGAGGACGTTCCCACCGAGTACGTGCCCATGCTCATGGAGGAGATGGAGCTGGACGGGGCCGACGTCCGGAGCGTCGGTCCGGTGGCCGACGCCGCGGCCCGTGGTGACTTCCCGGTGGTGGTGATCGGCTGTGGCCAGTCGGGCCTACTGGCCGGCATCCGCCTGCAGGAGGCCGGCATCCCGTTCACCATCGTCGAGAAGAACGCCGGTGTGGGAGGCACCTGGTGGGAGAACTCGTATCCGGGGGCCCGGGTGGATGTCGGGAACCACTTCTACTGCTACAGCTTCGAGCCCAGCGACACCTGGACCGAGTTCTTCGCCCGACAGCCCGAGCTCCAGTCCTATTTCGAGGACGTCATGACCCGGCACGGCGTCGACCAGCATGTCCGGTGGGAGACCGAGGTGCTCGGCGCCGCCTGGGACGAGGGCACCGCCACCTGGTCGGTCCGGACCCGGTCGGCGGACGGCCGGGAGGACTCCCTCGTGGCCCGGGCCGTCATCTCGGCGGTGGGTCAGCTCAACCGACCCAACGTCCCGGACATCCCCGGCCAGGAGCAGTTCGCCGGCCCTGCGTTCCATTCGGCCCGCTGGGACCACTCCGTCGACCTGACCGGGAAACGGGTGGCCCTCATCGGGGCCGGGGCCAGCGGTTTCCAGATCGCCCCGACCATCGCCCCCGGGGTGGCCCAGCTGACCGTGTTCCAGCGGACGGCACAGTGGATGTTCCCCAACCCCAACTACCACGAGACGGTGGGACCCGGCGTCCGGTGGGCCCTCAGGCACCTTCCCTTCTACGGCCGGTGGTACCGGTTCCTCCTGTTCTGGCCCGGTTGCGACAAGGGCCTGGCCGCGGCCCGCGTCGATCCGGACTACCCCGACCAGCAACGGGCGGTGAGTGAGACCAACGAGTTCACCCGCCAGATGTTCACCGAGTGGATCACCAGCCAGGTCGGCGACGACCCCGACCTGCTGGCCAAGGTGGTCCCCGACTACCCGGCCACCGGCAAGCGGACCCTGCAGGACAACGGGAGCTGGCTCCGGACCCTGACCCGGGACAACGTCGACCTGGTGCGGACGGCCATCGACCACATCGAACCCGACGCCGTGGTCACCGAGGACGGGGTGGGCCACCCGGCCGACGTGCTGGTCTACGCCACCGGCTTCCAGGCCAACCGGGTGCTTTGGCCCATGGAGATCACCGGTCGGGACGGGATCGATCTCCGTGCGGTGTGGGGCGAACGGCCCGCCGCCTACCTGGGCATCACGGTCCCGGGATTCCCCAACTTCTTCTGCATGTACGGGCCGGGCACCAATCTGGCCCACGGCGGGAGCCTGATCTTCCACTCCGAGTGCCAGATGCGGTACATCACCCAGTGCCTCGACGAACTGATCGAGGGCGGTCGACGGACGATGGAGCCGAAGCAGGAACGCTACGACGACTGGCACGAGCGCTCCCAGCGCGAGATGAGGACCCTGGTCTGGTCGCAACCCTCGGTGAAGCACTCGTTCTTCAAGAACGCCTACGGGGAGATCCACATCCTGAGCCCCTGGCGCCTGGTGGACTACTGGCGTTGGACCAGGCAGCCGGACCTCGACGACTTCGTCCTCCGGTGACCCGGACCGCAGCACCGCCCCGACCGGTCTCCCGCGACCGCCTGCTCGACGCCACCGAGCGGTGCCTGCGGCGGTCGGGCCTCCGGCGCACGACCATGACCGAGGTGGCCACGGAGGCCGGGCTGTCCCGAGCCTGGCTCTACCGGCAGTTCCGCGACAAGGCGTCGCTGGTGGTGGCCACTCTGGTGCGTACCGACCAGGAGTTCTGGACCGAGGCCCACGCCCGGGTGTCCGGCGCGCCGGGCCTCGCCGCCCAGGTGGCCGAGGCGGTGGCCCTGGCCCGGGAGCACCGGCCGGGAGCGCTGCTGCTCGAGTTGCGGGCCCGGGAGCCGGCGGCCTTCGCCGACCTGGTGGGGACCGGGCTCCGCGAGATGATGCCGGGGATGGCGACGTTCTGGCACCCGTACCTCGAAGCGGCCCGTGCCGACGGCGAGGTCCGAGCCGACCTCGACGTCGCCCGGGCCGGCGAATGGGTGATGCGGCTGGTGCTCTCGCTGGTCACGGTGCCCGGCCAGACCGTCGACATCGACGACACCCCCCAGGTCCGGAGGTTCCTGGGCGAGTTCCTGGTCGCCGGTCTCGGCTGACCGCCACCCCGGGGATGCCGGGGTCACCGGCCGCTACCCTGGCACCGGTGTGCCTCCTCGTCTTCTCCTGGCAGATCGAGTCGGAGTACCCGCTGGTGGTGGCGGCCAACCGGGACGAGCGCCTCGACCGACCGGCCTGCTCCCTGTGCGTCCTCCGCCAGAGGAACCCGAGGATTCTCGGCGGCCGGGACGAGCTGGCCGGTGGCACGTGGCTGGCCGTCAACCGCCTCGGGGTGGTGGCGGGCCTGACCAACCGGCCGGCTCCGGGTGGCCGGGACCTGACCAAGCGCTCCCGGGGCGAACTCCCGGTGATGCTGGCGGTCCATGCCACCGCCGATGACGCCGTGTCCCACCTTCTTGACACCGTAGTGGCCGGACAGTACAACCCGGCCTGGCTGCTGGTGGGCGACCGCCGCTCCCTCTGGTACGTGGAATTGGCCACCGACCTGGCTCCCACCGCCCGTCCGCTCGAGCCGGGCGTCCACGTGCTGGAGAACGTGGCCCTGGGGGATCCCTCCGCCAAGGCCGACCGGATCCGGTCCCTGGTCCCGGGTGCCGATGCCGAGGGGGCGGGCCGGTCGCTTTGGCCGGTGCTCCCCTCGATCCTGGCCGACCACGTCCTGCCTCCGGGGGCCGGCGAGGCCACCTTCGGTGACGACCGGTCGCCGCGGCCGGGGGCCACCCTGGCAGCTTGCGTGCACACCGAGGAGTACGGCACCCGGTCGGCGGCCATGGTGCGGATCGGCGCGGCCTCGTCGGCCGACCCCGAGATGTGGGTGGCCGACGGGCCACCCTGCACGTCGCCCTGGGTCGACGTCAGTGCCCGCTGGACCGACGGGGGGCCCGACCCCTCTTGATGGTGGGACCCCCCTTCGGGGTCCGGGGTCAGGGGCCTACGTCGACCGGGTACGTCACCGGGGGCACGGCCGGATCCGGTGTCGATGCCGAGACGGTCACCGGTCCGGGCGTCGAGGTGGTCCTGGCCCGTCCGGAGTCAGCCACGCCACTGGGTCGTGAGGGCACGGTCACCGAGGAGCAGTGGCAGCTGGTGAAGGTCAGGCCCGGACCGTCGGCGGCAAAGGTCACCGGAACACCGTCCAGTGGCAGACCCAGGGAGTCGGTCACCAGGGCCCGCAGCGACGCCACCGGCCGTCGGGGGCCCACCGACCCGGGGGCCGCCGAGAGGGCGGACAGGTCGAAGGCCGGCGCGATGTCGGTGACGCCGGCCACGACGGTCGGGGTGGGGATCGGGGGGTCGGTGAGGCTCCAGTCGGACTGGAGGGCCAGCACCTGCAGGCCGTCCACCGCGACCGACGGAGCCGCGGAGGGCGGGTAGACCTGGACCCGGACCCCGGTGATGGCCCGGGCCTGCCACCCGGACGGCAGTTTGACCACGGTGCGGACGTGCCCGGTCCCGTTGGCGGGGTATCCCGAGTGGAAGTCGCTGGCGTACCAGTTCGGGTCGCCGGCCAGCTCCAGTTCCACGGCCAACGAGTCGACGCCCGAACCGGTGGTGTCGAGGTCGATGGTGGCGTACTGACGAGCGTCCCCCGGCTCGGGGGACCGGGGATCGGTGGAGATGTCGGCGTACCAGCGGGCCACCTCCTCGCCGGAGACCTGATAGGTGAACGGGTGGGCGTCCATCACCGACTCCCGGGTCTGGCCCGCGCCCGGCCCCGGGACCGGGGCCAGCTGGAACCGGAACGGTGTGGTGCCGCTGGTCGAGAAGTCGTTGTTGCCGGTGGCATCCCGCAGCACCGGGTGGTGCCCCTCCCACTGGCCGTTGAAGGGCTCGTCGACCTCCTGAAGGGCGCCCTGACTGTCCGGGAATCCCGTGGCGGGCTCGCCGCCCCACAGATAGGTGGCGGCCGAGGCCGAGCCGTCCGCGCCCACGGTGAAGGCGATGGCGTTCTCGATGTCGGTCATCCGACCCCACGTCCCCCACTCCAGGAACGGGACGAACCCGGTGCCGGCGTCCTCGTGGCTCCAGATGTAGGTGTAGGACAGATGGGTGGCGCCGGCCGCGGCCGGGGTCGCGGTGGCGTCGACCAGCAGGGGTACGTCGTGGAGGGCCGAGGTGCTGCGTCCGAAGAGCACCGGGGCGTAGGCCTCCGCCAGGTACTGGGGGTTGGTCGGGCCCACCACTTCAAGCTGCAGGTCGGGGACGGCCGCACGGGGCGGGGCCGACCCGGCCGGCCAGGACAGTCCACCTTTGGCCCGGGAGGGCTCGACGGCCACGGTGACCTGGTAGCGGTCGGCGGTGGTCACGGGTCCGGTGAATCCTGCGTACGTGAAGGGCGCGGAGCCGGCGAACAGGACGAACTGCTGGGTGCCCACCGTGGCGGAGGTGGTCAGATCGGTCAGGGTGGCGTCCACCACCACCGAGCTGGGGTGGGCCGCCCCCCATGACGTGTGCGGCGCGCTCATGGCGAGGCGGAGGAGCCCTTCACCGGACAAGGGGACGGCTGGGACCACGGGCCCCGGGAACGCCGACCGGTAGGGCCCGGTCACGGCGTCGGACGGTGTCAGGTCGCCGGCCTGTCCGGCGGTCACCGTCGTGGTGAAGGGGTGACCGGGCACGGCCGACCTGCCGCCCCACGGCCGCCCCGGGGCCGCTGACGCGCCGGCCGGCTGGCCCGGCGACGCCACCGCGGGGGTCGTGCCGAGTGAGGGGTCCCAGGCGTCGTCGGGGGTCCGGCACGAGCCCCGACTGCTGCAGGCGCCCGCCGCGAAGGTGATGTCCTGGAGCAAGAGGGCCGGTCCGCCGGTCGAATGGAGCGACTCCACGGCGACGAAGCACTGCTCGGTCCGGCAGTCACTGCTCCCGAGCGAGGTGGTCAGCACGGCCTGAGGCTGCAGGGTGGTGGTGGCCGCGCCTCCGGCGTCGACGGTGACCACGGCGTTGTGCCGGGCGTCACAGGCGTCCGCGGGGGAGGCTCCCTCTGCCTGGAGGGTGAAGGCGGTGGGGTCGCACTCCACCGCCACGTAGGTGGTGCCGGGGCTCGCACCGGTCACCACCACCGACACCGTCTGGTTGTCGGTCAGCCCGCTCGACGGGAAGACTGTCAGCGCCGCGGCAGCAGGGCTGGCCGCTCCGGCCGGCTCGGTCCCCACCAGGGCGACCATGCTGGACAGCGCGGTCGTGATCACCACACCCACCACCACAGTTGCCCGACGCCGGCAAGGAGCGAGGTCGGAGCGAAGTCCCCACCTGGCTCCGGCCCGTCCCGATCCTCTGCGACCTCGTGTCCATGTCCTCGAACCCCCCGTTGGTCGGCTGCGACGGCCGGCCGTCGTTCCCACTCTCGGCATCGGGGCCTCTCGGCATCGGGGCGGACCAACGGCGCTGGCCCATCCCCACCCCCCGGCGTCGGTGCCAATCTAGTCGTGCGGTCGAGAATCGTCCCATCCGCGGCGGAGGGCCGCCGGCGCGAGTGTCCTCGGCGCGGTGCCCTCCCCGCCGTCTCGGGTCGCCGGCCGCACGTCGCCCCTCACGGTGTGGACCCGGTACTGCCGCTCCTCCGGCGGTTGACCGGTCCGACCACCACATCCGGCCGGTCCAGGAGCGACGGGGACCGTTGGGGCGGCCGCTTGGGCGCCACCGGACCGGAGCGGAGATGGCGCCTGGTTCCCGTCCAGGGAGCCGGCGGGGCGGTGAGTCGGTCGGCCAGTCGGTAGGCCACGGCCTCATAGTTCACCCGCCATCCCCGGAAATCCGGCCAGCCTTCCTCGGCGGTACGTTCCATGGGGAATCCCACCCGCTCCAACATGGTCACGGCGTCTGCGAACTCTCCGAAGGTGAGGCTGATCGGTCCCTCGGGACTGGGGTCGGGGTCGACGTCCCACCCGAGCATCTTGGCTATTCGGTTGAGTGCGGTGAAGCCCATCCGCAGGCAGAGGCGGGACTGTGACGACGCGGTGGAGGGGGCCAGGGCCAGGTGCATGGCCGCGCCGTCCAGCACGGCGATCAGTCCGACCAGCCATGAGAACCATGGATCGGGGGACCGGAAGAGGAGCATGACCGGATACGTGGTGTGGCTCTCGGCCAGGTCGGCCGACCACTCCTCCCACGCGGCGTAGAAGTCGGGCAGGGTGTCGATGATGCCGACCAGCTGGTGGCGGGCCAGTACCTCGGGTCCCCAGGCCGGGACCCCGGCCCGGGACTCCAGCATGGCCACCAGGGTCTCGCGCCGGTTGAAGGATCCGTACAGGGCGGGAAGGTAGGCGATCTGGAGGGCCACGATGACCACCCAGGTGGCCCCGGCGGCGATGTCCACGGCCTGGTCGGCCGGTCCCCCGAGGTCGATGGTCCCGACGGTGAAGACGGCCCCGGTGGCCTGGGCCAGGGCCAGGGTGATCGAGTGGGTGGTGCCCTCCAACATCAGGGCGTACCCGACGATGAACCCACCGGCCCAGAAGACCAGCTGGACGATGAGGGCCACCGGCGCCGTCGGCGCCAGCAGGGCGTCCTTTCCCTCGTAGGTCTTGGCCAGGCGGGAGAGGGCGAGGAAGGCCAACCGCACCAGGCGGTTGGCCCACGACGACACCCGTTCGAACCCGTGGGGTTCCCGGGGGAGCACGATGGTGAACAGAACGCTGGCCGAGGTCAGGAGCACGACCACCAGCCCCAGCACAAAGAGGAGGTAGCTCACCGCGGCGTCCGGTCCGCCCGGGTTGCCGAGAACCCCCGAGACGGGGTCGGCGGCCGCTCGACGGGGTCCCGCATCCGCACCATGGTACGACTGATGGACGGCCGGCGTGACGGGAGATTCTCCGGCGCATCGGGAACGGCGCCCGTGACCCGGTCGTCGAGCGCGGCGACGGGGGGCTAGCCGCCATGGATCGTCCCACTGCGCCGGCCGGGACGACGCGACGAGACGGAGGGCTGATGGAGATGAGTGCAAGGGGTGACGCGGTACGCCAGGTGGTCGACCGGCCGGACCTGGGTCGCTTCGAGTTGACGATGGACGGGCACACCGCCGAGCTCGTGTACCGGATCGTGGGCGGGCACCTCGTGCTGGTCCACACCGAGGTCCCCGAGGCGCTCGAAGGGCGGGGCATCGGCGGGGCCCTGGTGGAGGCGGCGGTCGACCGGTCCGTCCGGGACGGTCTCACCGTCGTGCCCCGATGTCCCTTCGCCCGTCAGTGGCTGGAACGTCACCCGGACCGGGCCGCCCAGGTGCCGATTGACTGGGGACACCTCGGGTAGTCGCCTGGCACCGGCGTCCGTGCCGCCACGACCGGCCGCCACGACCGGCCAGGCCGGACGGGAGGGCCGGACCGGACCGGGCCTCTCCCACGAAATGTAGGGTGGGCTGTCCGTCAAGGGGGAGCCGATGACCGAGACGACCGTGGAGACCGAGCAGTTCGTGGCCCTGGTGAAGGCCGGGGGAGGCGGTGCGCTCGCCCGGGCCGCCGCTCAGGACCTCCGATCAGGGGACCCTTCGGCGCCGGCCCGGGTCGCCGCCCTGTGCCTGAGTGCCGCCATCACCACGCCGGAGCGCCTGGTCGAGACCTATGACGGACTGGCCGACGGATGGGTGGCGAAGGATCCGGCGGCCAACCCGATCGCCGGTGCCGGCGCCCCTGGCGATGTCCCCGACGACCTCTGGGACGCGATCTGGGACCTGGTCTTCGACCCCGATGCCGGAAGGGACCCGGCCGACATCACCGTGCGGACCGCGGCGCTGGCCGGCCTGCTGCCCGCCGAGTTCAACGACCGGCTGGCATCGATGGCCCTCCGTTACCCGGGGGTGGCCGATGCCGCCACGTCGGGGCTGCCCCCACGGTTCTCGCTCGACGACCTCGCCCGGTGCCCGAGGGACTCCCTGGCCGGAAACCTCCACTCACTCGTCGTGGACGACGGCTTCGACCTCGAGGTGCTGGATCGGGACTCACTGGCCCTGACCGACCTTCCCCATCCCCTCGGCTACCTCAACGTCCGTATCCTGCAGTGCCACGATGTCTGGCACGAGGTGGCCGGCTACCAGACGACGGGCCTGCACGAGGTCGGGATTTCCGGGTTCCAGATGGGCCAGTTCGGGCACCACTACTCCTCCATGTTCCTCGGGGTGGTGCTGACCAAGGTCGCCTTCACCCAGCCGTTCGAAGGGACGGGATTCCTCCTCGACACCATCCTCTCGGCCTACACCCACGGCCGGGAGACGCCTCCCCTCATTGGCGTCGCCTGGGAGGAGATCTGGGACCGGCCGGTGGAAGAGATCCGGGTGATCCTGGGCGTCAGGCCGTTCGAGTCGCCGTATCCACCGGGCATCTTGGAGGACCTCCGCTCGGCGTAGCCCGGCCACGAGAGCGGGGGAGCTTACCTGGTGACGATCAAGGACACCTCACCACGGCTGCGCCAGGTCGCCTCGACACTGTTGCCCGCGGCGGCGGTAGTGGCCTTCCAGATCGCCTTCTTCCCCCTCCCGTTGGGGGTGGCGCTGCAAGGGGTGATCATCGGCCTGCTGGGAGCGCTGGTCGCCGTGGGCATGGCCCTCGTCTACCGGGCCAACCGGATCCTGAATTTCGCCCAGGTCGAGCTGGGGCTCGCCCCGACCGTGCTCACCGTGTCGCTGATTGCCTACAGCGGGGTGAACTACTTCCTCGCCATCGCCGTCGGCCTGGTCGGATCGCTGGCGGTCGGCGCCATCGTCGAGCTGGCCATCATCCGGCGCTTCTTCCACTCCTCGCGTCTCATCCTCACCGTGGCCACCATCGGGCTGTCCCAACTGCTCGTCGCCGGCGCGCTGTTCCTCCCCGACATCTGGGGCCAGCGGCCCACCGCCGTCATCGTCCACCTGCCGATCTCACTCCACTTCACCGTGTTCCCCCTGGTCTTCTCCGCCGACCATGTGGCGGCCTTGGTCGTGGCGCCGATCGCGCTCATCGGTGTGGCCCTCCTGCTCCGCTTCACCGACATCGGCATCGCCATCCGGGCCAGCGCCGAGCGGGCGGACCGGGCCATGTTGCTCGGCGTCCCGGTCAAGCGGCTCCAGACGATCGTCTGGGCGGTGGCGGCCATGCTCTCGTTCGTCGCCGTCTTCCTCCAGGCCGGGATCCTCGGCCTTCCGGCCGGCATCACCCTCAGCTTCACAGTCCTGCTCGCCGCCCTCGCCGCCCTGGTGCTCGGGAACCTCACCGATCTGCCGACCGTCGCCGCGTCGGCCGTGGCCCTCGGCGTCCTCCAACAGGGCGTTCTGTGGAACCACGAGACCGACCCCGGGCTGGTCGGGCCGGTGCTGGCCGCGGTGGTCGTGGGCGGCCTGCTCGTCCGCCGGGTGCGGTCGTCCCGGATCGACGCCGAGCAGGTCTCGACCTGGGCGGCGGCTGACGAGATGCGTCCGGTTCCCCGCGAGCTGCGCGCCCTGACCGAGGTGCGGCTCGTCCGGTGGGCCACCGCGATTCTCGTCGGCGGTTCATTGTTGGCGGTCCCCTGGCTCCTGTCCGGAAACGCCGGGAACCAGCTGAAGGCCACCGCGGTGGTCGTCTTCGTGATCATCACCCTCTCCGTCGTGGTGCTCACCGGTTGGGCCGGTCAGGTCACCCTCGGCCAGATGGCGTTCGTGGCATTCGGCGGTGCAACCGGCGCCTACGCCACCCAGACCTGGCACCTCGACCTCAGTCTGGGACTGCTGATCGCGGGATCTACCGGCGCGGCCGTGGCCATGCTGGTCAGCCTCCCCACCCTCCGGCTCCGGGGCTTCTTCCCGGCGGTGACCACCCTGGCCTTCGCCATCGCCACCTCGAGCTATCTCCTCAATCCGCAGTACTTCTCGTGGGTCCCGGTCAACCGCGTGGCCCGACCCGCGCTGTTCGGGGCCTTCCGTCTGACCTCACAACCGAGCTACTACTACGTGTGCCTGGCCTGTCTCCTCCTGATCGCCGTCGGCGTCCGGGGTGTCCGCCAGTCCCGTACCGGCCGGGTCCTGCTCGCCCTGCGCGAGAACGAGCGGGGGATCCAGTCGTTCGGCGTCAACGTCATGCGGGCCAAGCTCACCGCCTTCGGCCTCTCGGGGTTCATCGCCGGCATCGGTGGCTGCCTGCTCGTGCACCTACTGCAGGCGTTCAGTCCCTCCGTCTTCGGGCCCGGTGCGAGCTTCGAGGTCTTCACCACCGCGGTGGTGGGTGGACTCGGCTCGCTTCTCGGCGCCGCCCTCGGGGCCATCTACCTGCAGGGGGGCCAGTGGTTCCTCCCCGGAGCAGACTGGCAGGCCCTGACCTCGGCCGCCGGGGTGCTCATCGTCTTGATGGTGATCCCCACCGGCCTCAGCGATGTGATGTTCCGCCTCCGTGACCGCTGGCTGCGCTCGGTGGCCTCCCGGCGAGGAATCGTTGTGCCGAGCCTGGTGGCCGACGTCGGAGCACCGGCCGAGGGGGAGCGTGTCGATCCTGTCGAAGTCGTCGTGGGCGACGATCTCCGCACCGCGCTACCCGGGAGCCCGGCGGCCGGAGGGGCGGTGGTGGATGGAGCGGCTGGCGAGCCCGCCGCCACCGAGGCGGCCGGCGTCACCGTCGGTGTCGAGGAGGGGTCGGGGCCGCCGTGAGCGCACCGGTGTCATCCCCACCTTCCCGTTCGACGTCCACGGTGCAGCGGGTGGAGGCCGCCATCCACCATCCGTCGCGGTGGCTGGCCGGCCTCACCGGCGGTGGCCCGGTCTACGCCCTGTGGATCCTCTTCGGCCTCAACATGACCTCCCAGATGGACGCCACCGGCTTCAGCATCCTGATCCCCAACATCCGCGACGCCTTTCACATGACCAACGCTGGCATCCTGTCGCTGGTGGCCGCGGCCGCGGTGGTGGGCCTGGCCCTCCAGGTGCCGATCGCCCAGATGGCCGACCGGCGGAACCGGGTCCACCTCATGCTCCTCGGGGCCGGCGTCTTCGCGGCCTTCGTCTTCGGCACGGGCCTGGCCATCTCGGTGTGGATGCTGGCGGTGATGCGCTCGGGCACCGGCGTGGGCCAGGCCACGGTCGGGCCCACCCACAACTCGCTCATCGCCGACTGGTACCCGATCAACTCGCGCCCCCGGGTCTACGCCTTCCACTTCAGCGCCAACGCCATCGGCGCCTTCATCGGGCCGATCCTGGCCGGCCTCCTGGCGGCCGGGCTGGGCTGGCGGGCCCCGTTCCTCGTCTTCCCGATCCCGGTGGTGATCCTGATCCTCATGGGCGCGGGGCTGAAGGATCCGAGCCGGGGGATCCAGGAGCGGCTGGCCATGGGGGTCACCGAGGCCCTCGAGACCGAGGAGCTCCCGCCATCCTTCGCCGAGGGCTGGCGCATGGTCTGGAAGGTCGAGAGCCTCCGCCGGATCTTCTACGCCCTGCCCTTCCTGGCCGCCTCCCTGCTGGGGTTCGCGTCCGTCGCCTCCATCCTCTACCAGCAGAAGTTCGGCCTCGACGTGGCCCAGCGGGGGTGGGTGGCGGCCGCCGCCGAGCCGGCCCAGCTCATCGGCCTGGCCATCGGCGCCCGGGTGGGGAGCCGGCTGATCCAGCGGGATCCCGGGCTCATCCTCCGGTTCCTGGCGGTCGTGGCCCTCTCCACCTCGGGACTGCTCGTCCTGTTCGCGCTGGTCCCGGTCCTTTGGGTCACCGTCGTGGTCAACATGGCCATCACCGCCTCGCTGGCCGCGGTGGGCTCCGGCATCTACGCCTCTCTGTCGCTGGCCATCCCGGCCCGGTCCCGGTCGCTGGGCTTCTCGATGGGGGCCATCTGGGTGATCCCGGGTCTGGTCGTCCTGCCCATCATCGGCGCCATTTCCGACTCGGTCGGCATCCGGGTCGGGATGCTGGCGCTGGTGCCGGTCTTCCTGGTGGGGGGCCTGGTCATCTCCACCGCCGGCCGGGTCATCGACCGGGACATCCTCCAGGTCCGGACCATGGCCGCCGCTCGCTCCGAGGTGCTCTTCGCCCGCCGCCATGGTCTGGTGAAGCTCCTGCTGGTCCGCAGCCTCAACGTCTCCTACGGCCAGGTCCAGGTCCTCTTCGATGTCGACTTCGAGATCGAAGAGGGTGAGATCATCGCCCTCCTCGGCACCAACGGTGCCGGCAAGTCGACGCTGCTGAAAGCCATCTGCGGGGTCGTCGAGGCCGACAAGGGGGCGGTGATCTTCGACGGCCGGGACATTACCCACATGCCGCCCAACGAGATCGCCGCCCTCGGCATCACCCAGGTGCCGGGCGGGCAGGGCGTCTTCCCCGGCCTCTCGGTGGCCGACAACCTGAGGGTGGCGGCCTGGCTCGATAGGCGGCATCGCACCCGGACGGCGGCGCGCGTCGAGGAGGTCCTCGACTTCTTCCCGGTGCTGTCCGACCGGCTCGACCAGCCCGCCGCCGCCCTCTCCGGCGGCCAGCAGCAGATGCTCGCCCTGTCGATGGCCTTCCTGGCCCGGCCGCGCCTCCTGCTCATCGACGAGCTCAGCCTCGGCCTGGCGCCGGTGATCGTCGAGCAGCTGCTCCCCCTCGTCGAGGTCATCCGGGCCCAGGGCACGACGGTGATCCTGGTCGAGCAGTCGGTGAATCTGGCCCTGACCATCGCCCAGAGCGCGTATTTCATGGAGAAGGGGGAGATCAAGTTCCACGGGCCGACCGCCGAGCTCCTCGACCGGCCCGACATCCTGCGGTCGGTCTTCCTCGGGGGAGCCGGATCGCGGGACGGGTCGGGGATCGGGACCGAGCGGGCCACCACTGCCGCCGCAACGGGTCCGGACGGCCGGGCCGGGCCGGGCCGGACCGGACCGGGTACCACCGGGGCCCCGGCCGCACCCGCGCTCGAGGCGTCGGGGTTGGCGGTGCGGTTCGGCGGCATCGCCGCGGTGGACGGGGTCTCGCTCACCGTGGCCCCCGGTGAGGTCGTCGGCATCATCGGACCGAACGGAGCCGGCAAGACGACGCTCTTCGACCTGATCTCCGGATTCACCCGCTGCGACACCGGCACGGTAATGGTCGGGGGTCGGGATGTCACCGGGTCCAGCCCGGATCGGCGGGCCCGGCTCGGACTGGGTCGCTCCTTCCAGGACGCCCGGCTCTTCCCCGACCTCACCGTCGAGGACACCATCGCCGTCGCCCTCGACCGGTGGGTGGACGTCACCGACCCGTTCAACGCCGCCCTCCATCTCCCGGCCTGGGTCGACTCCGAGCACAAGGTGCGGCTGCTGACGGACGAGCTCATCGAGATGCTCAACCTGGAGGCGTTCCGCTCCAAGTTCATCCGGGAGCTATCGACCGGTTCGCGTCGGGTGGTCGACCTGGCCTGCGTGGTGGCCCACCGCCCCTCGGTGGTCCTCCTCGACGAGCCCTCGAGCGGGATCGCCCAGCGCGAGTCCGAGGCCCTCGGGCCCCTGCTGCTCCAGATCCGCGACACACTCGGGGCCAGCCTGGTGGTCATCGAGCACGACATCCCGCTCCTCAGCGGTGTGGCCGACCGGATGATCGCGCTCGATCAGGGTCGGTGTGTCGCCGAGGGCCCTCCCCACCAGGTGCTGGAGGACCCGCTGGTGGTGGCTTCCTACCTGGGCGTGACCGACGCCGCCATCACCCGATCGGGGATATCAGCTCCGCACCCGCCTGGCCCTCCTGACTCGGTGGCGGCCGCCGACCGGCCCTCCGGACTCGGGACGGTCGAGTAGGTGCCGAATAGCTACAGTTCCGATCAGCCAACCGGGGGATGAGCCGATGTCTTCGATACCACCACCACCAGCTAGGGCGGGGTTCCTCAAGCGGTTCGGTCCGCTGATCGCCATCGTGCTGGTGGCGGTAGTGGTGGTGGCGGTGGTGGTCGCCACCCGGTCGTCGAAGTCGCCGTCCACCAGCGCGTCGTCGACCACCACCTCGGCTGCTCCGGCCGGTACGGCGGGCGGGGTCGTCTCCTTCACCCAGGCCAAGCAGGAGGGCGAGGTCAACTCCATCAACTGGGGCGACCGCTGTGACACCTCCACCGGGAAGCTCAAGTACCCGAGTTTCTTCGCCGGCGCGTGCTATGCCCCCTTCACCGGGAACAACGGGGGGGCGACCGCCCAGGGGGTGACTCCGACCACCATCAAGGTCGTCTTCTATCAAGCCGAGCAAACGGATCCGATCCTCAACTACATCACCTCGGCCATCAAGGACACGGCCACCAACCAGCAGACCGTCGACACCATGCAGAACTGGGTGTCGTTCTACAACCACTACTTCGAGACGTACGGCCGCACCGTGGAGATGGTCCCCTACACGGCCACCGGGGCGTCGGACGATCCGGTCGCCGCGAGGGCCGACGCCGTCACCATCGCCACCAACATCAAACCGTTCGCCGTCTGGGGCGGGCCCATCCTCACCAGCGCCTTCGCCGACGAGCTGGCCGCCCGCAACACGCTGTGCATCGATTGCGGCTCGGGGGACACCAGCAGCTACTTCCAGCAGCGATCGCCCTTTGTGTGGTCGCTCGGCATCCTGCCCGAGCAGGGGATCACCCATCTGGCGGAGTTCCTGAAGAAGCAGGTGGCCGGCCGGGACGCCTCCTTCGCCGGCGAAAGCGACTTCACCACCCAGAAGCGGAAGTTCGGGCTCGTCGACCTGGTCAACGACGCCGACTCGGCCCAGTTGCTCACCGACTGGAAGCAGAAGCTGTCGGCGGCCGGCATCGACGTTGCCCAGTACGTGACCTATGCATCGCCGGTCGATCTCCAGACCAGCGCGCCGGCCCTCATCGCCAAGCTGAAGGACGCCGGGGTGACCTCGGTGATCTTCTCCGGGGATCCCATCGCGCCGCAGTCGCTGACCCGGGCGGCCACCAGCCAGGGCTACTTCCCCGAGTGGGTCATCTCAGGCTCGGTGCTCACCGACACCGCCGCCTTCGGACGCACCTACGATCAGCGGCAGTGGGCCCACGCCTTTGGGGTGTCCTTCGGTGCGGCCCGAACCGGCGTGACCGGGGCCATAACGCTTTACAAGTGGTACTTCGGCCAGGATCCGCCCGACCTCACCGCCGCCGCCACCTCGGTGGTGGACCCGGCCCTCTTCTTCCCGGTGATCCAGGGGGTCGGCCCCGACCTGACCCCGCAGAACTTCAAGACCGCCACCTTCGCCGGGGCCCCGACCACTCGGGCCATCACCCAGCCGTCGCTCTCCTGGGGCAACCACGGCATCTGGCCCCAGACCGACTTCGGCGGCGTCGACGACGCCACCGAGGTGTGGTGGAACCCGTCGATCTCCGGCCCCGACGAACTGGGCCGCCAGGGTCGGGGCCTCTACGAGTACGTGGGCGGGGGGACCCGCTACCTACCGGGCCAGTGGCCCACGGAGACGACGAGGGCGTTCCAGAAGGCAGGAGCGGTGGCCATCTACACCACGCCGCCGGCCAGCGAGCAGGTGCCGAACTACCCCTCGCCCGCTGCCACCCACGGCTGAGCGGTCGCTTCCCTTCATGGGCTCCCGGGCCGAGATCAAGGCGGTCCGCCGCCACCGAGTCCCGGCGTGGTGGACCGATGCCAAGCTGGGCATCTTCGTCCACTGGACCCCCGCCTCGGTCCCGGCCTTCGCCCCGGTGGACAGCGAGATCGGCGACCTGCTGGCCCGGCGGGATCCCGGCGCCATGGCGTGGTCCCCCTATGCCGAGTGGTACCAGAACTCGCTTCGGTTTCCCGACAGCCCCGCCGCCCGGTTCCACGCCGGGCACTATCCGGGGCGGAGCTATGACTCCTTCATCCCGGAGTGGGAGGCCGGCCTGGCCGACTGGGACCCCGACGGGTGGGCGGCCCGCTTCGCCGCCACCGGGGCCCGCTACGTCGTCCTGGTGGCCAAGCACCATGACGGCTACTGCCTGTGGCCCACCGATGTGCCCAACCCCCACCGGCCCGGCTTCCACTCGACGCGGGACGTGGTCGGTGAGCTGGCCGACGCAGTCCGGGCCCGCGGCCTGCGCTTCGGCGTCTACTACTCCGGCGGGCTCGACTGGACCTTCAACGACCGTCCCATCGGATCGTTCGGCGACCTGCCGGCGGCCCAGCCCCGGGGCCAGTACGTCGCCTACGCCGAGGCCCACCTCCGCGAGCTCATCGGCCGGTACCGACCCAGCGTCCTCTGGAACGACATCTCGTGGCCGGGCAACCTGGAACAGCTCGCCTGCCTGCTGGCCGGGTACTACGACCGGGTGCCCGACGGCGTGGTCAACGACCGGTTCATGCCGTGGTCGCCCCTGTGGGAACTGGCCAAGTCGCAACCCGGTCGCCGGATGCTCAACTTCTACTCGGCCCGGAGCGCGGCGACCAAGCAGGGACTGGTGCCGCCCAGGCCGCCCCTGTTCGATGTCCGCACCCCGGAGTACGCGGTGTTCGGCAGCGCGCAGCCGACCCCGTGGGAGTGCGTCCGGGGCATGGACAAGGGCTTCGGGCACAACCGGGAGTCGACCGAGAGCGACTTCATCTCCCGACGGGACCTGGTGTGGTCACTGGTCGACATCGCCGCCAAGGGCGGCAACCTGCTGCTCAACGTCGGGCCCCGAGGCGAGGATGCGACGATCGCCGACCCCCAGCTCCGCCGCCTCGAGTGGCTTGCCCGGTTCACCGACGCAACCGGGGATGCGCTGTTCGCCACCCGACCCTGGGTCCATCCCCAGGGGCGGCCCGAAGAAGGCCTCGAGATCCGCTACACGACCCGGGACACCACCGTCTTTGCGTTCCTCCGACAGGACGGGCCCGATCCGGGAACGGACCCGGCGGCCAACCGCCCGGTGACGCTGGCCGAGGTCCGGGCGACGCCGATGACAGAGGTGGCGACACTGGACGGGCGGCCCCTGGCCTGGGCATCCGCCCCGACCGGGATCACGGTCGAGCCCCATGAAGCGCTCTCCGCCGAGCTGCCGATCGTCGTCGCCCTCCGCCACGTCGAGGCCGGCTAGGGACCGGGCAGTTCTACCGCTGCAGTCCCGTGTCACTTGCTTTCGTCGGGCGGAAACCCGTGATCGGGCAAAAAGACCCCAGCGGCCTGGCGCTCCGACCCAGCCTGGTTGAGTGGGGTCCTAGCGACCGCCGGGTTGACTGACCGGAACCCGCAGTTGTCGGACTGTCCTCAGATCACCGCCGTTGTCGATGCTGTGCGTGCGCGCTGCACGTCCGGCCGAAGCGGGCGGAGCACCTGGACACCCAGGCGGCATCGGCGCGCCTACCATCACGTCAGACCGAGGATCCTTCTCCACCACTCGGCGGGACGTCATCCTCCTCAAAGCCTTGTACCTTTAGAACCAGTTCTATACTTGCCTACGGCGGGGCCCACGGGACCGACGGTCCGACCGCCGCCCAGCCGCACAACGTCAGGCAGTCCGACTCCTCAAGGGGGATCCTCATGGCCCAACCAGTGATCGTCGAAGCAGTCCGCACCCCGATCGGCAAGCGCAACGGTTGGATGTCCGGATTCCATGCCGCCGAGCTCCTCGGGAACGCCCAGGTCGAACTGGTCAAGCGGGCCGGCGTCGACCCGGGCGACGTCGAGCAGATCGTGGGGGGCTGTGTGACCCAGGCCGGCGAGCAGGCCTCCAACGTCACCCGGACGGCCTGGCTGAGCCAGGGACTGCCCTTCGAGGTCGCCGCCACCACCATCGATTGCCAGTGCGGATCGGCTCAACAGGCCAACAACTTCGTGGCCAATCTGATCAGCGCCGATGCCATCCACACCGGCATCGCCTGCGGCGTCGAGTCGATGAGCCGGGTCGGCCTCGGTGCCAACGCCTTCAACGGCCCCGGTCGGTCCCGGCCCGGGGAGTTCCCCTGGGACATGCCCGACCAGTTCGGTGCGGCCGAGCGCATCGCCCAGAAGTACGGTGTCACCCGCGACGACGTGGACTGGCTGGGCTTCGAGTCCCAACGCAAGGCGGCCGTGGCGGTGGCCGAGGGTCGGTTCGAACGGGAGATCGCCCCACTGGAGGCGCCCGTGGTGGGACCCGACGGTCCGACCGGCGAGAAGACCCTGATCTCCAAGGACCAAGGGCCGAGGGAGACCACCCGGGAGGGCCTGGCCGGACTCAAGCCGGTGCTTCCCGACGGCATGCACACCGCCGGCAACAGTTCGCAGATCTCCGACGGGGCGGCCGCCGTCCTGTGGATGTCGGAGCCCCGGGCCAACGAGGCCGGCCTGCGCCCCAGGGCCCGAATCGTGGCCCAGACCCTGGTGGGCTCAGATCCCTACTACCACCTGGACGGCCCGATCGCCGCCACCGCCGACGTGCTCCGCAAGGCCGGCATGACCATGGCGGACATCGACATCTTCGAAGTGAACGAGGCCTTTGCCTCGGTGGTCGTGGCGTGGGGCAAGGTCCACGAGGTGGACTGGGACAGGGTCAACGTCAACGGGGGGGCCATTGCCCTCGGCCATCCGGTTGGCTCCACCGGTGCCCGCCTGATCACCACCGCCCTCCACGAGTTGGAGCGGAGTGACAAGCATCTGGCCCTCATCTCCATGTGCTGCGGCGGAGCCCTGGCCACCGGAACCATCATCGAGCGCATCTAACCATTCGCCGGGCGGGATCCGACCCGATCCCGGCTCCGGGGAACGTCTCGAGTGGACCGGGGATGCCGCCCGGGGGGCGGGTGGGGGCGTGCCCCTGGCCACACCACTGCTGGCGCTACTCCGTCGACGCCGGGTAATAGTGGGAACATGCCTCCTCCCACCCGCCGCTCCACCCGCCTCCGAACCGCGCTGGTTCCCGGTCTGGTGCTCCTGATGTCCCTCCTGGGGGCGGGTGTGGCCGGAGGTCGGTTGTCGGTGGTGGCGGCGGCCACCTCGGCCCGGGCCCGGGCGGCACTGGCGCCCGCCTCCGACTGGACGACGTTCGGCCACGACGGGTTGCGGTCCGGGGTCGACCCTTCGGGGAACTCGTTCTCGCCGGCCACCCCGGCCTGGACCTCGCCGACCCTCGACGGGCAGCTCTACGGCCAACCCCTGGTCTTCGGAGGCCGGGTGTTCGCCGCCACCGAGAACGACACCGTCTACGCCCTGGCGGCAGACTCCGGCCAAGTCCTGTGGTCCAGCCACCTCGGTACCCCGCTCGATCCGTCCACCGTCTCCGGGCTGTGCGGCAACATCCATCCCACCGTGGGAATCACCGGTACGCCGGTCATCGACCCGGCCCGCAACGAGATCTTCGTAGTGGCCACCGAGGCGGTCACCGCCAATGGAACGCCCAGTGCCGCCCACCATCTGATCGGACTGGACACCTTCACCGGCCTGGTCCAGTCGGACGAGGTGATCGACCCGCCCGGCACCAGCCCGCCGTTTCAGTTGCAGCGGGTATCGCTCGGGCTGACCGCAGGGCGGGTGGTCGTGGGCTTCGGGGGCAACTCCGGTGACTGCGATCCCTATCACGGCCTGGTGGTCTCGGCTCCCGAGGACGGATCCAACCCGTCGGTGTTCACGGTGGCCAACCAACCCAGCGACAGCCAGGGGGCGGTGTGGATGGGTGGGGCGGCACCTTCCATCGACGCCCAGGGCGATGTCTGGGTGGCCACGGGCAACAGCGCGTTCCACTCCTCGAGCGACCCCTACGACCAGAGCGACGGCGTGCTCAAGCTCAGCCCCACCATGCAGCTGCTCGACGCGTTCGCCCCCGCCGCCTGGTTCAGCGACAACGCTTCGGACCTCGACCTCGGGTCGGGCGCCCCCGCCCTGCTTCCCAACGGGCTCGTCTTCGAGGTGGGCAAGTCCCAGACCGCCTACGTGCTCCACCAGTCGGGCCTCGGCGGTGTCGGGGGCCAGGTGGCGTCGACACCCGGATTCTGTTTCTCCGACGGGGGATCGGCCGATCTCCACGGCACCCTCTTCGTCCCGTGCAACAACGGCGTCCATGCCGTCACCGTGACCGGTGGCCCCCCGGCTGCCTCCTGGACCGCCTCCAATGGTTCGGCCAAGGGCTCGCCGATCGTGGCCGGCGGACAGGTCTGGACCATCGGGGGTGGGAACCTCTACGCCCTCAACGCCTCCACAGGCGTGGTGGCACAGACCTTCGCCATCGGCTCGTCGTCGTCGTCCTTCCCCTCGCCGTCGGCCGCCGACGGCCTGGTGCTGGCCCCGTCGTCGACCCAGATCCACGCCTTCACCGGCCCCGCCGGCCTCCCGGGACCGCCGACCCCGATCCCGCCCCGCCCGGGCTACTGGCTGGTGGCCTCCGACGGTGGCATCTTCGCCGAGGGTGGCGCCCCGTTCCTGGGCTCCACCGGCGGGATGCACCTGAACCAACCCATCGTGGGGATGGCCTCCACACCGGATCGCGGTGGTTACTGGCTGGTGGCCTCCGACGGCGGGGTCTTCTCCTTCGGGGACGCCGCCTTCCACGGGTCCACCGGAGGCACCCACCTCAACCGTCCGATCGTGGGCATGGCCTCCACGCCGTCGGGCCAGGGCTACTGGCTGGTGGCCTCCGACGGCGGGGTCTTCTCCTTCGGGGACGCCGCCTTCCACGGGTCCACCGGAGGCATCCACCTCAACCAGCCGGTCGTGGGCATGGCGGCCGACGCCACCGGCCAGGGCTACTGGCTGGTGGCCTCCGACGGCGGGATCTTCTCCTTCGGGGACGCCGCCTTCCACGGGGGCACCGGGGGCACCCACCTCAACCGTCCGATCGTGGGCATGGCCTCCTCGCCGTCGGGCCAGGGCTACTGGCTGGTGGCCTCCGACGGCGGGGTCTTCGCCTTCGGGGACGCCGCCTTCGAGGGCTCGACCGGGGGCATCCGCCTCAACCAACCGATCGTGGGCATGGCCTCGGACGCCTCCGGCCGGGGCTACTGGCTGGTGGCCTCCGACGGCGGGATCTTCGCCTTCGGGGACGCCGCCTTCGAGGGCTCGACCGGCGCCCTCCACCTCAACCGGCCGGTGGTCGGCATGGCCGACGGGCCCGCCCTGGCCTGATCGGCCCCGGGGGACGGCCGCGGATCGGCCTCCGTCCGGCCACCGGCACCGGCGGAACGGCTAGAAAGTAGAATGCGTTCTAGTCGATCTTCCGGTTCGGTTGCCTACCGACGACCGGGCCGGGGAGGGACCGGATGTCGCCGAGCCGAGACGCGGCACCACGGGCCACCCGGGACGCTCCCAACCCTGACCACCCGCGACGAATCGAGGACCACCGTGACCGGCACCGAGCACCTGACCTACGAGCGGGTGGGATCCACCGCCGTCGTGACCATGAACCGACCCGAGGCCAAGAACGCCCTGTCCGGTCCGATGTTGGTGGGCATGGTCGACGCCTGGACGGAGATCGACGCCAATGACGACGTCCGGTGCGCCATCCTCACCGGCGCCGGCGGGACGTTCTGCGCCGGCATGGACCTGAAGTCGATGTCCGGACCGGGGAACGACTCGGTCAAGGAGCGGATGGCCGCCGACCCTGATCTCCACTGGAAGGCGTTGCTGCGCCACTACTCCCTGAAGAAGCCTCTGGTTGCCGCGGTAGAGGGGTGGGCGGTGGCTGGAGGGACGGAGATCCTCCAGGCCACCGACATCCGGGTGGCCGGTGAGAGCGCCAAGTTCGGGGTGTTCGAAGCCCGCCGTGGCCTGTTCCCACTGGGGGGTTCCACCGTGCGCCTCCGCCGGCAGATCCCGTTCACCGTGGCGATGGACCTGCTGCTGACCGCCCGTGAGGTCTCGGCCCAGGAGGCCAAGGAGATCGGGCTCATCGGGCGGGTGGTGCCGGACGGGACCGCCCTCGAGACGGCCCTCGGGATCGCCGAGGTGATCGCGGCCAACGGCCCGCTGGCCGTCGAGGCCATCAAGGCCTCGGTGAAGGCCACCGAGGGCATTCCCGAGGAAGAGGCCCTCAAGATGGAGCTGGAGTTCGGGTGGCCCATCTTCGCCACCGAGGATGCCAAGGAGGGGCAGAGGGCCTTCGCCGAGAAGCGCACACCGAACTACCAGCGCCGGTGAGCTTCCGCTTCGAGGACGACGTCCCGCCCGGTGATCCGCGGCGCCGGCTGGCCGCGGCCATCCGGCCCATCATCGACCTCACGGTGGCGGCCGAACTCGAGGACGCCGACCTGACCGAGGCGGCCGAGGCCATGGAGGTCATCGCCGGGCGGTTGACCGCCCGGGCCGGTCCCAGGCGGACCCGGAACCAGCCGGACCTGGCCCGGGCGGCGCAGGACTTCTTTCCCACCAGCCCCATCATCGGTCTCGCCAACCCGGTGGCCCCCCCGGTCCGGGTGGCCGTGGTGGCCGGCGCCGACGGCCGTCCCGAGATCCACGGCCGGGCCACGTTCGGCTTTGCCTACGAGGGACCTCCGACCTGCGTCCACGGGGGGGTGATCGCCGAGTTGCTCGACGAGGTGCTCGGCGCGGCCAACATCGTGGCCGAGCATCCCGCCATGACCGGGACGCTCACCATCCGCTACCGCAAGCCCACCCCGCTCAACACCGACCTCCGGGTGGAGGCCCGGTTCGTCCGCCAGGACGGGCGCAAGATCTACGCGTGGGGAGGGATCTACCACGGCGACGTCCTCACCGCCGAGGCGGATGGCGTCTTCATCGAGGTGCGGCCGCGGCACATGCTGGCCATCGCCGAGGCCAACGTGGAGAGCGTCGACCCGGGGATGCTCGAGGCCATCCGGGCCGAGGCCCTTCGCAAGGGGGCGGCCTCCGACGTCCAACCGCCCACCGGCCCCCGGCACTCCCCTTCGACCTGAGTCGATGGAATCGGTTCGACGGGCGCACCCGGAGGACGCCGTCGCCATCGCCGCCGTGCACGTGGCGTCCTGGCAGGTGGCCTACCGCGGGCTGCTCCCCGACGACGTTCTGGCCTCGCTCTCGGTGGACGAACGGGCCGGTCAGTGGGCGACGATCCTCGGTGCTCCGGGCCCCGGCCACGTGGTGGTCGCCGACACCGGCGCCGGCCCGGTGGGATTCGCCCAGGTCGGACCGTCTGGTGCCGGCGACGCCCCACCGGCCACCGGCGAGCTGGTCACCCTGTATGTCCACCCTGACGTCTGGGGCCGGGGTCTCGGCCGGGACCTGCTGCGGAGCGCCCTCGAGCTCCTGTCCCACGACGGCTACCAGAGGGCCACCCTGTGGATGCTGTCCACCAACGACCGGGCCCGCCGCTTCTACCTCCGGCAGGGGTGGTCACGGGTGGACGGGGAGCGTACCCAGACCTTCGGGGGGCAGGTGGTCACCGACCACCGCTTCGGCCGGGCCCTGGCGGCGACCCCGGTCCCGGAGGGGCCGGCGTGACCCGGAGCAGCGGCCACCGGACCCGGACCCGGAGTCCCCGGCGCGGCGGCCCGCTCCCCACCGTCGGCGCCGACCACGGCCCGGACCCCGACCGGTCGGGGCCTCAGATCTTCTCGCGGCCCTCCCAGTAGGGGTCCCGTAGCTTGCGCTTGTACAACTTGCCGTTGGGATCCCGGGGCATGGCGTCGGTGAAGTCGATCGACTTGGGCGTCTTGAACTTGGCCAGCCGGGTGGCGCAGTAGTCGAGGATCTCCTGGGCCAGCTCCGGGGTGGGCTCGACCCCCTCGGCCGGTTCCACCACCGCCTTGACCTCTTCGCCCCAGTCGTCGTGGGGGATGCCGAACACCGCGGCGTCGCCCACCTTGGGGAAGCCCAGCAGGACGTTCTCGATCTCCGCTGGGTAGATGTTGGCCCCGCCCGAGATGATCATGTCGATCTTCCGGTCCCTCAGGAACAGGTAGCCGTCCTCGTCGATCAGGCCCACGTCGCCGACGGTGAAGAACTTGCCGATGCGGTTGCTCTTGGTCTTGGTCTGGTCCTTGTGGTATTCGAAGTCGCCGGTCTGCATCGACATGTAGACGGTGCCGATGACGTTGGGCTCCTCGACGCGTCGGCCCTCGTCGTCGAAGATGGCGATCTCGGAGATGGGCCAGGCCCTGCCCACGGTGCCCGGCTTCTCCAGCCACTCGGCGGCGGTGACGAGGGTGCCCCCGCCCTCCGAGGCGGCGTAGTACTCGTCGATGGCGTTGCCCCACCACTCGATCATCTTGTACTTCACGTCCACCGGGCAGGGGGCGGCGGCGTGGATCATGTGCTGGAGCGAGGACAGGTCGTAGCGGGTCCGGGTCTCCTCGGGGAGGGCCAGCAGCCGGTGGAACTGGGTGGGCACCATGTGCGAGCTGGTCACCCGGTACTGCTCGATGAGCCGGAGCATGTCCTCGGGGATCCACTTGTCCATGAGCACCACGGTGTGGAGCAGGTGGATGGAGGCTCCTGAGTACCGGAGCACGGCGGTGTGGTAGAGCGGCGAGCCCACGACGTGCACGTTGGGGTCGTCGGGCTGGATCCCGAAGAGGAAGAGGAGGCCGGACAGGCCCAGCGCCGCCTCCTCGGGAGTGGCCCCGCTCAACTTGCGGAACACCCCCTTGGGGTTGCCGGTCGTCCCCGAGGTGTAGTTCATGACATCACCGATGGTCCGGTCCTCGGGGTCGGTGGTCGGCTGGTTGTCGCGCATCATGGCGTACGAACTGAAGCCGACGATCTCGCCGACGGCGAAGCACCGGGAGGAGGGGAGTTCGGCTTCATCGCTGGCGTCGAGCGCCACCTCGGCGAATCGCTCGTGGGCGATGAAGGCCTTGGCGTCGGAGTCCTTCAGGATGTAGGCCACCTCGGGGGCGACCAGGTGGTGGTTGATGGGCACCAGGTACCAGCCGGCCTGCAGTGCGGCCAGGTACAGCTCGAACACCTCCACGCCGTTGGGGAGGAGGGTGGCCACCACGTCGCCGGGCCTGAGGTTCAGCCCCCGCAGCCCGTGGACCACCTGGTTGGTCCGACCCAGCAGCTGCTCGGCGGTGAATTCGGTGCCGTCCGGGTCGACCAGGGCCAACTTGCCCGGGTGCTCGTGGGCCAGAGCCCAGAATCCGAAGTCGCCCATGATGTGCTACCCCCTGTGCCGCGTGGCGGCGGATGCTTGCCGGACGGGCGGGCCGTCGGCCCGATGGCCGTGCCCCCGGCCGGTGACCGTGGCGCGCCCCGTGTGGCGCCGTCCCGGTGGGGACGCTAGAACAGGTTCTCGTATACGGTCAACCGCCGGCTGTGGCCTCCTCCGCGAGCCGAGCACGGAGGAGTGGTCGGCCGGGCATCACTTCCTGGCTCCTCGCGGTGAGGGCCGTCGTGGCCAGCCGGGGAGGTGGTCCACCGGTGCGGAGCGCAGAGGGAAGACGGGGACGGGCAGACGTCCGGACCGGGAGACGACGAGAGACCGGCGCACGATCAGTGGGGCCGGAGAGAGGCAGTGGGCAATGAGCGAGTTCCTGCAGGGCAAGGTAGTGGCCATCACGGGAGCCGGTGGCGGCATCGGACGGGCGGTGGCCCTGGCCGCGGCGGCGGAGGGGGCCAGGGTGGTGGTGGCCGACATCGGGGTCGGTCTCGCCGGCGAGGACCCGACGAGCGAGGTGGCCGAGGCCCTGGTGGCCGAGATCGAGGCCGCCGGCGGCGAGGCGGTGGCGGTGGGGGAGAGCGTGACCACGCTCGACGGCGGCGAGAAGATCATCGGGGCCGGGGTGGACCGGTGGGGCCGGATCGACGGGGTGGTGGCCATCGCCGGCATCCTCCGCGAGCGGATGCTCTTCAACATGGCCGAGGACGAGTGGGACGCGGTGATCGAGACCCACCTGAAGGGCCACTTCACGGTGTTCCGGGCGGCATCCGCCATCATGCGCAAGCAGGAGGGTGGCGGCTCCCTGGTGGCATTCACCTCCGGAGCCTTCGCCGGCAGCGTGGCCCAGGCCAACTACGCCGCGGCCAAGGGCGGCATCGTCTCCCTGGTCCGGTCGGCCGCCGCCGGCCTCAACCGCTACGGCATCACCGCCAACGCCGTGGCCCCGGTGGCTCGGACCCGCATGTCGGCCAACGTGCCGATGGACCTGGCCGAGATGGGAGATCCCGAGGACGTTGCGCCGCTGGTCATCTTCCTGCTGTCGGACCAGGCCAAGCACGTCACCGGGCAGGTGTACACCTCGGTCGGTCCCAAGATCGCCGTCTGGAACCAGCCGAGCGAGGTGCGGGCCGTCTACGCCGACGGCCGATGGACCCCCGAGGACATCGCCGCCCGGCTGGACTCGACGGTCGGGCAGGAGCGCATGCCGTTGCTCGACCAGCTCGAGGCCTACCGCCGGGCGGCCGAGGCCAAGGCCACGTCCGAGGCGTAGCGCCTCGCGGTAACGCCGGGGCGTAGAGCCCGGACCCGGGAGGGGTCCGCCGCCTGCCCGGTCTTCACGGCGCGCTGAGCACGCAGAACTCGTTCCCCTCGGGGTCGGCCAGGACCACCCAACCCTCATCGCCGCGCTGGCCCACCGAGACCGGGGTGGCCCCGAGATCACGGAGGCGTTCCACCTCGGCCGCCTGATCGTCCGGCGCGAGATCGAGATGCAACCGGTTCTTGACCGCTTTGGCCTCCGGCACCTCCAGGAAGAGCAACGGACGCACCCGGTCCCGGTCCGGGTGGCCTCCGCCCGGCTCCACCCAGACGTCCCCGTCCTCGTCCTCCCGCCACTCCCAGTCGAGCACCTCGGACCAGAACCGGGCCAGGGAGACCGGGTCCTCGGCGTCGACGGTGAGCGTCTCGATACGCAGTGCCATGCTGCTGCCTCCCGGGCTGGATGTGAACGGTCGACGGTGAGCGGGGCACGGCGGCCCCGCAGGCTGTCGGTGTCGGTGCCAGTGTGCCCCGTCGCGGCATGGGGTGCTGCGTGACCAGCCATGGGGTCGGGTGGACCGGCCCGGCGGTCGCCCACCGGTTCCTCCGGGACCCCCCGTGCCGCCCGGCCCGGTGTCGTCGGCGTCCCGGGCCGGTGGCCGTCGGCCCTGGTCGGTGGCCCGGCCCGGGTGGGTGATACACCCTCGTGGTCCACTGGCTCCATGGCAGTGAGGGCCCTCGACACCACCGGGACCGGGCGGAGTGGGCCGACCGGGCCCTCGGGTGCCCCCGACTTCGCCGAGGCCGAGCGGGCCGGGGCGGTCCTGGCCCGCTACGTGGCGGCCCTGGAGACCGAGCGGTACACCGGGGACGACGCGGTGACCCTGGTCAGCTTCTTCACCACGCTGGAGCGGCTGGGGGTGGCGGGCAAGGCCCTGGCCGCCCGCCGGGTGGAGGAGTCGAAGAGCCACCTGCGCTCCGGCCACCGCTCGACGGCCGAGCTGCTGGCCGCCCGGACCGGGGACTCCCTCGGGGAGGCGAAGGACCTCCTCCGCCTGGGGGAGCACCTGGCCGACCAGCCCGCCTTGGACCAGGCCCTCCGGGACGGGAGGCTCTCCCGGCGCCGGGCGGCCCTGGTGGCCGAGGCCGCCCAGGTCAACCCGGGCAAGGAGCACGACCTGGTGGCCGGGGCCGCCCACGACTCCGACGCCCAGTTCAAGGAGCGGTGCCTGCGGGCCAAGGCCCAGGGCCGGACCCGGGAGGAGGAGGCCCGCCACCACCAGCGGCTCCACGACCAGCGCCGGTGCCGGACCTTCACCGACCCCGAGGGGGCCTTCCGCCTGGACGCCCTGCTCCCCCCCGAGGTGGGGGCCGAGGTCCGCTCGGCCCTGGAGGCCCACACCGACCGGTTCTTCCGCCGGGCCCGACGGGCCGGGCTCCACGAGCCCCCCGACGCCTACGCCGCCGACGCCCTGGTGGACCTGGTCTGCGGGGCCGGGAGGGCCCCGGCCACCCCCGGGACCACCGGGTCCACCGGGTCCACCACCCCCGGGTCCACCGGGTCCACCACCGAGCCCCCGCTCCGCCCCCGGGACCCCCGGGCCACCCTGTTCATCCGGTGCGACCTCACCGCCCTCCGCCGGGGCCAGGTGGAGGGGGACGAGCTCTGTGAGATCCCCGGGGTCGGACCGGTCCCGGTGTCGGTGGTCCACCAGCAGCTGGGGGAGGCCCTCTGCCACCTGGTCATCACCGACGGGGTGGACGTGACCACCCTCTACTCCCCGGGGCGCCACCTCCCCCTCCCGGTCCGGGCCGCCCTCATGGAGCGGGACTCCCGCTGCGTGGTCCCGGGCTGTGACGCCCGGCTGGGCCTCGAGAACGACCACTGGGCCACCGACTTCGCCCAGGGGGGACCCACCGCCCTCGACAACCTGGCCCGGCTCTGTCACCACCACCATCAGCTCCGGACCCACCGGGGGTTCCAGCTCCTCGGCGGACCGGGCCGGTGGCGCTGGACCGCCCCCGAGCACCCGGTGGTCCGACGACGCCCCCCACCCAAGCAGAAGCCGAGGCCCACCGCCCCACCGCCCCCGGGCACCGGCCCGCCCCGGTTCACCGACCGGGAGTGAGCCGACCGCGGGCTTGACCGGCGGGGGTGCCTGCCCGCGAGCGACCCGCGGGCCCCGAGGGCGATCGGCGAGGTCTGCGTACGAGGTCATCGGCGATACACCGTTTCGATGGCGGTGCTCCGTAGCATGAGACGCGAGCAGGGGCCTCACGCTGTGGTCCGGCGACTCGATCCATCGGGAGGAAGTACGTGGTTGCACTGGCTGTCGTGTTGAGTGCCGTTGTCCTTCTTCTCGCCGTCCTGGTGGCGGGGCTCCTGCGCAGCCACGCCGACATCCTCAAGGCCCTCCACGATCTCGGCGTGGGCGTCGGTGAGCCCGGCCCCACCGACCAACACCACGATGGTCGTTCCGCGGCCAGCTCACCCGACCCGGAGGGCGGCACATCCGTCCGGGTGCCACTGACCATCGGGCCGCCCCTCCCGGGGGAGCGCAGCTCGACCTCGGCTCCCACCGTGGTCGGCGTGACACCCCGGGGAGATGCCCTGGCCGTCGCCGTCACCGGTGGGGAGCGCCTCACCCTGTTGGCCTTCCTGTCCTCGGGCTGCTCCACGTGTGCGGGGTTCTGGCAGGCCTTCCGGAACGCCGACCAGCTGGGCCTGCCGACCGGCACCCGGCTCGTCGTGGTCACCAAGGGACCGGACATGGAGATCCCGGCCGCGGTGGCCGCCCAGGCTCCCGACGGCCTGGCGGTGGTCATGTCCACCGAAGCCTGGGGGGACTACGAGGTACCGGGTTCACCCTTCTTCGTCCTCATCGACGGTGAGTCGGGTCGGCGGATCGGCGAAGGGGTGGCCAACCAGTTCCGCCAAGTCGTCGAGTTGGTCCGGCGGGCCGAGTCGGACGCACGGACGTTCTCGACGGGCAGCCGGAGCCGGGGTCACGCCGACGGGCTCGACGGACCGGAACGTGAGCTCGACAACGACCGTGAGCTCATCACCGCCGGGATCCTCCCCGGTGACCCGAGTCTCTATCCGTCCTCGCTCGAAGCGCTCTACGGTCCGTCCTCACCAACCCGGACCGGGCCACCCCACGGGAGAGGGGACGCGGAGCGGTCTCCGACCGGCAGGGCCGGTCGTTAGTGGCGGTCCTCCGGGCCCACGGGATCACCGCGCCCCTGCCGACCGGGTTCGAGGGCCGCATCTTCATCCGTCCGGCCATCGGCCGCGAGGTGCCGTATCCGGTGGCCAATTTCGCCACCTTCGCCCTCCCCGCCGACGTGGGTGACTTCGGCAGTGGGGCGGTCAACCTGATGGCCGCCACCGACATCTTCGCCACCCTCTTCGAGTACGGCCCGGAGAGCCTGGGAACGCCGCTCTTCGCCCGACCGGGCATGCCCAGGTCACTGTCCACCACGGACTTCCGTCCCTACGTGCTCCGCCGCGGGCTCAGCGGTCAGTCGGGATCCCAGTGGTTCTTCACCGAGGGAGGTCGGCCCTTCACCCTGTACGTGGTGCTCGGAAGCCATGCGCAGCGCGACCTCCTGGTACCCCGGGTCAACGACCTGATCGGCACCCTGGCGGTGGACCCTGCGCAGGGCCCGGCTCCGGCCTCCACCACCGCGGCCCGATCCGCCGTTCCAACCTCGACGGGAGCCCGGTGGAACTGATCGGTCTGTACCTGATGGCCTGTGGCCTCCTGGCAGTGGCCGGTGCGGCCAAGGCCATCCGGCCCGACGACACCGCCCGGGCCCTTGCCGTCGCCCTCCCCCTCGGCGTTCCGGCGCTGCGCCGGGTGGTCCGGGTGGGGTCCGTCGCCGAGGCCGCTCTCGGCGTGACCGCGCTGGCCCGGCCCGGCGTGTGGTCGGCGGCCCTGGTGGCGTCCTCCTACGCCGCGTTCGCCGGATTCGTGGCCTACGTCCGCTCGACCGACGGGGCCATCGCCAGCTGCGGCTGCTTCGGCACCCCGGACACTCCTGCGACCTGGGTGCATGTGGCCATCGACGCCGTGCTGGCCCTGTCGGCCGCCGCCGTGGCCTGGTCCTCCCCCTCGGGCACCCTGACCGGAGTCCTCTCCCACCAGCCGGCCGCCGGGATCCCCCTGGTGGCCGTGAGTGTGCTCGGGGGGTGGCTGGTGTACCTGGCCACCTCGGTGCTGGCCCACCTGCAGGCGGCCAGATCGCTCACCGGAATCACCTTCCAACGCCGGAGAACGGAGCGGTGAGCACGACCCTGGTGGACCGGGCCGCCGGCTTCCTCGGGTCTCGGCTCTCCCGCAGGAGCTTCATCAACCGGTCGGCCTACGCCGGCAGCGCGGTGGCCATCGGGTCCGGCCTCGACCTGGTCCTCAGACCCGGTACCGCCTACGGCCTGGTCTGCAACTGTGGCAACAGCAACTGCGGATGCGGGTCGACGTGCTGTGCCGGCTTCACCGAGTTCTGCTGCTCGGTCAACGGTGGCTACAACTACTGTCCGACCAACACCGTGATGGGTGGCTGGTGGAAGGCCGACAACTCCACCTTCTGTGGCGGCCCCCGGTACTACATGGACTGCAACGCCGCCTGCCAGTGCTCCACGGGCTGCGGGGGCGGGTGGGGATTCTGCGAACCCGGTTGTGACGGGGTCGCCTGTGGCTGTGGTCCCAACGGCTGCAACTCCTATGTCACCGGCTGCTTCCAGTTCCGCTACGGCCAGTGCAATCAGCAGATCGATTGCATCGGCCGCATCGTCTGCCGCGTCGTGGCCTGCGTACCACCGTGGGAGATCGACCCCAGTTGCACGACCACCAACGCCCAGGACGACTCCACCGCCGAGCAGAACGAACCCTGCTGGACCGCGGCCTTCCCCGTCCCGCGTCCGGCCCCGTGCGCCTCGGCCCTCACCAACTGTCAGACGGTGGGGATGGCCCCGAGCCCGGACGGGGGCGGCTACGGGATGGTCACGTCGTTCGGGAGGATGCTGCCGTTCGGGGACTTCCCCAACGACGGAGACGAGTCGGGGGTGTCGCTGGCCAGGCCCATGGTGGGGATGGGTCTGCGGAGAGCCGGCGGCTACTACCTCGTCGCCTCCGACGGCGGCATCTTCTCCTTCGGCGGGGCGCCGTTCCTGGGATCCATGGGTGGTCAACACCTCAACCAGCCCATGGTCGGGATGGCCGCCACCGTGTCGGGCCAGGGCTATTGGACGGTGGCCTCCGACGGCGGCATCTTCTCCTTCGGCGACGCCCAGTTCTTCGGCTCGATGGGCGGCCAGCACCTCAACCGTCCCATCGTGGGCATGGCCGCCACCCCGACCGGGCGCGGCTACTGGTGCGTGGCCTCCGACGGCGGCATCTTCTCCTTCGGCGACGCCCAGTTCTTCGGCTCGATGGGCGGCCAGCACCTCAACCAGCCCATCGTGGGCCTGGCCGCCACCCCGACCGGGCGCGGCTACTGGTGCGTGGCCTCCGACGGCGGCATCTTCTCCTTCGGCGACGCCCAGTTCTTCGGCTCGATGGGCGGCCAGCACCTCAACCAGCCCATCGTGGGCCTGGCCGCACCGCCCGCCGAACAGGGCTACTGGATGGTGGCCTCCGACGGCGGGATCTTCACGTTCAACACGACCTTCTACGGATCGGCGGCGTAGTCATGCTCTGTCTGACCCTGATGGCCGCGCTGACCGCCGTCATCGCCGCGGTGCGATCGACGTGGTCACCGTGCGGCCTTTCCATGCTGTCCACCATCACTCCCTTGGTCGAGCGGGGCCGGGGCCACTCCTACCGGACCACCTCGGCCTGGTTCCTGGCGGGGGCGACGCTGGGTGGGGCCACCCTGGGCCTGCTGATGGCCGGCCTGGCCGGCGGCGTCCAGGCCCTGCACCTCTCGTCCGGGGCCACCGGGGCGACCGCCCTGGTCGCCGCCCTGGCCGCGGCCGGATCGGACACGGGGTTCGCCAGGATCCGGCTGCCCACCCACGGTCGCCAGGTCAACGAGCGGTGGCTCGACCGGTATCGGCCCTGGGTCTATGGAGCCGGATTCGGTTGGCAGATCGGGTGCGGTCTGGCCACCTTCATCACCACCGCGGCCGTGTACCTGATGATCGTCCTCGGCGCACTGACCGGGACGCCGATGGTGGCCCTGGCCGTGGGGACGGGTTTCGGCGTGATCCGGGGAACGGCCGTCCTCCTGACCCGACACGTCACCAGCCCCTCCGAGCTGCGCTCCTTTCACCGGCGGTTCTCCGAGCTCGGCCCGGCCATCGGCAAGCTGGTGGTCGGGGTCGAACTGGGTTGCGCCGCCCTCATCGCCGCCTGGGTCCGCCCGCCGTCGATGGCGGTCATCGTGGGTCTGGCCACGGTGGCGACCCTCGGCGCCGTGGCGGCGTCGACCCGGCGACCGTCGAGGGGACGGGAGGCCGGTGCGGGGCCGGGGGCCGACCGCTTCGGTCAGCCCCTCAGTCGTCCTCACTGACGCCGACCGACGGGACCACCGACGGCACCGCCGGGTTCTCGGGAGAGGCGGTGTCCCCCCGGAGGGCGGCCGGGTCGGCGTCGGCGTCGGCTTCACCTTCGGCATCCGGCTCGGAGTCGGCGTCGGAGTCGGCCTCGGTGCTCGACGAGTCGGTCCGGGCGGCATCCGGCGTCCCCGAGGACCCGAACCCGGGCGGGGCCGGATCACCCCCCTCGCCGCGACGCCACCGCCGGAGCGGGCCCAGCCGGGTGATCAGCAGCACCGATCCCACCACGGCCAGGGCGATGCCCGCGCCCTGGACCAGGAGTGAACCCAGGTGGCCGTCCTGGCCCAGCCACAGATGCTCGTCGAGGAAGCGCTCGATGCCCCACAGCACCATGCCCACCCCGATGACGATGCCGGCAGGGGGCAGGAGGACGGGCCTCGGTTCGGCCCCGTCCCCGGCCGGCACGGGCGGGGGGGCCGAGGTCCGCAGCCACCGCTCCACCAACAGGAGGATGCCGAAGATCGTGAAGTCCTCGATGGCCTGGAAGATCGGTACCGGGAGCCGTTTGCCCGCCTGGCCGGCGTAGTACATCCCGAACCACTGGTCGGTCCGGTGACCGCCCCCCGCCACCATCAGCTGGGGGCCGAGGAGCCGGCCCATGCCCCAGCAGGCCATGAGCACCGGGGCCATCAGATCGGCGAAGCGCATACCGGGAAGCTCGGGGCAGCGGTGCCGGGTGCTGATGATGGCCACCGGCACGGCGAAGAGGAGCCCGCCGAACGACGACAGCCCACCCTGCCAGATGGCGAGGACCTGACCCGGGTGCGACGAGTAGAAGGACAGGTTGGAGAGCACGTGGAGGGCCCGGGCACCGACGATGGCGGCGATGATCACCCACACGAACATGCCGGTCACCCAGTGCCAGGGATACCCGGCCCGTCGGAGCCGACGTTCGGTGTAGCGGAGTCCGAACCAGAAGGTGAGGGCCAGCCCGATTCCGTAGGTGTGGACCTCGAGGAACCAGATGTGGAACGCGACAGGAATCGGTCTCATGGAGAAGGGGGTCTCATGGTCGAGGGGTGCCCGATCCGAGACGCAATCGGCACCTCCCCAGTATGCACCAGGCGCCCGGTAGGGTGGCACCGGGACCGCCCGGCGGACCTGCGTTCCGGTGGTCGGCCAGCGGGTCCACCGGCGAAGGTGCCGCACCGAGCGTGCCTACCGCACGGCCAACGGTGGTCCGGCCGCCGGATACGGCGGTTACCAGCGTTGAATACGATCACCAGCACGGGAGATGGGGGAGAGCATGCGAGACCTGGCCGGAAGAGTCGCCGTGGTCACCGGGGGCGGATCGGGGATCGGGCTGGCCACCGCCGTCCGCCTGGCCGACGCCGGCGTCTCGGTGGCGGTGGTGGACCTCGACGGTGCGACCGCGGAGCGCACCGCCTCGACCATCGGCGGGCTGGGGTTGCAGGCCGACGTGGGCCGCTCGGACCAGTGGCCGGGGATCGTCGACGCCGTCACCGCTCACTTCGGTGGCATCGACCTGGCCCACCTCAACGCCGGGGTGATGACCGGCGAGGCCGAAATCACCGCCCTCACCGACGAGGCCTACCGACGCATCATGTCGGTCAACGTCGACGGCGTGGTCTACGGGGCCCGCGCCCTGGTCCCCGCCCTGGCGGCACGCGGTGGGGGTGCCGTCGTGGTGACCGCGTCGCTGGCCGGGCTGATCGGTTTCTCGCCCGACCCCATCTACTGTCTGACCAAGCACGCGATGGTGGGGCTGGTCCGTTCGCTGGTGCCGCAGCTGGCCGAACTCCACATCACCGTCAATGCCGTGTGCCCGAGCATCGTGGACACCCCCATGGTCGGGGAGAGCCGCGACATGCTCGAGTCCAGTGGATTCCCGCTCATCGATCCCAGTGCCGTGTCCGCCGCGGTCGTCGACTGCCTGGCCGGCGAGGAGACCGGCCAGGCCATGGTCATCCAGGCGGGACGGGACGCCCTGGCCTACCGGTTCGGCCGGCCTCCCGGTCCGCGTGCGGGCGGGACGGTGGGTCAGATGCCGCCAACCGAATTCGCCGCCCACGACCAAGGCTGAGGTCCACCGGGCCGGGCCGAGGGACCGTCGACCGCCTGGGGCTCAGCCGACCCGGCCGACGCCGACGAAGCCGTCGCCGGTGCGCACCCCGGTGATCCACACCGAGGCCCCGGTGAAGGGCGCCTCGATCATGGAGCCGCCTCCGACGTACATGGCCACGTGGTCTGAGCCGCCGGGACCGTAGAAGAGCAGGTCACCCGGCTGGATATCGGCGAGCGGGATGTGCGTGGTGGCCGCGTACTGCGCACCCGACGTGCGGGGGAGGGAGATGCCGGCCTGCGCATAGGACCACATCACCAGGCCGGAGCAGTCGAACCCGGAGGGGGAGGATCCGCCCCACACGTAGGGGACACCGATCTCACCCTCGGCGGCCTGGATGGCCCCGGCCACGCCGGCGGCAACCGGGGGCGGGGGACCGGAGGGGACGGCCGTGGCGGCCGTGGCGGCCGACCCGCCCGAACGGCTGGTCTGGGACACGGTCTGCCCGCCGGTGGACTGGGCCTTCTGGGCCGCGGTGACCTTGGCGTTGAATGCGGCCTGGGCCGCCTGCGCGGCGGCGGCCGCCGCGGCCGCCTGCTGCTGCGCCACGATGGTCTGGATCTGGGCGTCCACGCTGTTGAGCGTGCCCTGGTACTGGCTGGCCAGCTGTCCGGCCTGGTCCTTGGCCGTCTGCAGGTTGTCCCGGGTGGCGGTGGCCGACGACTCCTGTTGCTGGAGGGCGGCCTGGGTGGCCTGCAACTGGGCCTGGGCGGAGTGCAGGTTGTCGATGGTGGTGGTCACGTTGCCGGTGGCGATGGACGAGTACTCGTTGCGGATGCCGGTGGTGTTGGGGTCCGACGAGAACATCTGGGTGACCTGATTGGTCGTGCCACTGCTGGTGTAGTCACTGATGGCCTGGGTCCGCAGTTGGCTCTGGTCCTTGGTCACCTCGGCCTGGTCCTTGGTCACCTGGGCCTGGTTGGCGGTGATCTGGTCCTGCAACTGGGACAGGTGGTAGTCGGCCGCCTGGACCTGACCGCTCAGCGATGCCTGCTGGGCCTGGATGGCCTGGAGCTTGGCCGTCACCGATGCCGCCTCCGATTTGGCGTCGGAAAGTTGGTCCGCCCCGGCGGGTCGAGCGAGCCGAAATCACCGCCGAGGTGACAGCTAATGAGGCAACCAGTGCGAGCACCGTAAACACCCGTTTGCGAGGCTGTTTCCGGGGGGCAGGAGACGCACTTGGCTCAGACGTCGAGTACTGCTCGGCGTGAGTCATATCGCCCTACTGTCTAGCCCAACCGACCCGGCATCACAAGGTACCCCCCCAGCGATGACCTTCTCACCTGGTCTTTCGGTGTGTCGATTCCCCGCCAGGAAGCCGGGGGAGACAGCCGCAACGGGGGTGGTCAGACCACGGGCTCACCGCTCCTCGTGTGCTCCTGGCGACCGTCCGGGACCGGCACGGTAGGGTCATGGACCATGGGTGAAATCATCGAATTTCCGAGCAATGGGAGCACCGGTCAGGGCTATATCGCCGCCCCTCCGAGTGGTGCCGCGGCGACGTCCGGAATCATCGTCCTCCAGGAGTGGTGGGGACTCGTCGACCAGATCAAACGGACCTGCGATCGCTTCGCCGAGGCCGGGTTCACCGCCGTCGCCCCCGACCTCTATCACGGGACCACCGTGCCCCTCACCGAGCCGGACGAAGCGGGCAAACGGATGATGGCCCTCAAGATGGACGCAGCCGCCCAGGACCTGAGCGGCGCGGTGGACGAACTGCTGCGCCGTACCGGCCGGAGCCAGGTGGGGGTGATCGGATTCTGCATGGGCGGAGGACTGGCCCTGGTGCTCGGTACCCAGCGCCCCGATGCCGTCAAGGCCGTCGTGGCGGCCTACGGTCTCATCCCGTGGCCCGACGCCCAGCCCGACTTCTCCAAACTGGATGCCGCGGTGCTGGGCCACGCCGCCGGACAGGACGACTACTTCACGCCGGAGGCCGCCCGCGAGCTCGAGTCGCGGCTGAAGACGATGGGCAAGGACGTCGAGTTCCACCACTACCCGGGTGCCGACCATGCCTTCTTCAATGAGGACCGACCCGAGGTCCACGACGAGGAGTCGGCCCGGCTCCTCTGGGACCGGTCCATCGCGTTCTTCCGCGAGAACCTGAGCTGAGCGGAGCCACTTTGGGGTCCCCCGGCCTCGTCGAGCAGTACCTGACCCTGGGCCTCCGCCTGGGGAGGCACGTCGACGGCCTGGTCGACGCCTACTACGGACCGCCCGATCGATCAGCGGAGGTGGCGGACGAGGCGGTGCACCCGCCAGAGCAGTTGGCGGCCGAGTCCCGCGCCCTGCTGGCCGCCATCGACGCAGGGGCGCCGCTCGATCCCGCCGCCGGATCCGGCTCGGAGGACGGCTCGGCCGCGGCCCGGCGGCACTGGCTCCGGGCCCAGGTGGTGGGAGTGCTGACGACGGCACGAAAGTTGGCCGGTGAACCGATCGGCTACGCCGACGAGGTCGAGTCGTGTTACGGCGTGCGCCCGAGCCGGGTGGACGAGGAGGTGCTCATCGGCGCCCACCGTCGCCTCGACGAGGTCCTGCCCGGGAGCAGCTCCCTGGCCGAGAGGCTGGTGGCCTGGCGGGAGGCCCGCGCCGTTCCGGTCGACCTGCTGAAGTCGGCCATCGACTCCTTGGCCGAGGATCTACGCCACCGAACTCGCGTGCTGTTCGGTCTGCCCGACGGGGAGCACGTGGACTTCGAGCTGGTCTCGAACGAACCGTGGTCGGGGTTCAACTACTACCTGGGCAACCTGCGCAGCCGGGTGGCAGTGAACACCGACCTTCCGGTCCTCTCCACCAGCCTGGCCCACCTGGTGGCGCACGAGGCGTACCCCGGGCACCACACCGAGCACACCCGTAAGGAGGTGGGCCTGGTCCGGCGGCGCCAGTGGTGGGAGGAATCGATCTTCCTGGTTGGCACACCCCAGTGCCTGCTGGCCGAAGGGCTGGCCGATCTGGGTCTGGAGGTGGTCATGGGACGGCGGCCCGAGGCGACCGTGGCCGAGCACCTCGAGCCGCTGGGGATCCGCTACGACGCCGAGGTGGTGGCGGCGGTGGCCGAGGCCGGCGAGGCCCTCGGTGCGGTGCGCCAGAATGCCGCCTTCCGCCTGCACGAGGACGGAGCCGACCCCGACACCGTCACCGCGGAGGTGGCCCGCTGGGGCCTGCTCTCGCTCGACCGGGCGGCCAAGGTGGTGGAGTTCCTCACCCACCCCACCTGGCGGGCCTACCTCACCTGCTACGTGGAGGGACTCCCGCTGTGCCGCAGCTTCGTGAACGGGGACCCGGCCCGGTTCGACCGCCTGCTCTCCCAACAGCTGACCCCCGACGTGCTGGTGGAGCAGGTACGGGCGGATCATGCCGCGGCCGGCGCCGGCGCGGCCACTGGGGCGGCCGCCGGCGCGGACCTCGGCGCGGCCGCCGGCGCGGACCTCCCGTCGAGCCGACCCCCTCCGACCACAGCCTGACCATTGGCGCAACCCATCGTCCCCCCGGTCCGTCCGCTCCCCGCCGTGTCTCCGGTCCCCCGCGTCGATCCCGTCGGCCCGGTAGGCCCGGTCGGCCCAGTCGACGGCCCGGCATCGCCCGCGGCCGGCGTGGAGGGTCTCGCCGTGGCTCTCGACGCCGCCGCCTCGTGCTACCTGCGGCTCGGCGTGTCGGGAACCACTGCCACCGACATCGCCCGGGAGGCCGGCATCTCCCGGGCCACGCTCTATCGCCGGTACGGAAGCCACGAAGCCATCTTCCTGGCCGTGTTGCACCGCGAGTCCGAGGCCATGGCGGAGGATGCCCGCTCCCATCTCGACGGGCTCACCGTGACCGACCCTGCCCAGCGAACCCTCGAGGGCATGATGTTCGCCATCGGCCAGATCCGGAGCCGTCCGGTGCATGCCGCGGTGTTCGGAGGTGACTCGGCGGCATGGGCGGCGGGACGGGCCATCCGGATGGAGGCCCTCCGGGAGATCGGCGAGGCGGGGATACGTCCGATGGTGGCTACGGCCCCGGCCGAGGGTCGGCTCTCCGAGCAGGATGTCGAGGACCTGGTCGACTGGATCCTGCGCATCCTCATCTCCTACGCCGCGGTGCCCGGCGACGGCGGACGTGATCCGGACGAGATCCGCCGGCAGCTGACCTCATGGTTCCTCCCGGCCCTGGAGCGACGCATCGGTGTGGACGGCCGGCCACGAGCCGACTAGTTGTAGTGACCACGAACGTTGTTGACATAGGTCCACCTATGAGGTGAGCCCCCAGGAGCAATGTGGAGCTGTCTACACACCCACAGAACTCCTAGGAGGGCTCAAATGCACGCTAACGCTCGGCTGACGCCGATCGGCAGATTGACCATGGTCCTGCGCATCGAAGGTGGCAGGCCGGTGGCTCATGTGGCCGCCGAGATGGGCATCTCCCGTCCCACCGCCTACAAGTGGTGGCACCGGTGGGACGAGTTCGGTGCCGAGGGTCTCGTGGACCGATCGAGTAGGCCCAAGTCATGTCCACATCGGACTGCTCCAGAGGTCGAGGCCCAGATCGAGGAGCTTCGCCGGACGTTGAAGCTCGGGCCGGTCCGAATCGGCTACCGGCTGGGGGTGCCGGCTTCGACGGTCCACCGGGTGTTGGCCCGCTTGGGGATCAACCGACTCTCCTGGATGGACCGCCCGACAGGTCAGGTCATCCGCCGATACGAGCGGGAGAGGACCGGCGAGCTGGTCCACGTGGACATCAAGAAGCTGGGCAAGATCCCCGACGGCGGAGGGTGGAAGGTGCTGGGAAGGGCAGCCGGCATCAAGAACAACGACGGCCACGGAGCCAGTCGTGTCGGCTACGGATTCATCCATTCGGCCGTCGACGACCACAGCCGGCTGGCCTACTCGGAGATCCTTGGCGACGAGCGCAAGGAGACCGCAGCCGACTTCTGGGAGCGGGCAGAGGCGTGGTTCTCCAGCTTGGGAATCACGATCGAGGAGGTACTGACGGACAACGGGAGCTGTTATCGAAGCCAGGTGTTCGAACAGGTCCTCGGCGACATCAAGCACCGCAAAACCCGCCCCTACCGCCCCCAGACCAACGGCAAAGTCGAGCGATTCAACCGCACCATGCTGGAGGAATGGGCCTACGTCAGGCCCTACGCATCAGAAGCCGAACGGGCCCGGGCCTTCGGCCCCTTCCTGCATCTCTACAATCATCACCGCGGCCACACTGCTCTTGGGAGTAAATCGCCCATCGACCGAGTCAACGACCTACCGGGTCACTACAACTAGCAGTTCCGGCCGGCAGTTCCGGCCAGCAGTTCCGGCCAGCAGTTCCGGCCCCAGACGGGACATCGGCTGGACGGTGAGACAGTATGGTCGAGGTGTCTCAGCTCTCGCTGGTGGTCACCCGAGCCGGGCCCGCCCGGCGTCCCGACGAGTCGCGGGGTGACGTCCGGACCGAGCGGGTCCGAAGGGCACCGGATAGAGCATTCCACTCGGACTGGATACAAAGGGGGAGACGCCGTGACGACGATGCGGGCGGTGCAAGTGACCAGGCACGGGCCTCCCGGCGAAGTACTGGCCGTGCGCACCATCGACCGGCCCGAGCCGGAGGCCGGCGAGGTCCGGGTGAAGGTGGGCGCCGCCTCACTCAATTTCAATGACATCGACCGGTGTCTCGGAACGTTGGTGTCGGTCCCGACGCCACCGCCCTTCACGCTGGGCATGGACGTGTGCGGGGTGGTGGATGCGGTTGGCGAAGGGGCCGAGGGGTGGCTGGGCCGTCGCGTGGTGGCCATCACCAAGACCGCCCTCGGTGGCATCGCCGAATACGCCATCGCCCCGGTCGTCTCGGTGTTCGACGCGCCGGCGGAGTTGGACGACGCCGAGGCCGCCGCCTTCGTGCTCACCTTCCAGACCTCCCACCTGGCTCTGTTCAAGCGGGGTCGGCTGAAGGCCGGCGAGACCCTGGTGATCCACTCGGCGGCCAGCGGCCTGGGCACGGCCGGCATCCAGCTGGGCAAGGCCAAGGGCGCCCGGGTCATCGCGGTGGCGGGCGGACCGGAGAAGGGCGCTCTCTGCCGAGCCCTCGGCGCCGACCTCATCGTGGACCACCTCACCGAGGACTTCGGGGAAGCGGTGCTGGCCGCCACCGACGACGTGGGCGCGGATGTGGTCTACGACCTGGCTGGGGGGGAGTTCGTGGAGCGATCGTGGCGCTGCACGGCTCGAGGGGGCCGCTACCTGGCGGTGGGCTTCGCCGACGACGACGACAACGGGATGACCGGTCGACCCCTGCGGATGGCCTGCATCGGCAACATCGACATCGTGGCGGTGATGGTGGCCTGGGCCGACTCGGTCGACCCGGGCATGCGACGGTTCGGATTCAACCCGTTCGGCCGCGACGTGGCCGACGAGATCCACGCCGATCTGCTGCAGATGGTGGCGGACGGGTCGATCCGCCCCTCGGTGGGGCGCCGGGTGGCCATGGAGGGCGCCGGTGAGGCACTGGACGAGCACCAGGCCCGCCGGTCATTGGGCCGCACGGTGGTGGAGGTGGACGGTTGAGCGATCCGGGCCAGGCCCGCCGTGCGGGGACCGGCGGCGGGAACGCGTGGACGGGGACGGGGACACGGGGACGGACGGGGAGCGGTGGGCCGGCCGGGGTCACCACCCCCGTGGCCGACTACACCTGGCGGGACTCCGAGTTGAGCAGTCCTCCCATCAAGGCCCTCAACGCGGTGGGGAACGGTCTCCGGCGGCTGGGTAAAGAGGTGCCTTCCCTGGCCCCGATCGGTGTGGTCAAGGCAGCGGCCAAGCAGGCCGGCTCGAACGACTTCGGATCGGACTCGTTCCGGGAGCCCCTCGAGGTCTTCCTCGGGGCATGCGCAGTCCGAGGCCGAGCTCACCACGTTCGGGCGCATCCTGGTGACCAAGATGCTGAGTGCCGCGCTGGCCAACCGCGTCGACCTCCACCGGTGGTCCCTCCGTCACCCTGCGGTCGAGGAGGAGACCATCGACAGCCCGTGGGTCATCGTCGGACTGCCGCGGACCGGGACCAGCGTGCTCTCCAACCTGCTGGGACTGGACCCGATGGCCCGGCCGCTGCGGCAGTGGGAGGCGGCCCACCTCATCCCGCCCCCGACCCTCGACGGCGCCGAGGAGGATCCCCGCATCGCTCGGACGGCCAAGGAGCTCGACGGGCTGATGAAGCTGAACCCACCGCTCCGGGCCATGCATCCCTTCGGAGCCACCCTGGCCCAGGAGTGTGTCTCCTTGTTCATGTACGACGTCCGCACGCTGGCCCTCGAGACCCAGGCCCACGTGCCCACCTACGCACGCTGGTTGGAGCAGGCCGACATGGCCCCCGCCTACGCCCAGCACAAACTGGCCCTCCAGACCCTCCAGTCGGCCCAGCCCACCGAGCGGTGGATCCTGAAGACCCCCAACCACCTCTGGCACCTCGAGGCCCTGCTGGCCGCCTACCCGGACGCCCGGATCATCTGGACCCACCGGGACCCGGGCCCGGTGGTCACCAGCCTGGCCAGCCTGGCCAACGCCGGCCAGCGCCCCCTCACCGCCCGGGCCGACCCCCGCCCGACGGCCAAGGAGTGGAAGCGAAAGTGTGTGTTCGCCCTCGGCTCGGCGGTGGCCCATGACGCAGCCGCGGAGGGCGGGTGGTGTCAGCACCTTCACTACCAGGAGCTCATGGCCGACCCCATCGCCTCGGTCCGCGGCCTCTACGAACGCTTCGGCGAAACGGTCAGCGACCTGCATGCCCGGCGGATGGAGGCCTACCTCGAGCAGAGACCGAAGGACGCCTTCGGCCACCACCGATACGATCCGGCCGACTTCGGCTGGACCTATGCCGGCCTGGCCGACGAGTTCGCGGACTATACGGATCGGTACCGGGTGGAGCCCGAGCGGCCCTGAGACATCGGCCCTGAGACATCCGTCCAACGGCGGGACCGGCGGGACCCCGTCGGGACCGGCGGCCCCACCTCCGGCCCCACCGGCCCCGCTTCGGGCGGCCACCGGGACCGGCGGGCATTTTGGGCACGCACCCGCCGGCGCCTACCATTCGGGGCATGTCCGAACGATCGAGGTACCTCCCCCGCCGCTCCTGCATGTCGTCGCCCGGATCGAACGAGCGCTTCCTGGCCAAGGCCCCGACCGTCCCGGCCGACATGAGCTTCCTCGACCTCGAGGACTCGGTGGCTCCCCTGGAGAAGGAGGCGGCGCGGGCCAAGGTGGCCGACGCCATCAAGAACCTGCCCTGGGACGACCGGGTGCTCTGCGTGCGGATCAACGCCTGGGACACCGAGTGGACCTACGGCGACGTGATCGAGGTGGTCTCGAGCGCCGGGGAGCGACTCGACGAGCTCATGCTGCCCAAGGTGCAGTCGGCGGCCGAGGTGGTCGCCCTCGACCTGCTGTTGACCCAGGTGGAGAAGAAGAGCGGTTTGCCGGTCGGCCACATCGGGATAGAGGCCCAGATCGAGACCACCCGGGGGTTGATCAACGTGGAGGAGATCTGTGCGGCCTCCCTGCGGCTCGAGACCATCATCTTCGGTCCAGCGGACTTCGCCGCCTCCATGGAGATGCCCGTCCTGACCGGAGGGGTGTCCATCCCCGAGTATCCGGGCGACCACTTCAATTACGTCTTCTCCAAGATCCTCATGGCCGGGCGGGCCAACGGGCTCCAGGTCATCGACGGACCGTTCCTCAAGATCCGGGAGCTCGACGCGCTGCGCGAGTTCTCCCAGCGGACGAGGGTGCTCGGCTACGACGGCAAATGGGCCCTCACCCCGGACCAGGTGGGTGTGCTCAACCAGGTGTACTCACCGACCCAGGAGCAGTTCGACAGGGCCTGGGACATCCTCGACGCCTATCGCAAGGCCACCGAGGACGACCGGACCGGTGCCGTCATGTTCGGCGATGAGATGATCGATGAGGCCTCCCGCAAGATGGCCACGAAGTTCGTGACCCGCGGCGAGCGGGCCGGACTGGTCCGCTCGGCCGGCTGACCGGCTCCTCCTTCCGGCCCCACCTCCGGACCCTGGGATCCGGTTCCGGCCTGATCCGGCTCCTCGGGATCCGGTGACCGCGGCCCGGCCCCGGAGCTCAGAAGGTGAACCGGCGGTGCCACTCCTCGAGCAACGTGTAGTCGCCGTGGACGTCGACCGGGCTCAGGGTGGGTCGGTGGTACAGGGTGAGCTCCAGGTCCGAGGTGGTGCCACTGACCACCAGGGCGCGGGATCCTTCCGCCAGTTCGTCGTCGGTGCGCCTGGTCACCTCGACCCGGTCGTGGCCCAGTGTCACCGACCACTCGGTGCCCAGTTCCGCGGATCGCAGGGACAGCACCCGTCCGCTTCCGGCGGCGGACTGCTCGCGGGCGGCCAGCAGCACGTCGAAGATCTCGTCGATCCCGTCGGCGGCCAGCTCGGTGGGTATCGGCGTGCAGATCCCACGGGACGACTGGGCGTCGAACCGGTGCACGGCCAATTCGTGGGCGCAGCGTCGGGCCACGAAGGCCGCGGAATGATCGGCCTCGAACCACGTCCACACCGGGGTGCTGGGCGGCGTGGCCTCCAGCCGGTCGATGAGGTCGGCACAGGTGTCGACCACCCATGGGACCATCCCGTCCTCCTCGGGGGGATCGGGGAGGGGGGTCTTCGGGTGGTCGGTCCCCTCGCACAGGACGTGGCTCCAGAACCCGCAGAACTGGCCGATGTGGACGGCCAGGTCCCGGACCTCCCAGCCCTCGCACGTCGGGACCAGGTCGTCCATCTCGCCGGCCTCCAGGGCGAAGGTCAGGGCTCCCGCCTCGGTGCGCACGGCGTCGACGAGGGAGGCGTGGTCCATCTGACGAACCGTAGCCTGCCGTCCCTTCCCGGGGGAGCGGCCGTCGGCGCCCCGGCGTTTCAGCGGCTGGCGTTTCCGACCAGTCGGCGGGCGATGACCTTCAGTGCCAGCGTCTCGTCGGCCCCCTCGAAGATCGAGAGCACCCGGGCGTCCACGAAGTACCGGCTGACCGGGAACTCCTCGGCGTACCCCATCCCTCCGTGGATCTGGAGGGCCTCGCGGGTGACCCACTCGGCGGCACGGCAGACGTAGGCCTTGATCATCGAGGCCTCGAGGGTCCCCTCCCCCTTGGCCATCAGCCGGGCCACGTCGTAGGAGAACTGACGGGCCGCTTGGATGAGTACGGCCATCCGGGCCAGCTTGGCCCGGGTCAGCTGGTACTCCAAGATGGGCTGGCCGAACACCACCCGGTTGCCGGCGTACTCCAGGGCAGCTTCGTACGAGGCCTGCATGACGCCGATGGCCCTGGCCGCCGTCTGGAGGCGCCCGTTCTCGAAACCCTGCATCTGGAGATAGAACCCCTGCCCCAAGCCGTCCTCCCCACCGACCAGGTTGGCGTCGGGCACGAACCAGTTCTCGAAGGCCACCTCGTAGGAGTGCATCCCGCGGTACCCCAACGTGTCGATGGCCCGACCCTCCATGCGGCCCGACGAGCCGTCCGGCCGGCCGCCGGATCCCGGCTCCTGGGTGAAGAGGAAGCCGTGCCCCTCGCCTTGGGGCTTCTCCACCAGAAACAGCGACAGGCCGCGGTGGGCCTTGGTCCGGTCGGGATCGGTTCGGGCCAACAGCATGAGGACGTCGGCCCGGGCGGCGAACGTGCACCAGGTCTTTACCCCGTTGATCACCCAGCCCCCGTCGGTGCGGACCGCGGCGGTGACCACGCCGGCCACGTCCGACCCGAAGTCGGGCTCGGTCACCGCCACCGCTCCCATCGTCTCGGCGGTGGCCAGCTTGGGGAGCCATCGCTGCTTCTGCTCCTCGGTTCCCCCATGGACCAGGGCACGGGTGAGGATCTCGGGACGGGTGATGAGCGAGCCGCCGGCCCCCAGCGAGCCCCAGGAGAGCTCCTCGGTGGCGACCACCATCCCGAGGTAGTCCGCCTCCCCTCCGGTGGCGAAGCCGCCATACTCCTCGGGGACCGACATGCCGAACCCCCCCATTTCGGCCATCCCGGCGATGATCTCCTCGGGTATGTCGGTGTTGGCCCGGTGGATGTGTTCGGCCCGTGGGCGGATCTGCTCGTCGGCGAAACGGTGAAACGTCTCCCGAACCAGCTCGAAGTCGGCGTCCAGGTGACGATCGCCGGGCTGGTCGGCCAGCGGGGCCAAGAAGGCGGGGTCTCGGAAGGTGGTCACGAACGCCTCGGCCGGGGCCATCCAGTCGCGGGCGGTTCCCCACTGGGAGGCCCGCCCGATGGTGCGGGAGGCGACGTCGGCGACGGCGTCGGCGGCGAAGGCGCAGGCCAGTCTGGCCTCGACCTCGCCGTGGGACCCGTACGTGAGGAAGGCCTCCGCCGTCCGGATGGCGGCTGCGGCGTGGGCGAGGTCGTACGCCAGGACTTGGGCGGTGTCGGGGCCACCGGCGGCGATCAGTGCGGCCACGCCCCGGTCGACGACCGATTGGGACAGGGCCAGCGCGTCGCCCGCGGCCCGCAGGTCAGGGGCGGGAAGGGGGTCGGGGGTCACGGTCCAAGGTTACCGGCCCGGGTTCGGCCCATCCCCACCCGGGCCGCCGGCTCCATCGCGGCTCAGCCGGACGGCGGGACGAGGTAGCTGTAGTCGCAGCGGTAGCCGTGGGTGCTGCTGCTGGCCGGGGGATTGTCGGTGGTGCGCACGAACTGGCCGTTGACCACCTTGGCGATCAGATAGCAGTTCCCGACGGCCTTGGTGGCCGGGTCGTTCGGGGCGATGAGGTGGTTCCCGTCGAAGCTGGTGATCTTGTTCAGGGCCTGGAGTTCCGATCCCCGGCTGGGATTGGCACCGGCATTCTTGAGGGCCTGACCGAACAGCTCGGTCGAGAGCCAGGCGTACAAGGTGTACAGGTCGGTCTTGAATCCCGGTGAGGCCACGTTGACCCAGTGGAGGAAGGTGGCCACGGCCGGGACGGCCTTGGCGTCCTGCCCGAGATAGAGGGACGTGTTCTGCTCCAGGTAGTCGCCGTTGACGGCCGCAGCGCCCCCAGCGTCCTTGACCAGGCCGTTGGTGTAGGTGGCCGCACCGAGGACGACGACGGGGTGGAAGCTCTGCTGGGTCAGGTCCTTCAGGAACGAGGCGGCGTAGCTCTCGGCCATGGAGTCCATGAAGACCATCTTGACCCCGGCGTTCTTCATGGCGATGACGTTCTGGGTGAAGTCGGTGGTGGAGACGGTGTAGGTGGGGTCGTAGATGACCTTGAAGCCCACCTTGCCCAGTGCGTACTTCTCACCGGCCCAGTCGGTCTCGGCGGACGGGAGTCCGCCCACCATGGCCCCGACGGCGTGGATGTCGTTGGGGTACTTCTTCTTGATGAACTGGAGGGGACCCAGTTCCCAACCGGCGTTGAGCGGCACCGGGCTGTACACGTTGGACAGCTTGTTGGTGGCGGGATCGAGCACCACCGACACGTTCGGCATGCCCGGATTGGTCTTGAGGAGGGCCCCACCGAAGCTGTCCTCGAGGGAGAAATTCCCGACCATGGCGAAGTCGTTGTCGATGGCGTTCTGGGTGGCCTGCTTGTTTGTGGCCCCGGTGAACTGGTCGTCCGAGTCGGCGATGACCAGCTTCCGCCCGTTGATGCCACCGGTCGAGTTCACGTAGTCCGCGTAGGCCTGGGCACCGACCGTCGCTCCCTTGAACAGGCCGATGGACAAGGTGGACACGTTGGCCAGCTTGACCTCGGTCTTGGTGATGCCGGTGTGGTCCTGGAAGGCGCTGGACGGGATGGAGCCCGAGGAGGCAGACGCCACCCCGGTCGTGCCGACGACGACGGCGGAGGTCGCCACCGCCACCACCACTCCCACCGCGGCCAGGCGCGTCTTCAGCGATACAGCTCGTGCAGATCCCACGGGTCCCCCAACATTCTCGGTCTCGTATCCCGATCCGATTGCGCAGATCTCCCCGGTCGCAGTAGCCCCCATGGCCTGCCGTCTCCCGAGCGGATGGCAGACTCTACGCTACCCGGTCGAGCAATGGGGATCGGAGCGAGAATTACTGCTGCTGAGCAGGGATTTCGTTCCCGCTAGCCGACCGGGGTGCCTGGGAAGCCCCGGGAAGGCAGGCCGGGCCAACGTGACGCAGGGGTCCCTGGCCATGCCCTGTCCCTGGCGATACGGGATGGCGTGAGACTTACCAATTTGATTGTCTCAATCGTTTGATTGTCTCAATCGATCGGAACCGCGTCGACGTCCCGCCGCCCCCGCCTGCCGGTCCGGGCCCTCAGGCCGGTGGGGCCTGGGCCACCACGGTGACCAGGGGCGGCAGGACCACGGGGTCGTCCCCGGGATCGACCTCGGTCAGTGCCCGGAGGTAGTCAGCCACCGGCCCCGGGCCGGCCCCGGCCGGGGCCTCGGCCCAGGCGTCCACGGTGACCAGACCGGCGTCCCGGGCCAGTGAGGGGAGTCGCGCACCGATGTCGGGGTGGCGGGCCGACGGCATGGAGAACGGGTCCCCATTGATGCGGCCGGCCGAGGTGATCGGTTCCTGGGCCACCACCCAGCCCCCGGGGCGGACGGCGGCGGCCATCCTGGCCAGCACGACCGCCGGATCGACCACGTGGAGGAGAAGAAATCGACAGAAGGCCAGGTCCACGGGCTCGGGGAGGCGCAGGTCCTCGCCGGACTGGGTGACCGCCAGGACCTGGCTGTGCGCCGCGGCGGCCTCGGCCACCTCGTCCCGGGCCAACGGGTCGCTGTCCACCGCATAGACCCGTCCGTTGCGCCCCACGATCTCGGCCAACGCCACGGAGACGTCCCCTCCCCCGGCGCCGACGTCGACACAGGTCCACCCGGGCCCTATGCCCAGGCGGTCGAGCGCCGTGGACAGGGGCCGGCGGTAGACGTCGTCGCGTAGCCCCCGGAGTTCCATGGTCTCAGGCTACCGGCCCACCCGGCCGGCTCCCGGGTGGAGGGCGCCCTCGACCTCGACGGGTCGGGGGCCTCACGGCGCAAGACATCGACCGCCCGAGGTAGGGACCGTTCGCCCACCGGCCCTTGCGCTCCGCCGACCAAGGCGGGGCCCCCACCCCGGGCGTCGGTTCTCACGGCGTGAGGCCTCCCCGCCAGCCGGTAACCTCATCTACCGTGCGAGTCACGATGATGCTGTGTGATGCAGCCCAGGTTGCCGACGGCAAGCTCTATGTGCTGGGCGGAGGATGGAGCATGACCGGCCCCGATCCGGTCCCTTCGGCCATCGCCCTCAAGATCGACGTGGGCTGGCACGAGGCCGAGGCGGCCCACCACTGGGAGCTGTTCCTCGAAGACGCCGATGGCCGGCCGGTGCTGGTGGACACCCCGGAAGGTGAGCATCCCGTCGAGGTTCGAGGTGAGTTCACGGTGGGCCGACCTCCCGGGATCCCGGAGGGCTCACCCATCGACGTGGCCCTGGCAGTGAATCTCGGACCCCTCCCGCTGAACCCGGGGACCCGCTACACCTGGCGCATGGCGATCGACGGCGAGTCGCAGTCCGACTGGGTCCTGGGATTCACCACGCGGCCCACCCTGGTGCGGGACTGACCTAGGTGGTCACCTACGACCGGCCCTTCGGCCGGTACTACGAGGAATTCGAGGTCGGCGACGTCTACCGGCACTGGCCGGGCAAGACCATCACCGAGGCCGACGACCATCTGTTCTGCATGATCACCATGAACCACCACCCCCTGCACACCAACGCCTGGTTCGCCGAGCACGAGACGGTGCAGGGTCGCAACGTGGTGGTGGGGAACTTGGTCTACTCGCTGGTGCTCGGGATGAGCGTCCCCGACGTCAGCGGGGCGGCCATCGCCAACTTGGAGGTCGAATCGTTGATCCACCGGGCGCCGACCTTCCACGGCGACACCATCTACGCCGAGACCAAGGTGATCGGCAAAGTGGAGTCGAAGTCCCGAGACGATCGGGGAGTGGTCACCGTCGAGACCAAGGGGTTCAACCAACGGGGCGAAGAGGTCTGTTTCTTCCGCCGCAAGGTGATGGTCTGGAAGCAGTCCGCCGCACCGGAGCGTCGGCGTCCCTATGCGGATGACGTCTGGGACTGAGCGAGACGGGTCCCACGCCCGACCGGGCTGGGAGCGGCTACGAGCCGGTCGAGGTGGCGGTGGCTGATCGATCCGAGATTCGCGACCCGCGCCAGCTCCGGGCCCTGGGTCGGACCATCGAAGAGTGGGGGACCTCGTCGGGGTCCGATTCGCGTCGCCCCGAGCTGCCTTGGCGGTCGACCCGCGACCCGTGGGCTGTCCTGGTCAGCGAGGTGATGGCTCAACAGACCCAGGTGTCCCGGGTGGTGCCGGCCTATCGGCGGTTCCTGGTCCTGTTCCCCACCGCCGCCTCCTGCGCCGAGGCCTCGTTGGGGGAGGTTCTCCGGGCCTGGCGGGGACTGGGCTACAACCGGCGTGCCGCCAACCTCCACCGGGCCGCCCAAGCGGTGACCAACAACCACGGCGGCACGATCCCCACCACGTTGGAAGGGCTCTTGTCCCTCCCCGGGGTGGGTCCCTACACGGCGCGGGCCGTTCTGGTCTTCGCCTTCGAGGCCGAGGTCGGGGTGGTCGACACCAATGCCGGGCGAGTGGTGGCCCGGGCCGTGGCCGGCCGTTCCGTCGGCGCCGGTGAGGCCCAACGGTTGGTGGACGCCATGGTGCCCCGGCGGCAGGCGTGGAGCTTCGGTCAGGCCCTCCTGGATCTCGGGGCCGAGGTCTGTGTGGCCGGCACTCCCCACTGCCACCGGTGTCCGGTGAGGCGACGTTGCCGATGGGCGGCATCGGGCCGGCACGACCCGGACCCAGCGCGGGGCTCAGCCGGTGTCTCCACCCCACAGAGTCGCTTCCAGGGCTCCGACCGTCAGGCACGCGGCCGACTGGTCGACGCCCTCCGGAGCGGGCCGGTCCCCCTCCAGCGGGCGGCCACCGTGGCGGGTTGGCCCGACGACCCCGGGCGGGTCGAGCGGATGGTGGACATCCTGGTGGGGGAAGGGCTGGTGGTGTCGGACGGATCGGGAGACCTGCGCCTCCCCTGAGGTGGCCCCGGTGAGTCCGCCGCGCCGATCCACCGCGACCGGACGGCTCAGTGCCGGCCCCGGCCCTTCTGCTGCCTACGCCGTGAGGAAGCGGAGGATGTGATCGTTGACCAGGTCGGGCCGCTCCACATGCAGGAAGTGTCCGGCCCCTTCGACGACCACCATCTCCGAACCGGGAGCCAGGAAGTCGGTCACCCGGCCGATGGTGTCGAGACCTATGCAACCGTCGTCGGCTCCGTGGAGGTACAACGTCGGCTGGGGGGCCGTCGTTCCTGCAGCCCCCTGGGCCGCCGCCGCCTCTGGATCGTCGGGAGGACCTGCGAACATGGCGCGGTAGTAGTCGATGGCCGCCGTGAGGCTGGCCGGCTCGGCCAGCGACTCCTTGACCCGCGCCGCGTCCCACGATCCGTCGAAGCCGGGTGACCAGTCGGACCACAGGCGGTCGATGAAGGCGTAGTCGTCGAGACCGACCGCATACTCGGCCAACGGAGTCTGGAAGAAGAACACATACCAGCTGCGGCGGAGCTGGTCGTAGGTGAAGAACCCCTCGGCCATCGACCCCTGGGGAGCGACTGCGGAGGTCACGACCCGCCGCCATCGCTCGGGCTGGAGGGCGGCGGCACCGTAGGCGGCGAAGGCGCCCCAGTCATGGCCGATGATGACCGAGTCCTCTCCGCCTCCGAGGGCATCGTGCAGGCCGCAGGCGTCCAGGGCCAGCGTCCCGGTGTCGAAACGACCGTCATCGGGGACCGGTGTGGGGGCATACCCACGCTGGAAGGGCGCCACAGCGTGGAATCCCACCGCAGCCAACCGGGGGAGCAGGTAACGCCAGGAGTGGGCGGTGTCGGGAAAGCCGTGCAGACACAGGGCCAACGGTCCGTCCTCGGGCCCGGCGTCGATGTAGGCGAACTCGGTGCCGTTGGCGGTGACGGTGCGATGGTCCATCGCCAGCAGGGTACTCCCACCGAAATCGGGCGCCGCCGCCAGGTCCGACTAGCCTCCTCCTTCGGTGAGAATCACCTACTTCGGCGTCCGGGGCTCGTGCCCATGCTCGTCCGACCGCTATCGCCGCTACGGGGGGAATACTTCCTGTGTGTTGGTGGAGGTGGCCGGGGAACCGCCCCTGATCATCGATCTGGGCACGGGGCTGCGCGCCCTGGGCGAGCACCTCGGGGCGCGGCTCGGAGTCACCGGGGAGCCCCTGGCCGCCAACGTCCTGCTCTCCCATCTGCACTACGACCATGTGCTGGGACTTCCGTTCTTCGCCCCGATGCGCCACCCGGACGCCCTGGTCGACGTCTACGGCCCGGCCCAGGAGGGAGGGCCGCTGGGGGACGTCCTGGCGTCGATGGTGCGACCCCCGTTCTTTCCCGTTCACATGGCGCAGTTCCAGGGCACCTTCCGGTTCCATGACCTCGATGGGACCGACGAATTCGCCGTCGGAGCGGTGAAGGTCAAGGTCCGTCCCATCCGTCACGTCGGACGCACCCTCGGATTCCGGCTCGAGGCCGACGGTCAGGTCCTGGCGTACCTGTCGGACCACCAGGCCCCGCTCGACCTCACCACGGTGGAGCCCTCGGTGCTCGAGCTGTGCGAAGGGGCCGATCTCCTCCTCCATGACGCCCAGTACACCGAAGTGGAGTTCGCCGCTCTGCCCGACTGGGGACACTCGACGGCCAACTATGCGGTGGCGGTGGCGAGGGCGACCGGTGTCAAACGACTGACCTTGTTCCACCACGACCCCGCCCATTCCGACGACGAGATAGACCGGATGCTCGACGAGGCGAAGGGCAAGGCCGCGGGTGCGCCGTCGCTCGAGGTCACCGCGGCCTCCGAGGGCGCTTCCGTGGAACTGGGTGAGATCTGAAGGTGAGCTTCGACGTCACAGCCTTCAAAGAGGCCATGAGTCGGTTCACGAGCGGGATCACCATCGTGTCGGGCATTGAGGAAGGCCACCCGGTGGGTTTCTCCTGTCAAAGCTTCATCTCGCTGTCCATCGATCCTCCCTTCGTGGCGGTGGCTCCGGCCCGCACCTCGACCAGCTGGCCCCGCATCGCCAGGGCGGGGACGTTCTGCGTGAACGTGTTGGGCGACCATCAAGAGGAGTTGTGCCGGGGCTTCGCCGTCTCCGGCGGGAACAAATTCGAAGGGGTGGCCTGGGAGCCGGCCCCCGTCACCGGCTCACCCGTGATCGACGGCTGTCTGGCCTGGGTCGACTGCCATGTGGAATTGGTCCACGACGCTGGAGACCACGAACTCATCATCGGGAAGGTCCTGGACCTCGGTACGAACGACGGGTACCCCCTCCTCTTCTACCGGAGCAAGTTCGCTACTCTTGCCCGGCACTCCGTGGACGGAGACCGCTCGAGCAGCCCAGATAGGACGTAGGCCCATGCCCGACATCAAAGAGTCCGAGGTCATCGCCGACGTCATCGTTGTGGAGCCCAATGCCCACGGCGATGAACGCGGCCGGTTCCTGGAGACCTACCGCCGGAGTTGGTTCCCACTGGGTCGGGAGATGGTCCAGGCCAACCGGTCCGAGAAGCAGGCCGGCGCGATCGTGGGACTCCACTACCACCTGCATCAGGCCGACTACTGGTACGTCCTGCGGGGAACCGCCCGAGTGGTCCTGCACGACCTTCGACAGGGATCACCGACCGACGGGGCCACGTTGACCCTCGACCTCGACGGCGGCCACGACCGGGGACTGTTCATTCCTCCTGGTGTGGCCCACGGTTTTGCCTCGCTCACCGACCTCACCCTCTGGTACCTGGTGGACGGGTACTACAACCCCGAGGACGAGCTCGGGGTGGCCTGGGACGATCCGGCGATCGGGGCGGATTGGGGCCTCACCGACCCGGTCCTCTCCACTCGGGACCAGGCCAATCCGTTGAGGTCCGAGCTCCATCCGAGTGTGCAGCCGAGGGCGGGACTCCGGACCTGATCGTGGGAGGGCTCGGAGCCGGGCAGTTCTGAAAGACTGCGCCCATGGCACCTCGGTCCATCCCTCGTACCACAGCCAAGAAGGCCACAGCCAAGAAGGCCACAGCCAAGAAGGCCACAGCCAAGAAGGCCACAGCCAAGAAGGCCACAGCCAAGAAGGCCACAGCCAAGAAGGCCACAGCCAAGAAGGCCACAGCCAAGAAGGCCACAGCAAAAGCCACGAGCCCCGGACCCTGGCCGGCGGGCGATCGCTTGGGTTCCCCGGGGACCGGGGTCCTGGTGACCGGGGGTGGATCCGGGATCGGCCGGGAGACTGCCCTGGCCCTGGCCGAGGTGGGCCGGCCGGTTGCCATCTGGGATATCGATGCCCGGGGGGCCCGGGAGACGGCGGAGCGGTGCCGCCAGCGTTCCGGGGTGACGGTCCACTGGGCAGTGATCGACGTGGCGGACACCGCCGCACTGGAGGTGGCGGTGTCCGAGGCCGAGGCGGCGCTGGGGTCCCTTGGAGGCTTCGTCCATGCCGCCGGGGTCTCCGGGGCCATGCCGGTGGACTTCATCGACGACGACTTGTGGGACGGCACGCTCAACGTGAACTTGCGGGCCGTAGCGATGATCTGCCGCTCACTGATCGAGCCCTTCCGACGGGCGGGCCCGGGATCGGCGGCGGTCCTCATCTCGTCCATCGAAGGCCTTTTCGGCAGCTCCTTCCTCACTGCTTACTGTGCGTCGAAGGGGGGTGTCCTGGGTGTGATGCGATCGATCGCCCACCGCTTTGCGTCCGAGGGCTTCCGGGTCAATGCGGTGTGCCCGGGGGCGGTGGACACCCCGATGCTGGCTCCCGCATTCGAGCTTCCCGGCTTCCGTCGACAGCTGGAGGAGCGGACCCCCCTCCAACGGGTGTCCACGCCCGACGAGATCGCGCGGCCCATCCGCTTCCTGCTCTCCGACGAGGCTTCCTTCATTACCGGCGCCCACCTGAGCGTCGACGGCGGTCTGACGGCCATTACGGCTGTTTGAACTGGTTTTATCGCTCAACGTGATTGTATGATCACGTTGAGTGGTTGAGCCACCGCCCCACCAGCTGAGGCAGTGGATCCGGTCCTCCGACCCGGGCCCGGCCCCACGCCCATGCGTCGCGTCGGGTTGAATAGTCGGGATGTGGATCGCCCTCGCCGCCGTGGCACTGATCGCAGTGTCCGTCGCGATCGTGATGGTCTTCAGACGACCGAGCGGCGACGATCTGGATTCCGTGCGGAGCTACCACTCGGCCCTGGGCACCCTCGAGCACCTCTCCGATCGCAGTTCGCCATCGGTGATGGCGGAGGTGGGGCGGGACGCACCGGGCCCCGAGTCGGTGGTTCCTCGCAGTTACCAGCGTCGGACGGCCGGGGTGGCACCCGGGGCCACCGTGGGTGTCGGCACCGGGCGATCGGTGCCGCCGGTCCCGGTACGAGGGAACGACGAATTCCCCGACCCCGAGACGCCCCTTGTCTTCGACGACGCCCGTCCGCGGGACCGGTACGCGCGGGACGGATCCGGCGAGGCGAACCCGGTCTCTCGCACCGATCGGGCCCAGCGCCACGCCTTGGACTCGATGAACCACCGGCCTCGCCGCGCCACCACGGTGATGATCGTGGTGGCCGCGGCGGTCCTGTTCGGGGTGTTGGCGTACGTCGGGTCGAAGCACTCGTCGGCCAACGGCAACCACACGGCCACCACCGGACACACCACCGTCCCCGCGACGGCTCCCGGAGGGGCGTCGAACCCGACCTCGACCAGACCCAAGACCAAGGCCCAGGCCAAGCCCACCGCAACCACCCAGCCCTCCCAGTTGGTGGCCCTGACATCGACGCCGACTTCGGCGACCTACCCGGTCGTCAACTCCAACTACAAGGTCACGGCGACCGGTACCGGCACCTGCTGGGTCTCGGTGACCAACTCGTCGGGCTCGACGGTGTGGGCCGGAGAGCTCCAGGCCGGCTCGGTCCAGGTGATCCCGGCCAGCGGGACCGTCAATGTGGAGCTCGGCACCCCGGCGGTCACCCTGGCCGTCGACAAGGTTCCCGTCGTGCTCCCGACGCCGGTCCGAGCCCCGTTCGTGGCCACGTTCCAGCCGACGGCTGCAGCTGCGGCCGCCAGCCCGGCCACGACGTCGACCACCTCGCCCACCGCCGGAGCCGCCACCTCCGGCTCCACCTCGCCCGGACCCTCGGTCACGAGTTCGACGACTCCTCCGTGAGCCCGAGGGCCTCGAGGATGAAGGCGTAGACGAAGGCCTCGTCCCGCCAGGCGTCGTACCGCCCGGAGGGACCGCCGTGGCCCGCGTCGAGCTCGGTCTTGAGCAGCACCTTGTTCTGGGGGTTGGCCGCTCGCAGCTTGGCCACCCACTTGGCCGGCTCCCAGAAGCCGACCCGGGGATCGGTGAGGCCTCCGGTCGCCAGGATGTCCGGGTATCTGACGATCCGGCCTCGTTGGTCCGCCGCCCGTACGTTGTCGTAGGGGGAGTAGGCCTTCATCACGGCATAGATCTCGGGATCATCGACCGGATTGCCCCACTCCTCCCACTCCATCACGGTGAGGGGGAGGGTCTCGTCCAGGATGGTGGTCAGGCAGTCGACGAACGGCACCTCGGCGACGATGGCCCGGAACAGCTCGGGGGCCAGGTTGGCCACCGCCCCCATCAGGAGCCCACCGGCGCTGCCCCCCCGGCCCACCAGCTGCTCCGGGGTGGTCCACCCCGTCTCGACCATGTACCGGGCACAGGCCACGAAGTCGGTGAACGTGTTGGGCTTGGATCCGAGCTTGCCCTGCTCGTACCAAGCACGACCCATCTCCCCACCCCCGCGGACATGGGCGATGGCGAAGACGATTCCCCGGTCGAGCAGGCTCAGCCGGAGTGAGGAGAACGTGGGGTCGATGGAAACCTCGTACGACCCGTACCCGTAGAGCAGGCACGGAGCGGGCTCGGTCGGGGCCGGCCCTCCCACCAGGTCCGGTCGGTAGACCAACGACAGGGGGATCTCGGTCCCGTCCTCGGCCACGGCCCAGCGCCTCTCGGTGCGGTAGCGGTCTGGATCGAAGTCGCCCAGCACCGGCTGGCGCTTCCGGAGACGGGACCCGCCCGTCTCGAGGTCGAGGTCGTAGACCGAGCGGGGGGTCACCAGTGAGGTGTACTCGTAACGCAGCGTGGTGGACTCGTACTCGGGATTGGCCCCGCCCCAGACGGTAGAGGGCGACTCCGGCCTCTCCAATGGCGTGGAGGACCCCGACACGGTGTCGATGACCCGGGCCCGGGTCTCCCCTTGCTCTCGCTCGTAGACCACCAGGTGCCCGAAGAAGGGATCGACCGAGTCCAGCCTCACATCCGCCCGGCCCGGGATGACCTCGCGCCACGAGTCCCTGCCGGGCGAGCCGTCGGGCGCCTCCATCAACCTGAAGTCCTCGGCACCGTCGTTGGTGACGATCAGGAACCGCCCGGGCCGTCCGGTGGAGGGGTCGCCGCGGTCGTGGTCGACGCTGTATTCGATCCCCTGACGCCGTGGCTCGATGACCGTGAACTCGCCGTCGGGCTCTTCGGCGGGCAGGGCGTGGTACTCGGACGTCACTTTGGAGTCCACGCCGATCAGCACGTAGCGGTCGTCCTTGGTTCGACCCACCCCGACGTAGAAGTGCTCGTCCGCCTCCTCGTAGACCAGCGTGTCCGAGGACTGCGCACCACCTACCCGGTGGCGCCAGACCTGGTAGGGCCGCATGGCCTCGTCCACCCGCACGTAGAAGACGGTCGCGTTGTCGTCGGCCCAGGCCACGCCGTAGGAGGTGTCTTCAAGGGCCTCTGGGGACGACGTTCCGGACTCGAGGTCGACGAAGCGCATGGTGTAGCGCTCGCCGCCGCTGGTGTCGGTGGAGTACGCCATCCAGCGGTGGTCCGGGCTGATCTCGAGGCTGCCGACCGCGAAGTAGTCGTGGCCCTCGGCCAACTGGTTCTCATCCAGGAGGATCTGCTCGTCCTCAGGGACGCCCTCAGGGACGGCCTCTGGGCCGGCATCGGGGACGGCCTCCGGGCCGGCATCAGGCAGGGAGCGAGCCGCCGGTCGCCGGCAGTGGATCCCGTAGCTGCTGCCCTCCACGGTGCGGCCGTAGTAGAGCCAGGGCCCCTTCTTGACCGGCACCGACAGGTCGGTCTCCTCGATCCGGGCCACCATCTCGGTGAACAGGGCCAAGCGGAGCCCGGCAGTTCCGGACATGGCTGCCTCGGTGTAGGCGTTTTCGGCGCGGAGGTGCTCGATGACCGCCGGATCGTCCTTGTCCCGCAGCCAGTACCAGTCGTCGATGCGGACGTCGCCGTGGGCCTCGAGTCGCACCGGGCGGCGTTCGGGGACCGGGGGACCGAGGGAGGGCGCGCCGGGTTCCGGGCTCGATCTGGCTGCCATCCGACCAGGATGACACGACTTTGCGGGAGGGAGGCCTGCCGGCCGTACTGCGGCTGCCCTGGGGTTGTTACTATCTGTATAGGGGAAATAGAGCGGTCCGACCCCGGACGGCATCCCAGGAGCCCATATGACGACCACCGATCTCGACCTCGGCAAGTACAAGTTGGGGTGGTCAGACGAAGAGGACTATGTCTTCAAGCCGAAGAAGGGCTTGAACGAGTCCATCGTCCGTGAGATGTCGGCCATGAAGAAGGAGCCGGAGTGGATGCGCGACTTCCGACTCCGGGCCCTCCAGCGCTTCGAGAAGCGCCCGATGGCCGAATGGTTCGCGGTCAACATGCCCGACCTCGACTTCGAGGACATCTACTACTACATCAAGCCGACCTCGGGTCAGGTCGAGGACTGGAACGACCTTCCCGACGCCATCAAGAACACCTACGAGAAGCTGGGCATCCCCGAGGCGGAGCGGAAGTACCTGGCCGGTGTGACGGCCCAGTACGAGTCAGAAGTGGTCTTTCACCGCAATCGCGAGGACCTGGAAGCCCTGGGCATCATCTTCTGCGACATGGACACCGCGGTCCGTGAGTACCCCGACCTGGTCCGCAAGTACTTCGGCACCATCATCCCGCCCAATGACAACAAGTTCGCCGCCCTCAACTCGGCGGTGTGGTCGGGCGGCTCGTTCATCTACGTACCGCCCAACGTGGTCGTGGACCAGCCCCTGCAGGCCTACTTCCGGATCAACGCCGAGAACATGGGACAGTTCGAGCGCACGCTGATCATCGCCGACGTCGGCTCCCAGGTGCACTACATCGAGGGATGCTCGGCTCCGGTGTACACCAGCGACTCACTCCACTCCGCGGTGGTGGAGCTGGTGGCCCTCGAGGGGTCGCGGATCACGTACACCACCATCCAGAACTGGTCCAACAACGTCTACAACCTGGTGACCAAGCGGGCCCGGGCCGAGGCCGAAGCCCACGTGGAGTGGATCGACGGCAACATCGGATCCCGACTGACCATGAAGTACCCGAGCGTCTACCTGATGGGTCCCAAGGCCTCCGGGGAGGTGCTCTCGGTGGCCTACGCCGGCGCCGGCCAGCATCAGGACGCCGGAGCCAAGATGATCCATGCCGCCCCGGAGACCACGTCGACCATCGTGTCCAAGTCCATCTCCAAGGACGCCGGCATCACCACCTACCGGGGGCTCGTCCACGTGGATGAGGGGGCCAAGCACGCCAAGAGCTTCGTGCGGTGCGACGCGCTGCTGCTCGACGACACCGCCGTCTCGGAGACCAAACCGTACATGGAGGTGGCCGAGCGGGATGCCCGCATCGGGCACGAGGCCACCGTGTCCAAGGTGGGTGACGACCAGCTCTTCTACCTGATGAGCCGCGGTCTGTCCGAGACCCAGGCCATGGGGATGATCGTCAACGGTTTCATCGAGCCGATCACCCGGACCCTGCCCATGGAGTACGCCGTGGAGTGGAGCCGCCTGATCGAGCTCCAGATGGAGGGTTCGGTCGGCTGAGTTCGTCGCGCCGCCTGGCTGGCGCGACGAGCCACATCCCTCCGAGGGGAAAGGCAGAATGGCCCAATGCCGATGAGGGAAGAGTGCAAGCATTTCCAGAGCCGTACCTACGACTCGGGGGAAGTGGCCCGGTTCTGCATCCTGGATCTGGCTCCTGAGGCTCCCTGGAGGTGCCCGGACAACTGCTCGTCCTACGCTCCCCGGCTGGCCGATGTGGGCTGGACCCACGGCTCGTTGGTCGAGCCGGCGCTCGAGCCCATGCCCGATGTGCCCGGCGAGGAAGCGGCCCGGCTGCTGGACCAGGCCGAGGACATCATCAACGCCGCAGGTCCCGACATCGTGGCCGAGGTGCGCAAGGAGGACGACCGGAACGAGCGCCGGGACCGTCGTTGGTGGCGCCGCCGGCGCTGATCTCGACCCTCCCCCTCGTTGCCTCCAGCTGGTTCGGGGTGCCCGACCTGGCGATGGGCCCTGTCATCCGGCGGCCTACTTCCCGGTGAATTCGGCCGGTCGTTTTTCGAGGAAAGCCCGCATGGCCTCGACCAGGTCGTCGGAGGCCAAGAACCCGGCGTTCCAGGTGGCCACGTACTCGAGCCCTTCGGACACCGACCGTCCGGCGCTGGCCCTCAAGACGGCCTTGGTCCCCTGAACGGCGAGCGGGGAGTTGGCCGCGATCTCGGCGGCCATGCCCCAGGCGGCCTGGACCACGGCGTCGGGGTCGGCACAGACCTGGTTGACCAGTCCGATGGCCTCGGCCCGCAGCGCGTCGATGTCCTTTCCGGTGAAGGCCAGTTCGGCCACCTGCCCCTGACCGATGATGGCCGGGAGGCGCTGGAGGCTTCCCAGGTCCGCCACGATGGCCACCTTGGCCTCACGCACCGAGAAGAGCGCTTCTGCACTCGCCAGCCGGATGTCGCATGCCGCAATGAGGTCGACCCCGCCACCGATGCAGTAGCCGTGCACGGCGGCGATGACCGGCAACGGGCAGTCGGCCACGGCACTGACCGAGGCCTGCAGGCGGAGGATCTCGGCCCGGGCCGATCGTGCCCGGGCCGCCATCGACGGAGAGGCACCATTGCCCGGAGTGCCGTCTCCAGATCCTGACGCCCCGGTCACCCCGGACATGGCGACCAGGTCCAGCCCGACCGAGAAGTGGGGACCTCGTGCCGCGATCACCACCGCTCGGATGCCCGGATGGGACCCGATGGCCTCCATGGCCCGAGGGAGGTCGGACCAGAAGTCCGGGCCCATGGCATTCCGCTTCTCGGGTCGGTCCAGCCAGAGGGTGGCCACGTGGCCGTCCACGTCGATGGCCAGGACCTCGGAGGTGAAGGCGTTGATGGCGGTTCCGGTTGTCGCAGTCATACACCGAGCGTAGGCCGCCGGTCGGGTGACCGTCCCGGCCGGGACGTCCCACCCACCACGCCGACTCCTGATCGGGTGGCGACGGACGCCCGACCGGCGCCCCCTGGGGGCGGGGAGCCCGGACCGGACAGGTAGGATGGGTCCCGAGGCTCGTAACCCGGGCCTCGTTTCGCGAGAGGTTCCTGCTCTGTCCACCTTCACCCCAGAATCCGCCGCCGCCCTTCCCGGGCCGCCCTGGCTGCAGCGCCGTCGAGCCGCCGCGGTGGCTACCTTCTCCTCGTCCCCCCTTCCCACCGAGAAGGACGAGGTGTGGCGATACAGCCGCATCGACCAGCTGGACCTGGACCGCTTCCAGCCGGCCGGGAGCGTGGCGTTGCCCACCGCCAGCGACCCGGGGCCCTCGCCTTCGGACCGGATCCACTCCCTGGTGGCCAGTCTGGGTCCCCGTTCAGGGCTGGCCGTCACCATCAACGGTGTACTGGCCACCCTGGCCACCTCGGTGGCCGACGACGTCCTGTCCCTGGGTCGGGCGGGTGAGCACGCGGAGGGGGAGGACCTGGTGGGTTCAGTGGTGGCCGACCCACGGGACTTCCTGCTCCTCAACGAGGCCTTCGCCGTGGACCCGCTCATCGTCGACATCGCTCCTGGCGCCGTCATCGAGGATCCGCTCCTGGTGGTGCATGTGGTCAGCGGCCACCAGGGAGAGGCGGTGTTCCCCCGGACGTTCGTCCGCTCCGGGAGTTCGTCCCGAGCCGGTGTCGTCGAGATCCTGGTAGATGTGGACTCGGGCCTGGTGACCGAGCTTCCGTCGGCGGCGAAGCGGGGAGTGGGCCCTGGACCGGCCGGAGCCGGGCTCGGTCATCTGGTCGTTCCGCTCACCGAGATCGAGGTGGGAGACGATGCTTCCCTTTCCTTTCTCAGCGTCCAGGGGCTGGGTCCCCACACCTGGCAACTGGCCCATCAGGGAAGCACGATCGGGGCCCGCGCCACCTTGCGCAGCTTCGCCGTGGCGCTCGGGGGAAGCTACGCACGGCTGCGCACCGATTCGGCGCTGCAGGGTGTCTCGGGCTCCAGCGTGCTCCGGGCCGCCTTCATCGGGCGCGACGAACAGATGCTGGACTTCCGCACCCTCCAGGACCACCTGGCGCCGCGCACCACCAGCGATCTCCTGTTCATGGGGGCGGTTGCCGACCATGCCCACTCGGTCTACAGCGGGCTGATCCGGGTCCGGCGCGGTGCGGTCCGGTCCGATGCCATGCAGACCAACCACAACCTGGTTCTGGACGAAGGAGCCCATGCCGACTCGGTGCCCAATCTCGACATCGAGGAGAACGATGTCAAGTGCAGCCACGGATCGACGGTGGGTCCCGTGGACGAGGAGCAGCGCTACTACCTCGAATCGCGGGGCGTGGAGCCGGATGTGGCTGAACGACTCATCGTGGCCGGATTCTTCGAGAACATCGCCGATCAGGTTCCCATCACCGGGGCCCGGACCATGGTGGGCCGGGCCCTGGCCGACCGGACGGGGGCCAGCGGTGGCTGAGCCGGTGGAGGATGTCGGCGAGCGCCGGACGGTCTTGCTGTGTCGGACGGGGGACCTGGTCCCCGGCGAGGCCCGGCGTTTCGATGCGGCCGGCCTCCGGGTGGCCCTGGTGCGGATCGGCGACGACTTCTATGCCGTGGGCGACCGGTGCAGCCACGAGGACTACTCCCTGGCCGAGGGCGAGATTTGGGCGGAGGAGTGCGAGATCGAGTGTGCCAAGCACGGGTCGACCTTCGATCTCCGGACCGGCGCGCCCTGCTCGCTTCCGGCCACCCGCCCGGTTCCCGTGTACGAACTCGTCATCGATGGGGAGGATGTCTCGGTGGTGGTGCCATGAGCACCGGCGAACTGGTCATCGAGGAGCTGCGGGCCGGCATCCCGGGTCGTGAGATCCTCCGTGGGGTGTCGTTGACCGTGTCCAGTGGCCAGGTGCACGCCGTGATGGGTCCCAACGGTTCGGGCAAGAGCACCCTGGCCCACGTCCTGATGGGACGGCCGGGCTACGAGATCCTGGGCGGTTCGGTCACCCTCGACGGCACCGACATCCTCTCGCTGCCCACCTGGGAGCGGGCCCGCGCCGGGCTGTTCCTGGCCATGCAGCACCCCATCGAAGTCCCCGGCGTGTCTCTGCTCACCTCGCTCACTGCGGCCCGACCGGCGGTGGAGATCGACGGAGTCGGCGACGGCGACCGGTCGGTCGAGGACCGGCTCCGTGACGAGGCCCAACGGATCGGCTTCGACCCCCGCTTCCTCACCCGACCGCTCAACGTCGACCTCTCGGGTGGAGAGCGCAAGCGGAACGAGACGCTGCAGCTCGGCGTACTGCGCCCCCGTTTTGCCGTACTGGACGAGATCGACTCGGGCCTCGACCTCGACGCACTGGCCGCCGTGGGCCGGCGGATCGAGGAGGCCACCACCGAATGGGGACTCGGTGTGCTGGCCATCACCCACTTCCGCCGACTGCTCGACGTGCTACGTCCCGATGTGGTGCACGTGCTGTCGGATGGACAGGTGGTGGCCACCGGCGACCGAGAGTTGGCCAAGACCGTCGACCAGACCGGATACGCCGCGTACAGCTGAGCCACTGGGTCAGGGGGTGTCCAGCACCAGGGCAGAGGCGCCACCTGACAGCAGTCCTCGGTTGGTAGCGTCTGCCCATGGCTCGCCGAGATCGTCGACGGGGTGGCGCCCACAGTGCACCTCGGAAGGGCAGAAGCTCAGCGGACCTGGCGTCCGACGGAGCTGCGGGCGACTCGCCCTCGGCGTCTGACGCCTCCGCTCCGCAGGGTCCGTCGGCGACATCTGCCCCTCCCGCGACCCCCGCCCCTCCCGCGACCCCCACCGCTCCCGCGACCCCCACCCCTCCGGCCGTCGACCCCACATTTCCCGCCACGGCCAGGGGGCCCCGGTCGGCACCGGCCGGCGGTGCTCCGGCCCCGGGCCAGGGTCCCATCCTCGGCGATCAGACCGGCGAGTCGTTCTTCGGCTCCTCACTGCCGCCGGCGGCAGTGACGGCCTCCGACCTCCTGGGGCCGGATGTTGGGGCTCCCCTGAGCCGGAAGGACCGCAGGAGGGCCGATACCTCGGCGGCATCGGGCAGGGCCAAGGGCGGGGGGAAGCGGGGTCAGCGGGGCACCCGGAAGCGAACCTGGCTCGACCGGATCCTTCTCGGGGGGATCGTGGTCGTGGTGTTGGCTCTGGTGGCGGTGGGGTCGGGCTACGCCTACGTGACCTACCGATTCCACCAGGTCAACAAGGTGACGGTCCGGCACCTCAAGACCGCACCCGTCGGTCAGCCCTTCAACGTCCTGCTGATCGGCTCGGACTCCCGGGTCGGTGAGAGCTCAGGAGACGCCGCCCATTTCGGGAACCAAGCCAACGCCGGTGGCCAGCGGAGCGATGTGGTGAAGATCGTGCACGTCGTTCCGGCCACCGGTCAGGTCAGCGTGCTGTCCATCCCCCGCGACACCGTGGTCACGGTGGCGGGGGACACCAGTGAGATCGGCAAGTACAACCGGATCAACGCCACGTACAACACCGGGCCCGACCAGCTGGTGCAGACCATCGAGACGAACTTCGGCATTCCCATCGAACACGTGGTGCAGGTCAACTTCGAGGGTCTGCGCGGCGCGGTCGACGCCATCGGCGGCATCAAGCTGAACTTCCCCTATCCGGCCAAGGACGCCTATACCGGCCTCAACATCAGCCAGACCGGCTGCCAACTGGTCAACGGGGGGTACTCCCTGGCCCTGGCCCGCAGCCGGCACTACGAGTACGAGAAGAACGACTATTGGCAGTACGACGGGACCAGTGACTTCGGTCGCATCCAGCGGCAGAACGCCTTCCTCCGGGCCGTGATCAACCAGGCCGAGACCAAGTACAACCCGCTCACGCTCAACGCGTTCGTCGGCTCGGTGGTCCAGGGCGTGACGGTGGACTCCACCTTCACGGTGAGCGACCTGATCTCCCTGGCCCGCCAATTCCACAACTTCCCGTCCAGCTCGCTGGCCACCGCGACGCTCCCCACCTACTCGGCCTACTCATCGGAGTTCGGCTATCTGGGCTCGGTACTCTACGTGCAGCAGCCCCAGGCCCGACAGGTCGTCACCCAATTCCTCGGAGAAGCACCGGACACCCCGTTCTTTCCCCCGCCGGGTCCCGACGGTGTGGTGTCGACCACCACCACATCGACCTATCCGCCGGCGACCAGCTCCGGTGGCTACTCCTCGAGTACCTCGACGTCGTCCAGCACCACGACGACCGTCGAGACCGACTTCGACCCCACCCCCTGTTGACGGCGAGCCGGTCCGCTCCACTGCGACGGGGTCTCGCCAGGCGTGCCGATGGCGCGCCTCCGGCCGATCACGGCGGAGCAGCACGGCGGCCCGGCCCGGAGCGGTGCTTGGCTTGATCGGCGCGCCGCCCAGGTCGGGCTCCGGCGTACCGGGAGGGGACCTGCACCGCCATCCCCCCGGGAGTCAGGCGACGGGCTCGTGTTCGTCCAATCCCTGGGCCAGGGTGTTCCAGCTGAGGGTGGCGCACTTGATCCGCACCGGGAACTTGACCACCCCCTGCAGGGCGGCCAGCTCTCCCAGAGCGTCGATATCGATGGCCTGTGGCTCGAGCGGTTCGACCTCGCCGGCGACGGCGTCGAAGCGTTCGGCCTCCCCGGAAGGAAGGGTGGATTCGTGGATGGACATCATGCCCTTGAAGGTCTTGATCAGTTCCCTGACCTCGGGGACCGACTTTCCCTTGACGGCGGCTGACATCAGCGAAGCCGAGGATTGGCTGATGGAGCACCCGGTCCCGGCGATCTTGATGTCCGAGACCACGCCGTCGGTGACCTCCAAGGTGACCACGATCTCATCGCCGCACAACGGATTGAATCCCTCCACCCGCCGGGCCGGGGGCGACTCCAGCTCACCCCGGTTCCGGGGCGAGCGGTAGTGGTCGAGGATGATCTCGCGGTAGAGGTCCTCCAAGCCCGGCATCAGCGGACCACCCCCGGGAGGCTGATGCGGCTCGGCTGGTTCCCGTGGGTTCCTGCGTTCTGGTGGGTGGTTCGCACCGTCCCAGGATACTGCCCGGTGTTCATGCGAAGAACGCCCCGGCTGCGGCGAGAGCTTCGGCCAGCGCGTCCACGTCGGACTCGTCGTTGTAGAGGGCGAACGAGGCCCGGGCGGTGGCGTTGACGCCCAGTCGGCGCATCAGGGGCTTGGCGCAGTGGTGGCCGGCCCGAACGCACACTCCGTACTGGTCCAGGATCTGGGAGATGTCGTGGGGATGCAGGTCCCGGTAGGCGAAGGAGAGCACACCGCCCCGGGCCATCGGGTCGCTCGGCCCGAAGATCGAGATATCGTCGCCGAACCGCTCCTGGAGGGAGGCCATGGCGTACCCGGTCAATTCGATCTCGTGCTCCCGGACGGCCTCCATCCCGACCGCCGAGAGGTAGTCGACCGCCGCACCCAGTCCGATGGCTTCGGTGATCGGCGGGGTGCCGGCCTCGAACCGCCAGGGGATGTCGTTGGGAGTGAACCCCTCCTTCCTCACGTCGAGGATCATCTCACCGCCACCGAGGAAGGGCGGCAGCTCAGACAGGAGCCGGTCATGGCCCCACAGGACCCCGATTCCGGTGGGTCCCAGCATCTTGTGGGCGCTGAACGCCAGGAAGTCGACGCCGAGGGAGGTCACCGACGTCGGTAGGTGGGGCACCGACTGGGCGCCGTCGGCCACCACCAGGGCGCCGGCGTCGTGGGCCACCCGGGCGATCTCGGCGATCGGGTTGAGTGTGCCCAGCACATTGGACATACAGGTGACACCCACCAGCTTGGCCCCGTCGACCAGCGACTCGAGGTCGTCGAGCACCAGGCGCCCGTGGTCATCGAGCGGGATCCACCGAATGGTCAGCCCCCGCTCGCTGGCCAGCATGTGCCACGGCACGATGTTGGCGTGGTGCTCCATCTCGGTCAGGACGATGGCGTCGCCCTGGTGGAGATTGGCCCGGCCCCAGGTGTGGGCGACCAGGTTCAGGCCCTCGGTGGCGTTCTTGGTGAAGACGATCTCGCGACTGGGGTCGGGCGCTCCGATGAATCGCCCGACGTTGTGACGGGCGGCCTCGAACCGACGGGTGGCCTCCTCGGCAATGGCGTAGACCCCCCGGTGGACGTTGGCATGGGTCGTCTCGTCGTACTGTCGCATGGCGTCGAGCACCTGGACCGGGCGCTGGGCCGAGGCCGCCGAGTCGAGATAGACGATCGGGTGCCCGTGCACCTCGCGGGCCAGCAGCGGGAAGTCCTTGCGAATCGTGGTCACGTCCAGGCTGCGCCGGGTCTCGTTCATCGCCATGCGTCGTACCCCCCGGTCTCCAAGGACAGGGCCAGCTCGGGACCCCCTTCGGCCACGATCACGCCGTCCACCAGGATGTGCACTTGATCGGCGGCCAGCTCGTCGAGCATCCGCTGGTAGTGGGTGATCACCAGCACACCCAGATCGGGCCGGGCCTCACGCACCGTGTGGACCCCGCGGGCCACGGTCCGGAGGGCGTCGACATCGAGTCCGGAGTCGGTCTCGTCGAGCACGGCCAGCTCCGGCTCCAGGATGGCCATCTGGAGGATCTCGTTGCGCTTCTTCTCCCCACCGGAGAAACCGTCGTTCAGGTGGCGCTCGCCGAACGCCGGGTCCATGCCCAGCTTCTCCATCCACTCCATCATCATCAGCCGTACTTCGAGCACCGACAGGTCCATGCCCCGGCGGGCCGAGAGTGCTTGGCGGAGGAATTGGATGACCGGGACCCCGCCGATGGTCTCGGGCTCCTGGAAGGCCAGGAAGATACCCGCTTTGCCCCTGACGTCGGTGGGCCACGCGGTGATGTCCTCGCCGTGGAACCGAATGGTTCCCGAGGTGACCTCGAAGGCCGGGTTGCCCAGCAGCACGTTGGCCAACGTGGACTTGCCCGAACCGTTCGGCCCCATCAGGGCATGCACCTGGCCCGACCGGACGGTGAGGTCGACGCCCCGGAGTATGGGGACCCCCTCCACCGAGACGTGCAACCCCGCGATCTCGAGGAGGGGTGGGTCACGGTCCGGCAGGGTCGGGGCGTCGCTGGGCACGCACCCGATTGTAGCCGGATTCCGTAGTTTCTCCTACGAGAATAGGGGGAATACCGCACGGGCCCCGGGCCGGTCGCGATTGCGCAGGTGACCAGGTCGGCCGGTACGGTACCCCCCATGGCCGACCCCTGGAACTTTGCCGGCCCCGTCACCCAGCTGGACTCCACCGCCGGGGTGGTGACCCTGGTCGACGAGTCCACCTTCGCCATCAGCGGCGGGGCCGGGGACATCACGCCCGGCGCGGCGCAGGGTCTGTTCGTCCGGGACACCCGGATCCTCTCCCGCTTCGAAGTCCTGGTGGACGGGGTGCGCACCGAGCCCCTCGCCGCCGTCACCGATGACCCGTTCTCGGCGACCTTCGTTTCCCGCTGCATGCCGGCCCCCGGGCGGGCCGACTCCACACTGATGGTGTTCCGGTCCCGTTACGTGGGCCAGGGGATGCGAGAGGACCTGGCCATCCGCAACTTCGCGGACGAGGCCGCGGCCTGCACCGTGCAGGTCTTCGTCGGCTCGGACTTCGCCGACCTCTTCGCCGTGAAGGAGGGACGGGTGGGGGCCGAGCCAGGCGTCGGCGAGCTGTCCACCGCCGTGCACGTGGCCGAGCCCGCGCCGACGTCCCCCTCGGCTCCGACCGGGGCCCAGGGGCCGTCGACCGTCGTCTCGTCGTACCGCCGCTCCGGCACGGTACGGGGCGTGGAGATCCGATTCCGGCAGCCGAGCCTGCTCACCTCGGACCTGGCCACGTTCGAGGTGGTCGTTCCGCCCCGGTCGGAGTGGACCACCTGCATCGAGGTGGGCCCGGTGTTCGACGGAACCGCCGTCGATCCCCGGTACCGGTGTGGGGTGCCCGTCGACCGGGCCACGCCCACCGAACGACTGGCCCAGTGGCGGCGCCAGGTGCCCCAGGTGGAGACCAGCCACCCGGGGTTGAAAGAGGTCATCGCCCGCAGCGCCGAGGACCTCGGAGCGCTGCGAATCTTCGATCCGGACTATCCGGAACGGGTGGTGGTGGCGGCCGGCGCGCCATGGTTCATGACGGTGTTCGGACGGGACTCCCTGCTCACCGCCTGGATGGCCCTGCTGGTGGATCCGGATCTGGCCCGGGGGGTGCTGCAGACGCTGGCCCGGTTCCAGGGGAAGGATGTCGATCCCCGGCACGACGAGGAGCCCGGTCGGATCCTGCACGAGATGCGCTTCGGGGACGCCGCCTCCCTCTCACTCGGTGGCGGAAGCATCTACTACGGCTCCGCCGACGCCACCCCGCTCTTCGTCATGCTGCTCGGGGAGATGCGCCGTTGGGGCGTGGCCCGGGAGATGGTCGACGAGCTCCTGCCCAACGCCGCCCGCGCCATCGAGTGGATCGAACAGTTCGGTGACGCAGACGGTGACGGCTACGTGGAGTACAGCCGCGGCTCAGAACGGGGTCTGGCCAACCAGGGATGGAAGGACAGCTGGGACGGCATCCGCTACTCGGACGGTCGGGTGGCCGAGGCCCCCATCGCCCTCTGCGAGGTGCAGGCGTACACCTACGGGGCCTACCTGGCCACCGCCCACTTCGCCTTCGAGGTGGGAGATTCCGCCACCTACGACCGCTTCCGGGCCAAGGCCACCCAGCTGAAGGCAGCGTTCAACCGCGATTTCTGGTTGGAGGAGAAGGGTTGGTACGCCGTCGGGCTCGACGGCAACAAGCGACCGATCGACTCACTGACCTCCAACATCGGCCACTGCCTGTGGACCGGAATCGTCGACGAGGACAAGGCCCAACGGGTGGCCGAGAAGCTGGTCTCTCCGGCCATGTTCTCCGGTTGGGGGCTCCGCACCCTGTCCAAGGACAGCGGCGGTTACAACCCGATCAGCTACCACTGCGGCTCGGTTTGGCCCCACGACACCGCCATCGTCGCGGCCGGACTGGCTCGTTACGGGTATGACGGCGCAGCCCAGAAGTTGATCTTCGGCCTCCTCGACGCAGCCCAGGCCCGGGGGGGACGTCTGCCCGAGCTGTTCAGTGGCCTCGACCGCGGCGAATTCACGGTGCCGGTGGGCTATCCGACGTCGTGCTCCCCACAGGCGTGGGCGGCGGCCTCGCCGCTTCTGTGTCTCCGCACCCTGCTCCGCCTCGATCCTTGGATCCCCTACGGGAAGACCTGGCTCTCGCCCAACCTCCCCGAAGGGATCGGCTACCTGAAGGTGGCCGGGATCCCGCTGGCGGGCTCCCGGGTGACCGTGGAAGTGGGCTCCGAAGTGCCCGGAGGGGTGGCGGTGACCGGACTGCCCAAGGAGATCGAGCTGATCCGGGAGCCCCGTCGGCCGTCCACCGCGGTCTGAGCGGAACCGACCCGGGGGTTCACCAGCCCCGCTCGATCCACTCGCCGAGGTGGGGGGTCTCGGAGCCGATGGTGGTGCCCACCCCGTGCCCGGGCAGCACCATGGTGTCGGGCGAGAAGGGGGCGAACAGCCGGTCCTCGATGGAGCGGATGATGGTGGCGAAGTCGGCATTCTCGAACGAGGTGTTGCCCGGGCCCCCGGGGAACAGCGTGTCGCCGGTGAACAGGAGGGGGGTGCCCTCCACGGTGAAGCACATGGATCCCGGGGTGTGCCCGGGTGTGGCGATGGTCCCGATCCGGAGGCGGCCGATCTCGAGGACGGAGCGGTCCTCGAGCAGCTGGTCGTAGGAGGGGAGCATCCCGGCGTCGGCGCCGGTGACGGCCACGTCGATCCCCGCGTTCCTGACGGCTTCCACCGCCTGGATGTGGTCCCAGTGCCCGTGGGTCTCCACCACCTGGCGGACGTCGAGAGCCGAGCAGAGCTCGAGGAGCTTGTCGTGCTCATTGGCGGCGTCGATGAGCAGGGACTCGCCGGTCGATCGGCATCGGACGATATAGACGTTGTTGTCCACCGGGCCCACCACCAACCGGTGGACCTCGACGGCCGTGTCCTGGTAGTCGATGATGGTGCCAGTCAAGGGAGGGACCTCCTGGTGCGGCGGATGACCAGGCCCACCGTACCGGCCCCACTGGCCGGGTCAAGCCCCTCCCGCCCGATGTCCTGCACCCAAAACGACGTCGGCCGGAGATCCTGAGAGCCGGTTCTGGTCGCCGGTCGGTGTGGTCACCGCCGAGCTGGTTCTGGTAGACAGACCTGGTAGACAATCGGGCACACGAGCCCTCGGTACGAGACGCGCCCAGGGATGCCCAGGGGATGGAGAACAGGATGAACTTCGCCTTCAGCGAGGAGCAGGACGAACTGCGCAAGTCGGTCAAGCGGTTCCTCGAGGACAAATCTCCGGAGACAGAAGTGCGCCGCCTCATGGAGACCGCCGAGGGTTACGACCCCGGGGTCTGGACCCAGATGGCCGAGCAACTGGGGCTGCAGTCGTTGACCATTCCCGAAGAGTACGGCGGGTCGGGATTCTCCTATGTCGAACTGATCGTGGTTCTGGAGGAGATGGGTGCCGCACTGCTCTGCGCCCCGTTCTTCTCCACGGTGGCCCTGGCTGCCAACGCCATCCTCACCTCAGGGGACCCCAAGGCCATGGCGTACCTCCTGCCCGGCATCGCCTCCGGAGAGACCATCGGCACCCTGGCCTTCACCGAGGACTCGGGGCGGTGGGACGCGGAAGGCATCACGCTGGCCGCCAGCCGGTCGGACGACGGCTGGACCCTCGAGGGGCACAAGTCCTTCGTCATCGACGGTCACGTGGCCGACCTCATCCTGGTGGTCGGCCGTACCCCGACCGGGCTCTCCCTCTTCGGGGTGAAGAGCGATGCGGAGGGTCTCACCCGGACGCCGCTCGCCACCATGGACCAGACCCGCAAGCAGGCCCGCCTCGAGTTCGCCGGTACCCCGGCCTGGTTGATCGGCACCGACGGCGGGGCCGAGGCCGGACTGTCCAAGACCCTGGACCTGGCGGCGGTGGCCCTGGCCGCCGAGCAGGTCGGTGGGGCCCAGCGCTGCCTGGACAGCTCGGTGGAGTATGCCAAGACCCGGATCCAGTTCGGGCGTCCGATCGGCAGCTTCCAGGCCATCAAGCACAAGTGCGCCGACATGCTGTTGGAGGTGGAGTCGGCCAAGTCCGCCGCCTACTACGCCGGTTGGGCGGCGGCCGAGGACTCCGACGAGCTCCCGGTCGTGGCCAGCCTGGCCAAGTCGTACTGCTCGGAGGCGTACTTCCACGCCGCGGCCGAGACCATCCAGATCCACGGGGGCATCGGGTTCACCTGGGAGCATCCCGCCCATCTGTACTTCAAGCGGGCCAAGTCCTCGGAGCTGATGCTCGGTGATCCTTCGTACCACCGTGAGCTGCTGGCCCAGCGCATCGGCATCTGAGCTGCCCCGCCGTGTCCTGGCAATGCCGCCAATCGGGCGCGTCCCGGCAGTCGGCGCCCATGGGCCACCTCCGGTCCACGGATCTGGCGTAGCGTTCCGTCGATGAGACACCTGACCAGCTGGCTCCTCCTGGGGCTGCTCACCGTGGTGGCGCTGGGCGCCGCCGTCCTGGGTGTGGCGCAGGCGCCCAAGAACGCCCCGCTCATCAACTGTGCATCGCCCCAGCAGCCTGTCCAACTCTGCACGGGGGCGGTGCCCAACACCCTGGGCGCCGCCAACTACTCCGAGGTCCTGAACGAGAACACGCCACAGGGCAAGCAGACCGACTACCTGGTGTACCAGGCGCCCGACCGTCTCGGTGGCTACATCCAGAGCGGAACCAAGCGCACCTATGTCTACGTCATCGGGAAATGGGAGTACCAGAGTCTCACGGTGGCGGCGGGCGCTCCGACCGGCCACCTGACGTTCTACCGCCAGGCCAGCCAGGGGGCCAAGGCTCTGGATCCGGCCCACGGCTACCTCCCCTACGCCAAGCAGGCCAAAGACGTGACCCACACCGGGGACACCTATACCTTCACCCTCTCGGAGACCACTACCCAGGGCAAGCAGAGCGGGAACTTCGCCTTCACCGTCTCAGGACCCTACGTGTCGGAGTTCAACCTGACGGTGGCCTCGTCCTCGGTACAACTGATCATCTCCCAGGTCGGGTCCTCGCCCCCGGTCAAGCTGCCGGACGGCGCCAAGGTGATCAAGGCCGGGTGACCTTGGGCGGACTCGGGGGATCGGGCCTGCCGCCGGGCGGCAAACGGGCATCCGCCGGGACTCAGGGCGCCGCCGCGACCGCCTGATCGACGCCTTCGTCGACGGCCCGGCGAAGCCGTCGGGCACTGACCTCGGGGTCCTCGGACTCGGTGAGCCACCGAACCACCACGAAGTGCCGGGCCCCGGCTGCGGCCATCGGACCCACCGTGTAGGGATCGGCCCCGCCGGTGACCCACACCGTCCAGGGGGAGCGGGCCACCGCTTCGCCGATGTAGCCGAGGCCGGTGCCGGGTCGCCCCGGCTTCGTCGGCGTCGGGTTCACCGGACCGGCCGAGAGGTAGTCGACGGGGGCCGGGACCGGCACCTCCGCCGGCACGTCCGCCAGCTCCGGGTCCCCGACGCCCCCCGCGGCGCCGGGACCGCCGAGGGCCGCCTCCAACTCGGACACCGCATGCGTGGAGAGCCCCACGATGGCTCGTTGGCCCACCTGCCGACGCGCCTCGACCGGCGACACGTCGTCCTGACCCACATGGACCCCGTCCGCCCCGACGGCCGCGGCCAGGTCGGGCCGGTCGTTGAGGATGAAGGGCACGCCATGGGCCCGGCAGACCCGGTGCACCAACGATGCCCGCCGGCTCAGCCCGGCGTCGTCGAGATGCTTCTCCCGCAGCTGGACGAGGTCGACGCCCCCGAGCAGGCATCGTTCGACGAACCGCTCGAGGTCCGGCCGGTCCGGAGTGCACAGATAGAGCCTCCGGTCGGCGAGGCCCCAGGGGTCCGGCACGGGCACTGGGGGTCTCAGCCCGACGCGGCCGCCTCGGCCTTGGCCTTGGCTTTCATCTTCTGCTTGTACTGGCGCACCTTGGCCAGAGACTCCGGCGAGTCGATGTCCGCCACCGACTGGAAGGTCCCGGTCTCGCCGTACGGCAATGCCGCCTTCTCCCAACCCGGCGGCCGGACACCGAGCTGCTTGCCCAGGAGGGCGACGAAGATGCGCGCCTTCTGCTCACCGAACCCGGGCAGTCCCTTCACGTTGGCGAGGAGCTGCTTGCCGTCGGCGGCCGAGGTCCAGATGGCGGCGGGATCACCCCCGTAGGACTCGACGATCACCGTGCACACCTCCTGGACCCGTCCGGCCATGGACTTCGGGAACCGGTGGAGCGCCGGCCTCTCGCTGAACACCGCGGCCAGGGCCTCGGGGTCCATGGACGCCAGACTGGCGGCGTCCAGCTCGGCGCCCAGCCGTTCCCGCAGGTCGTAGGGGGAGCGGAAGGCCCGTTCCAGCGGGACCTGTTGGTCCAGCACCATGGCGATGAGGAGGGCCAGTGGATCGTCCGAGAGCAGTTGGTCTACGGCATCGTCGCCGGTCACATGGATCACCAGGTCAGGCTAGCCAGTATCCCACCCCGGGGGTCAATCCCGGCGGCCGCCGGGAGCCCGCTCTCAGCCCGACCACGGATCGGCCAGCCCGCCGTCGATGCCATACCGACCGATGGCTTCGGCCACCACGGCGGCCGGGACGGAACCGTCGGCGGCCAGGCCGGAGAGGACCGCCACGACGAGGTGGGCTGCGTCGATCTCGAAGTGCCGGCGGAGGACCTCCCGGGTGTCGGACCGGCCGAAACCGTCGGTGCCGAGGGAGATGAACCGGCGGGGCATCCAGCGCGCCACCTGGTCCGGCACCGAGCGCATGAAGTCGGTGACGGCGACGATGGGGCCGCCCGACTGGGCCAGCAGCTCGGTCACGAACGGCTGTCGTTGCGGTTGACCGGGGTGGAGCCGGTTCCAGCGCTCGACCGAGATGGCATCTTCCCGCAGTGACTTGTACGAGGTCGCCGACCAGACCTCGGCGTCGACCCCCCATTCCTCGGCCAGGAGGCGCTGGGCCTCGACCGTTTCTCGCCACAGTGAACCGGAGAACACCAGTGTGGCCGGCAACGGCTCGGAGGCGGTGGCCGACCGGTCCATCGCCCCCTCCCCGAATCGGTAGAGGCCCCTGATGGTCCCGATGCGGACCCGCTCCGCCTCGGCGGGGTCGGGGGGCAGGGCGGGCATGGGGTAATTCTCGTTGTACAGGGTGAGGTACCAGTACCGGTCCTCGGCATCGGGACCGGTCATCCGACGGACCCCGTCCTCGACGATGGCTGCCACCTCGTAGGAGAACGCCGGGTCGTAGGCGGCCACGCTCGGGACGGTGGAGGCCAGCAGCAGCGAGTGCCCGTCCTGGTGCTGGAGGCCCTCGCCGTTCAGCGTGGTCCTGCCCGCGGTGCATCCGAGCAGGAAGCCCCGGCCCCTGGCGTCGGCCAGCGCCCACAGCAGGTCCCCCACCCGCTGGAATCCGAACATGGAGTAGAAGAGGTAGAACGGGATCATCGGCTCGCCCCACGTGGCATACGCAGTGGCCGCGGCGGTGAACGTGGCGACCGCACCCGCCTCGCTGATGCCCTCCTGGAGGACCTGGCCCGAGGCACTCTCGGCGTAGTGGAGGGCCAGACCGGCGTCGACCGGCGTATAGCGCTGGCCCTCGGGGGCGTAGATCTGCACCTCGCTGATGAGGGACTCGAGGCCGAAGGTGCGGGCCTCGTCGGAGACGATGGGCACGATGCGCGCCCCGATGGAGGGATCGCGCACCAGGGTCCGCAGCAGGCGGGCGAACGCCATGGTGGTGGACACGGCCTGGCGTCCCGAGCCGGCCGACAGGTCGGCGAAGCCGGCGGAGTCGGGGGGCGGTAGCGGCCGGGAGCGCACCAGCCTGCGGGGCAGGGGCCCGCCCAGTTGCCGGCGCCGCTCGGCCAGGTAGACCGAGGCCTTGGCGTCGGTGGCCGGACGGAAGTAGGGCGGCAGGTCGGCGTCGAGGGCGTGCTCGGGGAGCTCCTCGTGGAGGAACAGCCGGTTCCGCAGGGTCAGCAGCTGCGCCTTGGTCATCTTCTTGATCTGATGGGTGGCGTTGCGCGCCTCGATCTCCGGTCCGAGCGTCCAGCCCTTGACGGTCTTGGCCAGGATGGCGGTCGGTGCCCCCACGTGTTCGGTGGCCGCCTTGTAGGCCGCGTAGAGCTTGCGGTAGTCGTGTCCGCCCCTGGGCAGGGACTGGAGCTCCTCGTCGGAGAGATGGGCCACCAGGGCCTGCAGGCGGGGGTCGGGTCCGAAGAAGTGCTCCCGGATGTAGGCGCCCGACTCGGTGGCGTACTTCTGGAACTCACCGTCGACGGTGGAGTTCATCTTGTTGAGAAGGACGCCCTCGACGTCCTTGGCCAACAGGTCGTCCCAGGTCCGACCCCAGATGACCTTGATGACGTTCCACCCGGCGCCGCGGAACAGGGCCTCCAGTTCCTGGATCACCTTGCCGTTGCCCCGCACCGGCCCGTCCAGGCGCTGGAGGTTGCAGTTCACCACGAACACCAGGTTGTCCAGGTGCTCCCGGCCGGCCATCCCGAGGGCTCCGATGGTCTCGGGCTCGTCGAATTCGCCGTCCCCGACGAAGCCCCATACCCGGCTGTTCGAGGTGTCGACCAGCCCGCGGGCGTGGAGATACCGGCTCATGTGGGCCTGGGCGATGGCGTTGAGGGGCCCGAGCCCCATGGACACCGTCGGGTACTCCCAGAACCCGGGCATCAGCCGCGGGTGGGGATAGGAGGAGAGCCCGCCGGGTCCCACCTCGAAGCGGAAGTTGTCCAGCTCGTCCTCGGAGAGCCGACCCTCCACGAAGGCCCGGGCATAGATGCCGGGCGAGGCATGCCCCTGGAAGTACACCTGGTCCCCGGGCGCCCCGTGGTCCTTGCCCCGGAAGAAGTGGTTGAAGCCCACTTCGTAGAGCGAGGCCGAGCTGGCGTAGGTGGAGAGATGCCCACCGATGGCCTCCGACCTCACATTGGCCCGGACCACCATCACCGCGGCGTTCCAGCGGATGTAGGCCCGGATGCGCCGTTCGAGGTACTCGTCGCCGGGAAAGTCCGGCTCCTCGTCGGACGGGATGGTGTTCACATAGGGCGACGACACCGTGGCCGGGAAGTCCACCTGCTTCTGGCCGGCCCGCTCGAGGATCCGCATCAGAAGGTACCGGGCCCGGGTCCGTCCGTGGACGTCCACCACGTCGTCGAACGCGTCGAGCCACTCCGAGGTCTCGGCGGGGTCGGCGTCGGGAAGCTGGTGGCTCACACCGTCGAAGAGCACCAGCCCATGCTCCCACTCGCCGGGCGGCAAGGGAAGTACGTCGGGGTAGCCAGGCAGGCACCGGGGTACCGTCCCGATCGGGCATGCTGTGCCGATGGATGCACAGAGCCCCACCTCGGAGCAACCGACCGTCGTGTACACCGACGGTTCATGCCGGGGCAACCCGGGACCGGGCGGGTGGGCATGGGCCGTGGATGGCGGACCGTCGGACAGCGGAGGAGAGCCCCACACCACGAATCAGCGGATGGAGGTCACCGCGGTCGTCCGGGCCCTCCAGTCCCTTCCGGGCCCGCTGCAGGTGGTGAGTGACTCGACCTACGTCGTGAACTGCTTCCGCAACCGGTGGTGGGTGGGGTGGGAGCGCCGCGGCTGGCGTAACTCCCAGGGCAAACCGGTGGCCAACCAGGACCTCTGGAAGGAGCTGCTGGCCCTGGCGCTCGATCCCGGACGTCCCGTCACCTTCGCCTGGGTCAAGGGGCACTCCGGGGACCGGATGAACGACCTGGTCGACCTCCTGGCCACCCAGGCGGCCGACCTCCAGTAGCCGACTGATCGGGTCGGGAGCGGCCGTCCGATCCCGGCTCGGTCGGTCCACGTCCGGTCCGCGGTCACCCCGTTTGGGTTCCATCCCGTCCCTCCCGTAACCTGCTGCCATGGAGATCCAAGGAAGTTCGGCAATCATCACCGGGGGGGCTTCGGGCCTCGGCGAGGCAACGGCCCGCAAGCTGGCCGACCGGGGGGTACGGGTCACGGTCTTCGACCGTAACGAGGAGCGGGGCAAGGAGGTGGTGGCCCAGATCGGGACCAACGCCAACTTCGTGGGCGGCGACGTCACCGAACCCGACGACTGCCAGAGGGCCGTGGACCAGGCCGCCGACGGCGGCAATCTCCGCATCGCGGTGAACTGCGCCGGAACCGGCTGGGTGGGACGGGTGATCAACCGGGATGGATCGCCCCACGACCTGGCACCTTTCCAATTCATACAGAACCTCAATGTGATCGGCACCTTCAACGTGATGACCAAGGCGGCTTCGGTAATGGCCAAGGTCGAGCCGCAACAGAACGGCGAGCGGGGCGTGATCGTGAACACCGCCTCGGTGGCCGCCTTCGACGGCCAAATCGGCCAGTTGGCCTACTCGGCCTCCAAAGGAGCCATCGTGGGGATGACCCTGCCGGCCGCCCGGGACCTCGCCGTGGTGGGGATCCGGGTCCTGGCCATCGCGCCGGGGCTGTTCAACACCCCCCTTCTGGCCATGTTGCCCGACGAAGGCCGCGACGAGTTGGCCAAGTCGGTCCTGTTCCCCAAGCGGCTGGGCGATCCGGCCGAATTCGGGGAGCTGGTGACCCACATCGCCTCCAACAGCTACATCAACGCCGAGGTCATCCGACTCGACGGTGGCATCCGGATGCCGCCCAAGTAGGCCCGACCCCCCTTTGCCGTCGCCAGTACCCGACCCGTCCCGCCGGCCCAGAGTCGGCCCCATCGCCGCACCGGCCGACCGGGTGGCGTCGGGGCATCACGCTGGTCGGCGGTAGTGTCGCCGGCAATGTCATGACATCGACCCTCTCGACCCCCGCTCCCTCCGCTCCGGCGTCCGGCGACGCCATCATCGAGACCGTGGGGCTCACCAAGGTCTACGCTGGATCGAACGTTCGCGCCGTCGACGGTCTGGACCTCGAGGTGGCCCGGGGTGAGATCTTCGGTCTGCTCGGACCCAACGGCGCCGGAAAGACCACCACGGCCGGCATGTTGACCACCCGGGTGGTGCCAAGCTCGGGCCGGGCGTTGGTGGGGGGGATCGACGTCGTGGCCCACCCCGCCCTGGCCAAGCAGATCCTCGGGATCGTGAGCCAGCAGAACACCCTCGACCGCCAGCTCACCGTGTGGGAGAACCTCTACTTCCACGGTCGCCTCTTCGGCATCCCGGCCCGTGAGTCCCGTCGTGTCGCCACCCAGTTGCTGGAGCAGTTCCAGCTGGAGCGGTGGTCGGGGGCCTCGGTCTACGCCCTGTCCGGCGGGATGGCCCAACGCCTGATGGTGGCGCGGGCCATCTTCCACCGGCCCGCCGTCCTGTTCCTCGACGAGCCGACGGCCGGTCTCGACCCCCAGAGCCGGCTGGCCCTGTGGGAGACGCTCCAGGCCCTCAATGCCGAGGGGCAGACCATTCTGTTGACCACCCACTACATGGAGGAGGCCGACCAGCTCTGTGGACGGGTCGCCATCATGGACCGGGGGAGGATCCTGGCCCTGGACACCCCGGCCGCCCTCAAGCAGCAGGTCGACGCCGACACCATCGTCACGGTCATCGCCGGAGGCGACCACTCCGAACTGGCCCGGGTCCTCCGAGCACGCGTCGACGGGGTGACCCGGATCAGGACCACCGACGTCGGCGTGGAGCTCCATGTGAAGGGGAAGGCCCGCCTCCTGCCCCGAGTGGTCAACGCGGCCGAGGAGGCCCACTTCGACGTGCTCGACCTGTCGGTCACCGAGCCCACACTGGAGACCGTCTTCATCAACCTCACCGGCAAGGAGCTACGGGAGGGATGAGCCACCCGGCGACCGTCACCGGTCCCGTCGCCCTCGAGGGCCGGCCCACACGCACCGCGTTCGACGCCGGCCGCACGGCCCTGTGGGCGCTGATCCTCCGGGACCTGGTGGTGCTGCGCAAGCACGTGGTGGAGTTCGTGATCCGGGTGCTGGTCCAGCCGTTCTTGCTGTGCTTCGTCTTCCTGTATGTGTTCCCGAAGATCGGCCAGGGCATCGGCGGCGGGGGCGGACCGGTGGCCGAGTCGGCCTTCGCCACCCTGTTGGTCCCCGGAGTGGTGGGAATCTCCATTCTGTTCCAAGGGGTCCAATCGGTGGCGCTGATCATGTCCCAGGAGTTCGGTTTCACCCGCGAGATCGAGGACCGGGTACAGGCGCCCTGCCCCATCTGGCTGGTGGCCATGGCCAAGGTCCTCTCCGGAGCGGTCCAGGGCCTCCTGTCGGCCGTCATCGTGCTGCCCATCGCCTCGGTGGTCCACGCCAAGGGGGTCGAGGCCCACCTCACCCTCCACTGGGGGATCATCGTCACCTTGGTGCCGCTGGCCTGCGTGACGATGGCCTCGCTCGGCCTGCTCCTCGGCACCAGCTTCGAGCCCCGCAACATCGGGCTGATGTTCGGGTTCATCATCCTGCCGGTCACCTTCCTCGGAGGGACCTACTACGCGTGGACCCGCCTGGCCCCGATCAAGGTGGGTGGGTGGCACTGGCTCCAGATCCTGGTCCTCATCAACCCGCTCATCTACGTCAACGAGGGAATGCGGGCCGCTCTCACCGACGCCCCCCACATGCAGCTCTTCGTGGTCTATCCGGTGCTGACGGGATTCCTGGCCCTGTTCCTGGGGCTGGGCCTCCGCAACTTCCGACGGCGGGTGCTGTCCTAGTCAGACCTCCCTCCCTCGGGGTGCGGCGGGGGCCGAGGGACCTCTCCTCGACGACCGGCACAGCGAGGCCGGTGACCGGCGTGCCATCCAGCCCGGAGGCCGGTCGGGAAGGGTGCCCGGAGGGGGGCGGTTACCCGCGAGCACCGAGGTGGTCGCGCCCCGGGGACCGGTAGGCTGACTATGGTTCGCGCACCGGGCGGGACCATCGGACGGAGGTGATTCCCACGGCACCCGAGATGGCATCGGAGTCAAGGGCATCGGGGGGAGTCGACCGGGGGATCGACGGGGACAGCGGGAGGTCTGCAGCCGCGGACCAGGTGGGGGAGGCCTTCGACCTGGTCATCATCGGTGGGGGACCGGGTGGGTACGCCACCGCCCTGTACGGGGCGGCCGCCGGCCTCTCGGTGGCGATGGTGGAGCTCGACAAGGTGGGAGGCACCTGCCTGCACCGGGGTTGCGTGCCCGCCAAGGAGTTCCTGGAGACCGCGGCGGTCTTCCGCACCGTGGCAGGCTCGGGCCAGTTCGGTGTGTCCATCGGCTCCGACCGGCCCATCGCCCCGGTGGTGGACTTCTCCGTCAGCCAGACCCGCAAGCAACAGGTGGTCGACGGGCTGTTCAAGGGGTTGGCCGGCCTGCTCAAGGGACGGGGGGTGAGTGTCTTCAGCGGGAGCGGCACCCTGCTCCCCGACCACATCGTGGAAGTCTCGGGGAATGACGGGTCGACCACCAGGATCACCGGTGCCAACGTGGTGCTGGCGGCCGGATCGGTTCCCCGCACCATTCCCGGGTTCGACATCGACGGTTCGCTGGTGATGACCTCGGACGAGGTCCTGTCCCTCGACGTGCTGCCGTCGGCGGTGGCGGTGGTGGGCGGAGGGGCGATCGGCTGCGAATTCGCCTCCATGCTGAGCGACCTGGGGTGCACGGTCACGGTCTTCGAGGCGCTCCCGAGCATCCTCAACGGGTGTGACGAGGACGTGGTCAGGACGGTGGCCCGGTCGTTCCGGAAGCGGGGCATCGACGTGAAGGTGGCCGTCCGGCTGCAGGGCCACACCCCGGATCCTTCCGGTCGGGGCACCGTCGTGACCTACAACGACGGAGAGAAGCTGGCCGTGGACGCCGTCGTCGTCTCGGTGGGTCGCCGACCCCGTTCCGAGGGTCTGGTGGCCCCCGGCACCGGCGTGGTGGTGGACGAGCGGGGGTTCGTGGTCACCGACCGGACCATGCGCACGGACGCCGACGGCGTGTGGGCGGTAGGCGACGTGGTGGCGGGGACACCCCAGCTGGCCCATGTGGGCTTCGCCGAGGGCATCGTCGTGGTCAAGGGAATCCTCGGGGAGCCGGTGGTCCCGGTGGACTACGGCCGGGTGCCGTGGGCCATCTACTGCCATCCGGAGGTGGCCTTCGCCGGAATGACCGAGGCCGCCGCCACCGAGGCCGGCTACGACGTGGTGGTGAAGAAGGACCCCTTCGGAGGGAACAGCCGGGCCCGGATCATCGGGGACACGGAGGGTCTGGTCAAGGTGGTGGCCGAACGGCGACCCGATGGATCGACCGGTCGGATCCTCGGGGTCCACATGGTCGGTCCGTGGGTCACCGAACAGCTGGGTGCCGGCTACCTGGCCGTCAACTGGGAGGCCACCGCCGACGAAGTGGCCCAGTTCATCCAACCGCATCCGTCCCTCTCCGAGGCGTTCGGCGAGACGGTGCTGGCGCTGACCGGAAGGGGGCTCCACGTTGCCTGACGTGACCATGCCGCAGCTGGGCGAGACGGTGACCGAGGGGACCATCACCAAGTGGTACAAGGCGGTCGGCGACCAGGTGGCCCGCGACGAACCGCTGTTCGAGGTGTCTACCGACAAGGTCGACTCCGAGGTGCCGTCCCCCGCCGAGGGTGTGCTCACCGCCATCCTGGTGGAGGAGGGGGACACCGTCGACGTCGGCGTCACCCTGGCGGTCATCGGCGACGCCGCCGGTGACGGCGTCGCCGGCAACGGGTCCGAGCCGGCCCGGGCGGCGGAAGCCTCCGGGGCCGATCCACCCGCCGCACCGCCCGCGGCTGACCCTCCGATCGTTGCGGCTGTCCCGCCCGTGTCGTCCCCGGCGTCGGCCTCGGCTCCGGCCCCGGCCCGGCCCCGGCCCCGGCTCCGGCCCCGGGGACCTCGTCGGCGCCCCCGTCCCCGGCTCCCGCCTCCACCGAGACCGCGCCACCGGCCGTGGCCGATCGTCAGGCGGACGGGCCCTCGTCCGACTCCGTGGCCGCACCCTCCCGGGTGCTGCCCCTCGATGGGTCCGGCGAGGGACTGGTCCTCTCGCCGGTGGTGAGGAAGCTGCTCAATGAGCACGGCATCGACCCGGCCGGTGTCCGCGGCACCGGGCTCGGTGGCCGTATCACCCGCGGTGACGTGGAGGCGGCCATCGCCGAGGACGGTCAGGGAACCACGGTCGACCCGTCGGCCTCCCCGGCCAGGGTTCCGAGCATCGCCGATCGGCGAGCACCTGTCCCGACGGCTCCACCTGCCGCCCCGGGGGTCCCGACCCCCTCACCTGCGTCCACCCCGGCCTCACAACCGCCGGCACCGTCGGCTCCGGCCACCACGGCCCGGGACGAGATGGTTCCCTTCACCAACATCCGGCGCCGCACCGCGGAGCACATGGTGAGGTCCAAAGCCACCTCCGCCCACACCCTGATGGTCAGGGAGGTCGACTACGAGCGGGTGGAGAAGGTCCGGCGGGACCATGGCGACCGATTCAAGGCCGAGGAGGGTTTCAGTCTCTCCTATCTCCCCTTCGCCGCCCTGGCCACGGTGGAGGCCCTTGCCGACTTCCCCCACCTCAACGCCTCGGTGGGCGAGGACTGGCTGATGGTCCACCGGGACATCAACCTGGGCATCGCCGTCGATCTCGACAATGAGGGACTCATCGTCCCGGTCGTCCACAACGCCGAGGAGCTCAACCTGCGCGGCATGGCCCGCCGGATCCGCGACGTGGCGGAGCGGGCCCGGACCAAGCGACTGAGTCTCGACGACATCAGCGAGGGGACGTTCTCGATCACCAACGCCGGACCCTTTGGGACGCTGATCACCGGTGCCATCATCAACCAGCCCCAGGTGGCCATCTTGTCCACCGACGGCGTGGCCCGAAGGCCGGTGGTGGTGGAGCTCCCCGACGGGACCGAATCGATCGCCATCCATTCCGTCGGGCTGGCGGCGATGACCTTCGACCACCGGGCCGTCGACGGCGCCTACGTGGCGAGGTTCCTGGCCCGGCTGGCGGAGATCCTGAACGAACGGGACTGGGCCGGTGAGCTCTAGCCCGCCGGCCACGTCGACCTGGAGTCCGGCGATCAACACCCCATGAGAGTTCGCTGGCTCGGACGGGTCCCCTATGGCGAGGCCTGGTCGGTGCAGCGCGCCATCAGCCGGGGCTCGACCGATGACTACCTGCTCCTGATGGAGCATCCGCCGGTCTACACCCTGGGTCGCAACGCCGACCGCGACCATGTGCTGGTCGACCCGGCCACCGTCGGCGCCGAACTGGTCCCGGTCGACCGGGGTGGGGACGTCACCTACCACGGCCCCGGCCAGTTGATCGGCTACCCGCTGCTGACCGTGGGAGCCGGCCTCCACCAGGGGCGGGCCCACGTGCACCGGGTCGAGCAGGTGGTGATCGACGCACTCGTCGCCCTGGGCATGGCCCCGAGCGGGGTGGGACGGCTCGAGGACTATCCCGGAGTCTGGGTCGGTCTCGACGAGGAAGCCGTCGCCGGGTCTCCCGGGCCTCGCAAGATCGCCGCCGTCGGGGTACGGACGTCGCGGGGTCGCACCACCCACGGATTCGCACTCAACGTCGATACCGACCTCTCGATGTTCGACCACATCGTGCCGTGCGGGATAGCCGACCGTCCGGTCACCTCGCTGGCCGCCGAAGGCCTGACGTACGCGATGCCCCAGGTGGTAGCGGCGGTGATCGACGCTGCCGCAGCCTGCTGGGGTCCGGTCGACGAGGTCCAGCTGGTCGTCGCCGGCCCGTCGTTGGGACCGGTCACCCCGGACGCCGCCGGTCGCCCCGCCGCCGGCAATCCTGGCCTGCCGCCAGGGCACGACGCCAGTCCCGATCCGGTGGTGGTGACCTTCGGACGGCGGACCGGCGGCAGTTCCCTCGAGCGCCGCCTGACCCGGGCCGGCGTCGATCCCAAGTCCGGCATGGCGTTGGATCAGCGCAAGCCGCCGTGGCTCCGGGTTCCGGCGACCATGGAAGGTGGCTACCTCGGCCTCCAGCGGGGGCTGCGGGAACTCGACCTCGTCACGGTGTGCGAGGAGGCCGGCTGCCCCAACATCTACGAGTGCTGGGCGGACGGCACCGCCACCTTCATGATCAATGGCTCGCGCTGCACCCGGGCCTGCGGGTTCTGCCAGGTGGACACGCGCCATCCCCTTCCGCTCGATCCGGGCGAGCCCGAGCGGGTGGCCGAGGCGGTGGAGCGGATGGCGCTGGCCCACGCCGTGATCACCTGCGTGGCTCGTGACGACCTGGCCGACGGAGGGGCCTCCGCCTTCTTCGCCACCGTCGCCGCCATCCGGCGCCGGACCCCACGTACCACCATCGAGGTACTGATCTCGGACTGCAAGGGTGACGAGGAGTCGCTGCACACCATCATCGAGGGCCGTCCCGACGTGTTGAACCACAACATCGAGACGGTGGCCCGACTGCAGCGAGCCGTCCGGCCGTCTGCCGGGTACGCCCGCAGTCTGGGGGTGTTGGCCCGGGCGGCGGAGGCCGAACTGACCACCAAGTCCGGCCTCATCGTGGGAATGGGCGAACGCGAGGACGAGGTCCTGGCCACGATGACCGACCTCCGAGCCGTCGGCGTCGACATCGTCACCATCGGCCAGTACCTGCGGCCCAGTCGGCGTCACCTTCCGGTGAACCGGTTCTGGGCCCCCGAGGAGTTCGAGGCGCTCCGACGGGCGGGACTGGCCATGGGGTTCGCCCATGTGCAGGCGTCCCCACTCACCCGATCCAGCTACCACGCCCGCCAAGCGGCCGAAGCCTCGTCCGGCGCGGCGTCCGTGACGTACGAGAGGCCGGCCGGCGTGGTCGGGGCCGGAGCGGGGGCCTGATGGACGAGCTGGCCGCCACCGCCCGTCAGTGGCGGCACGAACGGATGTCGAAGGTCCGGGTGCGCATGGGTGAGCTCGGCGTGGACGTCCTGCTGCTTTCCCACGGGGCGGATCTGCCCTGGCTCACCGGGTACCGGGCCATGCCTCTCGAACGGCTGACCATGCTGGTGCTCCCCATCGAGGGAGACCCAGTCCTGGTGGTCCCGGCCCTCGAGGCCCCCCGTGTCGCTCGGGCCGGGGACCTGTTCACGGTGCTGTCGTGGGACGACACCGAAGACCCCCTGGCCCACGTCACCGCGCTGGTGGGCTCGGCGGCGAGGTCGGCCCGGAGGAGCCAGCTCCGCCTGGCGGTGTCCGACCGGGCCTGGGCCACCACGGTGCTGGCCCTCCAGCGCCGACTACCCGATGCCGGCTGGGTGGAGGCGTCGGCGGTCACCTCCCCGATCCGAGCGGTCAAGGACCCCTCCGAGCTCGAGGCCCTGCGACGGGCCGGGGCGGCCGCCGACCGGGTGGCGACCATGCTGCAGGGCGGGGAGATCGACCTGCTCGGACACACCGAGGCCGCCGTCTCGGCACGACTGGGGGCCCTCCTGATCGAGGAGGGTCACAGCCAGGTCAACTTCGCCATCGTCGGCAGCGGACCCAACGCGGCCAGCCCTCACCACGAGGCCGGCCCGCGGGTCATCGGGCCCGGCGAGACCGTGGTCTGCGACTTCGGCGGGACCTTCTCGCTCGGCGGTGACGTCGGGTACTGCTCGGACATCACCCGAACGGTGGTCACCGGCGCGCCGTCGGGTGAGGTCGAGCAGTGCTACCGGGTGCTCCTGGAGGCCCAGCAGGCTGCGACGGCTTCGGCCCGGGCCGGGGTGACCGCGGCGCAGGTGGACCGGGTGGCGCGGGCGATCATCGAGGACGGCGGCTATGGCGCCTACTTCGTGCACCGCACCGGCCACGGCATCGGGATCGAGGAGCACGAGGACCCGTACCTGGTGGCGGGAAACGATGTCTCCCTCCAACCGGGCCACGCCTTCTCGGTTGAGCCCGGAATCTACCTGCCCGGTCGATTCGGCATGCGCCTGGAGGACATCGTGGTGGTCGGACAGGACGGCGCCCCCGAACCGCTCAACAAGGCCGATCACGCACTGGTCGTGATCGACGCCTAGGAGGACCCTCGGATGGATCTCGGAATCGCAGGGAGGGCGGCCCTGGTGGTTGCCGGCTCACGTGGGCTCGGCCGGGCCACGGCGGAGGCGTTGGCAGCAGAGGGGGCCCGAGTCATGCTGTCATCCCGCAACGGGTCCACGCTGGCCGAGGCGGCGTCTTCCCTGCGGTCCTCGGGTGCCGAGGTGGCCACGCCGCGTGGCCGATATCACCGAAGCGGGCGCGCCCGCCGAGCTGGTCGAAGCCACCTTGGCCACCTTCGGTGCCGTCGACATCGTGATCGCCAATGCCGGGGGTCCGCCGCCGGGTCGGGCCTTGGAACTCGACGACGCCCAGCTGGAGGCGGCCCTCAATGCCAATCTGTTGTCTGCCATCCGGCTGACCCGGGCGGCGGTCCCTTCGATGCGGGACCACCGATGGGGACGGTTCGTCTACATCACCTCGTACTCGGTGGTCCAACCGATACCGACACTGGCCCTGTCGAATGCGGCGCGGACCGGGCTGTGGGCCTGGGTCAAGACGGCGGCACAGGACGCAGCCGCCGAGGAGCGGAACATCACGATGAACCTGCTCTGTCCCGGTCCCCACGCCACCGACCGGATGAAGGAGCTGGGCGGGACTGGGCCGATGGGTGACCCGTCCGACTTCGGGTGCATCGCCGCCTTCCTTTGCTCCGAACAGGCCCGGTTCACCAACGGTGCCGCGTTGGTGGTGGACGGCGGCGCGACGTTGGCCCTCTAGGACCCGATGGCTAGGGGAGCCCGAGACCGGTCAGTGGCCGAAGCTCTCGGTACGCTCCGATGCCGGGCGAGCGGGCGGCGGGGGCTGCTCCAGTCGGGGTAGGGGCGGACCCACCGTGCCGGGCGAGGGCGGAGCCGTCGCCGGAGGCACTGGTGGCAGAGGCGGTGGCAGTGGCGGTGGCGGTGGCGGTGGGGAGGATGCCGGCGACGGCGGTGGCGGTGGCGATCCCACCGAGGTGGGCTCTGGTCTGGCCGTGAAGGCGGCCGCGGGATCGAAGGCGGGCACCGGACCTGAGGGGGCTGCGGCGAAGGGGCCGGAATCCGACGGTCCCGGTGGCGGTGGGTGCACCCCAGCGTTCCGCCGTCCGGGGGTCTTGCTGCGACCAGGAGCCACGAAGCTGGGGGCCAAGGGTCGGGCGGATTCATCACCCGCCGGTTCGCTCGGCTTGGGCGCCACCGCGCCGTGCCAGTACCGGGCGGCATCGGGGTCGTAGTAGCCGACGCTGGCTGCCTTGCGGATCCTCTGATCGTGGTCTCGCTTGGCCCGGATCGCCAGGAGTGCGGTCAAGGTCACCGCGGCCAGCGCCACCAGCCCGTACTCGACGGCGGTCACGCCGGTGACGGTGGCGGCCAGACCCGGGGGGAGTAGGGCTTCCTGCATCCCATTCAATGGTAGTGATCGCCCACCGCTAACGCACCCAATTTCTGCGCCCGGCGAGGGGCCCCGGTTGGCGCCCCGACCGCTTGGCAGCCGGGGCCTTGGGGCCACCGGCGATGGCGCCAGCAGGGGGATCAGGCCACGAAGTACTTGGCCTGCGGATGGTGGCAGATGATGGCGGTGGTCGACTGCTCCGGGTGGAGCTGGAACCCCTCGCTCACCTCCACGCCGATCCGGTCCGCACCGAGCAGCTCCACCACCTTGGCGTTGTCCTCGAGTTCCGGGCAGGCCGGATACCCCCACGAGTAGCGGCCGCCTCGGTACTTCTGGCGGAACAGACCGGTCAGGGTGGGCCCGTCCTCGTCGGCGAAGCCGAGTTCCTCGCGGATACGGCGATGCCAGTACTCGGCCAGGGCCTCAGCCATCTCCACCCCCAGGCCGTGGAGGTAGAGGTACTGCTGGTACTGGTCATCAGCGAACAGTCGAGTCGCCTCTTCGGAGACGCGTGATCCCATGGTCACCACCATGAAGCTGGCCCAGTCGGGTTCCCCGGAGCTCACCGGCCGGAAGAAGTCGCTGATGCAGAGCCAGGGCTCCTCGGTCTGGCGGGGGAAGGAGTAGCGGGTCAGCTCCTTGGTCCGGCTCTCGTCCTCAAAGATGACCAGGTCGTCGCCCTCGGCGTTGGCGGCGAAGTGGCCCCAGGCCACCTGGGGCACCAGAAGCTGCTCGGCCTTGGCCGTGGCCAGCTGCTCGCGGAGCAGGGCGCGTACCCGGTCCTTGAAGGCCGGATCGTTCTCCCCCTTCTCCGGACGGAAGCCCCACTGGTTACGGAACAAGGCGGTTTCGTTGAGGTAGGCGGCTACCTCGTCGAGGGCCATCCCCTTGGCCACCCGGCTGCCCAGGAAGGGTGGCTTGAACGTCGGGTTGTCGACGGCCACCTCCGGCGAGCGCACCGGCAGGGTCTCACCGCGGGCCAGCGCCTCGGCGGCGGCCTGCCGGCGCTGTTCGCTCTTGCGGGGCCCGAGGTCTCGCCCGCCGATGGCCGTTCCGAATTCGGGGTCGTGCTCGCCCGAACGCGACAGCTCGACCAGGCGGTCCATGGTGCGCAGTCCCTCGAATGCATCCTTCCCGTAGAAGAGGCGTCCGTCGTAGACCTTGCGAAGATCCCGCTCGACGTAGGTCCGGGTCAAGGCGGCTCCCCCCAGGATGACCGGGATGTGGGCCAGGCCGCGTCGGTTGAGCTCCTCCAGATTGTCCCGCATGATCAGGGTCGACTTCACCAGCAGGCCGCTCATGCCGATGGCATCGGCGTTGGACTCCTCGACCGCGCCCACCATGTCGGCGATTCCCACCTTGATGCCAAGGTTCTTCACCGTGTAGCCGTTGTTGGTGAGAATGATGTCCACCAGGTTCTTGCCGATGTCGTGGACGTCGCCCTTCACCGTGGCCAAGACCATGGTGCCCTTACCGCCTTGGTCGGCCTTCTCCATGAACGGTTCGAGGTAGGCCACCGCCGTCTTCATGGTTTCGGCGGAACCCAACACGAAGGGCAACTGCATCTCGCCGGATGCGAACAGCTCACCCACCGTCTTCATGCCGGCCAGGAGGAAGTCGTTGATGATGATGATCGGCGTGTGGCCTGCGGCCATGGCCTCTTCGAGATCTTCCTCGATCCCGTTGCGGTCGCCATCGACGATCCGGTGTTCGAGACGCCGCTCGACGGTCCAGCCTGAACGGTCCTCCTGGACCGCCCCGGCCGACGCCGACACTCCCTCGAAGAGGGCCAGGAGATCGGTGAGCGGGTCGTAGCCGTCGTGCCGGCGGTCGTAGACGAGGTCGAGGCATACCTGGCGCGCCTGTTCGTCGATCTTGGAGAGGGGGAGGATCTTGGAGGCGTGCACGATGGCGGCATCCAGACCTGCTTCCACGCATTCATGGAGGAACACGGAGTTGAGCACCTGCCGGGCGGCCGGGTTGAGTCCGAAACTGACGTTCGACAGACCGAGGATGGTGTACACCCCGGGCAGCTCGGCTTTGATCCTTCGGATGCCCTCGATGGTCTCGATGCCGTCCTTCCTCGATTCCTCCATTCCGGTGGAGAGGGGGAGGGCCAGGGCGTCGAACAAGAGATCCTGGGACCGGAGCCCGTAGCGCTCGACGGCGATGTCGTGGATGGCAGTGGCCGCCCGCACCTTCCAGTCGGCGGTGCGCGCCTGTCCCTCCTCGTCGATGCAGGTGCAGACCACGGCGGCCCCGAACTCCTTGGCCAAGGAGAGGAATGAATCCAGCCTGGTTCCCGGAGCGTCGCCTTCCTCGAGGTTGACCGAGTTGATGACCGCCCGCCCGCCGATCCAGGACAGGGCGGTCTCCACGACGGGCGCCTCCGTGGAGTCGACCATGAGCGGGACGGTGGATTGGGTGGCGAAGCGGGAGGCCACCTGCTCCATGTCGGCCACTCCGTCTGCGCCGGTGTAGTCCACGCACACATCGATCAGATGGGAGCCCTCCTTGACCTGCTCTCGGGCCATGGCCACACAGGTGTCCCAATCCGCCTCCAGCATGGCCTCACGGAACTTCTTCGATCCGTTGGCATTGGTCCGCTCGCCGACGACCAGGAAGGAGGTGTCCTGTTCGAAGGGGACCTGGGTGTAGATAGACGCGGCTCCGTACTCGGGCAGCGGCTGGCGAACCCCCGGCGTGAGGTCGGCGCAGGCCGTGACCACCGCGGCCAGATGAGCGGGAGTGGTCCCGCAGCAGCCACCGATGACGGAGATCCCGAGCTCGGACGACGAATTGCCGGTGGAACTCGGCCAACTGGTCCGGTGTCAGGTCGTAGTGCATGGCCCCGTCCACCACCGAGGGCAGGCCGGCATTGGGCAGGCAGGTCACCGGTATGGCGGCGTGCCCGGCCAGGTGGCGGAGGGGCTCGAACATCTCGCTGGGACCGGTGGCGCAGTTGAGTCCGATCAGGTCGACCCCCATGGCCTCCAGGGCACACTGGGCGGCGCCGATCTCGGTACCCGGGAGCATGGTACCGGTCAGCTCGATGGTCACCTGGGCCTGGACGGGTAGCCGGACCCCGGCGGCCTTCATGGCCCGGCGAGCCCCGTTGATGGCCGCCTTGGCCTGCAGCAGGTCGAAGACCGTCTCGATGATGATCAGGTCGACGCCACCCTCGATGAGGGCGGTGGCCTGCTCCTGGTAGGCGTCGCGGAGCTGGTCGTACCGGATCTGCCCCAGTGTCGGGAATTTGGTCCCCGGGCCGATGCTGCCTGCCACCCAACGCGGCCGGTCCGGGGTCGTGAAGTCGTCGGCGGCATCACGGGCCAGGGTCGCCGCAGCCAGGTTGAGCTCTCGGACCCGATGCTCCTGCCCGTACTCGGCCAGGACCGGGCCGAAGGCTCCGAAGGTGTCGGTCTCCACCACGTCGCACCCGACCTCGAAGAAGGACCGATGCACCCGGTCGATGGCGTCGGGCCGGCTCACCACCAGAAGTTCGTTGCAGCCCTCGAGGTCCGGTCCGCCGAAGTCGTCGGCGGTGAGGTTCATCAGCTGCAGGTTGGTGCCCATGGCACCGTCGAAGACCACCACCCGGTGGGAGGCGGCCTCGAGATAGCTGGAGGCGGGCGAGGTCGGGTTGGCGGCCATAGCCCCTCAAGGCTACCGGCGGGAGCCGGTCCGGCGGGCGGGGACCCCGGGACGGGTCCCGGCGTGGCCCCGGCCGCCGTCCCGGGAAGCGGCCCTGGGCGCCCCCGGGCGGTGGAGGGACCGGCCGGCGATGTCGTTTAGCATCGGCCCGATGAGGACAGCGTGCTGAAGATCTACACCAAGACCGGCGACGACGGCACCACCGGCCTGCTCTTCGGCGGCCGCGTGGCCAAGGATTCCGTGCTGGTCCATCTCACCGGCACCGTGGACGAGGCCCAGGCGGTGATGGGAATGGCCCGAGCCGAGGCCGGTCCGTCCTCGGAGCTGGACCGGCTGCTGACCTCGCTCGAGCGCGACCTCTACGTCCTGATGGCCGAGGTGACCACCGCGCCGTCCAGCCGCTCCAAACTCAAGCCGGGTACCACCCTGGTGACCGAGCAGATGGTGGAATCCCTCGAGGGCCACATCGACGACCTGATCAGCCGCATCGAGATGCCGACCGAATTCGTGATTCCCGGAGCCAATCGGGCGTCGGCCGCGCTGGACCTGGCCCGGACCGTGGTCCGGCGGGCCGAGCGACTGGCCGTCGCCGAGCCGATCGACGGCTCGCTGGTCGGGCAGTATCTCAACCGGCTCTCCGACCTGCTGTGGACCCTGGCCCGCTGGACCGAGGGCGACCTCCACCTACTGGCCCGTACCTCACCCCGAGGGAACCGGACCGCCCGGGCGGACGCGGGAACGGCCGGGGAACGGCCCACCCGGGCGGGCAGGGGCGGAACCGGGATCTCGAGGAGGGGGAGGGCCGTCATGATCATCGAAGCCGCCGGCCTCGACACGCTGCCCGCCGACGTGGTGGCGGTGGGAGTGCCGGTCACCGCGCACGAGAACGGTCCGCAGTTCGCCGTCGACCCGTCGGGCCTGGCCGGCCGGGGCCTTCCCCAGACTCTCGATCCGGACTGGTGCAAGCGTCACGGTTTCGCCGGCAAGGTCGGGCAGACCCAGGTGGCGGTGGTGGCTGGGCCACCCGCGGCCGAGGGGGACCCCGGTCCGCCGGGGGCCGACATCATCCTGGTCGGCGTCGGGGAGGCCACGGGCCTGTCCGGGGCGCTGGGGATGGAGTCCCTCCGCCGGGCCTCGGCCGCTTTCGTCCGGGCCGTGGGAAGGGGGACGGCCGCCGCACTGCTCCTTCCCGGGGGCGAGATCTCGGCGGAGGGCGACACGGTCGCCCCGGCGCCGGCGGCCTCGGCCGTGGCCTCGGCCGTGGCCGAGGGGGCAGCCCTCACCGCCTACCGCTATGACGACTTCCGCACCGGCGACGAGCCCGACCAGCTGGGTCGGTTCACGGTGGTCTCCCCATCCCCTTCTGACATCGGGATGGTGGCTGACGGTGTGGAGCGCGGCACCCGACTGGCGGAGGCGGTCAACCTGGCTCGAGACCTGGTCAACGAGCCACCCAGCTCGCTCACCCCCACCTCCTTGGCCGACACCTTCGTCCGCCGTTTCGCCGACGTGGCCGAGCTCAGCGTGGAGGTCTGGGACGAAGGTCGCATCGTGGAGGAGAGGCTGGGGGGACTGCTCGGGGTGGCCCGTGGCTCCTCCCAGCCGCCCCGCCTGGTCAGGGTGGAGTACCAGCCCGCGGATCCCATCGAGGTCGATGGTCGGGTGCCACACCTGGCCCTGGTGGGCAAGGGCATCACCTTCGACTCGGGCGGACTGTCGCTCAAGACGGCCACGGGCATGGAGACCATGAAGACCGACATGGGCGGTGCCGCCGCCGTCCTTGCTGCAGTGGGTGCCGCCGCCGCACTCGGGTCGCGCATCCGGATCACCGCCATCACCCCGCTCACCGAGAACATGCCCGGCGGCTCGGCCATCAAGCCCGGTGACGTCCTGACCACCCGGAAGGGCAAGACCATCGAGGTACTCAACACCGATGCCGAGGGGCGCCTGGTGCTCTCGGACGGACTCACCCTCGCCGTCGAGTCCGAACCCGACGCCATCATCGACCTGGCCACGCTCACCGGCGCCGCCATCGTGGCTCTGGGCAAGGACATCGCCGGGCTGCTCGGCAACGACCAGGCGCTGATCGACGAGGTGCACGGCGCCGGCGACCGGGCCGGCGAACCCAACTGGCCACTCCCTCTGCCCGACGACTACCGCAGCCACATCGACTCGGAGGTGGCCGACATGCGAAACGTGGGCCGGCCGGGCCAGGCCGGGAGCATCGCCGCGGCCATGCTGCTGCGCGAGTTCGTGGGCACGGTCCCCTGGGTCCACCTGGACATCGCCGGTCCGGCCCGTTCCGACGAGAACAGCCGATACCTGGTGAAGGGCGGTACCGGTTTCGGCGTCCGCACCCTGGTCGAGTTGACCACCACCGAGGGGTTTGCCCGCTGTCTGGCGTCGTTGGGGGGTTGACCGGTCGGCTCCCGCCCCGCGGGTGGGGGCCGCGGCGGGAGGCTGCGACGTCCGGCACAGGGGCGCGGTAGGTTCATCAGGTGCGGATCGCGGTGCTCGGAGCCGGGTCGTGGGGGACGACGGTCGCCACCCTGGTGGCGCCGCGGCACGACACCCTGCTGTGGGCCCGGAACGCCGACGTGGCGAAGGCCATCAACGTCGATCACACCAACTCCGCCTACCTTCCCGGTTTCGACCTGCCTCCTGAACTGTCGGCGACCCCCAGCCTCGAGCATGCCGTCTCCGCCGCCGATCTCCTGATCATCGGGGTGCCGACCTCGGGTTTCCGGACGGTGCTCGAGGAGGCATCGGGGTGGATCCGGCCCTGGATCCCGGTGGTGAGCCTGTCCAAGGGGCTCGAGAGCGGCTCCCATCTGCGGATGACCGAGGTGATCAAGGAGGTGGTCCCGGGCCACCCGGTTGCCGCGCTCACCGGTCCCAACATCGCCACCGAGATCATGTCGGGCAAGGCCGCCGCCGCCGTCATCGCCACCGAGGACCTCGAGGTGGCCCGCGCCATCCAGAAGGTGGTCACCCGGGGTCTGTTTCGCGTCTACCTCAACGACGACGTCGTCGGTTGCGAGATGGGAGGTGCTCTGAAGAACGTCATCGCCATCGCCGCCGGGATCGGGGAGGGGCTGGGGGTGGGGGACAACACCCGCGCCGCGGTCATGTCGCGGGGCCTCTCCGAGCTGGCCCGTCTGGGGACGGCCATGGGGGCTCAACCCACTACCTTCGCCGGACTGGCCGGGATGGGGGACCTGATCGCCACCTGCATGAGTCCCCATAGCCGGAACCGGCGGGTGGGCGAGCAGTTGGGCAAGGGCCGTCGGCTGGAGGACATCCTGGCCGAGATGCACATGGTGGCCGAAGGGGTCAAGACCGCCACCGTGGCCTTGGAGCTGGCCGGCCGGCACCAGCTCTCCCTGCCCATCTGCACCGTCATCGACAAGGTGGTCAGCGGGGAGATCGAGCCGTCGGCCGCCTACTGGGGGCTCACCCCGGCGGGCCACGAGGACGAGCCGGGCTGAGCCGGCGCGGCGCCGACCGTCTCCTCGGTGGCGCGGAAGGCCACCGCCGGATGGAAGTGCCACCGGGTCAGCTGACGCTCGATCTCGGCGCGGTCAGCTCCCGACGCCGCCAGCCCCTCGGCCAGCCTCCGGGCCCGCCGGCGCAACTGCTCCGGTTCCGGCAGCCGCTGCTCGACCGTCCACCGCCGGTGGCTGGTCTGGAGCGGCTCGGGAAGACGGCTCAGGTGCCGGAGGGCGAGCGGCGGGATGCGGGTGCGCACGGCAACGGCGTCGGGCCCGTGGGCCCGGGCCAACTCGAAGGTGCAGAGCCGCTGGAGGGCCCGACGGAAGGGAGCGTTCTTGCCCATCCGCTCGCCGAGCCCCAGGGACCGGGCCGTCTCCACCAACCCGATGTCTAGCCCGGAGGGGTGCATCTCGAGGCCGTAGGAGAGGCGGCGGATGAGCCAGGTGGTACTGGGGCCGATGACCGGCAACCAGTACAGCTCCACGTACCGGCTGCAGGGATGGACGCCGTGAGGGTCGGCCACCGGGTCGAGCCAGGGGACGATCCGGAGACGCTCGCCGCCCCCGAGGTTGAGTGACGGCCGCTGACGGACGCCAGGTGGCTGTGGACCGGTGACGATTGCGGGCGTGGGCACGGTGACCTCCGTGATCGGGGACGCTGCGATCCCGACGGGATCGTCCGACGTCGGACGGGCGCTCCGATGGTCGTCGCTCCACCTGTCGGTCAGCTTGCCGCCTACCTGGCCCGGACCTCCCGGGTCCGACGGTGAGCGCCGAGCGGGGTTGTCACGGACCTCCGACGGCCCGGTCGACGCCGACGACGGTGGAAGCCAGTGCGTCGAGTGCCATCTCCCAACCCGGCCCGACGTTCTCGGCCACCGCCGGCATCGCCGCTCGCAACCCGTCGAGCCTCTCGTGGACCAGGGTGAGGCGGGTCGTTCCCCCCGGTGCGTCGGCCAGAGAGACCGTCAGGACCGAATCGAACACCGGCCCTTCGCTTCGCGCCGGTCCGACGAATCCCCAACGGAAGACGAGCCGGCGGTCGGGCACCAGCTCGAGGATCTCGCACTCGAAGCCACCGGCCTCGCCGTCCTCGCCACGGTGCCAGACCCGGTAGGGGCCACCGACCCGCTCCTCCACGTCGACCCGGGTCACCTGCATCCCGGTGGGAGCCATCCACCGTCGGACCAGCTCGGGATCGAGCCACGCCCGGTAGACGCGGTCGGGGGGAGCGGGCAGGATCCGCTCGAGGTGCACCGCAGGCGGTGGTTGGGGTGAGGCAGTCATCATGTCTCCTCGGTCATCGGGTCGGGTCCGGACGTCCCCGGGTGGACTTCGGTCGGCTCGCCTGCGGTCTCCGAGCCGGAAGGGGCCTGGAGGAGGAGCTCCATGGCGTCCAACCGCCCGGCCCAGAATTGTTCGTAGAAGCGCAGCCACCCGGCGAGGGAGGTCAAGGGCTCGGCATCCAACCGGCAGACGTGCTGCCGGCCGGTGACCGTCTGCCGCACCAATCCCACCCGCTCGAGGACCTTGATGTGCTTGGAGGTCGCCGCCAGGGTCATGGCGAGGGGTTCGGCCAGCTCACCCACGGTGAGGTCCTCCTCGGCGAGGCGGCCGAGCATCTCCCGCCGGGTCCCGTTGGCGAGGGCCCGGAACAGGCCATCCATCCCTGCCAATTGATCAACCATATGGTTGAGAATAGCGGTTCCGGGCGAGAAGGTCAACCAGATGGTTGATTGTTTCTGGCGAGCGGCGGGAGTGCGTTGCCCGGCGCCTACAAGGGACCTTCGGCGGGCCGGCCCAGGCGGCATCGGTGGTGGCCCTGGGGGCCGTGCTCGCTGGTGGTGGAAGAGCGCGGCGCCGGGTCCGACGTGCCGTCCGCACCGGGTCACCTACGGGTCCCGAGCCATCCGTCGGTGACCCACCTCCCGACAGGGTGAATGCCTACCAGCGGCCCCGGTGGACCGACTCCTGGAGGCCGCGGTGGGGCCGGGCGGACGACGATGAGGGGGGATCGGGCTCGGCGGCCTCACCCAGGAGCACCGCGCCCAACCACCGGAACCGCTCGGGTACCCCGAGCACCGTCCGCAGGCGTTCCTCGCCGCGGAAGTTGCCGAGGAACCCGGCTCCCACCCCCCGGTCGGTGGCCGCGAGCAGCAAGGTCATGGTGGCGAAGGCGGCGTCGACGAACCAGAAGGGGACCCTCCACTCGATCTCGGCGCGGTCAGGCCGGGCCTTGTCCGGCTCCCGGTACCGGGCCGCATAGGCCTCGGGGTCGGCGAGGACCAGCACCACCACCGGGGCCCGGGCCAGGCCCTCGAAGCGTCGGGAGGAGGCCCGCCACCCGGCGTCCGTGGTGGCCTGCCAATACCGGGAGGTCTCCTCGGGCCCCTCGAGGACCACGAACTCCCGTCCCTGGGCATTTCCCGCCGACGGGGCCCGGAGTGCGGCCGAAAGCAACTCGTCGACCAATCCCAGGTCAAGGGCACGACCGGAGAAGTTCCTGGTCATCCGGCGACGGACGACCGCTTCGGTCAGCTCCACCGTCGCTCCATGGGGAGGCACGCTACTGGTCCCGGGGTCGTCGGACCTCCCCGCCCGCACGCCCGACTCCGCCAGTCAGTAGTGTCGTCGGGGTGAGTGAATCCAAGTCGATCTCGCGGAGATCCCTCCTCGGGGGTGCCCTGGCCGGCGCCGCCACCATCGGGCTGGCGGCCGGAACCTCAGGTGGCGCAGGGGCCACCCCGGCCCGGACCGGTCCCCGGGCCAGGCCGGGACCGGGCACGCTGCCCGATCCCGCCGCGCCGGCCGGATCGGATCAGCTCCCGTTGATCGAGAACATCGTGGTGGTGATGATGGAGAACCACTCCTACGACAACATCCTCGGCATGATGCAAGGCCGCGGCGACGGGTTCGTGCTCGGCTCGGACGGGCAGCCCACCGCCTCCAACCCCTGGCCGAAGAAGAGCGCCATGCCGCCCCCGAGGAAGAACGCCATGGTGCACGCCTTCCCCATGCCCAACCCCTGCCAGGAGGCCCACTTCCCCTTCAACACCTGGGACGCCTACTGGACCTCGTACGCCAGCGGCCACATGGACGGTTTCGTGAAGAGCCAGAGCGGCCCGGTCTCGATGGGGTACTTCCAACCGTCGGTGATGCCGTTCATCAACTCCCTGGCGAGCACCTTCCCCGTGTGCGACCGGTACTTCTGCTCGGTCGGCGCGCAGACCTATCCCAACCGCCGGTTCCTGATGGCCGGGACATCCCTGGGCCTCCTGAACGACACCTTGCCGAACGACCGGCCGCCGAACGGCACGGTGTTCGAAGCGCTGACGGCCCACTCCATCTCGTGGTCGAACTACTACTCCTCCCTCCCGTCGTCCCTGATCTGGTCCTACCTGGGCAGTACGCCGGGCTACTCGTCACACCTGTCCAAGACCAGCCAGTTCTTCTCCGACGCCGCTGCCGGCACCCTGCCTTCGGTCAGCCTGGTCGACCCCGACTTCGGCACCCAGTCCGAGGAGAACCCCCAAGACGTGCAGTACGGCGACCAGTTCCTCTCCCAGGTGGTCAACGCGGTGATGGATTCGCCCCAGTGGCCGAAGACCATGCTGGTGTGGTGCTACGACGAGTCGGGTGGGTACTACGACCACGTGGCCCCGCCCAGGGCGGTCAGGCCCGACTCGGTCGCGCCGATCACCTCGCCGGGGGACCACCAGGGGTCGTTCAACCGGTTGGGTTTCCGGGTCCCGGCCGGGGTGGTGTCCCCGTACGCCCGCCCCGACTACGTCTCCCACGTGGTCCACGACCACACCTCGGTGCTCAAGCTGATCGAGACCAAGTGGAACCTGCCGGCCCTGACCCACCGGGACTACGCCGCGGACAACCTGCTGGACTCCGTGGATCTGACCAGCCCGCCGGCCTTCCTGACCCCCCCGACCCTGGCCGCACCGGTCGACCCGTCGCTGGCCGCCGGCTGTCTCACGACCGGGCCGGGAACCATCCCACCCGCCGGGTCCGTGACCTTCGGCTGAGTCCTTCCCGCTGCTGGCCGGCCCGGGCGCCGTCCCATCCGGGCGCCATGGCGCCTGATCTGGCCGCGTTGCGCCGTGCAGGTGGCGGATCCCGTCGACGCCCTACCGTCGACCCGGACCCGGCCCCGACTCGACTCGACTGCGAGCCGACCGGGCCTCCGGGAATGTTGACCCCGCTGGTAGTGTTTACACCTGTACCGGGTAGCTCGGGTCTGCTCGGCTGGTAGTGGTGTGATGGTGTGGAGAGGTGTGTGGGACCACCGTTCGGAGGTTCCACACCGACCGAGAAGGACTGTGATTGCCGTGCCCACGTTCAGGGAGATGCTGGCCAGCGCCAAGTCGTCCATTCGCGAGGTCGAACCCGCTCAGGCCGCCGAGGAGATCGCCGACGGCCCGACGGTGGTGCTCGACGTCCGCGAGCCCGACGAGTACGAGCAGGGCGCACTGCCCGGCGCGGTCCACATCCCGAGGGGCACGCTCGAGACCTCGGTCGAGGGTCGGATACCCGACAAGTCCAGCCATGTGGTCGTCTACTGCGCCGGCGGTACCCGCTCGGCGTTCGCCGCCCAGACCATGCAGGAGCTGGGCTACACCGATGTGGCCTCGGTCATCGGCGGCTTCAACCGGTGGAAGGACGAAGGCCGGGACTGGGTGGCGCCCCAGGCCCTCACCCCCGAGCAGCGGAACCGGTACCAACGCCACCTCCTCCTCCCCGAGGTGGGGGAGACCGGTCAGCTGAAGCTCCTCGACTCGAAGGTGCTGCTCTTGGGCGCCGGGGGCCTGGGCTCGCCGGCCGCCCTCTATCTGGCCGCGGCCGGGGTGGGCACCATCGGGATCATCGACATGGACGTGGTGGATGCCTCCAACCTGCAGCGCCAGATCCTGCACAACACCGACCGGATCGGTGAGCGCAAGGTGGACTCGGCCAAGAAGACGCTGACGCTGATCAACCCGGACGTGAACGTGGTGACGTACGACGTCCGTCTCGGTGCCGACAACATCCTCGACATCATCGACGGATACGACGTGATCGTGGACGGCACCGACAACTTCCCGACCCGCTATCTGGTCAACGACGCCTCGCTGCTCAAGCGGATCCCGGTGGTGCATGGGTCGATCTTCCGGTTCGAGGGGCAGGCCACCGTGTTCAATCCCTACGTGGGTCCCTGTTATCGCTGCATGATCCCCGAGCCCCCTCCGGCCGAGCTGGCCCCCAGTTGCTCGGAGGCCGGCGTGCTCGGGGTGCTCCCGGGCATCGTGGGTTCGATCCAGGCGGTGGAGGCCGTCAAGATCCTGTTGGGCATCGGGGAAACCCTGCAAGGTCGGTTGCTGGCCTACGACGCCCTCGAGCAGAGCTTCCGCACCTTCAAGGTGCACCGGGACCCCCACTGTCCGGCCTGCGGTCCGGACGCGGGAGAGATCGTGATCGCGGAATACGACGACCTGTGCATGCCCCACGCCGTGGCACCCCCGGTCGGCCCCTGAGCCCGCCGGTCCGCCGGTGGCCCGGGCAGGGTCGCGGCGGGGTGAGCGGGCCCGGCGGTGTGGGCGGTGCCGACCGCCGTGGTCCGGGTACCGGCTGAACTGGGATCGGACACTATGGGGCTTTCTCCGGGCGGGAGCGGGACACCGTAACCTTGGCGCCATGACAGCCGACCGTGCCCCCCGCCGCCCCGAGGATCAGCGGTTCACCGACTCGGGCATCGAGATCCACCCGGTCTACGGACCCTCCGATCTCGACGGCTGGGACCCCGATCGACGGCTCGGGGCCCCGGGCGCCTATCCCTACACCCGGGGCATCCGGCCCGACATGTACCGCGGCCGTCTGTGGACCATGCGCCAGTACGCCGGTTTCGGCACCGCCGAGTCGACCAACGGGAGGTTCAAGTTCCTCCTGGGTGCCGGTCAGACCGGCCTGTCCTGTGCCTTCGACCTCCCGACCCAGATGGGGTTGGACTCCGACCACCCGCGCTCCGAGGGCGAGGTGGGCAAGGTCGGCGTGGCCATCGACTCGTTGGCCGACATGCGACTCCTCCTGGCCGGACTGCCCCTCGACCAGGTCACCACCTCGATGACCATCAACGCCACGGCCGCCATCCTGCTGCTCTTCTACCAACTGGTGGCCGAGGAGAACGGAGTGGATCCCAAGCTGTTGGGTGGCACCATCCAGAACGACATCCTGAAGGAGTACGTGGCCCGGGGCACGTACATCTACCCACCCCGCCCCTCGATGCGCCTGGTGACCGACACCTTCTCCTACTGTGCCGATCAACTCCCCAGCTGGAACACCATCTCGATCTCCGGCTACCACATCCGCGAGGCCGGTTCGACCGCGGTCCAGGAGATCGCGTTCACCATTGCCAACGGCATCGCCTACGTCGAGGCGGCCCTGGCCGCCGGCCTCGATGTGGACGCCTTTGCTCCACGGTTGAGCTTCTTCTGGAACGCTCACAACAACCTGTTCGAGGAGGTGGCCAAGTACCGTGCCGCCCGCCGGATGTGGGCCAAGATCATGACCGAGCGTTTCGGCGCCAAGGACGAGAGGTCCACCCTGCTCCGTTTCCACACCCAAACGGGTGGATCCACACTCACCGCCCAGCAGCCGGAGAACAACATCGTGCGGGTCACGCTCCAGGCCATGGCCGCGGCCCTGGGCGGTACCCAGAGCCTCCACACCAACGGCTTCGATGAGGCGCTCGGGCTGCCCACCGAGCGGGCGGCGAAGGTGGCCCTGCGCACCCAGCAGATCGTGGGCTACGAATCGGGTCTGGCCGACACCGTCGACCCCCTGGCCGGCTCGTGGTTCGTGGAGTCGCTGACCGACGAGGTGGAGCACGCCGCCTGGGAGTACCTCGACCGGATCGACGGCATGGGTGGCGCCGTCGACGCCATCGAGGCCCAGTACATGCAACAGGAGATCGAGCAGGCTGCGTACGCCTACGCCAAGGACATCGACTCCGGCCACAAAGTCATCGTCGGTGTGAACAAGTTCGTCGACGAGGAGCTCGAGCCCACCGAAGTGTTCCCCATCGACCCCGATCTGCAGCGTTCGCAGGTGGCCAGGGTGAGGCGGGTGCGGGACCAGCGGGACCAGAAGGCTGTGGATGCGGCCCTGGCCGAGGTGGCGGCGGCTGCCCGGGGGACCCAGAACCTCCTGGTGCCGATGAAGGCCGCACTGGCTCGGATGGCGACGCTCGGCGAGGTGTCGGACGCGCTCCGAGGCGTGTTCGGCGAGTTCCACCCGAACGGCTGACACCGGGCTCCGCACCTGCCCGCCGGAGCCGGTGGCCCCGGCGGGCCGACCGGGAGTGGACCGGTGGCGGGTGACCGGCCTCAGCCGGTCAACAGGCGATGGCGCACCGGGTCGGAGAGCGCCGCATCGATCACCGTCCCGGCCATGGCCAGGGCACCGTCGTGCACGGCCCTGTCGGCAGACGGCGTCACGCACGCCGCGGCGAACTCGGGCTGGTGGTTCACCGATCCGGCGGCGTCGATTCCCACCAGGGGGTGGATGGTCGGCACCGCCAGGGACACGTTGGCCATATCGGTGGACAGGGTGGGGCGAGGGGCCTGCTGGTCATCGAGTCCGAAGGTACGCCCGAGCGCTTCGGCGTTGACCCGGTAGAGATCGAGGAGGCCCGGGTCGCTCTCCATGTGGGAGTAGACCGGCGCCAGATCGTGCCGCTCGAAGGTCGTCCCGCTGGCCAGGGCCCCGGCCTCGAAGCAGGCCATGACCCGCGGCTCGAGGACCTTCAGACCGGTCAGGGAGGTCGAACGGCACATGAACCGGCCACTGACCCGCTCGGGGATGACGTTGGCCGCCTGTCCGCCGTCGGTCACCACGCCGTGGACCTGGTCCCCCGGGCGGAACTGCTGGCGCAGGAGGCCCAGGGCCACCTGCGCCAGCGCCATGGCGTCGCCGGCGTTGGCCCCCTCCCAGGGGGCGGCCGAGGCGTGGGCGCTCTTCCCGTGGAAGGTCACGTCGAAATGGGAGACGGCCAGGCAGGTGGCCCGGAGCCAGTCCGCCGGCCAGGGGTGAACCATCATTGCGGCGTGCACGTCGTCGAACACCCCGTCGTCCAGCATGGTGATCTTGCCCCCGCCACCCTCTTCGGCCGGCGTGCCCAAGACCCGTACGGTGATGCCCAGGTCGTCGGCCACCCCGGCCAGGGCCAGGCCGGCCCCGACCGCGGCGGCGGCGATGATGTTGTGTCCGCACGCGTGCCCGATTCCCGGGAGCGCGTCGTACTCGGCACAGAGGGCCACCACCAGCGGCCCGCTGCCAGTCTCAGCGGTGAACGCCGTAGGCATCCCCGAGGTCCCCGTGGTCACCGAGTAACCCGCCCCGGTGAGGTGCTCGGCCGTCCAGGCCGCAGCCCGGTCCTCCTCGAACGCCGTCTCGGGGTTGTCGTGGATGGTGTGGCTCAGCCGCACCAGACCGTCCAGGCCGCGTTCAATGGACTTCCGAGCAGCGTCCTTGACCGCGGTGGGTTGAGGCATGAACGGAACCCCTTCGTCTACTCGATGACGGCGATGACATCGCCGGGTCCGACCGACTCGCCTGCCGCCACCCGCACTTCCTTCACCGTTCCGGCCCGCTCGGCGTTCACGTTGTTCTCCATCTTCATCGCCTCGAGCACGCAGACCGTCTGGCCCACCTCGACCGTGTCGCCCTCGACGACCATCACCCGCACGATGGTGCCCTGCATGGGGACGGCCACGGTTCCCGAGCCCGCCCCGGACGCGGAGGCCTTGGGTCGTTTGGGCCCGGCGGCCCGCGCCGAGACGCCCCCACCCGCGGCCACCACGGCGTCACCGAGATCGGGCACCCACAGCTTGACCTGGTAGCGACGGCCGTCCACTTCTGCGGTGACGTCCCGCAGGACGCGGGGCAGGGCCTCTCCGCCCTCAGCCGGGTCCACCACCGGGGGTCCGGGCGTCGCCCTCACGTTGGTCAGGTCGAGGGTCTGTTCGACCCAGTTGGTCGAGTGGGCGACGGCGACGAAGTCCGGGTGGGAGAGGATGGCCACGTCGGCGGGGAGGGTGGTGGCCACCCCTTCGACCACCATCTCCTCGATGGCCCGCAGCATTCGCCGCCGGGCCGCCTCGCGGTCATGACCCCACACCACCAGCTTGGCCACCAGGTTGTCGTAGAACTGGCTCACCGTGTCGCCCGACTCGTACCCGGCGTCGAGGCGGACCCCGGGCCCTCCCGGTGACACCAGCCGGGTGATGGTGCCGGGTGACGGGGTGAACGCCCCGCCGTTGGGGTCCTCGGCGTTGACCCGGACCTCGATGGCGTGGCCGTCGCGCCGGACGTCGTCCTGGGTGAAGCCGAGGGCCTCACCCGAGGCCACCCGCAGTTGCCACTCCACGAGGTCGAGTCCGGTCACCAACTCGGTGACCGGATGCTCCACCTGCAGCCGGGTGTTCATCTCCAGGAAGAAGAACTCACCGTCCTGAAAGAGGAACTCCACGGTACCGGCGTTGACGTACCCGCAGGCCTCGGCGACCCGCACCGAGGCCTCGCCCATGGCGCGCCGCACCCCGTCGGGGAAGTTGGGTGCCGGGCTCTCCTCCACCAGTTTCTGATGCCGTCGCTGGGCGGAGCAGTCCCGCTCGCCCAACCACACGGTGTTGCCGTGGGTGTCGGCGATGATCTGCATCTCGACATGGCGGGGCCAGGCCAGGTACCGCTCCACGTAGCACTCGTCCCGCCCGAAGTAGGCCTTCGACTCCCGCATGGCCGACTCGAGGGCTTCCTTGGCCTCGTCGGGGCCGGTCACCACCTTCATGCCCCGGCCGCCACCCCCGTAGGCCGCCTTGATGGCCACCGGCCAGCCGAACTCGTCGCCGAAGGCGGTCACTTCGTCGGGCGTCCGCAGTACCTCGGACCGGCCCGGTACGCCCGACACCCCGGCCCGCTCGGCGGCGTGACGGGAGCTGATCTTGTCGCCCATCACGTCGATGGCCTCGGGCGGCGGCCCGATGAAGGTGACCCCACGCTCGGTGATGGCCCGGGCGAAGTCGGTGTTCTCGGAGAAGAACCCGTAGCCGGGGTGGACGGCGTCAGCTCCGCACTTCTCCACGACGCCGAGGATGGCCTGGGTGTTCAGGTAGCTCTCGGCCGCGGTCTGACCTCCCAGGGCGTAGGCCTCGTCGGCCAGCCGGACATGGAGCGCTTCCCGGTCGAGCTCGGAGTAGATCGCCACCGTGGCCACTCCCAGTTCCCGGCAGGTCCGGATGACACGGACCGCGATCTCCCCCCGGTTGGCGATGAGAACCTTCTTCAGCACGCTGCGCCTTTCGATTCGGACGGGCATGGGACGGCGGCTCCGCCATCCCGAGGCGTTCTAACACTGTCACGGCCCGTAGGGTGTGTGCCATGCCGGGCACCCGTTTCACCGACATCCGGCACTTCGAGACCATCGATTCCACCAATCGATATCTGCTGGAGGAGGCCCGATCCGGCGCTCCCGACGGGGTGGTGGCGGTAGCCGAGTTCCAGAGTGCGGGGAAGGGACGCCTGGGGCGACGCTGGGAGGCCCCCGCCGGCGCCAACCTGCTGTTGTCGGTCCTGTTGCGTCCGGACCTCCCCGCCGCAGAGCGGCACCTGGCCAGCGCGGTGGTGGCCCTGGCCGCGGCAGAGGGGGTCGAGTCGGCCGCCGGTCTGCGACTGGGCCTCAAGTGGCCCAACGACCTGCTGGGACCCGACGGCCGCAAGCTGGCCGGGGTCTTGGCCGAAGGCGACCTGACTGATCCGTCCGGCCCGGCCGGTGGGGCGACTCCCACCGCTCCGGGCGCCATCGTGGTCGGCATCGGGATCAATGTGAACTGGCCGGCCACCGACGCCGATCTCCCCGAGGCGTTGGTCGGAAGCGCCACGTCCGTCAGCCAGCAGGTCGGGCACCCGGTGGACCGCTCCGCGGTCCTGGACGGCCTCCTGGAGGACCTGGAGCCGCGACTGGTCGACCTCGGGACGGTGCCGGGCCGGGTCCGTCAGTCGGACGAGCTCCGGAACCGGTGCACCACCATCGGCACGCCGGTCCGGATCGAGCTGGCCGATTCGGCCTTCGAGGGGGCGGCGGTGGATGTGACCGCCGAGGGCCACCTGGTGGTGGAGGTGGAGGGCACGAGCCGGATCGTCGTGGCCGGGGATGTGGTCCATGTCCGCCCGCCCGCCGGCTCACCTGACCGCCGGCTCACCTGACCGCTGGGTCGACCGGATCCCATCCCCCGGCCCCTTCCAGAGCGCCGCATGCCGGGGCAGCCCCGGGGCGCAGTCGGCCGTGAGTAACATTCCACCATCATGCGACTACTTGTGACCGGCGGAGCCGGCTTCATCGGCTCCAACTTCGTGCGCTTCTGGGTCCGGAACCATCCGGGCGACCAGGTGGTGGCCTACGACGTGCTGACCTACGCCGGCAACCGCCCCAACCTGGCCGACGTCGAAGACCGGATCACCTTCGTGCAGGGGGACATCGGGGATCTCGAGATGGTGGCCAAGACCCTGGCCGATCACGAGATCGACATCATCGTGAACTTCGCCGCCGAGTCGCACAACAGCCTGGCCATCCTGGACCCGGCCCGATTCTTCCGGACCAACGTGCTGGGCACCCAGACCCTGGCCGAGGCGGCCCGTAGGCACGGCGTGATCCGGTTCCACCACATTTCGACCTGCGAGGTCTATGGGGACCTGCCCCTCGACTCCGACGAGGTGTTCACCGAAGACACCCCCTATCGGCCGCGCACCCCCTACAACGCCTCCAAGGCCGGCGCCGACCATGCCGTTCGTGCCTACGTGGAGACCTTCGCCCTCCCCGCCACCATCACCAACTGCTGCAACAACTACGGCCCCTACCAATTCCCTGAGAAGGTCATTCCGTTGTTCACCGCCAAAGCTCTCGACGACCAGTCCCTGCCTCTGTATGCCTCCACGCAGAACCGGCGGGAGTGGCTTCACGTGGACGACCACTGCCGGGCGATCGAACTGGTGCTCCAGCACGGGGTGGTGGGGGAGACCTACAACGTGGGGAGCGGGATCGAGGCCAGCATCGAAGAGATCGCCGACGCCGTACTCGCCGCCACCGGCAAGCCGCAGAGCCTGAAGGAGATCGTGCCCGACCGCCCGAGCCACGACCGGCGCTATCTCCTCGACTCGTCGAAGATCCGCCGGGTGCTGGGCTGGGAGCCGACCGTGGCCTTCGAGCAGGGACTGGCCGACACGGTGGCGTGGTACGCCGCCAACCGGAGCTGGTGGGAGCCGCTCCGTGACCGGGCCCCGGTGGTCGAGGGGGCGTGGTCGGCCGATCCTTCCTCGGGACCGTCCTCGAGTTCGTGAACCGCCCGCTTCGGGTCCTCCTGACCGGGGGGGACGGCCAGCTGGGCCGGGATCTACGTGATGTCTTGGCCGGAGGAGCGCCCGCCGGGGGGGTGCCGGTCGGGAGCGGGGCATCCGAGGCCCGGGGGGGAATCCTCCCGCCGGTCGACGGAGGCACCTTTGACGTGCTCTCGACCGACATCGACAACCTGGACGTGGCCGACCGCACCGCCGTGCGGTCCGCCGTCGACTCGTTCCGGCCCGACCTGGTCCTGCACGGGGGGGCCTACACCGCAGTGGACGCCTGCGAGTCGGACCCGGACACCGCCTTCGCGGTGAATGCCATGGGCACACGCCACATCGCCGAGGCCGCCCACGGCGTCGGCGCCCACCTGATCTACGTGTCGACCGACTACGTCTTCGACGGCACCCTCGACCGTCCGTACGTCGAGTGGGACCCGCCCCGGCCCAGCTCGGTCTACGGCCGGAGCAAGCTGGGTGGGGAGTTGGAGGTACGGGCCCTGTCCGGCCTGTCGGCCACCATCGTCCGCACGGCATGGGTGAGCGGTGCCCACGGGGCCAACATGGTCAAGACCGTGCTGCGCCTGGCCCGGGCGACGCCCGCCGGTACCCTCCGATTCGTCGACGACCAGCACGGATGCCCCACCTTCACCGCTGACCTGGCCCGAGCCCTGGTCCGTCTCGCTCTCGACCGGCGGCCGGGCACCTTCCACGTCACCAACCAAGGTGAGACCACCTGGTTCGGGTTCGCCCGGGCCACCCTGTCCGCAGCCGGCCTCGACCCCGGGCGGGTGGAGCCCATCGCCACCTCCGACCTGGACCCTCCCCGGCCCGCCCCCCGTCCGGCGAACTCGCGACTCGACAACGCCGCCCTCCGTCTGTCCGGGCTGCCGCTCCTCCCGGACTGGACCGACGCGCTCGGGCGTCTCGTGGCCGCCCTGCCCGACGAGGTCGGGTGAGTCGGCGATCCGGGCCGCCGCTCGTCGCCTCCCGGGCCCGGTCCTCCACAACGGGGGGACTGCCGTCCGACCTGCCGGTTTCTGATTCCGAGACCGGTGTCGGCCCTCGGGTTCCGGCGGCCGGGTGCGGGTGGCTTCAGGACGGTAGAGAATGAGCCGACATGGAGTAGGTCCGCACGGCCCGAGGATGGTTGCCCAGTGAACTCAGGATCCAAGGTGTGATGTCGCCTCTCCCCGGCGTGTTCGGAGGGTCCGGGCACCCTTCCGGGGGCCGCTCGTCGGCCGAGCCGGCCGTATCCGGTAGCACGGAGTTCGCCCAGAGCGGGCACGCGGCGCGGGCGTTGTCCGACGGGAAGGGCCGGACGGTGGCGGTCATCGGGGTCGGCTATGTGGGCCTCCCCACCGCGGCCACCTTGGCCCACCTGGGTCACCAGGTGACCTGTGGCGATGCCGACCCGGCCAAGGTCACGATGCTCCAAGGTGGGCGGGTCCCCATCGTGGAGGACCATCTCGAGGAGCTCGTGCGCGAGGGCCAGGAGGCCGGTCGCCTCCGATTCGTGGTGGGCGCATCGGCCGCCGTCGAAGGCGCCGAGTTCGTCTTTCTGTGCGTTCCCACCCCCCAGGCGGACGACGGATCCGCCGACCTGTCCTACGTGGAGGCCGTGGCCAAGGAGATCAGCCCCCTACTGGCCTCCGGAACCATCATTGTGAACAAGTCGACGGTGCCGGTGGGCTCCACCTTGGTGGTCGAGCGGGTGCTCGGTCGCTCGGACCTGACCGTCGTGTCCAATCCCGAGTTCCTTCGGGAGGGGACCGCCGTTCCCGACAGCCTGCACCCTGAGCGCATCGTGGTGGGTGCCGACGACCAGTCGGCCGCGGCCAAGGTGGGGGACCTGTTCTCCGGGACCCATGCGCCGCTGCTGATCACGGACGCCGCGACGGCGGAGACCATCAAGTACGCCTCGAATGCCTTCCTGGCCACCAAACTGAGCTTCGTCAACGCCGTGGCCGGTCTGTGCGAAGCGGTGGGTGCCGACGTCCGAGACGTCATCCTCGGGCTCGGCTACGACAAACGCATCGGATTCGAGTACCTGCGACCCGGTCCCGGGTGGGGAGGGAGCTGCCTGCCGAAGGACACCCGGGCGCTGGTGCACATCGCCGAGCAGGCCGGATACGACTTCTCCTTTCTGAAGGGAGCCATCGCCACCAACGACGAGCAGTTCGAGCGAGTGGTCAACAAGGTCCGAACCGCCACCCAGGGCGGGCTCGAGGGGTCGGTCATCGCCGTATGGGGTCTGACCTTCAAGGCCGGCACCGACGACCTTCGCAACTCGCCTGCGATCGAGGTGGTGCGACGCCTGGTACAGGAAGGGGCCCACGTTCAGGCGTTCGACCCCACCGTCGAAGTCCCCCTGGGCGAGGAGTCGATCCCGGTAGCGGGCGTAGCCGGAGCGGAGACCGCGGAGCCCGGGCCGGACATGAACCGAATGCTCCGGGCCTTCCCTGACGCCTACGCGGCCTGCCGGGGCGCGGTGGCGACCGTGGTACTCACCGAGTGGGACGAGTTCCGGTGGCTCGATTTCGCCCGGATCCGCGACTCGATGGCGGTGCCCGTGGTGGTCGACGCCCGCAACCTGCTCGATCCGGCCCACCTGCGACGAATCGGTTTCGACTACACCGGAATCGGCCGGCGTTGACGGTCCGGCGGAGACGCGGGCGCGTGTGGCACCCGGCGGTGACCGGATCGGCGGGTTCGTGGCGGGTGGTGACGGCACGGTGACCCTCCGACTGGTGGTCCTGGGCGGCGGCGGATTCCTCGGCTCGCACCTGTGTGACCACCTGCTCGAGCGCGGCGACCACGTCGTCTGTGTCGACGATTTCTCGACCGGCCGCCGGACCAACGTGGCCCACCTCGACGACCATGCCAACTTCACGCTGGTGCCGGCCGACATCACCCGGTCCATCCCGGTCGACGGCGCGGTGGACGGGGTCTTCAACCTGGCCAGCCCGGCGTCGCCCCCCGACTACCTCGCACTGCCCCTGGAGACCTTGGCGGTGGGGAGCGAGGGGACCCGTCGGGGACTCGAGTTGGCCGAGACCCACGGGGCCCGCTTCCTGCTGGCCTCGACCAGCGAGGTGTACGGGGACCCCGACGTGCATCCTCAGACCGAGTCGTACTGGGGCAACGTCAATCCGGTTGGTCCTCGGAGCGTCTACGACGAGGCCAAGCGGTTCGCCGAGGCGCTGACCATGGCACATCACCGGCAGTTGGACGCCGACGTGGCCATCGTACGGATCTTCAACACCTACGGACCGCGTCTCCGGCCCGACGACGGCCGGGTGGTGTCGAACTTCCTCGTGCAGGCGCTCCGGGGTGAACCGCTCACCGTCTACGGTGACGGCAGCCAGACCCGTAGCCTCTGCTACGTGGACGACGAGGTCAGAGGACTGATCAGTCTCTTCGACTCGGATCTGGTGGGACCGGTGAACATCGGGAATCCCGACGAGTACACGGTCTTGGAGCTGGCCCGCACCGTGGTCGACCTGCTGGGATCGACGTCGACCATTGTGCACCTGCCCCTCCCGGTGGACGACCCCACCCGGCGCCGTCCCGACATCACCCTGGCCCGTTCCGCCCTCGGGTGGGAACCGACCACCGGGCTGCGGGAAGGCCTGGCCCGCACCGCCGCCGCGGTCGCGGCGGAGCCGGGAATCTCCGGAATTTCGGCTTCCGCCGCAGACAGTGGCGGGAGCGGTAACAATGGCAGGGTCTGAGGCGGCCGGCCTCCGGCTGCCGACCCGAGGTGATCGCCCCCATGCGCCAGAAGCCTTCCGTCCCCGCCCCGACCGACGAGTCCGGCGATGAGTGACCTTCCATCCGGAGGGTCGGACGCGCAGGAGCCCGACAGCCACCGGTACGCCCTCTTGTCCGTCATCGTGCCGGTCTTCAACGAGCGGTCGACCGTGGCCGAGGTGATCCGCCGTATCCGTGCCGTTGAACTACCGGTGGACATCGAGGTGATCGTGGTGGACGACGGCTCCTCGGACGGCACCGACAAGGTGTTGGCCGCACTGGGCGACTCGAGCATCCGGGTGATCGAACATGAGCGCAACCGGGGTAAGGGTGCCGCCATCCGCACCGGGCTGGCGGCGGCGCGTGGTGACCTGGTGCTGGTGCAGGACGCCGACCTCGAGTACGACCCGCTCGACTGGTCCCGCCTCCTCGACCCGATCCTCCGGAACAAGGCGCAGGTGGTCTACGGCAGCCGCTTCACCGGTGAGCGCAGGAACATGTTGCCCCTCCACTGGATCGGCAACCGGTTCCTGTCGCTGGTCACCAACGTCCTCTACTCCTCGACCCTCTCGGACATGGAGACCTGCTACAAGATGTTCGACCGCCGGGTGCTCGAGGGGATCACCATCGAGTCGGACCGGTTCGAATTCGAGCCGGAGATCACCGCCAAGGTCCTCCGCCGCGGCTACCGGATCTACGAGGTGCCCATCTCCTACGCCGGCCGGGAGCCCGACGAGGGCAAGAAGATCACCTGGCGGGACGGGTTCGGGGCCGTGAGGGCCCTGGTCAAGTACCGGTTCACCCGGCTGGATCGGTGACGGGGGGCGCCGAGGGGCGCACAGCGCCGGCCGACGGACCCGACGGACCCGACGCGACCGACGGGCCCGGATCGGTCTTGAGCGCGGTGGTGGTCATCGTGAACTACGAGTCCGGCGAGGCCCTTCTCCGGTGCGTGGAAGCGTGGCGATCGGATGGCGCCTCCCGGTTGGTGGTGGTGGACAACGGCTCCAGGGACGGCTCTGTGGATCGGGTCCGGTCCCTCCATCCGGCCCTCGAGGTGATCGATCCGGGGCGGAACCTGGGCTACGGCGCCGCGGCCAACCGTGGGGTGGCCGCCACCGACGAACCCCTGATCGTGGTGTGCAATCCCGACCTCGACGTCCGGTCGGGGGCATTGGCCGCCCTGGCCGGGGCGCTGGCCGAGCATCCCCGGCGGGCCCTGGTCGGACCGATGATCCGCACCTCGGAGGGCGCCCGGTACCCGTCGGCCCGTCGTTTCCCGTCCTTGATCGACGCCGGTGGCCACGCGCTGTTGGGCATCTTCGCCCCCGACAACCGGTTCACCCGTGCCTACCAGCACCATGAGCTGGATGACGCCACCGGGGTGGCGGTCGAGGTCGACTGGGTCTCGGGGGCGTGTTTTCTGGTCCGCCGATCGGCCTTCGAGGAGGTCGGCGGGTTCGACGAGTCGTACTTCATGTACGCCGAGGATGTGGACCTGTGCTGGCGGCTGAGGGAGATCGGCTGGTCAGCGGCGTATGTGCCCACGGCCGAGGTGACCCACCGGCAGGGGGTCTCGACCGACCACCATCCCTACCGAATGATCGTCGAGCATCACCGGTCCCTCTTGCGGTTCGCCGGCCGGTCCTCGCGGGGCTGGCGACGCGCCCTCCTTCCACTGGTGGCTCTCGGGATCGGGGTCCGGGCCATTCTGGCCTGCGTGGCCCGGTTGACCGGGCGGTGACGGGTGCGTCCGGAACGCCCGGGCGCAGGCTGTAGGGTGTCCTCCGATCATGGCGAGCAACTCGACGGGCAAGGGCAACTCGACCGGCAAATGGGTGGAGCGGGCCGCCACCACGGGCGGGGGCCGGACCTATCGCGGCCAGATGCCGGTCAACTGGTACGCCAGTCTCGCCCTCATCTGCATCGTGGGGCTCTTGCTGATCGGCTTCAGCCGGTATCAGCGGACCCACCAGACCTCGTCGTCGACGGGTCCGCCCACCACCAGCCAGACGTGGTTCGCCGGCCTGGGCATCGACATCTGCGGCACCCTGCAGCCCGACCTCCCGGCCAGCACCAATTCGGCCAAGACCGGTCTCACCGCCAACGGCAACGGGGTCATCACCGTGCACCCGAAGAACAGCTCCGAATCAGGTAGTAACGCCACCCTGGGCAAGTTCGTGTCCGGCTACAAGGGTCTCGAGCTCAGCTCCTCCACCCTCCAGTACCCGGGCAAGCAGGCCTGGAGCAACGGTGACGTCTGTCCCAAGGGGACTCCTGACGCCGGGAAGCCCGGCGTGGTGATCGTCGACAGCTGGCCCAGCTTCACCTCCAAGAAGGGGACCGAGACGAGCGGGCCCCCCGAGGACCTCCTGTTTCAGAACGGCCAGCTGATCACCATGGCCTTCGTCCCGGCCACGGCCACGGTGCCGAAGCCCCCGGCCAAGGTCATCACTGCCCTCATCAGCGCGGCTACCGGCTCGACCACGGCGACCACCCTTCCCACCACGGCGACCACCCTCCCCACCACGGCGACGACGGCCCCGGTCACGTCCACCACCCAACCCCCGACCTCCACCACGAAGCCCGGCGGAACCACCAAGTGAGAGCGGTCGTCCTGGTGGGCGGGGAGGGCACCCGCCTCCGACCCCTCACCCTGACCGCGCCGAAACAGATGCTCCCCATCGTGGAGCAGGCGATGATCGAGCGGGTCATCGGCCACCTCGCCGACCACGGAATCGATGACGCCGTGCTCTCGTTGGGCTACCGCCCGGATGCGTTCATCAACGCCTATCCCAACGGGACCATCGCCGGGGTGCGGCTGACCTACGCAGTGGAGCCAACGCCCCTGGACACGGCGGGAGCCATCCGATTCGCCGCCCTGCACGCCGGGATCGACGACACGTTCGTGGTGGTCAACGGCGACGTGCTCACCGATTCTGACATCACGGCGTTGCTCGACTTCCACCGAGCCTCGGCTGCCGAGGGTACCGTCAGCCTCACCCCGGTGGACGATCCGAGTGCCTTCGGTGTCGTTCCCACCGACGGGGCCGGGAAGGTGGAGGCCTTCATCGAGAAGCCTCCCCGTGACGAGGCTCCCACCAACTACATCAACGCCGGCACCTATGTGTTCGAGACCTCGGTGCTGGACCGGATCGCCGCCGACCGGCGGGTCTCCATCGAGCGGGAGACCTTCCCGTCCCTGGTCGAGGCCGGAACGCTGTACGCACTGGGGTCCGAGGCCTACTGGCTGGACACCGGTACCCCCGATGCGTACCTCCGGGCCCATCGCGACCTGCTGCTGGGCCGGCGGGCGTCGCCACCCGCACCCGCTGCAGTGCCCGATCCCGATCTGGGCCCCGGGACCTGGAGGATCGGGCAGGTCGACGTCAGGACCACCGCGGTCGCCCGGTCCCTGTTCGGGACCGGTGCCTCCGTGGCTTCGGGCGCAGAGGTCGAGGAGTCGGTGGTCGGGGCCGGCGCCGTCGTCGAGGAGGGCGCCACCATCACCGGCTCGGTACTCCTGCCGGGCGCCCGGGTGGCCTCGAAGGCCACGGTGGAGGGATCGATCATCGGGCCGGGGGCCATCATCGGGCAACGCTGCGTGATCCATCCATTGTCGGTCGTCGGAGCCGGTGCCGTGACCGCCTCGGGGACCGTGATCGACGGTCAACGGGTGCCCGCGGGAGACTGATCGTGCGGATGCTGGTGACAGGTGGTGCCGGGTTCATCGGTTCCACCCTGGTGGACCGGCTGTTGGCCGAGGGGCACACGGTGGACGTACTCGACGACCTGTCGTCGGGCTCCCTGGCCAATCTCAGCGATGCCCGGATCTCGGCCGGCCATCAGCTCACCGTGCACCAGATGGACGTGCGCTCGGCCGAGGTCGTCGACCTCATGGCCCGCCGCCGACCCGAAGTGGTCTTCCACCTCGCCGCCCAGGCCGACGTCCGTGTCTCGGTGTCCGAGCCGGTCTTCGACGCCGAGGTGAACGTGATCGGGACCCTCCGGGTTCTGGAGGGTGCGCGGGCGGCAAACACCGGGCGGGTGGTCTTCGCCGCCAGCGGCGGCACCCTGTACGGCGAGCCCGAGGCATCAGAGCTGCCACTGAAAGAGTCTCTGCCCCAGCGACCCCTCTCTCCCTATGGGGTGTCCAAGAAGGCCGCCATCGACTACCTGGTGGCCTACCGGGAGCTGCACTCCCTGGAATTCGCCGCCTTGGCCCTGGCCAACGTGTACGGACCTCGCCAGGATCCCCACGGTGAGGCCGGTGTGGTGGCCATCTTCGCCGAGCGCCTGGTGACCGGGGAGTCGGTCACCATCTTCGGGGACGGGGAGCAGACGCGAGACTTTGTCTACGTCGACGACGTGGTCGACGCCTTTGTGCGGGCCGCCAGCAAAGGGGGAGGACTCGTCTGCAACATCGGCACCGGGCGGGAGACCTCGGTGAACACCCTCTTCGGTGAGATGGCGTCCCAGGCCGGTGTGGACGTTACGCCGATCCTCAAGCCGCTGCGTCCCGGCGAATTGCAACGGAGCGCACTGGATCCCAGCCGGGCCGGGATCCAGCTCGGGTGGACGTCGTGGACCGAGCTGGGGACCGGCACCGCGGCCGTCCTGGAGTTCGTCCGGCAGCGCCTGGACGACGTCGGTTCCGGCCGGGACGGGGCCTGAGGGGCCCGCGGTGCTCCCCGGCCGGCCCCCCTGCGCCGGACCTGGGCGTTCGACGCACTAGTCTGGACAGGTCCTGGTGCGCGGAGTTGGCGGCAGGCCATCCCCGGAGACGCATTCCCGCGTCCCTGCCTGTCGCACGAAAGTTCCCCATGCCCCCCTTGCAGCCCTCCTTCGCCTCTCTCGGCGTGCCCACCGACATCGTCGCGGCACTCGACCGCAAGTCGATCTCCGAACCGTTCCCGATCCAGTCCATGACCATCCCGGACGCCCTCGCCGGCCGGGACGTCTGTGGAAAGGCCCCGACCGGATCCGGGAAGACCCTGGCCTTCGGTATCGGTGCCGTGGCCCGGTTGACCGGGAAGCCCTCCCGGCCGAGACATCCCCGGGTGCTCGTGCTCACCCCCACCCGTGAACTCGCCGCTCAGGTCGCCGCAGAGCTGCAGGTGCTGGCGACGCCCCGCAGTCTCCGGGTGGACTCGTTCTACGGTGGGGTCGGCTACGGACCGCAGTTGAAAGCCTTGTCCCGGGGGGTGGACGTGGCGGTGGCCTGCCCGGGCCGACTCGGGGACCTCATCGAGCGCGGCAGCATTCGGCTCGACGCGGTGGAGATCGTGGTCATAGACGAGGCGGACCGGATGGCGGACATGGGATTCCTCCCTGACGTGAAGCGCCTGCTCGACCAAACGCCTTCCGACCGGCAGACCCTGCTGTTCTCGGCCACACTCGACGGAGACATCGACGTCCTGGTCCGCCGGTACCAGCACGACCCGGCGCGACACGAACTCGAGGTCGATGAAGACGACATCAATGCTGCGGTCCACCTCTTCTGGCGGGTGGCATCAGGGGACCGGATCGACCGGACCGCCGACATCGTCGCGGCCGCCGGTCCGACCATCGTGTTCAGTCGCACCAAGCACGGCACCGATCGGATCGCTCGGCAGCTGGAGCAGCGGGGGGTCCGGGCCGCGGCCATTCACGGCGACCGCAGTCAGAAGCAACGGGAGAAAGCCCTGGATCTGTTCGTCCGCGGTGCCGTCGACGCATTGGTGGCCACCGACGTGGCGGCCAGGGGCATCCACGTCGACGGGGTCAACGCCGTGGTGCACTTCGACCCGCCCGCCGACGCCAAGGACTACGTACACCGCTCAGGCCGCACGGCCCGGGCCGGTGCCACCGGTGTGGTGCTCAGTTTCGTGACGCCCGACAAGGCCGCGGCAGTCAAACGCCTCCAGCGTGATCTCGATGTCCCCACCGGGACCACCCACCCCGACGTGGCTGCCGTCACTGCGGTCGTCGGTGAGCCACCGAAGCGCCGTCCCAGCCAGCATCGGGGGTCGGCCGCGGTCCCGACCGAGGTGAAGGGCCCGAGCCGCGGAGGCCGATCGGGACCGGGCCGTCGACAGGGCAAGCCGTGGAAGCCCCGTCCCGAGCCGTCCCGAGTCGGGAAGCCGCCCGGCGCCGGCAGCTCCCGCGACGGCTCTGGGTCGGGTGGGACCCGCCCGGGTGACGATTCGTCATTCCTCCGCTCGGAGCAGCCGAGAGGCACCCACGCCGGTGCCACCTCCTGGAAGCAGCGAGCGACCTCCGGCAAGCCCGGTCCGTCCGGTCACGGGGGCAACTCCGGCAAGCCCGGTCCGTCCGGTCACGGGGGCAAGTCCGGCAAGCCCGGTCCGTCAGGTCAGGGAGGCAAACCCGGCAAGCCCGGCAAACGGGGTGGGCCAGCCCGTCACGGGAAGCCGGGCACCCCGGGAGCCAGCACCTCGGTCTCCCGGCGCGGACGCGGCGGGGCCTCCGGCGGCGGCGCAGGCGGGGCATCGCACGGACAGCGCCGGGGCGGTCCGGTGGCTGCCAGGCGGGGGTCCGGCGGCGGCACCCGGGGCCGCTGACCCGGGACGGCGTTCGAGTCGGCCATCCGATTGCCGTAGGGTCCTGGGATGGCAACCGACTCAAAACCCACCGTCACAATTCCCGATGGCCCCCCTCCCGGTGACCTCGTGGTCGAGGACATCGAGGTCGGTGATGGGCGCGAGGCTGTGGTCGGACTTCCGGTCAACGTCCACTATGTCGGGGTGTCATGGTCGACCGGGAAGGAATTCGACTCCTCCTGGAGCCGCAGCGAATTGTTCTCCTTTCCGCTTGGCGCCGGCCGGGTGATCGCCGGCTGGGACCAGGGTGTGGCCGGCATGAAGGTGGGCGGTCGGCGCCGACTGACCATTCCTCCGCATCTCGGGTACGGCGCCCAGGGTGCCGGGGGCGCAATCGCACCCAACGAGACCCTGGTCTTCGTGGTCGACCTCCACGACGTGGGCTGAGGCGGCGGGGGCCAACCGGACACCGTTCTGCGTACCGGCCCGACAGGGTTCGACGATCTCGGGCACCTGACCGCCTGCCGGGCCGGGATTCTCAGCGGAAGAGGTCCTCGGCGGGCGGTCGGACGATCTCCTCGGCGACCGACCCCGTCCGGAGCCAACGGGGATCCACGCCCCGCAGCACGGCGGCCGGCACGCCCCGATCCTTCCCCATGACTAGCTCGGCGGCCCCGGCCAGTTCGTCGGCCACGCACACTTCGGTGGCCTCGAGTACCCGACCGGTGGCGTCGACGGTCCCCCGCAGGTCCACGATGCCGGCGATGCCGGCGATGCCGATGGCGACGTCGGTGACCCCGCGCCGCCAGGTGCGACCAAAGGTGTCAGAGACGATGACTCCCACCGACACACCGTGCCGGTGCTCGAGCCCCTGGCGGATGCGGCGGGCCGACCGGTCGGGGTCGGTGGGGAGGAGGGCGGCCGTACCGGCCCCGACGTTGGACAGGTCCACCCCGGCATTGGCGCATACGAACCCGTGCCGGGTCTCGGTAATCAGCAGATCCGCTCGGCGCCGGAGGATGCGCACCGATTCCGACTCGACGAGGGCCCGCTTGGCGTCGGGGTCGTCGGGGTCGATGGCCACGATCCGCCCCTCGGCCTTCGACACCACCTTCTGGGTGACGACCACGACGTCCCCGTCGACCAATCCACCGGGAACGGCCGGCCGCCCGCCCGCCGGCGGGAGGAGTCGGTCCGCTAGCAGGGCAGCCAGATCGTCGCCCGATGTGACCTCGCCGATGCCCGTCACGGGGAAGACGGTGAGCGCGGCGACATCGGGAGCGCGGCCCGATGGCTCCCCCGACTCCGGGACCCGCCGGGGGCTGGTGTCCCGGTCGGCGTCAGGCAATGGCATCCAGCACCGTCCACGACAACGCCGCCGAGCGCTCGACCGTCGACATGACCGTGGGTGCCACCCGGCAGCGGACCCCCTCGGCCTCGACTGCGTCGGCCAGCCCCGCGTCTGCCTCGTCGATGACCAGCGTGCCGAGCCACGGTGCGTACCAGCGGGCCACACCCACCACCGAGGATTCGAATCCCATCTCCCGGAGCAGTCGGTCAGCCGGCCCCTTGAGGGCGGCGCCGGCGATGATGGGTGATACGCCCACGATGCGGTCTCTCCGCTGGGCCAGGCGCTCCGAGACCCCGGGGACGGCCAGCAGGGGGCCGATCGAGACGACGGGGTTGGAGGGACACACCACGATGACGTCGGCGGCGTCCAGGGCCTCGACCACCCCGGGACCCGGACGCGCCCGTTCGGCTCCGTCGAACCTGACCGCGGACACCGGTACGTCGTGTCGCATGCGGACGAAGTACTCCTGAAATCCCACCTCCGGCCCGTCGACGAGCTGCAGCCGTGTCCGGAGGGGATCGTCGGTAACCGGAAGCAGTCGGATGTCCACGCCCCATGATCGGGCCAGTTCCGCGGTGACCTCCCCCAGGGTGGCACCCTCGCTGAGGCGCTGGGTTCGGTAACAGTGGGTGGCCAGATCCTGGTCGCCGAGGTTGAACCAGGTCACCCCGCCGAGCCGACGGAGCGACTCCATGACCCGCCAGGTCTCTCCGCTGAGGCCCCAACCTGTCTCGGGATTGATGGCGTCGGCCAGTGTGTACATCACCGTGTCCAGATCGGGTGCGATGTGGAGCCCGTGGAGAACCGTGTCGTCGCCGGTGTTGACGACCGCGGTGATCTCGGAGGGCGGCACCACCTCGACCAGTCCCCGCAGCAGCCGGGCGGCCCCCACGCCACCGGCCAACGCCGTGATCACCGCCGGGCCCCTGGCCTTCCCATCGAGCAGCGGGGCAACGGGGAGGAACCCGGCTCGCTTCTGCTCTGCCTCGTGCGGGGGGTAGCCATCGGGGCAGGCTACCCGGCCTCCGGCCTCCGGCTACCCGGCCTCCGGCTACCCGGCCTCCGGCTACCCGGCCCGGTACCCGGCCCGGCCCCGGCCTCGGCCCGGTCACATTGCCGATCGGCGCGGCCCTCCTGCCCCCGATCGCCCCGGTCCGCCAGGCCCGGTCGACGTCCCGACGGTGCTCGGGGGAAGGCTCCACACCGTCCGCACCGGCGCGCCGATCTCGGCGGTTACCGTCGGCCACCGCTCATCGCTGCGCCGGCCTCCTGTCGCCGTGTGCAAGGCTCCCGGGGTGACGCCGGAGCGATCTGCTACCTCCGACCAGGACCGGTTGTCCGTCGGGGTCGAGGCCACGGCCCTGCTCGGCCGGCCCACCGGGGTGGGTGCCTTCTGCCTCGGAGCCCTCGCCGGGCTCTCGACCGAACCGTCGCTCGAGGTCTCGGCCTTCGCGGTCAGTTGGCGCCGTCGACGTCAGCTCCGAGCACTGGTGCCGAGCGGGATGTCGACCCGCCAACGGGCCATGCCGGCTCGGCCACTGCACGCGGCCTGGGCGAGGTGGCCCCTGCCGCCCTTGGAGTGGTTCATTGGAGCCCGAGACGTGGTGCACGGAACCAATTTCGTGGTGCCGCCGACCCGACGGGCTGCCCGTGTGGTGACCGTGCACGACCTGACCGTCGTGCTCTATCCGGAACTGTGCGATCCGCCCACCCTGCGGTTCCCGGAACTCATCCGTCGGGCCGTGGAAGACGGGGCATGGGTCCACACTCCGTCCCAGTTCGTCGCCGACCAGGTGGTGGAGGCGTTCCCGATCCCCCCCGAGCGGGTCCGGGCTGTCCATCACGGGATCCCCGTCCCATCCGGCCCGGCGGCCCCGACGGCCCGGACGACCCCACCCGGAGCCCCGATCCACCTGCCCGAGGGCTGTGACCGCTACGTGCTGGCCGTGGGGACCATCGAGCCGCGCAAGGACTACCCGCTCCTGGTGTCGGCCTTCGACCGCATCGGTGGCACCCACCGCTCGGTGGCGCTGGTGGTGGTGGGCGCCGAGGGCTGGGGCGCGGAGCGCTTCACGGCCGCCGTGGAGGCGTCCCCCTGGCGGGACCGGATCGTTCGTCCCGGCTATCTCGACGACCGGGGTCTCGATGCCACCCTGCGACACGCCGCGGTGTTGGCCTATCCGTCCCGCTACGAGGGGTTCGGATTCCCTCCGTTGCAAGCCATGGCGGCCGGGGTCCCGGTGGTCGCCACCGCGGTCGGGGCCGTTCCCGAAGTGGTGGGGGACGGGGCCTTTCTGGTCGAGGCCGGGGACGCCGACGGACTGGCTGCGTCCCTCAGCAGCGTCCTGGCCGGAGGGGCCGACATCGAAGCGCTGGTCGGGCGGGGGCGCCAACGGAGCGCCGGTTTCACCTGGGAGTCCTGCGCCGCCGGGTTGGCCCGCCTCTACCGGGACGCCCACCAGGGCACCTCGTCAGGGCAGGGCACCGACGCGGTGGGTGGTCCCCTGGGCATGGCGCCATGACCGTGCGCCTGCTGATGATGGCCGAGCAGCTGCGGCGCCCGGCGTCGGGCGGGATCGGTACCTATATCCGCGGATTGCTCCAGGGGTTCGACGATCTCGGCGACCCTGACCGGCCCGCCCTCACACTGGTGGCCAGTCGGCCCCCGTCGAACCGTGGTGGTCCCGATCCGCTGGTCGACCTCGGCCACCCCGTGTATGCCTACCCACTGCCCGGACCCGTCCTGACCCGGGCCTGGGACTGGGGTCTCCTCCGCAGCCCACGCGGGTGCGACGTCGTGCAGGCCACGTCGCTCTCCACCATGATTCCCGGTCGGGCGGCGCTGGTGACCACGGTGCACGACCTCTTGTGGCGGAGGGTTCCGGACGCCTATCCAGCCCGGGGGCGCCAGTGGCACGAGGCGGCGCTGCGCCGGGCCCTCCGGCGGTCGGACCGGTTCATCGTCCCCGCCGAGGTGGTGGCGGCCGACCTGGTCGAGGCCGGAGCCTCCCCGGACGCCGTCCACATCATCCCCATGGGATCCGACCACCTGCCGGCGCCCGACGTCCGGGCCGCCACCGCGCTCCTCTCCTCCATGGGGGTGGACGGCCCCTTCCTCCTCAGCGTCGGCACGCTGGAACCGCGCAAGAACCTTCCACGACTGGTCGAAGCCTACGAACGCATCCGCGCCACTCTTCCCGAACCATGGCCACTCGTTCTGGTGGGACCCAGCGGTTGGGGGGCGCGGGTGAAGCCGGAGGCCGGCGTGGTCCTGACCGGTCTGGTCACTCCACCAGAGCTGTCCGCCCTCTACGCCATGGCCCGTCTCCTGGCGTACGTGCCCCTGGTGGAAGGCTTCGGCCTCCCGCCGGTGGAAGCCATGGCGTTCGGTACGCCCGTGGTGGCCAGCCCGTTGCCGAGTACCGCGGGCGCGGCGTACGAGGTTGATCCCCTGGACACCGACTCGATTGCCGCCGGCATCCTCACGGTGGCCACCGACGAGGAGGAGCGCGCCCGGCTCGTCCGCCTCGGCCGCGACCGAACTGGCGAGCTGCAGTGGTCGGGCATCGCCCGTCAGCACCTGACCGTCTGGGAGGGGGCCCGGCCGGGACCCGTCCGGGTACGTCGTGGCTGACGATCCCCTGCGGTTGTCGCTCGATGTCTCGGCGGTTCCGTCCCGGGCGGTGGGCGCCGGCCAGTACACGCTGCACCTGGCCGGGGCCCTGGCGGCACGCACCGACGTGGAGTTGACCCTGTTCGGTCGGCGAGACGACCGGCGGTGGTCGGTCCAGGCCCCGGGAGCCCGCATGATCGCCGGTGCGCCCACCCCCCGCCCGCTCCGCCTGACCTGGGAGCAGCTCCGGCTACCGGGCCTGCTGGCCCGATCGGGTGTGGCGGTCCACCATGCCCCTCACTACACGATGCCGGAGCGATCGACCGTCCCGACGGTCGTCACCATCCACGACCTGAGTTTCTTCGAGGCGCCCCAGTGGCACCAGCGCTCCAAGGTCCTGCTCTTCCGCCGGGCCATCGCCCGCGCCGCCCGGCGGGCCGCCGCCGTGGTGTGCCCGAGCCGGGTGACCGCCGAGGAGCTGGCCCGATGGTGCCGGGTCGACACCGAGGTCTTCGTGGCTCCGCATGGCGTCGACGCCCGGTTGTTCCGTCCCGACGAGCCCCAACCGGGATCGGATCGGGAGGCGCTGGCCAGGGTGGACCGCCGACTGGCCGACCGCCCCCCGTACGTGCTGTTCGTGGGCACCCTCGAGCCGCGCAAGGACGTACCGACCCTGGTCCGGGCGTTCGCCCGTGTCGCCGACCGACACCCGGAGTCCCTGCTGGTCCTGGCGGGCGGAGACGGTTGGGGAGCAGGGGAGGTGGAGCAGGCCATCGACCGGTCGACGGTCGGGCACCGGGTCGTGCGCACCGGGTACGTGCCCGACGAGACGGTTCCGGCCCTGTTGCGATCGGCGGCGGCCGCCGTGTACCCGGCCCTCTATGAGGGGTTCGGTCTCCCGGCGCTCGAGGCTCTGGCCTGTGGGGTGCCGCTGGTGACCACGTCGGGGACCGCCATGGAGGAGGTGGCCGGCGATGCCGCGGTGCTGGTCGAGCCGGGTGATGCCGCCGGGCTGGCCGATGCTGTCGACGCCGAACTGTCCGGGTCGATGGACGGCCCGGTCTCGGAGGCTCGACGGCGCAACCGGGGGTTCGAGGTCGCCGCGGCCCATTCCTGGGAGCGGAGTGCCGACCGTCACCTCGAGGCATACCGGCACGCCTCCGACCACCCCCGCGGGCCCTCGGCCGACCCGTGATGGCAGGATGACCCGCCTGGAGGTGGACGGAGCGCCGGGGCGCCGGGTGGGCCGGGGCGGTCTGCTGGAGGTGTTGGCCGAGCCGAGGAGCCAGTAGGGTGACCCGTCGTGCGCTCCCTCATCACCGGCGGCCGAGGCTTCGTGGGGCACTGGCTCGCCGAGCATCTCCGAGGTCTCGGCGACCACGTGGTGGCCATCGACCGGGAGGTCGAGATCACCGACCCGGTCGCCGTGCTGGGGGCCATGTCGGCCGCGGCCCCCGACGCCGTGTACCACCTGGCCGCGCTCACCCATGTGGGCCAGTCGTGGGAGGAGCCACTCCGGGTCCTGGAGGTCAACATCCTGGGAACCGCCGCGGTGCTGGCCGCGGCCCGGCAGTGTGGCACCGCCCCCCGGGTACTGGTGACCAGCTCGGCCGAGGTCTACGGGGCGGTCACCGATCCGAGTCGGCTCCCGTTGCAGGAGGACTCACCCACCGCTCCGTTGACGCCGTACGCCGCCAGCAAGCTGGCGGCCGAGGCGGTGGTGGCCCAGGCGCACCTGGGGCACGACCAACACGTGATCACGGTGCGACCGTTCAACCACATCGGACCGGGCCAGACCCCCAGCTTCGCGGTGCCGGCGCTGGCCAAGCGGATCGTCGAGGCCGACCGCCGGGGAGCGTCCACCATCCCGGTCGGAAACCTCTCGGCCCGTCGTGACTTCACCGACGTTCGGGACGTGGTCCGGGCCTATCGGCTCCTCATCGAGTCCGGTCGTCCCGGGGAGGTCTACAACGTCTGCTCCGGTCGGGATGTCTCGATCGGTGAGATCGCCGGCGGGTTGCTGACGATGGCCGGCACCACCCTGGAGTTCGAGACCGACCCCTCCTTGGTGCGGCCGGTGGAGGTCCCGGTCCTGCGAGGTGACCCGGGACGGCTGATGGCGGCCACCGGATGGAAGCCGGAGGTTCCTCTGGACCAGACCCTGGCCGATGTGCTGGCCTACTGGCGGCAGCAGGGCGGGTGATCACGCGAAGAACGGCCCGCTCGGAGCGGGCCGTTCTTCAAGGGGCCGAGCGACTCGCCGGCGCCGCCGACGTACCCAGGGGGGACCCGGGAGTCGACGCCAGGACCGGGATCAGGCGGTCGTCGGAATCCGCGAGCGGATCTGGGAGCGGGCCTCCTTGGCCTGGACGTGAGCCTGCTTGGCGAGGTCGCGGGCCTGGGTCGGGAGCCGGTCCTCGAACGGGGCCACGGCGGTCTCGAGCCGCTCGATGATCTCCTCGAACCGCTCCATCAGGCCCTCGACGGTGAGGTCGACGGTGTGGAGTGCGCCGCTCAGATCCGATCGGGCGGCCGTGACACGGTCCTCGAAACCGGCCTTGGGCTCGGCCAGGCGCTTCAGTAGCTCCTGGCGCTGAACCTGGGCTTGCTGGAAGCCGAGCACGCCCGCTCCGATGACTACGTACGTGGCGTCCTTGGCCACGGCGGCGAGGTCCTTGGCCGCCCGGGTGACGTCGGTGTTGATCTCCGGCATCTTGATCTCCGGCTTCTTGATGGTTGGCATGGTGTGCTCCTTCGGTTCGGTGATGGCGACTGCGTTGCAAGGGGCGGATGATGGTGGCCCGTGGTTCGGTCCCCGGTCTCCAGCCCTGATGGATACAAGTGTATACGTCATAGTATACATTTGCAAGCACTCGGGGAATCCGGGCCCGCATGGCGCTTGACCAGGATGTTCACCTTTCCTGCACTCCGGCCCGATAGCCTCTGACCCCTGATGGACACACTGGCCCCGCCGGTCGTCGCCGTCGTCGTCGCCCACGATCCAGGCCCGTGGTTCGAGGAGACGCTGGCCTCCCTCGCCTCCCAGGACTATGCGGAGCTGTCCGTGCTCATCCTCGACGCCGGCAGCCGGGACGACCTCACCGCCAGGGTGGCGGCGGTACTCCCCACCGCCTTCGTCCGCCGATTCGAGGCCAACCGGGGATTCGGCGCCACGGTCAATGAGGTCCGGACCATGGTGGAAGGAGCGGACTACTTCCTGGTGTGCCACGACGACGTGGCCCTCTTCCCCGATGCGGTCCACCTGATGGTGGAGGAGGCGTTCCGGTCCAACGCCGGGATCGTGACCCCCAAGGTGGTCAGCTGGGACGATCCGGAACGGTTGGTCCATGTGGGCATGACGTCGGACAAGGGGGGGTCGGTCGTCGACCGGGTACAGCCCAACGAGATCGACCACGGCCAGCACGATGCGGTGCGCGACGTCTTCGTGGCCCCGGGCGGGTCCAGCCTGATCCGGGCCGACCTGTTCGAGGAGCTCGGCGGGTTCGATCCGGCCATCGTGGCGATGGGGGAGGACCTCGACCTGTCCTGGCGGGCCCAGGTGGTCGGGGCCCGGATCATCGTGGCCCCCGACGCCCGGGTCCGCCACCTGGAGGAGCTGGCCTCGGGGTCCCGGATCGTCGACCCAGGGTTGGTCGGGGACGGGGACGAACCGGCTCCGGCGTCCCCGGTCTCCCTCCAGGAGCTGCAGCGCCGTCACGAGCTCCTGGCCGTCTTCAAGTGCTACGGGACGTTCCACCTGATCCGGGTGGTGCCCCAGGTGCTGCTGCTGGCGGTCGGTGAGGTCGTCGTGGCCACCCTGGCCGGCAACCGGTCCCGGGCGCGGGCGGTGGTCCTGGCCTGGCGGTGGAATCTGGCCCGGCTGGGCCCCACCCGGGTCCAGCGCAAGGAGCTGAAAGCCCATCGCCGGCTCGGCGACAAGGAGATACGACTGCTCCAGGTGGGGGGGAGCGCCAGGCTCTCCTCCTACCTCCGCCGGGTCTTCCAGCACGGGTTCCACGGGGCCCATGCCGACGAGATGGCGGCGGCGGAGCTGGCCACCGGGGCCGCGCTCGAGGGTCCGTCGGCGACGGTCGGGACCGCGCCGCGCACCGCGGCCGTCACCGCGTCCGTACCTCCCCAACTCGACGACATCCCTCCCAACCGTCCGGCTCGAGGGCGGGTCAACGGGCGGGTGCGACTCATGGTGTGGTTGATCGCCACCCTGGTGGTGCTGATCGGTACGAGGGGGGTCCTCACCGGGAGACTGCCCGCCGTCGGGCAGTTCGTCCCGTTCCCCAGCTGGTCTGCCACCCTCTCCCAGTTCGGCGCCGGCTGGCACCCCACCGGGGTGGGGACCACCGCGCCGGCCTCGCCGGGGCTCTTGTTGACCGGCTTGGTCGGCACCCTACTGATCGGGGCGATGGGACTGACCCAGAAGGTGCTCATCTTCGCCTGTGTCCCGCTCGGCGTCTGGGGCGTGGTCCGGCTGCTCCGCCCGTTCGGCTCCCAGCGGGCCGCCCTGGTGGCGGGCCTGGCCTACCTGGCCGTGGCGTTGCCGTACAACGCGCTGGCCCTCGGCCGGTTCGGGGCCCTGGTGGTCTATGCCGGCACCCCCTGGGTCCTGCATCGGCTCTTCGAGGCCACCGGGTCGGCGCCCTATGGGCGCCGGGGCACCGGCCCGTCCCGAACCGTCGGACGACCCTGGCGGCGGTACCGAGAACATGCCGGGCGCGATTTGCTGCATGGTCGCGGCGGCATCCCCGAGCCCGGAGCGCCATGGCCCTCGGCCTGCTCGAGGCCGTCATGATCTCCTTCGTCCCGGCTGCCGCCGTGGTGGTGGTCCTGGCCGCGCTGGCCCTCATGGCCTCCTCGGTCCTCTACCGCGACCTGGCATCCACACGCCGGGCGCTCGGGTTGGCCCTGGCGTCCACCGGAGTGGCCATGGTGATCTGCCTGCCTTGGACCATCGGCGTGTTGTGGGCCGGCCGCGGCGCGGTCGCGGTGTTCGGCGTACCCATTCCTGCCTCGTCGGCGGCATCGTGGTCCTCGCTCCTCCGGTTCGCCGCCGGGCCCATCGGTGGTTCCCCCTTGTCGTGGGGGTTCCTCGTGGCCGCCCTGGCTCCTCTGGTGCTGGCCCGGGGGGACCGGTTTCGCTGGGCCGGACGGTTCTGGACCGTGGCCCTGGTGTTCTGGGTGGCGGCCTGGATCATCGGACGAGGATGGACGGGAAGCCTGGCCATCGACCCCCTGATCCTTCTGGGACCGGCCGCCGCAGCCACCGCCGCCTCCATCGGCCTCGGGGTGGCGGCCTTCGAGGAGGACCTCCGTGCCGCCGAGTTCGGATGGCGACAGCTGGTCACCGTGGTCGCCACCGTGCTGGTCGTCCTCGGAGCCCTCCCGACCGCCATCTCGGCCCTGCCGGGCCGGTGGGAGCTCCCGATCAACGACTTCAGCCAGTCGGTGGCCTGGATGCAGCCCAAGGCGGCCGATGGGGCCTTCCGGGTGCTCTGGCTGGGCGACCCCCACGCCATCTACCAGGGCTCCTGGGCAGCAGGTGGTGGCCTGGCCTATGCCACCTCCGAGAACGGTGGTCCCGACGCCCGCTGGCTGTGGAACCCGGCGGGCCCCGGCCCGTCGTCCGGGCTGGCCTCCGCCGTCGACCTGGCCCGCGCCGGGGGCACCGACCAGCTCGGCCGCTTGCTGGCCCCGGCCGGGGTCCGCTATGTGGCCCTGCTGACCTCGCTGGCCCCGGAGATCGACGGTGAGCAGAACCCCACTGAATATCCGGCCCCCGGCGATGTGGCCCCGGCGCTCGCCCGGCAGCTGGATCTCAGCCCGGTTCTCTCCGGCACGGGCATCACCGTCTATGTCAACAGTGACTGGCTCCCTCAGCGGGCCCAGGCACCGGCGGGCACCCCGCTGCCCCGTACCGCCGAGCCCAATCCCCTGGCCGGGAGCCCCGGCTCGGGGATCGTCCGCGGCGCAGAGCCGGTGCTTCCCGGCCCGAAGGCCTCCGAGTCGTTCCGCGGGACCCTGACCCGAGGAAACGTGCTCGCCGCCTCGGCCCCGGCTGGACGCTGGACCCTGACTGGTCCCACCGGGACCTCGGCCCCGCGCTCCCCGTCGTTCGGGTGGGCCACCCGGTTCCGGGTGGCCGGGGCGGGCCCCGGATCGCTCCGGTTCGACGGGGGCCTGTTGACTCCGCTGTCCTTCGTGGTGTCGGTGGCCACCTGGCTGGTCGCCTTGGCGCTGCTGATCGGCGACGACCTGGGGCGGCCGCGGTGGCGGGTGCAGCTCCGCCGCCGACGGTCCGCCGAGGAATCAGGCACGGCGGAGGGAAGCCCCGCCGGGGCGGCGGGAGCCCCGGCCGGGGGCGAAGACCGCGTCCCTTCCGCCGGAGATGAGCCCGACCCGGCCGGCCCGGCGCATCGGAGTGAGCGCGTGCAGTGAGCCACTCGGACGATTCCCTCACCCAGCCGGACTGGACCGAGCCGGAGTGGTCGGTGCCGGACGCCGCGCCGGCCCCCTGGCGCGCCCGCCCGGGGCCGGCGTACCCCGTCGAGCCGGTGCGGGGTCGCACGGCGGCCGTGGTCGGCGCCATCGCCACGGTCATCGCCGTCGGCGTGGTGGCCGCAGCCGCCGGGACCCCGGTGCCTGCCCCCGCCCCGGCCGTGGCCGACGGCGTGGGCGTGGCGCCCGCGGGGTCGTACTCCTCCTCGGCCTTCTGCTCGGCAGGTGCCGGCACTGCCGCCACCAGCACCATCTACCTGACCAACTCCACCACTTCGGCGGTGCGCGGGGTGGTGACCGCGGTGGGGCCGGCCGCCTCGGGGGGTGCCGTGCCCACCGTGCGCCGTGGCGTGACCGTCCCCGCCCTCGGCACCGTGGCGATCGATCCGGGCACCGGACTCCCGGCCGGGAGCGCCGCGGCCAGCTTCGTCTTCTCGGGCGGGGGCGTGGTGGCCAGCCAGGCCGTGACCGGCCCCAACGGATGGAGCACGGCGCCGTGTGCCTCCCGGATCTCCTCCCAGTGGGCCTTCGCCGGGGGAGCCACCACCAGCGGGAACCTCCTGACCCTGTCCCTGTTCAACCCGACCGCGACCGAGGCGGTGGTGAACGTGTCGTTCCTGACCGACAAGGGGTTCGAGGCGCCCCAGCCGTACCAGGGTCTGGTCGTTCCGCCCGGCCAGGTGGTGGAGGAGAACGTGGGCGACTACGTGCAAGATGCCGCGGCTATCGCCACCATGGTGGAGGCTCAGGCCGGGGGGCTGGTCAGCTCGGAGTTCCAGCAGTGGTCGGCGGGCGCCACCGGCGGGGTGTCCCTGCGGCTGGGGTCACCGGCGCTCTCGACCACCTGGCAGCTGGCGCAGACCACGGCCCTTCCCCAGTCCAGCGTGGACCTCTACCTGGCCAATCCGGGCCAGGCCGCGGCGACGGCCACCATCGCCCTGGACCTCTCGTCCGGGTCGGTGGTACCCCACCGGGTGGTGGTGCCCCCCGCCTCCATCGTGGCTTTCGCCGCATCCGGGACGCCGGGGCTCCCCCAGCAGACCCCGTACGCCCTCACCATCACCTCCACGGCCCCGGTCGTGGTGGGGCGATCGGTGCAGGCACCACCGGGATCCACCCCGCCGGTGTGGGGCTCGTCGTCGGCCACGACCACCGTGGCCACCCGTTGGTTGGTGCCCGCGCCCGGAATCCGGAGCGCGCCGGGGACGCCCGGGGCCACGATCTCGAGCCTGGCCGTGGCCAATCCGGGGAGGACGCCGGCGCAGGTCCAGGTGACCGCGCTGGGGGGGAGCAGCCCGGTGGCCATGTTCACCGTGGCCCCGAACCGGGTGGCCGTGCTGGGCCCGAAGCAGGTGGGCGGCCTCTCCACGTTCACCGTGTCGGCCAGCCAACCGGTGGACGTGGAGGAGGACAGCCTCCCGTCGGGGTCTCCCGGTGTGGTGTCCTCCACCGGGTTCCCGCTCGACCCCGGAGCCGACCCCTCAGGCACCCCGTGAGGCCCAGTGGGGACCCCGTCCCCCGCCCTACCGGTCCTCGGGGATGGCGTCCCACCACTGACACCACCACTCGGCGCCCACCAGGATGCGGAGCTTGGGGTGCCAGCAGTAGGAGAGCTCGTTGTACGGCTCGAGGTAGTAGCGGCAGTTCTCGCACTTCTCGTCGCCGGAGGGCTTGCCCTTGAGGACGGCGTTGGACGCCAGGTGGCGTAGCTCGATCGACAGGGTCTCGTCGATCTCCTTCGGCTCCGGTTCAGGAATTACGTAGTCGGACATGGCAGCAACCTACTGGGTCGGACCGCCGACCGGCACCTGCGCCGAGCGGCGACGACCGACGACCTTCGTCCGGTCGGCGCTCTGCCCCCCGGCCTCCCTGACCTCCGATCCGGTGACGCCGCTACCCGACGACGTCGCTCACGCCGAGCCGGGTGCCGGATCGGCCCCCCGCCCCTGCTCCGGCTCCTCGTCCGATTCCACCTCGACCCGGATCCGCTCCAGCGTGGTCCGCATGTTGTTGCGGTTGGTCCGGCCCCGGGCCCATCCGAGGACGGCCCAGTAGAGTCGGAGCAGTCCGGTATCCGCCAGGCGGAACGTCTCGGTGGCGTCGGTGCCGCCATCGGACGGCTCGAGCCGGTAGCCCCACACGCTCAGGGCCTTGCCGGGAGGCCCCACCCCGAAGGTGAACACCCGACCCGGCTCACACTCCTGCACCGAGCAGGTGGTCCAGTAGGTGGGACCGACACCGTTGCGCTTCACATGGCCGCGGAAGCGGGCACCCACCGCCGGTCCGGTGACGCCGTCGAGCCACTCGGCCTCGAAGGTCTCGGGACTGTACCGACCGATCCTGGTGACGTCGCTCACCAGGTCCCAGACCTTGTCGGGGCTCGCGGCCATGTGGACGGTCACCGACTCGTGCATCCCGTCACCCTACGGTGGGTGGATGGGCGCCCGCACCCCCGAGCACGTTGGGCCCAACGCCGAGTGGTGGGAGTCCCGTCGCCCGGACCAGATGGAGCTGGCCCTGCGGCAGTGGTCGGCCGACGAGCCCACCTGGGGGATCTTCGGCGTACCTGAATCATCGGTCAGCCTGCTCCCGGTCGATCTGGAGGGCAAGGCCGCCGTGGAGTTGGGCTGCGGGACCGGGTACGTCTCGGCGTGGCTGGCCCGCCGGGGAGCTGAACCGGTCGGTGTCGACCCCACCCCGGGACAGCTGAGCATCGCCCGTCACTTCCAGGTTCAGCAGGATCTGCATTTCCCGCTCGTCCGCGCCGCGGCGGAGCAGGTTCCCTTGAGCGGCGGCACGTTCGATCTGGTCATCTCCGAGTACGGTGCGGCGATCTGGGCCGACCCCTACCGCTGGATCCCCGAGGCGGCCCGGCTACTGCGCCCCGGTGGCCAGCTGGTGTTTCTCGGAAACAGCACCCTGCTCATGCTCTGCGTCCCCGACGTCGACGGCGAACCGGCGGCGGACCGGCTCCTCCGGGCTCAGTTCGGGATGCACCGATTCGACTGGCCCGACGACCCGACCGTCGAATTCCATCTGAGCCACGGCGACTGGATCCGAGTCCTGCGGGCCAACGCCCTGGAGGTGGAGGACCTCATCGAGCTCCGTCCCCCCGCCGGTGCTCGGACCAAGTACCCGTTCGTGACCGCCGACTGGGCCCGTCGGTGGCCGTGCGAGGAGGCGTGGGTGGCCCGACGCCGGTAGGACCGGCACCGCCTCGGCCGCCGACCGCGTCACCGCCCGTCGACCGCCGCGCTCACACCGGTCCGCCCGTCGCCCGCGGTGGGAGGTGGACCCCTACCGGGAGGTGGGCGGCGGAGGAGGTGGCCACGGGGCCTGCTTGGGCCAGTGGCTCTGGGCCGGCGGGGCGGGCATGGGCGAGGGTTGCTGCGGCCAGTGGCCGGCCGGCGGGGGCGGCCACGGTGCCGGGTCGGCAGATCCGTCCCCGTTGGACGGGTCCGGCTCGGTCGACCGGGTGGCCCCGGCTTCGTCGCTGGCACGGGCGGCGCCGGTGACCTCACTGCCGGCCGGTTCGTCGGTGCCGGACCGCGGGTGCTCCGAGGCGGCGGCCCCGGTCCGGGCCGATCCGGGCGGCGCGGTCGGGCTGGCATCGTCCGGGGGACCGTCCACGTCGTCGGAGCCGGTGGGCCCGTGCTGGGAGGCCACGAAGATGGGCGGCACGTTCTTGACACCGTGCTCGTGCACCGGGCGACCGTAGGCCGTGTCGACCAGCCGTCCGACCGTTTCGCCGTCGATGGTCTCCTCGTCGAGCAAGGCCCGGGCCACGGCGTCCAGGCCGCCGCGGTGCCGTGCCAGCACTTCGAGGGCCCGCTCCTCCTGGGCCCGGAGGATGATCTCCACCTCGTCGTCGATGATCTGGCTGGTGTGCTCGGAGTAGTCGCGGGTGTGCATCAGGTCCTCGCCCAGGAAGACCTGGCCCTGGGACCCCCAGGCCATGGGGCCGATCTTGTCGCTCATGCCCCACTCGCGGACCATCTTGCGGGCCAGCTCGGTATTGCCCACCAGGTCGTTGCTGGCTCCCGTGGAAAGGTCCCCATACACCAGGAGCTCGGCGGCGCGGCCGCCCATCCGGACGGCGAGGGAGTCCTCGATGTGTTGACGGGGATGGATGTGGCGCTCCTCCATCGGGAGCTGCATCGTCACCCCGAGGGCCATGCCCGTCGGGAGGATGGTCACCTTGTGCACCGGGTCGGCGTCGGGGAGCACGTAGGCCAGCACGGCATGGCCCCCCTCGTGGAAGGCCACCCGCTCCTTCTCCGGTCCGGACAGCACCAGGCTCTCGCGTCGCTGGCCCATCAGCACCCGGTCCCGGGACGCCTCGAAATCGACGTTCTGGATCACTTTCGAGCCGCGGCGCACGGCGTGGAGGGCCGCCTCGTTGACCAGGTTGGCCAGATCGGCGCCGCTCATGCCCGGGGTGCCCCGGGCCACGGTCCCGAGGTCCACGCTCGGATCCACCCGCTTGTCCTTGCAGTGGACCTGCAGGATGGGCAGGCGTTCGTCGAGGTCGGGGAGGGGCACCACGATCTGGCGGTCGAAGCGACCGGGTCGCAGGATGGCGGCGTCGAGGATGTCGGGACGGTTGGTGGCGGCCATCACCACGATGCCCTCGGTGGGGTCGAACCCGTCCATCTCGGACAGCATCTGGTTGAGGGTCTGTTCCCGCTCGTCGTGACCGCCGCCCAAACCCGCGCCCCGCTTGCGGCCGATGGAGTCGATTTCGTCGATGAACACGATGGCCGGGGCCTGCTTCCGGGCCGTGGCGAACAGGTCGCGGACCCGGCTGGCGCCCACCCCGACGAACATCTCCATGAAGTCCGAACCGCTCACCGACATGAACGGAACCCCCGCCTCACCGGCCACGGCCCGGGCCAACAGGGTCTTCCCGGTCCCCGGCGGGCCGACCAGCAGGATCCCTTTGGGGATGCGGGCCCCGATCTCCTTGAACCGGGCCGGCGTCTTCAGGAAGTCCACCACCTCGCTGATCTCCAGCTTGACCCCGTCGTAGCCGGCCACGTCGTCGAAGGTGGTCGACGGCCGCTCGGTCGAGTAGAGCTTGGCCTTGGAGCGCCCGATGGACATGATGCTTCCCATTTGGCCCTGGGCCTTTCTGCTCACGTAGTAGAAGACGCCTCCGATGAGGGCGAAGGGGAGGATCCAGGTGAGCAGGATCCCGAGGAGGGGGTTCGAGGTACCGGGGGAGAGGTGGTAGTTCGAGCCCAGGGGCTTGAGGGCGTTGATCTCGGAGTCGATGATCGGGTTGGGCCCGTTGACGGTGTAGGTGCCGCCGTTGGTGAGCTGACCGGTGATCACCCCGGTGGACAGGTCGACGGTGGCCGTCTTGACCTGCTTGCCGTTGATGTCGCCCAGGAACGCGTTGTAGGTGAGCGTGTTGGTGTTGGACTTTGAGAGCAGGTTCGGGACGATGAGCACGGACAGAACCGCCACCACGATCACCACATAGAGGGCCATCCGGTTCTTGTTCTGGCCCGGGCCGTCCTGACCGGGACCACCGGGCGTCGCCGGGCCGTTGGGGATCTCAGGATTGGGCGGGGTCACCTCTTCATGCTATGCGCACCCGGCCCGTTCTGACGCATCGCCCCACCCCGTCGCGGGGGCCGCCTGCTCCTGGCGGGGCCCGGTCGGTATCGTGGGAGGGTGATCGAGCGGTCCGAACAGGGAGCGGACCCCAACGCGCCCGCTGAACGCAGGGTCGCCGGTGCGGCGGAATCGCCACCGGGCTCGACCTCCCCGGGCATCTCCGGATGGGCGCCGCCACCCCCCGTCACCCCGCCGCCATCCGCCGGCCCGCCCCCGGCCCCTCCGCCCCCGCCGGTGTCCGGTTCCCACGGCCCGGCCCGGCCCGCCGCCGCGGCCCAGGTCGCCCGGGCACGCGGGGCCGAGGGCACCCTGGGCGATCGACTGGCGGCGGGAGCCGCTCCGGACTCGCGCTCGTCGGCCTGGATGTGGCTCCTGTTCTTCGCCCTGGGCTTCCTGGCCGGCCAGATCGTGGCCGAGATCTTCGCCGCGGTGACCGCGGCCGTCGAAGGATCCTCCGGTTCGCTGGCCGCCATCGCCAAGCTGAGCGAACCCCCGACCTGGTACATCGTCTCGACGCTCCTCGGACTGTGGGCCGGCTTCTTCGGGACGGCCTGGCTGGCCACCGGGGTGCGGGGCACCAAGAGCTTCGGGGCCGACCTCGGCCTCCGCTTCCGCTGGTCGGACCTGGCCGGGATCCCGATCGGGGTCGGCGGTCAGATTCTGGTGGCGCTGATGTACATCCCGATCTCCCACCACGTCCACGACTTCAGTCAACGCTTCAGTGCCCCCAGCAACCGACTCACCGGGGGCTCGCACGGAGCGGGGTTCTTTCTGATCGCGGTGCTCACCGTCGTGGGCGCGCCCTTTTTCGAGGAGCTCTACTTCCGGGGGGTGCTGCTCCGGGCCCTCGCCCGCCTGTTCGGACGGGTGGGTGGCTGGGTGGGACCGGTCCTGTCCGTCGTGGTGACCGGACTGGTCTTCGCACTGTTCCACTTCGAGGCCCTCCAGTTCGCCGGCCTGGCCACCTTCGGGATCATCCTGTCGGCCGTCTCCTACCGCACCGGCCGGCTGGGCATGAACATGGTGGCGCACGCCACCTTCAATCTGATGGCCGTGGCGGCCGCCGTGATCGCCCCCTGGCTCCTGGTCAACGGGACAGTGTTCTGAGATGACCGCTCCGGTCGATGTGGCGCCGGCCACGGCCACCGTCGCCCCGTCGCCCCGGTTGGCTCCGGCGCCGGCGTCGTGGACCCGGAGGCTGACCGGGCGGTCGTCCTGGCCGGCCTGGGCGAACGTTGCCGCCGTGGTGGGGGTCACCCTGGTCGCGCTCAGCCAGCTCCATCTCTCCTTGCTGCTGGCCAACACCACCACCGCCGGTGGCGACACCGGTGCGCACGTCATGTTGCCGGCCTTCCTCAAGTCCCACCTGTTGACCCACGGGCAGGTCACCGGGTGGGACCCCGACTGGTACGACGGGTTCCCGCTTTACACCTTCTACTTCCCCCTGCCCGGAATGATCACCGTGCTGTTCAACGCCGTGGTCTCCTACGACGTGGCCTTCAAGCTGGTCACGGTGCTCGGCACGCTGACCCTGCCCGTCTGCGCGTGGGCCTTCGGGCGGTTGGCCGGTCTCCGCGACCCCGGTCCGGCCGGCCTGGCCGCCGCCACCCTCCCGTTCCTCTTCGAGCCCAGTTTCACCATCTACGGCGGAAACATCCTCTCCACCCTGGCCGGCGAGTTCTCGTTCTCCCTCAGCCTGTCCTTCGCCCTGCTGTTCCTGGGGGTGTGGGCCCGGGGACTCCGGACCGGCAGACACCGGGCCCTCGCCGCGCTGCTCTTCGCCCTCACCCTCCTCTGCCACCTGCTGCCGGCACTGTTCGCCGCGGCCGGTGCTGCCGTGTGGTTGCTGCTCGATGCCGACGTGGTGCGTGGCGTTCTCCGGGGCCGGCGCGGGCGCCTGGCCCGTCGGAGGTGGTCGCGGCGCCTGGCCTGGTCGGTGGTGGTCGCGCTCATCGGTGTCGGACTCAGTGCCTGGTGGCTCCTGCCCTTCGCCACCGGGCAGGCCTACACCACCAACATGGGCTACACCAAGGTCCTGGGCTTCCCCCACCTCCTCTTTCCGGCCTCGGCCCGGTGGGTCCTGGCCGCCGACCTGGTCGGCCTGGCGGCGCTGGTACTGCGTCGGAACCGGGTGGCCCTGTTCCTCGTGGTGATGGGGGCGCTCTCGGCCGCCGCGGTGTGCCTCGACCCGGCCAACAAGTTGTACAACGCCCGGTTCCTGCCCTTCTGGTTCCTCTGCCTCTATCTGTTGGCCGGGTACGCCTTGGCCGAGGTGGTGTCGGCCTCGGCCCGGTGGTACCGCCGACGCCAGCTCGGCCACTGGGTCGCGGTGGTCCACCCTCGGCTCGGCGGGGTCCACGACACCCCGTGGCGCCCGGGGACACGCATCAGCCGGTTCCGGCGGCCCGTGCCTCCCGGGTTCGCCGCCGGTGCCGTGGCCGGGCCGCTCGTGGCCCTGGCCGCGGCGTGTCTGGCCGTGGTACCGCCCCTGGTGCTGCCGGCGTCGGACCTCAGCCAGGTGGGGGTCACGGTCGGGGCCAACCAGCCCGGTGCCTGGGCCGAGTGGAACTACTCGGGCTACGAACGGAAGCCCGACTACCCCGAGTATCACGCCGTCATCCAGATGATGGCCCACGTCGGCGCCTCCCAGGGCTGTGGTCGGGCCATGTGGGAGTACGACCCGTCGGAGAACCGGTTCGGGACCACCATGTCGCTGATGTTGCTCCCGTACTGGACCAACGGCTGCGTGGACTCGATGGAAGGACTCCTGTTCGAGTCGGCTTCCTCCACGCCGTTCCACTTCATCAACCAGAACGAGCTCTCGGTGAACCCGTCCGACGCGGTGGTGGGCCTGCCCTACGGAGGCCTCAACGTGCCGCTCGGGGTGGAACACCTCCAGCAGATGGGAGTGAGGTACTTCCTGGCCGCTTCCAGCACGGTCGAGACGGCGGCGGCGGCCGACCCCAGCCTGACCGAGGTCGGTTCGACCGGTCCCTGGCGGACCAGTTACAACGGTGAGACCCTCGACACGACATGGAAGGTGTACAAGGTGGCCGATTCGGGCCTGGTCCAGCCTCTGCCCAATCGGCCGGTGGTGTGGGCCGGGGTGTCGCCGAGCCAGAGCAGCTGGTTGACCCCGGCGGTCAGCTGGTATGACGATCCGACCCGGTGGAACGTGGTGCCCACCGCCGGTGGGCCGGCGTCGTGGACCCGGGTGCCGATGAGCCAGACCCGCCCCTCGGCGGTGCCCGAGCCCGCCACCGCCGTGTCGAAGGTGGTCGAGACCGACAGCTCGATCTCCTTCCACGTGGACCGGGTCGGCACGCCGGTCGAGGTCAGGGTGTCGTACTTCCCCAATTGGAAGGCCAGCGGGGCCGACGGGCCTTGGCGGGCCGCTCCCAACCTGATGGTGGTGGTCCCGACCAGCCACGCCGTCACCCTCCACTACGCCAGCTCGCCCTCCGACGAGATCGGCCAGGCGGTCTCGCTGGTGTCCCTGGCCGCCGCGGTGGCGTTGGCGGTCACCGATCGCCGCCGGCGGCGGGCCCGCAGATCCGCGGCCGCCGGTGCCGCCGCCCCACCCGGGTCCTGACGTGGCCGTGGCCACCCGCCGCACCTTGGGCATGTTCCCCTTGTCGACGGTGCTCTTCCCCGGGGCCGTCCTACCCCTGCACGTGTTCGAGACGCGGTACCGGAGCCTCATGGCCGACTGCCTCGGGGGCGACGGCGAATTCGGGGTGGTCCTGATCGCCCGGGGGTCAGAGGTCGGGGGTGGGGACCAGCGCGTCGACGTCGGCACGGTGGCCCGCATCGACCGGGCGGCCGAGCTGGAGGACGGTCGGATGCTGGTGATCGTCCGGGGGGACCGGCGGGTGCGGGTCGACCACTGGCTGGCCGAGCAGCCGTACCCCCGCGCCGAGGTGGTGGAGCTGCCAGTGGTGCGGGGAGCCGACCACCATCGCGCCCTCGCCGCCGCGGAGGTCGCCGTCCGCCGTCTCCGATCGCTGATGTCGGAGCTGGGTGACGTGCCCGCCCTGCCACCCGATCTGGAGATCACCGGGGACAACGAGTCCATCGCCTGGCAGCTCTGTGCCCAGGCCCCCCTCAACCTCATCGACCGCCAGCGGCTCCTGGCCGCGGCCACCCTCGAGGACCAGCTGGCCGACCTGGCCGGGCTGTGCGAGGCGCTGGCCGTCGACGTCGTCGCCATGCTGGGTGGAGGATTCGAGAACGAGGACTGAGGCCGGCTGGCCGGTGCACCCGGTCGGACCGCAGGGGTCGCTGGGCCGCCCGGGACCTCGCGGGGCCGTTGGCCGGCCCCCGGCCCGGGGCCGCCACCCGGCACGGTGGGGCGGTCCGCTCCACCATGCCGGGTCATCGCACCCGGCGCCACCCCGGACTACCGGGGGCCGCAGGACCACTTCGATGGGCCCGGACCGGCTGGCTAGGATGGCCCAGCCATGGCCAGCCTCTCCTCCGTCTTCAAGGCGTACGACATCAGGGGAGTGGTCCCTGACGAACTGAATGCCGACCAGTTCCGAGCCATCGGGATCGCCGTAGCCCGGTTCACCGGTGGGCCAGAAGTCCTGGTGGCGAGGGACATGCGCGAGTCGGGTGTGGAACTTTCCCGGGCCTTCGCCGAGGGGATCCGCTCCACCGGGGTAGCCGTCGTCGACCTGGGCTTGGCGTCGACCGATCTCCTCTACTTCGCCGCCGGGAGCCTCGACGCCCCCGGGGCCATGTTCACCGCATCGCACAACCCGGCCAAGTACAACGGGCTCAAGCTCTGTCAGGCCGGCGCACGCCCCATCGGGCGTGACACCGGCCTGGCCGAGATCCAGGCGATGGCCGAGGCGCTGCTCGACGAGTGGGGAGACCGCGGCGCCCCGGCCGTGGAACCGGACCGTCTCGCCCCTCTCGAGGAGCGGTCGGTTCTGGAGGCCTATGCCGATCACGTCCGATCCTTCGTCGACCGGGACGCGCTCCTCCCGCTGCGAGTGGTGGCCGACACGGCCAACGGCATGGGAGGCCTGGTCGTCCCCAAGGTCTTCGAGGGCCTGCCCTTCCGGGTCGACATCCTCTTCCCCGAGCTGGACGGGAATTTTCCCAACCATCCAGCTGATCCCATCCAGCCAGAGAACCTCGTCTCCCTGAAGGAGGCCGTACTGGAGACCGGGGCCGACGTCGGGCTGGCCTTCGACGGTGATGCCGACCGGGTGTTCCTGGTGGACGAGCGGGCCGAGCCGGTCTCCGGGTCCCTGACCACCGCCCTGGTGGCGTCCTCCATGCTGGGCAAGTACCCCGGAAGCACCGTGCTGTACAACTGCATCTGCTCGCGGGTGGTGCCCGAGGTGATCGCCGAGCAGGGCGGTGTCGGGGTCCGGACCAAGGTCGGCCACAGTTTCATCAAACAGGTGATGGCAGAGACGGGAGCGATCTTCGGGGGCGAGCACTCCGGTCACTACTACTTCCGCGACAACTACCGGGCCGACTCGGGCATCATCGCCGCCATGGTCGTCCTCGAACTGCTCAGTGTCACCGGCAAGCCCCTCTCGGAGCTGCTGGAGCCGTTCAAGCGCTACGCCGACTCGGGAGAGATCAACACCGTGGTGGATGACCCGGCCGGGGCGGTGGAGCTGATGGCCGCCGAGGTGGAGGCGGCCGGCGGATCGCTCGGCACCGGCGACCGGCTGGACGGCCTGACCGTCGACCGGGGGAGCTGGTGGTACAACCTGCGGCCGTCCAACACCGAGCCCCTGCTCCGCCTCAACGTCGAGGCCCCAGACGCCGGCGAGTGTGCCCGCCGGGTGGCCGAGGTCCAGGCGGACATCGACCGGCTGCTCCGGAGCTGACGGTGGGCCACCCAGGTCGGACGGTCCGACCCCAACCCCTGCGAGATCGATCAGAGAGGACTGCACCGTGACGCTCGACCCACTGCTCATCGACGTGCTGGCATGCCCCGAGGACAAAGGGCCGCTGTTGTACTTCGCCGACGAGGACCGCCTCTACAATCCCCGCCTCCACCGCAGCTACGAGGTGCGCGACGGGATCCCGGTGATGTTGATCGACGAGGCGACCGGGGTCGACGCCGCCGAGCACGACCGTCTGGTGGCCAAGGCCGACGCCGGCGGGGCTGTCACCACCGGCAGGCCCAACGCCTCGTGACCTCGGCCCGCCGCGCCTCGACGCCCGCCACCCACCCGTCGCCCCTGGGCGTCGACAGCCTCGACATGTGGTCGGCCACCACCGGGCTCCCCGAACAGGTGGCCGAGGCGGTGTTCGCCGCCCGCGGGGTGCCCGGCCTGCCCGCTCACGACCGGGTCGAGAATGTGGTGGTCCTCGGCATGGGCGGCAGTGGTATCGCGGGGGACGTGCTGGTGGCCACGGCCGCTCCGTTCATGCCGGTACCGGTCACCGTGGTCAAGGGATACGTCCCCCCCGACTACGTGGGTACCGGCTCGTTGGTGTTCGCCATGTCCTTCTCGGGCAACACCGAGGAGACCCTGGAGGCCGCCACCGGCGCCTTCGAGGCCGGAGCCTCGCTGATCGTGGTGGCCGGTGGAGGGGCCCTGGTGGAGCTGGCCGGCGAGTGGAACGTTCCGGTGGTGCCGGTGCCCACCGACATCCCCCAGCCCCGGGCGGCCATCGGGGCCATGGCCGTCCCGCCCCTCGTGCTGCTGGAGGAGATCGGCCTGTTCCCCGGGGCCACCCAGTGGGTGGACCAGGCCGTGACCCAGCTCCGGATCCGTCGCGACCAGTTGACCCGACCCGGCAGTCAGGCCGAGGAGGTGGCGCGTCGGATCGGACGGACCATCCCTCTGGTGCACAGCTCCGGGGACCTGGGCGGTGCCGCCGCTCTGCGGTGGAAGGCCCAGGTCAACGAGAACGCCAAGAGTCCGGCATTCTTCAACGTCTATCCGGAGCTCTGTCACAACGAGGTGGCCGGTTGGGGCCAGCACGGGGACGCCACCCGACAGCTCATCACCCTGGTCAATTTGCGCCACGACGCCGAACATCCCCAGGTCAGCCGCCGGTTCGATCTGGTGGTCGACGTCCTGCGAGAGGTGGTGGCCGACGTGATCGAGGTCCGGGCCGCCGGCGAGGGCGACCTGGCTCAGCTGTTCGACCTGGCCCTGATGGGTGATTTCGTCTCCCTCCACCTGGCCGGCGACGCGGGCGTCGATCCCGGACCGATCCCCGTGCTCGACGAGATCAAACAGGAGCTGGCCCTGGGATCGGGCTGACGACGAGCCCTCCGGCCCGCCGGCCGTCCGGCGGGCCGTGCCCGGCTGGGGGCGCCCCGGTGGGTCAACGACGGCACCTCGGTGCCGTGGGGGTGGGGTCCGACATGAGACCGCTCTGAGCAGGTATTTCGCGCCGCGAGGCTCATGCCGTGCGGCCCGGCGGCCCGGTATTGCCACCGGATGACGGCCTCATGACGACCTGATGAACGGGCCGGGGCACCCCTGGCGTTCGGGACGGAGAGGCGTACACTGGCTCTCGTGAGCTGCGTGCGGGTCTGTGGTTGCAAGTCGAAGCCAGTCGCAGGCGAAACGACCCACGTAAGGCAACTCGTGGTTGCTGAGCATGGTGCGGCTTAGGAGTAAGTCCTGCCCGTCGCGTCTCCGGCTGTCGGGGACGGGCGGAGAGGGGACGACGCGGCCATCCAACGGCTCCGCAGGGCCACCGACCGGACACGGTCGATGCCGCCGGATCCGGGTCGCTACGCCCCCGGCAGGCGAGTGTGGGGTCAAAGACCAGGTCAGCCGCCCGCAGCTCACATCACCATCCCGAGGACCGATCAGGAGGACCGGCAGACCGCAGCGGTAGTTCCCGAACACCGAAACCATGGAGGCGAGCAAGTGGACGTTGTCATTGCCTACGGCAGAAGGATCGTGTCGGACGAAGTGAGGGCCCTGACCCGGGAGAAGGTGGGTCGGCTCGGACACCTCTGCCCAGGCCTCGAGGGCGCCGAGGTCCACTTCTCGGAGGAGCACAATCCGAGGATCGCCGATCGGGAGCGCTGCGAGGTGATCATCGTCGGGCACGGCCGGACCATTCGGGCCCGGGCGGCGGCCCCGGTGCCGCTGGCCGCCGTGGACCTGGTGGTCGAGAAGCTCGAGCACCAGTTGGAGAAGACCAAGGGCCGCCTGGTGGCTCGGACCCACCCCCGCCGCCGGCCGGCCAATTCGGTGTTCGTGCTCCGGGAGAAGGTGCGCACCGCCTGAGGGCCCCCGGGGGTCCCAGGCCGGGGAGCGTCGGCGACGGGAAAGCGACCAAGACCCGAGAGGTCCGACGGTAGAGTGAGTGGCCCATGAGCGTGCTCACGAAAGTCCTCCGTGCCGGTGAGGGGAAGAAGGTCCGTCGGCTGGCCGAGTTGGTGCCGCTGGTCAACGCCCTCGAGCCCGAGATGGAGGCCCGTTCCGACGATGAGTTGGCCGCCCTCACCCCGGGGTTCCGCCAGCGCCTCGAAAACGGGGAGAGCCTCGAGGATCTGCTGGTGGAGGCGTTCGCCCTGGTCCGGGAGGCGGCGTGGCGGGTGCTGGGTCAGCGCCATTTCGACGCCCAGCTGATGGGCGGGATGGCCCTCCACTTCGGGTGGATCGCCGAGATGAAGACCGGCGAGGGCAAGACCCTGGTCTCCACCCTGCCGGTCTACCTCAACGCCCTCGAGGGCAACGGGGTCCACATCGTCACGGTCAACGACTACCTGGCGACACGGGACTCGGAGTGGATGGGACAGCTCCACCGGTTCCTCGGGTTGACCGTGGGCCGGGTCGGACCCGACATCGACGATCCCGTGGCCAAGCGTGAGGCCTACGGGGCCGACCTCACCTACGGGACCAACACCGAGTTCGGGTTCGACTACCTCCGCGACAACATGGCCCGCTCCCAGGACGCCATGGTCCAACGGGGCCACCCCTTCGCCATCGTGGACGAGGTCGACTCCATCCTGATCGACGAGGCCCGGACGCCGCTGATCATCTCCGGTCCCGCCGCAGAGTCGGCCCAGCTCTACTACCAGTTCGCCGGAATCGTCCGTACCTTGCGGGCCGAGCAGGACTACGAGGTCGACGAGGAGAAACGCATCGTGGTCCCGACCGAGTCGGGCATCGAGAAGGTGGAGAAGCAGCTCGGCGTCGGGAACCTCTATGACGCCGTATCCGTCAACTACGTGCACCACCTGACCCAGGCCCTGTACGCCAAGGAGCTCTATCGACGGGACAAGGACTACCTGGTGGCCCAAGGCGAGGTGAAGATCGTCGACGAGTTCACCGGCCGGACCCTCGATGGGCGGCGCTGGTCGGACGGCCTGCACCAGGCGGTGGAGGCCAAGGAACGGGTCAGGATCAAGGAGGAGAACCACACCTGGGCCACCGTCACCCTGCAGAACTACTTCCGCCTCTATACCAAGCTGTCCGGCATGACGGGCACGGCGGAGACCGAGGCCTCGGAGTTCGCCAACACCTACGAACTCCCGGTGGTGCCCATCCCGACCAACATGCCCCTCATCCGGGAGGACAACCCCGATCTGATCTACAAGTCGGAGGAGGCCAAGTTCAACGCCGTGGTGGAGGACATCACCGAACGGCACGCCGCCGGCCAGCCGGTGCTGGTGGGAACGGCCTCGGTGTCCAAGTCCGAGCACCTCTCGAGACTGCTGGAGAAAAAGGGCATCCCCCACGAGGTCCTCAACGCCAAACAGCACTTCCGGGAGGCGGAGATCGTGGCCCAGGCGGGCCGGGTCGGCGCGGTGACCGTGGCCACCAACATGGCGGGCCGCGGTGTCGACATCATCCTCGGCGGCAATCCCGAAGGTCTGGCCACCCGGGAGGCGACCGCCCAGGGGGTCGACCTGGCCACCGAGGAGGGTCAGGCGGCCCTGTCCCAGATCCAGGCCGAGTTCGACGAGATCTGCCGCCGGGAGGGCGAGGAGGTCCGGAAGCTCGGCGGGCTCTACGTGCTGGGCAGCGAACGGCACGAGAGCCGCCGGATCGACAACCAGCTCCGGGGCCGGTCGGGCCGGCAAGGGGATCCGGGCGAGAGCCGCTTCTTCCTGTCCCTCGAGGACGACCTGATGCGGCTCTTCGCCACCGGCGCCATGAACTGGGTGATGGGCCGGGCCCTTCCCGACGAGGTGCCGATCGAGGCGAAGATGGTGACCAAGGCCATCGAGCGGGCGCAGAACACGGTCGAGGGCCGCAATGCGGAGTCCCGGAAGGACGTCCTCAAGTACGACGACGTCATGAACGAGCAGCGCAAGGTGATCTACCGGCGCCGCTACCAGATCATCGAGGGCGAGGACCTCCGAGAGGAGACCATTGAGCTGCTCGAATCCACGATGACCGCGGTGGTGGCCTCCTCCTGCCCGTCGGAGTACCCCGAGGAGTGGGATCTCCCGGGCCTCGTCACGGAGATCACCCAGTACTACCCGACCAAGTTCGTGGCGGAGGACCTGGCCGGGGCGACCACAGTCGGGCAGGTGACCGAGAGCATCCTCACCGAGGCCCTCGACCAGTACGCCGAACGGGACGAGACCATCCCCGGTGGTGAGGAGACGGCCCGGCAGCTCGAGCGGGACATCATGCTTCAGATCATCGACCAGCGGTGGCAGGACCATCTGGCGGAGATGGACTATCTCCGCGAGGGGATCAACCTGCGGGCCATGGGCAACCAGGACCCGCTGGTGGCCTACCAGCGTGAGGGCTTCGCCATGTTCGGCAAGCTCATGGAGGGCATCGGGGACGACTACCTGCGCTACGTGTTCCACGTCCAGGTGCTAGCCGAGCCGGCTCCCGAGCCCGACCTCGACCGGGCCAACTACCTGGCGGCCGACGACCCGGTGCAGGGGGACGGGGCCATCACCGCCGCCTTCGCCGCGGCCAGTCCGGCGGAGCTGGAGGAGGCGGCCGCCATCGCCGGACTCCCGGGCGGCAACGGAGCCCAGGGAGGGGTCACCAACCGCCTGACCGAGGACGGCGAGACCCAGCTCCCCATCGTGAAGTCCGACCGCGAGAAGCTCGGCCGCAACGAGCCGTGCTGGTGCGGGAGCGGCAAGAAGTTCAAGCTCTGCCACGGCGCCAACTGAGATGACCCCGGGCGATGGGGCCCGCCGGCCGTCCGGCGAGCCGGAGCGGATCGACATCCCCGAGGCTCTGACCTCACTGGCCGGCCGCTTGGCCGAGGCCGAGCACTTCCTCGGACTGGACCGGCTGGTGGCGCGCCGGACCGAACTGGAGAAAGCGGCGTCCGAGCCGGGCCTGTGGGACGACCCCGACCATGCCCGCGAGGTGACCACCGAGCTGGGCCAGGTCACCGAGGACATCGAACAGTTGGCGGACCTGGCCGAGCAGCTCTCCGACGCCCAGACCCTCAACGAGCTGATCGAGGAGGAGTCCGACCAGTCCCTCCGTCCCGAGGTCGAAGCGATGCTCGGCGACCTCGACCGTCGGTTGGGGGCGCTCGAGCTCCGCTCCTTGTTCGCCGGAACCTACGACGACGGCGACGCGGTGGCTGAGATCCATGCCGGCGCGGGGGGCACCGACGCCCAGGACTGGGCCGAGATGATGCTGCGCATGTACACGCGGTGGGCCGAGCGACGCGGCTTCGACCTCGAGGTGGAGGAGGCAACGCCCGGGCAGGAAGCCGGGTTGCTCTCGGCCACCTTCATCGTGAAGGGTCGTTACGCCTTCGGTCTGTTGGCTGCCGAGCGCGGCGTGCACCGGCTGGTGCGCATCTCGCCGTTCGATGCCCAGCACCGCCGACAGACCAGCTTCGCCTCGCTCGACGTGGTCCCGTTCCTCGAGGACGTTTCGGGCGAGGTGGAGATCGACGAGAAGGACCTCCGTATCGATACCTACCGATCGTCGGGGGCCGGCGGTCAGCACGTCAACAAGACCGACTCGGCCGTCCGGCTCACCCATCTGCCCACCGGCATCGTGGTCTCGTGCCAGAACCAGCGGAGCCAGCACCAGAACAAGGCCAAGGCCATGCAGGTCCTCGGGGCCAAGCTGGCCGAGCGGCAGCGGGCCGAACACCAGGCCACCTTGGACCAGCTCTCCGGCGACCGCACCGACAACGCCTGGGGCAATCAGATCCGCTCGTATGTGATGGCGCCGTACCAGCTGGTCAAGGACCTGCGCAGCAACGAGGAGACCGGGAACGTGGACGCGGTGCTCGACGGCGATCTCGACGCCTTCATCGAGGCCGAGTTGCGTCGGGAGGCCGAGGACCGTCGCAACCGTCGATGAGGGCCCCCATCCGACGCCGGGCCAGGGCTCGATGTGCGAGTGCGCCCGCGTCCCGTGCTTGACAGCGCGTCGGCGGAGGTCAGGGGGGTGACCCAACCGGACCGACAGGTGCGGGTAGCATTGCGCGGAATGGAAACCCCGCTCTACACATTTGTCGCGTCGATTCCGAGGTCTTCCACATGATCAAGTTCCAGAACGTGACCAAGACGTACAAGGGTTCGACGGTGGCCCTCCGAGACTGCACGGTGGAGATCGACAAAGGCGAGTTCGTCTTTCTGGTCGGGCCGTCCGGGTCGGGCAAGACGACCTTCATCCGTCTCCTGCTCCGGGAGGAGGTGCCCAATTCCGGTCGGATCTGGGAGGCGGGCAAGGAGATCGGCCATCTGGCCAAATGGCGGATCCCCTACCTCCGTCGCAACATCGGCTGCGTCTTCCAGGACTTCCGCCTCCTCCCCAACAAGACCGTCTTCGAGAACGTCGCCTTCGCGCTCGAGGTGATCGGGCGGCCCAAACACGTCATCGCCACCCAGGTCCCCCAGGTTCTGGACCTGGTGGGCCTGACCAAGAAGCGGGACAACCTCCCCCATGAACTGTCCGGTGGTGAACAGCAGCGGGTGGCAGTGGCCCGGGCCTTCGTCAACCGGCCGCTCATCCTGTTGGCCGACGAGCCGACCGGCAACCTCGACCCCACCACCAGCCTCGGGATCATGAAGCTCCTGGACCGGATCAACCGCACCGGCACCACGGTGATCATCGCCACCCACGACGCCGGTATGGTCGACCAGATGCGTCGACGGGTGATCGAGCTCGATCGAGGCATGCTGGTGCGAGATCAGGCGCACGGCGTCTACGGCATCGACAGCGCCGTCGCCGCGGCGGGTGCCGGTTCGCCCACCGGCACCATGGCCGAGCAGGCGCCGCCCGGTCTGGCGCCCGCCGACCTGCCCGACAGCTTCGCCGCCCGTACCTGATGCCAGTCTCGGCCGGCTACGTCTCGAAAGAGGCCGCGACCAATCTCTGGCGCAACCGCCTCATGACGGTGGCGGCGATCCTGACGGTGGCGGTGTCCCTGGCCCTGGTGGGCTCGTCGCTCCTGCTGAAGCAGGGTGCCTCCAAGGCCACCGTGCAGTGGCAGAACGGTGTGCAGGCCATCGTGTGGGTGAAACCGACGGCAGGGGCCACACTGGGTTCGTCCATCGGTACGGCACTGGGCCAGTCGCCCTACATCAAGCACTGCACCTTCCGGTCCCAGGCCTACGACTACAACGAGGCCAAGGGCATCCTTCCGGCTGACGAGTTGGATGCCACCAGCCAGGCCGACTACCCCTCGTCCTACCGTTGCATCCTGAACGACCCGTCGCAGGCCCCGGCGGTCTACCAGCAGTTCACCGGGAAGGCCGGTGTGGCCTCGGTCAAGTACCCGGGCCAGCAGATCAAGACCATGCAGAGCGTGATCCGCATCCTCCAGTGGGTATTTCTGTCCGTGGCGGTGGTCTTGCTGCTCTCCGCCTCGGTGCTCATCCTCAACACCATCCGTATGGCCATCTTCGCCCGGCGCCGGGAGGTGTCGGTCATGAAGCTGGTCGGGGCCACCAACTGGTTCATCCGGCTGCCGTTCATGGCGGAGGGGCTCATCCAGGGGTTGGCCGGTGCGGGCGTGGCGGTGCTGGTCGTCCTGTCGCTCTACTTCGGTATCGGCCTGGACACCACGAAGACGGCGGCCAACCAGGGCAACATCATCGCCCAGATGTCCCTGGGGGGTTGGGAGGTGGCCGGCACCTGCATCCTCGTGGCCGTGGTGGGCGTGGTGGTCGGGGTGGTCGGCTCGGCCTTCGCCGTGCGGCGCTTCCTCGACGTCTGACCGCCGGGCCGGGTAGGCGCGACGGACAGCCGGTGCCGCTGGACTCACTGGAGAGGGTGAGGGCGTGGCCGGTCGACCGGGCCGCCGTGGCCGTGCGCCGTTTCGGTCGCCCGTGGGACTCCCTGGGGATCGGGCCGGACGGTGCGGCCGGGCAGCTGGAGACCGTCGGGGCCGCCGACCACCCGTTGGCGTGGGCCTCGGTGACCAAGCCGGCCACCGCTCTCGCCGTCCTCGTGGCGGTGGAAGAGGGGACCCTCTCGTTCGACGACGCAGCCGGGCCCCCGGGTAGCACGGTGCGCCACCTGCTGGCCCACTCCTCGGGACTCGGGCCAGACGGAGGCCCGGCTCTCGCCGCGCCGGGGACCCGGAGGATCTACTCCAACGCCGGATATCGCTGGCTGGGGGATCTGGTGGCCTCCCGATCCGGACTCCCGTTCACCGAATACCTGGGCCAGGCGGTGCTCGGCCCCCTGGGTATGACCGGCACCAGGTTCGACCCCGAGGCGTCCGGGGGTCCGGCCGCCGCCGGACTGGTCGGACCCCTGGTCGACCTGGCCGTCCTGGCCGCAGAGTGGGCCGTGCCCACCTTGGTGGCGCCAGGGACCCACCGCTTGGCCACCTCGGTCCACTTCCCGGGCACGGCCGGAGTCCTCCCCGGGTTCGGACGTTTCGATCCCTGCGACTGGGGTCTCGGCGTGGAGATCCGGGGGGTCAAGCGGCCCCACTGGACCGGCACGACCAATTCCCCCGCCACATTCGGCCACTTCGGCCGCAGCGGCTGCTTCCTGTGGGTCGACCCGGTGGCCGGGGCCGCCTGTGTCGGACTCGCGGACCGCCCGTTCGGGCCGTGGGCGGCCCAGGCGTGGCCGGATCTGGCCGATTCGGTGCTGGCCGAGCTGGCCCTGTCGGCCCCGCCGCCGGGAACGGCGGAGCGACCCGGCCCCGGCCCAGCCCGGTGAACGGCCTCCTTCACGTCTAGGCTGCGCCAGATGAAGGGCGTCATCCTCGCCGGGGGCACCGGCTCCCGGCTGCATCCTCTCACCCGGATCACCAACAAGCACCTACTGCCGATCTACGACCGGCCCATGATCAACTGGGGCATCGAGGCGCTGGTCAACGCCGAGATCACCGAGATCATGCTGGTCACCGGTGGGACCCACGCCGGCGAGTTCCTGCGCCTGCTCGGCAATGGGCAGGAGTTCGGGATCGACCGGCTCAGCTACGGCTATCAGGACCGGCCCGGCGGGATCGCCGAGGCCCTGGGGCTGGCCGCACGCTTCGTCGACGGTGCACCGGTGCTGGTCATGCTGGCGGACAACATCGTCGAGCGCTCCATAAAGCCCATGGTCGACGCATTCAAGGCCGATCCCCAGGGGGCCCGGATCCTGCTGACCCCGGTGGAGGAGGACGAGCACCTCCGGCATCTCGGGGTCCCCGCCTTCGACGACGAGCAGCGGGTGGTGGGCATCGTCGAGAAGCCCGAGCACCCCGACTCGAAGTTCGGGGTGACCGGCATCTACTGCTACGACGCCGATGTCTTCGAGGTCATCCCCACCCTGGTTCCCTCCGGAAGGGGCGAGCTCGAGATCACCGACGTGAACAACTACTACATCAGCCAGGGGACCATGGCCTACGACATCCTCGAGGGATTCTGGGGAGACGCCGGAGAGTCGATCGACGCGTACTACGCGGTCAACGATTTCGTGCGGACCCACGGGGCCAACAAGGGTTGACCCGCTCGGGGCGCCGTCACTTCAACGGCAGGCCGGCCCAGACAGCAGACTCGGCGCGGAGGCGGGCATAGTCGACCTTGCCGGCCGGGGAGCGGCCGATGGTGTTCACCACCCGGACCCGGCGGGGGGCCTTGTACCCGGCCAACCGCTCCTTCACGTGACCGATGACCGCCTCGGCGACGGACGAACCGGGACCGGTCCTCGGCTTCAGCTCCACCACGGCCACGATCTCCTCGCCGAACCGCTCGTTGGGGAGGCCGACCACCACGGCGTCGGCCACCCCCTCCAGGGTCTTGATCACCTCTTCCACCTCCTCGGGGTACACCTTCTCCCCGCCGGTGTTGATGACCACCGATCCTCGGCCCAGCAGCTGGATGGAACCGTCCGCTCCCACCTCGGCGTAGTCACCCGGCACCGAGTAGCGGACGCCGTCGATGGTCCGGAAGGTGGCCGCCGATTTGGTCTGGTCCTTGTAGTAGCCGAGAGGGATGCGGCCCCCGAGGGCCAGCACTCCGCTCCGACCGGAGCCGGGCTCGATATCCCGGCCATCGGCGTCGAGCACCCGCACCTCAGGACCGAGGGAGAACCGAGCGGTCCGGGCCGAGGAACCGCCCGACGAGACCGATGTGCCCATCCCCAACGCCTCCGAGGAGGAGAAGGCATCGACCAGCAGCATCCCCGGATAGTGGCGGAGGAGCCCGTGCTTGGTGCCCTCGCTCCACATGACTCCCGACGAGATGATGCCGACCAGGCTGGTCAGGTCCCAACGGCCGGGATGGGCGTCCAGGGTGGCCAGGATGGGTTTGGCGAACACGTCTCCCACGATGACGAGGCCGTTCACCTGTTCGCGCTGCACGGTGTCCAGGAGCTCGACGGGATCGAATTGCCGGGAAGGGATCGTCACCACCCGGCCCCCCTCGCTGAGGCACTCCAGCGCGGTGAATCCGCCGGTCCCGTGCATCAGCGGACAGGCCGGTAACAGGGTCATGCCGCGGCCACTCCGTTCCAACTCGGCCCGGACCTCCTCGGGACCGCCGTCCTCGGGATAGCGGCGGAAGCCGGAGCCGTTCAGACGTGCGAAGAGGTCGTCCTGCCGCCACATGACCCCTTTGGGCATCCCGGTGGTCCCGCCGGTGTAGAGCATGTAGAGGTCGTCAGGAGTCCGTCCCCAGGGGGCCGTGACCCGCGCCGCGGCCGACGGTCCGGCCGCCCCGACGCCGTTGCCGGCCTCCAACCGCGAGCCGGCCCCGGATCCGTGAGGTCCAGAGGTGGTGGCCGCTTCGTCGTAGGGAACAGCCCAGGACGGGCAGGACGCCGTCCCGTCGTCGACCCACAGCCACGAGGCGATGCCGGGCACCCTGGCGCGGATCCCCTCGATCCGTTCGACGAAGACTCCGTGGAACACCACCGCCACGGTGTCGGCGTTCTCCCACAGGTAGACCAGTTCGTCGTCGGCGTACCGGTAGTTGGTGTTGATCGGGACCAGGCCGAGTTTGAAGCAGGCGAAGGTGGCTTCGAGATATTGGGGACAGTTGTAGAGGTAGAGCGCCACCTTGTCCTGGTGGCGGACCTGGGCGCCGAGCAGCCACCGGGCCACGTTGTCAGCCCGGTGGTCGAGTTCGGACCAGGACATCGTGTCGCCCCCATGGGTCAGAGCCGGGGCCTCCGGCAGCGTGTCGGCCACCGCCTCCCAGACGTCGGCGAAGGTCCATTGGCTCACGTTGCACTCCCCACTCGATGGCACCCGTACCGGGCGCCCGCTCCCCGGGCCGTCACCGGCCCCGCTCATGGTCCGCCGCTCAACTCTCGCCGCCACTGCCGGACCCGCCGGGCCCGTCGCCTGTCGCCTGTCGCCCGGCAGCCGCGCCACCGCCATCCGGTCGGATGCCGGCCGCCTCCCGCTCCGCCGCCCGACGGCTCGGAACCGGGGGGTCCCGGTCCTCGGCCGGGGCCTCGGACTTCCGATCCCGGTCAGCCTACGCTGAGCGGCATGGACTTCGCGCTGCCGGCCGAGGACGACCCCCGCCGGATCTCTCTGCGGCAGTGGCTCGCCGCCCATCCCGCACCGTCGCCCCGCCAGCTTGCCGAGCACGGCCTGGTGGCCCCTCACTGGCCGGAACCGTGGGGGCTGGGAGCCGATCCCACCCATCAGCTCATCGTGGACGACGAACTCCGCAGGGCCGGGGTGCGACGGCCGGAGAACACCATCGGGATCGGGTGGGCCGGCCCCACCATCCTGTACGCCGGCACCGACCAGCAGAAGGAGCGCTACCTGCTCCCCCTGTTGGCCGGTGAGGAGGTCTGGTGCCAGCTGTTCAGCGAGCCCGGAGCGGGCTCGGACCTGGCGTCCCTGACCACACGGGCCGACCTCGACGGGGACCAGTGGGTGGTGAGCGGCCAGAAGGTCTGGACCTCGTACGCCCACACCGCCCGGTTCGGCATACTCCTGGCCCGTACGGAGCCCGACCTGCCCAAGCACGAGGGGATCTCCTACTTCGTCTGTCCGATGGACGCCCCCGGGGTCACGGTGCGGCCCCTGGTCGACATGACCGGGACCCACACCTTCAACCAGGTGACCCTGGACGAGGTGCGGCTGGACGGTCGTTACCTGGTCGGTGCCCGGGGACAGGGCTGGTCGCTGGCCAAGGTCACCCTGGGCAACGAGCGGGTGTCGCTTTCCGGCTCCGGAGCACTCTGGGGCATGGGTCCGACCGCCTCCGACCTGGTCGATCTGGTCCGCCGACAGCGCCAGCCGGTCGGACCCCTCATGCGCCAGCGCCTGGCCCGGCTGTGGATCGAGGGTGAGATCCTGGCGCTGTTGCGGCTGCGAACGGTGTCGGCGGCGGTGGCCGGCCTCGAGCCCGGGCCCGAAGCGTCGGTCCGCAAGGCGCTGGCGGACCAGCACGGCCAGCACATCATGGCCCTGGCCAACGATCTGGCCGGTGCCCGGGGGATGGTCCACGGTGCCGCGGGGGCGACGGAGGGTGACGGCGGGGGTTCGTACGGTCCCATCTGGGACTTCGGCTTTCTGTTCGCACCGGCCCTGACCATCGGAGGAGGCACGGCCGAGGTGCAGCGGAACATCGTGGCCGAGCGCACCCTGGGCCTGCCCCATGATCTGACCGGCTGACCCCCACCGGCCGATGGGCGGTCGATCCGAGGACCCACCGGTCAGGAGATCGATCGGTCAAACCGGTAGCGGACCGACGTCCTCGTATCCCTGACGGACTCCCCGGCCGGCCCGACCCGCGAGCTGCTCGGGCTCGTAGACCATCCAGTAGGCGTTCCGGGCGTGCTTCCGGGACCGGTCCACGCACACGGCGGACAACGCCGCCGGATCCTCCTCCTCGTTCTCGTGCACGAACACCTCGAGGATGTGGGTGGAGGTCATCAGCTGTGCCTGCATCAGTCCCTGGGACGCCTCGTGAGCGCAGACCTGGTCGATGTCGGCCTTTCCCGGCATGCCCAGAGCCACCACGATCAGACAGCCCTCGTGCTCGATGATCCGCTTGCACTCGACGGCCAGGTCCTTGAACCCCGGAACGGTGCGGCGCACCACCTCGAAGTTGGTACCGAAGCCGGGACAGCCCTTGAGCTCGTCGAGGGCCTCACCGCCCATGTCGTACCGGGCGAACATGGTGTCGACGACGCCGATGCGGTCCATGGGCCAATCCTACCGGCCGGCTCCTGGTCGCCGCCCTGGTGGCGCTCCGGCGACGCGTGGTCCCGGACGCCGGCCGGACCCGGCGACCGGACCGTATCGTCGACGGCCCGGTTCGACCCGGCTGGACGGGTGGACAAGACTCTCCCCGATGACCGCCCCACCCGATCTCCGCTCCGGCCCCGATCCCTGGGTGGCTCGGGATGCCGCCGTCGTCTGGCACGGCTTCACCCAGATGGCCACCTACCCCGACAACGCTCCGGTCACCGTGGAGCGCGCCGAGCGGCGGGAGCTGATCGACGTCCACGGACAGCGGTACTTCGACGCCATCTCTTCCCTGTGGGTCACCACGCTGGGCCATCACGTGCCCGAGCTCGACGCCGCCGTCACCGATCAGCTGGGAAAGGTGGCCCACGCCACCCTCCTCGGGAACGGTAGCCGGGCCGCGGTGGAGTTCGCCGAGGCCCTGGCCGGAGTGGTGCCGGTCGACGATGCCCACGTGCTGTTCGCCTCCGACGGCGCAGTGGCGGTGGAGCAGGCGCTCAAGATCGCCTTCCAGTACTGGGTCAACCGAGGGGAACCGCACCGCCACCAGTTCCTGGCCCTCGGGGACGCCTACCACGGTGACACGGTGGGAGCCCTCTCTCTGGGCGACGGCGGGTTCGGCACCGGCATCTTCGACCCGCTTCGCTTCCCGGTGGTCCGGACACCGGGCTACCGCTCGGAGGATTGGGCCACCAAGATGATCGGCTGCATCGAGACCCACGCCGACAGCCTGGCCGCCGTGGTACTCGAGCCCCTGGTCCAGGGGGCCTCGGGCATCCTGGTGTCCGACCCGGACGACCTGGCCCGGGTGGGGGAGGCCTGCCGGGCGGCAGAGGTGCTGCTCATCTGCGACGAGGTGGCCACCGGCTTCGGCCGGACCGGACGCCTGTTCGCCTCGGAGTGGGCCGGCCCGGGGTTCCGGCCGGACGTGGTCTGCCTGGGCAAGGGGATCACCGGCGGGTATCTGCCGTTGTCGGCCACGGTGGCCTCGGAGCGCGTCTTCGAGGCGTTCAACGGCCCTGACCTCAGCGAGTCCACCTTCTACCACGGCCACTCCTACAGCGGGAATGCCCTGGCGTGTGCCGTGGCGCTCCGGCACCTCCAGCTGATCGACGAGTGGGACGTGCTGGCCAACGTGACGGCGACGGCGGCCCAGCTGTCGGCCCGGCTGGCCGACTCCATCGTCGGGCACCCCGGGGTCGGGGCCGTCCGCCAACGGGGCCTGATGGTCGGCGTGGAGCTCGACCCGCCGCCCGGGTCGGAGCGCTGGGGCCGGAGGGTCTGCGCCGGGTCGGTCCGCCGAGGCATCCTGCTCCGGCCCCTCGGGGACGTGGTGGTGGTGATGCCTCCCCTGACCACCACGGTCGAGGAGATCGATCGGGTCATCGACGTCCTGGCCGAGGCCGTCGACGAGGTCTGGTCGGAGGACCGCCCGTGACCGGCGCCGAGCGCCCGTCGACCGCCCGCCCGTCCGCCGGGGTTGGCGAACCGCCGGGGTCCTCGCCCTGGTCGGCGTGGGTCGACCGGTCATGCCGGAAGGTGGAGGCCGCCGGGCAGTGGCGGCGACCCCGCCCCTTCGACGCCTGGGGGCCGGTCGGGGGACTCACCGACGAGGCTGGTGCGGTCAGCCCCGGCACCGGGTCGGAAGCCGCTCCGGTGGTCTCGTTCGCCTCCAACGACTACCTGGGGCTCACCATCCATCCCGAGGTGGTGGCGTCGGCCCACCGTGCTCTGGACCGTTGGGGGTCGGGAGCCGGTGCATCCCGGCTGATCACCGGTTCCCGACCGGTCCACGCCGAACTCGAGTCGGCCTTGGCGTCGTGGAAACGATGTGAGCGGGCGGTGGTCTTCCCCACCGGGTTCGCCGCCAACCTCTCGGTCCTGTCGGTGTTCGGAGCCGAAGGCGCCCACGTGTTCTCCGACGAGCTGAACCACGCCTCGATCATCGACGGATGCCGGTTGGGTCGTGCCGATGTCACCGTGTACCCCCATGGGGACCTGGCCGGGCTGGACGCGGCCGTCGCCCGCTCAGGGGGCCGTCCGATGATCGTCTCGGACACCGTGTTCTCCATGGACGGGGACCGGGCCGACCTCGCCGGGCTGGTCACCGTGGCCGCCCGACACCACGCCCTGCTGGTGCTGGACGAGGCCCACGCCGTCCTCGGCCCCGAGCTGTCCGAGGCCGCCCCCGAGGCCCAGGTGGATGTGCTTCGGGTGGGCACGCTGTCCAAGACCCTCGGCTCGCTGGGCGGCTTCGTGGCCGGCCCGGCCCGGTTCACCGAATTGCTGGTCAACCGGGCACGCCCCTACATCTTCACCACCGCCACCACCCCGGCCGACGCCGCCGCCGCCCTGGCCGCGCTGGGCATCGTGCGCTCGCCTCGGGGCGCCGTCCTCGTGGAACAGCTGGCCCGCCACGTCGCACGGGTGGGGCAGGCGGTGGGGCGGCCCGGCCACGCCTCGCCCATCGTCCCGGTGGTCGTCGGGGACGAGGCGGAGGCGGTCCGGGTATCGGACGATCTCCTGTCCCGAGGCCTGTGGGTCCCGGCCATCCGGCCTCCGACCGTCCCCCGGGGGACGTCCCGTCTCCGGATCACCCTGTCGGCCAGTCACACCGACGAGCACGTCGACCGATTGATCGCCGCCTTGGCCCAGCTGGGCCTGGGCTCAGCGACCCGGTCCGTGCCCCCGTGGTCGGACCGGCCGAACGGGGCGAAGGCTGACCTTGCGTCCTGAGCGCCTGGTGCTGGTGTGCGGCACCGGCACCGAGGTCGGGAAGACCTGGGTGTGCAGCCGGCTTCTGACCCAGTTGCGGGCCCGGGGGGTGTCGGTGGCGGCCCGCAAGCCGGCCCAGTCCTTCGACATCGGCTCCGAGGGGGAACGGCTCGGTGGCCCCACCGATGCCGAGCGACTGGCGGCGGCGTCGGGTGAGGACCCCGACGCGGTGTGCCCACCGTTCCGCTCCTACCCTCGGGCCATGGCCCCCCCGATGGCGGCCGAGGCGCTGGACCTGCCCGTGTTCACCGTGGCCGACCTTCGAGAGGAGACGGTCTGGCCTCAGGAGGGGGTCCAGGTGGGCGTCGTCGAACTGGCCGGCGGCGTGCGGTCCCCCCAGGCCTCCGACGGTGACTCCACCGATATGGTGGCGGCGCTGGCCCCAGATCTCGTGGTCCTGGTGGCCGACGCGGGTCTTGGCACCATCAACGGGGTCCGCCTGTCGATGGACGCTCTGTCCACGGCCACCTCGGGATTACCCCGGACTTCGACGGCGGTGGTGCTGGACCGATACGACGGCCTCCATGACCTCCATCGACGCAACCGCCGGTGGTTGGCCGAACGCCTCCGCTACCGGGTGGTGGCGGTTCCCGGCGAGGAGTCCGAGCTGGCCGACCTGGCCACCGACGGGGACGGGCGGGGTTGACGGCGGGTGGCTCCGTCCGGGGCGCAGAGACCGGTCACGGGAGGGGTCGGGCTTGGCGAGTGTGCCGCGGTGGCCTGACGGATGCGCTCGGGGCCGCCACCGGCCGCCACGGGACGAAGGCCCGGGCCCGGCCCGATCGTCAGAACCCGAATCCGGCCGCGTCCACCACCGTCCGGCTGAACGGGCGGGCCAGGTTGCGCAATTCCGCACACCCTTCCTCGCCCAGCGTCTCGTAGGCGTACACGGCGGCGCGGTCGGTCTGCGCTTCGATGACCTCGCGGAGCTCGGAACCCCGGTCGCTGAGCGCCACCGAGGCCCGGTGGCTGTCGGTGGGCTCCACGCGCTCCACCAGCCCGCGGGCCACCAACCGGTCCACCCCCCGGTCCCACTCCGGGTCGGGCCAACCTCGGGTGCTCCGGAGGAAGCCCTCGGGCAGATCCCCGGTCGCCAGGTGGAGGGCCAGGGCCTCCACCGGGTCGAGATCGTGCAGCAGGAGGGCCGCCAGATGCCCGTCCCCCCGGAATTCCCGGAGGAGGGTCTGGGCGTGCCAGAGCACCAGGTGAGGCCGGTCCGGCCACGGTAGGCCGGCGTGGGCGGCGAACAGCGGCCGGCCCTCGTAGCGGTCCGAGGCGCGCTCGGCCGCCTCCCGGGCCAGGGTGGCGGCCCGCTCCATCTCGGGCGAGTCGACGGCGTCCCCCAGCATGCGACCGAGGGCGGCGTCGGCGGCCTCGAGTCTGGCAGTCAGCACCGCGGCCGGAGACGCCACCTCCCACGCCTCGGGTATGACGTCCCGCACCAGGCCGGGGTGGAAGTTGAAGAAGGTGGCGATCACCGTGTCGGCTTCCACCGCCCCCATGGCCGCGGACCGTGATGCGAAGTAGCCCGCTTCGGGGCGGAGCCCCAGACGGAGATAGGACGCGCCGGCCTCGGGGGCGAAGTAGATCATCCCGTGGAGGGGCTCGACGGTGCGACAGGTCCTGCGGGCCGTCAGCGGATCGAGCGCCGGCCGGCCAGAGGGTGTGGGGGAGTGGGCGGACGAGGACGCATCGGGGACCATGTGCCACGGTAACCCGCGACGGGCCGCGGGCCGACGGCGCGCAGTCATTGGGTGATGAGCACGCCGCAGCCGCCGTGGGGGACCTGCTTCCCCGGCGGGAGTGACCGTCCAGGGGGAGGCCGTATAGTGCTGATCGAGGGGTAGGAGGCTGGGCTGGATGGACGCTCGAATTCGAAGGTGGAAACGGAGAGGGCGATGTTGAACGGTGTCTCGGGCATGATCGGCGAGACGGCGGTGGTCCGCAAACCGGTCTCGGACAGCCACGAGCCGGGATCCGTCTTCTCGCGGGGCGAGGAATGGTACGCCGTTTCACTGTTTCCGGGCACCACCATCGACGCCGGGACCAAGGTGGTGGTGGCCGACGTGGAGCGGGGTCTCCTGGTCGTCTACCCGACCGACGACGCCTGAACGTCCCGGCGGGGGCACCGGGACCGGACCGCCTGGGGCCGGCGCGGTGAGGTGCCTGTCCACCTGCGGATACCTTCCCTCCGGCCGCGGTGCGCGCCCGAGCCCGGAGTGCCTACAGTGGAGTGAAGGAGGTGGTCGCCATGATCATCGGTTCGGTAGGAGTGGTTATTGCGCTGGGCGTGGTGTCGGTGGCCATCTTCGCGTTCATCGTGGTGTTCTTGAAGTCATGTCTCAAGGTGGTCCAGCAGGGATGTGTGGGCGTCGTCAAGCGGTTCGGCGAATTCAAGTCCATCAAGCAGCCGGGTCTGCACGTGCTCCTGCCGCTGGCCGATCGGATGGACAAGGTCGACGTCCGGGAGTTCCCCCGGACCGGCGACCAGCAAGCGGTGATCACCAAGGACAACGTCTCCCTCTGGGTCAGCGCCACCATCTTCTGCCAGGTCACCGACGTCAAGCTGGCCCTGTTCGAGGTCAACGACTTCGGACTGGCCATCGATCAGATGGCCCGCACCGCGCTGCGGGCGGTGTTCGGTGAGCTCACCCTGGACGAGTCGCTCTCGGAACGGGAGACCATCAACTCGAAGATGCAGGACCACATGGCCGAGGCCACCCTCAAGTGGGGCGTCCGGCTCAATCGGATCGAGATCCTGGACATCACCCCACCGGCCAATGTGCTCCAGGCCATGTCGGAGCAGAAGGAAGCCGAGCAGCACAAGCGTGCCGCCATCTTGAAGTCCGAGGGCGAGCAGCAGTCGGCCATCAACAGCGCCCAGGGTCGCAAACAGGCCAACGTGTTGGAGGCCGAAGGTCAGAAGCAGGCGTCCATCCTGGCCGCCGAGGCCCAGAAGCAGGTGCTCGAGCTGCGGGCCGACGGCGAGAAACGTGCCGCCCAGTTGCGGGGCGAGGGGGAGTCGGCGGCGCTGAACGCCATCGACACCTCGGTCATCCACCCCAACACCCTGGCCATCATGCAGTTGCGGGCGCTCCAGGCCCTGGCCACATCGCCCAACTCCAAGATCGTGGTGCCCTACGAGGCGGCCGGCCTGGTCGGAGCGGCCCAGGTGCTGGTGGACGCCATGAAGGACGCCGGCGGTCCAGACGACGCCCCGGTCAGCGGCAACGGGCGGGCGCCATCACCAACCGCTTGAGCCCGTGGAGCCAGTAGGCGCTGGCGGGCCCCAGCCGCGGTTCCTCCGGGTGTCCCGGCCCAGAGCAGGCACCCGCCCCGGTCGACAGGATGGAGCGTCCTACTTCATCTCCACCTGATCGAGGTAGTCGTCGTCCCAGTGGGTGAAGAGCTCGTCGGGAAGCTTGAGACAGTGGGTCGGCGCCAACGCCTGGACGAAGGCGCGGTCGTGACTGACCACCACGATGGTCCCGGGCCACCGGCTGAGCATGGTCCCCACCGCCTCGATGGAGGAGGGGTCCAGGTTGTTGGTCGGCTCGTCGAGCAGGAGGACATTGGCCCGGCCGGCGGCCAGCATGGCCAAGCCCAGCTTGGCCCGCTCGCCACCTGACAGCGTACGGGGCATCTGATGGGCGGCCTTGCCGGCGATGCCGAACATCCCGAGCAACGCCCGGCGTTCGGTCTCCTGCACCAGGATGGTGTCGTCGATGTTCTCGAGCACCGTGCGGTCCATGTCGACTTGTTCATGCTCCTGGGCGAAGTAACCCAAGGTGACGTTGGCGCCCAGATCCAGTTGACCGCCGGTGGGCTCCTGCACGCCGGCCAGGCAACGGAGCAGGCTGGACTTTCCCGCCCCGTTCCTGCCGATGATCACGGCGCGGTCGCCCCGCCGACAGTGGAAGGTCACCGAGCGGAGGACGGGGGTGCCGTCGTAGCTCACGGAGAGGTCGGTGGTCCGCAGGGGGACCTCGCCGGAACGCTTGGGGACCGGCAGGCGGAACGAGCTCTGCTTCTCCCGCTTGTGCACCTCGGTCTTCGACGATTCGAGCCGCTCGACCCGCTTGTCGAGGGACTTGGCGATCCGGGCCCGTCGGTTGGTGCTGCCCCGCATGGAGTCGGCCAGCGTGGAGAGCCGTTTGATCTCTCGCCCCTCGAGCAGCGCGGCCCGCTCCCGCTGACTCTGGTCGGCCTCCAGCTGCACCATGTACGACGAGTAGGTGCCTTTGAACTCGTGGAGCCGACCATCGGAGACGTGAAGCACCTTGTTGATGGAGCGGTCGAGCAGCTTGAGGTCGTGGCTGACCACCAGGATGGCCCCGGGGAAGCGCTCCAGTTCCTCCATCAACCAACGCTTGGCCGGGAGGTCGAGGTGGTTGGTCGGCTCGTCGAGAATCATGGTGTCGGGGCCCTGGAACAGGATCCGGATCAGATCGACCCGTCGGCGCTGGCCCCCCGAGAGACTCTCGATGTCCTCCAGCAGGAGCTCCTGACGGAGGCCCAGGCCGTCGGCCAGTCGGGCCATGGTGGACTCCGCCTCGTAGCCGCCGTTCTCCCGGAACTGCTCCTCGAGGTCCGAGAAGAGCTCGATGTTCTCGGTCGTGGGGTCCTTGGCCATCTGGGTGCGGGCCTTGTCCAGGGCGTCGTCGAGCACGTCGAGGCCTCGCCCGGAGAGAACATGGGAGAAGCCGTTCGGTTCCAGGCCGAGGCCGTGGAGCACCGGGACCTGGGGGAGATAGCTGTAGGTACCCCGGATGGCCGCGTTGCCGGTGGAACGCACATTGTGACCCGGCTCGTCGATGATCACCGAGATGAAGGTGGACTTGCCGGTCCCGTTGCGGCCGACCAGGCCCACCTTCTCGCCCGCACCGACCACGAAGGAGGCGTCCCGGAGAAGGGTTCGGTCGCCGATCTCGATGGTGAGGGAGGAGCCGACGATCATCAGGAGGTGGGGCGACCGGGCCAGGCCCGGAGCGTTCGTCCCGGGCCGCCGACGGGGGCTCCCGTCGCGATCAACCGGCCTCAGTCTCCCACAGCGCCGTCCGGTCTCCGACGCGAGGGCCCCGACGTCGACCGACCACGACTGCCGACGACCGGCCCGGTCCGGCCAGGCCGGTCGGTGAATCGTCGGCCGGGCCCGGGACGACTCTGAGCCAGGGTCGGGAGGCCATCGCCTGGATCGGCCACCGAGGCCTCCGGGGAGAGCGACTTTTCCGGGTCAACCTCCCGACACCAGTAGGTCTCCGCCCATCGGGGGAGTGAGATCGTCCACGTCGTCGAGCCATCCGGCCGGGAGCCGGACGGGCCGGGGGCCGTTGGTGTGTCCCCGGGGCATCCGGAGCGCTTCCGAAGGGAAAGCCAGGGCGCCGTCGAGGCCGTCCAGCAGCCCGTGCAGTTCGGGAAGCGTGCCGGCCAGCCCCAAGGAACGACGCACCGCCGACCCCACGGGAAACCCGGTCAGGTACCAGCCGGCATGCTTGCGGAACTGGCGCACCCCGAGGTCCTCGCCGAAGGCCCCGCACAGGAGCTCGGCATGGGCACGCATCATGGCCACGATCTCGGACAGGTCCGGGGGTGGCGGTACCCGGCGCCCGGCGAACGCCGCGGCCAGGTCGCGGAAGAGCCAGGGCCGTCCGAGGCAACCCCGCCCCACCACCACGCCGTCGCACCCGGTGGCGGCCACCATGGCCAGGGCATCGGCTGCCTCCCACAGGTCGCCGTTGCCCAGGACCGGGATCGAGGGGATCGCCGCCTTGAGACGGGCGATGGCCTCCCAGTCGGCCCGACCGGAGTAGAGCTGCTCCGCGGTGCGAGCATGGAGGGTGACCGCGGCCGCCCCGCAGTCCTGGGCGATGGTGCCGGCCTCGAGGTAGGTGACATGTCGGCCGTCGAGCCCCACCCGCAGCTTGACCGTGACCGGAACGGACCCGGCGGCATCCACCGCCGCGCCGACGATGGCGGCGAACAGGGCCCGGTGGACCGGGAGGGCGGCTCCGGCACCCTGCCGGGTGACCTTGCCGGCCGGACATCCGAAGTTGAGGTCGATGTGATCGACCCCGATCTCGTCCACCAGGCGGTTCACCGCTGCGCCCATCACGCCGGGGTCGACACCACAGAGCTGTACGCTCCGGACCGACTCGTCCGGGCCGAAGGCCGCCATGCCGAGCGTCTTGGCGTTGCCTTCGACGAGGGCGCGGGCCGTGATCATCTCGCTCACGTAGAGGCCGGCGCCGAAGGTCCGGCAGATGCGCCGGAAGGCCACGTTGGTGACCCCGGCCATCGGCGCCAGCACCACCGGCGGCTCGACAACCAGGGACCCCAGCTTGAGAGCCGGTCGGGGGAGGTCCAGTGGCCGGGGACCGCCCGGCCCTACTGGGAGGGGAAACGGCTCGTGGCTCATGGGTTGGCACCCGCCCAGAGGTCGGTGATCGGTACGTCGAGGCGGCCCAGCATCGACCGGAGCAACGGGAGAGAGAGTCCGATGACGTTTCCCGGATCGCCGTCCACACCGTCGATGAACGGGGCGGACCGACCATCGAGGGTGAAGGCACCGGCCACGGCCAGGGGCTCGCCGGTCCGAAGGTAGGCGTCGAGTTCGGCGTCGGTGGTGATCCCGAAACGCACCGTGGTGCCGACCGCCTCACTGATCTGCCGGCCGGTCCGCTCGTCGATCACGCAGTGTCCGGTGAACAGGGTGCCCGACCGACCCCGCATCGACCGGAGCCACTCCCGGGCCTGGCCCACCGAGCCCGGCTTGCCGTGCGGGGCCCCGTTGAACTCGAGCATCGAATCGCACCCCACCACGAGTGCCTCACCGGCCGGGTCGGCCACCGCCTTCGCCTTGCGCTCGGCCAACGCCGTGACGAGGGACGGCGTGTCGGGAGCCGAGACCTGGGCTTCGTCCACGCCACTCACCGCCACGACCGGGTCGAAGCCGGCGTCGCGCAGCAGCCGCAGCCGGGCGGGCGAGCCCGAGGCGAGGACCAGCGTGCGGAGGGCCATGGCCAGAGCGTAGGGGGACCCCGGGCACGGCCGGATCGCATGATCGCCCGGACTGCGCGATCCTGGTGCCATGACCGACGCCGGCACCACCCTCGCACCCGTCCAGGTCGATCCGGAGCTCGACGGGGACCACGAGCGGATGTCCCATATCGTCCTCGAGGGCTTCAAGCCCGAGGAGGGCGACTTCGTCTCGGCTGGGCCCTCGGTGGTGGAGGGCATGGTCAACGGTACGGCGGTGAAGGCCCTGTGCGGGAAGATCTGGGTGCCGGGGCGCAACCCGAAGCGCTACCCGCTCTGCCCGACCTGCAAGGAGATCGCCGAGGCCCGGGGCTGGAAGATTCCGGCCGGCTGAGTCCGGTCGGCTGAGTCAGGCCGGGGTCAGGCCGGGGTCAGGCCGGGGCCAGCTCGCCGTGGTCGCGACAGCGGGCCCGGTAGCCCCCCGGCGTCACCAACACCGCAAGGCGGCGGCCGCAGTCGGGACAGAAACGCGGGGGGTCGAGGGTCCGTCCGCACCCGGGGCACGACCGTGAGCCGCACCCGGTGCAGAAGGTGGCCGGTCGATCGGACACCGCTCCGCTCAGAGGACGCCGGTGAGGGCGCCGACCGGCATACGCAGGTCGGCGAGCATCTGGAGGTCCTGGTCGGCCGACCGGCCCAGGGTGGTCAGGTAGTTGCCGACGATCAGGGCGTTGATCCCCGAGGTCATCCCCATCGACTGCAGCTCCCGCAGGGTCACTTCGCGCCCGCCGGCGTACCGCAGGATCACTCCGGGCAGGCCCAGCCGGAAGAGGGCGATCCATCGGATGGCCTCCCAGGCCGCCACCGGCTGTTCGCCGCCCAGGGGGGTCCCGGGGCGGGGATTGAGGAAGTTAAGTGGCACCTCGGTGGGGTCGAGCTCCTGGAGCTGGAGCAGCAGCTCGACCCGTTGCTCGTCGGTCTCCCCCATGCCCAGGAGGGCGCCGCAGCACAGTTCCATGCCGTGGCGTCGGACCATCAGGCAGGTGTCCCGGCGCTCCTCCCAGGTGTGGCTCGTGACCACATTGGGGAAGAAGGACCGCGACGTCTCCAGGTTGTGGTTGTAGCGGTGGACGCCGCCCTCGGCCAACCGGCCAGCCTGATCCTCGGTCAGCAGGCCGGCGCTGACCGCCACATTGAGGCCGGTCTGCTCGTGCACCATCGGTACCAGCTCCAGGATCCGCTGCATGGTGCGTTCGTCCGGTCCACGGACGGCGAGCACGATGCAGAACTCCGACGCCCCGGCGGCCCGGGTCTCCTCGGCCGCCTGCATCACCTCACCCGAGTCGAGGAAGGGCGTGGCCTTGACCGGTGTGTCGAATCGGGACGACTGCGAACAGAAATGGCAGTCCTCGGGGCAACCGCCGGTCTTGGCCGACAGGATGCCCTCCACCTCGACCTCGGGCCCGCACCATTCCAGCCGAACCTGGTGAGCCAAGGCGGCCAGCGAGGTGACCCACTGGTCGGGCAGCTCGGCCAGCCCCCTCAGGGCCGCCCCGCTCAACAGCCGGCGCTGGTCGAGGAGCACGGTCTCGGCCGACCGGATCCGGGCCCGGGCCTCGGCCGGATCGATGGCGGCCCGCTCGGCCCCGGTGCCTCTCGCCCCCCGGTTGGGCGGAGCCAGCGTGACGGTGGTACGGATGGGAGCGGAAGTGGTGTCGGCGGACATGCCGTTACGGTAGTTGGCCGGGACGCCGACGGGAAAAGCGCCGGGACGCCGACGGGAGAACCCGCCGGGCTGAGATGACAGGAGACCATCGTGGCATGGGACTTTTCGACCGAGCCTGAGTTCGAGCTCCAATTGGAGTGGATGCGGCAGTTCGTACGGGACGAGATCTTCCCGTTCGAGACCCTCGACCTCAGCCACGAGACCCTCACCGAGGCCATCAGGCCGCTGCAGGAGGAGGTCAAGGCCCGAGGGCTTTGGGCCTCCCACCTGCCACCCGAACTCGGGGGCGGCGGGTTCGGCCAGGTGAAGTTGGGTCTGATGCACGAGATCCTCGGGCAGACCCCCTACGGTCCGGTGGTCTTCGGGAACAACGCCCCCGATTCGGGCAACGCCGAGCTGTTGGCCATCGGGATCGACTCCTCCGGCCGCGAATGGCAGAAGGAACGGTGGTTACTCCCGCTGCTGGACGGCCGGTTGCGCAGTGGGTTCTCCATGACCGAACCAGGGGCGGGTGCCGATCCGACCATGATCGCCACCGCCGCGGTGCGCGACGGGGATGAGTGGATCATCAACGGTCACAAATGGTTCACCAGCAACGGCTCGGTGGCCGACTTCCTGATCGTGATGGCGGTGACCAACCCGGACGTCCATCCCTATCAGGGCTGCTCGATGATCGTGGTGCCGGCCGACGCCCCGGGGGTGGAGATCGTCCGCGATGTGGCCACGATGGAGGACCCGGTCGAGCATTTCGGGAAGTTCGGTGGGCATGCCGAGATCCTCTACCGCGACGTCCGGGTGCCCTACGAGCACCTGGTGGGTCAGGAGGGCGAGGGTTTCGTCCTGGCCCAGAAGCGGCTCGGGCCGGGCCGCATCCACCACTGCATGCGCTGGTTGGGCCAGTCCAAGCGGGCCTTCGACATGCTGTGCGAACGGGCGGTGTCCCGCACCACCCACCACTCGCTGCTGGCCGAGAAGCAGACCATCCAGAACTGGGTGGCCGACTCCCTGGCGGAGATGACCGCCGCCAGGCTGATGACCCTCTACGCGGCCTGGAAGATGGACCGGGAGGGTGCTTCGGCGGCCCGGGTGGAGATCGCCATGATCAAGTACTACGGAGCGGGCGTGCTCTACAACGTGATCGATCGTGCGGTGCAGGTCCACGGCGCCCTCGGCTTCTCCACCGATCTGCCCCTCGAGTCGATGTACCGCCACGCCCGGGCGGCCCGAATCTATGACGGCCCGGACGAGGTGCACAAAGTGACCGTGGCCCGCCAGACCCTGAAGGGGTACAAACCGACCGAGGTGCCCACCGAGCACGTCCCCACCCGCCGGGCGGAGGCCAGGCTGCGCTTCGCCGACCTGCTGGATCTGGAGACCGCCGACCGCTGACTCCGCCGACCGCGGACTCCGTCGACCGCGGGGATCCCGGGACCTTCGGGCGGCCGATACCCTGGACGCCTCGTGGCCGTCCTCGTCGATCTCCAGCAGGTAGCCGTGCGACGTACCGACCGGGCCCTGTTCGAGGGCCTGTCCCTTTCCGTGGCCGACGGAGACCGGGTGGGTGTGGTCGGCATCAACGGCGCCGGCAAGTCCACGCTGCTCCGATTGGTGGCCGGCGCCGATCAGCCCGACGCCGGCCGGGTCCTCCGGGGCCGGGGGGCGCGGGTGGGCTTCCTCGAGCAGGTGCCCGAGCTGCCGGCGGGCACCGTGGCCGCGGCCACGGGCTCCGGGTGGCAGGCCGAGGCGGCCCTCGACCGCCTGGGCCTGGGGACCCTGGGCCGGGTCGACCTGTCCGTGCTGTCCGGCGGTCAGGTCAAGCGGGTGGCGCTGGCCCGGGTGCTGGCTGGACCGGCCGAGCTCCTGGTGCTCGACGAGCCCACCAACCATCTGGATCTCGGGGCGGTGGCTTGGCTCGAACATCGGCTCGGCTCGTTCCCGGGTGGTCTGGTGCTGGTCACCCACGACCGCCACCTCCTCGACCGGCTGACCACCAGGATCGTGGAGCTGGATCGTGGGCGGGCCTATGTCCACGAGGGGGGCTACGTCGCCTATCTCCAGGCCCGGGCCGACCGCGAGGAGCAGGCCGCTGAGGCCGAGTCGACCCGGCGGAACCTGGCCCGCCGTGAGTTGAAATGGCTCCGGAGGGGGACCCAGGCCCGGTCCCGGAAGCCCCAGGCCCGCGTCGATGCTGCCCGCTCGCTGATCGCCGCCCGGGCCGACGCCCCGGACCGGGCCGAGGGCCTCGGGCTGGCCGCCGACACCCCCCGACTCGGGAACAAGGTCATCGAATGCCTTGGCGCGGGGTTCCACTACGGCGACGGACCTCCGGTGCTGACCGGCGTGGACCTGGTGCTCGACCGCCGGGAGCGCCTGGGGATCGTAGGCGCCAATGGGACGGGAAAGTCGACCTTGGTGGACCTGTTGGCCGGTCGCCGCGGACCCACGTCGGGACGGGTGGACACCGGGCCGACCGTGGTCGTCGGGTACTACGACCAGCAGGGGGCGGAGCTCGACCTCCGGGCCCGTGTCCAGGACCTGGTGGCCGGTCCCCAACGGTCGCCGGGCTCCCTGGCCGACGTGGCCCTGATGAATCGGTTCTGGTTCACCGGAGAGCTCCCTTTCGCCCGGGTCAGCGAGCTCTCCGGCGGAGAGCGGAGGCGGCTACAGCTGTTGCTCGTCCTGGCGGGTCGGCCCAACGTCCTGTTCCTCGACGAGCCGACCAACGACCTCGACCTCGACACGCTGCGGGCGCTCGAGGACTTCCTGGAGGAGTGGCCGGGGGCACTGGTGGTGGTGAGTCACGATCGCACCTTTCTGGACCGGACCACCCGTCGCCTGGTGGCCACGGGACCCGATGGCTCGGTGGCGCCGGTGGGTGGGGGCCTGGCGGCCTGGGTCGCCGAGGCCGGTCCCGGCGGCCTCCGGGGCACCCGGCAACCCTCCTCCACCGGCCCATCCGCCTCCGGGAGACCTCGGCGGGCGACCCGGCCGGGGAGCTCTTCCGGCGGCTCGGGACGGGCGCCCCTGGGGCGGCTCCTACGCGAAGCAGAAAAGGAGATGGCCCGGCTGCAGCGGCTCCGGGACCGGGTCACCGACGCCCTCACCGCGGGCGCGGACCACCGGGACATGGCCCGTCTGGGTGAGGAGCTGGCCGACGCCCAACGGGCGCTCGACGAGGCTGAGGAGCGATGGCTCGCCCTGGCCGAGGAGACCGAGTTGCGGACCTGAGGGGGCCGGGATCCGCCCCACGGCCCCAGCCTCCGGGCCCGCCGTCCGATCCGGTCCCCGCCATCGGGCACCGGATCACCCCGGCCGGGGCCCGCTCCGCTCACTCCCGGGTGGGACCGCGGGCAGGTCCTCGAACACCGGCGTCCGCTTCTCCCGGAGCGCCGCCACTCCCTCCCGGTAGTCCGGTCCGCTCATCATGGGGCCGATGAGCGCCTCGGCAGCCCGCACGGACTGGGCGGCGCTGGTGTGGAAGGCCTCGTACACCTGTCGCTTCGACGCGGCCATCGACGCCGGCGACACCGAGGTGGACAGGGTGTGGGCGTACTCACCGACCTGCTCGGCCAGCTGGTCGGCGGGTACCACCGCGGTCACGAGCCCGAACCCGAGCGCCTCCTCGGCGGTGAAGGTGCGACTGGACAGAATGAGCTCCAGGGCCCGGGGGAGGCCGATCAATTTGGGCAGGAGCCAGGCCAGGCCGAAGGCACAGGGGAGCCCGAGCCGGCCGTGGGCCGTGGTCAGCTTGGCCCCCGCGGCGGCGAAACGCAGGTCGCAGTAACAGGACAGGGCGAAGCCGATACCGGCGGCCGGGCCGTTGACCGCGGCGATGATGGGCTTCGGCACACCGAAGTGGTAGGCCAGCTCGGCGTCGAACTCGGGCCGCACACCGAACCCGGGCCGGTCCAGCTCCTCCGAGTCCCAGCTCCGGTAGGCGCCCCGCTCGGCATGGCCGGCCAGGTCCTCGGACTCCGCCCCGGCGCAGAACCCCCGCCCGGCCCCGGTCACCACGATGACCCGCACCCCGGGATCGTCGGCGGCCTGGCGCAGCCATGAGCGGTACTCGGCGTTCATCCGGGCCGTCCAGGCGTTCAGCCGCTCGGGCCGGTGCAGCGTGATGGTTGCCACCCGGTCGACCACGTCGTAGCGGGTGGCCTTGGGGTCCGACCTCCCGCCCGGGGTCATCGGTAGTCCCCCCGGACCGGCGGTGGGGTGCGCCGGTGACCCGAATCCGGCAACCTCAGTAGCGGTAGGTGTCCGGCTTGTAGGGACCGTCCACCGGCACCCCGATGTACTCGGCCTGCTCCTTGGTCAGTGTGGTCAGCCGGATCCCGAGGGCGTCGAGGTGCAGGCGGGCCACCTTCTCGTCGAGGTGCTTGGGCAGCACGTAGACCCTGTTCTCGTACTGGTCGGCGTTGTTGAACAGCTCCATCTGGGCCATGGTCTGGTTGGTGAAGGAGTTGGACATCACGAAGCTGGGGTGACCGGTGGCGTTGCCGAGATTGAGCAAGCGGCCCTCGGACAGGATGATGACTGCGTGTCCGTCGGGAAAGACCCACTTGTCGACCTGGGGCTTGATGTTGACCCGCTCGATGCCGTCGATCTTCAGGAGTCCGGCCATGTCGATCTCGTTGTCGAAGTGTCCGATGTTGCCCACGATGGCCTGGTGCTTCATCTCGGCCATGTGGTCGGCGGTGATGACGTCCTTGTTGCCAGTGGTCGTGACGAAGATGTCGGCGGTGCCCACCACGTCCTCGAGGGTGGCCACCTGGTAGCCCTCCATGGCCGCCTGCAGGGCGCATATCGGATCGATCTCGGTGATCACGACCCGGGCGCCCTGGCCCTGGAGTGACTCGGCGCAGCCTTTGCCCACGTCGCCGAAGCCGCACACCACGGCGAGCTTGCCGCCGATGAGTACGTCGGTGGCCCGGTTGATCCCGTCGATCAAGGAGTGGCGGCAGCCGTACTTGTTGTCGAACTTGGACTTGGTGACGGCGTCGTTCACGTTGATGGCGGCGAACAGGAGCTCCCCGGACTGCTCCATCTCGTTGAGCCGGTGCACCCCGGTGGTGGTCTCCTCCGAGACCCCCTTGATCCCGTCGGCGATGGTCGTCCACCGGCCGGGGGCCTCGGCCAGGCTCCGGGTCAGGGCGGACAGCACCACGGCGAACTCCTCGGAGTCGGCGGTCGACGGATCGGGGACCGCGCCGGCCTTCTCGAATTCGACACCCTTGTGCACCAGCAGGGTGGCGTCCCCGCCGTCGTCGAGGATCATGGTGGGACCCTGGCCCGGCCACTGCAGCGCCTGCTCCGTGCACCACCAGTACTCCTCCAGCGTCTCACCCTTCCAGGCGAAGACCGGTACCCCGGCGGGGCGTTCCGCGGTGCCGTGAGGGCCCACGGCCACCGCGGCGGCGGCGTGGTCCTGGGTCGAGAAGATGTTGCAGCTGGCCCAGCGGACCTCGGCGCCCAGGGCGGTGAGCGTCTCGATCAACACGGCCGTCTGGATGGTCATGTGGAGGGATCCGGTGATCCGGGCGCCGGCCAGCGGCTGCTCGGCGGCGTGCTCGGCCCGCATGGCCATCAGGCCGGGCATCTCGTGCTCGGCCAGCTCGATCTCCTTGCGGCCGAAGCCGGCGAGGGAGAGATCAGCCACCTTGAAGTCGGCGGATGGGGTGCTGGTCATGATGGCTCCTTCGCTGTGGTCGGCCGTGCGGTCGCCGGGTCGGTTGGGACGGGATGGCGGACCCGCCCTCGCCGGTTCCGGAACGGGCTGACCCCCGCGGGAGGTGTGGCGACGCCCCAGAGCCGACCCGAGCATGGTAGCCGACGGGGCTGGGGGCTCCCCTGGAAGGGGAGGTGGGAGCGTGGGCCATCGCATCGGACCCCCGGGACCGCCCCGAACTCGTCTCCGCCCCGGATCCCCGAGGTGGTGGCTGACCAGTCGCACCACCGGTCGGATCGGGGTGGCCCAGGGTCCCGAACCCGGTGCTGGTGGTCGCCGCGGTGGCCGCGCACTGGGCGGTCGGCTGCTCGACGGGCACCACGGCGCCTCTCGGCTCCTCTCGGATGTCGCCACCGGGGCCATCGTGGTGTGGAGCCTCGACGAGCTGGTCCGGGGAGTGAATCCCTGGCGGCGGGTCCTCGGGGTCGTGGTGCCCTCGGTTGCGGTGATCTCGGCCGTCCGCGGTCAGCGGACGACCGTCCGGCCCCGGCCAGCGTCGTTCCCGGGAGGGGGGCGTCGGCCCGCTACCATCGACCTAGGGAGGGCCCCCTGGACCTGATCCGGGGGGCGGAGCCGGGGGAGGATCGATGCTTCGAGATCACCACAGAACCAGCGGGCCGCGTGGCCGGCCGGGAGGTCGAAGGGGACCCTGGCCAAGTCTGGCCACCCTGGGAGGGGCCGTGCTCATGGCCAGCGGGCTGTTGGCGGCGTGCTCCGCCTCGTCGGCCGCTTCGCCCCCGGCCACGCGAGGCCGGGTGCTGCTGGTGGGGACCTACCGGGGCCACCACGGCTCGTTCGCCACCATCCAGTCGGCGGTCGACGCGGCCAAGCCGGGTGACTGGATCCTGGTGGCCCCGGGCGACTACCACGAGGATGCCGACGAGTCCGGCGTCGCCACCGACCCCGCCCACGGGGACATGGGTGGGGTGATGATCACCACCAACAACATCCATCTCCGGGGCATGAATCGGAACACGGTCGTCGTGGACGGCACCAAGAACGGCACCACGGGGACCTGCAGCTCCGACCCGACCGCCCAGAACTTCGGGGCCACCGGCGCCGGCGGTACACCGGTGGGCCGCAACGGAATCGTGGTGTGGAAGGCCAACAACGTCACCGTGGACAACCTGACAACGTGCAACTTCTTGGCCGGGTCGGGTGACTCCGGCAACGAGATCTGGTGGAACGGGGGGGCCGACAGCGGCACGATCGGCCTGCGCGGCTACGGCGGCAGCTACCTGACCGCCACCTCGACGTTCTTCAGCACGCAGGGCACCCCGGACCAGCAGGAGGCCACCGCGGCCCAGTACGGGATCTTCTCGTCGAACGCCCGTGGCCCGGCTGTCTGGAACCGGCTCTACGCCAGCAATTTCAACGATTCGGGCATGTACGTCGGCGCCTGTCTCCAGCAGTGCGGGATCACCGTGGACCACGCCTGGATGGAGTACAACGCCCTGGGTTATTCCGGCACCAACTCCGGCGGGGCCGTGGTGGTCGAGAACTCCCAGTTCGACAACAATCAGGACGGCTTCGACACCAACACCCAGATCAACGGTGACCCGCCCGCACCTCAGAACGGGAACTGCCCCTTCCGCCGTATCAGCCCGATCACCCACACCCGATCGTGCTGGGTGTTCATGCACAACGATGTGCACGACAACAACAACCCCAACGTTCCCGAGGCGGGGAACGCCGCCGCCGGCCCCACCGGGACCGGCATGACCCTGTCGGGCGGCAGGAACGACACGGTGATGGACAACACCTTCTCCAACAACGGGGCCTGGGGTTTCCTGATGGTGCCGTTCCCGGACTCGGGGACCCCCTCACTCAACCAGTCCTGTCCCCGTACCGGCGGGGTCGAGACACCCGGCTTCGGCTGCGTGTACGACCCGATGAACGATGCGCTTCTGCACAACACCTTTTCCCACAACGGGTTCTTCGGGAACCCCAGCAACGCCGACTACGGCCAGATCACCCTCAACGGCGGCCAGCCCTCGAACTGCTACGTGGGCAACACCGCCCCCACCGGGAGCGCCCCCCCTGACCTGGAGCAGATCCAGCCGGTCTGTGGGAAGACCACCACGGCCGGCAATACCGGGGGGCCGCTGTTGGCCCAGGTGCTCTGCGACACTGGCTTCGGGACCTGCCCCCCCGGGGCCGTCTACCCGCCCCGTACCGGGGTGATCATGCACCCGCTGCCCAAAGACATCCCCTCCATGCCCGACCCGTGCACCGGAGTACCCGGGAACGCCTGGTGCTCGGAGGGCCAGCCCATCTGAGCCGGCGGTGCTCCCGATTGCTTCCCGACCGGGTCGGGCGATCCGATCGGAACGGTCCCGAGAGCGCCGAAACGCCGGCCGGCTCGAGCGCCGACCGTGGGTCCCCTTGGGCCGCGGGAGACCCGGAGAGGGATCGGGGACGGAGGCGTAGCCGCGGCCGGGTCATGGCGACCGCACCGACACGCTCAGGGGAAGGACGGACGAGGACTGGCCCACCGACAGCGTGTAGGTGCCCGACACGGTGGTCCACCCGCCGTCCAGGTAGACCCGGAACGATGAGGAGGGCACCTCGAGCGTCACGGCCCGAGACCGCCGCGGGCCCAGTGCCACCGGGGAGAAGGCCACCAGCTGGGCCGGCGGCTCACCGGCTGCCGGCGGGTAGGTCAGGTAGGCCTCCGGGACGGCCACTCCGGCCCGGGTCCCGGTGTTCGACACCCGGACCCGGAGAGAAAATCCGTCATGGGAACGGGTCAGCGTGAGACGGGACAGCGAGAAGCGGGTGTAGGCGAGGCCGTACCCGAAGGGGAAGAGGGGCTGCGTCCCGGTGGCGTGGTCGTAGCGGTAGCCCACCTCCAGTCCCTCCGAGTAGGTCGAGGTCAGATCGATCCCCGGCCACTGGGCGGCGGTGTCGATGCCGGTCTCCGTGTCGGACGCAGGGAAGGTCACGGGGAGGCGGCCGGAGGGGTCGACGTCTCCGTAGAGGAGAGCGGCGATGGCGGCGCCGTCCTGCTCGCCCGGATACCACGCTTCGAGGACGGCCCTGACCTGCCGCAGCCAGGGCATCAGTACCGGTCCCCCCGTATTGAGCACGACGACGGTCCGTGGATTGGCCGCCGCCACCGCCGAGATGAGGGCGTCCTCGTCGCCGGGCAGGGTCAGGGAGGGGCGGTCGAAGGCCTCGGAGCTGAAGCTCCCGGCGAAGACCACGGCCACCTCGGCCCGTCGGGCCGCGGCCACGGCGGCGGCGATCCGGGCGCTGTCGTCGGACCAGCCGAGGGTGAGCGAGCTGGGCAGGATCGTCGACTCCCCTGAGGGTGTCAGGTTGTCGATGGGCTCCCAGGTCAGTTCGAGCCGGTAGCGGTGGCCCCCGGTAAGCGGCACGGTCTGGGCCCACCGTCCGAGCCCGTGGCTGAGCGGGTCGGAGACCGCGGCCACGCCGTCGAGGGTGAGGGTGGCCGCCCCCACCCCCTGCAACGAGAACGTGTAGAGACCGCTGTGGGTCGGGGTGAGGGTGCCGGACCAGGTGGCCGAGACGTCGGCCCACCCCGGGGGGAGGACCACGTGGGTGTGGCTGGGGGCGACGTGGCGACCCAGGGAGAAGGCGCCGCTCCCCAGGGCCAGCGGATTGCGAATGCGTTCCACCGGTGCCCCGGCCGACGCCGACGGGAGCAGCCCCGACGGGGTGGGATGGGGGCTGAGCGAGACGTTGACGGTTGGCTGGACGGACTGAACGGACAGGGGACCGTCCCCGGGATCAGGATCGGTCTGGGTCAGTGTCAGGGTGAGCCCGTGGCCGGTCCCCGATGCCGGGGTCAGGAATCTGGAGGGGACGGCCGGGAGATTCCCGGTGGTGCTGGCGCCTCCGGCGTAGCTGACCCGGGTATGGCTCCCGGCCCTCCGGCGTATGGCCAGCAGCGGGGAGGAGGTGAAGGGAGGGGTGACCCGGGAGCTGCCGTATCCCGAGGTGACCGGCGCAGCCGAGGCGTCGGCGCCGATCACGGCCACCGAACGGTGGGCTGACGCCGCCAGGGGCAGCAAGGCGCCACTGTTCTGCAACAGGACGGCCGAACGCTCGGCGGCGGTCTGGGCGAAGTCGGTGTGCGAGTCGGAGTTCACCGCCGTTCCGAGCGAGCCGGCGGTCGGCCGGTCCACCAACCCGTGGGCGAACATGAACGTGAGGATACGGACGACGGCCCGGTTCACCGCGGCCATCCCCAAGCGGTGCTCCCGGACCAGGAGGTCCAGGCGGGCGACCGACGAGGGTTTGATCAGGTCGGTTCCGGCGTCAAGGGCGGTCACCGGGTCGTGGACCGACCCCAGGTCGGAACGGATCACCCCGGTGAAGCCCCACCGGTCCAGCTGGTCCAGCAGGCCCCGGTCCTGGCACTGGTAGCTCCCGTTCAATTGGGGATAGGCGCACATGGCCGTGGCCACGTGGGCCCGGGTCACGGCGGCCTCGAAGGGTGGGAGGTAGAGCTCCTGGAGGGCGCGTTCGGGTACATCGACGTTGAGGACGCCGCGGTCGGTCTCTTGGTTGTAGACGGCGAAGTGCTTGGCCATGGCCAGGGTCCCGGTGGACTGGATCCCTTCGGTGTCGGCCACCCCCATGGCCGACACCAACCGGGGGTCCTCGCCGAACCCCTCGTACGAGCGCCCGTTCTGGGGCACCCGGTCGATGTTGAGCGTCGGTCCCTGGATGACGTCGATGCCCTGGCCGGCCGCTTCGGATCCGAGTACCTGGCCGTAGGTCTCCGCCACGCCGGTGTCGAACGTGGCGGCGATGCCGATGGGGGAGGGCAGCTGGGTGACACCGAGGTCGCCGTAGGCCAGGCCCTGGGGGCCGTCCTGGAGGGTGAGTGCCGGGATGCACAGGCGGGGCACGCCGGCGTTGATGTTCTCGTAGGCACCGGCATGCACCAGGACGATCTCCCCGAGCTTCTCGCGGACCGACATGCGCCGGAGGACGTCGGCAGCCAGCGAGTCCGGGGACACGTGCTGGTCGAGGGCCCGCTCCAACCAGGGGCACCGGGCCACATCGGCCGTGGTCGCCGGCACCCGGGGTGGCGGAGCGCCGTGGCCACCGAAGACCAGATCGGCGGCACCGTCGGCCATGGTGGCCGGCACCGGGGTCAGCAACACGAAGGCCCCGAGCACCACCGCGCCGACCGCGACCGTGACCGCCAGGACGAGCCCCATGCGGTGGCCCCTCGGACGCCTCTCCGGCGCCGATGCAGTTCTGTCCGAGGTTCGAGACACGTCCGGGGGTCAACATAGCGACGACCGGACCTCGAGTGGCGTCACACCCGGCCACCCCTCCCGGTGGTGATCATGGGCCGGACCCGGCCGGTCGGGGCCGCGCCCACTAGTTGACCAATTCGCTAGGGTTTGCCAAGCTGGGGCCGGAGGACGCCTGCCTGCTGTCGAACGACACCCAGGGACCGTCCCAAGGAGCTCACTGCCATGTCCGATTGGGGATTCGAAACTCGTCAGATCCACGCCGGGGCGGCCCCCGACCCCACCACCGGGGCCCGCGCCGTCCCGATCTACCAGACCACCAGCTATACCTTCCGCGACACCGCCCATGCCGCCGCCCTCTTCGGGCTGGAGGAGCTGGGGAACATCTACACCCGGATCATGAACCCGACCCAGGCGGTGTTCGAGGAGCGGGTGGCGTCCCTCGAGGGCGGGGTGGCCGCGCTGGCCGTGGCCAGCGGCCAGGCCGCCGAGACCATCGCCCTGCTCAATCTGGCCGAGAACGGGGGACATGTGGTCTCGTCGGCCTCCCTGTACGGCGGCACCTACAACCTGCTCCACTACACCCTGCCCAAATTCGGGATCGAGGTGACCTTTGTCGACGATCCCGACGACCTCGACGCGTGGCGGTCCGCGGTCCGTCCCAACACGAAGGCGTTCTACGCCGAGACCCTCGGCAACCCCAAAGGCGACGTACTCGACTTCGAGAACGTCGCAGCCATCGCCCACGACCACCAGATCCCCCTGGTCGTGGACAACACCGTGGCCACCCCGTACCTGTGCCGGCCCTTGCTGCACGGGGCCGACATCGTGGTGCACTCGGCCACCAAGTTCATCGGGGGGCACGGCACCTCCATCGGTGGGATCATCGTCGACGGTGGCGGCTTCGACTACGAGGGCAGTGGTCGGTTCCCGGGTTTCACCGAGCCCGACCCCAGCTACCACGGCCTGGTCTTCGGCCAGCTGCCCGAAGCCCTGTTCCCGGCCCGGTTCGTCCTGAAGGCCCGGCTCCAGTACCTACGGGACATGGGGGCGTCCATCGCTCCCCTCAACTCCTTCCTGTTCCTGCAGGGCCTGGAGACCCTGAGCCTGCGCATGGAACGGCACGTGCAGAACGCCACCACCGTGGCCCACTGGCTGGAGGCCCGGGACGACGTGCCCTGGGTCACCTTCCCCGGACTGGCCTCGAGTCCCTGGCACCAGCGTCAGGAGCGCTATCTCCCCAATGGGGCGGGGGCCATCATGTCCTTCGGTATCAACGGCGGGGCGGACGCGGGCAAGACCTTCATCGAGGGTCTCGAGCTGTTCAGCCACCTGGCCAATGTGGGCGATGTCCGCAGCCTGGCCATTCACCCCGCCTCCACCACCCACTCGCAGCTGACCGAGGCCGAGCAGATGACCGCGGGGGTCACCCCGGACCTGGTCCGACTGTGCATCGGCCTGGAGTCGATCGAGGACATCATCGCCGATCTCGAAGCCGGGTTCCGCTCCGTCAAAGGGACGTGACCCGCGGTCCGCACCCGGGGATCTGGGAGCCGGGTGACCAGTTGGGCGGGCGCGTGCTGGCCCGACTGCACGGGGACGGCACTCCCGGTCTCGACCTCGAAGGGGGTGGTCATCTCCCCGACGTGACCGTGGCGTATGAGTCCTGGGGGGTACTGGCTGCCGACCACGGCAACGCGGTGCTGGTCCTCCACGCCCTGAGCGGTGATTCCCACGCCGCCGGGCCGTCCGGACCGGGCCATCCCACGCCCGGGTGGTGGGAGGGCATGATCGGACCGGGCGCCGCCATCGACACCGACCGTTACTTCGTGGTCTGCCCCAATGTGCTGGGCGGCTGTCAGGGAACCACCGGTCCGGCCTCCCCGGCGCCCAACGGCCGGCCGTGGGGCTCCCGCTTCCCCGTGGTGACCATCCGCGATCAGGTGACCGTGGAGGCCGCCCTGGCCGATCGCCTGGGGATCGACCGATGGGCCGCGGTGGTGGGGGGTTCGATGGGTGGGATGCGGGTGCTCGAGTGGTGCGTGGGCCACCCTGACCGGGTCCGCCGGGCCGTGGTGCTGGCTGTCGGGGCCATGGCCAGCGCGGGCCAGATCGCCCTGTGCTCGCTGCAGATCCGGGCCATCCGGTCCGACCCCGCCCATGCCGGAGGTGACTACTACACCACCGGCGCCCGGCCCACGGCGGGTCTGGCCCTGGCCCGGGGCATCGGACAGTACTCCTACCGAACCGACCTGGAGTTCGAGCGCCGGTTCGGCCGGACCGCCCAGGAGGAGGAGGACCCGCTGAAGGGTGGCCGCTTCGCCGTCGAGTCCTACCTCGAGTACCACGGGGACAAGCTGGCCCGACGCTTCGACCCCAACTCGTACATCGTGCTGAGCGAGGCCATGAACCACCACGACGTGGGCCGGGGCCGCCACGGGGCGGCCCGGGCCCTGGCCGGGGTGCGGGCCGACGTGGCGGTGGCCGGTATCGCCTCGGACCGGCTGTATCCGCTCGACCTCCAGTACCGGCTGGCCCGGCTGCTCCCCGGGAACCCACCGGTCACCATCATCGAGTCGCCCTCGGGCCATGACGGGTTCCTGCTCGAGCTCGAGCAGGTCGGCGCGGTGCTGGCCTCGACCCTGGCCTGAGCACCGAGTCACGAGCCGGCCGTTCGAGCCGGCCGTTCCGGCTCTGTGCGGTCGGGCCCCTGGCATCCGGTCTCCGCCGCCTCGTCGACCGACCACTTCTCGTGCCCACCCCCTATCCAATTTATGATATTGTAATTACGTAACTAAATTTGGAGGTAGGAGCATGGAGCACGGATCGAGCAGTGGCCGCCGCGGCCGGGGGCGCCCCGCCGGGGGACTGGCCGACGAGAAGCCGTCAGTCGAAGGGCTGGAGGGCTGGTTGTCGGGTCGGCTGCCTGACGAATGGTTCGAGGGCGCACCCAGTGTGGTGGTGGACCGGGACGAGATCTTGATCGTCGGGAGGGTGTCGGCCCCCGAGGTCCCGGACGACGCCGACGAGGTGACCCTGGCTGCAGCCGAGGCCGGACGCATCGCCCGCTTCCGTGAGGACACCCGCGAGGAGCGGATGGCGGTGGCGCGGGAGGCCGAGCACCTCTACGGCCGCAGCGTCGCCTGGGGATCCGAAGCCGGGGCCACCCGTCGGGTGTTCACCAATCTGTCGGTCCCGGTCATGACCCGCCTGCGCCAGCCCGAACGGGTCGTGCTCGACACCCTGGTCGAGAGCGGGGTGGCCCGGAGCCGCTCGGACGCCCTGCTCTGGTGCGTGAAGCTGGTCGCCACCAACGCCGACACCTGGCTGGCCGACCTGCGGGCGGCCATGGAGTCGGTGGAGCAAGTGCGGCAACAGGGCCCGACCGTGGCCTGAGGAGCCGGGCCCGGGCTGGATATCCTGGCTCGGGTGACGAGCCACACCGGACCCGGGTGAGAGTTCTTGGCCGGTGGGCGGGCCGGCGCCGGGGCGTCACCATCCTGGCCGTCACCGCCCTGACCTTGTCGGCCGGTGGGAACCTCCTGCGCTCCCTTCCGGTTGCGGCCGCCCCGACGACGACCACGGTCCTCCCCGGTCCGGTGGCCGGGGGCAACGGATGGACGGTGTACCACCACGACCCCGCCGGGGGCGGAGTGGCTGGCGGAAACGCCACGGTCGACACCGCGGTCAGGGCGTGGACCTCGCCGGCGCTGGACGGCCAGCTGTACGGGGAGCCCCTGGTGGTCGGTGGGCGGGTCTACGTGGCCACCGAGAACGACACCGTCTACGCCCTGTCGGCCGCCACGGGCCGGGTGGTCTGGTCCAGCCATCTGGCCGACCCGGTCCCCGCCTCCAGACTCCCCTGCGGCGACATCCAGCCGACGGTGGGGATCACCGGGACTCCCGTCATCGATCCGGCCAGAGGCGAGCTCTTCGTGGTGGCCGACGAACTGGTCCGCGGCGGTCCCACCCACCGGTTGGTCGGGTTGAGCGCGGCCACCGGTGCCACCGAGCTGAACCAGGGCGTGGATCCTCCGGGGGCCGACCCTGCCGCCCTCCTCCAGCGCACCGGCCTCACCCTGGCCTCCGGTCGGGTGGTCTTCGGGTTCGGGGGCAACTACGGGGACTGCTCGACCTACCGGGGGTGGGTGGTGGCGGTGGACGAGGCGGGCGGCTCCCCACTGGAGTTCGGCATCGACACCGGCGCCGGCCAGTCGCAAGGGGCGGTGTGGATGGGCGGAGCTGCCCCCGCCGTCGATGCAGCCGGAAATGTGTGGGTGGGGGTGGGGAACGGGTCGGTGACCTCGTCCGACCGCCCCTACGACCACAGCGATTCGGTCCTGGAGCTCAGCTCCACCCTGCGACTGACGCAGTACTTTGCGCCGTCCTCGTGGGCCGCCGACAATGCCGCGGACCTGGACTTCTCGATGGCCCCGGCCCTCCTGTCCGACGGTGAGGTGGTGATCGCCGGCAAGTCCGACATCGCCTACCTGTTGGACGGCTCCCGGCTCGGCGGAATCGGCGGCCAGCAGGCCTCGGTGGGACCGGTGTGCCATCAGGATGTGGACGGGGGCGGTGCCGTGGTGGGGACCACGGTCTACCTGCCCTGCCTGGGCGGCGTCGTGGCCGTCCGGACCGCTGGCTCCCCGCCCTCGCTGCACGTGACCTGGAGCTCCGGTGTCGGTGGCGGGCCACCGATCGTGGCGGCCGGGCTGGTGTGGACCATCGGCGGGGACGGCACCCTCTCCGGCCTCGACCCGTCGACCGGTTCCGTTCGCCAACGGGCTGCCATCGGGGAGCCGGCCAACCACTTCCCGACCCCGAGTGCGGGCGAGGGTCTGCTCCTGGCGGCATCCGCCGTCCGGGTGGTGGCCTTCCGCGCCTCGTCGTCCCCTCCCTCGACGACGCCGAACACCGGCTCGTCGACCGTGCCGAGCACGAGCCCGGCACCCACCGACACCCCCGGCCCGGGAGGCGGGCTGCCGGCGGGGGCTCTGGTCGCCATGGTCCTCGGTGGTGCGGTCGTACTGGGCCTGGCGGGGTGGCTGCTCGGGCGCCGGCGACTCGGCCGACGGCGACACGGGTAGGCGCCGGTGGAGCCCGCTCGCCCGTGCCATACTCGGGCCGATGGCCGGGACCGGGGAGCGAGCCAAACGTGCCAGTCGCCCACGCTGAGGGGGCCGACCTCTACTACGAGATGACCGGTGCCGGCCCGAGGTTGCTGCTGGTCAACGGATCGGGCACCACCCTGGAGGACGGCGGCCTGATGGCTGCAGCCTTCTCGCCCCGGTTCGAGGTCCTGGCGTTCGACTACCGGGGATTGGGACGGAGCAGCGAGGTGGTGGGCGCCTACACCATGGCGGAGTGCGCGGCGGATGCGATGGCCGTGATGGACGCGGCCGGATGGGACACGGCCCGGATGCTGGGCATCAGCTTCGGCGGGATGGTGGCCCTGGAGCTGGCGGTGACCTGCCCTGCTCGGGTCGAGCGGTTGGTCCTGTTGTGCACGTCGGCCGGGGGTGGCGGAGGGTCGTCCTTCCCCCTGCACCAGCTGGCGGGTCTCGTCTCGGCCGAGCGGCTCGCCCGCCGGCCCCTACTGCTCGACACGCGGTTCGACCGGCCGTGGCTGGACAGCCATCCCGCCGACCGGAGCCTCGTGGCGATGATGGCGGGTCGCACCCCGGAGCCCGACCACCCCCGCCGGGACGGGTACTCCCAGCAGCTGGAGGCCCGGAGGACCCACGACACCTGGGACCGGCTCCCGGCCATCACCTGCCCCACCTTCATCGGGTGCGGCCGTTACGACGGGATCGCGCCGATGGCGAACAGCGAGGCCATGGCGTCTCGGATCGGCGCGGCCGAACTCCACGTCTACGAGGGCGGCCACGCCTTCCTGGCCCAGGCTCCCGAGAGTTTTGACGACATCACCGGCTTCCTGCTGAGGGGCTAACTGGCTTCTGACCGTGCTCGTCGAGGTCGGGCCGGCGGTGGTGACGGGGCCGGGGGCGCGGCCACCCAGCGGAGCGCGGTGCTGAAGGCCCGGGCCGCGGGTCGGACGGCGAGCCGGTCACCGGCCGGGACCTGAGCCAGATGCAGCTGGCGTCGGGCCCAGGGGGGCAGGACGCCCTGGGCCGCGGCCACCAGAAGCCCGTAGGTGGTGATCTCGTGGGGCCACCGCCCGACGCCGCGCAGGACGAAGTTGCGGGCCGTCCGGGCCTCCCTGGTGAGCCCCAGTTCGGGCCGCACGGCGTCGAAGTAGGCGTCGAGTTCGAGGACGGTGCGGGGTACGTCGACGGCGCCGAGGGCCAGGGCCACCCGGGCCATCTCCTCCACGTACCGGTCCCGGTCCTCCTCGGAGAGCGGACGGGGCCCGTAGGCCGACGAGGCGTTGAGGAAGCTCCGGATCTCGGCGGCGTGGACCCAGGTGATCAGGGCCGGGTCGGCGGCCGAGTACGACCGACCGTCGGGTGCGATGCCGGCCACCCGGTCGTGCACCGCCCGCACCCGGGCGATCGCCGCCTCAGCCTCGTCCCGGGACCGGAAGGTGGTGGTCCCGAGGAACGCCGCGGTGCGCTCCAGGCGACCCAGGGGGTCCTGTCGGTAGTTGGAGAACTCGGCGACGCCGGCCATGGCCAGGGGATGGAGCATCTGGAACAGCACCGCGGCGATGCCGCCGATCAGCATCGAGGGGAGGTCGGCGTGGACCTGCCGGGTGATCGAGCCGGGCGGGAAGTAGGCCTGTTCACCGTCGTCGCAGGCCGGACGGGCCTCCCCAGTGATCCCGAGGGAGCGGCGCACCCGGTACTGCACGGTGCTCCGCATCCGGCGGATGGACTCCGTGGCGACCAGTTCGCCGGCGGCCCGGGCCTCGTCGAGAGCTGGGAGGCGGTACATGCGGTGGGACCCTACCGGCCCGGGCTCCGCCCCGTGCCTCGCCCGGACGGTGTGCCGCAGACAGGCCACCGGCGGCGAGACCTGGGGGCAGCAGGGCTGACGTACGGGGACGTCCCTGCTCCGCCGTTCGCCGTGGTCCGGTCGTCTCGACCACGTGGTTGGGGTTACCGCGGCCGACCGGACGGCGAGCGCCCCGGTGCCACCGTCGGGGCGTCCGTCAGCCGGACGACACCCGTGCTCAACTCAACGATCCGGCTCTCTCGGACAGGGGATCGTGGAGCAGTTCGAAGGCCTCGTCGAGGAGCGCCATCAGATCGGGGTCTCCGTTGGCCTCGGCCCAGTGGGCCATGACCTCCTCCACGGCCAGCAGTGCGGCTCCGGCGGCCAGATGGGGAGCGAGCGGATGGCAGCCGGCAGTGAACCATGGCCGGAGCGCTTCACCCAGACGGTCGCGGTTCCGGCGCTGTTCCTCCAACCACCGACCCCGCAGGACCGGGGTGTCCCGCAGCATGAGCTGGAAGGCCCGGGAGCCCGCCGGGTCCATCGAGACCCGGGAGAGCGCCGCCGTCATGAGGGAGCGGAGGACGTCTCCCAACGGTTCCTCCGGGTCGTGCTCGGCCAGGTGGTCGAGGAAGTCGTCCATGCTCAGGCTGGCGATGGCCGTGACCACATCCTCCTTGCACGGGAAGTAACGGAAGAAGGTCCTCGGTGAGATGTCCACGGCGTCGACGATGTCCTGCACCGTGGTCGAGGAGTAGCCGCGCTCCAGGAACAGAGCAGACGCCGCCTCGGCCAGCTCGCGTCGAGTGCGGCTCTTGTTTCGCTCGATGAGTCCTCCGGCCATGGTCCCCTCCTCGCGCCCGCCCGGATACGGGTGAGACGCTAGCCCCTCTTGCCGTGCTGACAGAAACTGCCATCCCGGCACCGTCCGTCGCCCTGGCGGATCCCGGTCGCCCGGACAGGAGCGGTCCTCCACCGTTCCGATCGATGTCACACGACTGAACAGGGGTCCCATGAGTGGCCTAGCGCAGTTTCATCAGGCCTGCATGGGTGGGTGCGAAACCGCACGCATCGAAGTAGAAATGCGTCAGCGGGTGCTCGAAGTCCACGTGGAGCCATTCGCAACCTGCGGACCGGGCTTCCTCCGACGCCATGTCGACCAGCGCCTTTCCGAGCCCTTGACCCCGAGCCCCCGGAGCCACCATCAGGTCCTGGATCCAGGCATGCGAGAAGCCGTCCCAGAGCACATTGACGAAGCCCACCAGCCGAGCTTCCCTCCTGGCAACCACCCATCCGAGCGAGTGCTCCTCTGTCAGCTCGACCCACGGCCGACGGGACCGGGACAGGCCCGATCCCTCGAAGGACTCGCCGTGGAGACACTCGAGCTCGGTGTCTCGGAAGGATCCGCGCCACTGGCAGACACCACCCATGCTCCTCACGCTATCCCGTCGAATGGCGGTGACCCTCAGTCGAGGTCCTCCCACCACACCGGGAACCGGCCCCCACAGACAGGGAGTGGACGTGACCACCGATGGAGGACGATACGGGACCGAAGGAGGGCCGATGCAGACCCGAGGCCGATCTGCCATGGTGGACGGTGTGAACGCAGACTCCAGGGTCCGAAAGTGTCGATCGGGACCATGAACCAATCTCACCTGCTGTTTCTCTCGAGTCCGGAGTGGGCCCGCATGCTCGAGTCCGATCTACTGCCGTGGGTCGAGGCCGCGGGGGACCTGGGCGACGACGTCTTGGAGATCGGACCCGGACCTGGGATCACCACCGACCTTCTTCGCCGGCGGGTGACTCGACTCACCGCCGTCGAGATCGACGAGACTCTGGCAGATCCGCTCCGAAGACGTCTGGCGGGGACAAACGTGGAGGTGATCAGCGCCGACGCCACCGCCGCGGGCCTAGAGGCCAACCGGTTCTCCGCGGTGACCTGCTTCTCGATGCTCCATCACATGCCGGCGGTGAAACTGCAGGACGATCTCTTCGCCGAACTCCACCGGGTCCTGCGGCCAGGAGGCGTATTCGTCGGCGCGGACTCGCTGGACCTCGAACCCATCCGGGCCGGGCACGTCGACGACACCTTTGTGCCCATCGCCCCCGACTCGCTGGTCCGCCGGCTGAAGAGCAAGGGCTTCGACGAGGTGTCCGTAGACGTGGGTGACTATCAATTCCGCTTCATCGCCCGGAAACCCGCCGGTGGGGAGGCTCGCCCTCGGTGACCGCCCCGCGGGTTCGCTCTGGCGCCGGACGGCCGGTGGCGGCCGTTTGATCGCTCCACGCGGCGCATGGCAGCCGAGCGGGACCGGCTCGGTCGCCGGCCGGGAGCCTGATCGGGGCCGGATGGACCGATCCCGAACTGCGGCGTCAGTGAACGGCGGGATTCTCGATCATCGCCTCGAACAGGACGGCTCCAGTGTGGGTGTCCCGGATCAGGAACAGGAACGGGTGGTCGATGGCAAGCGGGACGACCGAGGCGGCCCGTGCCGAGGTCTGAACGGCAATCCCGGTTGCGGCGCTGGCCTCGGTTCCCCACTGGGTGACGTCGAGCGTCGCCTTCTGGGCCACATCGTTCACGACGAGCGGCACTGCGGCCATCCCCGAGAGGTCGGCTGAGGCCGGGCTGAATGCGTCACGCATGCCTAGACGCTTCAACGTAGGGACCAGGTCATGGGAGTCGCTGAGGGAGAACGACGGCAGCGCCAGGTCGACCGCCGCCGGTGCCAGGCCGGTCACCAGCCTGCCGAGGGCCGATGGGCTGAAGGACGCAGTGAAGGTCGGGAGCGATTGGCCGGTTGGCATGATCACCAGTGCAGCCATCCGGCCTCCCACATAGGGGAGCTGCACGGCCTCGACGCCAGATCCGATGGCAATCGACAGATCGAGGGGACCGTTGACGGGGGAGTGCATGAAGGGTACCGACACCGTCGAGCCGGATGGAAGGGCAAACGGAGCGTTGGCGGTGGTGCCGGTGAAGGGTTGGGCCCATTCCGCTTTGAAGTAGACGGCATTGGCCAGTACCAGTGCCGTCTGGGCGGTGATCGCTCCGGGAGCGAACAGGGAGTTGATGCGACCGTGGGTCTCCTGCCCGACCCAGGCGTTGAGAGCGCGTATCGCCGCCCCGGGGTCGGTAGCGAAGTCGACCTGCCAGATGCCCGAGGCGAAGTATCGACTGAGGTCTTCCATGAACCGTGGATCCAGGGCCAGACCTTTCTGCATCCAGAGGCTGTTGGCTGATTCGACGGCGATGCCATTGCCCGTCCCCGCCGCGGCAAGCTCCGCGCTGAGTGCCGACCAACCGGCAGCCTGCCGTGGTGCGGTCAGGCCCTCCGAACCCAGAGCCGCGGCGATTTGGCGCTGGGTCTCACCGCGGGCGCCGAGCTCCAACATGGAGAGCGCGACCGCCAGACTCGATGGGGAGACCACGACGTTGCTGGGCGTCGGACCGTCGGCAACCAGCTGCTTGAGCAGGGAGATCGAGAACTGCTGCTCCGACTGGGCCACCGCCCGAGACAAGCCGCTGGCAGGTTCGGGGCCGTCTGGCTCGACGTGGGCGACGAGCTGGGTGGCCGGGCCGATCGTCGCCGCCGCCCGGAGTGTGGGATTCGGGTGAGTGGTGGGGCCAGATCTGCTGGTTACCACGACGGCCAGCGCGACGGCTCCAACCACCACGGCCGCCAATGCACCCCTCCGCCGGGTCCGGCGGACCCGAGCCAACCGGCGGATGTCGCTTGGTTCGGGCCAGTCACCACCGGTTGAGGACGATAGCCGCAATCCGGCCAGTTTCCTATCCAACTGGTCGCTGTCGATGCCCATCGCTCACCTCCGCTTCATCATGGAGTTCCTCGGCCAGATGCGCCCGTCCCCGTGCGAGCCAGGACTTGACCGTCCCGACCGGTGCCGAGAGTTCGTCGGCCACGTCGTCGACGGACAGACCGACGATGTGGTGGAGAACGATGGCTCGGCGTTCGGAGCTTGAGAGACGCTGCAATGCGTCGACGAGCCCCTGCTGTTCGCCGGGGAGCTCGACGTTGTCCTGATGGACCGTGGCCCGCAGGAGGAGCCGGCGGGCCTGGCGCCATCGTCCGACCGCCAGACGGAAGGCCACCCGGCGGACCCATCCCTCAGGGTCGTCGTAGTCCCCAATCTGGTCCCACTTGGTCCATGCGCGAATGAATGCCTCCTGTACAAAATCCCTGGCCTCGGATGGATCTCCCGTGACGGAGGCGATCTGGACCACCAACCGGTCCCGGCTGGTCCGATACAACTCGTCGAACTCGTCCTCCGCCTGCAACTAGCCTCCTTCAACCCAAGACACGCGACTGGACGGGCTGAGGTTGCAATCTCTTCAAGTTTCCTCGATTCCGGTCACCGACGGCCCGACTGGACGGGTGCCGCGCCAATCCGCTGGGTGCGCGCCAATCCGCTGGGTGGTGGTGCTGACCGCGATGCATCGTGGCCGTGCGAACGGGCTGTCGACACGGGACCCCCGCAGGTCCATAATGCCGGGATGGGCGCACAGGTGGCAAAGCTGGATATCCCGGACCGGCGCTCCGGTGAGCGACGCCTCCGGGTGTCCTGGCACGCCTCCCAACGGGTGGTCGTGTTCAGCCAGTGGCGAGACGGATTGTGCATAGCCACCACACGGGTCGAGCTTTCGGACGTACCTCGAATCGTCGGTTTGCTGGTGGACGCACTGACCGCAGCGTCGAACACTCCCGGCACCGGCACCGGCACCGGCACCGGCACCGACCGGCCCAGCCCCAGTTCAGTGTTCCGGGACGTCCGCCGCCTGGTGCAGTCCTGGGCTCGGCCACATCTGGCTTCCGTGGTCGAACTCGCTCCACGATCAAAGCCTCCGGGCGGCTGAACGCCCGACGCGGCCCAAGCCGCCGAGGGGACGGCGTGCTGGGCTGAGGGTCTCGGAGAACGGTTCAAGATTCCTCCCGGTGTCGCCGATGAACGAACGGTGGAGGTAGCCCGAAGAGCCGCGCCGGGCGGTAGGTCGATGGGCCGGCGCCTGTGGCCGATGGTGGTTGCCCTGTGCGCAGCGGGGTCGGTGTTCACCGTCTCGGGGACCGGGGCTCAGGCCCAGGAGCCCGAGCTTGCCCAGGTCGTCCTGGCCACCAGCCTCCCGGGTCTGACGGCCGCTCCGCCTGGCCCGACGAATGGGCCCTTTACCTCCTCCACGAGTTCCCTGCTCGGTGCCAGTCCGGCCCTGGCCGGGGTGATCAATCAACAACTCGCGGCCGGAACGCTGTCCGGCTACCTCCGGATCTGGCCGCAGCAGCCGCCGGCGGGAGACGACGCCGCGGTTCTGGCCTTCCGACTCTCGGACCCCTCACAGACTCCCAGCTTCCTCTACGGCGTGAATCGCGGGGTGGAGAGCGACGGACCGACCGGTGTCCCCGTGTCGCAGATCGCCGGCGCCAGGGGCTTCGAGCTCGAGCGTCCGATCGACGGGCGGCCGCTCACTGAGTACACGATCACCTTCGCCAAAGGTGACACCGTATTCATGGTCGAGACGGCCACCCTGACCGGCGACCTCGCCTTCAGCGACGATCTGAAGCTTGCTGTCCGTCAGGCGGCGAATGCCCCAGGGTCTGCAGTGACACCCACCGCGGACGCAACGTCTGGGATTGCCCTCAACTTCGATGAAGTGCTCGGGAGTGTGGCGGTGGCCGCCATCGTCGTGCTGCTCATCGTCCGACACCAACGTCGCAGGACCACGTCGCCACCGCTTGGCCCGAGCCGGCCCACCTCTGGTTTCACCCCCATCCCACCATCGACACCGGAGCCCGTTGCCCCACCGGGCTGGTACCCGCTGGCGGGCAATCCCTATGAGCAGCGCTTCTGGGACGGAACCACCTGGTCGGCGTCGGTCCGATGGGACGGAACGACCTGGGTCCAGGCCGCACCGGCATCTGTTGGGTAGGGATCGGCAGCTGTCTCGGTCACCCCTCGACGAGTCAGGTGACGTCCGCGCTCTCGGAGGAATATCCAGATCCGTCGCAATCCGTCGGCGGGGGTGCCTCTCTACGGTCTCTGAAGGGAATGGGCGGCTCCGAGTCGCCAGTGTCTCGACTACTTCGGCTCGGCGGCCGAGGACGGCCCGACCAGCCGCTTCCGGAACACGTAGAGGCTCCAGCCCTGGTACAGCAACACCAGCGGGAACAGCACCACGGCCACCACCGTCATCACCTTGAGCGTGTAGGAGTTACTGGCCGAGTTGGACACGGTGAGGTTGTAGGCGGTGTTGGTGCTGGACACCATCACCCGGGGGAAGAGCTCGAAGAAGATGGAGCCCACCACGCTGCCGATGGCGGTGGCCGCGGCGGCGAAGGCCCAACCCTCGGAGCGGGACTCGGCGAACATGGCCGCACCGACCACGGCGGCCAGGGCCAGGACCTGGAACGGATTGGGGAGGAAGCCCACCCCCAGGCCCACATGGATCCAGGTCAGCCAGCCGAAGGTGACCACGGCGGCCAACCAGCCGAGCCGACCAGACAGCCTGACCACCCGGTCGTGCAGAGGGCCTTCGGTCTTGAGGGCCAGATAGACCGCTCCGAGCAGGAGGGAGAGGACGGTCAAGGTCACCCCGGTGTACAGCCCGAAGGGAACCAGCAGGCCGAGGAAGTCACCGGTGTAGTTGTGGGCCGAGTCGATGGGCAGCCCGTGGAGCAGGTCCCCCAGCGCCGTACCCAGGAGCAGGGGAACCAACAGGCTTCCGATGGTCAGTGACCATTGCCAGGTGGACCGCCAGCGGGGGTTGTCGATCTTCCGGCGGTACTCGAAGGACACCCCCCTCACGATCAGGGCCAGCAGGACCACCACCAGGGCCAGGTAGAAGGTCGAGAACATGGTGGCGTACCAGGACGGGAAGGCGGCGAATATGGCGGCTCCGGCGACGATCAGCCACACCTCGTTCCCGTCCCAGACGGGCCCTATCGAATTGACCGCAATGCGGCGTTCGAGATCGTCGTGGCCGACGAACGAGTGGAGCATGCCCACCCCGAAGTCGAATCCCTCCAGGACGAAGAACCCCACCCAGAAGATGGCGATGATCACGAACCAGATGTTGTTGAGATGGACCATGGTCGCCTCCTAGTAGATGAGGGCCGGGACCCGGGGGCCCGCATCGTCGTCGGTGACATCGTCGTTCTGGTGGTCGTGGCCACCGTCCTCCCCGCCCGCCCGGTCCGGGCCCGGGTCGAGGTCCTGTCGGCCGTAATGGACCATCAGGTAGGCGTCGGCCACCCCCAGCGCGACGTACAGCAGCACGAAGACCGACAGGCTGATCCAGATGTCGGTGGTGGTCACCGACGGGGAGGCGGCCTGGGAGGTCTTCATCAGTCCCTGGACGATCCAGGGCTGTCGGCCGCTCTCGGTCAGCAGCCACCCGGCCGTGTTCATCAGGAACGGGGTGATCACGAACCACGGGGCGACGAGCAGGAACCATCTGGCTTTTTCGAGCGTCTTCCGCCGGATCAGCCACAGGCCCCACAGCGAGAACAGGGCGATGATGGCGGCCAGGTAGGCCATGACCCGCATGCCCCAGTACTGGATGAAGACGTTGGGGATGTAGTTCCCCGGGCCGTACTGCTTCACGTACTGGGCCTCGAGGTTGTTCATGCCCTGCACCTCCCCGTCCACGTGGTTGGTGGCCAGGATGGACAACAGGTCGGGGATCAGGATGATCTTGGTGGGGGTGGGATCATCGTTCCCTCCCCCGGTCTGGAAGGCGGAGAACGGACAGTGGGAGGGGCAGGTGGTCCACAGGGCCTCGGCGGCGGCGATCTTCATCGGCTGGTACTTGCCCTCGACCACGCCCAGCTCGCTGCCGACGAACATGTTCACGAACACCGCCGGGGTGAGCACGGCCAGCGAGATGACCGCGGTGCGCCGGAAGGCGTCGACCGCGCTCTTCCGCCTGAGGTGCCAGGCCGAGACGGCCAGCATGACCAGGGACCCGGTGACCAGGGAGGCCAGGACGGCGTGGGGGTAGGCCCACAGGAAGGTCGGGTTGGTGAACAGGGCCCAGATGTCGTTGAGCTGGGGCTGGTGCTGGGCGTTCATCACGTAGCCCACCGGGTGCTGCATCCACGAGTTGGCGGCGATGATGAACAGGGCCGACAGCATCGAGGCCCCGGCCACCAGCCAGATGCAGGCCAGGTGGACCTTCTTCGACAGCCGGTCCCAGCCGAAGATCCACAGGCCGAGGAAGGTCGATTCGACGAAGAAGGCGGCCAATCCCTCCATGGCCAAGGGGCCCCCGAAGATGTTGCCCACGAACCGCGAGTAGTTCGACCAGTTCATCCCGAACTCGAACTCCTGGACCAGTCCGGTCACCACCCCGACGGCCACGTTGATCAGCAGGAGGGTTCCGAAGAACTTGGTGAGCCGCTTGAAGGCCGGGTTGTCGTTGCGGTACCAGCTGGTCTGGAGCAGGGCCACCAGGAAGGCCAGTCCGATGGTGACCGGCACGAACAGGAAGTGGTAGATGCTGGTGGTGGCGAACTGCCAGCGGGCGAGGTCCGTACTCATGGTATGGCGCTCCTATCGTCTCCACCCAATGGTGTGGCGGCCGTTGGTTGTCGTTGTGGGTTCTGCACGAGTGCCCCGGGCCCCGCCTCGCCACTGTGGCGTGCCGCGGACATCTCGTCCCACCACAGTCGGGCGTAGCTACCCCCCTGGTCGAGCAGAGCGTCGTGGGAACCCCGCTCGACCACCCGTCCGGCCTCCATGACCAGGATCTCGTCGACGGACTCGAGTCCGGTCAATCGATGGGAGATGATCAGGAGCGAGCGACCCTCGGTGATGTCCAGCAGGAGGGCGGTGAGGGCATCGGCGGCGAGAGGTTCCAGATGCTCGGCAGGTTCGTCGAGTACCAGTACAGGGAAGTCGGCCAGAAGGGCCCGGGCCAGGGCGATCCGCTGGCGCTGGCCGCCCGAAAGTCGCCCTCCCCGAGGGCCCACCTCGGTATCCAGGCCGCGGGGCAGCCCGTCCACCCAATTGGCCAGGCCCACCCGATCGAGCACCTGGCGCAGTTCGTGGTCGGTGGCGCAGCGGTTCCCGAGGCGCAGGTTCGCGGCGATGGTGTCGTCGAACAAATAGACGTCCTGGCCGACCAGGCCGATCACGGAGCGGGCAGCGTCGCCCTTCAACCGGTCGAGCGACAGGCCGTTCAGCGAGACCGAGCCGGACTCGACCGGAAGGAAGCGGAGGAGCACCGCCGCCAGGGTCGACTTCCCGGCCCCACTCGGGCCAATGACCGCCACCCGGCGCCCCGGCGTGAGCGACAGATCCACGCCCCGGAGGGCCGGCGACGCAGCACCGGGGTAGCTGGCCCAGACGGAGCGGGCCTGCACGTCGTGAGGTCCGCCGGGGAGGTCGGACGGAGCGTCGGGTTCGGGGACGGGTGTCGGCGCGTCGGTGACCTCGAAGACCCGATGCGCAGCCTGGCGCACCCGCTGGAGGACCTGGGTTGCGACGGGCAGACCCACGACCAGCTCAAAGGCGGCCAGAGGAACAAGGGTGATGACCGCCAGCTCGGTTCCACCGAGCCGGCCCGACGTCACTGCGGGGATACCCACTACGAGGCAGCCCCAGGAGGCCAACCCGGCCAGCAGGGTGGTCACCGCCAGCCCGATGCCCTCGGTCCCGGCCGAAGCCGAAGCAATGGCCCTCAATTCGGCGTCCTGTTGCTGCACCAGTCGAACCTGGGAGTCGCTCCCGCCGAAGACGATCAGCTCGGCTGCGCCCTCGGTCAGATCCAGCACCGATGCCGACAGGTCACCTCGGACACCGGCGAATCTCGCGTCTCGGCGGCGGGCCAGAAACCCGGTGAGCCAGGGCACCGCCGTGCTGGCCATCGACAGGGCCAGAGCGAGAATGACCCCGGCCGCCGGCAGCATCCACCACATGAGGGCCACGGTCAGGGATCCCACCAGCACGGCGATGCCGAAGGGTGGGATCACCCGTATGACCAAGTCCTGCTGAGCGTCGACATCCTGCACCAGGCGGGCCAGTAAGTCTCCGCGACGAAACGCCGCCAGGCCGGCGGGGGCCAACGCCTCGAGCCGTCGATAGACCGTCACCCTCAGATCAGCCAGGAGCCGCAGCGCCGCATCGTGGCCCACGAGCCGTTCCTCATAACGCAGGATTCCGCGGGTCAGTCCGAAGAACTGGACCGCGACGATGGCCACGGCCAGATGCGACTCGTTGGGATGCTGGCCCGCTCTGGAGATCAACCACGCCGCGGTGCCGATGAGCCCGATGTCAGCGGCGACGGCTCCCGCCCCCAACAGTGTGGCAAGGAGCAGGTGCCGGAACGCCGGACGCACGGTGGTGAGGGTCCGGAGGAACGGGGCCGCCCGGCCCGCAGATTCCACCCGCGGGACATCGCCTGTCATGGCACCCCCACCGCGGTCAGATGCACCACCCGGTCGGCGAGGTTCAGTAGCGACGGTCGATGGGCGGCGACGACCACGGTGCGGCCCACCGTCAACCGTCGGACGGCGATGAGAACCCCTTCTTCGGTCCGCCCGTCGAGGTTTGCGGTGGGTTCATCGAGCAGTAGGAGTGGGGCATCCCGCACGAAAGCCCGAGCCAGCGCCACCCGTTGCCGTTCCCCGGTCGAGAGCCCGGCGCCGTCGTGACCCAGCACCGTATCGAGGCCGGCGGGAAGCCGTTCCACCAACCCCTGGAGGCCGGCATCAGCAATGGCGGCCCGAACCTGGTCATCGGTGGCGCCGGGACGACCGAGGCGGACGTTGTCGGCGATCGACCGGGCGAAGAGATGAGGCCGTTGGGGAACCCAGGCCACCTGGTCCCTCCACCGGTCGATGTCGAGGTCGGTGAGGTTCACCTGCCCCACGGTGACCGAGCCGCTGCAGGCAGGAACCAGGCCGACCAGGACACCCAGGAGCGTGGACTTCCCACTCCCACTGGGGCCGGCGATAGCCACGATCTCACCGGGATCGACCTTGAGGCTCACGCCCGACACCGCCGGGGAGATGCGATCGGGGTAGACGACCTCGAGTTGATCGATTCGAAGGGGGGACCGGGAAGGATCAGGAATTTCGATGAGCGACCCCTGGGCGGGAACCGGTCGTTCCAGAACCGCGAAGACCTCCTCGGCCACCCTCACTCCTTCGGCACTGGCGTGGAAGTTGGTGCCGAGCCGGCGGAGCGGGAGGTACGCCTCGGGGGCCAGGATGAGCACGAAGAGCGCGGTAGCCAGGCTCAGATGGCCGCCCAGTAGCCGGAGACCGACGGCCACGGCCACCAGAGCCACCGAATAGGTGGCCAGCAGCTCGAGGACGAGGGACGAAAGGAAGGCGACCTTCAGCGTGGCCATCGTGGCCGAGCGATACCTCTCGGTGATGTCGCGGACCGCCGCGGCCTGAGCTTTGGCCCGACCGAACACCTTGAGGGTCGGGAGACCGGCGACCACGTCGAGGAAGTGGCCGGCCAGACGGTGGAGGAGCCGGGACTGGCGCTCCATCCTGACCCGGCTCGACGCACCTATCAACGACATGAACAGCGGGATCAGTGGGACGGTGACCGCGATGATCGCCGCCGAGATCCAGTCGGCGCCGAGCACCACGATGACGACTGTCACCGGGACGATCACTGCCAGGAACAGTTGGGGCAGGTACCTGGCGAAGTAGCTGTCGAGCGCGTCGATACCGCTGGTGGCCAGCACCACCAGCCGACCGGACCGGTCGCGCTCGATGCCGGCGGGACCGAGGCGGGCGACCCGTTCCACGAGGGCGCTCCGAAGGTCGGACTTGGCCGACGCCGACGCCCGATCGGCCGCCCGCTCGCCCAGCCACGCCAACGCCGCCCGGCTCAGCACCACGGCCACCAGCAGGCCGAGCAACGTTCGGACCTGTACCAGTCCACGATGTTGGACAAGGACATCCGAGATGGTGTTGGCGATCAGCCACGCCTGGCCAAGCACAAGACAGGTTGTGGCTGCTCCCGACAGGACGGTCAGCATCAGGAACCGACGGGTCCCTCGGGTGTAGGCCAGCAGTCTTGGATCCACCGACCTCGAGAGGCCCGCCTTCCCTGATCGGGGTCTCGGGCTGCCGCGGTGGCCAGCGCCACGCTCAGACACTGAGCGCTCGCTGCGGACCGCCGGACACGATGATTGCCGCCAGCACTATCGAAGTCGCCCGACGAGATGCTCGCCCACTCGGATCCCGTTGGCCATGGCGGTGAGGGCCGGATTCACGGTGCCGTACTGGGAAAGAAGCTGAGGGCCAGGCCGCAGGTTCCTCCCGTTCACCGGTGTCATTCCGAGGTCGGTGGAGCGGCGTGGCGACGTGCCCCGGCGTCGGTCGGACCCGACGGTTCTGACCGGTCGAACTGTTCCACCACCGGGAAGCGGGAGGGTTCGACCCTGTCCTTGACCTGATCGGGAAGGCTCAGGTCACCACCGGTGTGGGCGGTGCTGAACTCCCGTTCAGATCGACCACGGCCGATCATCGAGCGCAGCCATTTCATCATCGTGGTGATCCGGTTTCCGAAACCGGTCAGGAAACCCAGGTGCACGAACATCCACACGAGCCAGCCCGGAAAACCGCTCAGGTGGATTCCCTTGACACTCACGATGGCACGGAACCGTCCGATGGTGGCCACACTCCCGAGATCCCGGTAGCGGAACGGCTCGGTGGGTTTGTCCTTCAACCGACGCAGAATGGAGTTGGCGGCGTGCAGACCACCCTGCATGGCCACCTCGGCCACCCCTGGCAGATTGTCGATGCTGGCCATGTCCCCTACGACGAACACCTCGGGGTGCCCGGGTAGGGTCAGGTCCGGGAGCACGGCAATTCGGCCGGGGCGGTCCACTGTGGCCCCCGACGCCTCGGCCAGGAGTCCGGCCAGTGGGGAGGCTTGGACCCCCGCCGCCCAGATGGTGGTCCGGGCGTCGATCCTCGAGGTCCCGTCCCCCTCCTTGACGTCCACACCGTCGGCGTCGACGCCGACCACCTGGGTCCCCATGCGCAGTTCGATGCCCAGATGCTCGAGCGTCTTGGTCGCCTTGGCGGAGAGCTGGTCCCCGAACGTGGCCAACGGCTCCTTGCCCCCGTCGGCCAGGATCACCCGGACCGACGACGCATCGAAGGTGCGAAACTCTCCGCGCAGACTGCGAGTGGCCAATTCCCGCACCTGACCGGCCAGTTCGACGCCAGTGGGGCCGGCGCCGACGACGACGAAGGTCAGCCAATGCTGTTGGTCGGCCGGGTCGGAGGCCATTTCAGCCATTTCGAAAGCCCCGAAGATGCGTCGCCGCAGCTCGAGCGCATCGTCCAACGTCTTCATCCCAGGGGCGAAGAACGCGAATTCGTCGTGCCCGAAATACGACTGGGTCACGCCGGCGGCGACGATGAGGCTGTCGTAGTGGTACTCGATGGCCTGGTGCTCGGCCGCGATGGCGTGGACCACCCTTCGGTCCAGGTCGAAGCCACTGACTTCTGCCAACTGGACCCGCACGTTCTTCGCCCGTCGCACCACGTGGCGGAGGGGCGGGGCGATCTGGCCCGGGGAGAGCATCCCGGTCGCCATTTGGTACAGGAGGGGCTGGAAGAGGTGGTGATTGCGCCGATCGACCAGCGTGACGTCGACCGGCTCTCCACCCAGGAACCGGGTCGCCGGCAGTCCGCCGAATCCGCCACCGACGATGACCACTCGGTGGCGATGCCCACCAGCGAGGTCGGCTGGCACGGAACGGGTGGTCATCAGACCCGATCCTTGCTGCGCCCGGCGGGACATGACGCGGCCCGCCGTTGGACCGACATCAGCGGATCTGCGACCACCGGCTCAAGGTCGGCCCTCCACCGGGGCATCGGCACTGGACCGCTGGTCGCCATGGTCACTCACGAACACGCCCTGGCCGTCGACAAGCCTGCCGCCTTTCCCGACCGGGGGAGTGGGCCCTCACAGCCCCGGGCTGCTCTGCATGATCCCGCCGTCGGCGAAGATCGTCGTGGCGGCGAGATAGGTGGCCCCGGGGCCGGCCAGGAAGGCCACCACGCTTCCGATCTCCTCGGGCTTTGCCATGCGTCCGATGGGGATGGCGGTGTCGAGCTTCTTGAGCGCAGCAGGATCATTCATCGTCGCGGTGTTGATCGGTGTCTCCACCGCCCCGGGGCCCACTCCCACCACCAAGACGTTGTGGGGGGCCAACTCGACCCCTGCCGTCCGCGTGAGCATCCGCATACCTCCCTTGGAGAGGCAGTAGGCGGTGTTGCCCGGCATCGGCCAATCCTCGTGCACCGACGTCATGTTGATGATGCGGCCGCCCTCGCCCTGGGCGATCATCTGCTTGGCTGCGATCTGAGTCCCGAAGAACGCACTCTTGAGATTGATATCCAGGACTTTCTCATACTGGGCTTCGGTGGTGTCGAGCACCGAGGTACGGGTCTCGACCCCGGCATTGTTGACCATGATGTCGAGCCGGCCAAAGCTGCTCACGGCCGTAGCGACGAGCATCTCGAGGTCGGCCAACTTGCTCACATCGGCCTTGACCGCGGTCACCGCATCGCCGAGGTCTCGCACCTGTTGTTCGAGCACCTCGGTGGCCTCGGGGTCGGCGACGTAGTCGATGACGACGGAAGCTCCCTCGTCGGCCAAGGCCAGCACAACCGCCTTGCCGATGCCGGTATTGCCACCGGTGACGATAGCCACCTTGCCTTGCAGGGTCATATTGGCCGCTCCCGTTCGAGAGATGACGGTCGGATGCCCCCCTCGCCGAATCTTGGCACATTCTGCCGGCGCCTGCTCGGCCGATCCGGGGCCCTCAGAGTGACAAGAAGGTGAACGGTCTGCGGTCGGTGACGGGCCGCCGATGGTCGGGCCAGAAGGGATGGAACGGGGTCAGGGATCGGCCGACGCCGCTGGCGCCACAGCGGTAGCCTCGATCTCCGGCAGAGGCCATGGACCGCCCCACCCAACGCTGTGCCCCTCTGAGCAAGGAGCATGAGACCATGAGCGATTTCCCCCCGATCGCCGAGTTCGCCTTCCTCTCCGACTGTGAGGACAGTTGCCTGATAGCGCCGGACGGGTCAGTCGAGTGGCTCTGCCTCCCCCGACCCGACTCACCCAGCGTGTTCGGTGCGTTGCTCGACCGTTCGGCGGGGTCATTCCGGTTCGGACCCTCGAACACCATGGTTCCCCACCACCGTCGCTACGTCCCCGGCACCATGGTGGTCGAGACGACTTGGCACACTCCTACCGGATGGCTGGTCGTCCAGGACCTCATGGTGATCCGCAAGGTCGACGGCGAGACGCGTCGGCCTGGCTATCGGCGCGCACCGACCGATTCGGCGGCAGCAGGAGTCCTCCTGCGAACGGCGATGTGTCTCTCCGGCAAGGTCGAAATCGATGTCACCTGCGTGCCACTGTTCGACTACGGCGTCACCACCGGTCAGTGGGCCTACGACGGCGACGGCTACGGTTCCCTCAGCGCGCACCCGTCAGCAGGGGACCTGACCCTCTCCGTGGTGAGCAGCCTCCGACTGGGAATCGTGGGGGCCCGCTGCTACGGACGCACCAGCCTCTCGGAAGGCCAGGAGGGCTTCATCGCCCTGTCGTGGGGTGGATCTCCCCCGACCACCCAGGACCAGGCCAATCTGGACCTCGCCACCACCGTCGGGTTCTGGCGTGACTGGTTGGCCACCGGTACCTTCCCCGATCACCCGTGGCGGCCCTACATCGAGCGAAGTGCACTGACCCTCAAGGGCCTCAGCTATGCCCCGACCGGGGCCATCATGGCCGCTTCGACCACCTCACTGCCAGAGACTCCAGGCGGCACCCGCAACTGGGACTATCGCTACACGTGGATCAGGGACACCGGGTTCATGCTGCGATCGCTCTACCGCCTGGGCTTCAACTGGGAGGCCCTCGAGTACTTCGCCTTCGTGCTCGAATCGGTCACCCAGGGAAAGCACGACCACCCCTTCGCGCTCCAGATCATGTACGGAATCGGGGGCGAGCAGGACCTCACCGAGCGGACGATCGACCATCTCTCCGGGTACGACGGCGCCCGTCCGGTCCGGGTCGGAAACGGAGCGTGGAATCAGCACCAGAACGACGTGTGGGGAATGCTGCTGGACGGCGTCGACCAGCACCTGAGGCAAGGTGCGGCTCAGATCGTGCATCCGGTATGGGAGGGCCTGGCCGGCCTGGTGGAGGACGCCCTGGCCCACAGCGACGACGCGGATCAGGGAATCTGGGAGATCCGCGGTGATCCCCAGCATTTCACCGCGTCAGCGGTTCTCTGCTGGGTCGCAGCCGATCGAGGATCAGACCTGGCGCGTCGACGCGGCGATCCCGAACGCGCCGAGCGTTGGCGGGAAGGGGCCGATGCTCTCAAGGAGGACATCCTGGCCAAGGGTGTGGACGAGGACGGTAGGTTCCGGCAGGCGTACGAGAATGACGAACTGGATGCCTCGCTGTTGCTCATCCCGATCATGGGATTCCTGCCTCCGGACGATGACCGGGTCAAAGCGACCGTTATGGCCATCGCCGACGAACTGACCGAGGACGGGCTGGTGCTGCGCTACAAGGTGGACAGCACCGACACGGGATTCGAAGGCAAGGAGGGGACCTTTACGATCTGCTCATGGTGGCTGGTCTCGGCACTGGCCCTGATCGGCGAGATCGAACGGTCCCGGGCCCTGTGCAAGAAGCTCCTCTCCTTCGCCGGTCCACTCCACCTCTACGCCGAGGAGATCGACGCCACCACCGGTGAGCACCTCGGAAATTTCCCGCAGGCCTTCACTCATCTGGCCCTCATCGACGCCGTGTCGCAACTGATCGACGCGGAGATGGAAGCGGACTGAAACGTGATCATTGCGGCCGATCGGATCCCTCCCTCTTCATTTCGACAGTGAGGGTTCGGAGCTCCCGACTTCCCCCGTTCTCGAACGTGTGGGGAGTCAGTGGCGCGTTTCACGATGCGGCCCGACCGTCGGCAGGTTGCCCGACGCGGTGGTGACGAAGAGCACCTTCCCCTCGGGATCCCGCCGGACGGAGTCGCTGGTCTCGAGAATGTAGAGCACACCACCCCACCGGTGGGTGTGCACCCGCGCATCGTGGCTCCGGGCGGGACTCTCCCATCCAGGACGTGGCCCTGGTCGTCCTCGAAGAGCACGGTGTGGAACTGGGGCGCTGCCACCATGGAGTCGAGTCGTCAGGCCCGGGCCAGGAGGTGTCCGACGGATCGGCCATCGTTCGATGAAAGAGCGGGAGGTCGTGCCCGGGAACGTTGCGCCGTTCGTAGCATGATGGGTCCGTGCCCCGAGGCTCCGTCATCCCGGCCGTCGGTTTGGCAGCAATCCTCTTGGCGGGATGTACTTCCCACCCGAACCTCGACAGCTATTCAGTCGGGCCGCACGGACATCAGATTCGTATTGCCGCCGCAGCAGGACAGCGTCCGATCCCGGTGGTGCCGGTGGCCGCTCGGCCGGAACCTCGGTGCTCCCGAGTTCCGTCAACTATGCGACCACGCTGACGCTTCCCGATGGAGGTTGGGTCCGGGTGGCGATAAGCGTCCCTTCTGGCTCGATCGTTCCGGCCAACGCCCACTGGATCATCCACGACTATTTCAACAACATCCCGGAACGGCTGACGACCTGGCACGGCGTCCCGGCCGATATGGGAGTGCGACCATGCAGCACCCCAGCCGGCTCCTGTCCCGGGTATGTCGGCGGCCTCCGGGTCTTCCGAAGGGGTGCTCTGTTCAATGTCACCATCGACAGTGACACCTCCGACACTGCCTGGGCGGTGATTCACTCCATTGGCATCTCCGCCACCGGATAGGAGTTTGCCCAGCCTTGCTGAAACTCCACAGGCTCAGCCCGCTCACCCCCTGATGCCGATGTCCCTCAATAGTGCCCGAGTCAGGGTGCCCATCTGCTCGCTCGGCAACTCGTCGGGGTCCCACCATGCGACGGCAGAGGTCTCGTCGTGGTCAGGAGCCGGATCGCCGTCGGTGATGGACGCATCGAAGACCGTGGCCACGTACGAGGTTCGGTCGCCGTTCGGATAGGTCATCCGATATTCGGGACCACCAAGGACGGCCAAGATCGGCCCGAGTCGGAGGGTGACTCCGGCCTCTTCCCTCGCCTCTCTGAGGGCAGCCAGTTCCGGTGACTCGTCCGGTTCAATGGCTCCCCCAATGGTGGCCCACAGTCCGGAGTCGACGATTCGGACCATCAAGATGCGACCACGGTCATCCCTAGGCACAACGGCAACGGACGGGAGCACCAACAGCTCATTCCCCACCAGTTCCCTCAGGCGTCTGATGTAGGGAGAAATGGTCACTCCGTCACGCTACCGGGGCGCCCTCGGCACCAGCGAGGACTCCCCGCTGCCCTCTGGATCTGGGCCGGCCGGCCATGGGACCGACAAGGCTTGGGCAGAGCGGTCCGGCCCAATGGAGAGTCAGGGCGAACCGAGGTCATCGAACCGCTCATCGGGAAAAGGCGGCCCCGGCCTCGGTCGCGGCGTCAAAGGCCAAACCCTTGGGAACCGGATCGACTGCCTAGCCACATTGTCGCTCGTCCGGACGAATCGGGCAGGACATCATTGACGGTCTTGCCGAGGTTCCGGCCATTGGCAACCACCGACGCCCGAGGGGGACCCCTCACCGACGCCTTTCCGTGCCGAGTTCGATGTTGCCAGCCGCCAGGAGTGGGTGGCGGTCACCCTCGGGTGCTCCAGTCGTGCTCGAGATGGCCCGATCCCAACCAATTGTCCCGCTGCTCGCCGAGGCCCGAATCATCCGATTTCGTGGCCGGCCTGGAGCTCCGGGTGGCCGGGCGGCCGAAATGCCAGTCCACCTCGGAGTGGACCTCCGGTGGATTTGAGCGTATAGTTTGAGCAGTTGATCAATCGAGGTGGGACCAGTGGCCAAGGCCGGAGCACCCAGCAGAGCCGAGACAACAGGGTCGGTGCGCTCGGAGCAGACCCGACAGCGGTTGGTGAAGGCGGCGATCGAGACACTGAAATCGGAAGGGTACGCAGGGGCGAGTGCCCGGGTGATCGCGCAGCGGGCAGGCCTCAATCAGGGACTGATCTTCTACCACTTCGGTTCGGTTGCCAACCTTCTGCTGGCGGCCCTCGATGCGGTGAGTGACGAACGCCTCCAGGTCTACGGCGGGGTGGTGACCGGTGCGAGCAGTCCGAGTCAGCTCGTGGACGCCGCCGAGGAGATCTTCCGCAACGACCTCGACGCCGGATACATCACCGTGCTGGCGGAGATGATCGCCGGGACCTCCTCGACCCCTGGCCTCGGCCCAGAGGTGGCGCGACGCATCCAACCCTGGCGCGCATTCGCCCAGGCCACCATGGAGTCATCCATGGGCGATTCCCCGATGAGCGCTGTCCTTCCAGCCAAGGATGTGGCTCATGCGGTGGTCGCCCTCTACCTCGGGCTGGAGATGCTCAGCCACCTGGACGGTGACTCTGAACCCGCTCTCGCTCTGTTCGCCCATGCCAAGCGGTTCGCCTCCCTCGTTGACGGGATGACTGCATCGGCCAGTTCCAAGGAGCCCTGATGACCTCCACAATCCGCAGTCAGAGCCCTCGTACCCATCGGAACGACACCGGCTTGGATGTCGTCACCGGGGCCTTCAGCTACTCCGGAGCCGCCATCGCCCGAGCACTCGCCGAGGCCGGTCGTACCGTCCGGACCGTCACCGGCCACCCGGAGCGTGCTGATGAGTACCCAGCCATCGAGGCTTGCCCATTGGATTTCGACGACCAGCGAGGGTTGGTCGAGTCACTGCAGGGTGCCACCACGCTCTACAACACCTACTGGGTTCGGTTCGCCCATGGTCAGATCGACCACGACCTTGCCGTGATCAACTCCCGGACCCTTTTCCTTGCCGCCAGGCGGGCCGGAGTCCAGCGGATCGTTCACATCAGCATCACCAATCCCAGCACCGAGTCGCCCCTCCCTTATTTCAGAGGCAAGGCCCTTGTGGAGCGAACGCTTGCCGAGTCGGAGGTTTCGTACGGGATCCTGCGACCGGCAATCCTTTTTGGAGGTGACGGCGTACTGATCAATAACATCGCCTGGCTTCTCCGCCATCTTCCGGTCTTCGGCGTGGGAGGCGACGGGAACTATCGGATCCGGGGCATTCACGTGGACGACCTGGCCAAGCTCTGTCTCGAGGTAGCCGGCGAGACCGATGACAGCGTGACCGATGCCGTGGGACCCGAACGTCCGACCTTCAATGAGATGGTGACTTCCATTCGGGACGCCGTGGGCGCACGGAGTCGTATCGTGCACGTCCCGGGCGCAGTCGTTCCTTTGCTGTCATCGGCCCTCGGAGGGCTCCTCAACGATGTCCTGTTGACCAAGGACGAGTACCAGGCGATGGCCACGGGATTGGCCGACACCGATGGCCCGGCCACGGGTCCCACTCTTCTGTCATCGTGGCTGTCCAGGTGCGGACCCGAACTTGGCCTCCACTATGCAAACGAGTTGAGGCGGCACTTCCCCTGAGGCAATTCTCGCTTCCATAGGGGACTCGGGGCGTTCCGGGCCTGCTCACGCACCGTCCCGGACGACCGATGAACCTCCGTGCAACCTTTGGGCCTCCCCACACGTCTGATTACCGTGGGAGAGGTGGCCCTCGGCGACAAATCGGCTCTTGAGGAGGCCTACCGTCAGCACTCGCTCGCTCTCACCCGGCTGGGCTGGCTCCTGACAGGTTCTCGAGAGAAGGCAGAGGACGCGGTTCACGAGGTGTTCGTCCGATACTTCCAGGTCGACCCACCACCAGATAGTCCCTGGTCCTACCTCCGACGCATGGTGGTCAACCAGGTCATCGACCAGAGTCGGAAGGCGGCAACCGAAGCCCGATTTCGGCCGGACCAGGCACTGGTCTTCCACGACCCGGAGATGGTCGACATCTGGGAGGCCGTCGGAAACCTGCCCGAAGATCAACGGCGTGCGCTCGTCCTCCGCTACTACGCAGATCTTCCGTTGGCTGAGATCGCCGACATGATGGGAGTGCCGATGGGAACGGTCAAATCGTGGATTCACCGGGGATTGGAACGCCTCCGGGAGGTCAGCTCATGAGCCCGAACCGGTCGGTCGAAGAACTGCTGACCAAGACATTGGAGCGAGCTGGAGAACTTGCCGTCACTGCCGATCTCCACGTGCCGATCCGGTCGGTTCTTCCGGTCGGGGAGATCAATGAAGGGCCGTGGGATCGGGCGGCGGCGCCCTCGCCGAGGTCCTGGTGGGTCGCGGTCAGTGGCATTGCCGCCCTCGTCCTGGTGGCCGTGGGGTTGATGGCACTCGTCCGTACCTCTCCGTCGATCACCGTCGACAAGACCCGGCTCTCGGCGGCCCAGGGCGAGCAGCTGCTCTGTGGGGCGCCGGGATGCTCGTCGGTGTTTCACGCTTCGGTCGGACCGCCGAGCCAGTCGGGTGCTGACAATGCCGGATCAGCGTTCGGTGCCGATCGGTCCGTCCCGTCGCACCCATCGCTGGGCACGTGGATCGTGGCCAGAAATGGCGAGTTCGAGCGGACGATCGCCGGAACCACCAGAGCCGGTGATTCGGGGAAGCGGACCAAATCGGGTTCGGTCTACCTCAGCGATGGGGGCGGTCGGTACTACCGATTCACCATCCGCGGTGACGGCATGCTCCGTGTCATCGGCCATGGTGCCGACACCGTGACCTTGAAGGGCACGGATGGCACTCGCTATGTGCTGGACCTGCAAACCACCGAGCTCCGGCCTGAGCCGTGACCGGGTCGGCCAGGAGGGTCGGACTGGCGGCGGTCGTCCTCACTTGCTCCATCCAGGCCCTCCTTGTCGGGTGGTCGGCGACCGGTGCTGCGGTGGCGGCCCCGTCGGGCCGATCGGCCAATCGATCCGATCCGAGCGGAGCCCAGATCGTCCACAGCCGCTTCGTCTCGACCGTGAAGCTGGACGGCGGGGTGGTGACCATTCGGCCAGCCCCGTTGAGCTTGCACCCCAGGAGCCAACTGCAGGTCGAGGACCAGGTCTGGGCCACGTCACAGCTCATGAGTTATCGACCCCAGGCATTTGGCTTCGGACTGGTCACGATCACGGAGCACGCCGCCGGAGTCCCACCGGTGGTCGATCTTCCGGCGTGGGTGGGTCTGGCCAGTGATGCCCAGATCGCCTTCAGTTGTCCCATGACGAGGACCGCACCCACCCAGCCGGATCCGACCCTCCCAACGCCAGGTGACGCAGCTGTCGTCGTTGGCTCCAGCCCGGGGAGTCCGGCGGTTGTCTACCGGGCTCGGAGCGAGCCCTGCGGCTCGGTCGTCCCGTCCAGTCTCACCAACGCCCAGGAGACCTTGTCGGTCCCCTGGAGTCCCGACGGAACCCTGAATTCAGAACCACTGAATGTGCTGGTGGTGGTGCCACCCTGCGGCGGAGTGGGTGGCATCTCAACCGGCGGGTCGGCAGCGGCGATGACCATAACCGTCTATGCCCTTGTGCCGGAAAGCCCCGTGGCCATGAGCTGCACTCCCAGACGATTGGTCGACCAGACGGTCATCCTGGGCCCGGGCAGGACCCCTGGAGCTCCGCCGCCGCTGGTGTCTTCGAGCACCCAGATACTTCACGGTGATCTCGGACCGGTGCGGGTGGTCGGAGCCAACAGACAAAGAGGAATCAGCTGGTAGCCCTCAGCAGGGACAGCACGGTACTGGCGGCATCCACTGCGGTGTCCCGAACGACGTAGCGGGTTATCCCCCACCGCCGCTCGAACTCCCGGATTTGCGTGACTATCAGATCCGGCGTTCCGATCCACATGAAGGGGGCACGGAGGAGGTCGTCCGCAGAGGCGCCAGGAATGAGGTCGGTGATCGACTCCGCCGCCCGTCGGGGATCGTCAGTGATCTCAATGTGCTGGACGAGCACTTCTATGTCAGGACGACGACCGACTCTCCTGGCAGCCGAATCGATCACACCGAACGTACGATCAAGCGCCGTTGAACTCCATTCGGCCTCGTGCGAATGGCCGTCGGCCAATGTTCTGCCCAGCCCCGTGACCCCGACGATATCTGCAGACTCCGCTGCGAAGGTGAGGACACGACGCCCATTGCCCCCGACCATCAAGGGAATCGAACGCTGCACAGGACGAGGTTCACTGAGTACAGCTTCTTGAAGTCGGAAATAGGTTCCCGAGGTGGTCAGGGATTCTCCGCGGAGCAGCACCCGAACGGCGTCGACGAGTTCGATCAGCCGATCGACCCGTTTGGCCGCCTGAGGGAAGTCTGAGCCGACCATTGCCCACTCCGCTGGCGTGTGTCCCGCTCCGACCCCGAAGACGGCACGGCCTGCGGACAGGGCGTCGAGTGTTGCCAGCTGGCTCGCCAGAGGCAGCGGTTCCCAAAGCCCGCCATTGAGCACGCAGGTGCCAAGTCGCACTCTCTCGGTCACGACCGCCGCCGCCGCAAGCGCCGCAAACGGGGCGGCCGACGATCCCGGGTGGTCGGCCGCGTAGAGGCAGTCGAACCCGGATCGATCCGTGGCCTCGGCAAGTCGAACCCACTGCCCTCGGCTGACGAATCGACCTTGCACGGACACTTGAACCATTAGCGATATCCCATCACAATGGCCAGGGTCGGGTGCCACCTATGTCTGGGTTGGGTGAGCCACTGAACATGCTGGATGGCCCTCACGTCGCCTGACCGACCACCTGCTCGACCTGCCCTGCCGGTCGGGTCAGAAGGTCCAGACGGTGCCAGGTGCGAGGCGGACGCTGCCCTTGTTGCCAGGGAGACAGACGGTAGCGGCCACGTGACCGCGGATCGATGCCGCCGCCCCCGTACTGGACGTCACCCGGCCAGAGAGGCCCAGGGGCGTGGTGTCGGTCGGGCACGGTGCAGCCGGGGTGGCTCCGTTGTTGAACTTGAAGGTGGTCGTTCCGCCGTTTTTCCAATGGACGACGTCCGTGGTCAGGCGACGACCGGCGGTTACCAGTTCGAACGTACCCCGACCACCGGTGGTCGCCCGTGTGCATCCCGACAGCCGGCCCGGGCCCGCCACCGGGCCGGCAAGGACAGTGCACACCGTCGCGGGCGTGGCGGCTGGGGCCGACTGGTCCAGGGGCACAGCGATCGCCGTTAACAGGGCGGCCAGAAGTGCCACGGTGAGAAGACGGATGGACAGGGTGCGCATGGGAACGTCCTCTCGGTCAACCACATCAAGTAGGCCCCCGCCACTCGCAGAGTACTTCCTTCGGTTCTCGTTTGCATCGCCCTCACGACAGGCGGTAGACGGCGCCCGATGGAGCCCTGCGGTCACGGCCACAACCCTGGAGATGCGCCCTCACCCCGCCAGTGACAACCGCAGCTCAGAACGTTCGCGAGCGGTTGCTTTGGTCCCTCCATGGTCAGCGATGAACTGCCGGGCGAGGGGGTTCTGTCTGTCCGGATCCTTGGCGATAGGTGTGACAGAAACTCCCGCCTCCCGCACCGTCCAGTGTGTCTCCATCCCCGCCTCCGAGGACCGCGCCATTTCGACACCGTTGATCGGCGACTCACTGATCGCCAATCGGGTCGGTTGTTCCAACGATCGGTTAAGGGGACAGAACATCGGGGACGGTCGTCATGAGCTCAACATCAACCTGGAGCCGTCATCTCGATCGAACCGCCGAGTCTCTCTAGAAGTGCGAGGTTCGCGGTCGTGTGGCCGTGGGCACTGATGATGTACTGAGTCACACCGACCTGCCATTCGAGTGCCACGTGTCCGACGTAAGCACCCTCTCCGTGTTGCGCATCCCTTTCGACCCGCAGGCTGTCGTTTGGGCAGACGAACTCCTTCGTCATCCAGGTTCCGACCTTCACGGTTCCGAGGAAGGTGCCGCCGATGCACGGTTTCGGAGGGCTATCACCTGTTGGTCGAGCCTCGAGGGTCACATGACCATTTGGTTTCCCATCAACGCCGACGTAGCCAGGAGGCACGACAAAGCCCGTGAACTCGAGGAAGAAGACCGAATACGGAGGCGAACCCTCAAGACCCACACACGGAACGGATGTGGCAGCCCCGACAGAATGAGGGCACGACATTCCCTCACCGGAGAGCGAAGGCACGATCTGGGGACAAGGCACGGAATAGCCGAGCCGGAGGGCCGCAGCGGCGCATTCAGCCGTCAGCAAGCCGGGAGCAGCGACGAGGGCAGGCACTTGAGATGACGCTTGAAGAGCTGAACCCTGAGCCCCCTTCGGCTTGCCAGCGGGCGATCGCACGTTCGAGCAAGCAGATGCAATCAGGACGACCATGAAGACAGACCCACACTGCTTCGCCAGCGATCGCCGTCTCCGACTCCCGTGCTTGCCGGTCTGAATCACCGGCGTGAGCCTACCTACTGGACAATGCTGTCCCCGATTCCCGGTTGGGCGCCGGTCACTTCGATGGGCCAGAGCGTGGCGACTCCCCACACTCTTTCCCCAAAGTTGTCGATCAAGAGACGGTGACTCACCGAGACAGGATGGTGGAGGTCAGACGAATGCGGTCCTACCATGGTTCTTCAATGCGGTCGGCTCAGGCGGTAGGCGGTGCAGTTGGCGACGTCGACCTCTTCGGGTCTGGTGTCGTCGACCATTCCTGAGTCACTGGGAGCTCGACAGCCAGCGCGTGCTGGTCGTAGCGCGGTGTGCTTCTCCGGCGCGAGGGAGCCGGCACCAATGACGTCAATGGGGTTATTGGCGCCCACCGGGCCCACGACTGGTGGCCCCGGATGGTGTCACCGTCGGGAACGGCTAGTGGGGTTCGTCAGCCGAAGTAACTACAGGAGTACTCGCGCCGATGACGCTGACCGCCTTGACTCGCACCGGGAATACCATGTCGAACGGTGGCTCCCTAAATGGAACATAGTCCGAGCACTGGTACACCGAGGCCGGGACCACACATTGAACCGCGCCGCTGTAGGTGAAAGACACCACGTAGTACAACACTGGCGAGCCACCGTCAGACGTCGGCGGCCCCCACTGCACGTTTATGCCACCGTGGTACCCAAGGGCCACCACAGAGGTCGGCGGACTGGGCCGAGTGAGACGGTGGCTTGCCCCTGAGCTGGCTGCCGGGGCAACCGCAGCCAGAACGCAAGCCGAACTGAACAGCGCCACCACAAATAGCCGTTTCACAGGTCCAACCTCCTCCTGCCCCACCACATAACGGGTTAGCACGGCCGGTCCGACGGGTCAACCAGCTTCGGGGGCGAATCTCTCGTCTGACGGCCCGTTCAGACTGTCGGTCTTGGCGACCAGGCCCTACCTGGATGCCGTCCCCAGGATTGCGCAGATCGACTGACATCTGGGGTCTATGTCTGGTGGCGTGGTCGCCAGCCCCGACCCTGGAAACGACCTAGCAGCGTCATGGCTGACCCCGGCCTTAGAAGCCATTCCCACCCGCCGTCAGATCGTGCACGAGCCCCGTGAGCGGGTCGCCCGGCCGGACCAGTCGCAGGTTGCCTCCGGCCTGCTCACTCATCTGTTTGAAAAAATTCTGAAGTGCGGCAGTGCGCACCTCGTCATCGGCAGAGTGTGAGAGCAGCACGGTGTCGATTCGGGTGCCGTCGGACGCCGAATTGGAAGCCTCCCTCCTGGCCGCCTCAAGGCTTTCGGGCACGGGTGGATAGTTAAAGTAGACATCAGACCCGGATACGTGGTGCGCACTTGGCAAGCTGTACGTAACCAAGACAGCTCGTGACGTTCCGGTCTCCCGATTGGAGACACGTCCCAGCAGAAGTGCGTGCTGCAAGTTCGAACCATAAACGGGATCTGGTCCCGCCTGCGTGACGTCCTCCACCGACATGGTGCGGGCCACTTCCGCGTAGCCGATCACAGCACTTGTCTTCGAACCGAGCTTTTCGCTCAATTCGACGACGAGCTGTGACCGGAGGTCACAGAGTTCCCAGCCATACGCCGGCAGCGGCATGGGCATTGACCGATCTACAAGCAGACAGACACTCACGCACACAGTATGCAGCCATGTCTCCGACGAGGGGCTACTAGGCGATGATCTCCTTGGAGCGGCTCAGTATCGGCGTCACCGCCCCCATGCTTGGTGGACGGCATAGCCGATTTCACCGAAGGCGACGGGAACCGGATCGCTCGGTCGGGTGGTCCGTGCCGGGATCTCGGAAGCCATCGCAGCGACGACCCAGCGACCTGAATCGGTCTCAATGAGAATGCTCTCATGGCCAGACTCGAACGGACCGACCCGTAGGACCGATGACCCTGGTCGCACAACCATGGAACAATCTCTGGCGGGACGAGAATTCGGAGGTGGGTTCGTGGCGCACGAACGTTGTGCCGCATGCGGCTTTGACGGCTCGTACTACAGCGACGAGGCACTGTTGGCGGCAGTCCAAGATCTGGGACCGAGTTGGCATGCTCTGCTGGGTGAGGCGGGAGCCGACCTTCGGTCACGACCAGGTCCAGGGGTGTGGTCGGCGATTGAGTATGCAGCACACAGCCGGGACATCACGGCGTTACATGTCTTTGGTGTGCGGCAAGCACTGACGCAAGATGAACCGACCTATCCGCCCATCGAGAGCGACGAGCTGATCGAAACGGCCGCTGCCACCTACGGAGATGCCGACCCCGATCTGGTGGGAGCCGAACTGGGGAGCCAAGCACGCGAACTAGCTGGTTTGGCCGCTGACGCCGGGGTTGATGCTTGGAGCCGTGGTCTCACCATTGGTGGTGAGCGAACCGACGTCCGGCACCTCCTTGAGCATGCTTTGCACGACTCGCTGCATCATGTGGATGACGTCAAGCGTGGTCTTCTGGTCATCCGGGAGGGCTACAGGTAACGACAGACGTCTCTGAACCCTGTTCGCCAGCCTGCCCCTACCCCGGCTGAAGACAGGGGTCACCCGTCACATCAACCGGCGGCTACTGCACACTCTGCGTTTGGCCAACCCTGACCACATCTGGCATCAAACCATTAGGCCATTTCACTGGAGTGGCTGGGGACCCTCGGACTGTGGCCCAACGACTGGCAGGTGAACCACCAGAAGGCCCAAGGCACCTTCACGCACCGACTCATGGTCGCCCTTGGAACCGCTAACGACCACGTTGCCGGGCAATCGGTGATGCTGAGCGTCCGGTGCGCCCCCGGAGGTTTCGAAGATTCCGTTGACTGTCCCCGTTCCACCAGACGAAGAGCAGCTGCTCAATGCGGTTACACCGACTGCCGGGAGGACAAGGGTCCATCGCACCGCACTTCGTTCAGACGGCATCATTCAACCATGACGCACCAATCCCGGCCCAGCGTCCCAATGAGCTCGGCGTTCGGGGGCACCATCCCTACTCTGGGTCTAGTCCCAGTTCCTCTCGGGCCTGTGCGGTTGTGTTGGTGTGCGGAAAGGGCTGGTCGGGAACATCGAGATGCAGGGCCGAACAGATTGGTTCCCAGCCGTCCTCTGGGCGCCATTCCAGGAAGCGATCCTTTGGCGCAGCCGTCCTTACGTGCTCATTGTGGGCAAGATAGGCCGTCTTGGCCGACGCCTCGTCCTGCCATCCAGAAGAGAATGCGGTCATCATCCCCCTTCCCATTCGGGTCCAGCCATCGGCTGGTGCATCAGGGGCGAAGTAGGTGGCCAGTGCGGGGAAAATCGTGCTGGAGGCGCTCCGCCACCAGGCATCAGGGTCTCGCACGGACAGGAGGACGAGTCCGTCTGGGAATGTGCTGGAAATCGCAGACCAGAACGGAGCTGCCGGCCAGTCAACTGTCGCCTGGTACCCCTCGAAGAAGTTGTCCCACGACGGGAGCCGGCCCTCGTAGGCGTCCCCCCAGGCGTCGGCATCAGCGGTTCGCTCTTGGACCTCCAGCATGTGATAGCAGGGCCCTCCCAAGAGATGCTCAAGCGCCCGCTTCAAAGATGTGGTCCCGGTCCTGCCGAGACCTGCGCCGATTACCTGAAGTGCCATTCCATCGGTCCCTTCCGCCACATTCGAGGCCTCCAAAGGTACATGCGGGCCACACCGATACTGAGGGTGGGATGATCCCGGTCTTTGTCCCCACCGAGCCGGCAGCGATCTGGATCTGACCCACTCCCGCTGATCAGGGGTACCCGTCAGCTCTCCGAGGGTCACGGCTCCAGGGAACGTTCAGGGTTCCTGAGACAACCGCCCAGACGATCCGCCTGACTTGGCCTACTGTCGCCCACTCACTGGTAGACGTGGCATCAGACTTCTTCGGGGTGCCGGTGGGCGTAGAAGTTGAAATGAGGTGAGTCCTCCGCCTCCAAGATCTCAAGAATGTGGCGCAGACGGTCGAGGCGGTCCGCCTCATTCATGTCAGCCAAGAGCCGGTGATCGGCGTGCGCTTGCTTCATGATTACCTCCCCACTCATTTCATGGTTCTTCTTTCATGGTCCACCCCGGCCGTCCATCTTCCCAGGGCCGAAGGTCCCAGATCCGCCGCCTTATTGCGATCTCCGGCCTTGGTCCCAGGGGTTGCCACTTCGGACCCTGAAGCGATCCCATCACCGAGATTGACGCATAGTTCTCCCACTCGCCCAGCGCTCCCGGGACCCGGGTCCCGGGTCCCGGGTCCCGGCCACCGTGATCCCTCCCCCTCCATCTGCAACTGTCCGGCGGGTCTCTGCCGCCACCTGATCATGAAGTGGAGTGACCTCGGTGCGATCGACCTTGACACTAATTATGGAACTAGTCATAGTAGCTCTATGGCCACCGAATGGCTAGACCACCAATGACGATCGCCACCTTGCCTCCCCAGCAGCCCCCGTTGGGTCCTCACCGGTCTTTCTTTCGATCGGCGAGACGGAGGCGTCGAGAGAGGTGGGTGACCGTGGGGATCTGCGTAGTGGTGATTGTCGGCTTCTGTGCCCTGAGCGTTCTCTCGTTGGAAGTCCGGCTGAAGGGATTGAGTAATTTTCCCTTCGGACCGAACTTTGCATCCAACCTCACCAATGCGTTGAGTCAAACTGCTGCTGGAGCGGCAGCCGTGGCAGATGGTGATGCCAAGGCTCAAGGCATCCCGGATGGGGCACTCACTGTTGCCGCTCTGAATCAAGAGCGTCCTAGCCTCATTTGGGTTGCGGGCAATGCTCCACTTCCGGCCACCAGCGATGGGACGCTCACGAGCGTGGATGTAGGAGGCGACCACGTTCTCACTGCGCAGCGTCCAAACTCCGGGAGCCTGCTGCCCTTCTGCGTCCTTGGGCTAACCGTCTCATCCAGCGCTGACCCCATCATCGGGCAGGATCATCTTTCCGGCACCGGCGACTACTGGGCGACGATTGGGTTGGCAACATCCTCAGAAACGACCTGTTCAGCCGATTCGGCACCCGATTCCCGATGGAAGCGAGCGAATCCAGAAGAACTGCAAGGTTTGGTGCAGGCCCACTCCGTCCCCAGCCCGTAGATACCGGACGTCAGCCTTCCGAAAACAAATCAAGACCCGACACGCTGCCCACGCTGGTATAAACCGCCCATGGGAGAGCGCAGTGGTCTTGGTCTGGTCGACGTGGACCTCCTGTCGGCGATCGAGCAAACTGGATCCCTTCCAAATCGACCACATTCAAAGTGCGCCAGAGTCATCGGATCTCTGGACGAGGGCTTGGGTCTGGCTCCTGCGTATGCCTATCTGGCGCTCTGCGACCTAGCTAAGCCCTGGATCATGAGCCCGACCTTGGTCGACTTCCACGGCGAGTTGGGCACAAGGGACACACCGAGCGCCATCATGCGAATGACCGAGTGCCGGCTGTCCTGGGCCGGTGCCTGCGCACTAGCTGCAGAACGGGGAGAAATTGGCCCCGTGCCGTTGGGACTGATCCTCGGAAACGCCCACCTCCGTGGACACCAACCGCCGTTTGATGTCCACGGAGTCCTAGCCGCTGTCAGGCTGGTCTTGGAAGATCCGCTGGTCCCTGAAGCGGATGTGATCGATGCGATGGGAGCGCCCGCGTTTCCGACGGACTCACGTCTAACGGGCGACATTGCAAGCCTGGTTGCCGGAGAATGGGCGAAGGTCACTCTCCAAGCGCGAATCATCGTGGACCCGGCGACAGGCAGCATGACCATCGAACACCTGCCCCCTACGTGCAGTCCAGCTCGCCTGGCTCAGATTCTGCTTGGGAAACACCGGCCGAATCCGTTGACAGACGAAGGCGAACTCAATCCCTCCGAGCGTCAGATTGTTGCCTTCGTTACATCCGTCGATGACCAGTCGTCTCGGAATGGTGACCGCCTGGAGTGCACCTTGTCGGCAGGGGTGACGGTCGAAGAAACCCTACGACACCTAGTTGCGGTTCGAGAGATCACAACGGAGGTGGACCTGAAACTTCCGTTGCCGTTGGCATCGATGGTGCGTGGGTGGGTTAGCCGTTGGGACGGCGAGGATCTCGCTACGAGCCTCGACCTTCTGGAGACCTCGGTTGACCAGATGGGATCGGAGAGGTTGGTCTAGGTATTCCTGATCGGGCCGGTCGCACACTCAAGGCTGCCAATGCAAAGCAGCGACTCCGAGAACTCTTTGGCAGATGTATGGCGACGCCAGAATCACTACGGGTACGAATGCGGGTTTCGGCCCGCTCGATCTTCCTTGTCAATCACCAAGAAGAAAGTGGCGAATCTCGACGCCCTGTTCACCCGACTTGTAAGCAGTTGAATCCCAAGAATCGGAGAAGGGTGCGCGACCTCGAAGTGCCGGTCAGCCACGGTCGACGATGCCATCGACCCGGGGCGAGTTCAGGTGATCAAAGCATCGAGTCGTGTCCCAGAACAGGGCGGCAAACGGATCCTTCCTCGAGGAAGGATCTTCAATAGTTGATTCGGTAGTGGAGGTGGGCGACTCCGCTGCGGGAGCGCCTCTCACTTACGAGCTCGAGGTCGAGGCGGGTGCGCACTGGCAGAACGCCCTTACCACCACCCAGCACGACAGGCCAGAAGAACAGGTGGCACTCGTCCACCACCCCCGCCTCAATCGCTTGAGCTGCGAGATCTGCTCCACCCACCGTCAGATCGTGGTCCGCACTGGCCTTCAGGTGCCGAATCGCCTCAGCCTCGAACTCACGCTCAACAGTGGTCCTATCGCTTGACACTGATGTCAGGGTCTTCGAAAACACAACCTTGTCGGCCGCTCGCCAGAGGTTGGCGAAATCCACGATCCAGCGCGGCTGGCCAGCAACGGGCGCGGTCTCCCAATAGACCATCGTCTGATACATCCGGCGGCCGTACAGATACGTACCCACCGGGCGCTCCAGCTCATTGATGAAGCTGAAATACTCCTCATCGGGGTTGCCGAAATCGAAGCCCCCGTCAGGGTCCTCGGTGTAACCGTCGAGTGACGTGTTCGCTATGTAGATGAGCTTGGCCAAGGCGACTCCTACCTGGCTCCACGATAGTTGGCACCGGCCACAGCCAGAGCCGCCCACCGATCCGGCGGTATGGGGCACCCTGTCCCCGTCCTTGGGGAGGAGCGATTTGGGTAGATTGCGGGTGTGTCGGAGCAGGATGCCCCAGAGAACGCAAGGTCAGACCGAGTTCGGGCGCGGTGGCTGATTCATCTGGGTCTACTGGCTTCGCTGGCTGCGGCGCTCATAACGCTCGCCTATCTCCATATCAGTGTCGGCCTGCATGCCATTGTCGGTCTCGTGTTCGTTCTGCTTGTTGCCGTCCATCTGGGGCAGCGACGCAAGACCATCAGGCGGCTGGCCGGACGGCTGGGTCATCGGGCGTCACAGAGATCGGGACCGTTACGACTGGCGGTTTCGGACGGGGTACTGATGTTCTTGTTTGTCAATCTCTTGCTCTCCGGAGTCATTGACTGGGTGAACGGAATGCCAGTCCGGTTCCCGTTTGCGCCACCCTTCAACGGATGGCATAAGGTCTCAGGCCTGGCATTCGCGGCCTACGCAGTCGTGCATGTTTGGAAGCGAAGACGAAGAATCCGCAGGTCGTTCGTGCGTTGACTTTCGGCAGACTCTGCTGGGGGCCGTGCCGGGGCCGCAACACGGCTGGTCGCACGACGGCTGCCATCCCCCATGTATCGGGGCGTGACACTGTCCCGGTCGGGGTCACTCCAGGTGGCCGCCTGGCGATCCTCGGCACCTGGTGGGGTGGTCACACTCAGATCCTTGCCGACGGAGCGCCCGGATGTCGCGAATCGCCTCCACTCATGCTTCATGGTCCCACCCACCCGGTGTAGTGGGATACCTTCAGCCCGGTACCGACGCGCAATATGGTGAGCTTGTCGCTCACCAGACCTGTCGACGAATTCGACGGGCTGTGGGTCGGCGCCCTCCAGAACGCGGCACCGGACGAACACACCTAATCGGCATCCTGAAGCCGTACAGCGGCGATCTGCGCTACTCAGAGGTTGTAGGCGTCGTGGTAGTTCCACCATTGATATGGCGCCGTCTGCGGGTAGCCCTCAGGCGAGTCCTCCCACTCCTCCTGACGACCGAGCGCCGTGATGTCAAGGTAGTTCCAGGTTCCGCCCATCTGCTCGTCTCCCCGAGTGTTAATGAAGTAGGTGCGGAAGATCCGGTCGCCGTCGCGAATGAAAGCGTTGGTACCGTGCCATTCGTCGACGTCGAAGTCCTTGTCGAAATCGTCGGTGATCGTGTACCAAGGGATGTGTTCCCATCCGTGGCGCTTCTTCAAGCGCTGGATGTCGACCTGAGGCGCCCGCGATGCAAAGGCCAGCGACGTGTTCCGAGCGTGCAGGTGGCCAGGGTGCGCTACCTGGTCGGCACCGAGGGAGCATCCCACGCAGGCCCGCTCCGGGTACGAGCCGCCCTCCGCGTAGGTGGTCACTTCAGGTCCGTAGAAGGCGCGGTAGACGATCAGCTGAAGCCGGCCTTCGAAAAGATCCAGGAGGCTCGCCCGTCCGGCGGGGCCATCGAACCAGTATTCCTTGTCAACGGCCATCCAGGGCATCCTTCGGCGTTCAGCCGCGAGCGCCGTCGTGGGCGCGCGTCAACCCCTTCTCCTTGACCAGCATCTTCTCCTGCGCAGCGATCCACTCCTCCCGCGAAACGATCGGAGGTGTCTTCATGGCTCTCCCTTCTTGGGTCGTCGCTCCAGGTTCGCGCCAGAAGAGTCCCAAAGGAAATGGGGCCCTATGAAACGCGACAGGTACCCAAGTCACCGGGCCTGGCGATTTCAGTCTCTTGACATAGTCCCCCGATTGCTGGATAGCCGGCGCCGAATGTGGCCGAGAGTCGGCCGGGCATCACCGGCGCGGTCCCTTAACGGATGGCGGTGCGAGGAGCTGCGCGGAACAATCAGAGCGCGTTCTAGATGCAGCACGCCTGCAGGTCTCATTCGCTCGGCGAATCTGCGCTTGGGGCCGCCGGTGCCCCCAGGGTGCCATTGGCGGCAGGTCATGCCGCCACCGGCCCGGCGTTGTGGGGCACGCCGTGAGGGAACGGCGTAACGTCTGGGCATGGCAAATCGGGCGTTCGAGATCATCTGTGAAATCGAACCGGCCACCCGACCAGATGTGATGCATGTGCGTCACCAGATCGGTGTGCTGAGCCGAATTGCAAGTGCGTTCTTGATCCCCGACAACCACATCGGACGGGCAACCGTGTCGAGCATCGCTGTCGCACATGAAGTGGGGCTGATGGGTGGCCGCTCGATCGCCTGCATCAATGCCCGTGACCGGAACGTTCTTGGCTTCCAGAGGGATCTGCTGACTGCCGCTGCTTACGGGGTGAATGAGTTCCTGTTTGTGTACGGAGACCGACCCGAGACCGGCGCGCGCTCAGACGACCTCACCGTAAGGTCGATGATCGCCGAGGCCCGAGATTTTGCCAAGCGCTCTGAGCTGGTCGAGCCGTTCAGGCTCGGAGTGGCCACGGGCCTTCGCTCCCTTCCGACCTGGAAGCAGAGCGCCGACTTCCTGCTTACCCAGGTCACCTATTCGATTGATGAGCTTCTTCGATGGCGGTCATCGGTTGAATTTGATGGTCCGATCTACGCAGGTGTGATGGTACTTCCCAGTTCATCGATGGCTCGCAAGCTGTCGGCAGAGGTACCCCAGTTAGCGGTCCCGCAGTCGATCATCAGCCGGCTCGACCAGGATCGTGGCTCAGGCGTGGAGATCGCCTGCAATCACATCAGAGAGATCTACGAGTCCAAGGCGTTTGCCGGCGTGCATCTGATCCCGGTGACTCGCCATAGAGAGGTGGCGGCGAGGCTCGAATCCCTGTTCTAGTGCCCCACCAGACCGGTGTTCAGAGGCACCCCGACAGGTAAGCCTCCCCGGGGCGCGCCGGACCAATGGTGTCCCGCCGCTCCTCAGTCCTCGCGGAAGATCTCTTCCATCGACAACGGCTCTGATGCCTCGACCTCATCGAAGGGGGCGTAGACCCACCGGTCACCTCGGAAGTGCGGAGAATCGAGTTGAGCATGAGGTTTCTCCATAACCGGGCCGGCGGCGCTCGATAGCGCCTCCCGCGTTGTCCCTCGTTGTGCCATGCGACGAACCTAAGGTGCGATCGCGAGATCGGCATCGTCGGGAGGCTGGATCGCGGCTCCTACCATCCGACGATTTCGAGTCCACTTAGGTAGGAGGCGGGACCGGAGGGGGCGGAGTACGTTCAGAGCGTGAGCCGAATCGAACATCTCGCCCGCGCGTACTGGTTCGACCTGCTGATCGCGCTGCTGGCGATCATGGCGATGCTTGAAGTGGTGCTCGGGCGCGGCTCGTCCGGAGCTCCGACAACGACGCTGTGGTTCTGCCTTCCCGCGCTCGCGATCCTGGTGCTACCCCTGTTCGCGCGGCGATGGTTTCCGTTTGCCGGACCGGCGGCGTTCTGGCTTTTGGCCGCGGCAATCTCGTTCGTCGACCCGCTGCTGATCCCGTACCCCGAGTCGGTATTTGAAAATCGATCGAAATCAAGAGCTGACCCGAGTGAGCTGACTGACTCACTATCCCACCCCACCGGTGATCTGGACAACCTCCCCGATTCGGTCGATATTCACCTACACACTCTCTGACCAGCGGGGCCAAGATCAGATCCTGTGACGTTTGACCCTGTCACTCGCAAGCCGTCGGTGCCATCGTTTTGTCTGATGCCGGCCGGAAGGGGAGTCCGATGAGTGACACGAACGTGAAGACGCCACGTGCAGGTCGCAGCGCCGTCTCTAAGGGCGGGGCAGGTGGCCTCTGGTTCCTTGGGTTCATCGGGGCACTCTGCTACTACCTTCACACGCATTCTGGGACTTTCTGGCTGGTGCTCTTGGCGTTCATGAAAGCCGTGGTGTGGCCTGCGTTCGTCGTCTACCACGTCTTGACCCTGAAATGACTCCACGGGCAACCAACGCCCAGCATGTGGACGTCAATCAGTCGCCTGACTCCGAACAGAGCCGCCCCACCGAGCCGGGTGATCGGACAGGACGAGCCGCCGTCGGGTCGAACGGCGTTTGGCACCCTTCAATGCCGTAGGGTCGGACTGTGGCGTACCTAGCGGTCACCGCTGTCGTCTTCGGGATCAACCTGCTCCCGGCCTTCGGACCACCCACTTGGGCAGTGCTGGTGTTTACTCGACTTCACTGGCACCTGAATCCAGTGGCTCTTGTTGTGCTGGGAGCAAGCGCAGCGATGGCAGGCCGGTACCTATTGGCCCGAATGGCCAGACACTTCAAGGGGCGGTTGCCCGCCAGGCTCCGGGACAACTTGGAGGATGCTCGCACTCTGATCGAACGCAAGCGAATCGGGGCGGTCGCCCTATTCGGCATCTTTGTGATTTCACCTCTTCCCTCGGCTCAGCTCTTCCTCGCCGCAGGTCTCCTCGACTTGCCCCTCGGATTGCTCACCTGGGCTTTCTTCTTCGGTCGTTTGGTGAGCTACTCGATCTACGTGAGCCTGGCGACACTGGCTGACAAGCAGTTCGGAAATGTGATCGACAAGGTGTTCGGCTCACCCTGGTCCATCGCCCTCCAAGTGGTCCTGCTGGCCGTGGTCTGCCTCCTGCCGTTCGTCCGCTGGCGTCGATTCCTGACCAAGAGTGATTGACGGCCACCGAGGAAGTGACTCCACCCCCAACCACATGAATCGCTGAGGTGGTGTGGTATCGGGCTGGATTCAGCGCCGCATGCCGATTTCCCTCCAGACCACTAGGAGTGCCACCGGTGTCCTAGTGCAGGGATTCCCCATCATCGAGTACCGAGAAGTGGGATGGGTCCCCGCAGGTGTCGCATTGGGCTCAGCCAACCGCCCAAACGGTTAACACCACAGACGGACCATCCCAACCCTCTGGCTACATTGAACGTATGAAGGACGATCGGCCCGGTCCACTTGTAGGCGACGTCCACGCTGACGAGACGCCGGGTGGGTTTGAAATCTGGTACTCCGACCGCATCGCCAATGAGCACTCGGACCTGGTCGATCAGTCCGTCGACTGGTTAGAGAACGAGATGGGCGTCCTCAAATTGGGCCAGATCAACTACAAGATCCTGATGGCTGGAGGTCCCCTTACCGACGAGATGAGGGCAGGCCTCATTGCTTGGTGGGTAGAGAGGGTCGAAGCTCTGGACCTGGGGTAGCAGCGTCGATCGCCACCTCTGCCAAAATCACTAGGTGCGGCGGAACTGGAACCAAAGGCAGCGGTTCGAAGTCGTGGCCGGGATGGTTGCCTTCATCGAAGACACGCCAGGGCGCTGGATTAAGCGTCCAGTTCAGGCTGACGCAGAAGTCGAAGTTCGGACCTCCATTTGATTTGGCGACGGACGCTCCTCATCGCTGCTTTCCTCGCCCTTCAACGCCTCAGCCGTCGACGGTCTCTCGTTCGCTGAATGGCCGGTCAGCTCAACAAGCATCGCCTCTATGCGGTCGAGGCGCTCGACGAGCTCGGCCTTGTCCTCGTCAGCGTTCTGGGTGACGAAGTACGACGCCACGGTGGCGGTTAGGACGCCGATTAGACCGATGCCCACGAACATGAGCACTATGGCCACACCCCGGCCACCCGATGTGATTGGATATTTATCTCCGTAACCGATGGTCGTCACCGTGACAATGGCCCACCACAGAGCGTCGCCGAAGTTGTGGATGTTCGAGCCTTTGGCATGGCCTTCAAAGGACAGCACAAGGGCCGAGCAAGCGAACACGATCGCCAGCACGGCCAGAAGAACGAAATGCAGCCCACGATGAGTAAAGAGCGCTTTGGTGCGTCGAAGCGCATTGGCAAGGACCACACCGACCCGGGCCAGGTTAAGGAGTCGCAGAAGCCGAGCCGCCCGCAGGGGACGAAGCATGGGAAGCGTGATTACGGCGAGGTCAATCAGATGGTGGGTGAAGAACCCTCGTCGGTTTGGCGACAGGTACAGCTTCACCAGATACTCGGTTACGAAGGCCGCCCAGACAAACAGATCGATCGCCTCAAAGGTCTCGTTGACCTCGGGCGACAGGTGGATGACATATGGCAGCACGAGTACCGGCAACCAGAGAAGGGCCAGCACCGTCAGGGGGACCTCTACGACCTTGGCGAAGTGGTCGTAGGCGTTCTGGTCGTGGGCGAGGGTCTGGAACTGCCTTGTTCGTGCCATGAAGGTCCTCGCTTCTCGACAGTCGTGGAGCGGTAGCCCAGCTCCAGAATGTGCTCAGATGGTCACTAGATCGGCGGAATCTAGGTCAAGGTGAAGGTCCCGAGCCGCCGATGAAGCTTGGTGAGGCGGAAAACGTGGTCCCAAGGGCCCGCTCTCGGCCGCCTGATGGCCGTTACGGAGGTGCGGGACGTGTTCGAGGACCACAAGGTGAAGAAGGCGGCCAAGGAGTACGAGCAAGCCCTTGCCGTATGGCAGGCGGATCGGGACGCCCAGGCCCAGCTGCTCGACGTAGCTCAGAACTTCGATGGCACCGGAGCCGAGAACATCTTGCTGAAAAAGGGTGAAGCGGTGTTCTACAAGGTCACCGGCGTGGCCCTGATCGAGGACCGAAGAGGTCCCGGCCACTACGGCGGAAGGTCGCAGGGTGTCTCGATCCCTATTGGCAGCCTTGGAGGACGCACCGTCCGCTACCGGGTTGGAGTCAACAAGGGCCACTTTGTGCAAGGGACACCGATTGCGACCGCCATCGACACGGGGAGCTGTTTCATCACCAACCAGCGGGTGATCTTCCAGGGCGGCAAGCAGACCCGAGAATGCGCCTTCGCCAAGCTTGTCGGATTTGAGCACGACGATGCAGCTGGGTCGACGACGTTCTCCGTCTCCAATCGGCAGAAGCCGACCACGGTGCACTATGAATGGCCGTCGACCAGACGGGTCTTGGGTACTGGCTGGTTGCTTCCGATGGAGGAATCTTCTCGTTTGGAGATGCAGCCTTTCAGGGTGGCACTGGGCTGATTCACCTCAATCGCCCAGTTGTTGGTATGGCAACGGATAGTGCTACGGGGGGTTACTGGCTCGTGGCTTCGGACGGCGGCATCTTCTCATTCAATGCTCCATTCCTCGGTTCGATGGGAGCGGTGCCGTTGACCAAGCTGGTGGTCGGCATGGCCTCGACCTCGGACGGCGGCGGGTACTGGATAGTGGCAGGGGACGGAGGGATCTTCTCCTTCGGTGACGCCGCCTTCCAGGGATCGACAGGTGCCATCCAGCTCAATAGGCCAATCGTAGAGATGGCACCCGATGTGGCAAGTGGTGGGTATTGGTTCGTGGCATCAGACGGCGGGATCTTCCCCTTCGGTGCCCCGTTCCTCGGCTCGGCGGTGGCACCGGCTCCGGCCGCACCTGCACCAGCCCCCGGTTCACCGAGTTGCAGCGTGTCCATGTCGGTGCCCAATCCACCTCAGTACAGCTACGAAACGGCAAACGTCCAGTCGAATGTCCCGAATACCCCGGTCAGTATCACGGCCTATTACAGGACGACCACCTCTATGTTCGGCGGAGGGACCGATGACGGAGGCAGTGCGGCGGTCCCCTTCTACATCAGCGGTGCCACCCACGGCTACACAGTGGTGGTCACCGCCAATGTCGGATCAGCGTCGTGCTTGACCAGTTTTACCACCCAGTAGCAGTAGCAAGGGCAAGGGAATCGTGGGCTTTCTGTCCCGTCTATTCATTCCGAGGAGGGTCCGTCGGGCCGCTCATCCGGTGCGTTCCGTAAGGCGAGCTGCAACTCCCAAATCGGTCAAGAGGTTGCGCCCATCCGTCCACCCCGTGGGTAATGCCACCTACGGTGCGACGAGATCACTGAACACCAAGCGCCGGAAGACCAGGAAGGCTCCTGTCTTTCATCATGGGACCTGCACGGTCAATCACCGATCGGCGGAAACTGCAGCAAAATGTCGAAGGACCTCGTGACTCTCGTTTCTACCCCCCATGGCAGGTCCCTTTCAGGCCTAGTAAATCCCACGGGTGGGATAAACACAGCGGCCCACCCGGCCTAGTCAGGAGGGAGAGTGACGCCCCCCATGGCGAGGAGCTGACTGAAGGTCGAACGGGCAATGTTCCAGGCTCCTTCAACCACCACAGCGTCACCACGGTGACGATTCAACACCTGATTACCGTTCACAGAGATTGAGTACCACACTGCGGCGTGCTCGGGGTCTACGAAGACGATCTCATTCACTGTGAAGACGACCTCGGAGTCCAGGTAGGACTGGCGGTTCGCCCTCACTGCCTTCAGTGCCCACCCGAGGTCGCCACCGTTTTCGATTCCGAGGGCCGACTGACCATCTTCACTAACGTCTCCGTAGTTGGTGAAAACGGCCGTGATCTCAGCCCGAGCCGAGTCGGGATCAGCAGGCTGATCTCCCGGCATTACGGCTTCCGCAGATGATCTTGACACCCAGGTATGACCAACACTTGTCGAGCGTGGGCCGAGTCGCATCGACCAACGGCGGATGCAGCTCTCGCAGATGAAGGCATGGTCGCCCGAGACCAGTTGGCCCGACGCTGGGGGACCGAGGCCGCAGAACGAGCACACCACGAGGGACGCTAAAGGGCGGCGACCGACCGGGGGTGCCACCTGCCGGGCCGGGTTTTCGGGTGTCTCGTGACCCGGCGCCCCACCAAGTTGTTGCACGACCCGCTGACGCACTTCGGCGAGGTCGATGCCGAGCATGACCAGAACCTGACAGGCGACCCCTTCTCCTTCACGGACAAGTCCGAGCATTAGGTGCTCCGGTCCGATGTCGTGGTGGCCGAGCTGAAGCGTCTCCCGGAGGGACAGCTCCAGGACCTTCTTTGATCGTGGAGTAAATGGAGGTGAGCCCGAGGGTTGCTCTCCGGCGAGCCCGATCGTCTCCTCGACCCGCTCTCGGACTGCGGGAAGCGATGCCCCGAGGTCAGTGAGGACGTGTGCCGTCTCACCGTCTTGGTGAATGAGGCCCAGCAGCAGGTGTTCAGTACCTATGAAACCATGGCCGAGCAGGCGGGCCTCCTCCTGGGCCAGCACGAGGACCTGCCTCGCCGAATCGGTGAAGCGTTCAAACACGCTCCCAGCCTGACAGGTCGGACCCTTGGCTTCCATAGCCAACCCCCAAGGGCAGGAACCCCAGGCTGGAATCAAATGAAAGTGGCGGAGATGACCTTCCACGAACTTCTCGCTGCACGGGCGCTCATAACGGACACAGCAGCGGTGGCGATGAGTAGGACCATCATCGGTAGCCAGAGCCCTGAGTGGGAAAACGCAATGGTAGTGAAGTTGCCATTCGCACTCTGTCGAGCCTGCACGATGAGGCCGATGCCCCACATTGCGTAGGCAGCCACATAAAGGGCCGACAGCAACGCAACGACTACAGCTACCGATTTTCCAAAGCTCAGGTCCGTGGGCGCAACCTCGGCTCGTCTTGCTGCAACCCCTACGCAAGCAACAGAGATCAGCCAACCGACAATCGCCACGGTCGGTAGCGCATAGTTGAGAAGGTGCGAAATGGCGGGATTTCCACCAGCAGCACCTCGACCTGTGATCGTCGGTCGCACTGTGACCTGAGTGATCACAAGAACTAAGTCGACAAGAAGGGCGAATACTGGAGCCCAAGCGAGAAGTCGCAAACGCCGTCGGTGGGCAATAGTCGATCGCTTGATGGCGCTTGTCAGACTTGCCCAACCGCTGATGAGCACGACGAACGTCACCAAGCTCAGCACGGTGAGCGCCAGATACGAGTACCCCACAAACCGTCCGGCAGGTGCGAGCGGCGGAGCTGGAGTCAGATGCTTCATGATCAGGAGCTGGGTGGGTATTGCTGAGATGGTCGACGCGGCGACGGGGCCTTCCGACGAGTGGAAGCTCATGTTGCCAACGGAGGCTCCGAGAAATGGGGCAACCAAGAGCCAAGGTAGGGTCGCCGCAGCGATCGAGGTCCTGGTCCGAACCGACCAGAGCCCGTACGTTTTCGGCATGCCCTGGGCCCGGGAGCGGGCCTGAAACGCCCCTCCCAGGAGATTGAGGGTGACCCTTAGTGTCGAGCGCCCTTCAGCCGTCAAATCCCGGGAAACCACTCGGACTTCGTCGGCATACCGTTCCCGCCACCAGCTCGGGTAGCACCGCAAGGCCAGCTCAATCGCTTTTCCGGTGTTCATGTCCCGAGTGCTCCGAGCCGCTTGAAGCCGATGCTGGCCACTTTGACGTTGGCTTCCAGTCGCTCCCGAAGGGCGGCCGCCCCGTTGCCGGTAATGCGGTACGGCCGCCGATGGTCATCGCTAGGCATCGACTCAACGAGGCCTTCGTCCTCCAGGCGAGCAAGCACGCCATAGAGGGTTCCCGGACCAAAGGAGACGCCGCTCATCTTCTCGATGTCCTTGATGACGGCGTAGCCGTGCTTCGGACCCCCCGAGAGGCTGGTGAGCACGAGAATGGTGGGGTCCTGTGTCCGGCCAAGCCGCTTCGATTTCATTGCCCGGCCTTTCCGTCGCCCGGGCTCATACTATTCCGAAAGTCGTAATAGTCAAGTGGCTCGTAAGGCCACGTTGTGACTGGTGTCAAGCTGGCTATCTCTTTGTGGCCGTCTATGACCCCCACCATGAATAATCGGGTTCCTTGCCTGTCAGTCCTCTGCCGCCGGCGGGAGACTCCCTTTACTGGCCAATGTTTTGATGCGGTCACCGACCCGGTTCAGACCCGGAGCAGGGGAGCCTGGCAAACTTGTTGAGTGAATCGAGCACGGAGAGATGTGACGCTTCCAGGTGGCGATGACCTCAACTACTACGCTTCCGCCGGGCCAATGACTGATCTCCGAGACGTCGAAGAGCTACTCGTAGATCTGCCCAATGATCCCGCAGGTTTGGTCACAGTTGTGCAAGGTCTCGTCCTCCATCGATTTTGGGCCGAGGCCTATGGCGTCGTGATTCCCGCCGACCGAGAGGGCGAGCTTCAGATTCGATCGGCTTGCTCGATGATCAAACAACTCATGGAGATTGATGTCACGCTGCCATCGGAGATTCGCTCCGCTAAAATGCGAGTTCTCGGTAACTGCAGACATTTCGCCACGCTCACTGCTGCCCTTTTTAGACGGGTAGGAATACCAGCACGAGCACGCTGTGGCTTCGCCAACTATTTCGATGAGGGCAAGTGGGTGGATCATTGGGTGGTGGAATACTGGAACGAGGACCGCTGGGTCATGCTGGATGCCCAGATCGACCCTTTCCAGCATGCGAGACTCGGGCTGCAGTTCGATCCCGCTGATCTGCCGAGTGGATACTTTCTCACCGCCGGTGATGCCTGGCTCAAATGTCGAGCGGGCGTCGAGAATGCAGACCAGTTTGGCATCCTCGACATGTGGGGCAAATGGTTCATTCGTGGGAACGTCGCCTGTGACCTCGCCGGTCTCAACAAAGTGGAGATGCTCCCGTGGGATGGCTGGGGCACTTTGGCGGGACGGGGCGAGACCGAGAGCGATGACGGATATGTCGACGACATCGTTGCACTCATGCTGTCCGATGATCTCAGCGCAATCCGCAGACGTTACGAGTCCGATCCAGAGGTGCGAGTTCCGAGCAAAATAACGAGCTACCTGGCAACCGGACCGGTGGTAGTCCACATTCCCGAGTTGCTGCTACAACCAGAATGATGGAGGACCTGGTCACGGCAGTCGCCGAACGGACCTCGCACGTAGTTGAGGCCCTGTCAGAGCTGTGCAACTCCAATCATCATCCGACCTTCCGGGGCGGACTCGACTCACCATCAAATGTCGCATTTGGTACGAGCGAACGAGCACGTGCGATCTGCACTTCCGAGAAATCGATACCCCAACACATCGAATTGGGCGTCGGCGAGTGCCTGGTGGCCGGTATGCCCGCACCAAACCGTGGCCCCCGGATTGAGAAGGAGGGCAAGTTCGGTCACCCAGGTGCGATAGGTGGCTGTTCCTGCGGGCCGGTCACTTCTTGCCGCATCGTCTGAACGGTACAGATCTGAAACCGAGCGTAGCCACGGCGGACGATGTCCCGGCGTCGATCTCGTTTGTCGGGGTCAGATATAGCTCAGGACTTCACTCATCCTGCGTGCTCGACAGCGAGCCATTCGTCGGGAAGAGTCCGAAGGAAGGCCCGTTCGCTAGCATATCTTCCAACCAGCTCCCGGTTCAGCCAATCCGGCATGTGAGCCACGCCGGCGTTCCTGATCTTAGAGACAGCGGGTGATGCCGACGTTGCGACCCATCCCAGGCGCCGAGAATCTCTGACCATCCCCCGAACCCGTCGTAGTCGGATTGATTCATAGCTGGCCAGGGCGGCACGAGGGTCGGGCGAGTAAGACAAGCAACCCGCCACGACGACACCGTCTTCGATGCCCTGACAGGCGCCCTGCCCGAGATCGGGCGTCATCGGATGAGCGGCATCTCCGAGCAGTGCGACACGACCAGCCGTCAATGTTCGAGGAACGGCGTCGTAGATGTCGGCGATGACCAGATCCTCCTCGGCGGTCATCTCGATCAAATCGGCAATGGGATCGTGCCATTCTCGGTAGGCACCAAGGAGGAACGACTTTCTGTCCGTGAGCGCCTCGTTCGCACCCTCTGGCAGGGCGACGTCGGCGGCCCAGTAGGTCAGATCGCCACGCATGCGGCTGACAATAAACTGCTTTCCATAGTCTGCGGTTAGGCAGGCCTCGTCCACCAGGTGGGATGCATGGCTGAGCACCGCCCGCCAGGAGGAGCGCCCCGTATACCGAGGAGTCGGATTGTTGGTGAGGCGTCGAGCGACCGATCGCACTCCGTCACAAGCCAGCACCATCGACGCTCGAACGTCGTCGCCATCCGCAAGTTCGACGACGCCCACATCACCCTCGGTCTTCACGGTCACCACTGGCGTTCGAAGCACGATCGGGATCTCATTTGCGGCGTCGAGCAGAACCCGTTGAAGATCAGCCCGGTGGACGACAAGCGTGGGTGTACCGAGATGTCGGTTAAGTCGGCTCTGATCGACCCGCACGATCAAGTGGCCCGCCGAATCACAGATGATTCCGTTTGGCTCTTCGAATCCAATCTCGCCAACGGCATCAGTGAGGCCAATGCGGGCCAGCGCTGCCAGTGCATTTGGCCAAAGGGAGAGTGCCGTACCCGACTCCGTGAGGGCAGTAGCCCGGTCCAGCACTTGGACCTTGATGCCTGATGCATGTAAAGCGATTGCCGTAGTCAGTCCAGCGATTCCGGCTCCGACAATCACAACATCGAGATCTTCAGACTTCGTCATTCGGTCCTTCGATCACGATAACGGCGATGCCTTCATAGCGCCTTCCGACAGGTGTAGTCCCCATAAGCAGCTCGCACGAAGTTTCTCTGGAGGATCTCAAATCCAACCTTGGACAGCATCTTGTCGACAAGCCAACTGTAGGAGCTGAACTCGGTTCGGGTGTGCTCTGCCAGCTCGTCGGCGGTGAATCCGTCGTTTGGGTCTGACACCGCCCCAGCCATCCAGGCCTCGATGGCTCGATCAGCTTCGCTTGGATCGAAATCGAAGATCAGATCCCGCAGACGCAGGATGCCTCCAGAGCGGAGGCAAGAGGCCATGCGCTGAAGGGCGATCACTTTCCAGAAGTCAGGTAGTTGATGAAGGGCGTTCCGGGTGAAGACGAAATCGACCGGCCCGCCCTGGTGTTCGTAGGAGAGAAATCCCGCCTGGATGACGGTTACGTTGTCCCGGCCGGAAGCCTCAACTTGTTGACGAAGCATTTGAATCATTGGTGCCGAAACATCCACGGCGATGACATGATCACAATGTTCGGCGACGGCAATGGCAAAGACCCCAGTCCCCGCCCCGAGGTCGAGGACCGTCGATGTCTTGGTCAGACCGACCTCACGCAGGATCGTGATGTCCTCTGAGGGGTCGTACTTCGCTTTGCGGTCATAGGCGGTGACATAGCGGGCATCGAGGTGCTCGCTCCCGGCGAACCCCTGCTCATCTGGATACCAAGCCTTCACGTGTCCGATTATGCCTGCACTCGGCGCTCCTCGCTGTCGTCGTCATCGGCCATGAGAAGGGAAGCGGTGCCGTCGCTGCGTGCAGAAGACCGGTGGCGCCGTTGGGGCGTTCCGATAGGCCCACACCTGGCGTGTCCCCTCTGGGATCAGGAAACGGCGGGGTTAGACGGTCCCTGCGAGCGCACCTCCGCTACCTTCCCCTGCGTCCATGTCAACCCAGCATCGTGCGTTTCCAGCAAATGGACACCGGTGCTTCCGTCCTCGCCGACGAATCCGTTGTTGGCATCGGCAAAGTAGATCGGGTACATCTCATCCGTGGAGCCGGGTGTCGTATGGAGGACTTCTGTCCAGGTCCGACCGGTCATGTCCCACCGCCATAGCTGTGATCCACCGGTGATGTAGAAGAGGACACCGTGACCATTGGTCGTGATGGCACCAGACCAACCGCTAGATGGCGGACCGACAACGAGCGGGTGCCAGTGTTGACCGTCATCAGTCGACACGGCGAATCGGTTGGTGGCGGCGGTATCACCACCGAAGCACAGTCCAACAAGCACCCTTGGTGTCAATGATCCGACGGGATGGCACGAGGACTCAACCTTGTGGAGCGGTCCCGGGGAGGTGGTGCTGTAGGTGTGGCCCGGTAGGGCGATGTAGGCGGTGTGATCGAACGCATCCAGACGTGAACCAGCCTCTGGGCCCGATCCAGATGACAGAGTCTGGGGGGAGTGCTGCCAGGTTGCATCAGAGTCCGATCGGTAGAACAGGTGGAAAGATGCACAGGGAAACCCACCACAGGAATCCACCAGTGCCCACACCCGATTTCCCGACGATGCCAGGGTGGTGACGATTCCACCAAGGTGAGCCTGCGACCATCTCCTGCCGCCATCGTTGGTGCTCCACAGCTCACCAGCCTGCAGGTACCAGCCTCGGGTCGCACTGGTGAAGCGCACCTTGACCACGCCGCCGTACTGGAACCACACCGGCCCACTTGGGAGAGCGGCTGCTGCCATGTTCGGGGGAGTCACGTCGCTCCAGGTGTGTCCCCCGTTGACCGTTCGGATGATGTGGGGGTTCGACTCGTAGCAATAGCCGTCACACCCGGTGGCAAGCCAGCCCTGCTCGCCATTGAGAAAGTAGATGTCCGTCGGACCGTGCCCGAGCGCCACCGGCGTGGCTGGCAGCACAGACGCATTGGGGGGAGGAGCGCTTGGAGTGGAAGCGTTGCCGGAGGGAGAGCGGAGGCTCCGAGTGGCATTGCCGCCAAACCCTCCGGCCAACCAGGTTAGAAGCAGACCGATCACCAGCACCACGGCCAGGATGATTGCCATCCCGATCCGACGCCTCCTGTGGCGTCGGCGGGCCTCTTCGATGAGCGCTTGGGCGGGTTCAACGGAGGTGGCGGTCGCCGGTCGTTGCTCGACCAGGATTGATCCCCCATCCTGCATCATGGTGATACTCTAACTATCACTATGTTGAATGTCCAGGTCGATCCCAGCAGCTCCGTCCCCCTCAACGAGCAGGTGGCGGGCCTCATGCGGCGGGCCATCGCCGAGGGCGAGGCAGGTCCAGGCGAACGTCTTCCTCCGGCCCGGGACCTGGCCGCCGTTCTGGGCGTCAACTCCAACACGGTTCTGCGTGCCCTGCGGGCTCTCCGGGACGAGGGGCTCTTGGAGTTTCGCCGTGGCCGAGGGATCACGGTGGCCGGAGACGCTCCGACGAAGGGCCTACTGATTACTCGGGCACGAGAGCTGGTCGCATTTGCCCAGCGGCAGGGCTACCGGCCCGACGAAGTCATTCAGATCATCGAGAGCTTCCAGTGACCCAACATGGTGTTGCCGTGATTGAGGTTGAAGGATTTCCCTCGACCGAAGGTCTGGTGAGTGACGCCGAAGGTTCGGCCGCAGCTCAGGCGCTGATCGAAGAGGCTCATCGGCATAAGCGGATCCGGCGTCTACGTCTCCTCGTGGCTGCGATCGTGGTTGCCGTAGTCGGATCGCTGTTGGTGGCCATACAGACTGGAAGAGTTCCCCCTGGTCAACATCTTGGTAAATCAGCCTTGAAGTCTGCCCCGCCTCCAGTGTTAGTTGAGAGCGCATCTCCATGGGGGCCGCCACAGCAGATCACCAGTGGGGCGGGGGCGGTCTGGGTCACTATGGGTGCACCAACCAAGCCGGGTCAGCCACCAGCCTCGTCGGCCGTGGGCGGCATTGTCCGCATCGGATTAGGGAACCGGCCCGCCGTCACCAGCTGGGCTTCGGTTGCCGCTCCCCAAGCCTCGACTGTGGTCGACGGTTCGATCTGGACGGCCGGATTCGACACCGGCTTCGTCACCCGGATTGACGTGCACACCGGTCGGGTACAAGAGAAGATCGCCCTGGGTCCACCTCCATCCCTCCCAGGTACGTTCACGTATCCCGATGGCCAGTTTCTGCCCAGCGCTGTCGCTGCGGTGAGTAGCGATCTCTGGGTGATCTCTGCTCGTGGCTACTCCGTAACCATTGACCCACGAACCGGAGATAGGACCGGCCAGTTCCCTCTCACTTCGGCGGTCGACAACAGTGTCGTCGCCGACCATGAAGGAGCGTGGGTCGCTGAGGGTCTGCTCGGTGTTGCCCATTTGAGCGGGCTATCCAACGTGGCCACCACCGCAATCCACGTGGACGGGAAGACCGGGAACGTCGAGCGTCTGCTGGAGTGCCGAGGGTCGATGTGGGCGGCTGGGATGTTGATGGACTCCTCATTCGGGGGCGGATCGCCGAGCAATGGGTTTGTCGCTCGTCTCGACCTCACGACCGGGAAGGTCCTCGCCGTGGTCCGGGTCGATGCCGGAGCCCTCAGCCTGGCGGCCACGGACCAGGGCATTTGGGCGACCAATGGAAAGGGCTACCTCTATCGGGTGATGCCCATCAGCCATGACCGCCTCGCCATGAGAGCAACTCGCCAACTCGGCTACCCAAGCTACGTGCAGTCGCTTGCGGGAACGGGGAAGTACCTCTGGTCAGTGCCGAGTACGGGCAGGTCCATCACCCGACTCGACCCCACCAGTGGAGCCAGGATCAACATCAGACTGTAAGTACACGTTGAGAGCATCTAATCCTTGACTCGACGGCTCCAAGAGGTGTTGGTTATACCGCCGTCGACAACGTCACTTTCTGGGCATGAAGGAACGGGGTTCATCTATGAGATCGGTCGTAGCGTTGCGACACGCAAGCCCGATGCGGCCGCTTGCGTAAATGCGGTGGTCCCGGTGGCTGCGACCCTAACCTGGGAGCGGGGATCACACCATGAGGTAATCCCCTCATTGACACTCGGTGACGACAGCGAGGCTGTGCATTCAACCGGCCCGCTGATTTCAAGGGAGCCCCCGACGTGGCTCAATACAATGTCGATGGGTCCACGAGACACCGTTAAGGGGGAATGCGGGTGGTAGACCAGGTAGCCGCCTTGGGTGATGTATGCGTCAAAGGAGCGAGCCCATGTGGCCCGCTCGGCAGTCGTCATCCGGGCTGTCCAGTACGAAGAATCAGCCATGTCTCCGACCAAGACCACCCAGGGGCCGAACCGAAAGGCCAGATAGTCCATGTTGGAGTAGAGGAGGGGGAACCGCTCTTGTGTACCTGCATAGTAGGGAACGACTCGCCCGTATGCCCCTCGATATACGGCAAGAGGCTTCCCGTAGAAGACCGATGAGACGGACCCGAAGTAGGGGGCAACGTACTCGTCACAGCACTGCAACGGGCCGGTCTGCGCAGTCCAGTCGACTTGACCGCCAGCCGTGATGGTTGACCGGGACAAATCCAACGATTTCGGATAGCTGAGGGTAAATCCTCGTCCGTCGGGCAACCTCAACTGCATCGTGGTGGCATCACCCTTCGTGGAGGTGGGGGGAATGAATCGACCCCCAGCAGTAGACAAGGAGGCTGGATTCTGGAGGTCACCAATCCCGCCAACCGAAACCACCACTCCCACCACAAGTGCAGTGACGACAACGCCGAAGATTCCGGCGATCAACCACCTCCGCCTGCGTCGTTGCCTGGCCTCACGAAATAGCAGCTCGGGATCGGCCGCCGTGGGGATTTCGGGAAGTGCATCCAGGAGGGTCATCTATCTCACCGAGGTATGTCTACAGCTCCGAAGCAATGGTCTTTGCCAGGTGCTCGGTAAAGACACCGACCTGAAGTTGTCCATCGAACGATGTGAAGGCCCGCTGAGTTGGCTGCGTAATCGGCGCTGAGACCACTTGACCATTGATGACTATTCCAACGATGGCGTGGAACTGCTGGGCAGCCAAGGCGTCCCATTGGGCAGCACCGTTGGGCGTGAGCCTGAGGAGGATTGTCCACTGACCTGACTCATTGTTGGCCTGTGCCGTTGCGATTGCACCACGGGCGAGGCCAACCGGGCCGAGCACGAACCGACCCGATCCAATGGTAGATGTTCCGGGTAGAAGTACCACCCCCTGGCTGTCCGTGCTATTCGACGAGGTGGTCGACGGGTAGGTGGCGAACTGGGGATCGGCACCGATGTTGGCGTTGGAGGTGAAGCCCTCCACATTGTTCGACGCCGGAGTTACCTCGAGATTGGCGGCGGTCAACTGAGATGTCGGTGAGCACGTCGGTAAGGGGCCAGTGGATGGACTTTGACCCAAGGGGACTGCGAACGGTGGTGCGTAGCAAAGGACCGGCCGAATGGCGAAGCGAGCAGGTGCCACTGCCGTCGTCGGTTGAGGGGGCCTGAGGTGGGCCACGGGTCGAGACGATCTCCCGCCGCCTTGGATCGCTAACAAACCAACGACGACTCCGACGAAGATCACGAATGAAAATGTCATGCCTCCGATTAGCCATCTCCGCTTGCGGCGTTCCTTCGCCTCCTCAAATAGGACCTGGGCTTCCGTCGGCGTTGGTCCGATGAGTCGGAGTGTCGGTGACGGTCATGGCAGGCCTGGTAACGCCCTCTGCATAGGACTACTATGAATGGCACCATGTTCCCTGTCAAGGTCGATCGCTCTGACCCACTCGCCTTGCACGACCAGGTGGCCGCCGAGATCCGTCGTGCCATCGCTGACGGCGAGGCCGGACCCGGGGACCGCCTTCCCCTGGCCAAGGACATGGCGGCCGTTCTGGGGGTGAACAAGAACACCGTGCTGCGGGCGCTCCGCATCCTCCGGGATGAGGGTCTGCTCGATTTCCAGCGGGGGAGAGGGATCACCGTGGCCGGTACTCCCGAGCGCAGTGCTGTGGTCAAGCGGGTCCGGGACCTGGTCGACTTCTGTCGGACCCAGGGCTACCGACCCGATGAGGTGATCCAGATCATCGAGGGGCTCTCGTGATGAGCATGGCGGAGGGGAGATCGCTAGTGAGCATTCTTGATGATCGACAGAGGGAAACTCAGGAGCAGATCGCAGAGGCACTATTCAAAGAGGCACGGCAACGCCGTCGCCGACGCTGGTTCGTTTCGGGCATCATCACGCTGGCGCTCATCCTCATCGGCACCTGGGTCGGTATTGCGGCGAGTCGAGGCGACACGCGGGGCACTCGGCCGACGTCCGTCGGTTCATGGCGGTGGGACGGCCACCGCAGTTCCAGGTCACCGTATCAGGGAAGGTTGCGGGTCCTCTGCTCACCTACACCTCGGCCATATCAGTCGGCGTCTCCGGTAACGCAGTGTGGATGGCCAACGGCGATGGCCTCTACCTGACGACCGATAGTGGAACCTCGTGGCAAACGATTACGCCCCCCCTCCTCGTTGGCGCCGATCCCGGCTACCGCAGCGGCCCGATGGTGGGAGTTGGTTCAAGCGACCTATGGCTCCCGGTCGAGGATGTTCCCGGTCTCGCCGAAAGGGTTCCAGGCGTGATAGCTCCGGGAGATGCCTCCATCCCGGGTAGCGGAATCGAGCGCTCGACCGATGGCGGCCAAACTTGGCAGTTCACGCCGTTGCCCGGATGCGTGCAAACCTGCGGAGCGAACATCTCTCTCAGCTTCGTGAATGCCGCACACGGATTCGCCGCAATCGGACCGGACCAGGCGGGTACCAGTGCGCTGTTCTCGACGAGTGATGGAGGCATGACCTGGGCACGGGTGGGCAATCTGCCAGGAACGTCCGGTGCCCGGATCGTGTTCACCAATGACCTCGATGGCTGGATGGTGAACGCCACCGTATTTGTAGGTGGGGGCGGGGAGGAGGGCTCGTTATTCCAGACAAAGGACGGTGGTGTCTCCTGGCAGCAGGCTTCCGGACTTCCGCAGACGGACTCATTTCAGACGCCCACCTTCTTTGGCCAGGATGGCGCGGTTCTTGGAGCGCCTCCCAGCGGTGCGCCCAATCCTCCGGTTGCCTTCACCACTGACGACGGAGGGTCATCCTGGACGCCCCACCCAACTCCAAGCGATCCAGCAACTGGCAAGTGGAGCAGTACTGGTGTCGGTATTCCTTTCTCGGCGTCGACCTACAGAGGTTGGTCAGTGTTCTTCGGGCCGGATTTGTACTCGACGACGGATGCAGGCGGAACATGGGAAAGGACCTTACCCACACCGACGTGGCAGCCAAATCAAACGCAGTCGATGGTCTTTGCGACTTCCGAGGATGGTTGGGCGGTTGCACGACATCCGGGATGCAGTTGCTATTCGGTCCTCATGGGCACGGTGGACGGAGGAGGGCATTGGAGCCCCAGCAATCCGTAGTCAGCTCGACGAGCTGGGATGGCAGGCATATGTCAACGAGAAGCGTCCCCCCCACCATTACGAGTCGCAATCAATCCGGGTCCCATGCCAGGTGCCATTTCGGGCCAGCTCGAAATCCCGATTCCGATAAACCACATTCAGGACCGTCGCTCACATCCGCTCCTGGCCTTCGGTCACATCAACTACGCCATGCTGGTGGGGTTGTTGTTCGTGGCGTCCACGGTGATCGCAGGAACACGAGGTCGTGCGAACCCCTCAGCTCCAGAGGGCTGATTCCATGGCGTCGGCGGTTCGTGCTTTTTGTCCATCAAGAAGGTGACCGTAGACATCGGCCGGGATGCCACCGACCGATGCCTGCCTTCTCGGTCAGTTTGGCGAATGCCTTCTGGTGGTTAATCCGGGTCGAGGAGCGTACCGATGGGGGTACAGAAGACCAGGTCCTTGTCTTCCCATGTGTCACCCGCCTCGATCCGCTCCTTCGCTTGTCGGTCCCTGTGGGCGATAAGGGCCTCAACGACTGGTTCTGGAATCTGGACCGTCCGCCAGCCCCGCCTGCCGACCTTCCCAGGACCGATCTCATTTCCGCCCTTTTGTCGGACGAGTGCCTGCTTGATGGTCACCTGCCCACCATTGAGGTCAACATTGCTCCATGGAAGACCGAAGGCCTCACCTGGTCGCATCCCGGTGGCCAGCATGAGGACATAGAGACCCTCTAATCGATCGCCCTCCACGGTCTTCAATCGGGACTTCGCCTGCTCGACGGTCAGTGATCGACCTTCACGGTTTGTCTCCAGGCGTGGACCGTCGTTCATCGTCGCAACATTGCGAACGGCCTTCCCCTGGCGAACTGCATAATCCAGTACCTGCACGAGAAGACCTCGGAGGTGTCGTACCGTGCGAACGGAGAGGCCTTCGTCGAGCTTCCCGTTGACGAAGTGCTGCACATCGTCTGGCTGGAGGTTGACCAGTCTCTTCCGTCCGAGCCCTGGTTTGATGTGGGTCCTGAACAATGAAGAGTAGTTGGCGGCTGTGACTGGTTGCACCCGGAGAGGCACTACCTGCTCCAACCAGCCTTCAAAGAGCCCTGTCACCGTGAGGCGGTCATCAGGTGGCGGCAAACCCTTAGCGAGGTTCTCCTGAAGCTTCCTGAGCTTCTTGACGGCATCTGATCGCTTCTTCGCACTGACCGTCTTGCGCAGTTGCCGTCCCTTGGTGCCGTGGCGCAGACGACTGCGCCTACCCAACGCCCATCGGAGGTGCGTTGGTACAGGCTTCCTTCCCCACTCGCCGCTCGTCCCCGATTCGTCTGTCAAGACCCGGTACCCGCTTTACGGATTGGCTCCGGTAGGTCTTTTACAGTCCAAACCCATCAGGCCGACTTCTTGATGCGGGGACGGCCCTTGGGCGTGGCGAAGGCACCGTGCTCCTTGGAACGGTTGTGTTTGATCTGATGCACCCGAACAACTTTGCCGTTCTCTGAGATCTGCACGGACCCAGCCACGATGGCCACCTCGACGCTGCGTCCCCGCCAGCTGCGCCCGACCCGATAGGGCGCTCCAGCAAACGAGATCGATCCGCCTCCGTCGACGGCTCGAGTCACCGACAGTCCCGAGCTGGCCGGGCGGGCGCGCCCGGCCCTCGGTGCCTTCGTGACCGTGGTCTCGTCCCGACGCCGCTCGGCGTGGGTAGCGACGAGGACGCCTTGATGGAGGATCTCGACGAGGCCGTTCTGGACGACGACTTCGACTGCTTCGCCGGCGAAGGTCGGACCGACCCGATAGCGGAAGCTGTTGAGCCCGATCGAGCCCCGTTGATCGACCCATCGGCTGACGCCCGGCGGCCGCGGGGAAGGTGTCGGCCCTTCGATCTCCACGACCTCGACGGAGGTCTCGACCGGGACCCTGGGGGCAGCCAGGGCGAACCGCTCAGCCGGCGGTCGGTCACCCAGGGACTGGTGGGGGCGCTCGGTGTTGTACTTCTCCACCCAGGCATCGAGGGCCATCTGGGCTTCTTTGATGGTGGCATGTGTTCGGTCGTGATCGACCAGGAACTCGTCCCGATAGGTCCGATGGAAGCGTTCCACTTTGCCCGTCGTGGTCGGCGAGTACGGGGCCGTGAGGCGGTGTTTGATCCCGTTGTTGTGGCAGATCCGGTCGAAGAGCACCGGTCCTGGGCCCTGGCCGAATCGAGCGGTGAAGACCTTGCCGTTGTCAGTGAGGATCTCGTTCGGGGCACCGTGTTGCTTCAAGGCGAACAGGAGCGCATCACAGACCGGCTTGGCCGTCGCTCGGGCCACGATGCGGGCACAGACGCAGTATCGGCTGTGGTCGTCGACGCCGGTGACCACCTTCACCTCGGTGCCGTCGGTCAGATAGAACCGGCCCACGATGTCCATCTGCCAGAGCTCCATGGTCTTCGATCGTTCCCATCGCTTGTAATCGGAACGGGCCCGCTTGCGAGGCGTGGGATCGAGCAACCGGTGGCGGACCAGGGCCCGATAGATCGAGGACCGCCCCGGCAGCGGTGTGATGTCCTCGCGGGCCAGGTGGGTGCGGATGGTGCGCGGTCCCCAACCAGGATGGGTCCGCCGCATCTCGACGATCCGGGCCTCGACCACTGGGGTCATCTGATGGGGACAGGACTCGGGCTTGGAGGTCTTGTCCACCAACCCGGCGACGCCCGAACTCGCATACCGGCGGAGCCAGGTGTGGACCGTTTGGCGGGTCACCCCATTCCGCTTGGCCACGTCGGTAACGGTCGCACCGTCGAGGACCTCTTGCACTGCCCGCAACCTCTGTTCCACCAGTCCCAGCTCCACCAGCATCTGTGGCCTCCTTCGCATCTGTGGGCGTGACTCTCCACAGCAAAGAAGGTGGCTGAAGGCACCAGGTGGACCCTGGTCAGGCGTGAGGTGTCAAGCAGGTACCGGAGCCACTGTCGCCCAGGTACCGGAGCCGGATACGGGGAGTGTCAACCAGGAGCCGGAGCCACAGTGGAAAGCATGAACCGGAATTTCACATCCCCGATTCGTCTCCGTTGCTACAACTGGTGCTACAGAGGCTATTCGCGGATGGTTTCGGTCAAACTAGAAGTGCTGTGACCTGTACTTTCGGGTGGAGGCGATGGGACTCGAACCCACGAACCTCTTGACTGCCAGTCAAGCGCTCTACCAGCTGAGCTACGCCCCCGAAGGCCTGGTCAGGTTAGCAGCAGGTAGCCGGGGCCCTGGCTTGGTCACTCTGCCAATCCGGCCCGCCGTCGACCCGGCCGTTCGGTGGGGCATCGTCACCAGGCCCCGCCGATACATCGTGAAGCCGGGTCACTACTATCTGGCCGGGCCTCCGGCCGCCGGTCGGCCGGAATCAAGGGTCTGGAGTGACCGGTCGGCGGCGGTCACCGCGTGACGCCTCCGATCGCGTGACGACGGAGAAGAGAGGAGAAGGGGCACCATCGTGAGTGATCTGGCTGAACGACACCTTGCCGACGTGACATACCCAGGTGAGGCTCCCGGTACCGCCCTCGAGCCGCGCCCGGATGACTCCCTCGTGCCCCCGGGCCCACCCGGACCTCCGACAGGACCGGCCCCGTCCCCGGCACGGTCGAAGGGCCCCAGCCGCCTGGCGGTCGCCATCATCGCCGCATCGATCCTGGCCGCCGTGGCTGTCGGCGCCGCCACCTTCGGGGGCAGTCACGTCGCCGGTGGATCCCCTGGCACCGCGCCGGGGGCCGGTTCTGCCGCCAGGGGCGATCTGGCCTCCTCGGCCGCCGCCTCCGCCGCGGCCTCGAGCGTGACCTTGTCGGTGTCGGCCACCGAGTCGACACCCTCGTCCACCACCACCCTTCTCTCCGGCCACGGCTCGGTGGATCTGTCACGCGGCGTGGGCAGGGTGTCCGCCTCGGTTCCCGGTCTGTCCCCGATGCTCGGCCGGGGTGCTTCCGGTTCGGTGGATGTGATCTCGAACGGGACCAACGTCTATCTCGACATCCCGGGGGTCTCCTCGCTCACCGGGGGCAAGAGCTGGATCGAGACGTCGTTGTCGGGCTTGGGTTCGCTCACCGGATCATCGGCCGCCTCGCTCTCGCTGTCCACCCTGGCCGATCCGACCCAGGTCTTGGGCATGCTCGGGGAGTTGGGCTCGCCGGTCACCAAGGAGGGCACGGTCCAGCTGAACGGCGAGCCGACCACCGTGTACCGGACCGTCATCTCGGTGGCCGACGTGGTGTCGAGGCTGCGCCAAGGCTCGTCGTCCGCCGCCGCCGGAGTGGCCTCAAAAGCACTGCAACAGCTCGGAGTCCCCAATGTTCCGGTGACCGCCTGGGTAGGACGTGACGGCCTGCTCCGGCAGCTCTCGGTGACCGTCGACCTCAGCCATGCTTCCGCGGCGGGCGTGCTGGGCTCGCTCGGGTCCTCCGCTTCGGCCCCCGCAGCAGGGACGACCGTGAACCTGACTGTCGGTCTGTCCCACTACGGTGAGCCGGTGTCGGTGAGCGTGCCGCCGGCATCCCAGGTGACGGACCTCAACGACGTCGCCTCGTCGTTGAAAGGCTTGGCGTCCCAACTCGGTGGCGCCCTGTCCGGCCTGGCCTCCCACGTCTGAACCCGCCGACACGGCGGAAACCGGGGCCCGGCCCACCCCCCGGTACGATCGTGAGCCATGGCACGGGCCTACGACGTGATCGCGGTGGAGAAGAAGTGGCAGCGGCGCTGGGCCGAAGAGGGCACCTACGAGGTCGACGCCGACGATTCCAGGCCCCCCTGGTACGTCCTCACCATGTACCCCTACCCGTCCGGGCCGGCCCACATGGGCCACGTCCGCAACTACACCTTCGGTGACCTCCTGGTCCGGCACCGCACCATGCTGGGGTACGCCGTGCTCTCCCCGTTCGGCTTCGACTCCTTCGGGCTCCCGGCCGAGAACGCCGCCATCAAGACCGGCACCCACCCGCGGGTCTTCACCGACGCCCGCATCGAGGAACTGAAGGAATCGATCACCTCGCTCGGCGCCGTCTATGACTGGCGCCGGGAGATCCGAAGCCACGACCCCGAGTACATCAAGTGGAATCAGGTGATCTTCGAGAAGCTCCTGGCCGAGGGGTTGGCCTACCGGGCCAACGCCCCGGTCAACTGGTGCCCGGGCTGCCACACCGTGCTGGCCAATGAGCAGGTCCTGGCCGACGGCACCTGCGAACGGTCCGGGGACCTGGTGGTGAAGCGGGACCTCGAGCAGTGGTTCTTCCGGATCACCCGGTACGCCGACGAGCTCCTCGCCGGGCTGGACGACCTCGAGTGGCCCGAACGGGTCAAGTCGATGCAGCGCAACTGGATCGGCCGGTCCGAGGGGGCCGAGTTCGACCTGGTCGTCGTGGGGCGGGACGGGACCGACGGCGGGGAACGGTTGGCCCTGCGGGTGTTCACCACCCGACCGGACACCTCGTTCGGGATGACCTACGCCGTGGTGGCCCCGGAACATCCGCTGGTCGACGAGCTCACCATCCCCGAGCGCCGCGACGAGGTGGAGGCGCTTCGGCACCGGGCCGCGTCCAGCAGCGACGTGGAGCGGATGTCGGAGAGCGGCCCCCTCAGCCTGGCCAAGCGGGGGGCCTTCACCGGGTCCTCGGTGGTCAATCCGTTCACCGGTCGCCCGGTGCCCGTCTACGTGGCCGACTACGTGCTGATGGGCTACGGGACCGGTGCCATCATGGCCGTGCCGGCCGAAGACGCCCGGGACTGGGACTTCGCCCAGGCCTATGGGCTGCCCTGGGTCCGAACCGTGCAGCCGCCCGACGGCTGGGACGGGCCCGACGGCCCCGGAGGGGCGTACACCGGTGCGGGCGAGAAGATCAATAGCGAGTGGCTGAACGGCCTGGACATCCCGGCGGCCAAGGCGCGTGCCATCGACTGGCTGGAGGACGAGGGCATCGGCGTGCGCATGGTCAACTACCGCCTGCGCGACTGGCTGGTCTCCCGCCAGCGCTTCTGGGGTTGCCCGATCCCGATCGTCTACTGCCCGGACCACGGCATCGTGCCGGTGCCGGTCGATCAGCTGCCGGTGCTGGCCCCCGACGATGTGGAGTTCCTCCCGACCGGCGAGTCGCCCCTGGCCACCAACCCGCAGTTCCTCAACACCACCTGTCCGGTCTGCGGTGGTCCCGCCACCCGGGAGACCGACACGATGGACACCTTCGTCGACTCCTCGTGGTACTTCCTGCGATTCACCGATCCATGGAGTTCGGATCGACCCTTCGACCCGGACATCGCCCGGCACTGGATGCCGGTCGACCAGTACATCGGCGGCATCGAGCACGCCATCTTGCACCTGCTCTACGCCCGCTTCTACACCAAGGCGCTGGCCGATGTGGGCGTGGCCCCCGAGGGGCTCCGGGAGCCCTTCGCCCGCTTGTTCACCCAGGGCATGATCCGGATGGACGGCAAGAAGATGTCCAAGTCCAAGGGGAACCTGGTGGCGCCGTCCAGTTACCTGACCACCGTGGGGGCCGACGCCCTCCGGCTGTTCCACTTGTTCGTGGCGCCGCCGGCCGACGACGTGGACTGGTCCGAGCAGACCGACAGTGTGATCGAAGGGTGCGGTCGCTTCCTGGACCGGGTGTGGCGGCTGGCCGTGCCCCCGGAGGACCCGACCCCCGAGCTCCGGACCGGGCCGATCACCGACGTCGATCTCGCCATCCGGCGGGCCACCCATCGCCTCATCGACCGGGTCAGCCGGGACTACGAGCGGTGGTCGTACAACACGGCGGTGGCCGCCCACATGGAGTTCGTCCACCTGCTCCAGGCCTATGTGCGTGACAACGGGCACATCGACGTGGTCGACGAGGGGGTGGACACGTTGCTGCTACTCCTGGCGCCGATGACCCCCCACCTGGCCGCCGAGGCCTGGGAGCGGCGGCACGGCGACCACATCCACGCCCATTCCTGGCCGGTGTCCGATCCGGAGCTGGCCGCCGAAGACCGGGTGACGATGGTCGTCCAGATCAACGGCAAGGTGCGTGACCGAATCGAGGTGGCCCCGTCGGTGACCGGGGAGGAGGCCGAGGCTCTGGCCCTGGCGTCGCCGGCGGTGACCGGCGCGCTGGCCGGGGAAGCGCCCCGCCGGGTCATCGTCAAGCCGCCCAAACTGGTCAACGTCGTCATCTGATCGCCAACCGGGCTGCCTGCTCCGGTCGCCCCGCCCGGTTCTGCCGACTCACCTGAAGCCGGCCAGCACCTCGGCCCACCGCTCGGGCTCCATGGCGTACGGGGCGTAGAAGTTGAAGCGGTCGACCACACCCTCGAAACGCCGGAGGACCTGAGGGGCCACGGTGTCGAGCTCGCCGACCACGGCGAACGTGTTGAGCACCTCGTCGTCGATGAGTCCGGCCATCTGGTCCCAGGCTCCCCGCTTGGACAGCGTGTTGAGATCGGACTGGAGGTCGCCCCAGCCGTGCAACTCCAGGACCGGCCGGTAGGCGGGGGTCGATCCGTAGAAGGCGAGCTGGGTCTTCACCGCCCTGGTGGCGGCGGCGAATCCGGCCTCGTCCTCGGCGGTGACCACCATGCCCGGGTAGGAGATCTGAACGTCGGCCCGGGTCTTCCCGGCCGCGGTGAGGCCCCGTTCGAGGGCGGGCACGGTGATCTCCCGCAGGTAGCGCTCGGTGGTGAATCCGTGGGCCAACAGGCCGTCGGCCACCTCCCCGGCCACCTCGGTCATCCTCTCGCCCACCGCGGCGAGGAAGATCCTCGGGTGGCCGTAGGGATTGGGCCCCGGATCGAACATCGGGGTCATCAGGGTGTGACGGTAGAACTCGCCCCGGAAGGCCAGCCGGCTGCCGTCGGCCCAGCTGGCCCAGATGGCCCGGATGGCCGAGATCAGCTCCCGCATCCTCGGGGCCGGATGGGACCAGGGCATCGAGAACCGCTTCTCGATGTGGGGTTTGATCTGGGAGCCCAGACCGAGCAGGAACCGGCCCTGGGATGCGGTCTGGAGGTCGTTGGCCACCACGGCCAGGTTCATGGGATTGCGGGCGAAGGCCACCGCGATCCCGGTCCCCAGCTGGATCCGCTCGGTGTGCTCGGCGGCCAGCATCAGGGGCAGGAACGGGTCGTGGTTGGTCTCCGCGGACCAGATGCCGTCGTAGCCCACCCGCTCGGCCATGCGGGCCGATTCGACGACCCCGCTGGGGTCGAACCCGATGCCTCCGTCGATGTCCATGTTGCACGCTAACCCGTGGGTCGTAGCCTGGATCCGGGGCCTGGGGGCGATCGCAAGTTGCATCGCGGCGGTGGGTGCCCCACAATTCGCCGGTGACCGACGACTTCGACACCGGTCATCCGACGACGGCGGAGTCACCGCGTCCCGCCGTGGTCTGGGATCCCGCCGTCGCCCCGGAGGTCCTGGTCTTCGACGATGTCGCCTCGCTGGTGGAGTCGTTTGGTCTCCCCGAGCCTGGTGCGGTCTCACCGGCCCCGGCGGGACCGACGTCGGAACCGGACCGGAACGGTTGGGTGCCCACCGCAGAGGTACCCCCCCTGGGCAGCCCGGCCCCGGCCTCCGTCACCCACGATCCGGTGCCGATGGTCCATCCACCCCTGGCGGCGGCACCGGCGGCCTCGTGGCCCGGCCCGGCCCCCTCCCCGGACACCGGGGAGGTGGTGACCGACGAGGAGCGCACCCGCTACGGGCTCCTGCTCGACAGTGCCGCCGAGCGCGGCCTCCTCGACCCCGCCGACTACGAGATCCGCCTCCGCGAACTGGCCGAGGCCACCACCAAGGCCCAGATGGTCGAGATCGTGGCCGAGCTCCCCGCATTCACCGCCACGGCCACCCCGACGCGGTCCCGCCATTCCATCCAGTCAGCCAACCGGAAGCGTCAGTCGGCCGACTCGACGGGGCTGGGGGCACCCGGCAGTCAACGCCGGCGGGTGGTCATGTGGGTGGTGATGGGCTTGGTCGTCGTGGTGGCCCTGGCCTCGCTGGTGATCCTGGCCCTGTCGGCCCAGCGGCTGTCGCGCAGCCGTAGCTCGAGTCCTCCGTCGCCTCCGGCCGCGGCCCGGCCGTTCAGTGGCCTTCGCCTCTGAGGAACTGCTCCAACTCGGCGGCGATCTCGTCGCCACTGGGCACGTCCACGTCCAGGACCGCCGGCGGGGCCTCCTCGGAATCGAGGGCTGCCTCCAGCCTCCGCACCATCTCGAGGTGCTCGGGATTGGCCCCGATGAGTTCGTCGACCTGCCGACGGGAAGTGTCGGCGGCGTCCCGGAGCGACGAGCTGTCGAGGACGGTGCCGGTCACCGCACAGAGCCCTTCGATCAGCGCCGCGCTGGCCTCGGGATACGGCATGGCCGACACGTAGTGGGGCACCCGGGCCCAGAGGCCGATGACCGGCACGCCGGCGCGGCCCAGTGCCACCTCCAGTGCCGCCTGGACGCCGGCCGGCACCTCGAGGGTGCCGTGGACCGTCCCCACCCGCCCGGCCAGCTCCACTGACTGTGGGGGGACGGTCGAGGCCAGTCGCACCGGGCGGGTGTGAGGGGTGGGGGCGGGGAAGGCCCCGAACCCGACGACGGTCCGGACGTCGAGGCCCTGGGCCAGGCCGACCACCGCCTCGATGAAGGTGGGCCAACGGAAGTCGGGCTCCGGACCGGTCAGGTAGAGGATGTCGGCGCCCACCCGGTCCTTGCCGGCCACCACCCGGATGGCCGGCCAGGTCAGCTCGGTGGTCACCCCGTCCTCCAGCCGGGCGATCGGGCGACGGGCCCGTTGGTCGATCAACAGTTCGGTGTCGAACGACGCCACCACCGCGGTCGGCGAGGACGTCAACAGGCCGGCGATGGCGGCCGACGCGCCCATGCCGGCGTCGACCCATCCTTCCAAGGCCACCACCAGGATCGGCCGCGACAGCCGTTGGAGGGCCGCCCGGTCCCAGTTGGCATCGAACTCATAGAGCGACGACGGATCGCGATCGGTCACAACGACTCCACCTCGGCCAGAGCCCGCTCTCCCAGTCGACCCACATGGGCGGCGAACTGGTCGACGCCCGATCGGTCGCCGGCCGCGGCCCCTCCGGCATAGCGCACATGGACCCCCTGGAGGATACAGGCCAGCTTCCAGAACCCGAACGCACGGTAGAAGGCGATGTCGGAGACGTCACGCCCGGAGACCTCGGCGTAGCGGGCCAGCAGCTCGGAGCGCCGGGCGAACCCCGGCAGTGTGGTGGGTGCCACACCGAGCAGCGCCTGGTCGGCGTCCCCGGGCTCGGCCCAGTACACGAGGAGCAGGCCGAGGTCGGCCAGTGGGTCGCCCAGCGTGCAGATCTCCCAGTCCAGGATGGCCTGGACCCCGCCCTGATCGTCGAGCACGGTGTTGTCCAAGCGGTAGTCACCGTGCACGATGCTCACCCCCTGCTGCTCGGGGATCCGGCTGGCCAGGAGCTGGTGGACCCGGTCGATGACGGCCGGGCCGGGCCGGCCGTCAACGGTCGACTGGCTGAACTGCCCGTGCCACCGCTTGAGTTGGCGGGCGATGTAGCTGTCTCGCCGGGCGAAGTCACCGAGACCGACCGCGTCGACGTCCACGGCGTGCAGTCCGGCCAGGGTGTCGATGAGCGAGTCCCCGGCCCGCGCTCGGCTGGCCTCGTCCAGCTCGGCGGCGGCGCGTTCGTCCCGCACGATGTGCCCCTCGACGAACGACATCACATAGAACGGCGCTCCGTTGACGGAATCATCGGTGCACAGCCCGAGGGTCCGGGGCACCGGCACGCCGGTCCGGTTGAGAGCGGAGATCACGGTGTACTCGCGTCGCATGTCGTGGGCCGTCGGGAGCACGTGGCTGACCGGGGGCCGCCGGAGGGCATAGGACCGGCCGGCCCGGTCGGTGACCCGATAGGTCAGATTGGACCGACCCCCGGCGATGAGCTCGAATGCGAAGGGGGGCTCAGCCCCGGGCACGGAGGCGGCCAGCCACCCGGTCACCCGGTCCCGGTCGATCCCCTCGATGTCGACCTCCACGGTCGGCGGCCCGGCTTCCATGACCCCTGACGCTACCCGCGCTCGCTTCGGACCCCGGGCCGGGGTCCGGCCGCGCCCAGCTCGGAGGCCCGGGACGTCGGGGGGGCGATCGGATCCTCGGAGCGGTCCCGGTATCGTGTCGGCCATGGTTGACGTCACCGATGCCACGTTCGAGGAGGAGGTCCTCAAGCGGTCCTCCGAGGTCCCCGTTGTGGTGGACCTGTGGGCTCCCTGGTGCGGGCCGTGCCGGACCCTGGGGCCGATCATCGAGAAGGTGGTCGACGCCACCGAGGGGGCCGTGGCCCTGGCCAAGGTCAACGTGGACGAGAACCCGGCCATCTCGGGCAGCTTCCAGGTCCAGTCGATCCCGGCTGTCTTCGCCCTGAAGGACGGGAAGGTGGTCGACGGCTTCATCGGTGCGCTGCCCGAGCAGGCGGTGGCGGAGTTCGTGGCCAAGCTCGTACCGACCCCCACCGAGGCCGATCTGCTGGTGGAGGAGGCCGAACGCGAGGGGACCGAGGAGCCGCTCCGCCGCGCCCTGGAACTCCAGCCCGACCATCAGGGCGCCATCCTGACCCTGGCCCGGATGCTGGTGGGCCGCGGCGAGCCCGAGGAGGCAATCGCCCTGCTCGGGCGGATCCCCGAGACCCCCGAGACCCGACACCTGCTGGCCGAGGCCCGCCTGGCGTCACAGCAGGTGGACGTGGCCGCCGATGGCGTGGACGGCCTCCTGGACGGGCTCCTCGAGCGGGTCGCGGAGGATCCTTCGGCCCGTCAGGAGTTCCTGGACCTCCTGGAGACCCTGGGACCCGACGATTCCCGGACCGCGGATTACCGGAAGGCCCTGGCCTCCCGCCTGTTCTGACCCGGCGGCCCGCCCGTCCCGGGCCCACCCGGCCCGCCACGTGTCGAACGCCCCGGCCGGGGGATAGCGTCACGGCGGTGCGAGCAACCCGCCTGACCCTCGGCGAGCGGTCCTTCGACATCACGGACCGGGCGCTGGTGATGGGAATCCTCAACCGGACGCCGGACTCGTTCTACGACAAGGGCGCCACCTATGCGCTCGACGACCTGCTCCGCCGCGCTGAGGGCCTGGTGGACGCCGGTGCCGACCTGCTCGACGTGGGCGGGGTCAAGGCCGGACCGGGCCCCGCGGTGGACGAGCCAGAGGAGCTGGACCGGGTGATCCCGGCCCTCGAAGCCCTGCGAGCCCGGTTCGATGTCGCCCTCTCGGTGGACACCTGGCGGGCGTCGGTGGCCAAGGAGGCCTACGCGGTGGGGGCGGTGATGGGCAACGACATCAGCGGTTTCGCCGACCCCCAGTACCTGACGGTGGCCGCGGCCGCCGGGGCCACGGTGGTGGCCACTCACATCCGGCTCGAGCCCCGGGTTCCCGACCCCGAACCTGTCTACGACGACGTGGCGGAAGCGGTCCGGGTCTATCTGGTGGAGCGGGCGGGCTGGGCCACCACGGCCGGCCTGCCCCCCGACCGGATCGTGCTCGATGCCGGGCTCGATCTGGGCAAGACGGCCGCGCAGTCCCTGACCCTGCTCCGCACATCCGACCAGTTGGCCGACCTCGGGTACCCGCTCCTCCTTTCGGCGTCCAACAAGACGTTCCTTGGCGCGGTCCTCGGTCTGGAGATCGGCGAGCGGCGGGAGGCGTCGCTCGCCGCCGCCGCCCTCGGCGTGTCGCTCGGGTGCCGCATCGTGCGGGTCCACGACGTCGCCGCCCACCGCGAGGTGTGCACGGTGCTCGCCGCCGTCGAGGCCGCCGGACGGATGGAGCCCGCCCGGATTCGGTCGGTGGTGCGGGGTTCGCGGTGAGTGCGGTCGGTTCCGCCGCCGGTCCCGACCTGGACCGCGAGCACTCGGCGACGGCCACGGCCTATCTGGTCCGGGGCACCGACGCCTCCCTGGTCGGCCAAGCTGCCCACGCCCTCACCGAGCAGCTGGTGGCCGGCGGTGACCCCTCCCTCATGGTGGAGGAATTCGGCGGACCGGGCATCGAGCCGTTCGACGTGGGCGCGGTGATCGACGCCTGCACCACACCGCCGTTCCTGGTGGAGCGACGGGTCGTGGTGGTACGCGATGTGGGACAGCTGTCGCCCGGGGATGCCAAGCGCCTGGTGGAGTACCTGAAGAACCCCCTTCCCACCACGGCGCTGGTGCTGGTGGCCGGCGGGGGCACCCTGCCCCAGTCGCTGTCGAAGGCCGTGGGGGCCTCCGGGCAGGTGGTGGACACATCGGTGGGCACCGGCCGGGCGCGGACACAGTGGCTGGCCGATCACCTGAAGCGCGGACCGGTGCGTCTGGACGGCCCCGCCACCGCGCTGCTCTCCGACCACCTGGGTGAGGACATGGGGCGGCTCGAGGGCCTGCTCGACACCCTGGCTTCGGCGTACGGTCCGGGGACCACCGTGTCGGCGGCCGACCTCGAGCCGTTCCTGGGCGCCGCCGGAGCCCTGGCCCCCTGGGATCTCACCGACGCCGTCGACGCCGGAAGGCCGGCCCAGGCCCTGAGCGTGCTGCGCCGGATGCTCGACGCACCCGACGCCCATCCTTTGCGGGTGATGGCGGTGCTCTACGGGCACTATCGCAAGATGCTCCAGTTGGACGGGTCGGGCGTCACCTCCCCGGAGGAGGCCGCCCGGGTGCTCGAACTGCGGAGCGCCTTCCCGGCCAAGAAGGCCCTGGCCGAGTCCCGTCGTTTGGGTATCGAACGGATCGGGCGGGCCCTACAGCTGCTGGCCCAGGCCGACCTGGACATCCGGGGGGTGACCGGGCTGTCGGGGGAGACCGTGCTCGAGGTGCTGGTGGCCCGGCTCAGCCGCCTGTCCGGTCCCGGCCGTTAGGCGAGCAGCCCCGGGCTCAGGAGGCGACCGCGTCCCGGGACTGCTCGCCGGCGTCGGCTACGTTCTCGGTCCAGTGGAAGCCGTCCCAGTAGCGGAACTGGTGGCGCCCGGTGGGATCGGCCTTCCATCCGGCGGGGACGGTGGGCGTGGCGCCCTCGGCTGAGGGAAGGCTGGTCCGCTGCTTTGGTCGGTAGGCCCGGGCCAGGCCGACTGACGGACGGGTCTTGGTGGCCGTCCCGCCGCTGCTGAAGAAGGTGCCGGACACCTCCAGGGGTGCTTCCTCGACCGCCTCGAGCCCGTGGTCGTTGGCCTCGTTGAATCGGTCGAACCCCATCGGCGGGGCCACCCCGCCGACGGCTCCGATGGGCCAGTGCTCATCGCGGTGGGCTGGATCGGCCTGTTCGCCGAAGCGCTCGAAGGGGAGGCTGGCGGCCTTGCCGGCGGCGGCGATGGTGGAGACCTTGGGGCGTCCCTTGAACACATAGAGGGACAGACCCACGATGGGAACCAGCACCACCAAGACGAGGTAGGCGATCTTGCTCTCCTCGGCTCGCTTCCATGCCCATCCGGGTTGGCGTACCAGATCCACCACCCCGGCGATGGTGGCGACCCCAACGATCAGGGCCACCAGTTCGAGCGAGAACATGCTCGGTCCTGCGATTTGTCCATTCATGGGCCACAGCCTCCTGTTGTGCCGATTTCACCTACATCGCGTTCAGCACCGGGGCGTCGTTCCGCTGGGCGGTCTCCGGAGTGGTGCTGGTTGATCTGTCTGGTCGGGCGCTCGAGGCGCTGACGGTCAATGGGCGAGTGCGGTATCGAAATAATCGGCGTAGCTGTGGCACTCGTAAAGCATCACTCTTAGTGTTCACCACAACGCAAAGAGTAGTCAAGCGGAATTTCCAGGGGGATTTCCGCGACGGCCTCACCGGAAATCTCTCGAGGAGGGAACCGGGCCCAGTTCGAGCGGGTCGAACCGCTCGGCCACCAAGGTCATCGACCCCTCTGAACGCTCGACCCGGCCGCGCACCAGCAGGGCCGGGCACGACCGAGCCACCGGCTTCCACCGGACCCAGGCCCCACGGGAGCAGACGATGTTGACCATCCCGGTCTCGTCCTCGAGGTTCAAGAAGACGGCACCGTGCGCGCTCTCCGGCTGTTGGCGGTGGGTCACCACGCCCCCGACGGTGATCCGGTCACCGGCGGGCTTCGAGGAGAGCGCCGCCGCGGTCAGCACACCCCGCCGATCCAGCCCCTCGCGGGCCAGCTCCATGGCCGTGGTGTCGGGCGCCATCCCGAGCGACCACAGATCGTCGGCCACGCCCTCCCACGAGCTGGGGTGGGGGAGGGGTGGGGGATCCGAGCCGGTGACCACCCCGGGGAGCCGGTCCGCGGTGGCCTGAGAGGCCGCCCCTGCGCTCCACACCAGGGACCGCCGATCGGCGCCGGCCGACCTCCCCATGCCGTCGAGGGCGCCGGCCGACCTCCCCATGCCGTCGAGGGCGCCGGCCGACCTCCCCATGCCGTCGAGGGCGCCGGCGGTGGCCAGGGCCTCCAGTTGGGCCCGGGTGACACCGGCCCGGCGCACCAGGTCCTCCATGTTCGACCAAGGTCGCCCCTCGGCGATCCGCGTCGCCGTCTCGGTCCCGATGCCGCGCACCGACGACAGCCCCAGCCGGATCGCCGGCCCGGCCGGGTCCCGGCTTCCGTCGCTCCTGCTCCCGGGTTCTGCCCCGACCTCCTCGAGACCGGCGTCGGCCCGTCCGGCGTTCACATCGGGCCGGCGGACCGTCACCCCGTGGCGCTTGGCGTCAGCCACCAGGCTCTGGGGGGACCAGAACCCCATGGGCTGGGCGTTGAGGAGGCCGGCGGTGAACGCCGCGGGGTAGTGCACCTTGCACCAGGCGGTGGAGTACACCAGATGGGCGAAGGCCACCGAGTGGCTCTCGGGGAACCCGAAGTTGGCGAAGGCGGCCAGCGCCGTGTACACCTGCTCGGCCACCTCGGTGCAGACCTGTCGGGCAGCCATACCGGCGAACAACCGGTCGCGCAGGCGGGCCATCCGCTCGCCGGACCGCTTGGCGCTCATGGCCTGGCGCAGCTCGTCCGCCTCGGTGGGGGTGAAGCCGGCCACGTCGATGGCGATCTGCATCAGCTGCTCCTGGAACAAGGGCACCCCGAGCGTGCGTTCGAGGGCCGGCTGCAGCAGGGGGTGGAGGTAGCTGATGGGCTCGCTCCCGTTCCGCCGCCGGATGTAGGGGTGGACGGCGTTCCCCTGGATCGGCCCCGGGCGGATCAGGGCCACCTCGATGGCCAGGTCGTAGAAGCACCGCGGCTGGACACGGGGCAGGGTGTTCATCTGGGCCCGCGACTCCACCTGGAACACTCCGACGGTGTCGGCCCGGCACAACAGGTCGTAGACCGCCGGGTCCTGTTCGAGACGGGCCAGGTCGATCTCCACGTGGTGGAACTCCCGAACCAGGTCCACCATGTGGTGGAGGGCCGTCAACATGCCCAGACCAAGCAGGTCGAACTTGACCAGGCCGGCCGCGGCACAGTCGTCCTTGTCCCACTGCAGAACGCTCCGGCCGGGCATCCGGCCCCACTCGACCGGGCAGACCTCGACCACCGGCCGGTCGCAGATGACCATGCCGCCGGAGTGGATGCCGAGGTGACGGGGGAAGTCGAGCAGCTCGGTGGCCAGACCCTTCACCAGGGGAGGGAGGTCGTCCCGGCCGGCGAAGGGCTCGCCCCGGTCGACCGACTTCGACCAGGTGTCCACCTCCTCGCCCCCGTGCCCGAGGGCCTTGCCCACGTCGCGGAGGGCCGAACGGGAACGGTAGGTGATGACGTTGGCCACCTGGGCGGCGTGGAGACGCCCGTACCTTCGGTAGACGTACTGGATGACCTCTTCGCGCCGGCCGGACTCGATGTCCACGTCGATGTCCGGCGGTCCGTCGCGGGCCGGGGAGAGGAACCGCTCGAACAGCAGGCCGAGGGAGACCGCGTCGACATTGGTGATGCCGAGGGCGTAACAGACCGCCGAGGTGGCCGCCGACCCCCGGCCCTGGCAGAAGATGTCCTCCCGGTGGCAGAACGCCACGATGTCCCACACGGTGAGGAAATAGCCGGGGAACCCGAGCTCCCCGATGACGGCCAGTTCCCGGTCGAGCTGAGCCCAGGCCCCCGGCACCCGCTCGTCATCCCGCAGCCCGTAGCGGTCGATGGCCCCGCGGCGGACCAGCTCGACCAGCCAGGTCTGTTCGGTGTGCCCGCCCGGGACCGGAAAGTCGGGGAGCCGGGGGGCCACCAGGCGCAGGTCGAACGAGCAGGCCGCCGCCAGCTCGCCGGCCTGGTCCACCACCCCGGGCCACCGGGCGAACCTCCGGCGTTGCTCGGCCTCCCCCCGCAGGCAGGCGGTGGCCGAGGAGGGCAGCCACCCCTCGAGATCGGCCAGGGTACGCCGGGCCCGTACCGCGGCCAGAGCCGTGCTCAGAGGGAACCGCGACGGGGTGGCGTAGTGCACGTTGTTGGTGGCCACCGGGGTCACGCCCCGTTCGACGGCCAACAGGGCCAGAGCGTCGTTGCGAGTGGCGTCGATCGGGTTGCCGTGATCCCAGAGCTCGACGGCCAGGTGGTCGCGGCCGAACCGGTCGACCAGATGATCGAGGACGTGGGCCGCGGCGGCCGGCCCCTCCGCGGTCAGTGCGGTGGCCAGTGCGCCCTTGCGACACCCGGTGAGTATCTGCCAATGCCCCGCGTGCCGGTCGGACAGCGCGTCGAGGGTGATGACGGGCTTGCCCTTCTCGCCGCCGGCCAGGTGGCCCTCGGCCAGCACCCGGCTGAGCGAGGCGTACCCCTCGGGGTCCCGGGCCAGCACGACCAGGTGGGCGCCGTCCGGGTCGGCGACCCCGGTGCGGGCCCGGGCCGGGCCGCGGCCGGTGATGGTGAGCTCGGCCCCGAAGACCGTGGGGAGCCCGAAGGCCCGGGCCGCCTCGGCGAAGCGGACCACGCCGTAGAGGCCGTTGTGGTCGGTCAGCGCCAGTCCGGACAGGCCCAGGCGGACCGCCTCGGCGGCCAACTCCTCGGGGTGGCTGGCACCGTCGAGGAAGGAGAAATTGGAATGGGCGTGTAGCTCGGCGTAGGTCATGTCGATCGGGCGGCTCGGACTACCCGTAGGTGGCCTCGACCCACCACCGCCCCCGTTCGACCAGCAGCAGGTGGGCGGCCGGCCCGGCGACGGCCTGCAGGCGGGCGCTCCTCCGTCGGGACCTCGACCACCACCGTTCGTCCGAGGGCCACGGGCCGGCCCACGCGGTCACCGCCGAGAAGGGGCTCTCCTCCACCGACAGCCGGCACGGGACCCCGGTGAGGAGCCCCCGGGCCGACACGGCAACGGGCGCACCACCGGCATCGACCAGCTCGGCCGGGAGGGGGGCAGGGTGCACGATCGCCGGTGCCGGCGGGGGGATCTGGCCCGGCCACGGGCCGCCTGGCGACGGGACGGCGTGGGCCTCCCGGCCGCTCCAGGTCACAAAGCGGGCCCGCTGGGCCGGCCCACGCCCCCCCTGGAGATGGGCGGTCACCACCCCGCCCGGGCCCAGCAGGTCCTGCACGGCGGCGAGGGCCCGGCCGGCCCGGGCGTCGGTGTCGCTCACGCCACCCCAGAATCCGGCTTGACCGGTCGAGCCGGCCCCGGGCCGTCCCGGGGCCGGCCGCCGATCGGCCGCCGGCGGCTCCAGACCCCCGAGCTCCCCGCTCCGCCCCTGTGCCACGCGATGGCCGGCGGCCCCGTCCGACCCGAACCGGCCCAGCACATGGCCCTCGGGAAGGGCGGCGAAATCGCCGAGAGTGCGGACCCCCAACCGGTACAGCAGTTCGGCCACCTCGGCCTGGCCGAGGACGCTCACCGGGAAGGGAGCCAGAAAGGCGGCGGTCCCCCCGGCCGGGACGATGGTGCCGTCCCGGGCGGCGAGCACCGCGGCGAACAGCCCGTCAGCCACACCGACCTCGACGGCGGTGACCGCCGAGGCGGCTTCGGCGACCAGCTGGACCAACCGCCCCTCCCCGCCGAAGTAGCGGGCCGGCCCCCGGGCCGGGAGGGAGCAGATCCCGGGGCGCACGGTGGTGACCCAGGGGCAGTAGGTCTCCACCGACTCGACCACCCGGGCGAACGACCGGAGAACATCTCCCCCCTCGTCCTCGTCCAGCAGGTCGGGGCAGCGCACCACCACCAGACGGTTCAAGGTGGGCCCCCGGAGCCGGCATCGGCCATCGCCCCCGTGGTGGACGGTAGCCACAGTCGTCGGCGCCGGGGGCGAGCCGCCGACCGGCGCCCGGTGGCTGTCACCGTCATCTGCCGACGGGACAGGAAGCCCTCCCCGGTTCCGGCACCGTCCCAGTGCGTCTCCCCGATGCTCAGGCACAGGTCGGGTGGGTCGGGCCACCCGGCCCGGTCCGGCACCACCACCAGGACGGCCCGGCGTTCCCTGGCCCGGGCGACCAGCCTGCGGGCCATGGCGGGACGAGGGGGGAACGGGGGGCAGAGCACCACCAGGTCGACCCCGTCGACCACCGCCGCGGCGACCTCGGCCCAGGCCGCCCCGGGACGGGGGATCACGGCCAGTCGGGCCAGGTCGATGCCGAGCTCGCGTGCCGCGACCGCCCCCAGGCCGTCCAGCCCTACCAGCGCGCACCACGACCCCGTCCCCGATGCTGCCGCCACGAGTGCCAGCGCCACACTGGTACTGCCGTCGGCCCTCCGCTGCGGGTCGGTGCCCCGGCCCGGTCCCTTGACCACGATGGTGGTCCCCCGGCGCAGACCGGCGTCGGGGAGAAGGGCGTCGAGGGGTGGGGCCACCGGGAGGACGCGGTCCCGGCTCGACGAGACGGGTCGGGCCCGCTCGGCCAGCAGGGCCAGGGACGCCAGGTCCGGGGGGGCGGACCCCCGACCCAGGAACGGCCCTTCCGGACCTTGGGTATCCGCGCCCGGCCGGTGGGGAGGTGCTACGAACATATGTTCGATAGTACCCACCCCGGGGCCGATCTGCCCAGTCCGTCGGGGCCGGCTCCCCAGATGCCATCTCGCCGTCACCGGGCCCGGGGGTCCGCCCGACCGGTCACGCAAAATTCGGGTTCAAATACGGCCGATCCCGTCGCGGCCGGCGCTACCATGTGCTCACCAGAGAGAGGAGGTGGTCCAACTGAGCAGTCAACGTTTCGGGACCCTGGAGGTGGCTGGCCGCTGAGGCGGCTCGCTGTACCACCTGGCGAATCCCAGCCAGACACCCACCGGGCGACTTAGCCGGACCCAGGTCCCATCCGGCGCCGCACGGGAACCCCGGTGCAACACACAGCATGTGGCTGCAGGGCGTCTCCTCGGAGGCGCCCTGCAGCGCGCCAGCGCCCACGCCGCGCCATCGGACCGCGACCGCAGCACCGCGGACGAGCGCTCAGGGCCGCATGGTGGTCTCGTCGACGTCGAGCGCCGCCCGCACCCCGTCCGCCACCCGTTCGCTGACCTTCCGACGGGCCACCAACTGGTCGAGTTCGGTCCGTTCGGTGGCGATCACCAGCTTGCGCAGCTCCCGCTCGGCGTGCAGATGGCTACCCGGGCCGGCCGAGCCGTCCCCCCGGTCGGAACCGTCTCCCCCCCGGCTCCCACCCCCCGATCCCAGGGCCTCGAGCCGGCGGTCGAGGCGCCCCAGCTGGGACTCGTACCCGACGCGAATCCGGTCCACGACCTCGTCGGGGAAGTCCTCGCCCCGGGTGAGATCCGCCAGGCGGGCCAGCGCGATCACCGTGAGCCGGCGCCGCGCCTCGGCCACCAGGACCGCCTCCTGTTCGTCCCGTGTCACCAGGCCCAGCCGGCGGATGAGCGGGGGCAGGGTGAGGCCCTGGCCCACCAGGGTGGCCACGATGACGGCGAAGGTCAGGAAGACCAACAGGTCCCGATGAGGGAACGACTGGGGCAGGGCCAAGGATGCCGCCAGGCTCACCGCACCGCGCATCCCCGCCCAGCCGATGACCGTGGACTCCCGCCACGGGTGGGGCGGGCGCCGGCCCGAGCCGAGCAGGCGCGGCGCGCCGGGCACCGCGGTGGCCCCGAAGATCCAGACCATCCGCACGACGATCACCACACCCACCACGGCCAGTGCCTCCAGCACCAGCGAGCCGGACTCCCGGTTGGTCAGGCTGTCGAGAATGGGTCGGAGCTCGAGGCCCACCAGGAGGAAGGACAGTCCGGTCAGCAGGAAGACGATCAGGTCCCAGATCTCCCGTTGCTGCAGTCGGGCGCCGGCGGTCAGCGACGCCGAGCCGAAGCGGCCGAAATAGAGGCCGGCCGACACCACGCCCAGGACCCCGGACGCCCCCAGCTTGTCGGCGGGGAGATACGCGGCGAAAGGGAGGATCAGCAACATGGTGTTCTCGATCACCGGGGTCTCGGTGAAGCGCAGGACCCTGGTCCCGAGCCATCCCACCGCCACTCCGATGCCCACTCCGACCACCACGGCGAAGGAGAACCTCCACGCCACATCGGCCACGGTGAAGGCCGAGCCGACGGCGGCCACCGCCACCTGATAGGCGGTCAGGGCCGTGGCGTCGTTCATCATCCCCTCGCCGCCCAGGATGGTGACCAGACGGCGGGGGAGCCCCAGTTTGCCGGCGATCTGGGTGGCGGCCACGGAGTCGGGGGGCGAGACGATGGCGCCCAGGGCGAAGGCCACCGCCCAGCTCATGTCCCCGACGATCGAGTGGATGACCACGGCGACGACGGCCATGGTGACCACCACCAGACCGACGGCCAGGAAGAGGATCGGACGGATCTGGGCCCGGAGCTCACGGGCCGAGGTGTCCAGGGAGGCGTCGTAGATCAGCGGGGGCAGGAAGACCAGCAGGACCAACTCGGGCTGGAGCTGCGACCCGGTGCTGGGTGGGGATGAGGGCCACACCGATCCCGGCGATGACCAGGAGGATGGGGTAGGCGATCCGCAGACGGTCGGCGATGGTGGCGATGACCACGATGCCGATGAGCAGGCCGATGCCGTCGGCAATGCTGATCACCCGGGCACCCCGAGGTCGGCTCGGGGCGCGACGGTGCCCGGTGGCGGCGTGCCGGGGGTCACTCGGCGAAGGCGGCCCGGGCCGCCTCGAGGCCTCCCGCAGACAGATCCCAGAACCCGAAGGTCCCGTTCTCGAGGAGATCGGTGGCGGCCCGGGCCACGGCGCCGAGCGCGGCGAAGCACAGCGCGCCACCGACCGATACCCGGGCCACCCCGGCGTCGGCCAGCTCGGCCAGCGTCGGTCCTCCCGGTCGGGCCAGCACGTTGAGCGGACGGTCCACCGACCGCACCAGGCGCCGGATGTCCCCCAGGTCGGTCAGTCCCGGTGCGTACAGGACGTCGGCGCCGGCCTCCTGGTAGGCCTGGAGCCGGCCGACGGTGTCCCCGAGGTCGGCCACCCCGTGGAGATGGTTCTCGGCCCGACCGGTGAGGACCAGGTGGACCGGGCCGGCATGGGCCACCTCGGCGGCGGCCGCCACCCGCTCGGCGGCCCGGTCGAGGTCGTAGAGCGGCTGGTCGACCCGACCGGACGAATCTTCGATGGAGCAGCCGGCCAGACCGCGTTGCAGGGCCATCCGTACCGTCTCGGCCACCGTGCCCGGATCGTCGCCGTAGCCGTTCTCGAGATCGGCCGAGACGGGGAGGGGGGTGGCCGCCACCATGTCGGCGACGTGTTCGAGGACCTCGTCCCGGGTCATCGTGCCGTCCAGCCGTCCTCGGGTGGCGGCGAAGCCGCTGCTGGTGGTGGCCAGGGCCTCGAACCCCAGTCCGGCGAACAGGCGGGCCGAGCCGACGTCCCAGGCGTTGGGGACCAGCAGGGGACCCGCCCCACGGTGGGAGGCGAGAAAGCTCGCCGCTCGCGCACGCTGGGACTCCACGGCCAAACCCTATCCACGGGCCGGCCGCCGGGCTCACCCGCCGTCGGAGCCGACGGCCGGACCGTCGGCGTGTGACGGGGACCGGCCTCGGGCCGGGACCGGAAGGAGGGGACGCCCTCTGGTAGCGTCCCACCCGCCCGCACCGCGTGGCGCGGTGCTCCACGTCGACGAGGTCGCCTCGGCGGCGGAGGTGCGACTGGTTGGAGGTGGCCCCGTGTTCAGCGTCATCGTCGTCGGTACGGACGGATCGGAGCGGGCCGGGGTGGCCGTCGGGCGGGCCCTCGACCTGGCCCGGCTGACCGGTGCCCGGGTACACGGCGTGTACGTCCTCCGGCCGGTCATGACCGCGGCCAGCGCCCAACTCGATGCCGCCGCGGTGGTCATCACCAACGAGGACCGGACCGAGGAGGCCCAGCGGGTGCGGACCGAGTTCCTGGCCCAGGCCTCGAGCCAGGGCGTGACGGCCGAGATGGAGACCTACGACGGCGAGCCGGCCGATGCGCTGGTCAAGGTGGCCGAAGCGGTCCAGGCCGACCTGCTGGTGGTCGGGAACCGGGGGATGTCGGGAGTCAGGAGGCTGCTGGGCAGTGTGCCCAACAAGGTGTCCCACCACAGTCCCTGCAGCCTGCTGATCGTCGACACCGATCGGCCTTGAGGCCCGACACGAGCGGAGACCGATCCCGGACATGAGCAGGGACCGGGCCTTGGTCCTCGGCGGAGGGGGGCTGGCCGGGATCGCCTGGCAAACCGGGATGCTGCTCGGTCTGTCGGAAGGGGGGCTGCCCGTCGACCGCGCCGACCTCATCGTGGGCACCTCGGCCGGATCCACCGTGGCGGCCCAGCTGGCCTGGGGACTGCCCCTGGCCGGCTGCTTCGAACGCCAAGTCGACCCGGCCCTCCAGAACGAGGAGCTGCGTCCAACCGGGAGGTCCGTCGCCGACCTCTGGGACACCATGGCCCGACTGCTCGAGGAGGTCGCCGACCCCGCCGAGCGTCGTCGCCGGATCGGGTCGATGGCCCTGGCCGCCGACACCGTGCCCCAGGCGGTCCGTCGGGCCGTGGTGGCCGGCCGGCTGCCTTCGGACCAGTGGCCGGAGCGTCGGATGGCCACCGTGGCCGTCGACGCCGCCACCGGGCAACGGCGGATGTTCGACCGGGCGTCAGGTGCCGGCCTGATCGATGCGGTGGCGGCGAGCAGCGCGGTCCCGGGAATCTGGCCACCGGTGACCATCGGCCCGTCCCGCTACATCGACGGGGGCGTCCACTCCCTGGTCAACGCCGACCTGGTCGAGGGCTTCACCCGGGTCCTGGTGCTGGCCCCAATGGTCGACCCCGACCTCACCGCACAGCTGACCGCGGTGGAGGCCGCCGGCCGGGCGGCCGTCCTCTCGCCCGACGCCGCGTCGCAGCGGGCCTTCGGCGACGATGCGCTCGACCCGGGGGTGCGGGCACCGGCCGCCCGAGCCGGCCGGCGGCAGGGACGGGAAGCGGTCGGCTCCGTACTGCAGCTGTGGGTCGACTGACCCTGGCCGGTGGACACCCGCCGGGATGCCGGGCCGGAATAGGCCCGATCCCGTCCCGGTTGCACCCCCTATGGCGACCAGGGTGGTGGCGAGGGACTTCGGGGGGCCCGAGGTGCTCGAGGTGGTGGAGCAGCCGGTGCCGGCGCCCGGTCCCGGTCAGATCTCGGTGGATGTCCGGGGGGTGGGCACCAACCCGGTCGACTACAAGCTGTTCAGTGGCTCGTTCGGCGCCGACCGGTCACAGCTGCCGCTGCCGGTGGGCTCGGAGGCCGCCGGTACGGTGACCGCGGTGGGCGACGGTGGGGCGGTGGGGCCGGCCGGAGCGATCCGCCTCGGCGACCCGGTGATCCTCTACCGAATCGTCGGTGGGTACGCCTCCCAGCTGGTGGTGGACGGGGACGTCGCGGTGCCCAAGCCGTCGGCGCTCTCCTTCGGGGAGGCCGCCGGCCTCATGCTGACCGGGGTCACCGCGGTGCATGCCTTGCGCGCCACCGGGGTGGGTGCCGGTGACACGGTGGTGGTCCACGGTTCCTCGGGGGGCGTGGGACTGGCCGCCGTCCAACTGGCGGTGGCCGACGGGGCCCGGGTCATCGGCACCGCCAGCGGGTCGGCCCATGCCCACCTGCGCCGTCTGGGGGCCGAACCGGTGGCCTACGGCGAGGGCCTGCTCGAGCGCATCAGGGCCCTGACCCCCGACGGCGTGGACGCCGCCATCGACACGGTGGGAACCGACGAGGCCATCGACGTGTCGGTGGCCCTGGTGGCCGACCGGGACCGGATCGCCACCATCGCCAACGCCCGGCGCGGGCTCGAGCTCGGGCTGAGGGTCCTGGGCGGGGCACCGGGTGCCGACCCGGGGGTCGAGATCCGGAGTGCGGCCCGGATGGAGCTGGTGCGGCGGGTCGAGGCGGGCACGCTGTCGGTCCGGGTGGCGGCCACCTATCCGCTGACCCGGGCGGCCGACGCCCTCCGCCAGCTGGCCGTGGGGCACACCCACGGCAAGATCATCCTCGTCCCCTAGGCCCCGGTGGGCGACCGTCCGGTGCCGGCTCCCCCGAGCTCCGTCGGCCGGACCGCCCGGTGGAAGAATGGGTGGATGACCGGGGACGGGGACGAACTGGGCCAGCTGTGGGACTGGTTCGCCCACCACCAGTTCCGGGGCTACTCACCGCTCTATGAACGGATCGCCACGGTGGTGGCCCGGGACCGCACGGTCCTCGACCTGGTCCGGGCCGCGCCCCCCGAGGCCCATCTGCCCCCGACACTGCTCGGCGCGGTGCACTACCTCCTCCTCGACGGGCTCGACCATCCGCTGTCCGAGGTGTACGCCGGCCACTCCCGGGCGGATCCCGGCCCCCTGTTCCTCGAGGTGTGCCACTCCCGACGGGACAGGATCTCCGAACTGTTGGCCTTCCGCCGGGTGCAGACCAACGACTGCGGCCGGAGCGCGCTGATCGGCCCCGGTCTGACCTGGGTCGCCGGGCGGATCGGGCTCCCCTTCGCGCTGGTCGACGTGGGGGCCAGCGCCGGGCTCAACCTGTTGTGTGACCGGTACCGGCTCGACTACGGCGATCACGGCGCCACCGGCCCCCCCGACTCGCCGGTGCTGGTGGGCTGTGAGGTGCGGGGCGGTGCACCGCCCATCGCCGGCCGGCTCCCGGTCCCCACGACTCGGCTGGGCATCGACCGCTCCCCGATCGACCTCGGCGACCCCGACGACGCCCGCTGGCTGCTGGCCTGCGTGTGGCCCGACACCGGCCGCCTCGAGCGGACGGCGGCCTCGATCCGCCTGGCCCAGGCCGACCTGCCGCCGGTACTGGCGGGCGGGGCCGTCGACACCCTCCCGAAGGTGATCGACCAACTGGACGACGGGGTGGCGGTGGTGGTGGTGACCAGCTGGTCCTTCGCCTACTTCCCGCTGGACCAGCGCCGCGAGTTCACCGACCAACTGGCCCGGGCCTCCGAGCGGCGTCCGGTGGCTTGGCTGTCGGCCGACAGCGCCGGCACGGTGGTGGGTGTGGCCGAGCCCTCGCTCACCGACCGCCACGGCGCCCAGGCCCACGTCCTCGGCGCGGTCCTCTTGGAGGGGGGCACCGCCCACCCCCACCTGCTGGCCGTCGTCCAGCAGCACGGGGGATGGATCGACTGGCGGGCCCCGGCCGGTTGAGCTCGGGACGGGACGAGCCGACCCGGTGCCAGACTTCGGTGCCGTGAGCGCCCCGGGCCCGATCCCGTTCCCGCTGTACCCCCTACCGGCCCAGCCGGCGGGGGTCCCGTGGCCCGGGGCGTTGTGGCCCGAGGGCCCCCTGCCCGAAGGGGTGGACCTCGATCCGGCCTTGGAGTCGGCGTTCGACCCCGACGGCCCGTTGCACGACACCTACGCCGTGGTCGTCGTCCACCGGGGACGACTGGTACTCGAGCGCTACGGGGGGCTGCTGCCCCAATGGGACAAGCCGGGCAAGCCGGTGACGGCGGACACCCCCCTGCTGTCGTGGTCCATGGCCAAGTCCATGCTCCACGCGGTGGTCGGCATGCTGGTGGCCGAGGGCCGCCTGGTGCTCGACGCGCCCGCCCCGGTGCCGCGGTGGCAGGTCGCCGGTGATCCCCGGCGGGAGATCACCCTCCAGCACCTCCTCGACATGCGCGACGGTCTCGACTTCGTGGAGGAGTACGACGATGCGCAGGCCTCAGACGTCCTCCAGATGCTGTTCGGCCGGGGCCGGAAGGACATGGCGGCCTTCGCCGCCGACCGCCCCCTGGCCGCCGCGCCGGGAACCCGGTTCAACTACTCCAGTGGCACCAGCAACATCATCTCGGGCATCGTGGCCCGCACCGTCGGGCCCGGTCAGCCCTACCGGGACTTCGTGGCTCACCGGGTGTTCCGACCACTGGGGATGACCTCGGCCACCGCCTCCTTCGACGACGCCGGGACCTGGCTGGCCGCCTCGTACGTCTACGCCACCGCCCGCGACTACGCCCGGTTCGGCCTGTGGTACCTGCGCGACGGGGTGTGGGACGGGCGGCGGCTGCTTCCGGAGGGCTGGGTCGACCACGGTCGCCGGCCCCGTTCGGTCGATCCCGACGGCGGCGACTACTACGGCTCCCACTGGTGGACCCGGAACCACCCGCAGGGAACCTTCTGGGCCGCCGGCCACGACGGGCAGTATGTCGACATCTGCCCGCGGCTGGACCTGGTCGTGGTCCGGATGGGCCGGACCGACTCGGCGCACTCCGAGGAGTTGAAGGCCTGGCGTACCGGGGTGGTCGACGCCTTCGCCGGCCTCTGAGACCGACTGCCGGTCACCGCGACCACCGCTGGTCGCCGGGCGCCCGGTCGCACCGACCCATCAGTCCGCGGCGATCACCCGCCGTCGGAGCCGCCGGGCTGGGCCTCCACCCTTACTCGACGCCCTCCCACAGTCCCACCGGGGCCTGACCCACCCGGTAGTGACCGGGCTGCCGCCGGCCCGACGTCGACTTCTCCAGGCGCTTCTGCATCCCGGGGGTCAGCACCCCGGCGTTGATCATCTCGATGAAGGTGGCGGTGGCGTTGCCCACGTCGAAGAAGTCCCGTTGCCAGCTCCACTGGAAGTTGCCCGCGTAGCGGAACCAGCTGCCCCCCAGCCCGGCGATCTCGTAGTGCGAACCATCGGGCCGGGTCACGTCGGCGATCTGCTTCCACAGACCAAGGATCTCCCCCTGCACGTCGTCGATCAGCACCCGCTGGTACGGGTAGGTCCACCCCCCCAGGCCCTCCATCTCGAGGCCCAGAGCGTAGTCCCGGATCTCCTCCTTGCCCACGGCCATGAACTCGTCGGTCGGTCCGACGTTCCACCCATAGGTGGCGTCGTCGGTGTACATCTCGGCCATGGGCAGCCAGTCGAGCTGTTCCTCGCAGCGCCGGTTGATGTCCAGCCACCTCTGCATCATCTCTTCGAGTTCACTACGGGGGAACGACGGCATGGGCTACTCCTCTTCGATGATGTGTAGGGCGGATGTGGGGCAGTAGCGGACGGCGGCCTCGACCTCGGCCCGTCGTTCTTCCGGAGGTGCGTCGTCCAGGATGGCCACGGTCTCACGCTTGGCCAGCTCGAACACCAGGGGTGCTTCCGACTCGCATACACCGTGACCTTGGCACAGGTCGAGGTCCACCACGACCCGCATCAGGCCCCGCTCCCGGTTTGGGGCCGCGCCGAACCGGCGCCCGCCCGCCGTCGGTAGCGGACCACACACGGCTGGACGAGCTGGACGACCATCTTCGAGTGGTCGTTGCGGTACGAGTCCGAGGGTTGGGCCAGCTCGAACTCCCAGTCGAGCATCAGTACGGAGAAGATGGCCTTCAGCTGCATCATGGCGAAGGCGGCCCCCACGCACCGGTGCCGGCCGGCACCGAAGGGGATCCAGGTCCAGGGATTGGAGCGATCCTCCTCCCGGGGTTCGAGGTACCGGGCGGGCTGGAACTCGTCGGCGTCGGGGAAGTCCTCGGGGATCCGGTTGGAGACCGAGGGGCTGGCCCCGACCATCTGGCCGGCGTCGATGTCGTATCCGTCCACCTCGACGTCCTCCTTGGCCACCCGGAGCAGCAGGATCAACGGCGGGTGCAGGCGCAGGGCCTCCTTGATGGCCGACTCCAGCCGGGGCATGGCCCGGAGAGCCTGGTAGCTGACCTCGGCCCCCCCGGCGTAGAGCTCGGCGAGCTCGGCCTCCACCGCAGCGAGCTCGTCGCCGTGCCGGAGCAGCTCGATGAGGGTCCAGGCCGCGGTGCCGGACGTGGTGTGGTGGCCGGCGAACATCATGGAGATGAACATGCCGGTGATCTCGTCGGCGGCGAAACGCGACGAGCCGTCTTCCTCGGTGATGGACATGAGCACGTCGAGCAGGTCCCGTTCGTCGTCCGCCGAGGGGGGAGCCGAGGCCCGCCGCTCCATGATCCCCTCGACCAGACGAACCAGGCCTGCCCGGGCGGCGTCCCGGCGGCGGAAGCTCTCGATCGGGGCATAGGGGTCCACGTAGGCGATGGCATCGGTGCCCTGCTCGAGGTCGTGGTAGAGCTGGGCGAACCGTTGGTCCAGTTCGTTGCGGAACCGCTTCCCGATCAGACAGGCCGAGGAGGTGTAGATGGTCAGCTCGGCGAACCAGTCGAGCAGGTCGATCTGGCCCTCGTCGTCCCACCCGGCCACCATCCGCTCCACTTCGCCGGCAATGGTGGCGGCATGTCCGCGCATGAACTTGTCCCGGAGGGCCTGGTTGTGCAACATCTCGCGTCGGCGTTCGGGGGGCGCGTCGAACACCACCCCCTCGCCGAAGACCGGGGTCATGAAGGGGTAGGCCTCGGCCTGGTCCAGGACCTCCTCGGGGGCGCGGAAGAAGAACTCGTTGGCGTCGGCTCCGGTGAGCAGCACCACGTCCCGCTGGGCCAGGCGGAACACCCCGACGTCGCCGCACTCGCGGCGGACCCGGTTCATGAGGGCGATGGGGTCGACCCGGAGCTCCTCCAGGTGCCCGTTCTCGCCCTGTCCACCCGACACCCGGGGGGGCTGCTTCCTGTCTGCGGCGATGGTCATGGCGATTCCTCCGGCTCGGTGCGGATGGGGGCTTCCGGCTGTAGTTCGATGACGGTGGCGTGGGTGCCGCGGGGGAGCGCCACCACGGCGGCGATGGCCTGAGCCACCCCTGCCGGCCGCATGAAATTGGAGTGGCGGGCGAACCCCCATGCCGCCCACTGCTCGATCACCTCGCCGGTCACCTCGGGGTCCCAGTCCATCCCCATGCCGGTGAGGGTGGGACCGGGTCGCACGATGGTGGCCCGCACTCCGGTCCCCTCGAGCTCCATCTGCAGGGAGTGGACATAGCCCTCGAGCCCCCACTTCGACGTGACGTAGGCCGCCATCGAGGGGCGGGGCCGTTCGGCCACGTCGGAGGTGACGAACACGACGTCGCCCCGGCCGCGGACGGTCATGGCCGGGACCAGGGCCCGTACCAGGCGGTGGGTGCCGCTCAGATTGACCGCCAGCACGCTGTCGAACAGCTCCGGGTCGGTGTCCAGCACGGAGCCGGCGATGTTCAGGGCCGCGTTGGACACCAGGATCTCCACCGAGCCGACGGTCTCCAGCGTCGCCTTGGCGAACTGTTCCACCGATGCGGCGTCGGCCAGGTCCAGGCGGATGGCCACGGCCTCCCCGCCGTCGTCCCGGATGACCGCCGCCGTCTCCTCGCATGCCGCCACCCTCCGGGCGCCGAGGACCACCGGGTGGCCTTGGGCCGCCAGGGCCCGGGCCGTGGCCTGCCCGATGCCCGAGGAGGCACCGGTGACGACGGCCGGCCGGAGTTCGGGATGGGGGGCGAAGCGGGCCATCAGCGCAGCGTGACCGTGGTCGGCAGGGTGGCGAGGCCCCGGACGTTGATGGAATGGACCCGTTCGATGGCCTCGGGGTCCACCTCGTAGGAGGCCACCCGCTTGACCAGTTCGGTGAGGCCGATCCGGGCCTCGAGCCGGGCCAACGGGGCGCCCATGCAGAAGTGGCGGCCGCTGCCGAAGCTCACCAGGCGGCCGGTGTCCCGGTCGAGGTCGTACCGGTCGGCCTCGGGGAAGACCGCCTCGTCCCGGTTGGCCGAGCCCACCAGGAGGAGGACCCGCTCACCTTCGGGAATCGCTCTTCCGTGCAGTTCCATCGGGATCCGGGTGACCCGGAGCAGCATCTGGCTGGAGGTGTCGTAGCGGAGAGTCTCCTCGATCCAGGGCACGACCTGTCGGGGGTCGGCGAAGGGCTTGGCCCGCTGGTCCGGGTTTCGCCAGGCCCAGTACCAGGCGTTGCCCAACAACTTGGTGGTCGTCTCGTTGCCGGCCACCACCATGAGGAAGAGGAAGGCGATGACCTCGTCGTCGGTGAGCTTGTCGCCGTCGATCTGGGCCTCGAGGAGGGCCGAGGTCAGGTCGTCCCGGGGGGACCGTCGCCGCTCGTCCACCATGGTCTGGTAGTACCCGACCAGGGCCAGGGCGGCGTCCATCCCCGCCGGCGGGACATCGAAGAGGCCGTCCTCGCGGTGGACCACCAGATCGGCCAGCCGGCGGACCTCGACCCGGTCGGCACGGGGCACGCCGACCAGCTCGGAGATCACGTCCATGGGGAGCTTGCCGGCGAAGTCGGCGATGAAGTCGAAGGTGCCCTGCTCCAGGGCCGGCTCGAGGTGGTCGAGGGCGATGGCCCGGATGTGGTCCTCCATCTGGGCCACTTTCGAGGGGGTGAACCCCTTGCCCACCAGCGAGCGCATCCGGGTGTGGCGGGGTGGGTCGAGGGCCAGGAACGACATGAACCGGTGGGCCTCGGGCCCGAAGGCGCTGGGCTCGAGGGACACCCCCTGGGCGTTGGAGAAGCCATCGAGGTTGCGGAAGGCGGCCAGGACGTCCTCGTGGCGGGAGAGGGCCCAGAAATCGAGCTCGTCGTTCCGGTACACGGGGGCTTCGGCCCGGAGGCGGGCGTAGACCGGGTAGGGGTCCTCGTGGATCTCGTAGGCGTAGGGACTGTACGAGACCGGTTGGCTGACGGTGGTCATCGGTGCTGGCGCCCCGTGGTGCCCCCGCCGAGCATCAGCTCCGCCGCATCGGCCACGAACTCGGGGATGTCCCGCGAGGACATGTGCCCCATGCCCGACGCCAACAGCGCCCCCGAGAACGAGGTCTCGAGCACCCGCACCACCATGGGATCGACCCCCGGGCCGACGGCGGCCGCCAGCCGACGGTGGATGTCGCCCCCGATCCGGTCCCGCAGGTGCTTGACGTCGGGTGAGGTGCTGAGCAGGGCGATGGTGCAGGCGTCGACCAGGGCGGGGCTCTCGGTGGTGAACAGCACCATGTCCCGCACGGTGGCGCCCACCCGCTGGTGCACGGGCCGGCTCTCGTCCAACTCGGCCGGTTGGAGGGACTGCATGCGGCGCCAGAGCACCTCAGCCAGCAGATGGTCCTTGGAGCTGAAGTAGTTGTAGGCGGTGGCCGGGGCCACGCCGGCCCGACGGGCCACGCTGCGGACGGTGAGACCGGCGTAGCCCACCACCTCGATCTCCGCCTCGGTGGCCGACACCAGCTGGGCCACCACCTCGGCCTGGCGCGGCGAGAGCCGCCGGCGGGTGGCCTCGAAATCCGAGCCGTCGTGCGCCCGGAGCACGGTGGCCTCGGTCATCGGGCCCCGGGGGCGGGCGGTGGCGCATTGGTGGGGGTCATGGAATTGGACTATAGTCTGGACAGCTGTCCAAGTACAGCGGCACCGGCCCGGCCGGGGGTGGCTCCGGTCCCGTCGGTGGCCGACCCGGGTCGGTGCGGCGATTCGGTCGGCGGGGGCGTCGTGCCATCATCACCCAGACCAACGCACCACACCACACCACGACCCACAGGGGGACGTCCAGTGCCGAACGACCAACCAACCGACCCGGCGCCATCCGCCCTCGTGCCGACCGTGGGGGTGATCGGCCTCGGCGCCATCGGGGACGGTGTGGCCACCAGCGTCCTCCGGGCAGGGTTCCCCCTCGTGGTGTGCGACGTACGGGCGGAGGCCACCCAACAGTACGCAGACCGCGCCGAGGTGGCGTCCTCTCCGGCGGATCTGGTCGGACGCGCTGATGTCGTCGTGGTGGCGGTGGTCGACGACGAGCAGGTCCACGCCGTGCTCTCCGGCCCGGAGGGCGGACTGGCCGCAGCCGGTCCCGACACCGCCATCGTCATCGTGAGCACCATCTCGGTGCCGTGCGTCCGGGCCCTGGGCGCCGAGGCCGACGCTCTCGGGGTCCCCGTGCTCGACTGCGGTGTCACCGGGGGACCGGCCGCGGCGGCCAGTGGCGACCTGGTGTGCATGGTGGGGGGCGATCCGGCGGTGATCGAGCGGGTGCGCCCGGTGTTCGACGCCATCAGCTCGCTGGCGGTGACGATGGGGCCCTTCGGGACCGGGCTGGCCGCCAAGCTGGCCCGCAACCTGATCACCTATGGCTCGTGGCTGGCCGCCTTGGAGGGCCAGCAGTTGGCCGAAGCGGCCGGCATCTCCCTGGCCCAGCTGGCCGAGGTGGTCAAGGCCAGCGACGTCCACATCGGGGGAGCCTCCCGGCTCATGTTCCGCCCGACGGTGTCCCCGTTCACCGACTCGGACGACAAGGGGCTGGTCGGGGCCATGCAGGCCGGAGCCTCCCTGGCCCACAAGGATCTGGCTGCGGCCCTCGAGCTGGCCGACTCCCTCGACGTCGAGCTCCCCCTGGCCCTCATGACGGCGCGGCGGACCGACGAGATCTTCGGCGTGGGGGAGGTGTCCCGATGACCAGCGGGTCGAGTTCGGTGGCGGGCGAGGAGCGCATGCTCATCGACGGTGAGCTCCGGCCGGCGCGGCGGGCCCGGACCTTCGAGGTGGTGAACCCGGCCACCGAGGAGGTCATCGGCGTGGCGGCCGACGCCGGGGCCGAGGATCTCGACGATGCCATCGCCGCCGCTCGCCGGGCCTTCGACGACACCACCTGGTCCACCGATGTCGAGCTGCGGGTACGCGGGCTCCGCCAGCTGCAGGCCGCCTTCGTGCGCCCACGCCGACGAGCTCCGGGCCATGACCGTGGCCGAGACGGGTTCGCCGATCTCCTTCACCTACTCGGCCCAGCTCGATGCGCCGGTCGAGGGTCTCGGCTGGGTGGCCGACCTGGCCGAGGGCTACCAGTGGGAGGCCGATCTCGGGGTCGCCTCGCCGATGGGCATCCCGTCACACCGCTGGGTCCGTCGGGAGGCGACCGGCGTGGTCGGGGCCATCACCCCGTGGAACGTCCCCCACCAGATCAACCTGGCCAAGCTGGGCCCGGCCCTGGCCGCCGGCAACACCGTGGTCCTCAAACCGGCCCCCGATACGCCCTGGAGCGCCACGGTCCTCGGGCGGCTCATCGCCGAGGAGACCGACCTGCCCCCGGGGGTGGTCAACATCGTGCCCTCCTCGGATCACACCGTCGGTGCCCTCCTTTCCGCCGACCGGCGCGTGGACCAGATCAGTTTCACCGGCTCCACGGCCACCGGCCGGCGGGTGATGGGCTCCGCCGCCGACTCGCTGAAGAAGGTCTTCTTGGAGTTGGGCGGCAAGTCGGCCTTCGTCATCCTGGACGACGCCGACCTCCGCGGGGCGTGCGCCACCGCCGCCTTCACCGTGTGCACCCACGCCGGTCAGGGCTGCGCCATCACCACCCGGCTCCTGGTCCCCCGGCGACTCTTCGACCAGGCGGTGGAGTCGACGGCCAAGGTGATGGGAAAGCTGCCCGCCGGGGACCCCACCGATCCCGCCACCATGTGCGGGCCGCTGATCAGCGGCCGCCAGCGGGAGCGGGTGGAGGGCTATCTGACCCTGGCCCGCGACGAGGGCGGGACGGTGGTCACCGGCGGCGGTCGTCCCGAGCACCTCGAACGCGGCTACTTCGTGGAGCCCACGCTGATCGTCGGGCTGCCCAACTCGTCACGCGTCTCCCAGGAGGAGATCTTCGGCCCGGTGCTGGTGGTCATCCCCCACGACGGAGATGACCATGCGGTGGCCCTGGCCAATGACTCCGCCTACGGTCTCTCCGGTTCGGTGTGGTCTGCCGACCGGGAGCGGGCGATCAGCGTGGCCGGCCGGATCCGGACCGGCACCGTCGGCATCAACGGGGGGCTGTGGTTCAGCCCCGACGTCCCCTTCGGGGGGTACAAGCAGTCCGGCGTCGGGCGGGAGTCCGGTGTCGCCGGTTTCGAGGAGTACCTCGAGACCAAGTCGATCGCCGAGCCGGCGTGATCCGGCCCGGGGGAGGGTGGCAACGATGAGCGTCGAGAAGGCCCACGGCCATGCGGAGCAGGGGGGGCGGGACCCGGCCTCGGTCCGGGCGCAGGGCATCGCCAAGATGGAGGAGGTCTACGGATTCTCCGTCGACCCGGACGACCTACCCGGGCCGTACGCCGCCTTCACCGTCGACCACCTGTTCGGGACGGTGTGGACCAGGCCGGCCCTGGACAACCGTGACCGACGCCTGATGACCATCGGTGTACTGGCCGCCCTGGGCCAGTCGTCCCTGATCGAGATCCAGTTCCGGTCGGCCCTGGAGCGGGGCGAGCTGACCGAGGAGCAGGTCCGGGAGACCGTCCTCCACCTGACCCACTACATCGGGTGGCCGTTGTCGACCCAGGTGAACGCGGTGGCCGAGAGGGTCATCGGCCAGCGCCGGGGCCAGGAGGGGTCGTGAGTTCCCCGAACGGTGGGGCTGCCACCGACCCCCACCCGATGGTGCGATTCGACTTCTCGGACAAGGTGGCCATCGTGACCGGGTCGGGCGGCGGGATCGGCCAGGCCTACGCCGAGGCCCTGGCCGCGGCGGGCGCCTCGGTGATGGTGGCCGACATCGCCGGGGACAAGGCCGCCGAGGTGGCCGAGTCCATCCGCCGCTCCGGGGGGACGGCCGAGTCGGTGGCCGTGGACGTGGCCGGCCCCGGTTCGGCGCGGGCCATGGCCGAGGCCACCGTGGAACGGTTCGGGGGCCTCGACTACCTGGTCAATAACGCCGCCATCTTCGGGGGTATGCAGCTCGACCTGCTGCTCACCGTGGACTGGGAGTATCTGAACCGATTCCTGTCGGTCAACCTGCTCGGGGCCCTCAACTGTGTCCGGGCCTGCTATCCGGCCCTCAAGGAGCGGGGTGGCGGGGCCGTCGTCAACCAGTCGTCGACCGCGGCCTACCTCTACGCCGGGTTCTACGGACTGGCCAAGGCCGGGGTCAACTCGCTCACCCAGCAGATGGCCCACGAGCTGGGTGGTGGGAACATCCGGATCAACGCCATCGCCCCGGGGCCCATCGACACCGAAGCCTCCCGGACGGTGGTGCCCGACGCCTTCATGAAGCCGATCCTGGCCGGGTTGGCACTGAAGCGACAAGGAGTGACCACCGACCTGGTGGGGATGTGCCTCTTTCTCCTGTCCGACCAGGCGTCCTGGATCACCGGACACGTGTTCAATGTCGACGGCGGACAGGTGGTGCGGCCGTGAGGGCCGCGGCGCGCCCGGTGCCCCGACGGTGAGCGACCACCGGATCGACATCGAGGATGAGGGCGGTGTGCGCCTGATCGCCTTCGATCGACCCGAGGTCCGCAACGCCTTCGACTCGGCCATGTACCGGGCCGTCGACGACGCCTTGGTCGATGCCCTCGATACCGACCGGCTCCATGCCGTGGTGCTCACCGGCCGCGGCCAGGCCTTCACCTCGGGTCAGGACCTCCGCGAGATGGCGGCCATCGCCACCGGGGCGGCCGGAGCCGACGCCGGGTCGGGCTTCCGGGGCCTGCTCGACACCGTGGTGGCGTTCGACAAGCCGCTCCTGGCCGCGGTGCACGGGGTGGGCATGGGGCTCGGATGCACCCTGCTCGGCCATGTGGATCTGGTGCTGATGGAGCGAGGCTCGCGGCTGCGGGCGCCGTTCGCCGAGATGGGCGTGCCTCCCGAAGCAGCCAGCAGCTGGCTGCTACCGGAGCGACTGGGGTGGCAGTGGGCCTCGGCGTTGCTGTTGGCCTCGGAGTGGATCGACGCCGACCAGGCGGTGGCAGCCGGCCTGGCGTTACGGGTGTGCGCCGAAGGAACCGTGGTCGACGAGACCCTGGCCCTGGCCCGGTCGATCGCCACCTTCCCGGCACCGGCCACCCGAAGGATCAAGCGCCTCATGATGGAGGCCCGGCGCCCGGCCATCGAAGCCGCCCGGGTCCGGGAGGAGTCTGCCTTCGCCGCCCTCTTCGCCGACCCCGAGGCCAATCCGGGCCCAGGTCTCACCGACCGGCTGAGGCGCTGAGCGGTGCGCCTCGGGGTCACCGCCTTCCTCACCGACCGGGACATGGCGCCGGCCGACCTGGCCCGGGCGGCCGAAGAACGTGGCTTCCACTCCCTCTATCTCCCCGAGCACACCCACCTGCCGGTGCGGGAGGACGTCCCTCCGGCCCTGGTGGAAGGAGTGCACCCGGATGACTACCGCCGCAGCCTCGATCCGTTCGTCGCCCTGTCCACCGCGGCGTCGGTGACCGAGCGGATCCTGCTCGGTACCGGTGTGGTGCTGGCCGCCCAGCACGACCCGGTGGTGTTGGCCAAACAGATCGCCACCCTCGATCATCTGAGCGGGGGGCGGGTGGTCTTCGGCACCGGCTTCGGGTGGAACCGGTCCGAGGCGGCCGACCACGGCGTGGACTTCGCCCTGAGGCGGGAGGTGGCCCGGGAGCACATCTTGTGCATGCAGGCCATCTGGGCCAACGAGGAGGCGGAGTTCCATGGGGAGTTCATCTCGCTGGACCCCTGTTGGAGCTGGCCCAAGCCGGTGCAGCAGCCCCGGGTGACCACCCTCGTCGGGGGAACCGCCACCCCCCGCGTGTTCGCGGCCATCGCCGAGTACGCCGATGGGTGGATGCCGGTCGGGGGATCCGGTCTCGCCGAGTCGCTGCCTCGGCTCCGCCGGGCCGTGGAGGAGCGGCACCGGGATCCCGACCGGATCCGGGTGGTGCCCTTCGGTACGGTTCCGAGCGACGAGAAGCTGGCCCACTACGAGCGGCTCGGCATCGACGAGGTGGTCCTCCGGGTGCCGTCGGGGAGCGCGGGCGAAATGCTCGCCGTGTTGGACTCCCAGGCGAGCTACCTGGGGCGGTTCGGGGGCGACGGTGGCTGAGGGGGGCCCGGAACCGACGGTCTCCGGCGGGAGGCCCTGGAGCGGGGGAGGCCGGGAGGAGCTGGCCGACGCCGTTCGTCGGTTGATGGCCCTGACCGTGACGGCGTCCGCACCGCCCGAGGTGATGCGCGATGCGGCCGGCCGGGCCGGGGCGCTGGCCGACGAGCTGGACCGTCACGTGCCAGCCGCCGGGGCCGGGCCTGTGGCCCGATTCGCCGACCACTCCGTGCCGGCCGGGGAGGCGCACACCCTGGCGGCCGCCATGCCCTTCGATGTGGTCATCGGCACGTGCAATCCGGTGGCCCTTCCCCTCCGGGTCGACGTCGATCCGCCCCGGGCCCTGGGCCGGGCCACCTTCACCGCCCCCTACGAGGGGGCACCCGGGTGCGTGCACGGCGCCGTGCTGGCCGGGGCCTTCGACATCATGCTGACGGCGGCCAATGTCATCGCCGACGGTGCGGGGCCCACGGTCAACCTCGCCATCCGCTACCTGAAGCCGACGCTCATCGGCGAACCGGCCGAATTCGAGGCCTGGGTCACCGAGCGCACCGAGCGTCGGACCTTCAGCCGGGGCCGCCTGACCCAGGGGGGTGTGGTCACGGTGGAGGCGCAGGGTGAATTCGTCCAATTGGACCGGTCGCGGATCGGGGCCATGCATCGGAGGGACGGGGAGGGCCAGGACAGCGCAGACCGGTCGGAGGCGCGGTGAGCGGCGCCACCGCACCGGTCAGGTCCAGGGTCAAGACCCGAGTCTCTGGCGTCAACGACAGTGCTGCCGGGAGACCGAGACATGATCTGCCGGCCGACCAACCGCAGAGGGGGAGAGGTCACCGATGAGATCCACATCTGGCGCCCGGGCGTCGAGGCGCCGACGGTCCCGATGGGCCATGGCGCCCGTGGCCGTGGCCGTGGCCGCCTCGATGGCCGTCGGTCCGTCGACCACGGCCATCGCCTCGGCCGCCACCCCGAGTCCACCCATCCCGTCCTCGGCCTTCAGCGACCACACCGGCATCACGGCCAAGACCGTCTCGGTGGGCAATGTCTCCACCCTGGTGGCCGGCCTGTTCAAAGGGGCCGCCGTGGGCGTCCAGGCCTACGCCGACTACGTCAACACCATCGGCGGTATCTACGGCCGCAAGATCCTGGTCGACAGCAGCGACGACGGGTACTCGGGCGGACCGAACAAACAGCAGACCCAGGCTGACATCCAAAAGGACGTGGCCATGGTCGGAGGCTTCTCCCTGGAGGACAACTTCGGCGGCCAGGTGTTGAAGGCCAATCCCCAGGTGCCCAACGTCACCGTCTCGCTGGACCTGGCCACCAACAACTTGACCAACTCCTTCAGCCCGGCACCGGCGGTCAACGGCTGGCAGCTCGGGGCGCTGGCCTACTTCAAGAAGAGCGATCCCAGGGCCATCACCCACACCGCGGCCATGGTGGCCGGGGAGCCGTCGGCCATCTCCAAGTGGAATGCCGAGAAGCAGGCCATGCAGTCGATCGGGTACAAGGTGGTCTACGACCCGACGTTCGAGATCAGCCAGACCGACTTCAACCAGAACGTCATCGCCATGAAGCACGCCGGGGTGAAGATCCTCTTCCTCGAGCAGATGCCCCAGAACTACGCCGCTTCGGTGGTCCAGGCCCTCAACCAGCAGAACTTCCATCCCGTGCTGGTGCTGGGCGGCTCCACCTACAGCCAGCAGCTCATCCCCAATGCCGGCGGGGCGTCGGCCATCGACGGGGCCTACCTGGAGCAGAACACCTCGCTGTACCTGGGCGAGGACAAATCGGCGATTCCGGCCGTCACCGCCTTTCAGACCTGGATCCAGAAGGCCTCACCCGGGTTCAAGGCCGACCTCTACACGCTGTTCGGATGGCTGTCGGCCGAGCTGTTCACCCAAGCGCTGAAGGCCGCCGGTCCGCACCCGAGCCGGGGCTCCATCCTCCAGCAGCTCCGCAAGATCACCTCGTTCTCCGGAGGCAACCTGGTGGGCACGGCCAACCCGGCGGCCAAGGTCCCCACCACCTGCTACATCATCGCCAAGATCAGCCACGGCCAATTCCAACGGATCGACGATCCGCCGGTGAGCGGCTCGGCCCACGGCTACCGGTGCGACCAGCCGTTCTACTACGTCAAGTAGCAGCCCGTCGCCACCGCCCACCCGGTGCGTCGACCGTCACCGGCGGGACCGCTCAGCCCGCGGCCCCCGGACTCGATCGTCGCAGGGTCCGCGAACGCATGACCCGCCTGACCCGTACCGGAAGCAGACGGAGGCTGAGCTCGGCGTCGGCCACCGTGGTCCTCCACCGGTCGTACTCGGGCTCCCCCGGCGGGTCGGCGGCCAGGGCCCACTCCGGTGGGTCCCGGAACGGGGAGGAGACCACCGCATGGGCGGACTGCTCCCCCCGGACGTGCACGAACCCGGGTGGATAGATCCGTATGCCCCTGGGGTCGATGAAGCGTTCGTAGTCGACGGCCGCCGTGAAGACGAACGGTCCGGTCCTGACATTGGGGGCCGCCGCCGGCGGATGGCGCCGGGCACTCCGGTCCGCCAGCCGGGAGGCGAGGTCCAGGGCGCGGGCCCCGACCGACGCCACGATCAACCCGTTCCAGACCAGGTCCGGCGACTCCTGGAAGGCCACCAGCGAGTCGGTGTCCTCCCACAGGTAGTCGAACGGCCGGAGCGGTTGCACGTCGCAGTCGGCGTAGATACCCCCGAACCGGTGCAGCACCAGGTACCGGGCGATGTCCGCCTTCTCCGCGTAGGTGCGGGCCGTGTGCCAGTGGACGGGCATGCCGAGATCGGTGAGGCGTTCCCCCGTCCACCACTCCAGGCGGTAGTCGGGGAAGTGGGTCTGCCACCGTCGGGTCATGGCCTCCAGGTGGGGCGGTCGGGGCGATCCCATCCAGATGCGGTGGATGATCTTGGGGATCACCGGATCACCCGGGTTCCGCCGGCCGCTCCGGCGGCGGTGTAGGCGGACAGGAGCCTCTGGTTCCGGACGGCGACCGAGTGGCGGGCGAGGAAGTCCCGGCCGGCCGCGGACCCCATCTGCCGCAGGCGGTCGGGGTCCCGGAGCAGATCGAGTACCGCCTGGCTCAGGAGGTCGGTCCGGCCGGGGTCCACCAGCGTCCCGGTGCCCCCGTCGCAGACCAGATCGGGGAGACCGAAGGCGCGCGGGGCCACCACCGGCAACCCGTGGGCCAGCGCTTCGACCACCACCAGCGGAGCACAGTCGAAGGTGGTCGGATACACGAAGACATCGGCCCGGGGGTAGACGTCGTCGTAGAGCTCCTCCCTGGTCCTGGGTCCGAGCCAGACGACTCCTTCGATGCCGGGGTCAGGATCGGAGGGACCGGCCACCAACAGCCTCGAGGTGGGGAACTCTTGTCGGACGGCGTCCAGCACGGTCAGGGCCGCCGGCCCGCCTTTCACCTCGAAGTTGCGGGTCACGAAGAGGAGCGTGGGCGGGTCCAGCCCCAGGGGTGCCCTCGTGTGGGCGTCGGGTACTCCGGCCGGTGCGATCTGGATGCACGAGCTGTCGATCCCCAGACGATCGGCCAGCTCCCGGCCCCGGGACACGAAGTAGAGGACCTGTGCCGCGGCGTCCGGCGTGACGGTGGGATGGATGATGCCGAGTCGCCGGGCCAGGGCGCGCTCCCGACGGAGCCGCGTCCACACATCCTGTTCGCTGCGGCCCCGGGCCGCGGTCCAGAACCAGAAGGTCCCGGCGCTGTCCGTCGCCACCACGGGCGGGACCCGTCCGGTCAGCCGCAGCGGGAAGCAGTGGGTGTGGACGAGGTCGAACCGACCGTCGATCTCCCACCAGTGGACCGGATCGGGGAGGAGCATCCCCGCTCGCCGGATGCCGTGGAGCCCGGCCCGGGCCAGCGCCTGGCCCATGGCCCGGGCGCCGCGGGGCAGTGGGGCGCCCCTCCGGACCGTGGGCATGTCGCGGAGCTCGCCGGACGCCAGTGCCTCGGGGTAGGTCACGTACTCCACCCCGGGGGGCGGATCGGCCAGGAGATCCCGGCAGTACTGCATGTCGCCGCTCTCGACGTCGACTCCGGGGGACGGCGCCGCCAGCAGGCAACGGATCACGGGTCGAGCCACCACTGACACTCCGCCGTCGGCCATGTGGTCACAGACCCCACTCTGTCATGTCGACCGCCGACGTCATGATGACCGACGTGCCCACGGCCGACGCCGCGCCGTCCGGTTCGGGATCGGGCGATGCCCCACCGTCCCCGCCGGGTCGCATGAGGGCGCCCTGTGGGAACGGCCGCCGCCCCGCCGTCCTCCGGTACGTTCAGCCCTCCGCGGCCTGGGCCGCCGCCCGCTTCATGAGGCGGGACTTGCGATTGGCCGCCTGGTTCTTGTGGATGACGCCCTTGGCCGCCGCCTTGTCGATCCGCTTGACTGCCAGGCGCAGGGCCTCGTCCGCGTTCTCGGCATCCCCCTCGATGGCGCCGATGGCCCCCTTGGTGCGGGTCCGGAGCTCGGAGCGCACCGCCTTGTTGCGGGCCTGGCGCTTGATGGTCTGCCGATTGCGCTTGATCTGGCTCTTGATGTTTGCCACTGAGGTTCCTCTGCGTGCCGGTGGGTGCTGTGGGCTGGTGGTTGAGGCCGGAGGTACGTGCTGCCTCCACCGGCCGGGGAGCGTGACCGGGCGGGCCCACTCAGGCCACGTCCGGGGACAGGACACGTTAGCAGCCCGTGCAGGCCGTCTCCTCTCGGACCGCCTGCCCGGCCCCCGTACCCCGACGGGGCCGCCGTGGCCGGGGACGGGCACCGGGCCGGCTTGGGTACGCTGGCAGCCCCGTGCTTCCCGTCGACCGCATCCGCAACTTCTCCGTCATCAGCCACGTCGACCACGGCAAGTCGACCCTGTCCGACCGTATCCTGGAGCTGACCGGGGCGGTCGACCCCCGGCTGATGCGGGAGCAGTACCTCGACTCGATGGACATCGAGCGGGAGCGGGGCATCACCATCAAGGCCCAGAACGTCCGGGTGCCCTGGAGGGACCACACCCTCCACCTCATCGACACCCCGGGTCACGTGGACTTCGGCTACGAGGTCAGCCGGTCCCTGGCGGCCTGCGAGGGAGCCGTGCTGTTGGTCGACGCGTCCCAGGGGATCCAGGCCCAGACCCTCGCCAACTGCTACCAGGCCCTCGAAAACGACCTCGAGATCGTGGCCGTCCTCAACAAGATCGACCTTCCCGCCGCCGATCCGGATCGCTGCGCCGCCGAGATCGAACAGGTCCTGGGCCTCGACGCCGCCGACATCCTCCACATCTCGGCCAAGACCGGCCAGGGCGTCCCGGAATTGCTGGACGCCATCGTGGCCAGGATCCCCGCCCCGGTCGGGGATCCCACCGCTCCCCTCCAGGCCCTGATCTTCGACTCGGCGTACGACCAGTACCGGGGAGTGGTCAGCTCGATCCGGGTGATGGCCGGCACCCTGGTCCGGACCGACCGGCTCCGGTTCATGCAGGCGGCCAGCAACCACGAGATCGAGGAGATCGGCGTCCGCACCCCGACCATGGTTCCCGTCAAGGAGCTGGGCCCGGGGGAGGTCGGCTACCTGATCGCCGGGATCAAGGACGTCGGCGGGGCCCGCTCCGGCGAGACCGTCACCACCGCCAACCGCCCCGCCCCGTCCGCCCTGGCGGGCTACCGGGATCCCAAGCCCATGGTGTTCTGCGGCCTGTTCCCCATCGACGGGGACGAGCTTCCCGATCTGCGGGACGCTCTGGAGAAGCTCCGGCTCAACGATGCCAGTTTCACCTACGAGCCGGAGTCCTCCCGGGCCCTGGGCTTCGGGTTCCGGTGCGGGTTCCTCGGGCTCCTGCACATGGAGATCGTCCGGGAGCGACTCGAGCGGGAGTTCGACCTGTCCCTCATCGCCACGGCCCCGTCGGTGGCGTACCGGGCCTACCTCACCAACGGCGAGGAGATCGACGTGGACAACCCCAGCGAGCTGCCCGAGCCCAGCCATCTGGACCACGTCGATGAGCCCATGCTCCGGGCCACCATCCTGACCCCGGCCGAGTACACCGGGACCATCATGGATCTGTGCCAGGGACACCGTGCCGACATGGTCAAGATGGAGTACCTCTCCCCCGAGCGGGTGGAATTCGTCTACGCCATCCCCCTGGCCGAGGTGGTGGTGAACTTCTTCGACCAGCTGAAGAGCCGGACCAAGGGGTACGCCAGTCTCGACTACGAACCGGAGGGGTACGCCACCGCTGACCTGGTCAAGGTGGACCTTCTCATCAACCACACGCCGGTGGACGCCTTCTCCACCATCGTCCACCGCTCCCAGTCCGACTCCTACGGCCGGCGGATGACCGAGAAGCTGCGGGCGCTCATACCCCGCCAGATGTTCGACGTGCCCATCCAGGCCGCCATCGGCGGGAGGGTGCTGGCCCGGGAGACGGTCAAGGCCCGACGCAAGGACGTCCTGGCCAAGTGCTATGGCGGGGACATCACCCGCAAGCGCAAACTGCTCGAGAAGCAGAAGGAGGGGAAGAAGAAGATGAAGAACATCGGCCGGGTGGAGGTTCCCCAGGAGGCATTCGTCTCAGCGCTCAAGCTGGACGACTGACGTGTCGATCCTCTGAGGCAGGACTTCTGCCCGCAATCGAGGATCAATTGGTACTCCAACAACTGCCGTCTCCTGTCGCCCCGGTGTCGGCCGACGCCTCCATCTCGGTGTCAGGCCTGTCGAAGATGTACCGGATCCTCCGCCAGGAGGACCAGGACTCGTACGCCTCCGAGGCGTTGCTCAAGCGGCTCCGGGGGAAGAAGAAGCAGGTCGAGGAGTTCGACGCCCTGCACGACGTGTCCTTCGAGGTCGGCTGGGGCGAGGTGGTCGGCATCATCGGGCGGAACGGTGCCGGCAAGAGCACCCTGCTCAAGATCATCAACCGGATCACCGCCCCCACCACCGGCCGCATCGAGCTCGGAGGCCGGGTGGGCAGCCTCCTCGAGGTGGGGACCGGCTTCCACCCCGAGCTCACCGGACGGGAGAACGTCTTCCTCAACGGGACCCTGCTCGGCATGCGCCGCAAGGAGATCGCCGACCGCTTCGACGCCATCGTGGAATTCGCCGGGACCGAGCGGTTCCTCGACACCCAGGTCAAGCGGTACTCCACCGGGATGTACATCCGGCTGGCCTTCGCCGTGGCCGCCCACCTGGACAGCGAGATCCTGGTGGTCGACGAGGTGCTGGCGGTGGGCGACTCGGACTTCCAGGCCAAGTGCCTGCGCAAGATGCGCGAGGTGGCCCGGGACGGCCGCACCGTGCTCCTGGTCAGCCACCAGCTGCAGACGGTGTCGGACCTGTGCACCTCGGCCCTGTACCTGGACGGCGGCCACCTGGTGCTCCACGGCACCGTCGAGGAGGCACTGGAGGAGTACAAGCGCAGCTTCGCCCGGTCGGCGCCGCTGCTCAAGGTCCCCACCCACCGGCCGGGTACCGGCGAGCTCCGATGCACCTCGGTGGCGGTGGCCGACGAGATCACCAAACCCGGACAGGACGTGGTGGTGGAGTTCGCGGTGGGGGCCAACCCGGACTTCGGGAGCCGCTACTACCTCTCGTGCTTCGTCAACAACGAGGACGGCATGGTGATCGCCCAGTGCGACTCCCGGGTGGTGGACTTCTGGCTCGACCCGGCCACCGACGCCGAGGGCCGACTGGTGCTGAAGACGCCCTGGCTCAAGCCGGGTGCCTACACCGTCGACTGCTTCGTCTACGCCGGGGGGCGGGCCACGGACATCTGGGAGCAGGCCTGCCACTTCCAGGTGCTGCCGGTGACCCCCTACCCCCATCCGACCACCCCGGACGGCACCGACCACGGCGTCGTGTACCCCGACTTCGACTACTCCCAACGCTGAGGCCCCATGTCCACCATCGTCATCACACCGCCCCGTCGGTTCTCGCTTCCCAAGGTCTCCGAGCTGTGGGAGGCGCGCGAGGTCCTGTACCGATTCGGCGCCCGGGACGTGACCCTGCGCTACCGGCAGACCCTCCTCGGCGTGGTCTGGGTGGTCCTGCAGCCGCTCATCACGGCCCTGGTCTTCGCGCTGGTGTTCGGCCGGGTGGCCAAGCTGTCCAGCGGCGGGGTCCCCTACCTGGTGTTCAGCTTCGTCGGGCTCCTGGCCTGGAACCTGTTCAGCGGGATCATCAGCCGGGCCCAGGGATCGCTGGTCTCCAACCGCGACCTGGTGTCCAAGGTGTTCTTCCCCCGCATGCTGGTGCCCCTCGCCACCATCTACTCCTGCATCGTCGACTTCATCGTGTCGACGGCCTTCCTCGTCGTCCTGCTGGTCATCTACGGGATCAACCCCGGAGCGGCGGTGGTGCTCAGCCCCATCTGGGCGCTGATGATCATCCTGCTGGCCAGCGGGGTGGGCCTGGTGACGTCGGCCCTGACCGTCCGCTACCGGGACGTCAGCTACTTCGTGCCGTTCATGCTGCAGTTCCTCCTGTACGCCAGCCCGATTGCCTACTCCATCGCCAACGTGCCGGCCAAGTACCGGGTCATCTACGACATCAACCCGCTGACCTGGCTGCTCCAGGAGTTCCAGTGGTCGTTCCTGCATCAACCGGCCCCGCCCCTCTGGGAGATCGCCCTGTCGATCGTGGTCCCCGTGGCGGCGTTCCTCGGCGGTGCCGTCATCTTCGAGCAGATGGAACGAAGCTTCGCCGATCTGATCTGAGCGTGCCGGCGGCGGGCCGCCCCGGTACCGACCCCGTTCCGCTGGAGGAGCCATGAACCGAACCGCACCATCGACCCGGCCGTCCGGGACCCGTGGTCGAGGCCTGGCCCTGCCCACCGCCTCGGTGGCCGTGGTCACCTACGAGCGACCGACGTTCGTCGAACGCTGTCTCCGCCAGCTCCTGGCCCAGACCTGTCCTCCGTGCGAGATCATCGTGGTGGACTCGTCGACCAGCCGCGACACCGAGCGGGTGGTTCGGGCCGGGTTCCCGTCGGTGACCTACGCGGTGTGTCCGACCGGCCGGGGGGCGACCGGCACGGCGCGCAACATCAGCTACCGGATGGCCTCCGGCGAGATCCTGGCCTTCATCGACGACGACGCCTTTGCCGAGCCGGACTGGCTGGAGACGCTGCTGCCGCTGTTCGCTGATCCAGCCGTCGGGGCGGTGGGCGGGCGCCAGATCCGCCGGCAGCCCGGGGAGCTCACCGACGGGCTCGACGCCGTCGGCCAGCTGCTCGACGACGGCACCCTGACCGGCCACTTCGCCGCCGACCCGGGCCGGGTGGTCGACGTGGACCACCTGCTCGGAGCCAACATGGCCTTCCGCCGCTCGGTCCTCGACCAGCTCGGGGGCATCCGGGACGGGTACGCCGGGACGTGCATCCGCGAGGAGACCGATCTGTGCCTACGGGTCCAGCGGGCGGGCTACCGCCTGCTCTACACCCCCGATGCCGTGGTCGAGCACGTCGCCGCCCCGTACGCCAAGGGCGAGCGGTTCGACCTGCGCTACGCCTACTGGGCCCAGAAGAACCATCTGATCCTGCTGATCCGAATCTTCGGGATCAGCGACCCGAGAGTGCGTCGGTTCGCGGCCGCGTCCTGGCATGCGGCGCGGAGCGACGTGGGCGTCCGGCTCCGCCGGGCCCGGGACCGGGCGGGACGGGGCGACTTCGGTGGTGCGTCCAACGCCGCCGGTGCGGCCGTGCTCCGAACGTCGGCGGTGGCCGTGGCGTCGGTCGGCGGGGTCGTCGACGGCCTCCGGTTGCAGGCGGCGGACCGGGCCGCTCACTCGGCGTAGCGACGCCACAGGGCCGCGTGGGCGGCCACGCTGGCGTCCCAGGTGAACGCGGCGGCCCGCCGCCGTCCCCGCTCGACGCCGGCCCGGGCCTCGGGGCCGTCGGCCAGGGCGGCCACCAGTCCCTCCGCCAGGCTGCCGGCATCCGGCTCCACCAGGTAGGCGGCGTCGCCGCAGACCTCGGGTAGCGACCCCCTCCGGGCGGCCACCACCGGCACGCCGACCGCCATGCCCTCCAAGGCCGGGAGCCCGAACCCCTCGTAGACCGACGGGACGACCACCGTCGAGGAAGCGGCCATCACCCCCCGGGCGGTGGGGTCGTCGACCCGGCCGAGGAGGAGGGTGCCCGGGAGCGGCTCGAACAGACGGTCCCGCCGGGGGTCGGTCGGACCCATCAGCACCAGCATGGCGTCAGGGCGCACCGAGCGGACCTTGGGCCAGGCCCCGGCCAGTCCGGCCAGGTTCTTCCGCTGGGTGCAGCCCCCGGCGTGGAGCACGTAGGGCGGTCGGATCCCCAGCTCGCTCAGCCGCTCGGCCGGGAGCGGCCCGACCTCGAAGAAGGCCGGGTCGACGCCGTTGGGAATGGCCACGGCCGTGGTGACCCCCAACTGAACGCTCACCTCGTCCGCCGAGAACTGGGAGGGACACACCACGGCCACGGCCCGGCGGGCGCTGGCGGCGGCATCGCTCGGCGGCATGGCCTCGTCGGGGAAGCGCCAGGACACCACGTCGTGAACCGTCAGGACCTCGGGCCGGGGGGCGGGCGGGAGCCGCAGGTCCATGCGGTGGACCACATCGTGGCCCCGGTAGATGGCCCGGCCCACGGCCCGACGGACCGTCGGAGAGGCGCCGGCCATCCACCGCGACGGGATGCGGACCGTCCCGGGCAGCGGCGACCGGAGGGTCCGCACCGTGACCGACTCCACCCGCCATCGTCCTCCGAGCGCGTCCGGAGCCCGGTCGGCCAACTCGTGCTCGTAGACCTGCTGGCCCATCGGTTGGTCGACGGCCACCGTGGCCAACGCCAGGCTCGGGCTCATCGGGAGCGAGGCCCGGTTCCGACCCCCGGTGGGCGGCCCTGGTCGGCGGCGATGCACGGAGGGGGAGTGGGAATGGGCCACGTTAACCTCCCCCGCCCTTGGCCCCGGCCCGTCGACGTCCATCGTCGGACCATGCAATACCATGCTCCCCGGTGCCCTCACCCATCCTCATTCGCCGACCGTGAGGCTCGTGGTGCCGAGGACCGTGGCGAGGAGATGAGCGTTGGTCCCGTCTGAGCACTTCGACGTCGTCTGTCTCTCCCTCGAGCCCTGGGACGAGGTCTGGCGTCGCAACCAGCACATGGCCAGCCGCCTGCTCGACCTGCGCCCCGCCCTGCGCCTCCTCTTCGTGGGGAACCCGGTGGACGTGGGCTGGGCCCTGCGGAAGGGTCGGCTTCCCGAGTTGTCGCCGCTCCGACCGGTGGGGGAGTCCGGCCGGCTGTGGGCCATGACCCCCCGCAAGTGGCTGCCGCGCAGTGTCTGGCCGAGGGGGGACCACTCCCTCATCCGTCAGGTGGTGGGGACCGCTCGACGGCTCGGCTTCCGACGACCGGTCCTGTGGATCAACGACAGCACCTATGCGCCCCTGATCCGCCGGACCGGGTGGCCGTCCGTCTACGACGTGACCGACGATTGGCTCCTGGCCCACGGGGCGGCCCGGGAGATGGAGCGCCAGCAGCGCAACGACGCCCGCCTGCTGGAGCAGGCCTCCGAGGTCGTGGTGTGCTCACCGGCCCTGGCCGAGAGCCGTGGCCGCCACCGTCCGGTCCACCTCATCCCCAACGGGGTCGACCTCGACGCCCTCCGGGCTCCCACCGATCGCCCCCGCGACCTGCCGGTCGGGCGGATCGTGCTCTACCAGGGCACCCTGAGCGCCGGCCGACTCGACATCGAGCTGTGCGCCACACTGGCCCGGGCGCTGGTCGGACGGGCCACCCTGGTGTTCGTCGGGCCGAACAGCCTGCCCGGGGAAGTGGAGGATGTACTGGTGGAGGCGGGGGCGGTCATCCTCGGCCGCCGCCCCCACACCGAGATGGCGGGCTACCTCCAACACGCCGATGTCCAGGTGGTCCCCCACCAGACCACCCCGTTCATCGAGAGTCTCGACCCCCTGAAGGCACGCGAGTTCCTGGCCGTGGGCCGACCGGCCGTGGCCACCCCGGTGGCCGGCTTCCGGGGTCTGGACCCACCCATCGTGGTGGCCGACCGGGAGTCGTTCACCGAGGCCGTTCTGGCGGTCCTGGACCGGCCCCCGATGCCGCCCGGGCCGGGCCCGGTCCACGGCGACCCGGCGACCTGGACCACCCAGGCGGCCACCTTTCTGGCCGTCCTCGACCGGGCCGCGGCGCCCACGCCGGGGCAGGGTCGGCGGAGTGGGCCGCCCTAGCGCGCCAGGGAGGTGGCCATCGGGCGGTCCGGCCCGGTGCTCGCTCCGGTGCCGGTGCCGGCACCCGCGTAGCGGGCCACCAGGTAGGCGTCGACCACCTCGATCAGGCGCTCCCGCTGCCGCTTCACCCACGAGGCGTGGTCCAGCTCGTCGAGCAGCTCGAGGTGGAAGTCCCGAGAGGTCTTCAATCTCCGGATCCGCCCCTCGGAGCCCAGTGACACCGGGAGGAGATCGCCGGGGCCGCACACCAGCAGGGTGTCCACCCCGTGGTCCACCACCCGCTCGAGGGTGCCGACGGCCGGGTTCTCCAGCAGCGTGCGGTTGACCGTCCACCACACGGCCGAGGGGATGCCCGGGTGGCGCTTGGCCAGAGCGACGGGCCAGGTCCCGACCTCGAGCGCGTTCATCCAGCGGTCCAGCCCCACCGAGCTCCGGTCGCGCACCAGCCGACGCAGCGGGGCTTCGACCAGGCGCACGAACCAGGGCCGAGTGATCTGCCGGGCGGGCCGGGCCGAGGTCCCGGTGGGTTCGGGAGGCCGGAACGAGAAGGAGGGGTTGATGACGCAGATCCCGGTCGGAGGATGGACCAGGGCCTGCTCGAGGACCTGGTAGGCCCCGGAGCAGAAGCCCACCAGCACCACCTCGGACGGGTCCCCCGGCGAGACCCCGCACATCGCCTCGTACACGTCGTCGATGGCCTCGGGCGCTCGGGCCACATGGGTCGGCTGTCCCGGGCGGGCACCACTGTCCCCGTTCCCGCTGAGATCGAAACGGAGCACCCGGAGCCCGGCGGGGGCCAGCCGTCGGGCCAGGTCGACCCAGATCCGGGCCTGGCCGATGTGATGGGTGTTTCCTTCGTCCACCAGGACGATGACCGGCCCGGTGGCGCCGTCCGCCGGCTCGGTGAGGATCCCGAAGAGGCCCAGGGACCCGAGGCGCACGGTTCGTTCCACCACCGGACGGCCGGAGCCGGTCCGGCCCACCACGGTGGTGGGGGCCAGCGGGCCCACCACGGCGGTAACCGGCTCGCCGCCGAGGGCCGCGGCCAACCAGTCGGCGGTCCGGCCGATGGTGTCGAGGGGCGGCTCCTGCAGGCGGGAGTCGAGCAGGCGGTCCTGACCGGTGGCCTCGTGCCACTCCACCTGGTGCCCCTCCAGGCGGCGCTGGAGCCGCCGGGGCCTCGACAGGTCGGGCGGGGTCAGCACCAGGGTCCGTGCCGCCAGCGGTCCGTCGGTGCGGGTCAGGTCCAGGTCGGCGAGCGCCCGTACCGTCTCGGGCTCGAAGCGGAGCCCCGGCGCCTCCACGGCCTCCTCGTCGGACGAGTCGCGGCCGCCGCCGCCGTCGGCGACATCCCCGCCGGCGCTGAGCACCCGGAGGAAGCGCTGTTCCCGGAGGAAGGCGCGGCCCGAGAGGCAGGCGTCCCACAGGACGAGTGCGTCGACCCCGCCCCGCCGGACCGCCTCCTGGGCGGCGAACAGGCCCCCGATCCGAAGGCCCACCAGCCCCACCCGGGTGACGCCGGTTCCGAGGAGGGTGTCGGTGGCCGTTCCCACGCTGGCCAGCCAGTCCTCGACCCGGCCCGGATCGGTCTCCTGCCCGGCCGAGTCGCCGGTGCCGTCGTAGTCGAAGCGGAGCACGGCCAGGCCGCGGGCGGCCAACTCGTCGGCCAGCAGCCGGTAGGAGTAGTAGACGCAGATGGCCTCGATGCCCAGCGGCTGGCAGAGCACCACGCCCCCGCTCACCGCCCCTCCCACCGGGAGGTGGAGCCACCCGAACAAGGGCCGGTCGTCGGAACCGAACCACATCGGGGTGGCTTCGGTCTCGGTCCTCCCGAGGTGCTCAGGCAACGGGTCTCCTTCGGTCATGGGTGGGGCGGCACCGCCGTACCGGTGGCTGCGCCGCCCGTCGCGTCCGAACCGACCACTCGGTCACGACCGGTGACACGTCGCCATCGAGCGGCTGGGAACGAGAGAGGGCGGGCCGGCCTGGGATCGGACTCCGTCGGTGCCGTTGCGGAGCGCGTCGTCATGGGCTTGGCTGGCCAATTCTACCGGCGCCTCCGCCGTTGGGCAACGATGCCGGGGACGCCCGACCCCCCGGGGTGCGGCGTGGGGAACCGGTTGCCCCGGTAACCTCCATGGGTGCTTCCGATGGACCGGGTCGCTGCCCGGCACGGTGCGGCCGACGTCGGGCCGCCGACCGACCCCCGCCGGTCGTCGACGTGGCCTCGGGACCGCATGGTGCGGCTCGAGACCCGGGTCGGGCTGGGGTTGGTACTGGTGGCGGTGCTCGGCGGGATCCTGTTCGCCTACCACCCATCGCCCATCGCGGTGGACCAGTGGATCCTCGACGTGGTGGGACCCACCCGCAACGCCGCCTACACCGGGGTGACCTCGCTCCGCTATCCCCAGGTCATCGTGGCCGGGTCGGTGGTGGCCGCGGCCGTGGCCTTCCCGAGGGACCGGCTCCGTGCCCTGGCCTGCCTGCTCGGGCCGCCACTGGCCCTGGCCACGTGCGAGCTGGCGGTCAAGCCGCTGGTCGGGAGGCACCTGGGTGCGGGTTTGTCCTATCCCTCGGGCTCGAGCGTCGGTGCGGCCGCCCTGGCCGTCGCCGCGGTGCTGTGCGTGCCGGTGCGGTGGCGCCCGCTCATCTCGGTCCTCGGCACGGCGTACGTGGTGTGGATGGGCATCGCGGTCATCGCCCTCCAGTGGCACTACCCGACCGACGCTCTGGGCGGAACGGCCTACGGCGCGGGGGTGGTCCTGTTGGTGGACGGCGCCGCCTGGCAGGTCGGTTCCTTGGTCCGGGCCCGCCGGGCCGGCGGGCCGCTCTCACGAGGGGGGTGAGAGGTCCTCGGCCGGATCCGTGGGCTGTGGTCGACGAATGATGGCCACGGTGTCCGCCGGACTGTCCGGATCGAACCGGAGATCGATCGGGCGGTCGGGGTCCTCCGGCTCCCCCGACGCCTCGATCATGAAGGCCGGCTCCTGTCGGGGTAGCTCGAGCGCCTGTTGCAGGCCCATGGCGATCCCGGTCATGACGGCGCCGGTGGCGGAGCGCTGCCGCCAACTGTTGAAGCGCAGGGGATCCCTGCCCTCATCCTGGCCGTCTCGGTCCCGATCGTCGGGGTCCTGGTCCTCGGGGTCATGGCCGTCGGCGTCCCGGTCCACCTGCCCCGAGGGTGCAACCGGGTCCCCGGGTCCTGCCGGGTGATCGCTGTCGCCCCCGTCCTCGACCGGCTCCGGGCTGTCGTCCACGCCTCCACGGTACTCCCGGGGGCGATCTCGCCGGCCGGGCGGGGCGGTCGGGCGGAACCGATCGGGCCCCGGTGCCCTAGGATCTGCCATGTGCTTGACCGATTCCATCCCCCGGTCGAGGAGTACCTCGAGACCATCTTCGCCCTCGAGGAGGAGGGGATCCCGGTGATCCAGGCGCGCCTCGCCGAGCGGCTCGAAAAGGCGGCGCCCTCGGTGTCGGAGATGCTCGACCGGCTGGAGGCGGACGACCTGATCGTGCGGACCTCGCGGCAGATCGCCATGACCCGGAAGGGCACGGCCCTGGCCGAGGGCGTGGTGCGCAAACACCGCCTGGCCGAGCGCCTGCTGGTGGACGTCATCGGCCTCGACTGGGAGAAGGCCCACGTCGAGGCCGGGCGGTGGGAGCACGTCATCTCTGACGACGTGGAGGAGCGCCTGGTGGTCCTGTTGGGCAATCCCACCACCTGTCCCCACGGCAACCCGATCCCCGGTGTCGATTCCGTCGGTCCCGAGCAGCGCCGGCTGGCCGAGGCCCAGCCGGGGGACCGGATCCGCCTGGAGCGGATCACCGAGAGCGTGGAGCACGAATCCGATTCCCTCGCCTACCTCGGCGACCACGGCCTGACCCCCGGGACCACCGCCGTCATCGGGTCCCGGGCCCCCGACGGCACCTTGACCCTGGTGGTCGGGGACCACACCTTCGCCCTGGGTCCGGCCATGACCGAGCGGATGTTCGTGGCGCCGTACTGATTCCGGGCCGGCGGGCAGGCCCGGCGATCGCCTCCAGGTCCTGATCGGCCCGGTGCGGTCAGCACTCACTAGAGTGGAGTGCTAACAGCAGCGCATCGGACCCGGCCGTTTCCCACGGCCCCCGGGCTGACGCGGATGCGAGAGGCCCATGCCCACGACCGACGACAGCCGCACCGACGACCATCCTGCCGACCCGGGGGATCTCGACGCGCGCAAGTCCGCCATCCTCAACGCGGTGGTGACCGAGTACATCGCCTCGGCCCAGCCGGTGGGCTCCCAGCACGTGGTCGATGCTCCGGGGGTCAGCGTTTCGTCGGCCACCGTGCGTTCGGACATGGCAGCCCTGGAGCGGGATGGCTTCCTCGCCCAACCCCACACCAGCGCCGGCCGGATCCCCACCGACAAGGGCTACCGCTTCTTCGTGGATCACCTGGCCGGTCCGGGTTCGCTCGATCCGGTCGGCCGTCAGCAGGTCCGCCAGTTCTTCGATCAGGCCCACGGCGAGATCGAATCGATGCTGGAGCGGACGTCGGGGCTCCTCGCCGACCTCACCGACTGCACGGCGATGGTGGTGGGTCCCTCCCACGAGTCCGCCGCCATCCGCTCGGTCCAGCTGGTGGGCCTGGGCTCACGGTTGGCCCTGCTGGTGGTGGTCCTGGCCGACGGGGCGGTCCAGAAGCAGTCCATCGAATTCGAGGGCGACGTCGACGAGGCCCGTCTCTCCGACGCCGCCGCCCGCCTGGCCTCCGTCTCGCTCGGCCTTCCCCTGACCCAAGTCCCCGTCGTCGTACCGGGGACCGGTGACGGGGTCACGGATGCCGTGGTCTCGGCCGGCCTCTCGGGGATGCACTCGTTGGGCCGGGCCGAGGGCGCCGAGCAGCTCTTCGTGGGCGGATCCTCCCGGATGGCGCTGGCCTTCGACGCCGTCGACACCGTGCGATCGGTCCTGACCATCCTCGAACAGCAGCTGGTGGTGGTGTCCCTCATGCGGGACATCCTGGACACCGGGCTGTCGGTGGCCATCGGGGCCGAGCATGGCGTGGAGCCGCTGGCCTCGTGCGCCATCGTGGTCATGCCGGTGTCGGTGGACGGTGTCGAGGCCGGGACCGTCGGCCTCCTCGGTCCGACTCGGATGAACTACCCCCTGGCCCTGGCGGCCGCCCGCTTGGTGGGGGACCGCCTGGGTGAACGGCTGGGCGAATCCGGACGATGACCACGAGAGCAAAGGGGACCAGGCCGTGAGCACCGCCGACCTCTACGAGGTCCTGGGTGTCCGTCGTGACGCCTCCGACGAGGATCTGAAGCGCGCCTATCGGGCCAAAGCGCGTGAATTCCATCCCGACGCCAACCAGGGGGATTCGGACACCTCCGAGCAGTTCAAGGAGATCAGCCTGGCCTACGAAGTGCTGAAGGATCCCGAGCGGAGGGCCCGCTACGACCGTTACGGGACGGAAGGGGTCTTCGGCCCGGGAAACGGGGGCGCCCCGGGAGATCCGTTCGGCGGCGGGCTGGGCGACCTGTTCGACGCCTTCTTCAACGGCATGGGGGGTGCCGGTGCCGGGCGGTCGCGGCGCACCGGTCCGACCCCGGGGCCCGATGCGGAGATGGTCGTTCGGCTCTCCTTCCGGGAGGCCGTCTTCGGGGTCCAGCGGGAAGTCGACGTGCAGACCCCGGTGCACTGTGGGACCTGCGAGGGGTCGGGGGCCCAGCCGGGGACCAGCGCGGTGCGCTGCCCCGAGTGCCAGGGCGCCGGCGAACTGCGGCGGGTGCGCCAGTCGATCCTGGGCCAGGTCATCACGGCGGTCCCCTGCCCGCGTTGCCAGGGCTCCGGCGAGTTCATCCAGACGCCGTGCACCGACTGCCGGGGCGAGGGGCGGCGGACCGAGTCCCGCACCCTGACCGTCGACATCCCCGCCGGGGTGGACGAGGGCTCCACCCTGCGCCTGGCCGGCCACGGACCGGCCGGCTTCCGGGGTGGTTCCAACGGTGCCCTGTTCGTCCACCTCTCGGTCCAGCCCGATCCGGTCTTCGAGCGGTCCGGTGTCGACCTCCACGCCGCCGCCAACGTGCCGATGACCCTGGCTGCGCTGGGCGGGAGCATCACCTTCGACACCCTGGACGACGCCCGAGAACTGCCCATCGCGGCCGGCACCCAGTCCGGGACGGTCCTGCCCCTGAAAGGGCTGGGGGTGCCCAAGATCCGGGGGCGGGGAAGGGGCGACCTGTTCGTCCACGTCGAGGTGGAGACCCCGTCCGGCCTCGATGACGGCCAGCGAGAGCTGTTGGTCGCGCTGGCCGAGGCCCGGGGCGAGGACCTGGGCTCGGCGCCGCAGGGGGAGGGGCTCTTCTCCAAGCTCCGCTCGGCGCTCAGCTGACGGTGGCCCACCGGACGGGGCCGGGGGCCGGCCCTCCGCCCGGACCGGAGCCCGTCCTGGTGTCGGCGGCGGCGATGGTCTTCGTCCCGGATCCGACCGCCCCGATCCTCACGCAGGGTGACGTCCACCATCTGCTCGACGTCCTGCGTCTCCGGCCGGGCGAGCCGGTGGTCGCCTCCGACGGCGCCGGTGGTTGGTGTCCGTGCCGGGTGGCACCGGGGGCCGGGGGGCGAAGCTCCCGGCAGCCCGATCCGGCCACGCTGCTGATCCCTGAGGGCCCGCTGTCCCGACAGCCGCGGCTGGACCCGGAGATCACGGTGGCGTTCGCCCCCACCAAGGGCGACCGGCCGGAGTGGGTGGTACAGAAGCTGACCGAGCTGGGGGTGGACCGCATCGTGCCGATCCACACCGCCCGCTCCGTGGTGCGCTGGGACGAGGAGCGGAGCCGACGGGTCGTGGACAAATTCGGGCGGGTGGCCCGGGAGGCCGCGGCCCAGTGCCGCCGGACCTGGCTGCCCGAGGTGAACGGGGTGATCTCCCTGGACCGACTGGCTTCGGTGGCCGGCTCGGATCCCGAGCTGGCCCGGCCGGGGGGCGCGCCACCGGGTCTGGACCGGCCGGTGGTGGCGGTGGGTCCCGAGGGAGGGTGGGACCCGGAGGAGGAGGCGCGATTCCCTGGGGGCGTGGGCCTGGGCCCGACCGTCCTGCGGTCCGAGACTGCGGCGGTGGCTGTGAGTACCCTGCTGTGCACTCTCCGCAGCGGCCTGGTCGGACCGCTTGCGTAACCACGCTCCGTGAGGGAAACTACCCAGGGAGGCAGGGACTCCTGTTGAGGGAGATCGACCATGGGATCCGCGCTGCGGAATCCCTCGGTCTGTTGTCAGTCATGCACCTGCGTCACATTGGCAGAGCCGGAGCTCGGGGGGCGATCGGTGGAGAGGAGCGGAGGTGCAGATGTCGGTGATCGACAAGAGTGTAGAGGTACTCGATGAGGACGAGCAGGAGGAGGCGGCCCGGGTCGCCTACGCCCGCGCCGTAGGGGCGAGGCTCCGGACCATGCGCAAGCAGATGCGCCTGTCCCTGCAGGCCGTCGAGGCCATGTCGGAGCAGGAGTTCAAAGCATCGGTGCTGGGCGCCTACGAGCGGGGCGAACGGGCCATCTCGGTCCCCCGGCTCCAGCGGCTGGCCAAGCTCTACGACGTACCGGTCGACCAGCTGCTTCCGCCCGACGACGCCACCATGACCCGGTGGGGGGCCAGCGGCACCACCGAGGAGATCGTCACCACGTCGGCCCGCCGGGCCAACCTGACGGCGTCGGGCACCGAGAAGGTGGCCATCGACCTGACCAAGCTGCACACGGTCAGCGGCCCGGAGCGGGACCTCCTGCGACGGTTCCTGAGCATGATCCAGGTGCACCGCCAGGACTTCAACGGTCGCATGATCACCATCCGGGCCGAGGACGTGCGGGCGATCGCCTGTCTGTTCGGGGTGACGCCCGACTCCATGGGCACCCGCCTGGACGAGCTCGGGCTCCTCGTCAGCGTCTGATGACCGCCGGAGGTCGAACGTGACCGAGCAGATCCGCTGGTTGAGCACCAAGGAGGCCTCGGAGCTGCTGGGGGTGACCCTCCGCAGCCTCTACCGGTTCATCGACGAGGGCGACCTGGTGGCCTACAAGTTCGGCCGTGTCATCCGGATCCAAGAGACCGACGTGGCGCGGTTCATCCAGGCCAGCCGGATCGCACCGGGCAGCCTCGAGCACCTGTATCCCGAGATCAAGGGGAACGGCCGCTCCCCGGTCACCCCGGACGGCCTGCCCGCTGCCGAGGCCTGACCTCGGGGTGACCGACTGCCTGTTCTGCGGCATCGTGGCCGGCGACGTCCCTGCGGAGGTGGTCCGGACCGACGAGCGCACCGTGGCGTTCCGGGACATCAACCCCCAGGCCCCCCTCCACGTCCTGATCGTGCCGAAACGACACCTGGTGAACGCCTCGGAGGTGAGCGCCGAGGACGCCGAGGACGTGACGGCCCTGTTGGTGGCGGCCAAGGCGGTGGCCGACGCCGAGGGGTTCGGTGGTGCCGACCGAGGCTACCGGCTGGTGTTCAACGTGGGCCCCGACGCCCTCAACTCGGTCGACCACCTCCACCTGCACGTCCTCGGTGGCCGAACCTTCGACTGGCCCCCGGGCTGAACGGTCGACGTCCGGCCGGATCGGTCGGTCCGGAGGCGGGTGACCATGGGGTCGGTGCTGGCGGCGCGCTGGTAGGGTCGGGACCAGAGATCACGTGGCAGGCACCCAGGTCAAAATCCTCGTTCCGGGCAACCACCTCATGGCCGGCCTGCTGGGCCAGCGTGACGAACTGCTGCGGCTGGTCGAAGGGGCGTTCGACGGTGTGCGGATCGCCGTGCGGGGCAATGAGATCTCCATCGAGGGGGACGGAGCCGAGCGGGTGGGTGCGCTGTTCGAGGAGTTGATCATCCTGCTCGAATCGGGTCAGGGCCTCGACGCCGTCCAGGTGCACCGCACCATCGACATGATGCACGACGACGTCCGGCCTTCCGAGGTCCTGACCGCCGAACTGCTGCGTTCGTCCCGGGGCCGAGCCGTGCGGCCCAAGACCGGGGGGCAGAAGCAGTACGCCGATGCCATCGCCAACAACATCGTGACCTTCGGGATCGGTCCCGCCGGGACCGGCAAGTCGTATCTGGCCGTAGCCCTGGCCGTCCAGGCGCTCCAGGCCCGCCAGGTCAACCGGATCATCCTGACCCGCCCGGCGGTCGAGGCCGGTGAGCGCCTCGGCTTCCTCCCCGGGCGACCTGATGGCCAAGGTCGATCCCTATCTCCGTCCGCTCTATGACGCCTTGCACGACCTGCTGGAGCCCGAAGGCGCCCAGCGGCTCATCGACCGGGGTGCGGTCGAGGTGGCGCCGCTGGCCTTCATGCGGGGCCGGACCCTCAACAACAGCTTCATCATCCTGGACGAGGCCCAGAACACCAGCCCCGAGCAGATGAAGATGTTCCTGACCCGGATCGGGTTCGGGTCGAAGGCCGTCGTCACCGGGGACATCACCCAGGTCGATGTGCCCGGCGGGCGTTCCGGCCTGGTCGGTCTGGAGTCGGTGCTGACCGGGGTACCGGACCTGGCCTTCGTGTTCCTGAACCAGCGGGACGTGGTCCGGCACCGCATCGTGGCCGACATCGTGGCCGCCTACGAGCGCGGCACGGCCCCGGAGGGCTCCGGTGAGCCTTGACGTCTACGCCGCCGACGAGCAGGCCGATCACCCGGTCAACGTCGAGCGGTGGTCCACCCTGGCCCGTTCGGTGCTCCAGGGCGAGGGGATCGTCAGCGACACCGAAGTGTCCCTGCTGTTCGTCGACGAGGTCACCATGGCCGCGCTCAACGAGCGCTTCCTTCACCAGGAGGGCGCCACCGACGTCCTCTCGTTCCCCATCGAGGACGAGTCGGACCGGAGCGGGCGATCACCCGACGAGGGCGGTACCGGGCCCGGCTCCATCGAGGCGGACACCGATCGACTGGTCCTGCTGGGCGATGTGGTGATCTGCCCGTCGGTGGCGGCCCGCAACGCCGTCGACCACGGCGTCACCTTCGACGACGAGATCGCCCTCCTGGTCGTCCACGGCATCCTCCACCTCCTCGGCATGGACCACGAGGTCGACGCCGAGGCGGAGCGGATGGAGCGTCGTGAACAGCAGCTGCTGGCCCTGTTCTACCGGACCGCCTCGTGACCAGGACCGGCCCGAGCCAGCCGCCGCGTGCTGACCAGGAGGGTCTCCTGACCGGGCCGGCGACATGACCAGCCCGACCTCATGAACCCCGGCCCGCCGAGCCCCGCGGTGGGACTGCCGTTCGCCGCCTCGTTCAACGGAGTGGACGCCGTCCTCCTGGTCGTGGTGGTGGTCCTGCTCGGGGTCTCGGCCCTGCTGGCCTTGGCCGAGACCAGCCTGGTCCGGACCAGTCGGGCCAAGGCCAAGGCCCTGGTGGACGACGGTCGCCGCGGGGCCAAGGTCCTCCTGCGCCTCACCGAGAACCCCCAGGGGTTCCTCAACCCGGTGCTGCTGATGGTCCTGATCTGCCAACTGGTGGTGGCCACCCTGGTGGGCATCCTGGCCGCCGACTGGTTCGGGGCCTGGGGCGTCGTGGCCGCCACCGTGTTCGAGATCGTGATCATCTTCGTGCTCGGCGAGGCGGTCCCCAAGAACTGGGCCGTCCACCACCCCGAGCGGGCGGCCCTGTTCAGTGCCCCCCTGGTGTCGGCCATCGTCCGGTTCTGGCCGGTCCGCATGGTGTCGGGCGCCCTGATCGGCCTGGCCAATCTGCTCATCGGCGAGAAGGGCCAGTACCTCGGTTCCGACGTGACCGAATCCGAGCTGCTGGCGATGGCCGACGTGGCCCTGGAGGGCGACGTCATCGAGACCGAGGAGCGGGCCCTGATCCACTCGATCATCGAGTTCGGCGACACCGTGGTGCGCGAGGTGATGGTGCCCCGGCCGGACATGGTGACCATCGGGGCCGACGAGACCGTCGAGCGGGCCCTCGAGCGGGCCCTCGAGGTCGGGTTCAGCCGGATGCCGGCGGTCGAGCAGCAGGTCGACGACGTGGTGGGCATCGCCTACACCAAGGACATGATCCGCTGCGTCCGCCAGGGGCACGGCTCCGACCCGGTGCGGGCCCACCTGCGAGCCGGCCCACTTCGTGCCCGAGACCAAACGGGTCTCCGACCTGATGCGGGAGATGCAGGCCGACAAGTTCCACCAGGCGGTGGTGGTCAACGAGTACGGAGGGATCGCCGGTCTGGTGACCCTGGAGGATCTGATCGAGGAGCTGGTGGGCGAGATCGTCGACGAGTTCGACGTCGAGGAGGCCACCGTCGAGCGACTGGACTCGGGGGAGCTGCGGGTGAGCGCCCGGCTCCCGGTCGACGAGGTCAACGAGCTGATCCATGCCGACCTGCCCGACGGGGCCTGGGACACGGTCGGCGGTCTGGTCTTCGACCTGCTCGGCCACGTGCCGGTGGCGGGTGAGTCGGTCGACGTCGGTGGTCTGCGCCTGGTGGCCGACCGGGTCAACGGTCGCCGGATCGAGCGGGTCCGGATCGTGCCCATGGTGGCCCCGGTGGCCGGAGGACCCGGTGTGACCACCTTCCGGTCGGGCTTCGCCGCGGTGGTGGGCCGCCCCAACGTGGGCAAGTCGACCCTGGTCAACGCCATCGTCGGCACCAAGGTGTCCATCACCTCGCCCCGACCCAACACCACCCGGTCCCAGGTGCGGGGGGTGCTCAACCGACCGGACGCCCAGGTGGTGTTCGTCGACACCCCCGGACTCCACAAGCCCCGCACCGCCCTGGGGGAGCGGATGAACGAGTCGGCCACCTCGTCCCTGGACGACGTGGACGTGGTCGTCGCCATGGTCGAAGCCACCGGGGCGGTGGGGCCCGGCGACCGGATGGTGCTTGGCCGCCTCGGCGCACCGGGTCCGGGCCATGGCCCGGGCGGCCTCCCTTCCGCGGGAGCTGGGACCGGGCGAACCCGGACGCGGTGGGCGACCCGACCCTCCTGGTGGTGGTGAACAAGATCGACCGGGTGGGGGGCGACGGGATCCTGACCCACCTCACCTCGGTGGCCGAGGTGATCGGGCGCGATGACGAGAGCTCGGGCCAGGCTCCGGTCCCGGTGGAGTACTTCCCGGTCTCGGCGACCACCGGGGAGGGTGTCCAAGCCCTGGTGGACGCAGTGGTCGAGCGGATGCCCGAGGGTCCCCGGTACTACCCCGAGGGGATGGTCACCGACGTGGCCGAGGCGTTCTGGGTGGCGGACCTGGTCCGGGAGGAGCTCCTCCACCGGGTCGAGGACGAACTCCCCCACAGCATCGCCTGTCGGGTCACCGAGTGGGAGTGGCCCCGGGTCCGCTGCGAGATCCTGGTCGAGCGGGACTCCCAGAAGGGGATCGTGATCGGCAGGGGCGGGAGCACGCTGAAGGAGGTGGGCACCGCCGTGCGCCAGCAGATGCCCCCCGGCGCCTTCCTCGAGCTGTTCGTCCGGGTGGAGAAGCGGTGGCAGCACCGGGAGGACGCCTTGGACCGGCTGGGGTTCTGAGCGGCCTCGTCTGCGTCCGTCAGCCTGCCGCCGCCACCAGGCGCTGTTCGACCTGGTCCACCATCGACGACAAGGTGAAGTGCCGGGCCACGTGATCGGCACACCGGGGGCCCAGCTCCGGTCGGCTGGTCCGCCAGTCGAGCACCTCGGCGAGCTTGGCCGCCAGGGCGCCGGCGTCGCCCGGACGCCACCAGTAGCTCGGCGAGCCCGCCGGTCAGGATCTCCGGAATGCCCCCGACTGACGAGGCGATGACCGGGCGCCCGGTGCTCATGGCCTCGATGACCGTCCGGCCGAACGGCTCCCCGTAGATGGAGGGGACCACCACCACGTCGGCGGCGTGCAGCGGGGTGACCACGTCGGTCCGCATCGGGAGGAAGTGGATGGTGACCCCCGGTGCGGTGCCTACGAGCTCCTGGCGGTACTCGTCGCCGAGGTACGGCCCCATCAGGACCAGCTCCACCGACGGATCGTCGTGGTGGACGCGGGCCACGGCCTCGACCAGCACCCTGACCCCCTTCTCCTCGGCCACCCGGCCGAAGAACAGCACGACGGGGCCGGACGGGTGAAGGCCGAGCTCGGCCCGGGCCGTGGCCCGCTCGGCCGGTCCCCCCCTCGGGTACTGCCCGGGATCGATGCCGTTGAGGACGACATCGGTCCGGCCGGGATCTCCGCCGGAGGCGACGAATTGCTGCCGCACGTAGTCCGACACGCAGAGGAAGCGCGAGGTGAACCGGCCCAGCTGCCGGTTGACCGTGGGTGTACCCAGTCCCACCATGCCGTGCAGGTGGCACACCACCGGTGCCCGGCTGAACCCCGCCGTGGCCAGGGCCCAGGGCAACGGTTTGAACCGGTGCAGGTAGACCACGTCGGGGTGGGCTGCGGACCCCGGCCCGAACGGCGGGCACCAGTCCGCGGCGCCCGCCAAGGCGCCGCGGACCTCGAGGTCGAGGGCCGGTACCTGTTGCATGGAGTCGCAGAACGAGGCGTAGCGGTCGCCAAAGGGCCCGTCTTGGATGTACACCAGGTCGATGCGGTGGCCCCGTCGGGCCAGTTCTTCGGCGATCTGCACGGTCTGGACCGAGATGCCGGTGTTGGGCGAGAGCGTCTCGGAGTTGGTCAGGACCCTCATACCCGACCGGCCCGGTCGCCCCCGGACGCCGAGGCCTTCCGCCAGACCAGCCGGCCGAGGACCACGAGGCCGGTGACCGGATCGTTGCGGGCCACGAACGCCCCGTACTGGCGGGCCCGGGCCAGATGGCCCATCCGGGCCTCGTGGAGGGCGGAGCGCACCAGCCGCTCGGTCCAGTAACCACGGGAGCGACGCAGGCCGATGCGCACGTCGGCCAGCAGGTCGGTCTCGCCCACCCGGGCCGACCACCATCGTTGGATCCACAGGATCCGCCGTGAGGCCAGGGCCACGGCGGGCAGGTCGCCGGTCTCGTTGCCTCCGTGGCTGCGGTACTCGACGAGGGCCCCGGGTACGAAGGCGAACGGGCCGGCCCGCGCCAGCCGGTAGATCAGGTCCAGGTCCTCGCCCGGGGGGAGCAGGGAGTGGAACGTCCCCACCCGCTCCAAGGCCCGCCGGGTGACCAGGAGTGTGGGGATGGGTGCGCGGGTCTCGTGGCGGATGAAGGCCCGGAGGTCCCCCGGGGTCAGACGGGTCGAGCCGGAGACGGTCCCGTGCCCGTCGATGAAGGCCATGTCGCAGAAGGCCGCCACGGCCTCGGGCTGGCGCTCCAGCGCCCCCACCTGCAGGGCGAGGCGTTCGGGCGCCCATCGGTCGTCGTCGTCGAGGAAGGCGAGATACCGGCCGCGGCTCCGGGCGATGCCGACGTTGCGGGCCACACTCACCCCGGCGTTGGCCTGGTGGACGACGACCGCGTCAGGGATCCCGCCCACCGCGGCTTCCACCGCCTCGGGGTCGGGGGCCCCGTCGTCGACCACGATCAGCTCCCAGTCGGTGAGGGTCTGAGCGGCCAGCGACGCCAGGGTGTCGGCCAGGTAGGGGCCGTTCCGATTGGTGGCCAGGATCACGCTGACCTGCGGTGGGTCGTTCACCGCCCGGGACGACACCGCAGAGCCGCGACCGACCGGCCCGGTGAGTGTCGGCGATCGGCGCGAGTGGGGCATGAAGCCGCCATCGTAGCCAGGGGGTCGGTCCTGACCGGGTTATCCGTGGGCGGAGGGACCACCGGCGGCCCGGGCCGGTCGGGACCCGAGTGCGATCTCCCGGAGGAAGGCCACCACCTCCTGGCGGTCCACGGTCCGCTTCATCGGCGGCACCCGGGCCAACAGCGCCCCCCGGTAGCGGGCCGTGGCCAGCCGGCTGTCCAGGACCGCCACCACCCCCCGATCCTGGGCCGACCGGATCAGGCGCCCGGCACCCTGGGCCAACAGTGTTCCGGCCCGGGGCAGGTCGACCACGCTGAACGCCCCCGACCCGGCCCGCTCCCGACGGGCTTCCAGCACCGGGTCGTCGGGACGGGGGAACGGGATCCGGTCCACGGTGACCAGACTGAGGGTCGGTCCCGGGACGTCCACCCCCTGCCAGTACCCCAACGTGGCGAACAGGCAAGTCGCCTCGTCGGCCCGGAACGCTTCGACCAGGGCCGGCTTGGGCAGATCGGACTGGGCCAGGATCGGGACCTCGACCCGGTCCCGGAGGGCGAGGACGGCGGCGTGCATGGCACGCCAGCTGGTGAACAGGGCAAGCGTCCTCCCGCCAGCCGCTCCGATCAGGACCTCGAGCTCGTCGTGAAGCGCCGGCTCAGCCTCGGGGCTGCGACGGTCGGGGAGTGACTGGGCCACATAGAGCAGCGCCTTGCGGCGGTACTCGAACGGGCTCCCGACATCGAGCTCGTCGGTGCGTCCGGCCGGCAGTCCCAGCCGCTCCGGCAGGCCGAGCGGGACCGTGGCCGAGGTCAGCACGCCGGTCACCGACCCCCATAGCTGCTCGGTGAGGAGGGGACCGACCTCGATGGGCGAGATCCGCAGACTGGGCGCCCGCGCCCCGCCGTCCACCCACGCCACTGCGTCGTCGCCGAGCGAGTAGAGGCGGGCCAGGTCGGCGGCCAGGTGCCCGGCGGCCAGCAGGGCCCGATCCCGTCGGGAACGGTCCGACTGGGGGCCGTCGTCACCGGCCACCCGCTCGGCCTGACGAAGGTGGTCGATCAGGCGGCCGACCCGACCGTTGGCCAGGGCCACCACCTCGTCGAGCTCGGGGTCCCCGCTCGGGACGGGGGGCGCCGGCGCCCGGCGGCGCCCCGGCGCCGGCGCCTCCAGACCCAGCTCCAGCCCGAGGGGCTCGGGCGGGGAGGGGTCCGGGCCGGGAACGGCGGTCCTCCCCGGGGCCCCCGGCACCGACCAGGGTCGGGCGGGAGACGCGTCGTCCGGCCAGCGGCCGGAGGACCCGGTGCAGGAGGTCTCCCACCTCCGCCACCGCGTCCACGCGCGGCGAGTCCGCCCGGCCCGGTGGCCTCCACCAGGGGCCGGGCGGTGGCCGCCAGGGCCCGGAAGCGGCCCGGGCCGATCTCCACCCCGAGACTGTCGGTCATCACCTCCTCCACCTCATGGGCCTCGTCGAAGACCACCACCTCGTGGGGCGGGAGCACCGCGCCACCACTGGCCAGATGGGCCCCGTACAGATGGGTGTTGACCACCACCACGTCGGACTCGGCGGCGCGCGCCCGGGCGGCTTCGGCGAAGCAGTCCCGGCCCGACGGGCAGCGGAAGGCGCCCGGGCACTCGCGGGCGGTGGTCGAGACCATGGCCCAGGCCCGGAAGTGGGGCTCGAACTCGAGCTCGGACCGGTCGCCGGTGGAGGTGTCCCCGGCCCACCGGACCAGGCGCCGGACCTGGTCACCGAGCCGTCCCACCTCGGCCGGGTCGTCGGGCCCGGCCGCCCCGTCGTCGGCCCCCGCCACCGTCGGGGTGAGCGGATCGTCGGCGTCGGGCGGTTCGGCCGCGGCGGGTTGCAGGGCCAGCTGCTCGCCCTCCCCGCCGATCTCGGACACCCGCTGCCGGCAGAGATAGTTGCTGCGTCCCTTGAGGACGGCGAAGGAGAGGTCTCGGTCTACCGCCGCGGCCACCAGGGGCAGATCGTTGTGGGCCAGCTGGTCCTGGAGGGCCTTGGTGGCCGTGGCCACCACCACCCGCTCGCCGGACAGTGCCGCCGGAATCAGGTAGGCCAGCGACTTGCCGGTGCCGGTGCCGGCTTGGACCACCAGGTGCCGGCGGTTCTCCACGGCCCGTTCGACCGCCTCGGCCATCGCCCTCTGCCCCGGTCGGGACTCGCCGCCGCCAGGGAGCCCGGCGGCCACCGCGGCCAGCGTGCCGGTCACGTCGTCGGGCATGCACCGACCCTATCGGCGGGCCCGGTCCCGTTGGCACCGCAGCATGGTGGCGTCGAGGTCGGTCAGTGCCATTCGACGGCCAGCCCCGCCGCCACGCCGAGGCCCACGATCACGATGACCGATCGGAGGAGCGGAGCCGGGAGTCGGCGGCCGTAGCGGCCCCCGACCTGTCCGCCGATGATCGAACCTGCGGCGATCAGGCCGGCCACCGACCAGGAGATGGAGGTGGTGGCGACGAAGAACACCCCGGCCACGGCGTTGACCACCAGGGCCAGTACGTTCTTGGTGCCGTTGAGCCGTTGGAGATCGTCGTCGATGAAGATGGCCAGGAGAGCGATGAGGATGACCCCCTGGGCGGCACCGAAATAGCCGCCGTAGATGCCGGTCAGGAAGACCCCGGCCAGCAGGCCGGCCCCCCCGTGGGTCGGGCGGGTCCGGCCGCGCTCGAGTCGGGCGCTGATCCGAGGCTGAGCCGCCATGAGCAGCGCGGCGATGGCGATGAGGACGGGAACCGCGGCCTTGAACACCCCGTGGGGCAGCGAGAGGAGCAGGATGGCACCGGACAGGCCGCCCAGCAGGGAGGCCGCACCGAGTTGGAGCACCCGTTGGCGCTGGCCCACCAGCTCCCGGCGGTAGGCCACCACGGCGCTGATGCTGCCAGGAACCAGACCTACGGTGTTGGACACGTTGGCCAGCACCGGCGGGTAGCCCAACGCCAACAGGGTGGGGAAGGTGATGAGGGACCCTGACCCGACGATGACGTTGACCGTTCCGGCCGCAAGTCCGGCGACGAAGATGGCCAGGGCGGCCAGCGGTGACATGGAGAGGGTCTAGCCTCCCCGGCGCGGGGGCTCAACCACCCTCACCGGGTCGACGTGGGCCGGCGGTGGTCCGGTCGCTCCCCAGGCTCGACCCCCGGCCCGGAGGCGATAGGTTCGTCGCGTGCAACCGGACCACGCAGGGCCTGACGGCACCGAGGAGCCGTGCCGGCCCACCGTCACCGCGGCGGACCTCACCGGTGGTCCGATCCCCTCGCACGTGGCCTGCGTCATGGACGGCAATGGCCGGTGGGCGGCCCGTCGTGGCCTTCCCCGCACCGAGGGACACGCGGCCGGGGAGGCCGCGCTGCTCGACGCGGTGGAGGGGGCCCTCGACCTCGGGATCCCCTGGATCACCATGTACGCCTTCTCCACCGAGAACTGGCGGCGACCGGCCGACGAGGTCCGATACCTGATGGGATTCAACGAGAGCCTGCTCATGCGGCGGCGCGACGAGCTGTACGACAAGGGGGTCCGGATCCGGTTCGCCGGGCGGAGGGACTGGCGGGTGCCCAAGCGGGTGCTGCGCCGGATGGACGAGTCCATCGAGCTCACCGAGGCCAATCGACGCTGCACGCTCACCATGGCCTTCAACTACGGCGGACGAGCCGAGATCGTCGATGCCGTCCGGCGCCTGGTGGCCGACGGGGTGGCGGCCGACAAGGTCAACGAGAAGGCCATCCGGTCCCGCCTCTACTTTCCCGACCAGCCCGATCCGGACCTGGTCATCCGGACCTCGGGGGAGCACCGCATCTCCAACTTCCTCCTCTGGCAGCTGGCCTACAGCGAGTTGGTCTTCGACGAGGTGCTGTGGCCCGACTTCCGGCGGGGCCACCTCTTCGCCGCGGTGCGGGACTTCCAACAGCGCCAGCGCCGGTACGGAGGCGTGCAGTGAGGGTGGGTGCGAGGAGCGGTGTCCGCTCGACCGCGGAAGGGGGTCCGGGCCGGGTCCGGGACGACCGCGGCGGGATGTGGATCGTGACCGGACTGGTCCTGGGGGGCGTGGTCTATGCCGGGACGGTGGTGATGCTGGCCGCCGGCTTCTCCGCGGTGGCGCCGCTGGTGGTCATCCCTCCGGTGCTGGTCGCCCTCATCGGTGCCAACAACCTGCTCGGAGGGGGCAGGACCCACGGACGCTCCCCGGGCCGCCCCGTCGCTCCGGACCAGGCCCCCATGTCCTCCAGCAGGCCGAACGGCCCGGGGACCACCGGGTCGACGCCGCCAGCGGCTCCCACCGAGGAGCCGAGCGGGCCCCGATGACCCTCTTCCGAGACCGGGGCATGGTGCTGCGCACCATCCGGCTGGGGAGGCCGACCGGATCGTGACCCTGATGACCGAGGAGCACGGCAAGGTGCGGGCGGTGGCCAAGGGCGTGCGCCGGACCACCTCCAAGTTCGGCTCGCGTCTCGAGCCCCTCAGCCATGTGGCCCTGCTCGGGTGGCAGGGACGCGGTGATCTGGACACCATCAACCAGGTCGAGGTCGTCGACACCAACCGGGCCGTCCGCGAGGACCTCGACCGGATGGCCGCGGCCATGTCCATGCTCGAGGTCGTGGACCAGATCGGCCAGGAGCGGCACGCCAACCCGCGCCTCTACGAGATGCTGGTCGGTGCCATCGCCGCCCTGGCCGAACGGAACTCACCCATGGTGGCGCCGGCCTTCTTCCTGAAGGTGCTGGCCCTCGAGGGCACGGCCCCGGTGCTGGAGGGGTGCGTGTCGTGCGGCGAGGAGGAACCCGAACGGTTGGTGGCGTTCGATCTGGTCGAGGGGGGGGTGCTGTGCCAGAGCTGCCGGCGGGGGCGTCCGCTCTCGGCGGACGGCCTCGGGCTCCTTCGCCGCACCCTCGGCGGCGGGCTGGCGGGCGTGCTGACCGAACCCCGCTCACCGGTCACCGACGAGATCAACGCCCTGGCCACCGAGGCCATGGAGGTCCATCTCGACCGCCGACTCCGCTCGGTGCGTTCCAGCCAGGTGTCCTGACGTGGCCGGCGACCGCCGGCGGGGGGCAGGGCACGTCCATGACCTGCCGGTCCATGGGGACCTGGCCTCCAACCTCCCCGGACGGCGGTGGGCGGCGGGGTCCGGCATCGACGCGGCACCGTTCCTCCGGGCCACCGTGGACCACGCCTCCGAAGGGCGGGAGGCGCGACGGCGGTGGGAGGATGACGCCGAACGGCCGGCCCGGCCGTCACCGAGGCGAGCGGGTGAACGGCCCGGCGCCCTTCGGCGTCTACGTGCACATCCCGTTCTGCCGGGCCCGCTGCGACTACTGCGCCTTCGCCACCTACACCGACCGGGACCACCTCATGGAGTCCTACGCCGCGGCCTGCGTGACCGAACTGCACCGGGCACGCGACGAGGAGGGGCTGCCCCGGCCACCTCGGTCTTCTTCGGCGGGGGGACGCCGTCGCGGCTGCCCGCCGACCTGCTGGTGGCGATCCTCGACGCCGTGCCCCGCCGGCCGCGGGGCCGAGGTCACCGTGGAGTGCAATCCCGAGGACGCCGACCCGGCCCGGCTGGCCGCCTACCGGGACGCCGGGGTCACCCGCATCTCCCTCGGGGTGCAGTCCACCGTGCCTCACGTGCTGGCCGGCCTGGGGCGTCGCCACGGCTCCGAGCAGGCGCCGGGAGGCCGCCCGGGCGGTGGCCGGGGCCGGCTTCGCCACCTGGAGCATGGACCTGATCATCGGGGGATCGGGCGAGACGCCGCCAGGACTGGCTGCGGAGCCTGGAGGACGTCCTCGGCCTGGCGTCGCCCCCGCCCCACCTGAGCGCCTACTCCCTCACCGTGGAGCCGGGCACCCCCCTGGCCGCCCACCCGGACCGCCACCCCGACGAGGACGCCCAGGCCGGACCGGTACGAGGAGACCGACCGCGATCCTGAGCGCGGCGCGGCTACCGGTGGGAGGAGATCTCCAACTGGGCCCGGCCGGGGCACGAGTGCCGGCACAACGGCCTCTACTGGGATCAGGGCGACTACCGGGGCATCGGGTCGGCCGCCCACTCCCACCGGAGCGGCCGGCGGTGGTGGAACGTGCGGACCCCCGACCGGTACGTGGCCGCCATCGTGCTCCGGCCGGTCGGCCCTGGCGGCCGAGGAGGATGCTCACCCCCGAGCAGCGGCGGTTCGAGGGTCTGGCCCTGCGTCTCCGCACCCCGGCCGGGGTCCCGCTCGAGGCCCTGCCCGACCAGCCCGGACCTGGACGGGCTGGTGGACCGGTCCGACCGGACGGGCGGTGCTGACCGTCCGCGGCCGCCTCCTGGCCAACGCGGTGATCCGCCCGCCTGGTCAGTGGCGGCCCGGCCGGAGCCGTCGGGGCCGCCGGGGCCGGGTGGACCGGGTCAGCCGGTACGATTCGTCCCTATGCCTGACCCGGAAGCCGCTGCCGACGCGCCTGATGACCTCATGGAGAAGGTGGTCGTCGCTGTGCAAGCGGCGAGGGCTCATCTTCCAGTCGGCGGAGATCTACGGCGGCTTCCGGTCCACCTACGACTACGGGCCCCTCGGGGTCAACCTGCTGCGCAACGTCAAGAACGCCTGGTGGGAGGCCATGGTGCAGCGCCGCGACGACGTGGTCGGCCTCGACGCCGCCATCCTCTCGCCGCCGGCGGTGTGGGAGGCCTCCGGCCACCTGTCCAACTTCACCGATCCCCTGGTGGACTGCCGCAGCTGCCATCAGCGGTGGCGTCAGGACAAGATCGACGGTGTCTGCCCGCAACTGCGGCTCCACCGAGTTCACCGAGGCCCGCGCCTTCAACCTGATGTTCAAGACCCACGCCGGGCCTCTGGAGGACGAGGGTGCGGTGGCCTACCTGCGGCCGGAGACGGCCCAGGGCATGTTCATCAACTTCGCCAACGTGCTCCAGACCACCCGCAAGAAGCCACCCTTCGGCATCGCCCAGGTGGGTAAGTCGTTCCGCAACGAGATCACACCGCAGAACTTCGTCTTCCGCACCCGGGAGTTCGAGCAGATGGAGATGGAGTACTTCGTGCCTCCGGCCGAGGCCCAACAGTGGTTCGAGTACTGGCTGGAGGAGCGGTTCCGGTGGTACACCGACCTGGGTATCCCGCCTGACCAGCTCCGCCTCCGACACCATGCCGCCGAAGAGCTCTCCCACTACTCGGACGCCACCGCCGACGTGGAGTTCCGGTTCCCCTGGGGATGGGACGAACTGGAGGGCATCGCCAACCGCACCGATTTCGACCTGAAGGCACACACCGCAGCGTCCGGCGAGCGGCTGGAGTACTTCGATCAGGCGTCAGGGGAGCGGTACGTGCCCTACGTGATCGAGCCCGCCGCCGGGGCCACCCGGACGATGATGGCCTTCCTGTTGTCCGCCTATGGCGAGGACGAGGTGGGAGGCGAGGCCCGGACCGTGCTCCGTCTGCACCCGAAGTTGGCCCCGTACCAGGTCGGGGTGCTGCCCCTGTCCAAGAAGGAGACACTCCAGCCCCTGGCCCGTGAGGTGCTGGCGTCGCTCCAACCCCACTTCATGTGCGACTACGACGTCACCCAGTCCATCGGAAAGCGGTACCGCCGGCAGGACGAGGTGGGCACCCCGTGGTGTGTGACCGTCGACTTCGACTCGTTGGAGGACCGGTCGGTGACGGTGCGGGACCGTGACAGCACCGAACAGGTGCGGGTGCCCGTCGACGACCTGGTGGCCCTGCTGCGCGCCCGGATGGACCGGACCTGACCATCCGGCCCGGTCTCTGACCTCGGCGCCACCCGCCGGGTCGTCGATGGCCCTGACACGTGCCAGGTAGGCTGGGTGGTCCTGGGTCATGGTACGCGACCGGCCCGAACCCACTCCAAATCCACACCAGGAGCCCCTGCACCGATGCCCTTCGTCTTCGATTTCTCGCATGCCCACCGCAAGCCTCCCATGGAGATGAAGGACCTGCTCGGAGGCAAGGGAGCCAACCTGGCCGAAATGACCTCGGTGCTGGAGCTGCCGGTGCCCCCGGGCTTCACCATCGGCACCACGGCGTGCCGCAGCTACATGGAACGGGGCTGGCCGGACGGACTCAGCGCAGAGGTGGCCAAGGCCCGGGTCCGTCTGGAGAAGAAGATGGGCAAGCGGATCGGCGACCCCAGCGACCCGCTGCTGGTGTCGGTGCGGTCGGGGGCCAAATTCTCCATGCCGGGGATGATGGACACCGTCCTCAACCTGGGACTCAACGACCAGTCGGTCGAGGGCTTGGCCAAGCAGACCGACGACGAGCGGTTCGCCTTCGATTCCTATCGCCGGTTCATCGCCATGTACGGGCGGATCGTGCTGGACATCCCCGGGGAGGAGTTCGACACCCTCCTCGACGCCGCCAAGGAACTGGCCGGCACCACCTCGGACGCCGGGGTGCCCGTCGAGCTGCTCCGTTACCTGGTCGATGCCTACCAGCAGATCGTGGAGCGCCACACGGGCGCGCCCTTCCCCCAGGACCCCGACGAGCAGCTGCGGGGAGCCATCGAGGCGGTGTTCGCGTCGTGGGACGGGCCCCGGGCGGTGGCCTACCGGGTCCGGGAGCGCATCGCCCATGACCTCGGGACTGCGGTCAACGTGCAGGCCATGGTGTTCGGGAACCGCGACGACACGTCGGGAACCGGCGTGGGCTTCACCCGTGACCCGGCCACCGGGGCCACCGGTGAGTACGGTGACTTCCTGGTCAACGCCCAAGGTGAGGACGTGGTGGCCGGGATCCGGAACACCGAACCCCTGGCCGCCCTGAAGGCCCAGTTCCCGACCATCCACGCCGAGCTGTTGGCCATCTTCGCCCGACTGGAGGCTCACTACCGGGACATGTGCGACACGGAGTTCACCATCGAACAGGGCAAGCTCTGGATGCTGCAGACCAGGGTGGGCAAGCGGACCGGTCGGGCCGCTCTCCGGATGGCCGTCGACATGGTGGGGGAGAAGGCCATCAAATTGACCAAGGAAGAGGCCCTCGGGCGCATCACCGGGGAGCACCTCGAGCAGGTCCTCCACCCCCAGTTCTCCGGGGGCGGCCACCCGGTGCTGGCCCGCGGTCTCGGCGCGTCGCCGGGGGCCGCCGTCGGCAGGGTCTACCTGACCGCGGACGACGCCCAGGCCGCCTCCGAGCGTGGGGAGAAGGTGGTGCTGGTCCGGAGCGAGACGTCGCCCGAGGACGTGCACGGGATGCTGGCCGCCGAGGGGATCCTCACGGCGCGGGGCGGCCTGGTCAGCCATGCCGCCGTGGTCGCCCGCGGCTGGGGTAAGCCGGCCGTGGTCGGCGCGGAGTCGCTCCGTATCTCCCCGTCGTCGTTCGCGGTGGGCGACGTCGTGGTCGACGAAGGCGACTGGATCTCGGTGGACGGCACCAGCGGGACGGTCATGCTGGGCAAGATCCCGGTGACCGAGGGCGAGACCCCTCCCGAGTTCGAGACCATCCTGGGCTGGGCCGACCGGGTCCGGGCCGGCCAGCTCGGGGTCCGGGCCAACGCCGACACCGGGCCCGACGCGGCCAACGCCCGCCGCCACGGGGCCGAGGGGATCGGCCTGTGCCGAACCGAGCACATGTTCCTGGCCGAGGACCGGCTGCCCATCGTGCGGCGGATGATCCTGGCCTCGTCGCCGGCCGAGGAGGAATCGGCCCTGGAGGCCCTCCGGGTGGCCCAGCGGTCGGACTTCGAGGAGATCCTCGAGGCCATGGACGCCCTGCCGGTCACCATCCGGTTGCTGGACCCTCCCCTCCACGAGTTCCTGCCCGATATCCAGGAACTGGCGGTGAAGGAGGCCACCGTCGGGCTGACCGAGGAGGAGAGCCGACTGTACGGGGCGGCCAAGATCTGGCACGAGTACAACCCGATGCTGGGTACCCGAGGGGTGCGGCTCGGGGTGATCAAACCCGGACTCTACGCCATGCAGGTGCGCGCCCTGATGGAGGCGGCCCTCGACCGGGCGTCGGCCGGGGGCCACCCCATCGTCGAGATCATGATCCCCCTCACCGTGTCCCGCGAGGAGTTGGCCCTGGCCCGCTCCTGGGTGGAGACCGCCATTGCCGACGCTCAGGCCGAGGTGGGGACGACCACCGGATCCGGCTCCGTTCGAGGCAAGCTCGAGGTCCTCATCGGTACGATGATCGAGACCCCGCGGGCGGCGCTTCGGGCCGGTGAGATCGCCGAGGAAGCCGATTTCTTCTCGTTCGGGACCAACGACCTGACCCAGATGACCTTCGGTTTCAGCCGGGACGACGTGGAAGGCCGGTTGATGTCGGCCTACCTGGAGCGAGGGTTGCTCAAGCGGAATCCGTTCGAGGTGGTGGACCCCGACGGGGTGGGTGAACTGGTGAGTCTCGGCGTGGAGCGGGGCCGGGCCACCCGACCGTCCCTCAAGATCGGGGTGTGCGGTGAGCACGGGGGCGATCCCGAGTCCATCGCCACCTTCGCCCGGGCCGGCCTGGACTACGTCAGCTGCTCGCCCTTCCGAGTCCCCATCGCCCGCCTGGCGGCCGCCCAGGCGGTGCTGGCCGGCCTGGTCCCGGCCAAGTCGGGGGGCAAGACCAAGGCCAAGTCGGCCAAGGGCGCCCCGAAGACGGCATCCAAGGCCAAGCCCAAGCGGTAGCGGGTCCGCGGCGCCCCGGGGACCCCGGACGGAGCCGGGCGATCACGCGGTACCGTCGACACCCATGGGCATCCCCGACGAGGACGTGGCCCGGGTCCGGGCCGAGACCGACATCGTCGCCCTGATCGGGGAGCATGCCGCCCTGAAGAAGGTGGGCCGGCGATGGCAGGGTCTGTGCCCGTTCCACGGGGAGAAGACCCCCTCGTTCAGTGTCAACGCCGAGGAGGGTTTCTACTACTGCTTCGGCTGCCAGGCCAAGGGCGACGCCATCACCTTCGTCCGGGCCATCGAGCACCTCGACTTCGTGGATGCCGTCCGCCGCCTGGCCGACAAGGCCGGGATCACCATTCGCGAGGACGCCACTTCGGGGCGGGACAGTCAGCGTCGCAAGGTGTTCCACGATGCCATGGAGCAGGCGACGGAGTGGTACCACCAGCGCCTGTTGACCTCCGCCGACGCCGGCCAGGCCCGTGACTATCTCCGGAGTCGGGGCTACGACGGTGAGGTGGTTCGCCGGTTCCGGCTGGGATGGGCCCCCGACGACTGGGACGCCCTGTGCCAGGGGCTGGGGCTCAGCCAGGAGATCGCCGTCGGGGCGGGTCTCGGATTCGTCAACCGTCGGAACCGGCTGCAGGACGCCTTCCGAGCCCGGGTCCTCTTCCCCATCTTCGATCCGTCCGGTCGCCCGGTGGCCCTCGGGGGACGGGTGCTGCCCGGGAGCTCCGATCCGGCCAAGTACAAGAACTCGGCCGAGTCGCCGATCTATGCCAAGCGCAAGACGCTCTACGCCCTCAACTGGGCCAAGCAGGACATCATCGAGACCGACGAGGTGGTGGTGTGTGAGGGGTACACCGATGTCATCGGACTGTTCGGGGCGGGCGTGGAGCGCGCCGTGGCCACCTGCGGCACGGCGCTGGCCGAGGAGCACGTCAAGCTGCTCCGGGGGTTCGCCTCCCGCGTGGTGCTGGCCTTCGACGCCGATGGCGCCGGACAGGCGGCCGCCGGGCGCTTCTACGAGTGGGAGCGCAAACTGTCGATCAACGTGGCGGTGGCCGCCCTGCCGCCCGGATCGGACCCCGGCGAGATCGCCCGCAACGATCCCGACGGGCTGCGGGCGGCCATCGAGGGGGCCAAGCCGTTCCTCCAGTTCCGGGTGGAGCGGATCCTCGCCGCCGCCGAGCTGGGCACTCCCGAGGGCCGCGCCCGTGCCGCCGACGCGGCGCTGGTGGCGGTGGCCGAGCACCCCGACAACCTGGTGCGGGACCAGTACCTCATGCAGGTGGCCGAGCGGTGCCGTCTCGAACCCCATCTGCTGCGGGACCGGTTGGAGCACATCCGCCAGGAGGGACCCCGGCCCGACCCGACGCCCACCCGGGGCCGGCGATCAGCTCCTGCGGCCCCGAATGACGAGGGGTCGGCCCGTCGGGGCGGGGCGAGCGGCAGGGCCGAGGAGCCCTGGGTGCGTGAGCCGGACAGCGACGGCGGGTGGGACGCCGATGGGTTCGACGGCGGGGGAGGCTGGACCGAGCGGAACGGACGGCGTGGGGCCGGTGGCGAGGTTCGGGGCACCGCCGGCCGCACGAGGGCCCCGGGTCGTGCCGCCCCCGAGTTCCGGCCCGGCCTCGAGGCACTCCGGCTGGCCATCCACCGGCCCGAAGACGTGGCCGACCGGCTCGAGGCCGTCCTGTTCCGTGACGATCTGCAACGGGCGGCGTTCGACGTGTTGGCCGCCGCCGACACCGAGCCCCTCCACCAGGTCGTCGACCTGGCCCCTCCGGAGGTGCGGGCCCTGCTGGTCCGTCTGACCGTGGAGGAGCCGGTGGGCCGTCCTGAGGAGGTGGTGGTCCAGCTGGTCAGAGACGCGGCGCGGGGAGAGCTCACCGTGATCACCGGCGAGGCCCGGACGTCGTCGGATGCCGCGGCCGAGGCCGCTGAGGTGGCTTCCTGGCTGCAGGAACTGGACGATCCCCGCGCCTCGGCGGCAGCGACGGCCAGGTTGGTAGCCTGGCTAGTGGTGAGGGCACAGACCGACAGCGCGGGAGACGGATCGTGATCGCCAGGCAGGTGGTGTCGCCCACCGGTCCGGTGGTGCCGCCGTCCGGGGCCACAACTGCTGAGAACATCGATCCACCACCGGTGGTGTCGCCGTCTTCCGGTGGTGTCCTCGATGGCCTCCCGGCCGATCAGTTCGACACCCTGATCCGGATGGGCCGTGCCCGTGGCGGTCTCACCCAGGACGACGTGATGACCGTCCTCCGTTCCGTCGAGCTCAGTGCGGATCTGATTGCCGATGTGGTGACCCGCATCAGGCAGGCCGGCATCGAGTTCACCTACGACACCGGGGAGACGACGGTGGTGCCGATGAGCGGTCCCGTGGCCGACGACCTCTCGGGTCGGCTGCACGACGATCTGGCCCAGCCCGGAGGCGACGCCCCCTTGGCCGGCAGCCGGATCGTTGCGTTCGATCCGGCGCGGCAGAACGGTCACGGTGGCGGGACCACCGACATCCCGGTCGGTCCCGCGCCAGCCCGGGCATTGCCGTCCCGGACGGCCAAGAAGGAGCGGGCGCCCCGCCGGTCGGCGACCAAGGACGGGTATGCCGACTCCGACGGGTTCCGCGGTTCGGCGGCCGACCCGGTGCACATGTACCTGAAGGAGATCGGCAAGGTCAAGCTCCTCGACGCCGCCCTCGAAGTGGAGCTGGCGGAGCGGATCGTGGCCGGCAACGAAGCGGCCCAACGGTTGGCCGAGGCCGAGGCGGTCGGGGAGGTCTATGCCGGGCGGGCGGCCGACCGGGTGCTCGTGAGGCGGGGCCAGTTGGCCAAGGAAGCCCTGATCGAGGCCAACCTCCGCCTGGTGGTTTCGATCGCCAAGCGGTACCGCAACCGAGGACTGGCCTTCCTCGACCTCATCCAGGAGGGCAATCTCGGCCTCATGCGGGCGGTTGAGAAATTCGACCACACCAAGGGTTTCAAATTCTCGACGTACGCCACCTGGTGGATCCGTCAGGCCATCACCCGTGCCATCGCCGACCAGGCCCGTACCATCCGCATCCCCGTCCACATGGTCGAAACCATCAACAAAGTGGTGTGGGCACAACGCCAGCTCCTCCAGGAGCTCGGTCGGGAGCCCACCGCCGAAGAGGTGGCGGGACGAGTCGACTTCTCCATCGAGCGGGTGCGGGAGATCCAACGGATCAACCAGGACACCGTCTCACTCGAGCAGCCCATGGGTGACGAGGACGACTTCAGTCTGTCCGACCTCATCGAGGACCGCGAGGCGGTGGTACCCGACGACGCCGCGGCGCGGATGATGCTCGACGACGCGGTGCGCGAGGCCCTGGGACACCTGTCCCCGAGGGAGCAGGACGTGGTCCGCCTGCGGTTCGGGCTGGAGGACGGCAAGATCCGCACCCTCGAGGAGGTCGGCAAGGCCTTCGGGGTGACCCGGGAGCGCATCCGTCAGATCGAGGCCAAGACGCTGGCCAAGCTGCGCCGACCCGAGTCGGCTCAGCTGCTGCGGGACTACCTCGACGAGGCCTGAGTCACCCGAGGCGGTTCCGCCCTCCGGTCCGCGCCCCCGGCGGTTCCGCCCTCAGGTTGGGCCCTCCGGGCGGGTCCGGCGATCGGTGGAGCTCCGACGGTCAGGAAGCCGACGCCGGCTGTTGAGGGCGGTGGCCAGGTCCTCGGCCAGATCGAGTGCGATGGCATCGGCGGCCTGGTCGCCGTTCCGCCAGCCCAACCGCACCCCGATGGTGTCCTTCATGCGCTCGACTCCGAGGGCCGCCACGGCTCTGGACTTCTCGGTGACCAGGGTGGTGGTGCCCGCCACCGGTGCCGAGCCCCACAGCTGGCGGGCCGCCTGGGCCATCTGGAGGTAACGCTGGCGGCCGGCTCGCGCTCCCAGCACGTAGCCGACCAGGAACCCGAGGGCGGTGCCGATACGGAACTTCACCGCCCCATTGTGCCCGGCACGGTCCCACGGCGCACCTTTGCCGGGACGGGGGCCGCCACCGGCTAATGTCCTCAGGCACCCCGAGGCATGTGTGGCCTCGGGCGGACCACATTTCCGGGGTAGCTCAATCGGCAGAGCGAGCGGCTGTTAACCGCTAGGTTGAGAGTTCGAGTCTCTCCCCCGGAGCGTCTGGTCCCTCTCCGTTGTCGATCATCCCTATGGCGCAGCCGATCCGAGTCGGCTGAGCCGGCGATCCGACCGCAGAGCGTTCGCCTAACCGATCCCCCTGGTCTCTTTGGCGTACCGGGCCGCCAGCTGGCGGGAGAATCCGAATATTCGGCCGAGCTCCCCGATCGTCATGCCGTCGGACAGCCCCTCGGCGAAGATGCGCAGCCGCATTTGGTGGCGGGCCTCCTCCACGGACTTGAGGGCGTCGTTCATCGCCTGGCGGGTCTCAGCGGGACTGCAGGCCGCGAGGGCGGTGGATACGTCCGCTCCCTGCTTGGCCATCTTGAGCGCCCGGCGAACCGTCGCCTCCGTCGACCGGGTGGTGGTCCGGAGCTCAGCGAGGGAGTCGAGGAGGTCCTCGACCAGTTTGATGGTGTCACGTTCGTGCCTGACCATCGGCGCTTTCTAACAGACGTCCACCCGCTGTTGGCTGATCCCCTGCAGGCTCTGGCCTCAACCGGCGACCCCAGCGCCAACTCTGAGTGGGGCAGGAGCTCTCGAACGTCTCCCGGAGGGACGGGTCGACCTCGAGGGCCGCGACACGGGTGGGCCCGCTCGGGGCGAATCGCGGGGCTACCAGGCACCGAGTTGCTGCCCCCGTTGGGTCCACGCTCGGACGTCATCAGATCGTCACGATTCCCGACGGAAAGCGGTTTGTTGGCGGTGTTACGGTCGAACGGCTGCCACGGCCGTCGAGTGAGATCCGATATCCCACTCCGGCCACGGCAGCCCAAACCTTGACTCAGTGGGGTGGACGGCCCCCCCTCACCACCGTCCATCCGCACCGAGTCATGAACCGGGCGGCAGAGTCGCAAGAAAGCGGATCCGAACCGGTCCAGACATGCATCATGATCCTCCCCCGCGGCGTTGCCTAGGGGCGACCTCGCCCAGTGGCGGCAAGGGCACGCGTTGCGGCAACACCCCGGGTGTTCAAATTCGATGCCTCGTCGTTCGATGTGTCTACAATGCCGGCGGCGGCCTAAGGCGGGTACGCAGAAGGAGTTCCCGTCCATGAGTGTGACGGTTCGGCTCAAATACGATCAGTGTCCCACCTGCGGCATGGATGCCCTCATTGAGATCACGGCTCCGGTTGGTGAGCCGGACGCGTCCGCTCGAGATCGGATTACCCGTCTCGAATGCTCGAACGAGGATTGTCTGCATTACTTCGCGGTCCTCCAGCCCTTCTGAACCCGCTTCGATCACGTTCCCATCGCCGACCAGGCGCGGTGATCGGTCCTGAACGCGGAGCCGTCCCGCACCGCACCCGTGGTGCTCAGTCGTCAGCCGCTGGAGGAACGGCGTTCTCGTCGGACTGGGCGTCGCGCCACTTGAAGCGGGGGAGTCCGTCCCCCTGTTCCGCTCCATCCCGTGTGAGCACGAACACCAGGAGGACGGCGGTTCCGAGGATCAGGGCCAGGACCACGCACCCGCCCACCAGGATCCATGTCGCCATGGGGCGGATGGTAACCCTCCGCGGCTCGGCCTGAGTCGTTGTCGATGGTCCGGGCCCCGTGTGCTTGACTTGACCGGGCCCGAGCACGGTGACCTGGTCAGTCGACCGGGTGGGCGTTCGAGTCGCCCCGTCGGAACCATGGACACCGCCGACACCGCCAGATGCGCCCTCTGCGGGCACGGGGGCCTGCACACCCGCACCGAGCGCCCGAGCTCGGGAGACTCGCCCTCATGTGAGGACTGCGACGCCTGCTGGATGGAAGGTCAGCGGGACGAGCGGCCACCGCACCACAACTGAGCCCGCCGGCCGGGCGGTGAGCGTCCACCCGCCGCGGGCGCAACGATGCCGCCCGAGATGGCCGGCACGGCCGACGGTACGGTGAGTCCCCGTGCAGGTCGCCTTCGCCACCACGACACCGGAGGTGCTCGGTCACCACGACGAAGACCGGCCACTGCACGAGGCGGCTTTTGCCATGGCGGGTGTCGACCTCGACTACTGCGTCTGGTGGGATCCCGCCGTCTGCTGGGAGCGTTACGACCTCGTTGTCATCCGCTCGACATGGGACTACGTGCCCCGTCTCACCGAGTACCGCCGTTGGCTCCGATCGGTGGACCGGCTGGGCACATTGCGCAATCCCGCCCCGCTCGTCGAATGGAACATCGACAAGCGCTACCTCTTGGAGCTGACCGCCTCCGGTCTGCCGATCATTCCCACGCGGGTCGCACACACCAACGACGAGTTGGAGGCGGTTCTCGGAGCCCACCGAGGGGAGGTGGTCGTCAAGCCGGTGATCTCGGCGGGCAGCATGGACACCGGGCGATTCGATCCTGCTGATCCCCGAGCCGTGGCGTTGGGTCGACGGACTATCGCCGGTGGAACGCCTGTGATAGTCCAGCCCGCCGTGTCCTCGGTGGCCACCGACGGGGAAGTCAGCGCAGTCGCGTTCCGAGGTGAGGTTTCGCACTCCTTCCGGAAGGGCCCCCTCCTCGCGCTCGGGGGAGGCCTTCGGGAGCAGGCCTACGAGGAGCAGGTGGCACCCGAAGCGCTCAGCGCCGAGCAAGCCTCCGTCGCCCAGGCCGCATTGGACGCGGTCGACAGTATTGCCTCGCATCAGTTGCGTGTCCCAGTCCCACCTCTCTACGCCCGGGTGGACATGGTCCAAGCAGACGACGGGCGTTCGCTGATCCTCGAAGTCGAGCTCAACGAGCCCTCGTTCTTTCTCTCGACAGACTCCGGATCGGCCGAGATGTTCGTGTCGGCCACGCTGCTTCAGGTGGGGGAGTAGTGCCAATGGTGTGGGCGGTTCCGGATTCGACCCTGAACGCAGCAGAACCCGATACCCTGCCCGGACCGGGCGTATCCCTGGCACCCTGCTACCGAGGCTGGGAAGAGCAGCACGTGAACGGCAGGACGTTTGGGACACCGACCTGGGGGCAGTAGCTCAGTGGTCAGAGCAGGGGACTCATAATCCCTCGGTCGCAGGTTCGATCCCTGCCTGCCCCACCCTGTGTTGTAAGACCACGCCTGATCCTTGACGGATCGATAACGGCTGATCTTGGACACGGTAACGCCTGATCTCTGTCGTAATAACGGCTGATCCTTGACACTCCGGCCCCATCAGCCTCCGCTGTTTGCAGCGAGAGGAGGTGGGCCGAGTGTTCATGGAGCTGAGCAAGGTGCAACAGCGTTACGACGCCGTCCTAGGCGTCATTCGAGATGGCCTCACCGTCACCGAGGTGGCCGAGGCCTATGGCGTGAGCCGACAGAGTGTCTATTCGTGGCTGAAACGCTATGAGGATGGTGGACTGGAGGCGCTGGCCGAGCAGTCCCACCGGCCGAGATCGTGCCCCCACCAGATCGCTCCGGTGATCGAGGCCCGCATCCTCGAGATGCGACGACAACACCCGAGATGGGGCCCCATCCGGCTGGTCCACCAACTGGAGCGGGAACGGAAGAAGGACGTCCCCTCCCACATGGCCGTCTATCGGGCCCTGGTCCGCCATGACCTGATCGAGCCCAAGTCCATGCGGAAGAAGCTCCCCACCTACAAACGCTGGGAACGGGGACGGCCCATGGAGCTCTGGCAGATGGACGTGGTGGGCGGCGTCCTCTTGGAGGACGGCACGGAGTGCAAGGTGCTCACCGGGGTGGACGACCACTCCCGGTTCTGTGTCTGCGCCGGCATCATGGTCCGGGCCACCGCCCGACCGGTCTGTGGCTTCTTCGGGCAGGCCCTGGAGCACCATGGGGTGCCCGAGGAGATCCTCACCGACAACGGGAAGGTCTTCACCAACCGATTTGGCCTGAAGCCCACCGAGGTGCTCTTCGACAAGATCTGCCGGGAGAACGGGATCAAGCACCGCCTCACCGCCCCGGCGTCCCCCACGACCACGGGGAAAGTAGAGCGGTTCCACCGGACCTTCCGACAGGAGTTCCTGGCCGGGCAGATCTTCCCCAGCCTGCGCCTCGCCCAGAAGGCTCTCGATACCTGGGTCGAGGAGTACAACAAGGACCGACCCCACCAGAGCCTCGGAATGCTGACCCCGTTACTGCACAGCCCCACCCTGTGTGATTTCGCGAGACATAGGAAACTTCCGAACCCTCGCGGATCATGGTTTCCTGGGCCGAGCGGGCCCCTTCGGGGCTTCCGTTGGCTGGTAGTCCCTGGTCGGGTTCAGCATGAAGCCCCGGAGCAGCTCGCCGGTGGCGGCCTGAACGACCCGTACGTGGAGCCCGATGCCGAATCCGGGAATGAGCTGTGGTGCCACCGTTGCCGGACCCTCTGGCGATCATATGGTTGGCCTAAGCCATCAGTCCGTCAAGGGCGCCTTGGCTACCTCTGACCCCAGTGCAGACTTGCGATCGGTCGAGCCGCATCGAGGCACTTGAAATGGAAATCAAAAGGTGCTGATACTTAGGGAGAAGGGGCGGAAGGGTGGTGGACCGTGAGCCTCTTGAGCCGGTTGGTGACGGCAGCCATTGTGACTGCAACCGGGGTCGGTGTAGCGAGTGTTACCGCGGGCGCGAAAGTGAAGCCACCGCCATCAAGCTTCACGTGTACGGGGACTCTCTCGGCACCCGGAACCGTGCCCTCGGGCACCTACCTGTCGCTCGTCATGCCCGCTGGGTCGATATGTAGTATCCCTGGACCACGCCCCGTCACCGTGCTTTCTGCCGTAACCTTGCAGGCGGGGGCGGGCCTGGCGACTGGGGTGGGAAATCTCGGTTCCGGTGCCGACTTGAAGATTGTCGGTGATCTGGTGCTCAACCGTGATGCACTCTTCGTTGCGGCCCAGAGCAACGAGCGGCATCCGGTCAACATCCTTGGTCGGGTAACCGTGAAAGATGGTGCACTGCTCTATTTGGGTACTGAGAAGCCGAGGAAGCCGCCCTTTTCGTTCATCCAAGGGTCGGTCAAAGCCGACGAACCCTCGGCTGTCGTCATCCAGAACACCGCCATCAGTGGGTCCGTGTCGGTTTCCGGTGGGGGTGCAGTCAACGCCATCGTCGAAGCACTCTCGCACGGCGCCCCCCAGACCAACTACACCGACTTTGAGGATGACCAGGTAAAGGGAAACATCACCGAGATCGGCTACGGCGGCGTGTTTGGTGGAGTGATCCGCACCATTCTCAGTGGATCACTCGTGTTCGACAACAACAAAGAAGCGGTTGTCGACGAATACGACATCGGATCGGACATCATCGGCAGATCAGCGACTTGTTCGGACAACGTTCCTGCGCCGAACCTGGGCCACAGCAGCGGGTCACCGAGCATCGTCGGCGGCGCAACCCTCGGCGACCAGGCGGCAACCTGCACCGGTGTTCCAGGTGGCGGGACCGGACCTCCTGGTTGATCGCTTGAGTCAATCTGGACCTCTTTCTGCATACGGGGAATGAACCCCACCCGACCAAATTCTGGAGCCCAATTCGAGTATCCCCGAAGTGCCTGGTCGAGACTTCTTGGCAGACGCTTCAGTCAATTCGTAGCGTTTAGAAGTCCAGACGGGGTAGCTCTCTAAGTGCCAGCCGTCGGCTCCGGCTGACTGGCTTTCTAACGAGTAGCTGCCTGTCTGGACTTCGCCGCAGGTGGCTCGAAAGAGGGACAGGCAAGAGATTCAAACCAGGAGTGCCCTCGCGGCCCCTAACCGACCACGAAGGAGGACCTCATGACAGTCATCATCGGGATCGATCCTCACAAGGCATCCCACACTGCAGTGGCCATCGGTTGCAATGAACGGCAGTTGGCCGAGATCAGGGTGCGTGCCACCTGCCAACAGGCGCAACGGTTATTGGCCTAGGCAGAACCGCTGGGTGATCGCACCTGGGCGTCGAGTCGGCCGGAGGGCTCGGCTACCTGTTGTCCCAACAGTTGGTGGGAGCCGGCGAGCGGGTCCTCGATGTGCCGGCAACCCTGGCCTCGAGGGTGCGAGTGCTCGGCACCGGACGTTCCAACAAGAACGGCCCCAACGATGCGCTGTCCGTGGCCATCGCTGCCCTCCGCTCTCCAGGGCTCCGTTCGGTTGAGCCAGCGAACCACCGAGAGTTGCTGCGGCTCCTAGCCAAGCGGAACCATGAGATCGGGAGGCTCCGCAACATCGTCGTCTCCCGGCTCCATGCCGCCCTGGAAACCTCTCACCAGGCGGAATTTCCAAGGAACTCAACGCTTCTGACGACATGCGGCTGCTGAATGACTTCCAACCGATCACTGCGGTGGAACAGACCCGCTATGACCTGGCCCACGAGCTGCTCGACGACGTGGAACGGCTCGAGGTGCAGCTGAAGGAGTCCCACAGGCGAATCCGGACAGCGGTGACGGCTTCGGGAACCTCGCTCATTGAGCTCTATGGCGTCGGTCCCATCCTGGCCTGTGAACTGATCGGCTACACCGGCGATGTGCGTCGGTTCACCACCCGGGACCAGTTCGGCTCCTATGCCGGCGTGGCCCCGATCGAGCTGTCTCGTGGCGCATCGTCCACCGTCTCAGTCGCCGGGGCAACCGCCAGCTCAACCACGCCATCCACATGGTGGCCATCTGCCAGATCCGCCAGAGACTCGGAGGGCCGGATCTACTTCGAGGAAGGTGGCCGAGGTAAGACCAAGCCGGAGGCCATCCGGTCGCTCAAGCGTCAGGTCAGCAACGCCGTCTATCGGCAGCTACTCATCGACGCACAGAAGTAGGGGCCTGGGAGGACAAGCGGGAACGACTCATAGCCTGCGTGGTCGGCTCTGCACCCTGGCGGCCGGCTCTTCGGGGGAGTCACTCCCGGACCCACCAAACCTTAGGCACTCGCGCGCCTGACGGCGGCCCGGTTCGTCGCGCCTGGACAGCCCCGAAATTCCCCCCTTGACTCAAAGAGGATTCGGTATGTGACACCCCGTTAGCCGACTCACAACCACCCAAGCCCCCCTCTCCGCCGCCCTGCCCTCCCCCTTCGGGTGGCCCGCCGGGGCCCCCCTTCGCCCCCTTTGCCCGCCCGGTCCCTGCGCGGCGCTTCTGGCCCGTTTCGCGTGCCCCGCCTTCTCTCTCCGCGTAGTCCGCGTAGCGGTTCGGGTAAACCCCCACCGCCCCCAGGAACTGTCAGGTGGTGATGACCACCGAGTAGGCCCGAACCCCGGTGGGTCGGCGGCCGGAGCTGACTCCGATCGTGACTCCGGAACTGCCTGTTCCGGTTGGAGTACCGCTGATCGTCCCGGCACCCGGATCCAGCACGAGGCCGACCGGGAGGTTGCCGGAGATCACCGTCCATTGGGCCGGGCGGCCGAGCGGCGACGCCGTGAGCGACGCCTCATACGGGGTTCCGACGATGCCGACCGGAAGAGTCACCGGTCCGATCACGGGAGTGTTCGGCACCGCTCCCCGCGAGACGGCGTGCTTCGGTGGGATGGTCCCCGGCCCGGTCGCGAGGCAACCTTCCGAGAGGGCGGGATTGGCCGGAGCGTGCAGGCGGGGCGGCCGGGAGAAGGCTGGCGGCGCGTTCAGGTCCACCATGTCGAATAGGTCGAGTGCATTGGCGTCCCGCCTGGTCATCGCCGGCAGGTTCCATTTCCGCTCCAGGGTCGCCAGCACCGATGTGTGGTCGTAGATTCGATGGGAGACGAAGTCACGGAGGGCGAATGGGGACACAATGCCAGCAGGCACCCGGAAGCCGTACTGATCGAACCGACCGGGAGCCTGATTGGCAGACAGGACGACGGGCGGCACGTCGTCGGGCGGGATGGCGGCGGGCGGTCGCACGTGGTCGTACCAACCACCCCACTCGTCGTAGGTCCAGATGAGCATGGTCTTCTGCCACTGCGGACCGAGCATCACCGCGTTCACGACTCCAGCTAGGAACTGGTCGCCGAACTGGATGTCCTGTGGATTCTCCTCTGACGAATGGTCGTAGTCCGGCTCGACGAAGGAGAACTGGGGAAGGGCTCCCTGGGCGGCGTCGACGTAGAACTGGTCGATCTTATTGATGTGAGGGGTGATCGAGGGCTCGCCGAGCAGCGGCAGCCACACTCCGAGCGACGGCACATTCGAGTAGTAGTCCTTCCAGGTGATTCCGTACCGGTTGAGGAGATCGAAGATGGTTCCGTTGGGGGGGAGGTCGCCGTTGAGCTGATCACCGATCTGACCCAAGGACGTACCGGCCAGCAGGTACCGCCGATTCGGGTCGGTCTGACCGAGTAGGGACGAAAACCAGCGATCAGCGATCGGGAACGTGCGGGCCATGTCCCAGGTGAACGGCAGGTCCGCGCCGTGGAAGTACCCCAACGCCTCCCCGGTCGAACCCTCGACGAAGCCGTGATTGTCGTGCACCAGGGAGTGGTGGGCCAGATTCCAGTTCTGGCCGACACCGTTGGTTTGACACTCGCTCGGCATGTGGAAGGCGCTGACCAGGTTCCCGTGCCCGTCGGACATCGTGATGGTGGGCTTGCCGTCCGGTCCCTTCGGCAAGCAGTCTCCCCGCCCCAACATTCCGAGGAGGTTGTCGAACGAGTGGTTCTCCATCATCACCACGATGAAGTTCTCGATCCCCGGTACCTGATCGGTCCCGGCCGGAGCCTTCGGGTCGGGGAGGGAGCCGGGTAGGCGGAGGGCCCGAGCGCCGGCGTCGAACGTCCGGGAGCCAGAGGCGGCTCGACCCATGGCTCCCGCGGTTGCCCCACCGGAGGTCAGGCCCAGTCCAACCCCCAGCGTGCCTGCCCCCGCCGCTCCGAGGAACGAACGTCGACTCATGCGGCGCGCAGCCATCGCTCGAGACGCTAACACCTGACCCGCCGCGACGGTGTCCGGTCCAGGTGAACTGATGGTGATGTCGCCTCTGAGGCCGGGCCACGATCCGATCGGAGCGCTATCGATGGATTCGGGCCCGCGGTCCGCCGATGGCAGCTCCTTTCGGCCTCACTGGCGTGGGAACTCGAAACGGAATGCCATCGGGAAGCCCATGCGATCTTCTCCGCACGGTCTTGTCCAGACGCCGCCGGGACGTCGACGCCATGAGCCGGTGGCCGGATCAGCAGGATCTCCAGGGCCCGCGGAACGATCCACCGACCCGCCATGAACTACTGTGCGACGACAGGCAAGGTCCGGTGCCCACGCCGGTGGCCGGCCCACCAGTCGATCACCGAGTAGGTCTCGGCGGGCCCGGTCTCATGTCGAACCGTTTCGCCCACCGGCAGACTTGGCGCCCGACAACTGGAGGGGCCCACTCGAACGGAGCAGGGCCGGTCATCCCCACGAGGAGAGTCATGGACATCGAGGAGTTCTACAGCAGCGACGAGCGCCGGCGTCAGTCGGCAGAGGTCGAGTTGGGCACCAACTGGTTCGATGCCAAAGGAAGTCGCTACGAGCTGAGCTGGGTGGAGGACACTGGCGAGCTCTATGTGATGCTGGAGCTGATTCCCGAGGTCGACTCGTGGACGCCGTTTGGCGACAGTGAAGTCGAAGAGATTCCGGTGGATCGGATCCTGGTCATGGTGGTCGGCTACCTCCCGACTCTCGGCGAGGTGGAGGACGTACTGGCCGGCTGGCCCGAACAGATGGCCAAGCCCGACGGCATTTCTTGGGTGGCCGAGCGACTGCGCGCCCGCGGCGTGGCGACCGCCGCTCCGGCCTGATTCCCCGTTGGCCGTCCCGGCCCGAGACGATTGGTTCGGAGCACCGGACGAGGTAGGGTCCGAGGCGCACCAGGACCGAATCAGGAGCAGGGGGACGGATGGAACTAGTGGTGGACCTCTCCACGGGGGGAGTCATGCTCCGGGCCCAGGAGGACTTGCAGCGGTTCTCCGTCCATGCCCTTCCGCTTCGGCCCGGTGACGGCCCGGCCCAAGGGGCCCTCGGTGCTCTGGCCGCTGCCCTGAGTGTTCACGCCCTGGGCACCGTCGGGCCGGACGGGGACGTCTCGGTGCCGACGGCTGCGCTCCGCCGGTTGGCGCTGGAGGCTGCCGGCCAGGCGGGGGCCTCCCTCGACCCCGAATGGGACACCGAGTTCTCGGGCATGGTCGAGTACGCCGCCACCAGGGGGTGGACCTCGGAGGACGGCTCGCTCCGGGCCCATGTGGAATGGGGAGGCTGACCGGTGCGATTCTCGTACGCCGAGTCGATGGTCGACCCCATGTTCTACCTACCCCTGGCCCGTGCCGCCGAAGAGGCCGGCTACGACGGGATGGTCATTCCCGACAGCATCTGTTACCCCAAGGAGTCGGACTCCACCTACCCCTTTTCTCCCGACCACACCCGGGAGTTCCTCGAGGACAAGCCGTTCATCGAGCCGTTCTCGCTCATCCCGGCGCTCGGCGTGGTGACCGAGCACCTCCGCTTCATCACCTTTGTCTTGAAGCTCCCCACCCGCCACCCCTTGTTGGTGGCCAAGCAGGCCACCTCGGTGGCCGTGATGACCAACAATCGTCTGGCCTTGGGTGTGGGCACCAGCCCCTGGCCGGAGGACTACGAATTGGTCGATGTTCCCTGGGAGGGGCGTGGTACGCGGATGGACGAGGCGGTAGCCATCGTGCAGGGGCTCTCGGCTGGCGGTTACTTCGAATATCACGGCGACGTCTACGACCTGCCACCGGTCAAGATCTGTCCGACCCCGAGCCAGCCGCTGCCCATCCTGGTCGGAGGGCATGCCACCCCCGCACTGCGTCGCGCCGCCCGATCGAATGGTTGGCTTCACGGTGGAGGGGACCCGGCCGACCTGCCTGGCCTGTTGCAGCGGCTGGGCCAATTACGCGAGGAGGAGGGAACCGCCGATCGGCCCTTCGAGGTCCACGTGATCTCCCTCGACGCCTTCACGGTCGACGGCATCCGGCGGCTGGAGGACCAGGGCGTCACCGACGTCATCGTCGGATTTCGGTGGCCCTACGCCGTCGGAGCTGACACCGAGACACTGCAGACCAAACTGGACAACCTCCGCCGGTTCGCCGACGACGTGATGGGCAAGGTCCGTGCATGACCACCGCCCGGGAACTGGGCCAGGCATCCATGGCCGCCGTGGAGGCCAGGGACCGAGGGGCGTGGCTGGCCCTGTTCGCCGACGACGGCGTGGTCGAGGATCCGATCGGCCCCTCCGCCTTTGATCCCGAGGGCCACGGCCATCGCGGTGCCGAGGCCATCGCGGCGTTCTACGACTCGGTCATCGCCGCCAACGAATCCATCCGGTTCGATATTCGCCAGTCGTTCCTGTGCGGCGATGAGGCGGCCAACGTCGGGGTGATCCGCATCACCTTCGCCGGTGGCACGGTCGTCGAGGTCGACGGGATCTACATCTACCGTCGGTCGTCCGGCGACAAGATCGCCTCCCTCCGGGCGTTCTGGGAGCCGGACGCCGTCCGGACCGTTCCCAGCGGCTGAGTGTCTGGCTCTAGCCCGTCCCGCATGGCCATCTGGACGTCGTGATGTGGCGCTCGGCGAGTCAGTCCCAGCCGGTGAATCCGTACTGCTGGTGAGGGCCCATCACCGCGCACTCGAACATCCCGTACCCCACCCGACCCGCATGGGTGAATCGGGCGGCGTACTCGGTCAGGGCCCAGGTGGAGTACGACGGGTCGGCCGGGGGGACAGTCTGACCCTGGACCACCAGCTCGCCCTGGTACATACCGTGCTTCCAGTCCGGTTCGAGTCCGTATCCACTTCCCAGCAGGAGCGGGAAGGCCAACAACGTCTCCACCTCCACTTCGGCGGTCTTCTGTCCGCGGGCCCCGAAGTAGGAGAGGGTGGCGCCGGTCACCGATCGGGTCCCGGGAGCGAAGCGCAACTCGTGCTCGGGTCGGCCCAGCCATTCAGCTTGGTGCCCCGAGCCCAGGGGGAAGACCCGGTGGGCATCCTGCATGATCCGCTCGCCGCTCGGTCGTTCCTGCACGATGGTGACCATGGCGTGGTCGTCGAATCGGACCGGTGCATAGATCCAGAAGAATCCGCCTTCGGTGTCGGTGGCCCGGATCCCAGGCGGCTCGGGCTCGCCCACGGGCCGGACCCCCCACGAGCGGTCACGACAGCCCCAGTGCCGTTCGGGGGCGAGGGTCAGCTCGCGGTCCCCCATCTTCAGCGTCCCGGTCCACGAGCCGACTTGGGCGAATCGGGTGGAGTCGAACATCACCCGGCTGAACTGCCGGTCGAAGTGCCGGGATTCCAGGTGGGCCTCGGAGAATCCGTCGTAGACGGCATCGAGCTCGAGGCCCCACTCGTTGGGTTCGAGAACGACCCGGACCTGCTCCAGGCCCCTCAGCACCTCCACCCGGATGGGCCCGACCGAAGCATCCATCCGGTCTGCGCCGAGGGTCTTGGACGATCGCACCACCCGATGGTCCCCGGCCCACAGTACCGAAACGAAGGCGTCGGCCACCGACAGGTTGGGGTACTGGCCCACCCCGATCACGGCGAACAGATCGTCCTCGGCACCGGCGCCGGAACAGTGGACGTTGAAGTAGTAGCGGTCGTAGAAGTTCCGGTCCGAGGTCCCGACGAACCGCATGGGCTCGGAGATCTGGTGGACCGGATAGTCGTCAAGGGGGGAGAGCATGGAGAGGTCCTCGGGTCGCTGGTGATGGTGGCAGGGGGTGATCGGGCAGCGGACAGCGCCGGTTCGACCGGTGCGTTGGGAGCGTAGCCAGGTTCGAGGTGACGGTGCGTCAGATCGGCGATCCGGCTACGATTTCCCGCGAGAGCGCGCCCCGCCCCGTCAGGGTCGAGGGGCCGTCGTCAGTAGCCGTCTCGAACACCGGGAGGACCCATGAAGTCGTACGATCGCCTGTTCATCGGGGGAGACTGGGTCGAGCCGTCATCGACCGCGGTGTTCGACGTGATCTCCCCGACCACCGAGGAGCTGGTGGGCCGGGTGCCGGAAGCCCAGGTGGCAGACGTGGACCGCGCTGTCGCCGTCGCCCGCGAGGCCTTCGACCACGGTCCCTGGCCCCGGATGACCCCCACCGAGCGGGCCGTGGTGCTGACCAACGTCGCCGATGCCATCCGCAACGACATGCAGGGCATCTCCGAGCTGATCTCCAACGAGATGGGTTCGCCCATCTCATGGGGCACGCTGGCGCAGGTGCTGGCCCCCACCATGATCCTCGACTACTACGCCGGCCTGGGCTCGACCTTCGCCTTCGACACGGTCAAGGACGGGCTGATGGGTCCGGTGCTGGTGAGCAAGGAGCCCATCGGGGTGGTGGCCGCCATCACCCCCTGGAACGTCCCGCTCTTCTTGGCCTGCGCCAAGCTGGCCCCGGCGCTGCTGTCGGGAAGCACGGTTGTGTTCAAGCCGGCTCCGGAGACGCCGCTCGATGCGAATGTGCTGGCGGAGATCTTCACCGAGGCCGGGTTGCCCAAGGGCGTGCTGAGCGTGGTGCCGGCCGGCCGGGAGGTGGGCGAGCACCTGGTCAACCACCCCGGTGTGGACAAGGTGTCCTTCACCGGTTCGACCGCCGCCGGTCGCAAGATCGGCGCCGCCTGTGGGGCCAGCCTCAAGCGATTCAGTCTCGAGCTGGGAGGCAAGTCTGCCGCCATCCTCCTGGACGACACCAACCTCGACGAGTCCATCCCGTTGCTGTTGCCCAACGCCATCATGAACAACGGCGAGGCCTGCATCTCCCTGACCCGAATCCTGGCTCCCCGCCACCGCTACGCCGAGGTGACCGAGGCCCTGGTCGACCAGGTGCGGGCCATGAAGGTCGGCGACGCGCTCGATCCCGCCACCGAGGTCGGCCCACTCGTGGCCGAACGCCAGCGTGACCGGGTCGAGAATTACATCCGGGTCGGCCAGGAGGAGGGGGCCAAGGTCGCCGTCGGCGGCGGCCGCCCCGCCGGGATCGACAAGGGCTGGTTCGTAGAGCCGACCGTCTTCGTGGACGTCGACAACTCCATGCGCATCGCCCAGGAGGAGATCTTCGGACCCGTACTCTCGGTGATCCCCTATGACGATGACGCCGACGCCGTCCGCATCGCCAATGACTCGGAGTACGGGTTGTGCGGCGGCGTGTTCACCGGCGACAACGACCGCGGCCTGGCCGTGGCCCGCCAGGTGCGCACCGGGACCTACATGGTCAACTCCAGCATCCCGATCGACTTCTCGTCACCCTTCGGTGGGTACAAGGCGTCTGGGGTGGGCCGCGAGTTCGGCGAGGACGGTCTCGAGCTCTTCCTCGAGAAGAAGACCATCAATCTCCCGGCCGGGTACAGCCCGGCGGTGTGAGCCGGCCGGGCGGCCGGCCCGGCAGGTGACGCGATGAGTGAACCGGGCCGGAGGGGCGCCGCGGCACCGGACAAGCGGCTCGCGGTCGTGTCGGCCTGGCCCATGTGGGTCCTCGGTGGCGCCTCCCTGGTGGATGCCCTGGACCAGAACGTGGTGCGGGGCATGGTGCCCCAGCTGAAACAGGCCTTCGGGGTCGGCGACGTGGCCATCGGGCTCCTGATGTCAGCCTTCGTCCTGGTCAACGGGGTGGTGACCTTGCCGGCCGGGTACCTGGCGGACCGATGGGTCCGAACCCGGTCCGCGGCCCGGGCCATGGCTCTGTGGTCGGCGGTGTCGGCGGCCGGTTCGCTGGCCCCCGGGTTCGGGGTGCTGGTGGTGCTGCGGGGTGCCCTCGGATTCGGGCAGGGGGTGACCGACCCCTCGGTGTCCAGTCTGGTGCCCGACTACTACGTGCTGGAGCGGCGGGGGCGGGCGTTCTCGGTGCAGCAGTGCCTGTCCTTCCTGGGCACCGGATTCGGGGTCCTGGCCGGAGGGCTGATCGCGCCGGCTCTCGGCTGGCGGGCGGCCCTGGTGGTGGTGTCGGTCCCGGGCCTGGCCGTCGCTGGTCTGCTGTGGAGGCTCCGCGAGCCGAGGCGTGGGACCGCCGACCGGGTGCGGGCGGGTTCGGCCTCAACCATCGAGTACGCGAACCGGGGGGAGCCCGGCCCGGCCTTGTTCGAGGACGGCCCGACCAACTTCGCCCGCGGGTTGTGGTCGGGACTGCGACGCGACTTGCGGGTCATCCTGGCCATCCCCACGCTGCGGTACGCCCTGGCCGGCGTGTCGGCCGTGCTCTTCGTGCTCACCGCGGTGGCCTCATGGATGACCGAGTTCTACCAGCGCCAGCTGGGCCTCTCCCAGGGCGCGTCCACTGCCACCTTCCTGGTGCTGGTGGTGGTGGGCGGCATTCCCGGGGTGATCGTCGGCGGTCGCCTGGCCGACCGGTGGGCCGACAGGGTCCGTGGGGCACGGGTGGTGATCCCCGGTGTGGCACTGGCGGGGGCCACCACCTTGTTCATCATCTCCCTGTTGGACCTCCCCTACGCCGCCTGCCTGCCCTTCCAGCTGGCCGGGTTCTTCCTGGCCACGTCGGCCATCCCGGGCCTCCGGGCCGGCTTGACCGACGCTGTGCCCTCCACGGTCCGTGGCACCGGTTTCGCCACATTCAACCTGGCCTCGGTCGTGCTCGGCACTGCGGCTGCGCCCCTGGTCACGTCCTACTTCTCCCAGCGGTACGGAGGCGACCTGCGCACGGCGTTCCTGATCGTGCTGCCGCTGGCCTACGTGGGGGCCGGCCTCCTCATCGCCGCCCGCCGACACCTCGACGAGGACACCCGCCGCCTGCTGGCCATGGCCTCTGGGCCACCCGACCCGGCCCCGTCATGAGGGGCCGGCGCCGGGCCGGGAGCGATGGGCGCGTGCGTAACTGCATGAGGGTCTGCGAATATGGATGGGACGGTGCCGGGCCTCGGGGCCAGGCCGCACCGATCCGGCGTGGGTGGAGGCAGGAGACTCGATGAGTACAGGCGTCCACACGGCATCGAGGCGGGCTCGCCGGTCACCGCTCGACACGGGCGCGGGTCGAGGCCGGCCGGTCAACTTCAGTTACGTTCCCGCTCTGGACGGGCTGCGTGCCCTGGCGGTACTGGGGGTCATGCTCTACCACGGCGGTGCACCGGTGGCCGGCGGGGGATTCCTGGGCGTGGACGTCTTCTTCGTCCTGTCCGGATTCCTGATCACCTCCCTGCTCCTCGGGGAGTGGGCCAGGACCGTCACGGTCAAGCTGGGCCAATTCTGGGCCCGCCGGGCCCGCCGCCTGCTGCCCGCCCTCCTGGTGATGCTGGTCGGGGTGGCCATCATCGTCAAGATCTTCTCCGGTCCGGGTCAGTTCGCCGGGTTGCGCCTCGACTCCCTCTCCACCCTGTTCTATGTGGCCAACTGGCACTTCATCGTGGCCGGCGGCAACTACTTCGACGCAACGGCCCAGCCCTCCCTTCTCCAACACATGTGGACGCTCTCCATCGAGGAGCAGTTCTACATCGTGTGGCCCCCGGTGGTGCTCGTACTCCTCCACCTGGGCCGCAAGCTCCGGCCGTCACGGCGTCTGTGGCCGGTGTTTGCGGTGGCCGTCTCCGGGGCCATCGCCTCGGCCGTCGACATGCGCCTCTCCTTCCAGGGCGGAGCCTCGGTCATGCGTCTCTATGAGGGCACCGACACCCGCAGTCAGGACATCCTGATCGGTGCGGCGCTGGCCATCGGCATGGCCATGTGGGCCCAAGCGCGCCCCTCCCAGCCCGCGCCCCCGAGTGACGCCGACCATCCGGCCCAGGTGGTGCGGGCCCACCCGGCGGCCGGCACCGCCGGGGTCTTCCCGGCCCCACCCCACCGTCGGGACCTCCGACGGAGGCGCGGCCTCGGGATCAAGCCCATCATCGCCTGGGAGATCACACCGCAGCCGGTGCGGGCCGCGCTGCAGGCAGTTGGCTGGCTCACCGTCCTGGCCGGCGTGATGATGGTGTGGCGGGTCACCGGCCCTGGCTCCTTCCTCTTCGAGGGCGGCTTCTTCTTGTTCGCGCTCGGCGTGGCCGTGGTCATCTTCTGTGTCGTCACTACCCAATCCGACTCGCTGTCCCGTTCGCTCGGGAACCCGGTCTTCCGCTATCTGGGGAAAATCTCCTATGGCACCTACCTGTGGCACGTGCCTCTGTTCGCGCTATTCAGCGCCCAGCGCCTCCATCTCGACGGCTACCCGCTGCTGGTGGTTCGCGTGGCCATCACCCTGGTGGTGGCCACCGGCTCCTTCTACGTGGTCGAGGAGCCCATCCGTCGTCGGCGCACCCGGACCTTCACCGAGTGGAGGGCCTGGCTGCTGACGGCCGGGTCCTTTGTCGGGGTAGTGGTGGTGACCGTGGCCGCCACCCTCCCCTCGGCGGCCGAGGCGGCAAGCCCGGTGAGGGTACAAGGGGTTGCCTATGTCGGACCCCCGGTCAAGGTCCTGGTGTTCGGGGACTCGGTGGCCTGGAGACTCGGCTTCGCCATGCTGGCCAGCCAGCCCCAGAACAGTTACGACGTGAGTATCGACAACGGCGCCATTATCGGGTGCGGACTGGTCCGGTCCAGCCAGTACCTGCTCTACGGCCTGGCCCACCCCGAGGTACCGCAGTGCAACCCCGCCTCGCCCGCCGCCGACCAGTGGCCGGCCCAGTGGAGAGGCGATCTGGAGCAGTTCGACCCCAACGTCGTTGTCGTGCTGGCCGGCCGGTGGGAGGTCTCCGATCGGCTGATCGACGGACACTGGCTCCATATCGGCGAGCCCGCCTTCGACGCCACCGTCCGGCAGTCGCTGGAGCAGGCGGTGCAGGTGGGGACCTCCACCGGGGCATTGATGGTCCTGATGACCTCCCCCTGTTTCGCCCCCGTCGAGCAAGACAACGGCCAGGTCTGGCCCGAGGACACACCGGCCCGCCTGAACGCCTACAACGCCATCGTGCGCCAGGTGGCAGCCGAGCACCCGGCCACCGTGCAGCTCGACGACTTCGGGGCCCAGCTGTGTCCGGGGGGCGCCTACCAGGAGTCGTTCAACGGGGTCCAGATCCGGGACGGGGATGGCATGCACATCGCGCCGACCGCGGCAGCCGGTGATTGGCTGGACGCACGGGTGCTGCCCGACGTCATCAGGGTGGGTCGCCTCCAGATGGCCGGTGAGCAGCTGGTGGCCCCGAGCTCCACCTCCACCACCGGACCCGGCGGCTCACTGTCGGCCACCGGTGCCGGACGCGGGCCCTGAACCACCAGCCTCCGCCGTCGCCGCCGGGCGGGCGGCCCCCGGACGGATCCGGTGCCCGTGCCGCCCGGACCCGGAGCAGCTCAGGGCGACGAGTTGAACGGAGCGGGCGGGGGGATCGATGACGACGGCGGGGACTGTCCGAAGGTGGCGCTGTCCGCCTGCCCACACTGGGCCCGGAGGGCGGGGACCAACGTGGTTTCCGGCACTCGGTTGGATTCGGACACCGTGGTCATGAGGGACTGCCACTGGCCGTCGCGGTAGGCGGCCTGGGCCGCGATGGGCAGGGCTTGACGCAACTGGAGGTAGGCCTGCTCGTGGAGCTGGGTGGCCACCGTGGTGTCGGTCTGGTGGGCCGCCCGGGTGAGCAGGTCCAGCGACCGGTCGACGTGGACACAGGCCTGCTTGGCCAGAGCGGTCCCGTCGTTGCCGCAGGCCGCGAGGGTGGCTCCGAGTCCCAACACCACGGCGGCCCCGGCGACCAGGCTCCGGAGCCGGGCCGGGACCGAGGGCAGCTTCACCCCAGCCAGCTACCCGACGAGTCGAGGAGGTAACGGCTGACGGACAGACACCGATCGAACACCTCACACATCATCTCCTCGCCCGCCAGGATCCGGGTCAGGGACACCGGGGAGCGGGCCACGATGTTGAGCCGGCGCTCAGCGGCGTCGGTCGCCGAAGCATAGGAATCGATGGCGGAGACCTCCAGCGGTAGTTCGATGCCGCCCACCCCGGCCAGGTCGATGGCCAGCCGCAGGAGGTCCGGACCGTGGGGGAGTGGGGGGAGGGCCCAGGTGAAGGTCAGAGGGAAGTGGAAGTCGTCCGGGGGCTCCTCGTCTTCGGGGAGGCCGAAGACCGCGTCCTCGAAGGACAGAAGGGTTCTCGGGTCGACCTCGAGCGCCAGGTGGAGGTCGAGGGGTCCACCGCAGCCGTCCTCGGGGTGCAGCTCCACCTCCCAGACCTGCCGGAGGGAGTAGGTCTCCACGAAATGGCGCTCATCGTGCACGTGGAAACCATGGTCGACCGAGTGATCCTTGAGGTCGGCCACGTATCCGGCCACATCGATGACTGCCACAGGCAGCTCAGCCTACCGGTACCCAGGTGGCTCCGGTATCGTCGCCGAATGGACGACTCCCAGCTCCTCGAGGTGCTCCACGCCACTGCATCGGCGGTGGCCGCCGCCTTGGGCGGCCTGGGAGATTGGGGCCTGGCCGGGACACGCGACGGACAGTACCGTTCCGACCTGGCTGCCGATGCTGCCGCGCTGTCGGTACTGGAGGCGGCCGGGCTCGGGGTGATGTCCGAGGAGTCGGGGTCCCACCGGACTGATGGCCCCCTGGTGGTGGTGATCGACCCGGTGGACGGTTCCACCAACGCCGCACGCGGAATTCCGTGGTACGCCACCAGCCTGTGTGCGGTGGATGCGGAGGGACCCCGTGTGGCCGTGGTGGTCAATCAGGCGTCGGGAGTCCGCTTCGAAGCCGTGCGGGGAGGCGGTGCCCGCAGAGACGGAGCGCCGATCCGGCCGTCGGGTTGCCGTGCACTCGACCAGGCCATCGTGGGGTTCTCCGGGTATCCACCCCACTATCTGGGTTGGTCCCAGTACCGGGGGCTGGGTGCTGCGGCACTCGACTTGTGCGCGGTGGCCGAAGGGGCGCTCGACGGGTACGCCGTGGTGGGCGGGTCACAACTGGGGAGCTGGGACTACCTCGGAGGGATGCTGGTGTGCACGGAGGCCGGCGCGGTGGTGGGCGAATCCCAGGGGCGGGAGCTGGTAACCCTGGACCACGAAGCCCGGCGTACCCCGGTGGCGGCCGCCTCACCCGAGCTCCTCGTGGCCCTGTCGTGGGCGGCTGCGCAGTAGCGTTGCGCGCTCGGGCGTTTAGCTCAGTTGGTCAGAGCAGCTGGCTTACAACCAGCAGGTCATCGGTTCGAGTCCGATAGCGCCCACGAACAGGCCGTGGGC
>CAWHYF010000002.1:0-6099 GCA_963833585.1 uncultured Acidimicrobiaceae bacterium | reverse complement strand
CAGAAGCCTCCGAGTTTTGTGCCCCTATGGTTCGGGCGTGACCGCGAACCTTCCTGACCCAAATCCCAGGTATTGCGTCATTCGAGTCCCGCCCTTCGTATAGAGGGCATGGACCCGAACTTCGTACTTGACCCCATTGGCGAGGCCGGTGATGGTGCATTTCGAGGCGGTCACGCCAAGGACTCTGCAAGAGGGGCCATGATGCGTTGTCTTTGCTTCGTAGCCGTCCGGGAACCACGGGAAGAAATCGTTCGTCTCTGGCTGCCATTTGACGACGGCTCGCCCATCGCCTGGGTGAACGGTAATTCCTACTGGCGGAGGTGGACGCATCGGAGGGGGAGGCGCCCAAGCCGGAGCGCCGAATAGAAGGCTAGCCGGGCAAGCAACAAGAGCCGCTAACGCCAACCGCCGCAGAGGTCTAGGCATGAGTCGCCTCCTCATATTTGACTATCGCCAGTTAATGCCTTCGGCGATCGGGTGTCAACGGCTGTCGGCCGCTGACCCTCCCAGGGTCTCGTCACATCGACCGCTCCCGCCCAATGAGGAGTTGGGTCCTCAGATCTAGAGGCTGCGACCTCAGCGTGCGAAGCTGAGGCACACCCCGGGTTGGGCAAGTCACAATGGACCGCGAGCAGACCGGCACCGGTCCTGGCAACTTCGGCTTGGCGCATCAGGCCATCGCGGTCTCGACGAGGTCGGAGGGGAGGAGGTCGGTCTTGCGGCCGCTGATGAAGATCGCGCTGACGACGGCGCCGAGGGCCAGCAGTCCGGCGCTGATGGCGAAGGCCACCGAGTAGCCGCGCACCACACCCGCCTCGGCCTGTCGCACCCCGTGGGCCACGATGTAGCTGGCGGCGATGGTGGCTGCCACGGTGTTGAGCAGCGCCGTGCCGAGTGATCCGCCGACCTGCTGGGTAGTGTTGACCAGCGCGCTGGCCACCCCCGAGTCCCGGTTCTGGACGTTGATGAGGGCGGTGCTGCTGAGTGCCGGGAAGGCCAGGCCGAGGCCCACGCTCATCAGGATCTCCTGTGGCATGACATGGGTGAGGAACGAGGTGTGCACGCCGATCTGAGTGAGCCACGCCATTCCCCCAGCGCTGAGCGCCAGGCCGAGAGTCATCGGGATCCGCGGCCCCAGCTTTGGAACCAGGGATGCTGAGCCGCCGGCGGCAAGGACCAGCCCGATGGCAAAGGGCAGGAAGGCGAACCCGGTCTTGAGAGCCGAGAAGCCGAGAACCTGCTGCATGTAGTAGCTGAGGAAGACGAACATGGCGAACAGACCGGCCCCGATCAGGAGCGAGGTCAGGTACGACCCTCCCCGGTTCCGCTCGGAGATGACCCGAAGGGGGAGGAGCGGATGGCTCGAGCGGGACTCGACCAGAACAAAGGCCACCAACAGGACCACCGCCACACTGAGGAAGATCAGGGTGGAGCCCGAGCTCCACCCTGACGACTCCGCCTTGGTGAACCCGTAGACCAGGCTGACCAGCCCGGCTGTGGACAGGAGGGCGCCGGGCACGTCGTACTTGGTGCTCCCTGACTCCTGGCTCTCGTGGACCACCCGGAAGGCGAAGAAGGCAGCCAGCAGGGCGATGGGGACGTTCACCAGCAGGCACCAGCGCCATGAGGCGTACTGGGTCAGAATCCCGCCGAGCAGGACACCGATGGCACCCCCGGCGCCGGACACCGCCCCGTAAGCACCGAATGCCTTGGCCCGCTCTTTGAGGTCGGACTGGAAGGTGATGGTCAACAGGGACAGCGCCGCCGGGGCCATCACCGCGGCGAAGGCCCCCTGCAGGGCGCGTGCTGCGAACAGCAGGGCCTGGTCCGGAGCCAGACCTCCAAGGGCCGATGCGCCGGCGAACCCGACCAGGCCGGCGATGAACATCCGCTTGCGGCCACCGAAGTCGGCAATCCGACCGCCCAGCAGCAGGAGCCCGCCGAACGCCAGGGTGTAGGCGGTGATCACCCACTGCCGGTTGGCCACCGATATGTGCAGGTCCTTCTGCGCCGAGGGCAAGGCGATGGTCACGATCGAGGCGTCGAGCACCACCATCAGCTGGGCAATGACCACCACGGCCAGGATGGACCAGCGCTTGGGGTCCAAGCCTGTGCCGTCCCAGGCGGTCGTGGGGGTGGACTGATCGGTCATCTGAACTCCGCGTGATCGAGGTGGTCAGTCGTACGCCCTTCAGCCTAAGTGGCCCTCGGACGTGGTCGATTCGCCACGACGCCCCCCCCACGTCATGGGCTGGGAGGCCCGTGTCCGCCCAGACCTAGTCCGCCCCTTCGATGGGAGCGGAGCTGTCCTCAGCTCCCCCAGGACCCGCAAGGTCCTGGGGGCCGAGTGGGCACCATGGCGAACGCTCTGGGACTAGTCGTCCGGGTGCTCTGAGTGACCGTCCGGGTGGACGGCGAATCGACCGGAATCTGCCGGATGCACAGGGTCATCGGTTGGCCAAGGCCACCCGCCGAAGCCAGTTCGCTGGTAAGTCACTGAACGCCTGCTCGATTCTCGCACGGTCGTTCATCACGAACGGACCGTACTGAGCGACTGGCTCACCGATCGGCCTTCCCTGGAGGATCAGAATCTCGGCACCCTCGCTCCCGGCCGTCACCTTCAGAGGGGAATCCGTACGGAGGACTGCACCAATCGGCGCCGGCAACGTAGTTCCACCAACGCCGACGGCCCCGGCAAAGACGTACATGGTTCGGACCGTCTCGGAGTCGGCGGTAGTCGGAAGGGTCAGCTGCGCTTCGGGTTCGAACCGTGCCTGCCAGATGGCAATCTCGGAGTCGGGGTTGCGACGCCCAGGAATTGGGGAGGCGGCCGTAATGGCACGGCATCCCGAACGGGCAAAGGGCGCCCGCTCACCTCACGCCTTGAACTCGACCACCACCTCTAGGTAGTCCTGTTCCCCGACGTTGCGGGCCCGCTCCACCCCGCCTCGGCGGACCGGCACTACTGCACCCGGGAGGACGTCAGCTGCGAAGTACTCCCGGAATGGGCCTTCGCTGTCGTCTTCGGGCACGACCGCGATCCGGTCTCCGGCCACCTGGATCAACAGGTGATCGAGTTCGTGCCTGTGGACATCACCCTCCTCGCCCGGTCCGAGCCGCACCTCCCACACCCGACACCGGTCGTCCTCGAACAGGAGCTTCGTCCCCACGTCGCCTATGGTCCGACCTCCAGTCACCCGGCCTCCCCGGTATGGCCGATGCCGCCCAGACAGAACCGGACCAGGTGATCGGTCTCCAGTGGCGACGGCCGGGTCCGGCGTACCAGGTGGGCACGGAGGGTGCCGAAGACCAGCTGGTAGACGGCCTCAGCATCGAGTCGGGCCTCCCGATGGCGGGCCGGCCGCACGGCGAGGCCGGCGATGGGCTCCACCAACAGGTCGACCAGCTGGTCGACGGAGGCTCGCTGCTCGTCGGGGAAGAGCTCGGAGACCCGGTCCTCGTTCGCCACGAACGGCCGGGTCCGGGCCGCCGCCCGGACGTTGGACGCCTGTGCCAGCATCCCGTCGATCCAGGCCCTGATCCGGCCCTCGGGGGTGGACTCGGCCTCCATCCGGTGGACCAGGTAGTCGACCAGCCGCCGCCGACCGTCGTCAAGCAGCACCAGCATGAGCTCGTCCTTCGAGCGAAAGTACCGGTAGAAGCCCTGGGTGGAGAGGCCACAGTGGGCGAGGATCTCCCGCAGCGACGGCTCCAGGTTCCCGGTGCGCTCGACATAGTCGTAGGTGGCCTCGACGATGCGCCCCATCTCCTTGGCGTACCGGGCCTGCCGATCGGCGGAGGTCTTCTCCACCGCCCGTCGGGCCAGCGTCTCGGTCATGCTCGGCATGGCTGCCTCGTCCCGTCGTTTTGTTTGTCGCAGCGTGCCACCCACTCTAAGATCAGTGTTCTTCGTGAGCAAGAGCAGCGAGGTGGCCAGGTGACGACAGGCCGGGAGCTCCTCATCGGAGACATCTTCAGCAATGCCGCGTTGGCGGTGCCCGATCGGATCGCCGCGGTGGTCGGCGAGCGCTCGCTCACCTTCGCCGCTCTGGAGTCGGTGGCCAACCGGCTGGCCCGCCACCTGGCCCATGACGGCGTGGGTCGCGGTACCCGGGTGGCCGTGTGGTGCAGCACAGACCTCGACGCGGTGCCCCTCTTCGCAGCCCTGGCCAAGCTGGGCGCCCTCTTCATACCGGTCAGTGGACTACTCGGTCCCGACGAGGCTGCCGCCATCCTCGGGACCTGCCGGCCCAACCTGGTGGTCACCGACCACCCGCGGCCACTCCCCCCGGGTGCGCCGCGGTCCACCTCCTTGGCCGAGTTGGCCGCGGCGTCGGCCGACCCCCACGACGCCCGGTGGGCGACAGAGGGTCTCGCCGAGCGCGACCCCCACGTCGCCTTCTTCACCAGCGGGAGCACCGGCCAACCTAAGGGGGCGGTCCTCTCCCACCGGGCTAACCACCTCCGCTCTCATCCCGGCGCCCTGCTCGAACCCCGGGGGGTGATGGTCTGTCCGTATCCGCTCTTCCACATGGGGGCCTGGACCATCGCCCTCCAGCAATGGCAGGCCCGGGACACAGTGGTCTTCACCGAGGGCAGTGGGGCCGAGGAGATCTGCGGGCTGGTCGAGCGCCATCGGGCCACCCGCCTGAACTGCGTCCCGGCGGTGTGGGGCAGGATCATCGAGCACGTCGCCGGTCTGCCGGCCAACCCCCTGGCCACCCTGCGGTTCGCCGACACCGGAACCTCGGAGACCCGGCCGGAGTTGCTCGAGGCGATCGGCGCAGCAGCCCCTGGCGCCCACCAGCGCGTCTTCTACGGCTCGACCGAGGCGGGCAGCGTCTCCTGCCTGGAGCAGGCTGACCTTGCCGGCCATCCGGGCAGCTGCGGCCAGCCTGGCCCCGGCGTGCAGATTCGCCGGGCCGAGGACGGGGAGCTGTGGGTCACCGGCCCGATGCTCTTCGACGGCTACCTTGACGACCCCGCCGCCACCGACGCCGCCCTGGTCGACGGCTGGTATCGCACTGGTGACCTGATCGACGTGAATGACGGCTTCCTCTCGGTGGTGGGGCGCACCGGCGATCTCATCCGCACCGGGGGCGAGGTGGTGGTGCCCAGCGAGGTGGAAGCAGCGCTGGCCGGGCACCCCGGAGTGGCCGAAGTGGTGGTGGTCGGCCTGCCCGACCCCACCTGGGGTGAAGTGGTTTGCGCAGTGGTGGTTGTCGACGATGGAGCAGGCCCCACCCTGGAGGAGCTGCGGGATCGGTGCGCCGGACACCTGGCCACCTTCAAACAGCCCCGGGCCCTCCGCGTGGTTGAGACCGTGCCTCGGACCGCCTCCACCGGTCAGGTCCAGCGCCGGCTGCTGGTCGAGCGGCTGGCCCGAGGGTAATGCAGAACACCGTTCTGAATGGCTAGGATCACTGATCTATGGAACGTGAGCTCATCCTCACCGGCATCGGCGGCCAGGGGATCCAGCTGGCCTCGGCCGTGGTGGCCCGGGCCACGGTGGCCAAGGGCCGCGAGGTCCAGGTGTTCGGCAGCTATGGCGGGATGATGCGGGGGCGGAGCCACCGAAGCGACCATCGTCCTGGCCGACGGTCCGGTGGAGGCCCCCCCGACCGTGAGTGCCGCCTGGTCGGCCGTCCTCATGCACCACGACTTCGCCGACCCCACCCTGGCCCGGCTCCGGCCCGGCAGTGTGGTGCTGATCAACTCCACCGTGGCCCGGGGCCTGGACCTGGACGACGCCTGGCAGGTGATCGAGGTGCCCGCCTCGGACCTGGCCGTGGAGGTCGGCAACGTCATGACCGCCTCGATGGTGATGACCGGGGCCTACGCGGCGGTGACCGGGTTGGTCAGGCTGGAGTCGCTGGTGACCGCCTTGACCGTCTCCCTCCCCTCCTACCGGACCCAGCACGCCGACCTCAACGAGCGGGCCCTCCGGCTGGGCTGGTCGTCGTCAGCTGCGGTGGCGGCGCCGGGATCGGTCCCGGCGTGGCCGGTGCCGACCGGGGTGGCCGGATGAGCAGGGCGGCTCCCATCACCTCCCGGGGGACGGTGGTCATCGACGTGGACGCCTGCAAGGGCTGCAACCTG
>CAWHYF010000001.1:0-629769 GCA_963833585.1 uncultured Acidimicrobiaceae bacterium | reverse complement strand
GGTCGAGGGCAACGTCTCGGGACGCATGAGTCTTTGTTGAGCCCACGTCCTCTCCCCATGTGTCACGGTCAGCGACCGAGCGATCCTTAGCACCCACTCGCCAGATCGATGTCACTCCATCGAAGTGCTACCAACTCGCCCCGACGAGCTCCCGTGAGCGCAGCTATCGCCACGGCGGTGCCGAGGACTGGATCCTTGTCCTCTGCAGCCTTGATCAGTGCGGACACCTGGGCCGGAGTGGAACGTTCATCTCCGTTCTGCCCCACCCTCGGGGGTGTCGACCGGGCGGTCGGTGGACGTCAATCCATCCCCACTTCACGGCCTGGCGACAGGCAGCAGAAAGAATGCAGTGGTACTTATGGACGGTAGATGGTGAGAGCCCCTTCTTAACCAGCCTCGATAGGGCTTCGATATGCCGGGCTCAGCTCAGCCAGCAGGAATGTCCCAAGGTCGGCCGGATTCGGCCATCGATCTTCCTGCGATTCTCGTAGTGCGTACGAGGTCGCTGACTCCACTTGCCCGCCTCGAGCCATTTGTCGAGCAACTGGCCCACCGTGGCTGTGGTGTGGTTGAACTTTCCCGCTTCCACCGCCGCCACTAGTGCTGCGAGGGCTTTGGCGGCAGCCCGTTCCCCTCCCTTGAACGTTTGCGTCACCTGGCGAGGCTTCCCGTGAGCGGGGTCGCGTCCGGCGTAGGCACGGAGCTGCCAGTGTCCAGGCGATCGCTCCCGCATCGTGCCGGGCTGAACTCGCCTGCTGCTCCGGCTGGAGTTGTTCACGAATGAACACCCCATCGAAAAGCAGGCGCATTGCTCGACGCTTCTCGTACCATCATTCATGTCGGGACCTCCATAGGGTCTCGGCCGAGCCCGGGGGTGTTCACGCACCGCCCGGGCTTTAAAATTGAACTACGTCAATCTATCGATTAATTGATGATTGTCAACTGTTTGCTAGATTTCCGAGGTGGCACAGGATCTCGTGAGCGTGCCCGAAGTGGCGGAGATTCTCGGCGTCTCACCAACGTGTTCATCAGTTGCTTCACACACATGCCGATTTTCCCGAACCGGAGGCAGTGCTGGCCGTAGGGCGGATCTGGAAGCGAGAAGACATCGTCGCATGGGCCGAGAGTCATCCTCGAAAGCCGGGGCGTCCTCCTCGTGGATGACAGTTCCCGCTCTGGGGATTGAGCTCGGTCATTTGCCGCTGGGCTGACGCCAAAACTACCAGCCGCTTCTGGGCTTAGGGCATCCCACCTCAGCCGCTTCTGGGCTGAGGTCCCGACTCCCCAACTCAGCCGCCTCGGGGCTCAGTCCGTCTCCTGCCCCACCTCTGCAACATCCGGGCTCAATAAAGTGCCTGCCCGCAAGAGTGCGGGGCCAGAATCTCTAGGCAATCCGGTCCGATGCATCGACACTCGTTGTTTCCTTGTGTGAACACCGACAGAGCCATCCGTAAGGGCGCCCTCCGGCACACAGGCCGCTGGCATTCCACGGCTCTTGACGTCAACGCGTCCCACCCATAGCGTCTCGCTCAGGCTGACACTGGCGAGTCAGAGGAGGCTCTGTTGAGTTTGAGCCACCGGACCAGATCAGGAAGTGGGGCGAGCGGCCGCTTGAACCGGACCGTATCGCGGCTAGGCGCACTTGCCCTGGTAGTTGCATCGGGTTTCTCGCTCACCATTTCCTCGGCGGCCAGTGCCTCTCCTGTCGCTGTGAGCCCTGCATCCGTTTCGACCTCCGCCTCAGGGTCCACGGTGCTCCCACGCGGAACGCTGCCAACGGTATCCGCCGTGACCGACCGTCGGCCTGCGTCATGCCCGAATGCGAACACCGACCCGAACACCGGATCGGGCCTCGCCACACAGACGGGTCAATTCCCATGGCCCGCAACGCCTGCCGGTACATCGGCATCCGATTGGGCCACCAACCCTCACACTCCGGCAACCGCGATCCCTGAGCGCCCGGCCAACTGGAGCCAGGGTGGCGGCGACGTGAAGCTCACCAGCGCCCGCTCCAGCGACACCTCACTGGCCGGAAACCCCCAGGAGCTCTGTGGGGTCGAGGGCAACAGTGCCGACACCGCATGGCAGACCACCACCGGCCGCCCCTCGACGGTGATCGCGGTCACCGACTCGGGCATCGAATGGTGCGACCCGGCGCTGGTCGACAAGATCTATCTCAACCGGGCTGCGCTACCGCCGCCCGAGAATGCCCAGGGCGAGACCAAGGCACAGCTCGAAGCGGCCGGTCAGCACTTCGCCGACACCGACCCCTATGACCTCGACGGCACGGCGATCTTCAACGTCGAGCAGTACGCCAACGATCCCCGCATCGCCAAGCCCTACTTCTGTGCCACTGCCGGCGGCGACGGGTTCGGCTACACCGGCATCTCACCAGCCGACCTGATCGCCGCCTTCGGCACCCCGGGAGGCACGTACTACGCAGCTCGATTCCGGACCGGCCGGATTCACCGACGCCATCGCTGGCTGGGACTTCGTCGACGACGACAACAACCCCTATGACGCCGTGCACTACGGCCACGGCACCGGCACCGCCGAGGATGCCACGGGCGCGGCCAGCACCTTGGCCCAGGAGGTGGGCGCATGTCCCGACTGCATGGTGATGCCCATCAAAGTGGGTGACTCGTTCATCACCTCGGGAAACGCCTTCGCCGAAGGAGCACTGTTCGCTGTCGACTCCGGGGCGACGGTGATCCAGGAGGCACTCGGTACCTACGACGTGACCGAGAGCGACACCCAGGCGATCACCTACGCCGAGGATCACGGCGTGCCTGTCGTGGCCAGCGCGGCCGACGAGGAGTCCGAGCACCACAATCTTCCTGCGGTGCTCGAGAACACCATCGTGGTCAACAGCGTCACCCACGACAGCAGCTACACGCCCCCCAGCTACCTCTACCTGAACGGCTGCACCAACTATGGCGCCAACATCTCGGTGAGCGTCGAGAGCAGCTCCTGCTCATCGGAGGCGACCGGCAAGACCGGGGGGATCGTCGGACTCGCCGAATCAGCGGCAGCGGTGGCCATGGCCGAGCACGTCATTGCGCCCTACCCCGGACTCCACACGGTCACCGGGGCTCCCGTGGCGCTCTCGGCCAACGAGATCACCCAACTGGTGACCATGTCGGCTGACGACATCGACTTCGCCACCGCCGCCCCGCCCAACGGGCCGGCCCAGAATACCCAGGTGTCGGCCGGGCTGCCCTTGGTCACGCACCCAGCGCGATCCGACCGGGCCGGGTTTCGACCCCACCAGCGGGTACGGTCGGATCGACGCGGCGCGTCTGGTGCAGTGGATCGCCTCGGGCCGCATCCCTCCCCAGGCCGAGATCGACGGCCTGCCCTGGTACCAGGTGCTCTCCCCTTCCCAACACGTGACGGTCTCGGGGGTGATGGGGACCACCCGGAGTCCCTCGTGGCACTACGAGGTGCAGGTGGCACCGGGCGAGACACCGACCAAGTCGGCCTGGAGGGTGGTGGCGAGCGGCTCCGGACACGGGGTGCGCACCGGCGTGGTGGCCCAGGTTCCCCTGTCGCAGGTGGCCGCCCTCTTTCCCCGGTCGACCAAGCTCGACGGCTCACCGGTGGCGAGGAACGGACAACCACTTCCGGACAAGTACATGTTCACCATCCGGGTCGTTGTCCAGGACTCGGCGGGAATGGTCGGCATGGCCCGGCGCACCGAGTTTCTCCACCAGGACACGAGCTTGGTCAACGGGGTGCCCACCCGCTTCTCAAGCTCGATAGCCGCACCGCCGGTGCTGGCTCCCGTCGGCCCGGGTGGGACCAACGCCCTCCTGGTGGCGATGGCAGACGGCACCGTCCACGCCTTCGGATCGGACGGGAAGGACCTGCCTGGTTGGCCGGTCCATACGGCTCCTGCCACCGGGTTCCACTCCGGTGAGCAGGCCTACACGTCGCACCAGGTAGCGGCAACGCCCCGGGGGGAGATCGTCGGCGGGCTGGCCGTCGGAGATCTGGCCGACGCATCCGGACACGACCTCGATGTGGTGGCCACCGATCTCACCGGGCGGGTGTGGGCGTGGAACGCCGAGGGGCAACTCCTGCCGGGCTGGCCGGTGCGGACCGATCCGGCCTTCTCCGGACCGGGGGTCACCAACAAGGACAACGAGGTGCTTCGCGGCATTCTCGGCGCTCCGGTGCTCGGGGACCTGCAGGGCAACGGGACGCTCGACGTGATGGCCGCCTCGATGGACCGTCACGTCTATGCCTGGCAGCCCGGCGGGGAGGCCGCTCCGGGCTGGCCGGTGGAGGTGGTCGATCCGAACGAGGTGCAGTCGGTCGACCCGTCCGATGGTCAGGTCACCTTCCTCCCCGGAGCCGAGGGGGACACCGGGACCAAGCTCGTCGACACACCGGCCATCGCCCAGCTGGTGCCTGGTGGACCGCCCGAAGTGGTGGTGACATCGAACGAGCAGTACGACGGGACCCCCAACGCCTCACTGGGGACCTTGGGAGTGCTCTTCTCGGCCCTCGGGGCAGCTTTCCAGTGCTGCCAACAGCCGGGTCTACGCCATCTGGCCCGACGGCTCATTACACCCGGCCGAGCTCCGGGGCACCGAATCCGCCGGGCTATCCGAACCCCGGCGCCTTCCTCCCCGGCTGGCCGGTGGCCATCGCCGACCTCGACCCGAATCTTCTTCCCGACATCGGTGACGGGGCCAGCAACGGCGCGGCGGTGGCCACGGTGCCCGGCAGCGCACCGTTGATCGCTGTGCAAAGCGACGTCGGGCCCGTCTACCTGCTCCATGCCGACGGGAGCAGCGCATTGGGGACGACGGCGGACTGCCCAACGTGCTGTCGTCGGGGCCGTCGGGGCGACTCGAACTCGACGGGGCTGGTCGCCACCAGTGTCCCGTCCCTGGGAGCGCCGATCATCGCCCCGCTCGACCGGTCATCGGGCAAGGGGAGTTCGCTCGATGTCGTGAGCGCTGCCGAGAGTGCGGGTGAGTTGCTCGACGTCTCCGAGCCGGCCGAGCAGTCACCGCACGACAGCCAGCTCGATGCATGGGACGCTGCAACCGGGAGCTTCCTCAAGGGATTCCCCCAGGTGATGGGCAGCCTGCAGTTCTTCGACCAGCCGCTCGTGGCCGACCTGGCTGGAAGCCGGGGGAAGGCCTACGCCGTCGAAGTCAGCTCGGACTCCGACCTGCGGGCGTTCGACGCTGCCGGGCACGAGGCTCCGGGCTTCCCCAAGCTCACCGGAGGATGGGTCACCGGTGGGGCGGTGTTCGGCCCCCTCGGGTCGATGACTGACCAGGTGCTGGTGGCCGGGACCCGGGAAGGGGAGCTGTTCGTCTGGCAGACCGCCGCCCCGGCGTCCGGACCCAGGGGGGCGTGGCCACAGGTGCACCAGAACCTGTGGAACACCAATGACTACTCGGGAGGGGCGACTCTCGCTGACGGCACTACGTCCTCGGGCGGAATCGGGATGAACGCGAGTTGTCGCCAGAGCAGGTCCGGCGGGGCGGTCAGCAGCACTCGGCGTGATACTACGGACACGGCTGTGCCCGGGGCCCCCTCCTACACCCGCGCCCGGACCTTGGGCTCAGCCCCACCTTCACCGTGTCCGACGCGACGCAAGGCGAAGGGCACCGGACCACTGTCTCCGCACCCGGTGGCACACCGGTTGACCCGACCTCACTCGACACGGCCTGCGGATACTAGCTAGTCACTCCGGCGTCGGGGCGGTCCGAGGTGTGGCGGTCCCTTGATCGAACCTAGGGTCCCACGCAATCGGCGGCCCGATCGCCTCGACCATGATCAGGCTGATCCACTGCGACCAAGGTGTTGGTCCAACAGGTTGGCCAGGCGCTTCCGGGCATCGAGGCCCAGCCCTGCCGGGGCTGAGGCCATGACTCCTGACTCAGCCGCTTCTGGGGCTGAGGCCATGGCATTTCATCCACTTTCGAGACTGAGTGCGACCTTGCCCATGGGTTGACACCGCAATCTGAAATTCAGGGGGGCCGACGGGAGCCATCTTGGGGCCTCTGAAGAATGCTGCTGGGTCAAACGACCCCTTGAAAAAACTGGACGGAGACAGCGGAATCCTGCTCCGGAAGATCGGTGTCCACCCTAAGAAACAAGAGTGATGCCATCCTCGAATTGTCCGATCGGTGTACCGAGAGGGTGACAAGTGAGCACAGATGTCGGTATCGCCGGCAGAAAGCGACGTCGACGTGATGGCCATCCGAACTGAACCCAATGCAGATGAAGGTGGAAACGAGGCCACTCTGGCGCCACCGGCCCCTGAAGCGACCCCGAAAGCGGATGGATCGGTCACGCCAGTGAGCAACCGGGGAGGAGGTCCGCGCACACCCCAGGGCAAGCGTCGCTCGTCCCGGAACGCAACCAAGCACGGAGTGTTCTCCAAGAGCCCGGTCGTTGGTGACGAACGCGAAGGGGACTGGATCGAACACTACGAAGGCTATCGGGAGTCCTTCCATCCTCGAGGGCGGGATGAGGAAATCCACGTCTACCAGATGGCTCTCAATCGCTGGCAACGACTTCGCGAAGAGCGCTGGGTGGCAGAAAAGCTGCAGCTCCAGTTCGGGGCCATCGAACATCGCAGTCGCCCATCGATCGATCCTGCGATGATGGATCTCCCGGAGGACGAGGCCGCCTGGTGGGACTCCAGTCCCGTTGCCGCCATGGTTGCGGTGAAGCTGCTTCGCGAGTCGGATCCCGACGCCATCGTGCCGGCTAAGGCAGCCGTCTCGTTTGTGTTGGCCTACGAGCGATTCACAGGTGCCTTCGAGCTGTTCACGGCCGCGAATCGCCCGAGAGGCCCGGTGCCCCAAGACTCTGATGCTGGTCAGCTTGATCCCTATGCCGTCACCGTGGGTACGTTGCGCAAATGGGTCGAGCTGGCAGCCAGAGCGATACGACTGCCCGACACCTGCATCCTCGATGCGATTGAAGGTGAGATCATGACGGCCTTCCTGCACCAGGAACTCCGCGAGAACGACAACAGGCGCCGGGACGAGATCTTGCGAACCGACGCACTCGTCCTGGTTAGTGCTGACTCCGCTGCCCACGAGCGACGGGTGAACCTGCTCAACAAGGAGTACGACCAGCTGGTCAACCGGCTCGAAGTCTCGCAGCGGGCAAGGACCGGAGCAGCGCTCCCCCCACCTGTCCGCGTGCATCGGTCCACGGAATGATATGAAACATCATGAAATGATTGATTCATACTGGTGCTTTCGCGAAACGAACTGGAGATCTCCCTGTTCAGAGCGTTGCAAGCCCCGTTAACACGGCGTCAGTCCGGCAAGTTCAACTCCAGTAGGACAGTCGATAGGCCAGGACCCCACTTCTGTGGGGAAGTTATGGCTTCTGACCAGGTGGAACGAGGTAGGTCGGGGTGTTCATCTCAGCCTTTGTTTGGGCTGAGGCCATGACTTCCTTACTCAGCCGCCTCGGGGCCGAGCCGTCATCCCCCCACCCAGCCGCTCGGGGCCGAGATCGAGTCAGCTGCCCCGGGGCCGTGCGACCGGTTGGAGCGAGGGCGAGGGGCCGGGTGTCAGGGGACGACCCGCCCCAGATAGGGCGCGTCGCCGAAGGCGTAGAGGGCCCCGTCACTCCCCATCAGGTAGTAGCCGTTGCCATCCAGAGACGCCGACATGGTGCGGATCGGACCGGAGATGGTCGTCCCGCACCAGCGAGCCGTGGAACGGCGTACCGAAGGAGAAGATGCCACCGTCGGCGGCCACCAGCCGAGTAGCCCCGTCCGGCCGGGTCGGCGGTGATGCCCACCACCGGTCCGTTCAGTCGGGTACCGCCCATGCCGCCCCGGAACTGTGCACCGAAGGAGAACACCCCGCCATCGGCAGCCACCAGCCAGTAGCCGTCGCCGTTGGGGTGACGCGGCCATCCCCACCACCGGGGCGTTGAGTCGCAGGTAACCGGTGGAGCCACGGAACTCCGCATCACCGAAGGTGAACACGCCGCCATCCCGGGCCACCAGGTAGTAGCCGCCACCGTCGTTGGTGCTGCTCATGGCGATCACGGGTGCGTTGAGGTGGATGCCGCCGGTCGAGCCGAAGAACCGGGCGTCCCCGAAGCTGAACACTCCCCCGTCGGCTCCGAAGAGCCAGTAACCCTGGTGATCAGGGGTAGGCAGTGATGCCGACGATGGGGGCGGTGAGCGCAGTGGTCAGGGACCCGAAGACGGGAGCGCCTCCGAACGAGCGGACCTGGCCGGAGGCGTCGACCATCCAGTAGCCGGGGCATCCGCCCGGTCCGGACGTGGCGGCGATGGCCACGTAGGTGCCCGGCAGGGCCTGGTTGACATCCGATCCGCAGCCCGTGCCGGATCCTCCCGGCGGAGCCCGGACCAGACCCTCCCGGGCTGGGGCCCGACCCGGTGACCAGGTTGTGGACGAATCCGTCCGGGCCTCCGTACGCTCCCCCGTAGCGCTGGAGCTCGGGCGTGACGTAGGTCCCTTCGGTGATCTCGTTCCACGAGATGAGCAGCCAGCCCTCGGGGTGAGCGGTGGCGTTGCCGTCGAAGAGCGCTTGGAGGGTGGCCCCGTTGTCCCGCGGGATGCAGGTGGCGGATCCGTCGAGCTGCCGGTCGAACCCCGGGGAGAGCGGTGCGAAGTACTTCTTCCCCTCGGCATGGAGGGTGGCGGCCAGCCCGGCGAGCTGTTGGAAACTCTGGCTGTTATTCCAGGGGTCCTGGCTCGACCAGTACGGGCTGTCGGCGTCGAAGTACGGGGCCACCGTGGCGTTCCACTGGTTCCACTGGTATCCCCCGACGAAGTACCACGCCGGCCGGAATTGGCTGCTGATCGCCGCCACCACCGACAGGGGATACTTGTAGGAGCCGACCCAGATGAACGTGGGCTTGCCTCCGTTACTCCGATCGAAGGCCGGGTCGTTGCCGTACTGGCTGGTCAGGTAGGACAGATCCCCGGCGATGGCGCCCGGGGTCAGGCTGGAGGCGGAGGCTTCGTAGGAGAGCCACAGATGGAAGTCGTGCCCCTCGGCCTGGGCCTGATCGACCGCCTGGACGAGGAGCTCGAGCCGCTGGTTCTCGCTGTCGGAGCTCGGGGTCTGGGCGGAGGAACCGGTGCCGCGCCAGTCCACGGCGAACCCGGTCAGCCCCGCGGCGATTGCGCTCTGGACGTCGTAGGTGACCTGCGCCGGGTCGTCCTGCGATGAACAGCGTGGCGGGGGCATCGGTCTCGATGTTCCCCCGGTACAGGCTGGTCGGGTTGCACCCGCCGGCGTCGAGCGTGGCCGGCAGCGGGCAGCGGCGACTGCCCGAAGGGGTAGTTCGACCCGAGTGTGGCCTGCCAATGCTGGGTGTCCCACCACAGGTAGTAGTAGGCGTACATCCCCTCCGGGGACGAGGAGGCCAGCGCCGGGTGGGGCGGGGCTGGCTGGGCGTCGACCGACGCCACGATGAGTGACGCCGTGACCAGCAGGAAGGTGGCCAACCAGGGCCAGCTTGGTCACCAGGCGTTGAGGCAGGAGACAACGCACGATGAATAATCCTTTCGTCCCGCGCGGGGCGATTGACGACCGGGTCTGTCCCTTGCGTCGCCGTGGTCGCCCGATCTGCTCGGTCCGCCCTCCACCGAGCTGGTAGTGCCTCCGATCCGGTCCTGGGCTCATGGCGATCGATCCGTCCGGGCGCCGTGAGCTGTGGTTTCGACGGGACGGTAGCACCGGCAGGAATGGCTCGCCAACGCAGTCAACCGCCCCTTGTGATGCGTAGCGGGCGCCCGGCCACCGGCTCGGCGCGGACACGGCTACGCCACGAACCGAGCAGGAATGGACCAGGCCGTCCGACTCGGTCCGGGGTTGCCGTCGCCGGTCGCCGGTGATGTCGACCTGCGCTCGGTGCCGGTCAGTCCGCGGTCACCGGTTGGATGTCCGGCAGGTCAGGGCTGCTGGTCGAGGGCCCACCTTGCCTCCGACCAGGTGGAACGGGGCGGGCAGGCCAGCCCCTCAGCCCTTGTCTGGGCTGGCGCTCAGTATGGCCCGATCCTCTGATCGGGATTGGTATCGATCAGATGATGCCCGTCACTCGAAACCTGCGACGTCCACTGCGTGCCGTCCCACCACCGATAGTGGAACCTTCCGCTGGGGTCGGGATGCCAGGCCGGCGGTGAGGTCGTCCAGCTGGGGGCGGTGTCGGCGCTCGGTCGCTTCCGCCCCTTCCGCATGCACGGCAGCCGACGCATCCTGCGGCTCGGGGTCAGGCTCCTCGACCCCTGACGGCCTGGAATTGGCCGGCCGCGGGTAGGCCGGGAACAGGTCCGAGGCGGTGGGCGCCTTGCCGGTTGGCGTCCTGGCCATGGTGGGAGGCGGACCCGCCCCGGGAGCGCCCGGGAAGCTCGAGTTCCGTTGGGCCTGCCTCACTCCGGTCGAGTGGGCGATCAAGTAGAGGATCAGGCCGAGGACCAGAGAGAGGAACCAGAAGAACGCCCACACCATCGAAGGGAGCCCCCACGGAGTACGACCGAGCATCCGCCGATCGTTCTCAGACAACCGGTAGCCCAGGAAGGCCCACACGATCGAGAGGACTCCGTAGAAGACCCACTGGCCGGCACTGAGGTGAAGCACACCGCAAGCCTACGCCCGTTTTCGGGCCCGCGTGCCCGGAAATGCCCCTACCAGCCGCCACTCCCCGGCTGGTCAGAAGCCGTAGAGGCCGGTCTTCCGACCCTTCTGGCGGTAGGCCGCCTGCAGGTCCCCCACCGAGTACTGGCCCGGCGACTGGTCGGTCACCGCATACCAGTACAGGGCGGCGTTGAAGGCGGCCGTGGCCACCGTCATGATCAGCAGGATCACCGCCAGGCCGATCACCCCGACGGCGATGCCCACCGGGGCGAACACCAGGCCCAGTACCACCGCCACCAGCACATCGAGGAGCACCGCGACGAACCCGATGAGGCCGAGGGCCCCGTTCCCGACGATGCTCTCGCCCCACCGACTCCGGCACAGCTCCACCGACCGCTTGATGGCCGACACCGCCCCTTTGTCTTCGAACAGGATGACCGGGACCACGAAGAAGCTGGCCAGCAGCCATCCGGCCCGGAGCAATGTTCCGACAATGACCCCGAGGATCCCGCGGTTGCTGATGCCACGGAGGATGCTGATCACCACGTAGTTGATGAAGGCCCAGGCCATCAGCTGCGGCGTCTTGGTCAGGGCCGCCCGGGCCGCCTGGGCGTTGGTCACGCTCTGGCCGTGGAATCGGGCCATGACCCTGGCGATGATGGTGGCGTGGGACACCACCGACACGAACATCACCAGGATCCCGGCCACCACCATGACCAGCCACTGGCCGGCCGAGAGGTGGGCGGGCTGTCCCTCGTTGGCGTTCATCGAGCGCAGGGTCGGGAGCAGGACGAGAGCGACCGCCCCGAAGATCACCAGCTGGAGCAGGAAGGCCACCACCGGCACCATCATCAACCCCGGCTCGTCCCGGGCCATGGTGAAGCCGGCACCCACCAGACGGAGGCCACGGCTGACCCGGCCGCCAGGGGCGGGGGTCGAGACGATCGGCTGCCAGCCCTGGGGATACGAAGGCCCCGAGGTGGGTGGCACGGACAGTGGGTCGACCGGGTGGCCGGTGCCGACGCCGGGGGCCTGGGCCGGATAGGCCGGGACCGCCGGGGCATCCATGGGTGCCGCGACCGTCGGGGCCCAACTGGCCAGGGCCTCCTCGGCCGGATGGGACGGGGACGCAGCGGAGGCACTCGACGTCGGGGCACGGCCGGGATGCAGCTCAGGCGGGTACCACTTGGCGTCCGACGCCAGCCACCACCCCGGCCCCTGTGACGTGTCGCTCATGCCTCTCCCCTCCTACCTGGGATGTTACGGCCGAGGTCCGGGGAAGGCAACGCCCTGCGGCCGGCCCGACCGCCCTTGGGCCGTCCCCACTACTTCGGCACGGAGCCACGGCTGATTGAGTCCCTGGCCGATCAAGAGGGAAGCGGATGGGCGACGAAGAACGCCCACATCACGTCGTTGGCGCTGATGGCCGAGCTCTGCGGGCCGAGGGCCCGGGTGAGCGACCGGGGCAGGGAAGGTCCCCCCGGCCACTCGTGGCCCTCCCCCACGATGGAGTACAGCTGGACTTCCGACCCGGCGGAGCACGGCGCGTAGGTGGTCAACGAGACCCCCGCGGCCGGCGTGGAGTTGGTTGCCGACTTCGGGCACCCGTTGTGGACCGCCCACTTCCCGGCCGCCACCGGCACGCTGTAGGTCCAGTACTTCTGGCCGTTGCCGGTGTAGGGGTCGACCCGGTCAGCGGTCCCGTGGAAGGCCACCACCGGCACCGGCCGGGTGGACGGGCACGGGGTGGGCAGGCGCAGCCCGCTCACCGGGGCCACGGCGCCGAACACGGTGGAGGCGTCGCAACCCAGCTGGCTGGCCATCCGGGCCCCGCCGGAGAAGCCGGTGGCGAACACCCGGCGCTGGTCGATGCAGTACTTCTGCTCGAGGGTGCCGACCAGCTGCTCGATGAACGAGACGTCGTCGGGGGAGCCGGCCGGCACGGCTGCTCCCCCGAACAGTGGTTGGCCGGGGACGTTCCACTCGTACCCGGTCCCGGCCGGGATGTCGGCCTGGGGGTAGACCACGATGAAGGTGTCGGCGTCGGCGGTGGCGTCCATGCCGGTGAGGCCCTCCTGCTCGGCGGCGGTGGACTGGCTCCCGTGCATGTTGACCACCAGCGGGACGGCCTTGGGGGCGGAGTACCCGGTCGGGACGTGGACGATCGCCGTGCGCGGCCTCCCTCCGATGGCCGGGGTCAAGCTCACCGTCCCCGGGGCGGCCGGGGTCGCCGCGGCGCAGCCGGTGCTGGGCGAGGCCGCCACCACGCCGCCGGTCGTGGTCGGCGACCCACTGCCCGATCCGGTCGTGGTCGTCGCCGGCGCCGTGGTGGACGTGGTGGTCGGGCTCGAGCTCGATCCGCCACAGGCCGCGGCGAGGAGGGCCACCGCCACCAGGCCCCCTGCCCACCAGCTTCCGTTCCGTCGGTTCCGGAATCCGCTCATGACCACCTCCGGCCGTGTGTGTAAACGTTTACAGTAGAGTGGCCACATGGCCTCGTCAACCGCTCCCCCGGGCCGCTCCGAGGCGCCCCCGATGAGGCCGGGCATCCGCCAGGTGGCCGCCGAGGCCGGCGTGAGCACGGCCACGGTGTCCCGGGTCCTGACCGGACGGGGCCCGGCCAGCCCCGAGGCCACCCGCCGGGTCCGGGAGGCGGCCCAGCGGCTGGGCTACTCCCCCAGCGCCCCGGCCAGCAGCCTCCGTACCGAGCGGTCCATGATCATCGGGGTGCTGATCCCCAATCTGGCCAACCCGGTGTTCCTTCCCTTCCTCCGGGCCGTCGAGCACCTGGCCCAACGCCACGGGTACGCGGTGATCGTGGCCGACTCGCAGCGCTCGCCGGAGGTCGAACGGCGCCAGCTGGACCGCCTGGGCAACCAGAGGATCGACGCCCTGGTGGTGGCGGGCCGTGCGAGGGATCCCGGGTACATCCGGCGCCTGGCCGAGTCGGGGCTGGCCGTGGCCGACGCCGAGAGCTTCGTCGACCAGGCCCAAGCGGTGGCCGCCTCGCAGGCCGACGCCATCGACCGGGCCTGCCAACAGCTGGCCCACCTCGGCCACCGCCACCTCTGCTACCTGGCCCGGGGTCGGTCCGCCCTGGACACCCCCCAGGGCCGGTGGCCCCTCATCGAGTCGGCCGCCCGGGCCCGGGGCATGGAGGCCCGCTCGGTGCGGGTCGGGGCCCCCGCCGACCCCGACCGACCGGACGTCCCGGGGACGGCCGCCCTCCTCGAGGACCTGGTCCGCTCGCCGGGCGGTGCCACGGCCCTCTGGTCCGCGTCCCACACCCTGGCCCCGCACCTGCTGGAGGGGCTCGGGGTCGCCGAGGTGGCCCTTCCCGCCGAGTGCTCGTTCCTGACCTTCGGCGACTCGACCTGGGCCTCGGCCTACCGGCCGGCCATCGCCGTGGTCACCACCGATGTCGGCGCTTTGGGGTCGGTCATGACCGAGGACCTGCTGTACCGGATGGGGGTGCTGGACTCGGCTCCGGACCCGGTGCCGGACACCGACCGGTACGTGCCGAGGGCGAGCGTGGGCCCGGCCCCTCCGGCCTGAACCGCCCTACCGGTGGAAGGCCACGGTGGCCCGCAGGTCACGGTGGTCGCTGCCCGGTCCGTTACCCGTCGCGATGGTGGTGACGGCCACGCCGGATCCGGTGAGCACGTGGTCGATCCGGAGCACCGGGGGGATGATCGGCTTGGTCTGGGACCAGGTCATGTCGAACGGCCGGCCCCGGGCGGCGGCCCCGTCGGTCATCCCGGCGGCCAGGATCTGACGGAACCCCTGGTTGTTCCAGGTGCTGTTGAAGTCGCCGACCAGCAGGAGCCCGGCCGGGCCCCGCCGGCGGACCTGCCGGTCGATCTCGGCCACCTGGCCCCGCCACATGGTGAAGGACTTGGGTACCGGCCCGATGGTGTGGACCACCCAGAGCTCCTGCGGTCCCGAGGGCAGGTGCACGGTCGACTTCACGATGAGGGGCAGGTCGAAGAGGTAGTCGACGTGCACGTCGGTCAGTGGGTACCTCGAGGCGATGAAGAAGGCCAGCGGGTCGTCGCGCACCACCTGGATGGTGTAGGGCAGGTGGGCCACAGCCCCGTCCCTCTTGAGCTGGGTCACGTCGGGCGGGGTGGCCTCCTCCATGGTCACCAGTTGGGGACGGTACTGCTTGATCTCGGCGGCGTACCCGGCCATGGACGGGTTGCTGGCGTACACGTTGGCGTCGAACAGCTGGATCTTCGGAGCGGCGGCCGCCCACGAGGGCAGCGGCTGGGCCGCGGTGAGCTCGGGGAGCATGAAGACGATCTGGGCCACCACCACCACGAGGGCGGCCAGGGCCAGCACGAACCGCTTCCCCACCACCGCCACCAGGGCCACGATCCAGGCGGGGAGGTAGACGAAGGCGGTCACCGAGTTGAGGATGACGAAGAGGTCGTAGCGGTCCCAGGCCACCACGCGCATGATGGCCACCACGCCCAGGGCTGCCACGACGACCCAGAGGACGATGGTGAGCCAGAGGGGCAGGCGGCGGACCGGCTTGGCGTGCCTCGACCCGGTCTTCGGGAGCACACGGGGCGGTGGCGCCACGACCGTCATCGGTGCATGGTACGGCCTGGCTCGACCCGGATTACGTCACGACCCCGGAGCGGAGCCCGCCGGACGTCGAAGGACGCCCTCGATCTCAGCTCGTGGAACCGCCGGGCCCGTTCCGAGGATCGGCTAGCGGTTGCTACTCTTTATAGGCTTTATTCTATTTTCTCAGGAATCCGCTAGACTCCGCCCATGGATCCGGTCCGCAACCCCTACAGCCCCGGGGCCGGCACCCGCCCCCCCGCCCTGGTAGGTCGGGAGCAGGAGATCGAGGCCATGGACATCGCCCTGCAGCGGCTCCTGCGGGGTCGCGACGGTCGGAGCGAGATGCTCACCGGCCTCCGCGGCGTGGGCAAGACCGTCCTGCTCAACGAGTTCGAGCACCTGGCCGACGCCCGGGGCTACTTCCACGAGCACATCGAGGTCTCCGAGGACGGTGATCTCCCGCCGCGCCTGGCGGCGGCCTTCCGCCGGGTACTCCTCTCTATGGACGCCAAGCGGCGGATCGGCGAACGGGTCCACCGGGCCCTGGGCATCCTGAAGGCCTTCAGCATCAAACTGCCCAACGGGCCGGAGTTGAGCATCGACGTCGACGCCGTCCACGGGCCGGCCGACTCCGGCGACCTGGCCACCGACCTGGCCGGGCTCTTCGTGGAGCTCGGCGAGGTGGCCCGGGACCACCGGACCGGAGTGCTGTTGACCATCGACGAACTTCACTACGTCCGGCTCCCGGTGCTCGAGGCGCTGGTGATGGGACTCCACCGAGCCACCCAGCTGGCCCTGCCCATCACGGTGGCCGGCGCCGGGCTGCCGTCCCTCGCCGCCCTCACCGGCGAGGCCAAGTCCTACGCCGAGCGCATCTTCACCTTCCCGGTCATCGACTCGCTCGATCCCGCCCAGGCCATGGAGGCCCTGGTGGTGCCGGCGGCCGATGAGGAGGTGCGCTGGGCCCCGGACGCCCTCGACCGGCTCCTCGCGGTCACCCGGGGCTACCCGTACTTCCTGCAGGAGTTCGGCAAGCAGGCCTGGGACGTGTCCGACGGTCCCGACCTGATCACCCCGGACGACGTGGAGCGGTGCATCCCGGTGGCCACCGCCGAGCTCGACGACGGCTTCTTCCGGGTGCGGACCGGTCGGACCAGCGACCCCGAGCGGGCCTACCTCCGGGCCATGGCCGAGCTCGGTCCCGGGCCGGTCCGGTCGGTGCAGGTGGCCGGCCTGCTGGGCAAGAAGGCCACCGCGCTCGGGCCCACCCGCGACGGACTGTTGAAGAAGGCCCTCTGCTACTCGCCGCGCTGGGGGGAGATCGACTTCACCGTGCCCATGTTCGGCGAATTCATGAAACGGTGGATGCCCGACCCCGGGCCGCCCACCGGTTCCTGAGGGTCGGCGCCCCCGGCTCAGCCGGCACGCCAACCCGGAGCCCCGAGCGGAGCAGGGCCCCTGGTCCTCACGTCTCGCGGGTGTTCACGTGTCGACCCAACCTCCTCGGCTGCTCGCCTACGACCCGGGCCGGAAGACGGCGATGCCCGACGCCCAGTACATGGCGGTCCCGAAGGTCCCGGCGAAGCTCTGTGCCCCGGCGGTGGCGGCGTCCTTCACGCCGACCACCACGGTGGCGATATTGCTGCCGGTGGTGGTCCGTTGGGGCTGCGTTAGATAGCCCGGAGACGTCACCGACATGGCCTCGGCGTTGTTGTGTCCGGCGATGAACCCGATGACCAGCTCATTGGCCGTCGTCGAGGTCACCGTGCCGGCGTTGGCCGCCGTTCCGGTGTTGGCCGTTCCGGTCGCCACGTCGAGGGGGTTCGTCGTCGCTACGCCACTGAAGTCTTCGGCCTCGAAGCTCACCGAGACCGCGGAGGCGGCGTGGACGGTCACCGAACTCACCGACTTGGCGTTCGGCGAATACCACATCTCCCCGTCCGAGAAATGGCCGGAGACGAAGTGAGCGCTGCCGATTCGGGTCCAGGCGTTCCCGGCGGAGTCGGTGACCGAAGTGATCGGATTGGTGGCCCCGGTGTACACGCTGGCCGAGAGCACCAGCAGGTGCCCGGCGGTGGTCGCCGCCGGAAACGTGCCCGTGAGGGAGGTGCTGGAGCTGGTCTCGGTCCCGATGGCACTCTGGACCAGGTGCGGGGCGCCGGTAACGGCGGTGACCGTGAGGGTGAAGGTGGTGGCATGGGTGGCCGAGGTTCCGGTACCGGTCACGGTGACCGCATAGGGGCCCGGAGCGGTCCCCGAAGCGGTCGTGATGGACATGGTCGAACTCGAGCCGGAGTTGATGGTGGACGGGTTGAAGGACACCAGAGCGCCGGTGGGGAGGCCGGTGGCGCTCAGGGCCACCGATTGGGCCGCCCCGCTGGTCACCGTGGTACCGATGGTGCTGGTCGCCGGGGAGCCCGCGGCCACGCTGGCGGCGTTGGGCGAGGCCGAGATGGAGAAGTCGTTGGGCGGCGGAGGCCCGGTGACGGTGAGGGTGAAGGTGGTGGAGTGGGTGGCCGAGGTTCCGGTACCGGTCACGGTGACCGCATACGGTCCCGGTGTGGTCCCCGCCTTGGTGGTGATGGACATGGTCGAACTCGACCCCGAGTTGATGGTGGACGGCGTGAACGTGGCCACCGCCCCCGAGGGCAGGCCGGTGGCGCTCAGGGCCACCGATTGGGCCGCCCCGCTGGTCACCGTGGTACCGATGGTGCTGGTCGCCGGGGAGCCCGCGGCCACGCTGGCGGCGTTGGGCGAGGCCGAGATGGAGAAGTCGTTGGGCGGCGGAGGCCCGGTGACGGTGAGGGTGAAGGTGGTGGAGTGGGTGGCCGAGGTTCCGGTACCGGTCACGGTGACCGCATACGGTCCCGGTGTGGTCCCCGCCTTGGTGGTGATGGACATGGTCGAGCTCGACCCCGAGTTGATGGTGGACGGCGTGAACGTGGCCACCGCCCCCGAGGGCAGGCCGGTGGCGCTCAGGGCCACCGATTGGGCCGCCCCGCTGGTCACCGTGGTACCGATGGTGCTGGTCGCCGGGGAGCCCGCGGCCACGCTGGCGGCGTTGGGCGAGGCCGAGATGGAGAAGTCGTTGGGCGGCGGTGGACCCCCAAAGGTGTACGTCTGGACGTCGTAGGTGCGACCGGTCGAGTCGGTCGGTGTGACCGTGACGGTGTTCCCGTTCACGGTGACCAGCAGAAACCCGTAGACGTTGGCGTCCGAACCCGGGACCGGTGCGTGGCACGAGGAGCCCGACGCGATGGCGTAGGCGTCGAAGGCGCTGCACCCCGACATACCGCCGAGTGCGGCGCCCCCCGTGCCCGTGACGTAGCTCACCAGAGGCTTCCCGGCGATCTGGGGAAGATTCCGTTCGTACAGATGCGCATGCCCGTTGAAGGCGATGTCGACGTTGTTGGCAGCCAGCAGCCCCTCCAGCGAACCGGATCCGTCTAGGTAGGTGTCCGAGCCCTCCGAGTGACTGTCGGCATGGAGCGGATAGTGGAAGAAGGCGAACTTGACCGGGGTGCTGGCATGGCTGGCGAGGTCCGACCTGAGCCAGGCGAGCTCCGCCCCGCACTCCGGGCATCCCGCCACGGGGCCGTTCCAGTGGGCCAGGAAGTCCCCCTGGTAGGCCCCGGTGGAGTCGGCCCAGGCGCCTCGAGCACGTAGTACCGCGCCGAGCCCCAGTCGAAGGCGTACCAGCTGCTGGGATAGGAGTGCGAGCCGGACAGAGTCGAGATGCAGCAGTAGGAGTCCTGAGTGAATCGACCGCCCGATGCCTGGGCGGCGGTGAGGCCGGGGAAGTTCTGGAGATAGGGCAGGTTCTGGGTGAACCCGTGATTGCCTTCTGCGGCAAAGATCGGTCGGCTGCCGATGGCCGGCAGGTACTGCTTGGGAAAGATGTTTCCCTGCGAGAGGTCGCCGTACTCGGTGTCCGTGCCGGAGTTGTAGACGTTGTCCCCGACAGTGACCACGAACTTGGCCGGACTGGCGGCGATCCGGCTCATCACGCTGGCCTCACCCGCCGTGCCGGCACCCCAGTCCCCGATGACGGCGAATGAGTAGGAGGATCCGGGAGCGGCCGCCGTGGCCACCTGCGGTGAGGGATCGGAGCCGAGCAGGTCGGTCGATCCGAGTTGGACTCGGTAGCAGTACGTCCCGGGGGCGGGGAAGCCGATCGGGGCGGTCCACTGGTACTCGCTCTTGCTGCCAACGGTGACGCTCAGTTTGGTGGCCGGCGCGGAGTGGGTGGGCGTGCAGGATCCCCCCGAGACGGTGCCCCAGGTGGCGCCGCCGGTGGACTGGGAGGTGTCGGTGGCCCAGTTGACGCGAACCGTGTTCCCGACCACGTCGGTGACGTAGGGATACCGGGTCAGCGACCCAGACGGTGCGGCCGACGCCACACCGGTCGGCGACAGCGTCGTCAAGGAGGCGACCAAGGACACCACCGCGGCGACCCCGTACCACGGGGGTCGTCGGCGGGGGCCTGCTGGGATGTGCCCAATCCCAGGTGGGATTGCCGACTTCGCTGGGGTCCCAACCGACCCCGGAACTCCACGCTCGCCATTTGCCATGCTCCACCGCCTTCCGCCCCGCATCTCGCAACGTACCCCATCGGGCGCGGGCTCGAAGACGGGTTTCGGAGCGCGGCGTGAAACCCTCTCGGCGCTACGAGCCGGTCACCGTCCGGGCCGCGGCGGAAAAGCCGGCGTCGCCGGTGGCGACCAGGCCCCGGCGGCAGGCCTCGACCAACTTGATCTGGTGGGGATCGCCGCTCTTGGCCGCCCGGTCGACCACCGCGGTGTCCCACTCCTTCTCTTCCGACGCTCAGGTCGGCGGCCCGCTGGCCCCGGTAGAGGGCGCGGTGCTCGGCCTCGACCTGGGCGAGGGCCCGGGCCCCGTCGGCCTCGCTGAGCCGGCCGGCCAGCAGGGCCACTGCCATGGCCCCGGTCACCCCGTGCAGGTTGAGGATGGTCGGCTGGGCCACGTAGCACCGGGCCCCCTTGGCGGCGGCCCGGCTCGCCTCGAGCCCGACGTCCCCTCCCCCGCCCACCTCCTCGACCGGCTGTCCCCTTCGGTACCAGGAGGCCCAGCTGCCGAGGGCCCGGGCCAGCTCGGCCCGCCGGGCCGGGGTGTCGGCCGCCTCGATAGCCCGCACGGCGTGGGCGGTGCGGATGACCCCGTGGAACAGGGCCGAGGCGAGCGCCGGCATCAGTCGGGGCACCCAGCGGTCCACCACCGGTCGCCAACCCTCGTCCTCGATCGACTGCGTGAACAGGGCCGACCACTCGGGGAGCCGGGCCCCGTCGCCGAGGGCGTCCTCCCACCGTCCGTCCAGGGGCGTCCCGGTCCCGATGGTCACCAGGTGGTCACCCATGCCGTCGAGGAACCCGTCGACCCACCCCGGGATGCGGTCGTCCTCGTCCAGGCACGCCAGGGCCTCGGCCGCCATCGGCCCGTGGTTGACGTAAGGGAGGGTCGGGCCGAACTCGAGCTCGGTCACCCGGTCGTAGGCCCGGTCGAGCATCGGCGTGGCGTCGGCCATCACGCCACCCGGTCGTCGGGGTCGGACCCGCCGACGTTTCGCCCCTGCATGCCCGACCGGTCGGGATCGACCCCCCAGCTGATGACCCGCCGCGGGTGGATCCGGATGGCCTCCCGGCTCATGGTCTCCATCGGGGGGTCCTGGTCCCAGAGGGCCTCGGCGATCCCCCGGATCTCGACGCCCCGCACGGTCCACGGGTCGACCGAGGCCAGGTCGTCCACCACCAGGGCCACGTGGGGATCCTCCCCGACGTTGCGGAACTTCCGGGACGAGCCCATGGCCAGCCCGAAGATGTCGACCGTCCCGAGCACCTCGTTCACGAAGAACCCCACCGGGTTGTTCTGGAGGGTGCCGTCGGCTGCGGTGGTGGCCAGACGGCCGAGCCGCTGGGACGCCAGATACTGCCGTTCCGCCACGGTGAAGGGCTGGGTTCGAGTGCTCATGCTCTGAGTGTAAAACCTCAAGTAATGTTAAGGTCAAGGGCCGTGCCCCAGATTCCCGCCGGCATCCACGAGCTGAGTGTGGGCCAACTGGCCACCCGCAGCGGGGTGGCGGTCTCCGCCCTCCACTTCTACGAGGCCCAGGGGCTCATCGCCAGCCGCCGCACGCCGGGCAACCAGCGCCGGTACCCCCGCGACACGCTCCGCCGGGTGGCGTTCATCCGGGCCTCCCAGCGGGTGGGCATCCCCCTCCGCGACATCAAGGGGGCGCTCGACCGGCTCGGCGACCGCCGGACCCCCGACCGCCGGGACTGGGCCCGGCTCTCGGCCGCCTGGCGGGACGATCTCGACGACCGCATCCTCCAGCTCCAGCAGCTACGGGACCGGCTCACCGGCTGCATCGGCTGTGGCTGTCTGTCCCTCGACCACTGCCGCCTGACCAATCCCGACGACCGGCTCGGCGCCGACGGCCCCGGGGCCCGGACGCTGGGTACGGGCCGCGCCCGGTCCTGAGGGATCGGGCCGGCGGCCCGGCACCGTTCGGCACCGTTCGGTGGTGGCGGCCACCACCCAGCGCTCGGCGCCGGTGGGGTCGGTCGGTCAGCCCGCCATGCCCACGATCGGCTTGTTGAGCCGGAGGGAGCCCGTCGACCCGTAGAAGGGGGCGTCCCCGAAGGAGAAGATGCCGCCGTCGCTGGCCACCAGCCAGTAGCCCTGACCGCCCGGGGCGGCCGCCATGCCCACGATGGGCCGGTTGAGGTGCATGGCGCCGGTCGACCCGTAGAAGGCGGCGTCCCCGAAGGTGAAGATGCCGCCGTCGCTGGCCACCAGCCAGTAGCCGTGACCGCTCGGGGTGGCGGCCATCCCCACGATGGGTTGGTTGAGGTGCATCGACCCGGTCGACCCGTGGAAGGCGGCGTCCCCGAAGGAGAAGATGCCGCCGTCGCTGGCCACCAGCCAGTAGCCCTGGCCGTCGGGGGTGGCGGCCATGCCCACGATGGGCCGGTTGAGGTGCATGGCGCCGGTCGAACCGTGGAAGGCGGCGTCCCCGAAGGAGAAGATGCCGCCGTCGCTGGCCACCAGCCAGTAGCCCTGGCCGTCGGGGGTGGCGGCCATGCCCACGATGGGTTGGTTGAGGTGCGCTCCACCCATCGAGCCGAAGAAGTGGCCGTCGCCGAAGGCGAAGACCCCGCCGTCCCGGGCCACCGTCCAGTACCCGCCGCCGTCAGCGGCGTCGGCCATGCCCACCACCGGCTGGTTGAGGACGATCGACCCGGTCGATCCGCAGAAGGGAAGGTTGCCGAAGCTGAAGATCCCTCCGTCGCTCGCGGTCATCCGGTAGCCCGCCGGGCTCCCGGCCGGCGGGTTGCACGGAACGTTCAGGTCGTTGCTCAGATCGATGGGTGCGGTGAAGAGCCGTCGGGCTCCGCCGCACGAGTAGTTGGTGCACCCGGCCGTCCAACCGGCGAAGCCCAGCCACCACTGACCACCGGCGTCCTGGAACAGGGACCCTCCACCCGGGCCGGCCACCGATCCGTAGGAGGTGAGGAACGGTCCGCTCGACGGCTGGCTGCACGGCCCGAGGGGGCCGCTGCAGCTGGTGATGGCCTGCGAGTACGAGGCCGAGAGGAAGTCCCCCGCCGAGAAGAGCAGGTGTAGGTAGCCACTGACGGGCAACCATCTGGGGGTTGTCGAACGTGGTCTCCCAGGGCAGGTCGGCCTGATCCACGGTGAGCAGCAACGTCGGCGATCCGGCGAAGCCGGTCCCGGCGGCATTGAGCGGAGCCGACCACACATGGGACGGCTGCGACGAGCTCCCGTCGTTGGACTTCCACAACAGGTAGGCCACACCGGTGGCCGGGTCGACGAACGGGCTCGGATCGAGCACGCCGCCGTGGGCCGCACGCAGAACAGCGGTGCGCCGGACGAGTCGGTGAACACCGGGGAGCGCTCGGGCTCAACGACGATGCCGTCGCCACCGAGAGGCAGCTGAACCCGCTGTCGGCGGGGTGGGGGTTGACCGAGGCGTCGTAGAACATGACCCAGTGGCCGCCGTAGAAGAAGACCCCGGGCGAGGTCTGGGTGTCGGGGGTCTCCCACGCCGGGGTGGTCGGCAGGGCCGTCGACCCGAAGGTGGTGCCGGTGTACGAATGCCACCCGGAGGCCGGGACTCCCGGACGTGACCAGGGCCTGGATGTGGTTGCCGAGGGGGGTGCCGGTGGTGAAGGCGTAGTAGGTGCCCCCGGAGTACACGATGTCGGGATCGGGTGCGTCGCCGTCGAAGGCGGGGGTCTGGCTGGGGGCGACGAAGACGTGGCTTCCCACCGCCTTGGCCGACGCGCCCGCGGTGGCGCCGGTCCCCATGGTGATGGCCGCGGTGACCACGACAGTGAGGGTCACGGCGACCCCCAGGGCCGGCCACCGGGGGGATCGCTTCGCCGGGTTCATCTGGTTCCTCCTCGTGTCGGGGACGGGACAGCCGGCGAAGTGTAACCCCGGGCAGTTGGCCCGGAGGGCGAGGTTCGGTCGCCGTCGTCGGGGGTCGGAGGGAGAAGCGCGGTCGGGCGTGCGGTCGTGTCCCTCGGGATGGGTGCGTCCGCCTGGTCAGTCCAACAGGCCGCGGATGTCCGCCGCGGTGAGCGCACCCGACTCCAGGCCACCGGCGTCCATCACATCGGCGAACAGGGCCGACTTCTTGGCCTTCAGGGCCATGACCTTCTCCTCGACGGTGTCCTTGGCCACCAGCCGGTAGACCATGACCTTCCGGGTCTGGCCGATGCGGTGGATGCGGTCGACGGCCTGGGCCTCGGTGGCCGGGTTCCACCACGGGTCGAGCAGGACGCAGTAGTCGGCCTCGGTCAGGTTGAGGCCGAACCCGCCGGCCTTGAGGCTGATCAAGAACACCGGGGCATCCCCGGTGCGGAAACGGTCGATGACCGCCTCCCGCTTCCGGGTGCGCCCGTCCAGGTAGCAGTACTCGATACCCGAGGACTCCAACCGGGCTCGGGCCAGGGCCAGGAACCGGGTGAACTGACTGAAGACCAGCACCCGGTGACCGTCCTCCACGATGTCGTCGAGCATCTCCATGAGGGCGTCGAGCTTGGTGGAGGGCACGCCGGCGTGCTGGTCGTCGATGAGCGAGACATCGAGGCTGGCCTGCCGCAGCAGGGTCAGCGAGCGGAAGATGGCCATCCGGTTTCGTTCATGTCGCCGAGCAACCCGAGCACCTTCTGGCGCTCGCGCTGGAGGTGGGTCTGATAGATGGTGTGGTGCCGCGGATTGAGGTCCAGCTCGAGGACCTGCTCCTGCTTGTCGGGCAGGTCGCCGGCCACCTGTTCCTTGGTCCGGCGCAGCATGAGCGGCCGGATCCGGCGGCGCAGCTGGGCCAGGCGCTCGGCATCGGCGTGCCGCTCGATGGGGACGCGGTAGTACTCCGCGAAGCGCTCGGCGCTGGCGAAGAGCCCCGGGGCGGCGATGGAGAGCAGCGACCACAGCTCCATCAGGTTGTTCTCGATGGGAGTCCCGGTCATGCACACCTTGAACGGCGCCGGGAGGAGCTTGGCCCGCTGGTAGGTCTGGGACTGCCGGTTCTTGGCGAACTGGGCTTCGTCGAGGAACATGCCGGCCCAGGTCACCTCGGCGTATCCCTCGTGCTCCAGTCGGAACAGGCTGTAGGAGGTGACGATGAGGTCGGCCGACCGGGCCACGTCGGCGATCCGGCTCCCCCGACGCCGCTGGGTCTCGGACACCGTCAACGCCCTCAGGCCCGGGGCGAACCGGCGGCACTCGGCGGCCCAGTTGCCCACCACGCTGGTGGGGGCCACCACCAGGAAGGGGGCGCCGCCCCCGTCCCGCTCCCGGGCGTGACACATGAGGGCCAGGGCCTCGAGTGTCTTGCCCAACCCCATGTCGTCGGCCAGGACCCCGCCGAGTCGGTGCTCGATAGAGAGTAGGCCAGCCAGTTGAACCCGGTCAGCTGATAGGGACGCAGGGTGGCCCGCAGACCCGCCGGGGCCGGGTACTCGGTCCGCTCGGACCCCTCGGCGAGGGCCAGCACCGACGCCTCCCACGCCTTGGCCTGGGCGGTGAGCACCCCGAGACCCTGCAGGTCCTCCCACAGGCTGGCCTGGAACCGGCTCAGCCGTACTCCTTCGGGCGAGACGTCGAGCAGGGCGCGGGCTTCGGCGATCAGGCGGGCCAGCTCCTGGAGCTCGTCGACTCGAGGGAGAAGTAGGTCCCCGAGGGCAGGATCAGATGGGTCCGCTCCTCGGCCAGGGCCACGAAGAGCTCGGCGAAGGGGACCTCCTCTCCACCCACGGTGACCGCGACGGTGAGGTCGAACCAATCGCTGTCGCCCGAGGCCGTCCCACCCAGCTTCACCACCGGAGCTGTCTTCGCCTCCCGGAACTCGGGCAGGCCCCCGGCGTGTTCGATGACCACGCCGTCGATGGACTCCAGCGCCGGCAGCACCTCGGTCACGAACCGGACCGCGGTCATGCCGGCCAGGTAGGCCACCGGGGCCAGCCGCTCCCCGGTGCGCCCCCGCTCGAACAGCTCCGGCAGGGGGCTGGCGGCGGCCAGCACCGAGTCCATGAGGGACTCCTCGGCGGCCCGGTCGCGGTACCGCCCCCGCACCGTCCACAGGGGCTGGCGCCCCTCGGCGCCCTCCCGCCCCGGGTCCAGGTCAGCTCCAGCCGGGGGCCCTCGTCCTGCCGGACGGAGAGGACCAGGGTGGCCGGCCGGGCCTCGGGCAGCTCCACGGAGCCGTCGCTCGAACCCACGGCCACCCGGCGGCGAAGCTTCGGGACCAGGGTGCGCACGAACCGCTCCTCGTCATGGTGGGGGACTTCGACGGTGGCGGTGCGCAGAAAGGCCCGGAGGTCGTCGTCGACCGGGGTGTCCAAGGCGGCCAGACCGAGCCCTCCGGTCTGGGCCCGACCGGACGGGGACGAAGAGCTCGTCCCACCAGGCGATACCGTGGGCCGGCCGGCCGATCAGCATGGACGTCTCGAGGGGCAGGCGGAGCGAGGACGTACCGATGCGTGGTTCGGCTCGCAGCCCGGTCGCGGTCCGGGTCACGTCGATGGTCACCTCCGCCGGTGTCGGTAACAGCATCACCGGTCGGGCCCCCCGTCCCGCCTGCACCAGGGGCAGCCCGAGGGCCCGGGCCTCGCCCAGCAGGTCCCAGAGCCGCCGGCTGTTGATGGCCTCCAGACGGACCGTCTCGTCGGTGGCGGTGTACAGGCTCGGGCGGGAGGCCAGGCGGCTGAGGGCGAGGAGCTCCTTGACCAGCAGGAGCCGCTCGGCGAACCGCTCCGACCGGCGGCGTCCGTAGGAGAAATAGTCGAGACTCGACCAGGAGATCCCTCCCCGCACCCAACCCCCGCTTCGACCGGGCACCACCGGCCGGACCTTGATGCCGGGCCCCGCCGGGCCGGCGCGGCGGGCCGAGCCGAGGGCACCGAGAGACAGTTCGAACTGGAGGGCGATCTCGTCGGGGCCCGGCTCCTCGGCCGGGACCTCCTCGGGCCGGTCGTGGCCGACGAGCAGGGCCTCGAGCGGGAAGGCCCAGTCGTCCGGCCCCGCCGTGGCGGTCCCACGACGAGCTCCTGCCCCCCCGCCGGAGGGAGTGCACCTCCCCGTCCCCGCGGAGCAGGGTCAGGGTCGGGGGCCCCGTCGGCTCCTCCCCCTCGTCCCCCTTGTCGTCCGGGTCCTCGGCCAGGACCAGGGCCACGGCGTGCTTGCAGTTGACCCCGACCGGGCAGGTGCAGGTGGCCCGGAAGCCGGACAGGCCCTCCGAGTCGGTCCGGGTGAGCTCGACCGAGGCGACGTAGGGCCGGGCGGCTCCCCCTTGCACCTCACCCACGACCCGGGTGCCGCCCAGGCTCCAGGTCCGGTTGCCGACCGCCCCGCCGTGGGCATACCCGCAGGCGCGCTCGAAAGTGGCCGGCCCCACCATCTGCTCCAGCACTTCCTGGTCGGCCCGGCTGATCACCGCGGGCTGTCTCCTCTGTTCCGTGGGGTCGTCCACTCACGGTAGCGGTCCGACACGCCACGGCTTGACCCGCGCCGGCCCGGCCCGGCCCGGCCCGACCGCTCAGCTCATGGCGGCGATGGGCTGCCGGGGCGGGTACCGGCCGAAGGTGACGAAGTGATCGCGGATCCCACTGGTGAAGCTGTCGATGTAGGCCAGCTTTCGGATCATGTAGCTGTGACTCTCCTTGGGGTCGAGGTACAGGTTGTACAGCCGCCCGTGGGAGTACTTCTGGGTGACCCCGGTGAATCCCCCCAGGTTGAAGCAGTCCCGATCATCGTCCGAGGTGGAGGCGACCATGAACTTCCACTCCGCCACCCGCAGCGCCGAGAACACGTTGGTGAGCCAGTAGTAGAGGTATTTGCGGTTGGACTGGCCATCGGGGTCGAGGAGGAACGAGGTCTGGTCCACCCCGTCGATGTACCGGTCCGCCGGGACCGAACCCCCGGCGCCGGCCAGCGTGAGCACCGTGTTGAACAGGTCCATCTGGGAGAACAGGCCGTCGGTGGCGACGTCGGGAGCGATCATGCCGGGCCAGGCTGCGATGGCCGGCACCCGCTGACCTCCCTCCCAGGTGGAGCCCTTGGCGCTCCGGAACGGCGAGTAGGCCGCATCGGGCCAGGTCTCCATCTCGGGTCCGTTGTCCGACGAGATGAAGATCACGGTGTCCTCCAACTGGCCGGTGGACTCCAGCTCGGCGACCAGCCGCCCCACGATGTCGTCCAGTTCGATGATGGTGTCCTTGTAGGGGTGTTTGGCCGGGGAGGCTCCGAGAAACCGCTCGTGGGGATAGTTGTCGAAGTGGGCACCCCGGGTGCAGTGGTAGAGGAACCACGGCCTCCTGCCCTCCGGCGGCGGCTCGGCCATCCGGCGGATGAACTCGAGGGAGTAGGTGGCCCACCTGCTCGTCGAGCAGGGAGAGGACCGGTACCGTGACCTCCTCCACGTTCTCGGTGACTCCCCCCCGCGCCGGCGTGCACGAAGCACTTGTTGAAGGGGAGGTTCTCCACCCACCGGGTCCGCTCCTCGCTGTAGACCACTTCGGGGAAGAAGTTCGGGTCCCGCCATTCGGTGTACATGTCCGAGACCGACAGGAAACCGTAGAAGTCGTCGAAGCCGACGTTCTGGGGCTGGGATTCGACGTTCTCCCCGATGTGCCACTTGCCCACCGCCTGGGTCACGTAGCCGTGGGCCGAGAGCAGCTCGGCCAAGGTCACCTCGCCGTCGAGCCCACCGGGCTGGCCGTACATCGGAGGTCGGAGCAGGCCGTGGCGCATGGGAAGCCGGCCCGTCATGATCGAGGCCCGCGACGGGGTGCAGGACGGCTCCGAGTAGCACGAGGTCAGCAACTTGCCGCGCCGGGCCAGCCGGTCGATGTTCGGGGTTGGCGCCCCGACCGCCACTCCCCCGCCGTAACAACCGAAGTCACCCCAGCCCACATCGTCGAAGAGGACGAACAGGACGTTGGGCTGCCGGCCGGCGTCGCCGCGGTAGCGGGCCAGGGCCTCAGTGGCCCGGTGGTCCTGGTCGGCCAGGACGAAGTGGGGCTCGAGGCTGTCGCGCTCGCTCACCGTGTCGGCCACTACCGGGTCATGTGCCATCGCTGCCGCTCCCTGATCGGACTGGGGCGATGCTAGCGAGCGAGGCGCCTCCGCGACGGGGGCCGGCGGCGGCCACCGCCGACGGGGGTCGGGCGGGCGGATCAGGCGTCCTTGGCCAGGACGCTCCAGAACGCCACCCCGAGAAGGGCGGCCGATGCCACCAGGAAGAGCGACGCCTCGATGCCCTGGATGGCCCAGAAGCGGCTGGCGGGCTGGAAGGTGAGGACCTGGCGGAAGCCGTGGGCCACCAGGCACGGCAGCAACAGGCTCTTCTCCGCCACCCCGGACCGCAGGCAGGCCTGGGGGAGATCGCCGGGAGCGATGCCGTGCCCGAAGGAGAGGCCGCCGGGCCCGACGATGTCCGAGGAGATCACCCACGAACCGGGCGGGAAACCGCGGGTGGCTCCCCCCAACCCGACGGTCCCGGTCACCGGCGTGAGGAAATGGGGCCGGAGATAGATACCCACCGCGACCCGCACCGCCACGAAGGCCCCGAGGGTCACCGCCAGGGCCGGCAGGACCCGCCTGATCAGCGACCCGACGGCGACGCCCAGGGCCACGGCGAAGACCGAGTAGGCCACGGGCACGATCCCCTGCACGTCGAAGGCGTCGAACCGGCTCCCGAGGGCGTTCTCCGGGCTGCGCCACCAGCTGACCAGGGCGGCGATGGCCGCCCCCCACCCCGCGGCGGCCAGCAGGACCCAGCACACGTTGGTCCGCATCCAGCGACGGCGGGTGACCCCCTGGGACCACACCAGGTTGTGGGTCCCGTCCTCGATCTCCTTGGCCACCAGGGGTGCCCCCCAGAACAGGCCGAACAGCAGGGGGACCACCATGGTGAGGTTGACGACGTCGAAGATGGCGCCGTCCCCGCTGAACAGCTGTCCGGTGTCGCCACAGCTCTGGGTGCTGGCGCAGGTGGCCAGGAAGCGGTGGTAGTCGTGGGCCATGACGATGCCGGTGACCACCAGGAGGGCCGCCAGGGCACCCAGCGCGGCGAGGGCGAAGACGGCCTGGTTCCGGTGGAGCCGCCAGATCAGGTGGTTCATCGGGACGCCCCGATCACCGTGACCGCCGGGTTCCCCGGGGCGGTGCGGTACCCCATGTAGGCCAAGATGATGTCCTCCAGCCCCACTTCCCCCACCTCCCAGGTCGGATCGAGGACCGGTCCGTCCAGCCGGGCCACCAGACGGGTCTGGTTGGCCGTCTGGGTCGCCTTGATCACGTGCACCGAGCCTTCGACCGATGCCGTGGCCCGGCGAGGGCCGATCAACATGCGGTGGGAGGCCAGCACGTCGTCGATGTCGGCGCACAGCTGGGTGCGCGCCTCGGCCAACAGGATCAGGTGATCGCACACCCGCTCGAGGTCGTGCAGGAGGTGCGACGACAGGAACACCGACAGGTCCCCTTCGGCCACCGCTTCGGCCAGCGCGGCCAGGAACTCGCGGCGGGCGAGCGGGTCGAGTGCGGCCACTGGCTCGTCCAACAGGAGCACCCGGGGCCGCTTGGCCAACACCAGTCCCAGACCGACTTGGGCCCGTTGGCCGCCGGACAGTTTCGCCACCGGACGGTCGAGGGGGATCTCCAGGCGGAGGAGCCGATCGCGTGCCGCGACCGCGTCCCAGCGCCGGTTGAGATGGGCCCCGAGCTCCAGATGGTCCTCGGCCGAGAGTCTCCGGTAGAGGGGAACGTCCTGGGCCAGGTAGCCGATGTCGGCCAGGAAGTCCTCGGCCTGTTCCGGAGGGCGCCCGAGAACCCGGGCCTCCCCGGTGGTCGGGGCGGCCAACCCCACCAACAGCCGTAGCAGGGTGGTCTTGCCGGCGCCGTTGGGGCCCACCAGGGCGGTGACCCGGCCGGGGGCCACGTCGAACGTGCACTCCCGGAGGGCCCACTGGGAGCCGTACCGCTTCCCGAGGGCCCGGGCCGAAATCGCCGGTGGGTCGTGGCGGACACTCATGCGATCTTCTCGCCTCGCTGCTGGCGCAGCGTGCCCCGCAGCATCGACTCGATCGATTCGTCGTCCAGACCTTCGGACCGGGCCGACAGCACCCACCGCTCGAGGGTGCGTGAGAGACGGGCCTGGATGTCGGGCGGTGGGCCCTTGGGCAGCCGGACCACGAACGTGCCGACACCCTGGCGCCCCTCCACCAGACCCTCGTGCTCCAGCTCCCAGTAGGCCTTCATCACCGTGTTGGGGTTGATGGCCACCTCGGCGACCACTTCCTTCACCGTCGGGAGTTTGTCCCCCACGTCGAGCGTCCCCATCCGGAGGGCCTGTTTGATCTGTTGGACCAGCTGGAGATAGGCCGGCACCCCGCTGTCCGGATTGAGGTGCAGCGAGATCGACTGCCCCAGAACTTCTCTAGTCATCTAGATAACTATAGGAGACCCGAACCAAATGTCAAGGACGGGGCTCGGGCCGAATGTTCAAAATCTCGCTCATCCGCGGGACCGGCCAGATCCGAACCCGATGTGAACACGTGCCGCCGACCCTGCCCCGGAGGTCACCATGAGCGAACTGTCCCGACGTGTCTTCCTGAAGGGTGGCACCGCCGCCGTGGTGGCCGCCGGCGCCATCTCGGCCCTCCCCGGCCTCCCCGCCCTGGTGGACGCGGTCGACACCCAGGCTCCGGCCGACGTGGGGGCCGCGGAGGCTGCCGTGACCGAAGGCGAATCATCACTGACCATGACCGAACCGCTGGTGGCCCACGTGCGCGATCTCGCCACCGGTGAGATCGGCCTGTTCACCGGCACCCGTGAGATCACGGTGCTCGATCCCCGTCTCGCCGCCGCCTTGGTACGGGCGGTCCGCTAGTCCGCTGGGGCCGCTCGCCGGACCCCGTCCCTTCCCGTCCCGTCCATCCCTACCGATCAGAAACCCCCTACCGATCAGAAACCGAGGTGCCCCATGTCGTCCCACCGTGAAGCTCCGGAGATCTCGAAGGACCCCGTCGCCGACTCCACCGACGTCTACGCCTTCGTCAGTCCGGACCGACCCGACCATGTGACGCTCATCGCCAACTACGTACCGCTGCAGGCCCCCGAGGGTGGGCCGAACTTCTACGAATTCGGCGATGACGTCCTCTATGCCATCAATATCGACAACGACGGTGACGGCGACGCCGACATCAGCTACCAGTTCCAGTTCACCAGTGCCATCACCAACCCCAACACCTTCCTCTACAACACCGGGCCGATCACCTCGCTGAGCAGCCCCAGCTGGAACCGACGCCAGACCTACTCGGTCACCCGCGTCGACGAGCACGGGTCGTCGAACCTCCTCGGCGACGGCATCCCCTGCCCGCCCTGCAACATCGGCCCGCTCTCGACCCCCGACTACGTGAGCCTGGCCGACGCCGCCGTGGCCGAGCTCGACGACGGGATCACCGTGTTCGCCGGACAGCGGGCCGAAGGCTTCTATGTCGATCTGGGGGCCATCTTCGACCTCGGTGACCTGCGTCCCTTCGAACAGGACCACAACACCTTCGGCCTCGCCAACACCGGGCTCGGCCAGATGGCCGCCGGTGTCAACTCCACCGCCGGGGTGAACGTCCACAGCATCGCCATCCAGATCCCCATCAGCCAGCTGGTCGACGACGATGGGCAACCCGACGTCACCGACCGGTCGGCGGTCATCGGAGTGTGGACCAGTGCCAGCCGGCAGAAGGCCCGTATCTTCGAGGGCCAGCCCGGCGCCAACGTCAACTCCGGCCCCTGGACCCAGGTGTCCCGGCTGGGCAACCCGCTGGTGAACGAGGTCCTCATCCCCATGGCGGCCAAGGACTACTGGAACTCAGAGCCGCCGTCGGGTGACAGCCAGTTTGCCTCCCACGTGTCGGCGCCCGAACTGGCCGGACTGCTCCCGGTCCTCTACCCCGGCGTCTTCCCCAACCTGGCCGCCTTCAACAACTCCAACACGCCCCGGGCCGACCTGTTGGCCATCCTGCTGACCGGTATCCCCTCCGGAGTCGTCCCGGGGTTCCAGAACTACACCGGACCGACCCAGACCGACGTGCTCCGGCTGAACGTGGCCGTCCCACCCACCACCTCCAACCCTTCCAACCTGGGCCTGGTGGGGGAGACCCGGCCGGCTATCCCAACGGACGGCGGGTCTTCGACGATGTAGCCACCATCGAGCTTCGGGCCATCGCCGGCGCCACGCTGCCCCTGGTCGACCCCACCTACACACCCGACGCCGCCGCCGGTGCCATCTCCATGGGACTGACCTCGGGCCCCACCGACCTCACGGCCATGGGCACCGAGAACTACCTGCCGGGGTTCCCCTACCTCGGTGTGCCCACGTCCGGCTTCGCCGCCGGCCGCTAGCGATGAGCGTGCCAGCCGCCAGGGAGCCGGAACTCGGTCCCAGTGGGGAAGGAAGCGTGGTCCTGGACATCGGGGGCACCCGGGGCGCCGCCATCGTGTTCACCCCCCGGTCGATGGCCGGTGCCGAGATCGAGATCCGCCCGGCCGACCGTCCCTGGGACGGTACCCACACCGCGGTGCGCCGGCGTGACCTCGGCGAAGCGGTGGCCTACGCCGGGGTCTTCGGCTCGTTGGCCGCCGGTCCCTACCAGGTGCGGCTCCGGGGTGGCGAGGAGGAGGGGGGCGACCGGCCGGTCCTCGACCTGACGGTGGTCGGGAGCCAGGTCGCCGAGCTGCAGTGGCCCGGACGCTGAGCCTCCCGGTGTGGCGGGTTCCCCGGAGCCCCGGGAGCAGAGCGACCCCAGCAGGTCGGCGCCGCCGCCGATGGGCGGGCCGGCCCGGGCCCTGACCGCCACCTCCGCCTCCCACTGCCTGGGACCGGGCACCGGTGCCAGACTGACCCGCTGTGACCGCCACCCCGGGGACACCACTGGCTGCCAAGTTGGGTATCCGGGACGATTCGGCACTGGTCCTCCTCGGAGCGCCGGAGACCCTGCCCTTGGACCTTCCCCCGGGCGTGCAGGTCCGCCGCCGGGGGCGCGGACGGGCCGACGTGGTGGTGGCCTTCATCACCGACGTCGCCGACCTCGAGGGTCGGATGGCACCACTCAGCCGGATGGTGTTCCCGGCTGGGGGTCTGTGGATCGCCTGGCCGAAGCGAGCGTCGGGGCTCGTCACCGACGTCACCGACGATGAGGTCCGACGGGTGGCCCTGCCGCTCGGCCTGGTGGACAACAAGGTCTGCGCCATCGACGCCACCTGGACCGGGCTCCGACTGGTGTGGCGACGGAAGCTCCGCACCGCCGGGCGGGGCGGGGATGTGGCCGTGGGTTGAGCCCGGGATCGGCCGTCCGGCGCGGTGGTGCCTAGTATCGGGCCGGGAGGTCGGGACGTGGTCGGTGGCGTGGTGGGACCGGGCGAGGGCGAGCGGACCTACACGGCCCGGGGAAGCCTGATGCTGTTCAAAGCCCTGGCCGAGCAGGACGACGGTGACTTCTCGCTGATGGAACGGACCCTTCCTCCCCACGGCCGCCGGCCGCCGGCCCACCGTCACACCAACTGCTCGGAGGCCTACTTCGTGTTGGACGGTGAGGTCTCGGTGGTGATCGAGGGCGACGAGCTCCTCGTCGGGCCGGAGGGATTCGTCCTGGTCCCGCGGGGCACCGCCCACACCTTCGGCAATGCCGGGGACCTGCCGGCCCGCCTGCTGGTCATCCACGCTCCGGCCATGGACGCCTACTTCTCCGAGCTCCACCAGCTGTGGAACCGCGGGGATCCGCCCTCCACCGACGAGGAGCGGTCCCTCATGGCCCGCTTTGGCATGGATCCCGCGTAACTGGTCCTAGTCGGTACGGCTCTGGTTGCGGCCCCGGGGCCCGCCACCGTGATCAGCCGGTGAAGGCGTAGACCCGGTTGGCGGCCGGCGCCAGCAGCAGGCCGGCCCCCACCGCCGGCGTGGGGAAGTGGTTGGCCTCCCCCGACAGGGTCAGCTGAACCGAGGAGGCGCCGGTCGACAGGTTCAACCCATAGAGCGTCGACCCGGTGATGGTCCACACCAGGTCCCCGGCCACGATCGGTGGTCCCTTGGACTTGGTGGCGGTCTGCCACAGCTTGGTGAGGGAGAACGGCGAGGTGCCCACCCGGACCGCCACCACTCCCCCGCTGCACGGCACGTAGACCACCGAGTTGGCGAAGGCGTCGCCGCCGGCGACCACCCCGTTGCAGAGGCCGGCGACCTCGGCCGCCTGCCCGCCGATGCCACCGAGGGCGGACTGCCGGAGGAGGTAGCCGGTGCCCGACTTGCCGCCCTGGAACACCAGCCCGTCGGGCAGCACGGCCGGCGAGGAGGACCCGAGATCGGCGTCGGTGAGGTTGTCGTGGAGCCAGGTGGAGGGGGCGAAGTACTGGAGCAAGGTCAACGAAGAGGAGAGCTCCAACACCCCGTCACTGTCGTCGTAGGACGAGCCGGCGGCGGTACTCGATCCATTCCCGGTGGCCACCCAGAGGTTGCCGCTGGTGTCCACCACCGGAGCGGCACCACCCATCCAGATGGCCCCCTGGCTCTTTCCGGCCGCCGCATCCACTTCGAAGGTCCGGAGGGTGCCGCCGGTTTCGGGCACCCCTACCAACCACCCGTGGTAGTCCGAGCAGTCCCCCGAGTTACCGCCGTAGCCGATGACCACCTGTCCGGCATCCAGGGTCAGGGCCACCCGTTGCAGCTGGGCCTTGGGGTCCGACCCCGGAGGATCGACCTGCTGATCCAACTGGACGGCCCCGGTGGCGATGCTCAGGCCGTAGAGCCGGTGCTGCACCCCGGTACCGACCAGCTGGTCAGCCACGACGAAGACCTCTTGGCGCGAGTCGTCGATGACCGGGGTGGAGGTGATCCCCACCGTGGGGCTGATGTCCCCGCAGGGGAGGTCCCCGGCCGGGACCGGGGTGGCCAACGTGGTCGACCACAGCACCGATCCGGTGGCGGTGGAGAGCGCGGCCACGGTGTCGGCCTCGGTGGCCACCAGCACCCGACTGCCGTCGACCAGCGGCTCCCCGAACAGGTCGCCTGCCAATTTGGGCGAGAGCCAGGCCCGGTGGGGCGAGGCGAACGACGCGCCCGACCCGTCGACTCCCGAACCGCCGGGGGCGCCGTGGTAGACGAGCCAGTTGCACGAGGGCAGCACCAGCGGGATGACGAGCAGCGCCACCACGCCGCCGTGTCGGAGTGTGCCTTGTCGGTGTCGAGCCTTGTCGGTGTGAGCCTTGTCGGTGTGAGCCTTGTCGGCGTGAGCCGGGTCGGAGCAGACGGCGGGTCCGGCCCGGACCCGGGCGTGTCCTTCGGCCCGACCGCCGTCCCCCGACTCCATCGGACCCCGCACCGTGACCCCTCACCGCCATCATGGTAGGCGACGCCCGTCCCGAAGCCCCAGGAGACAAGGGCAACCGCCCGGCCGGAGCTCGTCCTCCGGCGACGGGGCTGCCGGAACCCGGTCCAATCACCGCCGGCCGGGGTCTAGGGTGGGGCGGGGGGACGATCCGGCCCGGACCGGGCCCGAGGTGACCCCCAATCAGGCCGAGGCCCGGCCCCGCCGGGCGTGGGCGATCGGAGCACCATGGCCTCGACGGAGTCTTCGGGCGTAGGATCCCAGCTCGACCAGCACCATCCACCGGAGACCAACGGTCGGATGCCGGTGTGTCGGAGGTGCGGCGCCCGCACCGATTCGCTCGGGCAACACCATCAGCCGGCGAGCCAGCAGCTGACCCGCTCCGGCGAGTGGCTGATGGCCCAGGCCCGTCTCAGCCGCATCGCCGAGGTGCGGACCCTGCGGCAGCCCTAGACAGAAACCCACCCCCCGATGCCCGGGGCCGTCCCTCGGGTGACATCTGGCCGGGACCGGGGCCGACCCGCGGGCAGGCCCCCGCCACAGCCGGATGCCGGGCCCGGCAACGTCTGGGCAGAGTGAGGTTGCCGGACCCGGCCACTCCAGGGTCCCAGGCGACCCTGACGACTCCGTTACAGGGGTCCGCCAGAGAAATCCGCTGATCCTCATGCCTTCCCATGCCCACTCCATGAACCTAGTATCTCTATCTGCTTGACAAAGCAGATAGATTCAGTCTGGAATGATGCCCGTGCCTACCTTCCCACGTCCATTGTCGACCCACCCGCGCCGGATCGGAGGTGGTGCCGCCGTCCTGGCCCTCTCGCTGGTCGCCGGACTGGGCATCCCGACCACGGCCGGCGCAGCCTCCGGCTCGGTGGCCCTGGTGGCCTACTCCACCCCCAAGCCGGCGTACGCCAGCCTGATCACGGCGTTCAACGCCACCTCCGCCGGCAGTGCGGTCACCTTCTCCCAGTCCTTCGGGGCCTCGGGCTCCCAGTCCACCGCCGTGGTCAACGGGCTCCCCGCCGACGTGGTCAACTTCTCGCTCGCCCCCGACATGAACAAGCTGGTCAAGGCGGGCATCGTGTCGCCGAAGTGGAGCGCCACCCCCACCAAGGGGATGGTCACCAACTCGATCGTGTCCTTCGTCGTCCGCAAGGGCAACCCGCTGCACATCACCAACTGGGCCAGCCTGGTCAAGTCGGGGGTGAAGGTGATCACCCCCAACCCGTTCAGCTCGGGCAGCGCCAAGTGGAACCTGATGGCCGCGTACGGCGCCCAGCTCAATCTGGGCAAGAGCAAGGCCCAGGCCACCGCGTACCTGACCAACCTGCTCAAGCACACGGTCGCCCAGCCGTCCAGCGCCTCGACCGCCCTCCAGACCTTCACCTCCGGGGAGGGTGACGTGCTGCTGGACTACGAGGACGACGCCCTCTACGCCCAACAGAAGGGCGAGGCCATCTCCATCGTCACGCCACCTCAGACCATCCTGATCCAGAACCCCATCGCCGTCTCGTTGAAGGCCGCCAACCCGTCGGCGGCCAAGGCCTTCGTGTCCTACCTGCTCTCGCCGGCCGGGCAGAAGGTCTGGGGCAAGCAGGGCTACCGCCCGGTGCTGCCCAGTGTGGCCGCCCAGTTCAAGTTCCCCAAGCCCAACAAGCTGTTCACCATCGACAGCCTGGGGGGCTGGACCAAGGTCAACACGGTCTTCTTCACCCCGAGCACCGGGGTCGTGGCGAAGATCGAGCAGGGGCTCGGTGTCTCCACCTCCAGTAGCTGAGGCCGAGCGACTGGCTGTCCCGGCCACCCTGGTCGGGGCGGGGGCCTCCCCTCGTCGGGGCGGTCGGGCGGTGGGCCGGGTGGTCGGCCCGGCCCTGGCCGTCACGTACCTGAGCCTGCTGGTCGTGCTGCCCCTGGCCGCCCTGGTCGGCCACGCCTTCAGCGGCGGGTGGAGCTCGTTCTGGGGGGCGGTCAGCCAGCCCGAGGCGGTGGCCGCCCTCAAACTGACCCTGATCTCATCGCTGGCCGTGGCCGCCTTCAACGGTGTGGCCGGTCTGATCATCGCCTGGGTGCTGGTGCGCGACGACTTCCGGGGCAAGTCCATCGTCAACGCCGTGATCGACCTGCCCTTCGCCCTGCCCACCATCGTGGCCGGCCTCACCCTGCTGACCCTCTACGGGCCCAACAGCCCCTTCCGCATCAACGTGGCCGACGCCAAGTGGGGCATCCTGTTCGCCCTGGCCTTCGTGACCCTGCCCTTCTCGGTGCGGTCGGTCCAACCGGTCCTGGCCGAGCTGGACCGCGAGACCGAGGAGGCGGCGGCGTCGCTCGGCGCCTCCTCGGGCCGGGTGCTGTGGCGGATCATCCTGCCCAGTCTGGCCCCGGCCATGTTGGCCGGCGCCGGCCTGGCCTTCGCCCGGGCGGTCGGCGAGTACGGCTCCGTCGTGCTGATCTCGGGCAACGTGCCCTTCAAGACCGAGGTGGCCTCGTCGTGGATCTTCAGCCTGTCCCAGAGCGACGAGCTCGGGGCGGCCGCCGCCGTGTCGGTGGTGCTGGTGCTGATCGCCCTCCTGGTCCTGCTGGGCATCGGCCTGCTCCGTCGCCGGTTCGACATCTCCGAGTCGGTATGAGGGGCGGGACCCCGTGACCGGGCGCTGGCGTTGGCCCCTGCGCATCACCGCCCTCGTCTACCTGGGCTTCCTGGTGGTGCTCCCGGTGGGCTCCGTCTTCTACCGCGCCTTCCAGCACGGCTTCGGGGCGGCGTGGGACGCCATCTCCTCCCCCGACGCGGTCCACGCCCTCTGGCTCACCTTCCTGGTGGTGCTCATCGCGGTGCCCCTCGACACGGTGTTCGGGGTGGGGGTGGCGCTCATCCTGTCCCGCCACCGGTTCCCCGGGGCCTGGCTACTCGATGCCTTCGTCGACCTGCCGCTCGCCGTGTCGCCGGTGGTGGTGGGCATTGCCCTCATCCTGGTCTACGGAAAGAGCGGCTGGTTCGGCAACTGGCTGGCCGGACACGGGATCACCATCATCTTCTCGCTTCCCGGCATCGTGATGGCCTCGGCCACCGTGGCGCTGCCCTACGTGGTCCGGGAGGTGCTCCCGGTGCTCCAGGAGATCGGCACCGATCAGGAGCAGGCCGCCACCACCCTCGGAGCCTCCCCCTTCACCACCTTCCGCCGGATCACCCTCCCCTCCATCCGCCGCAGCCTGGCCTACGGGGTGACGCTGACCACCGCCCGGGTCATCGGGGAGTTCGGCGCCGTGGCGGTGGTGTCCGGACTGGTGGCGGGCCGGACCGAGACCCTCACCCTGTTCATCCAGGACGGCGTGGAGAACCTCAATCTGGTGGCCGCCTACGCCGGCGCAGTCATCCTGGCCCTGGTGGCGTTGGCCGTGCTGGCCGTGGTGGGCGCCGACCGCAAGCCACCGACCACAGAAAGGAGGAACCCCCGATGGCGATCACGATCCGATCCGTCTCCAAGCGATTCGGAGGTGCCGTTGCTCTCGACGACGTGAGTCTCGAGGTGCCCGATGGTTCCCTCACCGCGTTGCTGGGCCCGAGTGGGGGTGGCAAGTCCACTCTCCTGCGGGTGGTGGCCGGCCTGGAGGTCCCCGACTCGGGGACCGTCGAGTTCGACGGCGAGGACGTGACCGGGGTACCGGTGCGCGACCGGGGCATCGGGTTCTGTTTCCAGCACTACGCGCCATTCCGCCACCTCACCGTGCGGCGGAACGTGGCCTTCGGCCTCGAGGTCCGCAAGCGGCCCAAGGCCGAGATCAGGGCCAAGGTCGACGAGCTGCTCGACCTGGTCAAGATCGATCACCTGGCCGACCGCTATCCCTCCCAGCTGTCGGGGGGCCAACGCCAGCGAATGGCTCTGGCCCGGGCGTTGGCCATCGAACCCCAGCTGCTCCTGCTGGACGAGCCCTTCGGAGCTCTCGACGCCCAGGTCCGACACGAGCTGCGGGTCTGGTTGCGGGAACTGCACCAGAAGATCTCGGTCACCACGGTGCTGGTCACCCACGACCAGGAGGAGGCCATGGAGGTCGCCGACCACCTCGCCATCATCAACCACGGCCGGCTGGAGCAGATCGGCCACCCGGCCGAGATGTACGACCACCCGGCCAACGAGTTCGTGATGAAGTTCCTCGGCCCGGCCACCCAGCTGGACCACCAGTGGGTCCGCCCCCACGACCTGGTGATCCACCGGGACCCCGCCACCGGCGACCACGCCGGCACCGTGGAGCGGGTCACCCACCTCGGGTTCGAGGTGCGGGTGGACGTGGCCATGGCCCGGGGCGAGGCGGCCTGGGTCCAGCTGAGCCGGGGTGCCGCTGCGGACCTCGACCTGGCCCCGGGCGACCCGGTGTGGATCTCCCGCACCCGCACGGCCCGAGGGGACCAGTCACCGGACCGGGACCCGGACCCGGCCTCGACGCCACCGGGGACATCGTGGGCGCCCTCTGAGCTGATCGGTCGAAGCACCGGTGGATCGGCGGGGCGAGTCGCCGCCTCGGCCGGGGTCGTTCACCAGCCGACCGCTCCGTCCACCATCTCCCGGATCAGGTCGGCGTGCCCGTTGTGGCGGGCGTACTCCTCGATCATGTGGTGGTAGATCCAGCGCAGGGAACAGGGCTTCCCGTCTCGGGGACCGGTGTCGTCGAGCGGCGGCCCCGGCCGCCCGGTCGGCTGGCCTCGCACTCGGCCTCCCACGACCGCCAGGTCGGCGGCCCAGCCGGCCTCGTCCAACGGCACCATCTCACCGTCCTCGACCGCCCCGGTCCGACCACAGGAACGGGGCATCGGGCTCGTCGAGCAGGGTACGCCGGAACCAGTTGCGCTCGACCTCGGCCATGTGGCGGACCAGTCCGTGCAGGGAGAGTACGGAGGTGGGCACCGGGCGGGCCTTCCGCTGCGCGTCGTCAGGCCCTCGCACTTGAGCAGGAGCGTGACACGGTGGAACTCCAGCCACCCCTCGAGCATGTCCCGCTCACCGAGGAGGTAGTCCGGCTCTTCCCGGCGGGCGTCGCCCAGGTCCTCGACCACTCGGACGAAGCTACCCGACCCCGGGCCGGGACGCCGCTGGACGGGCGACGTCACCGTGGCAGGCACAACACTGGGTGTCATGCACCCCGGGGTTCGGGGTACGTCGCAGGGAAGGTGCGGCGGATCGCCTGACAACAACCAGCAAAACGCGGTTGCGCCCGACGAGTTCCGGACCTAGTTTCCTGCTAAGACCTACCGTCGTCGGCGGGTCAGTCACGCAACCTTACGTCGGGAGGAACAATGGTTCAGGGCTCACTGAGGCGCGTACTTCTGGCCGGAATGCTGACCGTCGTGGCGACCACCCTGGGGTGGCTTGCCCCGGCGGCACTCGGATCGGTGGGGGCCGGCGCCGCCCCCCATGTGGGCTGCTCAACTGCGGGCACCACCGGGTTCACCGCCAAGGTCGTTGCCACCTCGGGCATGACGATCACCACCAATGTCGACGGCACCGGCTGCAATCTCGGCATCTACGTCCCCCCGGGCGCGAACAACGTGACCATCAACGGCATCACGGTGTCGGGCGCCGACGACCACGGGATCCTGGCCGAGGGCGTGACGAACCTCCTGATCGAGAACAGCACGATCCAGGGCAACGGTGTGAACCCGAACGCCAGTCTGGATGTGGACAAGGCGGTGCAACTGGTAGGCGTCACCAATTCGACCGTCCAGAACAACACGGTCACGGGCAACACGGCTGACGGTGGCATCTCGGTCGCCGACGAAGGCAACGGTCTCGACCCAGCGGCTCCGAACGGCCCGGCAGGGCCAGTGGCTTCGACCAACAACACCGTCACCGGCAACACCATCTCCGGCAACTTCGGGGGGTGCGCCATCGTCATCGAGTCATGGGTCGCCGGCGCAGGCGTGAGCGGGACCACCGTGAGCAACAACCACATCACCGGCCAGACGGGCTTCTTCGGGCCCAACGGTCCGGTGATCGGCCAGATCGTCGTGGCCACCAACGCCCCCGGCGCCACCCTGGCCAACACCACCGTCTCGGGTAATACCGTCACGGACAGCTTCCTGACCGGAGTCACTGTCCACGCCAATGCGCCCAACGACTCCATCACCGGCACGACGATCACCGGCAACACCTTCAGCGGGAACAACTGGGGTCACGTCAACGGTGCGCCGCAGACCGGGGCCATCGCCCTCGAGGTGAACCCCATCCCGGCACCGGTGACGCCCGTCCTGTCCGGGACCACGGTCACCGGCAACACCATGAGCGAGTACGTGGGTGTGTGGCAGAGCTGGCAGGTGGCAGGGACTTCGCTCTCGGCCAACACGTTCACCGGGAAGGTGCTGCTGTTCACCCAGCCCGTCCCCGGGAAGGGCTACTGGATGGGCGCCTCCGACGGCGGGATCTTCACCTTCGGCAACGCCGGGTTCTACGGGTCGATGGGTGGGAGCCATCTCAATGCGCCGATCGTCGGCCTGAGCCAGACCCGTGACCAGGGCGGGTACATCCTGGCCGCCTCCGACGGTGGCATCTTCACCTTCGGCAACGCCAACTTCTACGGCTCCATGGGCGGGACCCACCTCAATTCGCCGGTCGTCGGGGCGACGATGACCCCCGTGGCAGGCGGCCCTCCGGGGACGCCGGGCACCAACGGGCTCGGCTACTGGCTCGCGGCGTCCGACGGTGGGGTGTTCAACTTCGGTGATGCCGCCTTCTACGGCTCCATGGGCGGGACCCATCTCAATAAGCCCGTGGTCAACATGGCGCCGACCCCTGACGGGCTCGGCTACTGGCTGGTGGCCTCCGACGGCGGGGTGTTCAACTTCGGGGACGCCGGGTTCTTCGGCTCGACCGGGGCCATCCACCTCAATAAGCCGATCGTCGGCATGGCTTCCACCCCCGATGGCAAGGGCTATTGGCTGGTGGCCTCCGACGGCGGGGTGTTCAACTTCGGGGACGCCGGGTTCTTCGGCTCGACCGGGGCCATCCACCTCAATCAGCCCATCGTCGGCATGGCCGCCACCCCCGATGGCAACGGCTATTGGCTCTTTGCCAAGGACGGCGGCGTGTTCAACTTCGGTGGCGCCGGGTTCTTCGGCTCCATGGGAGGAACCCGGCTCAACGCCCCGGTGATCGGGGCCACTGGAACGGGATCGAACGGGGTGTCCCCTTAGGGCTGCCGTTCACTCGGCTCGACGGTTGTGGCTGCCAAGCACCGCGTCCGGCGGGTACGCCCCACCCGAGCCGGGGTCACGGTCCCCAGTCGAGGGCCGGGATGTCACGGTGGGGACGGAGGGGGTCGAACCCTCACTGAAGGCGGTTTAAGCGCCTTGCCTCTGCCAATTGGGCTACGTCCCCCGGCCTCGCCGGTGGCGGTCCGCCTGCCGCGTCCCGACCGGGAGTCCGGGTCCCGACCTTAGAGGCTCCCTGCGACCGGGAACCGACCGGGTCACGGTGGAGGGCTTCCTGACACCTCGGGGGATTCCTGACACCCCGGGGGAACGGACCGCCTCAGACCAGGTCGAACCCCAGCCGGGCCGCGGTCTCCTCCCACTCACGGTCCAACTCGTGGCCGGCCCGCGGTTCCAGCAGGCCGTCGGCCACCAGGCGGGCGATGAGTTCGCCGTCCAGTCGGGTCATCTCCTCCAACAGTCGGCGTCCGCCGGCCGTGATCGGCTGGCGATCCCCCGTCACGTAGGTGACGTTCTCGAGGGGCACCGGGACCGGTGGCTGGCCCAGGTGCTCGGTGCAGATCCGGTCGAGGAACCGCTGGGACTCCGTGGACCACTCCGCGATCCGGAGGCGGGCACGAACCCTCTGGTAGGCATCGCCGTACAGGTCGCGCTCGATCACCCCCCGCAGGCGGGACGGATCCGACGGCGTGGTGGCGACCACCAGCTGACGAGCCAGGGCGTTGTCGGTCGCCGACCACACACTCGGGGTTCGGAGGAACTCCGCGAAGGTGAGCCGCGACGCCGCGACCACCTCGGACCCCCAAAGTCCCCACAGGGTCCGGTCCGCCTCCGACAGGGACCGCCAATAGCGGTAGAGGCTCACGATCCGGGAGCGCGGCTCGCGGATCTGGACCGCCAGGCGCTCGAAGCCCGCACTGACCAGCGATTGGGCACTGAAGTGCCCGACCAGGACCCGGTTCTTCTGGCGCAGCGCCCGAAGTTGGCTCATCGAGGCGAACTGCGACCGGGTCAGGGTGGGGAGTTCCCGGGCGTCGATCCCCCCGATGATCGACTGGTCGAAGTAGACCGCGGCACCCCTCCGCCCGACCAATCCGGCCACCGCCGTCGCCACCGACGTGCCACCGGTCTTGGGGATGTGAACGACCCCGAGGCAGCCCGGCGGGGGCGCCGACCCCCCACCGGCAGGTGATGTCGGGGAGCGCCCACGATCCAACGGCACCGGGGGCGCAAGGTAACCAGAAGCATGGGAGATGGAGTCAGACCTCCGTTCGAGGCGCAGGTCGCCGGTCAGCGCGCGATTTGTCGCCTCATATCCTGCCCAACCGGTAGGGAGGGAGGGTGGATCCACCCGCGACCGGCCCGCCGGGAGGCGGTCGGCGCCGGCCGGTCAGGGCGCCATCAGGGGGTCAACGGCAGCGGCGACGGCGTCGAGCTCCTCGGGGCGGGGCCGGTCGACCTGGTGCACGAGGCCCTGGCGGCCGGGCCAGGGACCGAGGATCTGGGTGGGTCGGATGCCGGGCTCCCAGGCGGGCCAGGTCCCGGGGGAGCCGGTGCGGGCGAAGGAGGTCCACGAGTCCCGCATGGCGGCCGACAGGGCCAGGGCGTCCGGCCCCCCGCCGGAGAACCCCTGGACGGCCGGGTTGGCCACGGTGCCGAAGACAAAGGGGATCTCGAGGGCGTGGCACGAGCCCAGGTACCCGTCCAGCATGGGGGACTCCCAGGTGAACAGATACGAGAAGGTACCCACCCCGGGCCCGGCGCTGGCGGCGTGGGCGTCGGCCAACCGGACCGACGGGAGCCGGAAGATGTACTCGGTGGCGATGGCCACCCACAGGTCCCGCGGTCCCACCGGCTCGCCACGCGCCGTACGGGCCTCGGTGACCGCGGTGATCACCGCCTCCTGGACCTCGGGATCCGGGCTCAATCGGCGCATCCACCGTCGCAACCCCTGGTGGTCGAGGGCGTTGAGGGCCGGGTCGCCGACCGTGAAGAAGGCCATTTCGTCCCGGGTGGTCCCGATCATCAGCGGCACCTCGGCGGCCGAGCCGGTGGCCACGGCCACGTCGGGGGCCACTGGGAGCAGCCCGCCGTCGACCACCGGCATCAGCAGCAGGCCGCTGTCGGCCCGTCGACCGCCCCGTTGATCGAACTCGACGGCCGCCCGGACCAGATCGGCCGTCGGCAACCGTTCGAACGCGTCCCGGGTCATCGGGACCCCCAGGTGCCCGGCCAGCTGCTCGGCGGTCGAGGCCGCCTGCTCGGTCGTGAAGGCGTAGGGGCCCCCGCTCTCCACGATGGCCCGATGGAACAGTCCGCGGGCCGCCGGGGCGGCCAGCAGGGCGGCGACGCTCATCCCCCCGGCCGACTCGCCGAACAGGGTCACGTTGGCCGGGTCGCCACCGAACTCGGCGATATGGTCCTGCACCCATCGGAGGGCCGCCACCTGGTCGGCCAGACCCCAGTTGCCGAATCCACCCCACTCCCGGCCGTCGAGCCACGACTGGTCCGGCGCGGCCAGCGCCGGGTGGGCCAGGAAGCCGAGCAGGCCCAGCCGGTAGTTGATGGTGACGACGACCACGTTCCCGTCCCGGGCCAAGGTGCCGCCCCGGTAGAGACCGCCCGAGCCCGACCCCCAGACGAAGGACCCGCCGTGGATCCAGACCATGACCGGTCGCCGGTCGCCGTCGAGCCCGGGGGTCCAGACGTTCAGGGACAGGCAGTCCTCGGACTGCTCCTCGGGTCGCCCCCCGAGTGAGAGGTCGATCAGGCTCGGCGTCTGGGGCGCGACGGGCGCGAATTGGTCGGCCACCCGGACACCCGCCCAGCTCGGGGGGGACGTTGGGGGGCGGAACCGGGCCGGGCCGGCCGGTGAGCCGGCGTACGGGATTCCCGAGAACGTCCACAGATCCTGGCGACGGACCCCCTGCACCCGGCCCCCACCGACCTCGACCACACCGTCCACGATTCGGCCCTCCAGTTCGCTGCCCATGCTGCCGATACAAACCAGCAACTTACCGAGTGGGACCTGCGGCGGTTCGCGGCGGGAACGACAGACGCCGGTCGATGACCGGTGGTTGTGCCCATGGAGCGTAGGTGATGGGGCAGGAGAACAGAACGCACACGACGGGTCGGTCGCCGGGGCAGCAGATCCACCGCCACGGTAGCTCCGGGGAACGGCATCGATCGCGGGCAAGGAGAGTTTGCTGTGCAGCAGGGGCAATCGGCGGTTCGTGTCTCGGTGCCCCGGCGCCGTCGGCGCCGAGCCACGTCCACCACCCGGATCCGGGCCGCAGCCGTCACCCTGGTCACGGCCGGCGCCCTGGCCCTGGTGACCGTCGGGCCCGGGACCGGCATCGCCGGGGCCACGCCAGCCAGCACCTCGACCACGTCGTCGGCGGCGGGCACCCCGGCCACCGTCCCGTCGACCGATCCCTCGTCGGCCCAGGCCCAGATCGCCGCGGGCGAGGCCCAGGTCGCCGCCCTTAGCTCCCAGATCTCCCAACAGCAGGCGGTGCTGGACCAGGCCGACGAGGCCTACAACCAGTCCCAGGTCAATCTGGCCACCACCCAGTCCTCGCTGCACACCACCACCGCGTCGATCGACGCAGCCAAGGCCCGGCTGGCCGCCGAGCGGGCCCGCCTGCGGGGTGACGCCGTGCAGGCCTACATGAACGACACGTCGTCCAGCGCCATGGCCTCGCTCTTCGCGGCGCCGTCCAGCGCCAGCCAGACCCAGGACTACTACCAGCAGCTGGGCTCGAGCAAGGTGGCCGACGACGTGGCCAGCATGCAGGCCGGCCAGAAGCAACTGAGCACCACCCAGGCCAAGCTGTTGGCCGAGCAGCAGGCCGAGACGACCCAGCTGGCCCAGGTCAACACGGCCCGGCAGAGCGCCGAGGCGGTCAACGCCCAGTCCGAGGCCACCTTGGCCCAGGTCAAGGGAAGTCTGGCCGTCCAGATCACTCAGCAGGCGGCGGCGCAGGCCCAGGCGGCGGCGCAGGCGGCGGCCGTGGCGGCCGACCCCGCGGCGGCCCAGGCGGCCGCGGCCCAGGCGGCCCAGGCGGCCCAGGTGGCCGCCACCGTCGGAGCGGGGAGCGCGGCGGCCGTCAACGCCACCCTGGCGGCCAACCAGGCCGCCGGCTCCTCGGGCAGCGGGACCGTCGGCGTCTCCAGCAGCGGCACCGCCCAGGCCGCCGGCCTGGCGGCCGTGCACGGGGCCATGAAGTACCTGGGCGTCCCCTACGCCTGGGGCGGGGCCAGCCGCGCCGGCGTGGACTGCTCCGGCCTGACCATGCTGGCCTGGGCCCAGGCCGGGGTGGGCATGGACCACTCGGCGGCCGACCAGTACGCCTCGTTCCCCCACGTGCCCCTCAACGCCCTCCAGCCCGGGGACCTGATCTTCTATGACATCGACGGCACCGGCATCGATCACGTGGTGATGTACGTGGGGCCCTACCTCGACGGGCGGGCCACCCCCTACGGGAGCGGAACCATCATCCAGGCCGCCCACACCGGGACCCTGGTGAGCTTCGACCCCATCTGGTACCAGGGCCTCGTGGGGGCGGCCCGGCCGTAGGCCGAATGGGTCGTGCCCAGCCCTGGCCCCGGCCCCGGCCCGCCGACGGCCTGCACCCCGAGGCCGTTGATGGGCGCATAGGGTCGGGACCTGCTCATGACGCCCCGGCTCACCATCCTCGTGCCGGCCTTCAACGAGGCCCACCGCCTGCCCGCCGGCATGGAGCGCTTCGCCGACGCGGTGGCGCACGGGGCGGTGGACGTCGAGGCGACCGAGGTGGTGGTCATCGACGACGGCAGCACCGACGGGACGTCCGAGACCGCCCGATCGTTGTTGGCCCACCTCCCGCACCATCGGGTCGTCACCCTGCCGGTCAACCGGGGTAAGGGGGCGGCCGTGCGCACCGGGGTGGCCCTGGCCCGGACGCCCCTCGTCGCCTACATGGACGCCGACATGGCCATCGACCCCCGGGCCGTGCCCTCGTTGCTCGACGCCCTGGCCAGGGCCGACGTCGCCATCGGCTCGCGGGCCCTGGTCGACTCCATGGTGGACGGCACCTACGCGGTCCGGGCGGTGATGGGCCGACTGTTCAACCGCCTGGTCACCACCGGGACCGGGCTGGGCCTCCAGGACACCCAGTGCGGATTCAAGGCCTTCCGGACGCCGGTCGCCCGGCTCCTGTTCCACCTGGTACCCATCGACCGATTCGCCTTCGACGTGGAGTTGCTGGCCCGGGCCCGGCGCCTGGGGCTGGAGGTCACCGAGGTCCCCGTGCAGTGGAAGAACGTCCCGGGGAGCACCATCCACCCCCTGAACGACTCGGTGACCATGCTCAGCGACGTCTACCGCTCGAGATTCGGCCTGCTGGCCACTCCCCCGGTGCCGAGTGTCGTGGTGCGAGGCAGCCGGGGCGGTGGCATCGGGGTCCCGTCGCTACCGGTGCCGGTGGAGACCATCACCGAGGTGGTGGCCGGCACCCTGACCGGGGCACCGGTCCCGATCGTGGCCAACGGTCCGTCGGTGATCACCCTCCTGCCCCTGGTGGACCCCACCGATGTGGCGACCGTGCACTCCGCCCTACGGGCCGAGTTCCCGTCCCTCGACGTGTCGCGGCGGTCCATGACCCTGGACGCCCTGGTGGGGCTGGGCCCCCTGACCGGACGGCTGCGGGCGGCATCCGACCGTACCGGGATGGCCTGACGCCGGCGGCAGTACGATGACCGGAGTGAGCGCCGAACCCGCCGACCGGACCCCGACCGGCGACCGGGCGGACCAGGGCCTCGATCAGGGACTGGATCAGGGCCTCGATCCGGGCATGGTCTGCGACGACACCGAGACCGAGGCCCGAAGCCAGGCCCGCCTCCACCAGTCCGATGAGGACGAGGTGCCGGCGGTGAGGGAGAAGGTCCGGGTCGAGCAGGCTCCCCCGCCGGCCTCGCTGTCCATCATGCCCTTGGCCCGGCCCGGCCCCGAGGTGAGCGGTCCCCCCGATCCGAGACGCTCGGATGTGGACGAGTGGGGGCGCTCCGAGCACATGCGCTCCATCGTCCGACGGATCTACAACCCGATCTACAAGTACTGGTTCCGGGTGGAGTGGGACGGACTGGAGAAGATCCCCCACCACGGCGGGGCCCTGCTCATCGCCAACCACGCCGGCGCCATCCCCTCGGACGCCCCCGCCATCATGCACGGCATCGAGGAGGAGCTGGGACGACCGGTCTACGGGCTGGCCGACTATTTCTTCCGCACCATCCCGGTGGTGGGCACGCTCTGGTCGCGTACCGGCGGGGTCCCGGCCCACCCCGACAACGCCTACCGCCTGCTCCACGACCAGCAGCAGCTGGCCCTGGTGTTCCCCGAGGGAACCAAGGCCACCTCCAAGACCTACACCGACCGCTACCGGCTCCGCCGGTTCGGCCGGGGCGGCTTCGTCGAGATCGCCATGCGGGCCGGGGTGCCGATCGTCCCCATCGCCGTGGTCGGGGCCGAGGAGTCCATGCCCATCCTCTTCCGCCTCCCCAGCGTGGCCAAGCTGTTCAATCTCCCCTACTTCCCGGTGACCGCCAACGCCCTCCTGATGGGCCCCGCCGGGTACGTGACGTACTTCCCGTCCAAGTTCAAGCTGCGGGTCCTCGACCCGGTCACCTTCGACGTGGAACCGGGCCTGGAGCGGTACTCCAGAAGCCGGGTGATGGACGAGGCCGAGGCCATCCGGGCCCGGATGCAGGACGCCCTCCACGACATGCTGCGGGAGCGCCGCAGCGTCTGGTTCGGCTGAGCCGGTGGGTCGCCGGGTCCTGATCACCGGGCTGGACACCTTCTGGGGTGGGCGGATGGCTCAGGCACTCGAGAACGAGCCCGACGTCGAGATGATCCTGGGGCTCGGGGCCAACGAGCCCCGGGTCCCCCTGGAGCGGACCGAGTTCGTCCGCTCGGACCAGAAGTACTCCATCCTCAACCGGATCGTCCGGGCCACCCAGGTGGACACCATCGTGCACACCTTCCTGGAGACCAACTCGGTCAAGGTGTCCAGCCGGGACCTCCACGAGATCAACGTCATCGGGACGCTCAACCTGCTGGCGGCGGCGGGAACCGCCGGCTCCTCGGTCCGCCAGGTGGTGGTCAAGTCCTCCACCCACGTCTACGGAGCGGCCGAGACCGACCCCGCCTGGTTCCGCGAGGAGGACCAGCGCACCGGCCCGGTGCGGACCCGGGTGGAGCGCTCGCTCATCGAGGTGGAGGCGTTGGTGCGGGACTTCGCCGACGACAACCCCCACCTGGTGGTGTCGGTCCTCCGCTTCGCCAACGTGCTGGGCACCGACATCATCACCCCCATCAGCCAGAACCTCCGCCGGCGGCTGCTCCCCTCCATCGCCGGGTTCGACCCGCCCGTCCAGTTCATCGAGGAGGACGACGTGGTCCGGGCCCTGGAATACGTCACCGGCCGCCAGATCCCCGGGGTGTTCAACGTGGCCGGCGCGGGCAAGCTCCCCTGGAGCGAGGTGGCCTCGATCTGCGGGGCGTTCCTCCTGCCCCTCCCCCCGTTCAGGCCCCGGGCCTTCGTGGCTCCCCTCCGCCGGCTGGGGTCGGTGCAGTTCCCACCCGAGATGGAGGGCCTGGTCCGCTACGGCCGGGGTGTGGACACGTCCAAGTTGAGGGCACGGGGCTTCGAGTACCGCTACACCAGTGCCGGGGCGGTGGTCAGCTTCGCCCGGGCGAACAACCTCCGCCGGGCCACCGGATCGGGCGAGCCCGCCTACCGGTACGAGCAGGACGTGGAACAGTTCTTCCGACACTCACCGGCCGTGGTGCGGGGTATCGACGGGTAGGTCGGTCAGCTCCGCTGGAGCCACGCCGCCCGCAGCTCGGGGCCCCGGAGGGTCCACTCCTCGGAGGTCATGGCGTAGCGGACGTGGTCCTCCCACTGGCCGTTGATCTCGAGGTAGCCCATGGCCACCCCCTCGTTCCGGAGCTGCAGCTTCTCGACCACCCGGCGGCTGGCCGCATTGCGGGGGATGATGGCCACCTCGATCCGATGGAGGCGCAGGGTCTCGAAGGCGAATTGGAGGACCACCACCACGGCCTCGGGAATCAGGCCGGCCCCGGCCATCTCCTGGTCGACCCAGTAGCCGATGGAGCCGTTCTGGAACGGTCCGCGCTGGATGGACGAGAGGGTGATCTCCCCGACGAACCGACCTTCCACGAAGATCCCGAAGCCGAAGCCACTGCCCAGCTGCCGCTCCCGCTCCCGCATGCCGCAGCGGGCCGAGAAGCTGGCGGCATCCTCGGGCGCCTGCGGGGCGCCCTTCGACCGCGGCTCCCAGGGGACCAGCCAGTCACGGCACCGCGTCCGGACGGCCAACCAGGCCTCGTAGTCTCCCTCCACCAGGGTGGCCAGACGGACCCGCCATCCGGGTAGCTCGAGCGATCGAACCACCGGAGCGCGCAGGCTCGGACTCTTCATCTCGTCGACGCCTCCCCCTGGACTCGTAGATCCGTCGCCCCGCCGGCACCGAGCGCGTGCGGTTGGAGAAGGTGCACCCACCTTCCCCCCGCCAGAGCACCCACGCAACTCGGAGAGGCCACCCTCGAATGGTAGGCCACAGACCCCCGGGGTACGCCAGCCCGGAGCGCCCACCTCGGCCGGGCCGGCCGTGTGCCGCTTCTCTATACTCACCCGGACGATGGTCGGGCCGGTTTGAACTGGCGTCATCCGGCAGAAAGCAGCACCGGTGAGGATCCACCTGAATCGGCCGACGGGAGGGCGAGCGCCACTCCGCTCCCCCCACCGGGTGCCGCTGCTGGTCATCCTCGCCGCGGTGGCAGTGGCCAACGCACCCACCATCGTGCATCTGGTCACCAGCAATCCGCTCGTCCTCAATGCGGCGTTGACCCCGACGGTCCACGGCCTGCTCCCCGGCCTTCCCTACATCGACGGGAACGCCGGCTTCACCGCCCAGGCCCTCGGACACCTGGCCATCTCCGACTGGCTCCATGGCCATGTCCCCTGGTGGAACCCGTACGAAGGGGTCGGGTCCCCGCTGGCCGGCGAGATGCAGAGCGGGGCGTTCTTCCCCCTGACCGCACTCCTGGTCTTCCATCCGGGAGTGCTCGTGGAGCAGTGGTGCCTCGAGGTCATCGCGGGATGGTCGACCTATTTCCTGGTGCGTCGGCTCGCGGTCGGCCGCACCTTCGCGGCGGCGGCGGGCGTGGCCTTCGGCCTCTGCGGGACTTTCGCCTGGTTGGCCCACGCACCGATTCGACCGGCGGCGCTGCTGCCCCTGACCTTGGTCGGGGTGGAGCGGGCCATCGTGGCGGCACGCCAAGGTCGGCGGGGGGGTTGGCGCCTCCTGGCGCTGGCGCTGGCCCTCTCCATCCTGGCCGGGTTCCCCGAGACCACCTTCATCGACGGTGTCTTCGCGGTCTGGTGGGCCGCGTTCCGCCTGGTCGGGTCGGGGCGCACGTTCTGGCGGTCGTGCCTGGGCAAGCTGGCCCTCGGTGGGGTGGTCGGATCAGCGTTGGCCGCCCCGCTGATCGTGGCCTTCGCCGATTACCTCCCCCACGGCTACACCGGAGGTCACACCGGGGCGGTCGCCCAGGCGTCGGTGCCGGCGGCGGGGCTGAGCCAGCTTCTGCTCCCCTACTCCCTCGGGCCGATCTTCGGATTCCATACGAAAGCAGGGCTCCCGGACGTCATTTCCGGGACCTGGGCGTACGTGGGTGGATTCCTGATGATCACGGTGATCGCCGCCGGTCTGTTCGGGCTGTTCGGTGCCCGCCTGGCGGCGCTGCGGATCGGACTGGGCGCCTGGATCGCGCTCTGTCTCCTCCGGACCTTCGGGTTCCCCCCCGTCGTCCACCTGATGGCCGCGGTCCCCGGAATTCGGCTCACGGCCTTCTATCGCTACTCGGACCCGTCGTGGGAGTTGGCGGCGGTGGCCTTGGCGGCGCTCGGTATGGACGACCTGGCCCGGAGCCCCCGCGCCCGGGCGAAGCTGATCGGCGTGGCCACCCTCGTGGGAGGACTGGCCATCTGGGCCGGGATCGCCGCCTTCGGGGTCATGGGAACGGCCGTCCAGACCTCGGGCCGCGCCGGCGGGCACCCCCGTACCTATCCGACCCTCAGCCTGATCGCCGGGCTGGCCATGTTGGTCGTCTTCGTGGTGGGTGGTTGCCTGGCCGCCAGCCCGTGCCGGCCGCCACCCACCGACGGGCGCGGGGCCCCGTTCCGGCGGCGCGTCGGGAGGGCGGTCATGGCCGGAGCCATGGGCCTCGAAGCCGTCCTCCTGCTGGGTTTCACCTTGCTGTCGGCCCCTCCTCCCACCGCGCTGCAGACCGGTTCCGTCCGCTGGCTCCAGGCCCATCTGGGCAGCTACCGGTTCGTGACCCTCGGACCCATCCAGCCCAACTACGGTTCCTACTTCGGCATTGCCGAGGCCAACATCAACGACCTTCCCGTCCCGACCACGTGGAACAGCTACATCGCCGGCCAGCTGGATCCCAATGCCCTCCCGGCGGTGTTCTCGGGAGGAGGGCGTATCAACCCCGCAGGCCCGACGCCGGCCCAGGAGCTGGCCGCCCACCTTCCGGCCTACGAGGCCGTCGGCGTCCGCTACGTGGTGGAACGCTCGGACGGCTTGGACGTACAGGGTCAGCCCTTCCCGGCCGCGGCGCCCCCCGGCTCGCCGCCCGGCCCTCGGCTGGTGTATCGGGACGGCTTCGCCGAGATCTGGCAGCTGACGTCGCCGGCTCCCCCGTTCTCTCTCGCCGCGGCGGGTTCGGGGCGAGAGCTGGCGGGTCCCACCCCACCCGCAGGGTGCAGCGTCCGATGGTCCGGCTGGGATGACGCCTTCGTGCGCTGTGACCGCCCCACGGTCCTCACCAGGCGAGTGCAGTTCCTGCCGGGATGGACGGCGTCGGGTGACGGTCGGACCCTGACGGTCTCCACCGGCGGCGGCGTTCCCGCCGGGCTCTTTCAGCAGACGCTGGTTCCCGCCGGGGTCACCCACGTCCGATTCAGGTTCGTCCCGCCCCTGGAGCCGTGGGGGTTGGCGGTGGCGGCCATCGGTGGCCTGACCCTGGTCCTGTCGTTTCTCCGGGACTCCCGTCCCCGACCAACTCGGGGTCGGGACCTCACCACCGGGCGGCCACGGCTGAGCCTCTCGTTCCGAGGTGTCCCACCTGCGAACCGACCGGGACCGCCGGAAGGTCCACCCACCGGGCCGCCGACGAGGAACGACGTAGGGAACGGGGTTGGCGGGCCCGGACGAATACGCTGGACGGACGAGACCGGGAAACGGAAGGGATGGGATTCTGGTGCCACCTGAGAAGCCGAGGATCGGGATCCTCGTTGTTGCCTACAACGCGGCATCAACCCTGGCCAGGGTCCTCGATCGGATCCCGCCCGGGATTCGATCCGACATCGAAGAGGTGATCGTCAGCGACGACCACAGTCAGGACTCCACCTATCTCGTCGGCTTGGGCTACCAACAGCTCTCCGACCTCCCCATCACCCTCATCCGGCAACCCACCAATCTCGGGTACGGGGGAAACCAGAAGGCTGGCTATGAGCTGGCCATCGAACACGGGCTCGACATCATCGTCATGCTCCACGGGGATGGGCAGTACGCTCCCGAGTCCCTTCCCGACATGGTGGCGCCTCTCGTCGACGGGGACGCAGATGCCGTCTTCGGCTCCCGGATCATGATTCCCGGAGCCGCCCGGAAGGGGGGCATGCCCCTGTACAAGTACGTGGGGAACCGGATCCTCTCCGGATTCGAGAATGCGACGCTCGGGACACAACTCTCGGAATTCCACTCCGGGTACCGTGCCTATTCGGTCTCCGCCCTCAAGCAGCTACCCTTCGAGCGGAATTCGGACGGTTTCAACTTCGACACCCAGATCATCGTCCAACTCCACGATGCCGGCATGCGCATCGTCGAGATCCCCATCCCCACCTACTACGGCGACGAGATCTGCTACGTCGACGGACCGGGCTATGCGCTCGATGTGGTCAAGGACGTGCTGGCCTACCGACTGCAGAAGACAGGGTTCGGTGACGGGAGCCGGATCGCCCTCACTGCGGACTACGCCCTCCCGGTCAATCGGGACAGCTCGCACGGCCGAATCGTGGCGCTGCTGGGATCGCGCCGACCCGGCCACGTCCTCGACCTGGGCTGCGGCGATGGCCAATTGGCCCAGCGCCTGCGCCTCCGGGGCCACGAGGTCACGGGCCTCGACGTGGCCGAACAGCCCGAGGTTCGGGACCGCACCGACCGCTTCTTCCGGGCCGACCTCAATGAGGGCCTCCCCGATGGGGCTCGCTCCCACTACGACGTGGTCCTGGCGGCGGACGTCTTGGAACACGTCCGATCGCCTCAAGACCTGATCAGCGAGGTTCGAGCAAACCTCACGGACGACGGAGTGGCCGTCTTCTGTGTTCCCAACGTCGCACAATGGTATCCACGGTTGCGCACGCTCGTCGGAATCTTCGACTATGACCAGCGCGGCATCCTCGACACCACCCATATCCGTTTCTTCACCCGACGAAGCCTGCTCAAGCTGATCCGACGTGCCGGCCTCCGGCCGACCCGCATCGAATCGGTGGGCCTCCCCTTCGATGCGCTCGGAGTCACCGGACCCAAGTCTCGATGGCTGCGCCTGCTCGATCACTTCCTGGTCGCCGTGTGGCCGACCATGTTCGCCTACCAGTTTGTGGTCGAGGCCACTCCTGCCGCCGGGACGGGCGGAGGAGACTAGCCGCCCGCACCACGGTCAACCGGGCGACGGGCTGCTGAGATGCACCAGTGTTCTGGTGGGCTCGACATCGCCGCCGTGGTTCTCCGGCGGACCGGGTGCGCCGACCTCGGCCGTGGACCGGGTGGTGAGCGACCGCCTTCTCCTGACCAGGCACCCGAGAACGATTCCCACACAGACGGCCAGCGAGAGGCCGGTCAACACCATGCCTTTGAGATAGCCGGTCGGTCGGAAGGTCAACTTCACCACGGCATCACCCGCCGGTACGGCAACGGCCTGCTGATTGAAGTTTGCCCGAAGGACCGGTGACGGCAGACCATTGACCGTTGCGGTCCACCCCCGGTCCCACATCTCCGGGATGACCAGCAGTCCCGGGGCCGAGGCATGGGTGGTGATGGCGGCGGTGTTGACCCCCTGCCGGGCCGAGACCACTGTCCCTGAACCTCCCGACTGGGTCACGGGCGCTTCCCCGGACAGCAGGATGGCGTCCGTGCGGTAGTCGAATGCCGGACTGCTCAGTTCGTCGAGCGCCGCCCGGTCGTTCGCCGCCGTGGTGGTTCCGAACACCACCACGGGACCGGTCTTCGGTCCGGTCCAGGTGTAGACCGTGCCGTCACTCCCCGAGTACCCCCGCCTCCAGCCCAGGGACGTCAGCTGGGCGACCACGGAGGGCACGGCGGCGGCGGCCGGGGTCAGTGCCACCTGGTTGACACCCAGCCGGGGCAGCAGGTCGTACCGAACCTTGGCGGCATCGAAGGTGGGCTGAAACGCCCCGGGAAGTTTGTTGTCAATCACCTCATCGGGCGATTCGCCGCCCACGACGCGCCACACGCTGACCGTTCTCGTCGGCACGGAGCTGTCGTAACCGCTGGCGCTGTGCAAGCCGAAGACCAACGCCACATTCGAGTCCAGCATCGGAGGTTGCCAGCCGGAGGAGCTGTCGTTGGCCGGCAGCACCTGATCGGGCCAACCGCCGGCGCCGGTTCCGGACGCCAGCGCCTTGGTGAGGGGTGTTGCACTCAGACTCAGCCTCTGGGTACTGGGCAGGAACGGGGGATTGATGTGTCGGCCGTAGACGCCGAGCTGCAAGGCGGTGAAGGCGATGATCATGACGGCGAGGACTCGGGAGACCCACCACCGCCGTGAATGGCGGACCCGGGTGGTTCGCGAATGCCGTCCCGGCCGCGGTCGAACCGGGTCCTGGCCGCCGGCCACGGCCCGCATGGCGGCGTCCAGCCCGACCGCCCCCAGGACCGCCACTCCCATGTCGAAGACGAACAGGAGCCGCGAATACGGTCGGAAGACGTTCATGCCCGGGATGATTCGAAAGGCCAGCCAACTGACCGGGCCCCCGAAGGCGACCAGCAGTGCGCCGATCACCAATCCCCTACCCAACCCGGCGCCTCTCCTGCGCAGGAACAGCCCCACGACGGCAAGGACGGCCGTACAGGTTCCGACGAACGCCATCCCCCATTCCATCTTGGGGTCGGATATCGGAAGAGCGGGCGGCAGGAGGGAGTATTTGAGGTCGACGGGGGACAGGATGAAGATCTTGGTGATCTCCTGGAACGTCAACGGCTGTCGGGAGATGTCCTTGAGCGCGTACGCCGTCGGCACCAGGACCACTCCGGCCAGACCGATTCCCAGCAGCCCGGCCACGACGCCCCGGGCGCCGGCGGCGATCGATCTCAGTCCATCGCCGATCCGCCACCGTTTGATCAGGGACGACAGGGCGAGAAAGCCTCCGTAGGCGCAGACCGCCACCATGCACACGTCGGCAAACAGCAGGTGGGTCGACAGGAACAGGAGTGCGAGACAGGCCGAGGCGGCGGGAACCCAGAGCCAGGTACGGGTGACCGCCTTTCTCATGGTGACCAGACTGGCGGGGAACCACGCAAACAACGGCGCCACGACCTCCAGTTGGAGCCAGGCCAAGGTGAACGATCCGAACATCCACGCGATCGCCCCGAAGAGAGCGGCCAGAGGGCTCACCTCGAGGTCGATCAGGAGCCAGTAGGTGAAGATACCGGCGAGGGCCACGTGGAGGACCGAGAGGAGGTTGTGGGCCGTGGTCGGGCTCACCGTCTTGGCCAAGAGCAGCTTCGGGGGGTATCCGAACGCGCTCGACCCGTCGGAGAATATCGGCTGACCACCGAAGGACTCCGCATTCCAGAGCGGAACCGTCCCGTCCCTGACCGACTGGGACAGTTCAGCCTGCAACGGGAAGGTCAAGGCGGCCTGGTCCGATTGCGGAAAAAACGTCTTCCCGTTGTCGGTGGCGGCCCAGGGAAACACCGCGGTCCGGTAGCCAGGAACGGCCGAGTACGACTTTCCTTGAAACAGCGGAAAGAACCACACCAGCGCCAGCAGGATGATGATGCCCAGATACTTGGCGTGGGTGGACCGGCGCACCGTCGGTTGGTCGGAGGCTGTCGTGCCCAGGGAGCCGGGTTCGGTGACGGCGCCGGTCATCCCCGATCACCAGCGGTGGGGTTGGCGACTCGAGCCCCGGAACTGGCTTGACGGGTGGGGGAAGGGATCGACGGCGCCGGCCAGGACCCGCTACCTGACGGCACTGCCGGCCCAGCACGCCGAAACCATGCCCCTCCTCCAGGGGTCGATCGATCCATGGCCCTGGTTACGTATCTGCGCCGTCACTGCCCGGCCCCCGCATCAGATTCCGCACCTGCGAACCCAGGACCCGAATGGGCTTGGAGACCTTCCAGCTGGTCGATCGGCGCATGATCTCCACCTCGTGCTGGGCCGTCTCCAGTGCCGCCTCCAGATGGGCCCCGTGGCGCTGCCACGCCTCGAGTTCACGCTGCAGGCGTTCCGACTCCGAACGGTAGATCTCCAGTCGGGTCCGATCGGCCTGGATGGCGGACATCGCTTGGGGAGGCAGGAGCAGCGGCTTGGCATCGAACTTGGCGGTGATCGCCGAGCGTGCCTGCTTCCATTCGTTCTCGGAGTGCACCGAGGTCGACGAGTCCCCGACCCGCCAACGACGCCACAGAGCGGTGATCTCGCCGGTATCGGCCACACCGCACCAGAGCACGGCCTGCATCAGTACGTCCCAGTCCTCGAGCACCGGGAGGGACTCGTCGAACCGGATCCCCTGTTCGGAGAAGATGGAGCGGGGAACCGCCCACCCGCAGGGTGGGGAGTGGTTCTCCCACAGGTGGTCGAGAACATCGAACGGCTCCGGCCAACGACATCGCGGTCGTCCCACCACGTCGTACCCGGGCCGGTCACCACCCCAACGGATCGGTTCGACGTCCTGCTCGGCGACCGGGGAGCGGAGGACCTGTCCGGGGTGCTTCTTGGCCAGCGCCTTGAACGTCTCCACCCAATGGCCGAAGACCACGTCGTCGTCATCGAGGATCGCCACGTACTCGCCTACGGCCCGCTCGATGCCGACCGTCAGGGGTCGTGTCCTACCCCCACCGTCAACCGGGACCACCGAGACCCTCCGCCCGAAGTCGGCCCCGAAGACATCGGCCAGGTAGCGGAGATGGGTCAGCATCTCGCGGGGCACGTTGTGGGCCAGGAGGAGAATCTCGAAGTCCTGGTCGGTCTGGGCGGCCATGGACAACAAGGACTCCTGGAGCGTCGCCGGCCGGGTGCCCTGGGTCCGCATCAGCACCGAGACGAAGGGGACCGGTGTGGAGCTGTCGCCCGCCTCGGGCGACCCGGTGGACCCCAACGGGGCGTAGGCCCGTACGAACTCGTTGACGATGGCCGCGCCCGAGGACCTCTCCCTCACCTCCAGGAGCAGATCGTGGAGCGGCGAGCCGTCCTGAAGCACTGGGGCGTCCGCCGGAAAGTGTTGATCACTGATGCGAAGCGGGAAGTCGTTGGAGCCGATCTCCACCCAGCCCGACCCGATCGTCATGGCCCGGAGGCGATCCTCGGAGAAGAAGGAGACGTGGGTGTCGTCGAGCAGACCCGTCTCGGTCATGTCCCATCGTCCCAGCAGGAGCTTGGCCGCCAGGTCGAAGTGGGTGACATTGGGTACGGCCAGGATCAGGGGGACGCTGCCGTGGCGGATGCCCAGACCGCTGAACGCGACGAGCACCTCAGGGCCGTTGGTGATGTGCTCGAGCGCATCGATCATGATCAGTGCGGCCAGCGGGCGGTCGCCCAGGCGCTTCTCGATCGAGGCCACCGTCCTCTCGGGGGAGTCCAGATCGATCATCTCCGTTTCGAAGCCTCGCTCGGCGAGATTGGCCAGACTCCGGGGGTCGACATCACAACCGATGTAGGTCATCCCGAGTTCCAGTACGGCCTCGGCGATGGCCCCGTAGCCACAGCCCACATCCACCACCACTCCACCGCTCAGAACGGCGAACTTCTCGACCAGGTCCATCACGTACTGATAGACCGAGTCGTCGGTCAGCGAGAATTGGTAGCGATCAGACATCGGCGTAGGAGAATCGGTGTTTGGCGAAGTCGGTGCCGAGGAACTGCGCCACCGACCCTTCGGGGTCCAGCGGTGCGGGAAGGCGGCCGGCCTCCCGCCGACTACGGAACTCCTCTGCCGCCTGGCGCTGGAGTCCCATCGTCGACTGCTCCATCTCCTTGGCCCACTGCTCGGAGAGATCGGGACGGGAGTACTTCCAGGCCAAGATGAGGGCGGCCTCGGCGGCGTAGTAGTGCTCGGGATCACCCACGTGCATGGTCGCCTCTTTGGTCAATCGCTTGTCATGGAAGATCTGGGCGGTGGGTTGGTGCACCACTCGATAGCCGGCCAGACGGGCCCGCCAGCTGAAGTCCACATCGTCGCAGTAGAGGAAGAAGGAATCAGCGTCGAATCCTCCGGTCTCCTCGATGACCTCCCGGCGAACCAACGCACCGGCGGTCGACGCCCAGCTGGTGTCGCCCGAGTCCGGATCGAACGACTTCGGGTGCTCCAGCGGGATCTGCCGTGCCTCGATGATGCCCGCGGTACTGTCGGGAGCCAGGAGCATGAGTTCGGACAGGGCGAACGGACTCAGATAGGCATCGGGGTTCAGGAACAGCACGAAGTCCTCATGCATCTCGGTGAGGAGGCGGTTGTGACCCCGGGCCGATCCAAGGTTCTCTCCGAAGTAGTCGTAGGTCACCGCCCCGATGCCGTGGGGCTTCATCTCCGCCGAGAGACTGAGGACCTCATCGATGGACATGTTGGGTTTGGGTGAGGCGTCGCCGAAGGCCATCATGATGACCACGTCGGGGATCTGTTGTCGCAACACGCCGACCGAATGGCGCAGTCCGCGCATCAGCCGCTCGATGTCCCCCGGGGCCGGGCGGTAGAGGACGGTCTGGATTCGGATGGATACTCCTGCCTCGGTCCGGTCCCCGGCCTCCGGAGACGCCGTCATCTCGAAGCCTCTTCCGGATGCCGCTCCATCCACGCCAGTAGCTCCTCCATACCGTCCTCGATGGTCCACGAAGGTGTCCAGCCGAGTTCGAGTCCGGCAGGAGCGACGTCGGCGAACGCGGCACGGACATCGCCGTCCCGGAACCTCCCGCTGATCCTGGGGGTCGGTGCATCCAGACGCTTGGCCAACATCTCCGCCAGCTCCATCACGGTGGTGGCCCGGCCCGAGCCGATGTCGACCGTTCGCGTGGTGCGGGGGGGTTGGTCCAGTGCGGCCATCATGGCGTCGACCACGTCATCGATGAACACGAAGTCGCGCACGATCTCCCCGTCCTCGTAGACGTCGATCTCCTCACGGGACCGCGCTTGGCGGGCAAACAGGGTCACGATCCCGGTATAGGGATTTCCCAGGGACTGCCCCGGACCGTAGACGTTTTGGAGTCTGAGTACCGAGAGTGCCGCGCCCTTGGCCGCACACCAGGCCCCCAGGATGTGTTCCTGGGCCAACTTGGTGGCGCCGTAGATGCTCGTCGGCAGCGCCGGGGTCCGCTCGGCCGCGCTGGCCAGGGGCCACAACGGCGGGGACCCGTCCGGACCCACCGGATTCCATCGGGCCGCCTCGAGGTCGGCGTGGCTCCTGCCCCCGGGGCTGTAGGCATCCGCTCCCCCGGTCCACTGTCCCTCGCCGTACACCGCCCGGGACGAGGCCACGAGGACGTGGGCCGGGACGATCCCGGCTTCCCCCAGCGCATCCGTCATCCGGGTCGTCCCGACCACGTTGGTCGAGCCGTGCCGGCTGGCCTCGGTGAGCGATTGGCCCGTGCCGGTCTCGGCGGCCAGATGGACCACGCAGTCGGGCTGGACGATTCGCAGGGTGGCATCCCAGCTGGACGCACTGGTGACATCCACCGGCAGCAGGGTCACTTCGGCCCGGAGCCGCTCGGGCAGCCCACGGCGGTGATGCACTTGCGGATGGAGCACGTCCATCACCGTGACCCGATCACCCTGGTCGACGAGTCGGGCCGACAGCTCGCAACCGATGAAGCCGGCTCCGCCGGTGATGAGGATCGATCGGGATTCAGGAGTCATGGAGTGGGGGTCCGAAACAGCGGGGCGCGGATGACGACGATGGCATTCTGGGCGATGGAACGACGTCGCATTCCTGGCTGAGGTTAGCACCGGCTCCCGGCGCCACCAGGTACCCCGACCATGGCTTCGACGGCCCTGTGGGGCTCAGCGGCGCCCAGCTCGCGCCCTCCGCTGCCGTCGGTGACCTGGGACCCTCCCTGGCCGATGGCACCGTTCAGTCCAGGAGCTCGGCCACCATGCCATCCAGGATGTCCGCCTCGGAGACCAGGCACTCGTCGAGCCCGAACCGGGTCATCACCATGGCCAGGATCAGTGCCCCCCCGACGATGACGTCCTCCCGGCCCGGCACCATGCCGGCCCGGTCCAGGCGGGCCTCGCGGACCTCGGCGGCCAGTGTCCGGTACCAGTCGTAGACGTCACCGGCCCTCAGGACGGCGTGATGCACCTGGTCGAGGTCGTAGACCTCCAGCCCCAGGTTGAGCGAGGCCAGTGTGGTCACGGTCCCGGCCAGGCCGACCAAACGGTGGGCGGCGAGGAAGCGGGGGTGCTCGGCAATGGCCGCTTCCAGCAACTCGTTGACGAACGCCTCGGCCTCGCGGAGCTCGTTGGGGGCCGGTGGGTCGGAGGCCAGATAGCGTTCGGTGATCCGCACGCATCCGACCTGTAGCGACTCCACCGAGAGGTCCGGATCGTCGTGTCCGGATCCGGCCACGAGCTCGGTCGACCCTCCACCGATGTCGAGGATCAGAAATGGCCCGGGGTCACCCTCGAGGTCGGAGACCGCTCCGGCCATCGCCAGTCGGCCTTCGTCCGGGCCGGTCAGCAGCTCCGGCTCCAGACCGGTGACCTTGTGGGCTGCCGACAGGAACTCGGCGCCGTTCGACGCGTCCCGGGTGGCCGAAGTGGCGACCAGTCGCCCCTTGGCCACACCGTATTTGTCCATGATCTGGCGATACTCCCGCAACACCGACACGCAGCGTTCGACGGCTTCGGGCGCCAATTGCCCGGTCGAGTCCACACCGGCACCCAGTCGAGTGATCTGCATCAGACGCTCGAGTGGAGACCTGTCGGCATCGACCACGAGGAGGCGGGTCGAGTTGGTCCCGCAGTCGATGGCAGCCACCGGTTCGACTCGATCCATCCGTCCTTGCTAGCACGCAGGTCGCGCACCGACCACCCCTCCCCTCGTTCGGAGAACGAGGGCTCGCCGGTGCGATGATCAGGGAGTGAGTAGCGCCGACCCTCGCGACGACGAGCCGGAGGCGGTCGCTCCGGTCAGGAGAGATCAGGCGTACCGGCTCGCCGGCTGGGCGTTCGCCATCCTGGTGGTGGTGACGATCGTGCTCCTTGTCGCCGGTGTAGCCATCTCGTGGCTCCGGGAGCCCACCCCTGACCACCGTCCGGCGGGAGTTCCCGTCCCCGGTGCCGCCACCCTCACCGACGGGCCCAACCGGACGCCGGGACCGAGACCGGCCGCACCGCCCGAGGGACTACGACGGATGCAACCCGATCCGTTGGGCGGTCCATTCCCCCACCGGATCGTCGGCTCCGGTCAACCACCAGGCCAGGTGGGCGTGGAGGCACTTCACCCCGCGTCGGGTTCCCCCCACGCCGCCTGACGGGCGTGGGCCCCGGTGGTCGGGGCTGATCAGGGAGTCCCGCTCCACGGCGTACCGGGCATGGGCGTGTTCGATCTTGTCCGCGGGAACCGCGGCTTCGGCCTGGCGCACACCGCCGGTCGACTCGAGTCGGCTCACCTCGTCCCGGAGGGTGGGGTCGACCAGCCAGTAGCGGGTGGGCATCGGCGTGCCGTCGAACAGGAACGGGGCATTGGCGATCACCGCAGGTCGACCGTCGCCGGCTCGCACCACCACCTCGAATCCCCCGGCGGGACGTCGGCCGAGCAGCTCGGTGACGGCGCGGATGTCGGCTTGGTGACCACCGTCCCGGGCCGACCCGCTGGCCGGGCCCTGGCTCACTTCCAGAATTCGAGGGTGTCGGTGACGCGGCCCCAGAAGGTGGAGGGGGTGGACCCCGTCGAGGAGTTGCCCGCTGACGTCCCCGAGGCCCGGGCCCGGGCGGATGCACCGGCGACGGCCGCCGCGGTCGACGTGGGGATCGGCTGGGGCTGTCCCGGCTGGGGCGAGAGGTCCGGTGCGTTGGCCGGGGCCACCAGCGGCTGATTGCCCGGATCCCCACCGGTCGGCGAACCGGGAGTGGTGGTCCCGGTCTTGGTTGACGACGGCAGCACGTCGTAGAGGGTCTGACCCCGAGACACCATCTGGTAGTCCCCTCGGGCCAGCTGGGTGATGGCCACGCTCGAGTCCAGCGCCTGCCTCTGCTGGGTCAGGGCCCGATTCTCCCGCTGGAGCTGGGCCAGCTGGGCGCCGGCCGCGGACAGCTGGTGGTGCTGGGAGAGCAGGGCCGAGAGCGGGAAACTGGTCCCCAGCACGGCGAGGGCGAAGACCGCGGCGACCGCCACCGGAATCCGCCGGCGTCGAGCCTCGGGGGTTGCCGGGGTGCGTTGCTTGGCCGGCTTCTTCTTGGCCGCTGCCTTCTTGGCCGGCTTCTTCTTGGCGTCGGCCGAGGAGTTCTTCGGCGGCCGGCGGGCGGTGCCGGCTGAGGTCGAGTCGCTGCCTGTGGGCCCCGCTCCCGGTGCCGTGCGACGGAGGAGCGGCACGCCCACGCGGCGGTGCCCGGTACCCATGCCGGGGCCCGACGCCGGCCTGGTCCGATCGGTGGGGGGCCGGTCAGCCGTCGCCGGCCGCCTTCCGGAAGGCCGGCGCCACCGACTCCCGCCTTTGGGCGACCGTGGCGACGTCGGGATCGACTCGGGGCTCGGCACGGTGGACAGGGGCGCGGCTGGAACGACAGGATCGCTTCCCGGGGGGACGGCCTCCGACTCCGCCGGGTCGGCCCCGTCCGGCCGGTCCTTGGCCGCCGCCGGACGGGGCTCGGTGACCTCCGCCGGTGGGGAGGTGGGCGTTCCCGTACCGGAAGCGGGCCGGGGTGACCCGGGGGCCGCGACCGAGGTGGCCAGCTTGGCCCAGAGGGATCGAGGCGACCTTGGGGGTGGGGCCGGAGGGGCGCCGGCCCCCGGGGCCGCATTCTCTGCCGCCTCGGGCTCTGCCGCCTCGGGCTTGCCGCCTCGGGCTCTGCGGCCTCAGTTGCACCGGCCTCGGGCTCTGCGGCCTCGGGCTCTGCGGCCTCGGCTGCAGTGAGCCAGGCCTCCGGCGCTCGCAGGTTCGTCGACATCGATGGCGATGTCGACGGCTCCGTCCCGGCGCCCGAAGGACTCACCGGTCCCGGGTCCGACTTCGTCTCCGGTGGGAGCTTGAACACTCGGGGCGGCCTTCCATCCGCATCCCGCCCGGATCGCGCCGGGACGGCCAAGGACGGGATGGGAAGCTTCAGCGACCAGCGGGACGAGGAGGCCGTATCCGGCGCGTGTTCCACCGGTCCCTTCGGCGCCTCCTGGCGCGCCGGGAGCGCCACGGCAGGGAGCGCCTCGATGGCGGCTGATGGCCGCTGCACCCTGCTGGGCCGGGCCGACCGCGACCGCTTGCGCTCGGCCGACGCCATGGCCCTGGCGGTGATCTCGGCCCGCCGGGCCAGCTCGGTCTCGGTGGTGCCGCTCAGGCCGTCGGCGGCGGTGAAGGTCCGGGGTGCGCCGCCGGCCTTCCCCTTACGCGTGCGGGCGTGCACCCGGCTGCTCACGCCGACGGTCTCCAGGAAGACAGCGCCTCGCCACCTCGGTACGCCGCCGACTCACCCAGTTGCTCTTCGATGCGAAGTAGCTGGTTGTACTTGGCCACCCGATCGGAACGGGCTGGAGCCCCGGTCTTGATCTGACCGCAGTTGGTGGCCACCGCCAGGTCGGCGATGGTGGTGTCCTCGGTCTCCCCCGAGCGATGGGACATCACACACGAGTAGCCGGAGCGCGTGGCCAGCGCCATGGTGCCCAGGGTCTCGGTGAGCGTCCCGATCTGGTTGACCTTGATCAGCACGGAGTTGGCCGTGCCCGCCTCGATGCCCCGCCGGAGGCGCTCCTCGTTGGTCACGAACAGGTCGTCCCCCACCAGCTGGACCTTCCCGCCGAGGGCCTCGGTCAAGGCAGCCCAGCCCTCCCAGTCGTCCTCGGCCATGCCGTCCTCGATGGAGACGATCGGGTAGCGACCGACCAAGTCCACCCAGTACTCGACCATTTCGGCCGGCGAGAGGCTCCGCCCCTCCCCCGCCAGCACGTAGCTCCCGTCCTCGTACAACTCGCTGGTGGCCGGGTCCATGGCGATGGCGATCTCCTGGCCCGGCACTCGTCCGGCCGACTCGATGGCCTCCACCAGGATCTTCACCGCCTCCTCGTTGGAGGGGAGGTCGGGGGCGAAGCCCCCTTCGTCCCCGACCGTGGTGGACAGTCCCCGCCCCTTCAGCACCCGGGCCAGCGAGTGGTAGGTCTCGACCCCCCACCGGAGCCCCTCCGAGTACGAAGCCGCCCCCACCGGCATGATCATGAACTCCTGCAGGTCGATCGAGTTGTCGGCGTGCACGCCCCCATTGACGACGTTCATCATCGGCACCGGCAGTAGGTGGGCCCCGGCGCCCCCCACGTAGCGGTAGAGGGGCAAGCCCAATTCGTCGGCCGCCGCCCGGGCCGTGGCCAGTGACACCCCGAGGATGGCGTTGGCCCCGAGCCGTCCCTTGTTGGGGGTGCCGTCGGCGTCGATCAGGGCCAGGTCCACCCGGCGTTGGTCGAACGCATCCATCCCGTCGAGGATCTCAGCCATCTCGCCGTTGACGTTGGCCGCCGCTTGGAGCACCCCCTTGCCGAGATAGCGATCGCCGCCGTCCCGAAGTTCAACGGCCTCGAACGAGCCGGTGGAGGCGCCCGACGGGACGATGGCCCGCCCGGCGGCCCCCGAGTCCAGCACCACTTCGACCTCCACGGTCGGGTTGCCGCGCGAGTCGAGGACCTCACGGCCGATGACCTGTTCGATGAAGCTCACGGTGGGTAGCACTCCTGTCGACTGTGTCGAAAAAGCTACCATCCGCGACCTTTCAGACCAGGGCATTCACCGGTCCGCGGCCATCGGCCTCCGGGCTCAGCCCCTGGCTTCCACCATGGTGCGGAAGTGGCCGGCCCGGACCCGGAGCGCGGTCTCCGGGTCGACGCCGAGCATTCGGGCCACACCGGCCAACGAGAACAGCAGGTCCCCGATGACCTCCGCCCCGCCGCCGGTGCCCCCCGCTCCGTCGACCACGGCGGGGTCCGGGCCCTCGGCCGAAGCCAGCCGACCCACCCGCTCGGCCACCCGGGCCGCCTCGTCGGCCAACCCGGGGAGCACCATGCCGACGGCGAGGGCCTTCCGCTGCAACTTGGCCGCCAGGGCCAGGGACGGCAGCGCGGTGGGAATCCCTTCGGTCACACTGCTCCGTCCCTTCTCCGCCAGCTTCAGTGCCTCCCAACTGGCGGCCGCGTCATCGGGCGTCTCCACCCTCACGTCACCGAAGACGTGCGGATGGCGAGCGACCAACTTGTCATGCACCCCCCGCGCCACATCGGCCAGGGTGAACCGCCCGGCCTCGGCGGCCAAGGTGGCGTGGAAGTACACCTGGAACAGCAGGTCGCCCAACTCCTCCTCGAGATGGGCCACGGCCCGCTCCTCGTCAGCCGGGCCCACCTCCGGTTCGGTCCGGGCGTCCACCTCGGCCAAGGCGTCGATGGCCTCCAGGACCTCGTAGGACTCTTCGAGCAGGTGCCGAGCCAGGGAGCCGTGGGTCTGCCGCCGGTCCCAGGGGCACTGCTCCCGGAGGGTGTGGACCAGCTCGTCCAGCCGGACCAGGTCCGACGCCACCGGTGCGGCCAGGTGCGGGATCCACAGGGAGGTCAGATGGTCGGGGAGGAAGGACCGGTCCAGGTCGTCCCACGCCACTTCCGCCACCCGTTCGTCCTCGAGGCCCAGATGGTGGAGGACCACCACCGGCTCACTCGGCCCCTCGTCGACCGAGAGCTTGATCGCCGACAGGACCGAGGTGCTCCAACACTGGGCGACCAGCAGCGGACCCCGTTGCCCGGCCGCCTCCACGGCGAAGGTCTCACCGTCGACCACGCGGACGCCGACCCCCACCGGGTCGATCCCCAGCCGGTCGAAGGCCAGGTCGAGAAAGGAGACCGCCGGGTGGACCTGCAGGGCAACGGCACCGGCCACCACCGACGGGTGGCGCCGGAGCTGGGTCACGGTGGACTCGGCGACGTTCGGCGAACCGGGCACGGCGTAGACCACCCAGCCTTCCTCCAGGGCCCCGGCCACCACATCGTCGACGATGGCCCGGTACACCTGGTCGAAGGTGTCCGCCGACTCGTAGTGGTGGTCGAAGGCGGGGGCGTCCGGATGGAGCACGGCGGCCGGGTGCCGGCGGGTGCGGAGGAACACGGCGGGAGCCTCGGTCATCAGGCGACGGGCCTCGGCGGTGACCAGCTCGGGGCCGGCCGGTCCCAGCCCCACCACGTCGATGCGCGGCGTCACCGGCGTCGCCGACCTCTCAAGACCGGCGACGCCGGGCTCAGCCACCGCTGGTCGAGCGGCTCACCAGCGGTGGCTGTCCCGACACCGCGCCCAGGAGGAACTCGGACGGGGGCGAAACCGGCGGAACCACCTCCAGGCGCTTCCACGTGCCGTACCGCGGGTCGACCGTCACGTCGGAGGTCCGGGCGAAGGCGACGATCTCCTTGCTCACCCGGTTCACGTTGGCCGTCGACTGCAACAGCTCACGCCGGGCCACCGCGGCGGCGGCCGAGAGGGGCTCCACCGACTGGCTGGTCACCTCGTAGATGATCCACTGGCCGGTGCCGGGGTCCTGCACCGGGGCGATGGGCTGGCCCGGCGTCACCGACTGCACCTGCAGGGCTTGCTCCACTTGGGCCTGGGTGTAGTTGCACCCCAGGGCCCCGCCGTTGGGCGCGGTCTGGGTGTCGAGGGAGTTGGCCTTGGCCACGCTGGCGAAGGTCTCCCCGGCATTGATCTGGGCCACCAGCTGGTCGGCGTGGGCCTGGGTGTCGGTGGCGATGACGCTCACGCAGGCCATCGTGAATTGGGCCCGGTTGGCGTTGTAATAGGCCGCCACGGCGGCATCGGACAGGTCGGCCCCCCGGGCCAGGAGCTTCTCGTCCACCGCCTGGTTCCGGACCTGGGCCGCCTGGATGTCGGCGGGCAGCGCGGCCAGCAGCTCCTTCCCGGTGATGCTGGACCCGCTGGCGTCCTGGCAGTACGAGATGGTGCCCGACGTCGAGGCCTGCTGGACGGCCGCGCTGATCTCCCCGTTGAGGGTGGCCTCGAAGTCCGAGGTGGCCGTGTCCATGTCGACCGCGGAGATGGTGATCCCCTTGGATCTGGCGAACTGCTCGGCCAGCAGGGCTCCGACCTGGCGGTTGAGCACGCGGGTGGCGAAGGCCATCGAGTAGGTCCCCGGTCCACCGGCGCCCTCACCCGACGAGGCGGCCAGCTGGGCGCTCTCCAGCTGGAGGAGACAGCTGCCGGCTGCGGTGGCCTGGAGGGTGCGGAGCTGGCTGTTGAAGCTGGCGGTGGAGATGGTGTCCCCGTTGGCCGATGCAGCCGGTGGGGTGATGTCACAGGCTGAGGTGACCACTCCGACGGCGACGACGAGGGCCAGGACGGCCCCGGGGAGTTGGCGCTTCACGGCGGCGATGCTATCGGCTGCGGGCTGGGGACCCGCAGCGGAGGGAGGGCGGTCCTAGGCCGCGGGCACCAGGTCGCCCAGCAGCGCCACCAGGCCCGGCGCGTAGCCGACGTCCATCGCCGGCACCGCCACCGGCATGACCAGTCGGCGCTGGTCGGCCTGGTAGACGGCCCCCGGGGCCAGGCGCCGCAGCCTCACCTCGGCCGACGCCGGCAGGGTGATGGGCAACAGCCGCACGCTGGCCCGGTCCGCAGTCCGTCCCATCCCGGTGCGGGGCGCGGTCACGGCCACCTCGGTGATCCCGAGCCGGAGGCACTCCACCCGGAGGCGGGCCACGTCCAGCAGCGCGGCGGCGGGGACCGGGAGCGGTCCGAAGCGGTCCTGCCATTCGGTGCGCACGTCCTCGATCTGCTCCTCGGACCGGACCGCCGTCAGGCGCCGGTAGGCCTCGAGCCGCACGTCCTCGGCCTCCACGTAGCTGGCCGGCAGGTGGGCGGCGTCGGGCAGGTCCAACTTGAGCTCCACCGGCTGAGGCCGGGGCTCCCCCTTCAGGTCGGCCACCGCTTCGGACACCATCTGGACGTAGAGGTCGTACCCGATGGCGGCGATGTGGCCCGACTGGTCCCGGCCCAGCAGGTTGCCCGCCCCCCGGATCTGGAGGTCCCGGAGGGCGATCTTGAACCCGGAGCCCAGCTCGGTGTGGTCCCCGATGGTCCGGAGCCGTTCGTAGGCCTGCTCGGAGAGGACCCGGTCGACCGGGTGGAACAGGTAGGCGTAGGCCCGCGAGCCGGCCCGCCCCACCCTTCCTCGAAGCTGGTGGAGCTGACCCAGGCCCATGAGGTCGGCCCGGTCCACCACCAGCGTGTTGACCGTCGGCATGTCGATCCCCGACTCGATGATGGTGGTGCACACCAGTACGTCGTAGGCACCCTCCCAGAAGTCGAACACCACCTTCTCCAGCGTGCCCTCGTCCATCTGGCCGTGGGCCACCGCCACCCGGGCCTCGGGGGCCATCTCGTTGACCCGCTTGGCCACCGCCTCGATGTCCCGCACCCGGTTGTGGACGTAGAACACCTGACCCTCGCGAAGCAGCTCCCGCCGGATGGCCTCGGAGGCGGCCGCCTCCTCGAACTCCCCCACGTGGGTGAGGATCGGACGCCTCGCCGCCGGAGGGGTGTTGACCATGGACAGGTCGCGGATCCCGGTCAGCGCCATCTCGAGGGTGCGGGGGATGGGACTGGCCGTGAGGGTGAGCACGTCCACCCCGTCGGCCATGGCCTTGATCGACTCCTTGTGGCCGACCCCGAACCGCTGTTCCTCGTCGACCACCAGCAGCCCCAGCTTCTTGAAGGTGACGTCCTCCCCCAGCAGGCGGTGGGTGCCCACCACCACGTCCACCGACCCGTCGGCCAGGCCGGCCAACACCACCTTGGCCTGGGCGTTGGTCAGGAACCGGCTGAGCAGCTCCACCCTCAGGGGGAAGGGCGCGTACCGCTCGGCGAAGGTCTGGAAGTGCTGACTGGCCAGCAGGGTGGTCGGGACCAGCACCGCCGCCTGGTAGCCGTCCTGGACCGCCTTGAACACCGCCCGGATCGCCACCTCGGTCTTGCCGAAGCCCACGTCGCCACAGACCAGCCGGTCCATGGGAAGGGGCCGCTCCATGTCCGCTTTGACCTCCTCGATGGCCCGCAGCTGGTCGGCCGTCTCCACGAAGGGGAAGGACGACTCCAGCTCGGCCTGCCAAGGGGTGTCCGGTGCATAGGCGTGCCCGACCACCTGGAGCCGCCGTCGGTACAGGGCCACCAGCTCCTCGGCGATCTCGTGCACCGCCGCCCGGGCCTTGGACCGGGCCTTCTGCCACTCCGAGCCACCGAGCCGGCTCACCGTCGGCGAATCCCCCCCGGCGTACGGGGTGAGCAACTCGATCTGGTCGGTGGGCAGATAGAGCCTGTCCCCGCCCCGGTACTCGAGGAGCAGGTAGTCGCGGGTGGCGCCGCCCATGGTCCGGGTCACCATGCCCCCGTAGACGGCCACCCCGTGCTGGCGGTGGACCACGTAGCTGCCCGGGGCCAGATCATCGAAGAACCCGTCCACCGGGCGGGCCCGGGTGCGGGCCTGGCGGTGCGGCCGGCGCCGGCCGGTTACGTCCGACTCGGTCAGCACGGCCACCTTGGCCCCGGGCAGCACGAAGCCCCGGTCGATGGAGGCCACCACGATCCGGGCCCCCGGGGAGGTCAGGTCGACGACGGACGGAGCCGGCCCGTCGGATGGGTCGGAACCGTTGGTGATCACCGGGACCACCAGCTGCTCGCCGGCGAGGATGCCCGAGAGTCGTTCGGCCCCGCCGGCCGAGGAGGAGCACAGGACGACCGAGTACCCGTCCCCGACCAGCCCGGCCACCTGGGCGGCCAGCTTGTCCCCGTCTCCCAGGATGGGCTCCCATCCCCGGGACTCCACCAGGGGGACGTCCTGGTTCTCCGCCGTGGGCACGAGGGACACCACCGCGGCCCCGGTCCCGGTCAGCAAGCGGTCGAAGGGCACGTGGAGCCGTGGGGTGTCGTCCCCCTGCTCGAGGCCCCAGGTGGACGCCAGGGCGTCGGCCAGAGCCGCCTCCTCCTCCAGCAGTTCACCGGCCCGGTCCCGCACCCGGCGCGGCTCGACCAGGACCACGAGGGCGTCGTCGCCCAGCAGGTCGCAGACCAGCTCCTCGGAGTCCATCAGCCACGGGAGCCACGACTCCATCCCGTCGAACTGCTCGCCGTCGGCCAGCCGGCTCCACTGGTGGCGACCCCACGGCTGGCTGCCCACCAGCCCGGCGGACCGTTCCCGCATGGCCTGGTCGGTGACCAGCTCCCGGCAACCGAACAGCTCCACCGCCCCCACGTCCTCGATGGACCTCTGGTCGGCCACGTCGAAGCGGGTCAGCCGGTCGACCTCATCCCCCCACAGGTCGATCCGCACCGGCTCGTCCGCGGTCGAAGGGAAGACGTCGACGATCCCGCCCCGCACGGCCAGCTCCCCCCGGTGCTCGACGATCGACTCGCGGCGATAGCCGGCAGCCACCAGTTCCGCCACCAGCTCCGCCGGGTCGATTCGGTCCCCCTTGCCCACCGTGACCGGCCGGGCCGCGGTCCGGAACGGTCCCAGCCGCTGGAGCACCGCCTTGATGGGGGCCACCACGATGTCCGGCCCGTCACCGACGGTCGAATCGGGTCCCGCGCCGTCGCCGCCCCCGCTCAGGTGCCACAGCAGGCGCAGCCTCCGGCCCATGGTCGAGACGTCGGGGCTGACCCGCTCGAAGGGGAGTGTCTCCCAGGCCGGGAAGACCTCGACCCGCCCCGACCCGCCTCCGGGAATGAAGGCCCCGAGGTCGTGGGCCAGTTGTTCCGCCGACGCCCCGGTGGGGGTCACCACCAGCACCGGCCGACGGGAGCCCAGCCGAACCAGGCCGGCCAGGACGAAGGCCTGCGCCGGGGTGGAGACGGCCAGGGTGGCATTGGACGCGCCGACCACCCGCGTCATGGCGGGCTCGTTGCGCAGCAGGGCAGGAAGCGAGCGGAGGCTCACCCGCTCAGGGTACCGGGGTAGGACCACGGCGTCGGTCGTGGTGGACCGGGCCGCTCGGCGGGGGATCAGCGGCGGATGCGGGTGCGGATGCGGCGGGTCCGGTCATCCCGCCGCGCCGTCGCCGGCATTGACCTGGTTCATGGCGGCGGCCGCGCCGTCACGGACGATGGCCTCCACGGCCTGGGCGGCCTCCTCGATGGCCGACTCGAGTACGACCCGCTCGGCCGCCCCGGGCCGCTTCAGGACGTAGTCCGCTCCGGGCTGACGGCCCGGCGGTTTTCCGATGCCCACCCGCACCCGGAGGTACTGATTGGTATGGAGATGGCTCTCGATGGACTTGAGGCCGTTGTTGCCGGCGTTGCCCCCGCCCGCTTTGATCTTGACCCGGCCGCTCGGGAGGTCCAGCTCGTCGTGGACCACGATGAGCCGCCTCGCCAGCGGCCCGTCCGCAGAGCCGGGACCACGCCCGGGTCGGTCCTGGTCGGTCTGCTCGATGCCGGCCCGACGGACCAGCGGGGCCACCGATCGGCCCGACTCGTTCATGTAGGTGGTGGGGACGGCCAGCAGGACCCGGCGGCCCCCGATCCGGGCTTCGCCCACCTGGGCGTGCAGTCCCTTCTCGGACCGAAGGCGGACGCCGTGCCGTTCGGCCAGGACCGCCACCACCTCGGCGCCGGCGTTGTGCCGGGTGGCGGCGTACTCGACGCCCGGGTTGCCCAGTCCCACCACCAGCAGGTCGGCCGGAGTGCCCCGGCGTTGCCCCTTCGGCGCCGCCCGTCTGCGGAGCAGGGTCTAGCCCTCCGGGGACTCGACCTCGTCGGCCGAGGGCTCCCCGTCCGACTCGGCGGGGGACTCCCCGGCGGCCACGGCGGCGGCCTCGGCCTCCTCCTCCTCGGTGACCTGCACCCGGGGAGGCTGTCCGGCCACCACGGTGGCCTCGACGTCGGTCTCCAGTTCCACGCCCCGCGGGATGGCGATGTCGGAGACGTGCAGCGAGGCACCGATGGTGAGCTCGGAGATGTCCACGTCCACCGAGGGCGGGATGTCGGCCGGCTTGGCTTTGATGTGCAGGGTGAACAGCTGCTGGTCGACGATCCCGTCGCCGTGGTGCACCTCGATGGGCTCCCCGACCAGGTTGATCGGGATCTCGGCCGAGATCACCTCGTCGCGCCGAACGATCTGGAAGTCCACGTGGGTGACCACGTTCTTGAACGGATGGTGCTGGATGTCCCGGGCCAGGGTCAAAAAGTTGTCCGGGCCCACCTCGAGGGTGAGCAGGGTGTTGAGGCCGGCCTCGCCGGACAGGGCCACCTGGAACTCCCGGGCCACCACCGCCACCGGAATGGGATCGGACCCGTGCCCGTACACCACGCCCGGGATCTTGCCCTCGGACCGCAGCCGGCGAGTCGCGCTCGATCCGGTCGGACGTCCGGCTTCGGCGGTGAGCGTGACTTCGGGCATGCGGGGAACTCCTCGGGAGATGCGAATACGACGCGCCGGGCCGGCGGACCGCAGGCACGAGCCGACGACCCGCGCCGCGGGCCGCTGACGGCCCACCATGCTAGACGAAGGTGACGGGCCCTGGACCACAGGGACCACGCCTGGGACAGGGTCGATCCCGGAACCGGCCGGCGGATGCCAGCTCCGGGATCGACATCTGAGCTGTATCCAGCCTCGTAGCTGCCCAAACCTGCTGCTCGGAGCCGGGGTGCCGGCCGACCGGTGCCCGCCCTCAGTTCCGGACCACGAGTCGGACGCCCGGACTCAACCCCCGGTCCCCCCGCGAGTCGAAGGCCTCGCTCTGCAGCAGGTAGCTGCCGTCGGCCACCGTGCCCGAGTCCCACCGGAGGATCCACCCGTAGAACCCCGGCCGGGCGGCACCGATCACCCCGGCGTGGAGCGTTCCACCGGTCACGAGGTAGTCGACCCTGGTCACGCCGTACGGGGCCGATGCCGTGGCATAGAGCACCTGTTCGCCTCGCACGACAGCACCGTTGGACGGAATGATCACCGTGCTGACCGGCGGCCCCTGGTCGACGATGAGGCCTTCCCTGGCGTAACCGACCACTGCGCCGGTGGCGAACAGACTCAGTCGGTCCCGGCGAGCCACCCCGGCCATCCGCCGAATGAAGGAGGGGGTCTCATAGGCCGATGCCAGATGTCGGGAGACCACGGCGTCGGGGGCCTGGCGGATGTTCACCGTGACGTCGCCGATGGCCAGTTCCTGTTGGTGCCAGGTCTCCCCCGCCGCCAGGGCCTCGTGGATTCCCACCACCAGTTGGAGGCCCATGACGGCGGCCAGTCCCACCAGTCCCGCCACGAACCCGCGGCGCCAGCCGGTGCCGCCGGTCCGTGGCGAGTCACCGGGAAGCGGTGCCTCGCCAACCGGGATCCGGGTGAGTCGACGCCGCCGCACCGCCGATCGCACCCCGTCGAGCACGGCCAGATAGCAGCCGACCAGCATCACCAGGTCGAAGATCGCATAGCGGGGTAGGACCACCGGTCCTGACGGGGCCCGACCCACGGTGAGCAGCACGGTGTAGAGGAGGCCGTAGAGGATCATGGCGACACCGACGCAGCTGCTCACCGGTCCCCGCCGACGGAGTTCGTGGACGAGGATCCCCACGGCCAGCACGAAGATGACCGCCCCGACCGCCAGGAGGGCGTAGTCACCCCCGGTCGGAGTGTGGGGGATCGGCACGCCGAGCACGTTGCCGATGGCGAAGAGGAAGAACCTCACCGCCAGCAGCGGGTGATGCAAGGGATAGGCGCGGTCCACCGGGACCTGGGCGGTGTTCAGGTTGTAGAAGTAGATCGAGGTGACCGCCAGGGCGGAGAGGGTCCAGACGATTCCGGACGTCCGGCTCTGGCGTCTGAACCAGATCACGAACAGCCCGACGGGCCAGATCAGGAGCCCCTCCAGCGACGAGAAGCTTCCCACCGCCGCGATCAGTACCGCTCCGGTCACCACGGGCCACCGCAGGACCGGTCGGTCCAACAGGAACACCGCAACGGCCAGGGCGAAGATCTCGAGGTACCAGGACATCGCAAACCCGAAGAGCGTCATCCCGCCCTGGTTCAGGGAGAGCAGACCGACCGCCACCGGAAGGTAGTAGAGCCACGGTGTCCTCGGCGATCCCCGGTGATGGGTCACGGCGAAGAGGGCGGTGGAGGCGACCAGGAGCAGTCCGCTCAGATAGTCCTCGTCCACGACATTGAATCGGACGGTGTGGGCCAACAGCAGCACCACCAGATTCGGGACCAGGATGCGGTTCTCGCCGTGTTGGGCCCACAGGTCCGAGAACCCCAGCGTTCCCGACCGGAACCGACCGATGAGCTGAATGTCGTGCCATTGGTCCGCGAACACGATGTTGAGGGCGTACCGGTGGATGAACCAGAAGGTGGCCACCACCGGAAGGGCCAGGAGTACCACGGTGACCACCGTGCGCCACCGCTCGGGGGCGGGGCCGTCGGCTTCGATGTCGCGGCCGAGGGTCGGCGGGGTACCGCCGCACCGGCCGGGGGTGTCACCCGGTGGCAGTCGGGTGGCGGTCACCCTGGCGACCCCCCCGCCGGTGCCAGATCCAGTCCGGTGACCGTTGCGAGCTCCCGGATCGCCCTCTCCGGGTCTGTGACCTTGATGGTGTGCATGCCCATGGCCCGAGCCGGCTTCAAATTGATGCCCAAGTCATCCAGATAGACCACCTGGTCCGGCTGAACACCCACCGCCTCACAGGCCAGCCGGTAGAAGCGGGGCTCGGGCTTGCGCACCCCGGCCACACTCGACTCCACCACCGCGTCGAACAGGTCGAAGATGGCGGCCACCTCCGGCGGGCGCGGGGCGTCATCGGCGGCAAAATTGTTGGTCACGCAGGCCGTCCGGAACCGTTCGCCACAGCGCCTCACCGCTTCGACCATGGCCGGACGGATGTCTCCCCCGAGCAGTCCGAGCACCGTCCGGCCGTCCACCCGGTGACCGAGCGCCAGGGCCTCGACCTCGAAGGCCTCGGCGAAACCGGCCACGTCCAGGTGGCCCCGCTCCAGCCGGGACCAGGCGTTGGCATCGGGGTTGGTGGCGTTGACCCGGCGGAGGAAGCCGTGGGGTAGCCCGGACTCCTGTTCGTAGCGGGTGAAGGCCTCGAAGGGACTCGAGGTGATCACCCCGCCGAAGTCGAACATCACCGATCGGATCACTGCTGCCCCTCCGTCCGCCCCGCTCGTCGGTCCGCCGGAGCACTGCCGGCCGCCCCCCGATCCGCCGGCGGGGCCGCGCCGCGGACCACGCCCCCGTGGGCGTTCAGGCCAGGTTCTCCCCGCCGAAGATCTCCGACACCGAGGTGTCCTCGAACACCGCGTCGATGGCGTCCGAGATGAGCTTGGCCACCGACAACACCTCGAGCTTGTCGAACCGGCGGTCCTGAGGGACGGGCAATGTGTCGGTCACCACCACCTTGGTCAGGGCCGAGTTCTTGAGCCGGTCCACCGCCGGGTCGGACAGCACGGCATGGGTGGCCATACACCACACCTCGGCCGCGCCCCGCTCGGCCAGCAGATCGGCGGCGGCCACGATGGTGCCGGCGGTGTCGATCATGTCGTCGATGAGCACGCACTGCCGGCCCTGCACATCGCCCACGACGTGGAGGGCCTCGACCTGGTTGGCCTCGCCCCGCAGCCGTCGCTTGTGTACCACGGCCAGGTCGGCGGTGAGGTGCTGGCTGAACCGCTCGGCCACCTTCACCCGTCCGGCGTCGGGCGCCACCACGACCAGGTCGTCGTTGCGTTGGGTGCGCAGGTAGTCGACCAGCACCGGGGCCGCGGTCAGGTGGTCGAAGGGGACGTTGAAGAAGCCCTGGATCTGCCCGGAGTGCAGGTCGACGCTCACCACTCGGTCGGCCCCGGCCACCGAGAGCATGTCGGCCACCAGCTTGGCGGTGATCGGCTCACGGCCCGAAGCCTTTCGGTCCTGCCGGGAGTAGCCGTAGTAGGGGCAGACGGCGGTGATCCGCTTGGCCGAAGCCCGCTTGGCCGCGTCGATCATGATCAGATGCTCCATCAAGGAGTCGTTGACCGGCCCGCAATGGGTCTGGATGATGAACACGTCGCTACCCCGGATGGAGGTATCGAAGCGACAGTGGATCTCGCCGTTGGCGAACTCCCGGAGGTTGGCCTCACCCAAGGTCACGCCCAGCTGGGCGGCAACGTCGCGAGCCAGCTCGGGGTGCGAGCGCCCGGACACCAGTTCGAGACGGCGGCGGGGGGTGAATTCCATACCCACGACGCTACTCGGCCCGATCCTCGGCGTTGCTCACCGATCCGGCAGCGGGCGGGGGGTCGGCGCCCGCTCGGAGACCACCGCCAGCCACGGCCGCGCCGGGCGGCACCTCGGTCCCCTCCTCCAGCACGACGAAGGGGCCGATGCGGGCATCGGCCCCGATGACCGAGCGGCGGCACACGCTGAAGGCCACCCTCGCCCCCTCCCCCACCGCGGTGTCCACCAGCTGGACCTCCGGCCCGATCTCCGCATGACTCCCGATGGCACACGACCCCTGCAGGATCACCCCGGGCAAGAGCACCACGTCGGGCTGGAGCGCCACATCCACGTCGATGTAGGTACGCTCCGGGTCCCACATGGTCACGCCCCGTCGCATCCACCGCTCGTTGATCCGGTCACGGAGCTCGGCCTCGGCCACCGCCAGCTGGGCCCGGTCGTTGACGCCGGCCACCTCCATGGTGTCCTCGACCACCACCGAGCCCACCTTGTGGCCCGCCTCGTACAGCACCCCGACCACGTCGGTCAGGTAGTACTCGCCCTGGGCGTTGGCCGGGCTCAGCCGGCGCAGGGAAGGGGCCAGCACGCTCCGGCGGAAGCAGTAGATGGACGTGTTGACCTCCCGCACCTCGAGCTCCTCGTCGGTGGCGTCACCCTGCTCCACCACCCGGGCCACGGAGTCGTCCCGGCCCCGCACCACCCGGCCGTAGCCGGTGGGATCGGACAGCTCGGTGGTGAGCAGGGTGGCGGCGGCGTCCGAGGCCCGGTGTTGGTGGACCAGCGCGGCCAGGGTGGCCGGGCGCAGCAGGGGGGTGTCCCCCGGCAGCACCACCACGTCGCCGTCGTCGCTGCCGACGTCGTCCGGCAGTCCGGTCAGGGCCACCGACATGGCATCGCCGGTGCCCCGCTGCTCCACCTGCTCGACGAATTCGATGGCCATGCCCGGAGGGGCGTGCTCGATGAGCGTCTTGGTGACCCATTCGGCCCGGTGGCCCACCACCACCACCACCCGGGTCACCGCCACCTGGGCCAGGGCGTCCAGCACGTGAAGGACCATCGGTCGCCCGCAGAGGCGGTGCAGCGGCTTGGGCCGGGCCGAACGCATCCGGGTGCCCTCCCCGGCCGCCAGTACCACCGCCGAGAGTTGGCGCCCGGGACGGTCGGACCCCGACGGCTCCCCGGCTGCTCCCGTCCCGTATCCGGACCCCGGCTCGTCCCACTCGTCCGGCGACTCCTGGGGGTAGGTCCGGATCACCACCGCCCGGCCCCACTTCCGATGGCCCCGGAACGTCGGCCCCCTCCGTCACGCGGTGCACAGGTCATGGGCCTATTCTTCCCACGTCGGCAGCTCCGATGCGACCCAGCCACCAGGCCCCGCCCCACACCAGCGGAAACACCAGCCCCTCCCCACCACCATGCCCGTCCTCACCACCACCATCGATCCCCACTCGGCGACCTACCGGGCCAACGCCCGGGCCCTGGCCGAAGCGGTCGACACCGTCAACGAACAGCTGGCCGCGGCCCGGGCCGGGGGCGGGGAGCGCTACGTCCAGCGCCACCGGGAGCGGGGGAAGCTCCCGGCCCGCGAGCGGATCGAGCTCCTCCTCGACCGGGACTCGGCCTTCCTCGAGCTGGGCGCCCTGGCCGCCTGGGGCACCGAGTACCAGGTGGGGGCGTCGTCGGTCGTGGGCGTCGGCGTGGTCGAGGGGGTGGAGTGTCTGATCAGCGCGCACGACCCCACCGTGCGGGGTGGCGCCATGAACCCGTTCTCCTTCCGCAAGGGGGCCCGCGCCTCGGACATCGCCCTGCGGAACCGACTCCCGGTGATCAACCTGGTCGAGTCGGGTGGGGCCGACCTGCCGGCTCAAGCCGAGCTGTTCATCCCCGGGGGACGGGCCTTCCGGGACCTCACCCGCAGCTCGGCGGCGGCGGTGCCCACCGTGGCCCTGGTGTTCGGCAACTCCACCGCCGGCGGGGCGTACGTCCCGGGCATGAGCGACTACATCGTCATGATCGACCAACGCTCCAAGGTCTTCCTGGGTGGCCCGCCGCTGGTCAAGATGGCCACCGGCGAGGAGTCCACCGACGAGGAGCTGGGCGGGGCGTCCATGCACGCCCGGGTCTCGGGCCTGGCCGACTATCTCGCCAGCGACGAGCTCGACGCCATCCGCCTCGGCCGCCAGATCGTGAGCCGCCTCAACCACCGGAAGCTCGGACGGGGCCCGAGCCAACCGGCCGACCCGCCGGTCCACGACCCCGCCGAGCTCCTCGGTATCGCCTCCGCCGACCCCAAGGTCCCCTTCGACCCGCGTGAGGTCCTGGCCCGGGTGGTGGACGGTTCGAGGTTCGACGAATTCAAGCCGCTCTACGGCACCAGCCTGGTCACCGGATGGGCCTCCATCCACGGCTACCCGGTGGGTGTGCTGGCCAACCACCGCGGGGTGCTGTTCTCCGAGGAGGCCCACAAGGCCACCCAGTTCATCCAGCTGGCCAACCAGAGCGATGTGCCGCTGGTCTTCCTTCAGAACACCACCGGATACATGGTGGGCAAGGAGTACGAACAGGCCGGGATCATCAAGCACGGGGCCATGATGATCAACGCCGTGTCCAACTCGTCGGTCCCCCACCTGACCCTCAACATCGGGGCCTCCTACGGGGCCGGCAACTACGGGATGTGCGGGCGGGCCTACGAGCCCCGATTCCTCTTCTCGTGGCCCAACGCCCGCTCGGCGGTGATGGGCCCGGCCCAGCTGGCCGGGGTGCTCTCCATCGTGGGCCGGCAGTCGGCCGATTCCCGGGGGGTGCCCTTCGACGAAGAGGCCGACGCCACCATGCGGGCCATGGTCGAGGCGCAGATCGAGGCGGAGTCCCTCCCCCTGTTCCTGTCGGGCCGGCTCTACGACGACGGCATCATCGACCCGCGGGACACCCGCACCGTGCTCGGCATCTGCCTCTCGGTCATCGACAACGAACCCGTAGCCGGCACCCGCGGCTACGGGGTCTTCCGGATGTAGGACGCCGTGACCGCTCCCACCCCGCCCAACTCCCCCTCGGCCGCTCCCGCCGACCCGGCCGACCCCACCGGGGGCCGGTCGGAACACCGACCCACCGGCCGCCCCACCGCGCCGGCCGGACGCACCTGACGAGCCCGACCCGGCCTCGGCCGCCGGCCGGCCGCCGGCCCCGTCCCCCGTCACCCCCATCCACACCTTGCTGGTGGCCAACCGCGGCGAGATCGCCCGTCGGATCATGCGCACCGCCCGGGCCATGGGCATGACCACGGTGGCCGTCTTCTCCGACCCCGACGCCGGCAGTCCCCACGTGCGGGAGGCCGACCTGGCGGTGCGGCTTCCCGGCGACTCGGCGGCCGACACCTACTTGCGGTCGGCCCTGATCCTGGACGCCGCCTCGCGGGCCGGGGCGGACGCCATCCATCCGGGCTACGGCTTCCTCTCCGAGTCGGGCGACTTCGCCCGGGTGGTGGCCGGAGCCGGCTTCCACTGGATCGGACCGCCGCCGGCGGCGATCGACGCCATGGGGTCCAAGGTGGGATCGAAGGAGCTCATGCGGGTCGCCGGGGTACCCACCCTGCCCTCGGTGACCATCGAGGGCGACGAACTTCCCGGCGACGCGGAAGTGGAGGCCCTGGGTTGGCCACTGCTGGTCAAGGCGTCGGCGGGCGGGGGCGGGCGGGGGATGCGCACCGTGGGCGGACCGGTGAGCCTGCGGGAGGCGGTGGCCAGTGCCCGCCGGGAGGCCGAGGCGGCCTTCGGCGACGGTACGGTGTTCCTCGAGCGGTACGTGCGCGACCCGCGGCACATCGAGGTCCAGGTGCTGGCGGACACCCATGGCCACACCGTGGCGCTGTTCGAGCGGGAGTGCAGCATCCAGCGCCGGCACCAGAAGATCATCGAGGAGGCACCCTCCCCGGCGGTGTCCCCGGCGTTGCGGTCCCGACTGGTGGACGCCGCGGTGGCCGCCGCCGAGGCGGTGGGCTACGTCAACGCCGGCACCGTGGAGTTCGTGGTCGACGAGCGGGGCGACCCCTACTTCCTCGAGATGAACACCCGCCTGCAGGTGGAGCACCCGGTGACCGAGGCCGTGACCGGCCTCGACCTGGTCCGTCTCCAGCTGCTGATCGCCGGTGGCTCCCCGCTCCCCCCCGAGGTGTACGACGCGCTGGAGGACGGCCCGCAGGGTCACGCCATCGAGGCGCGCCTCTACGCCGAGGACCCGGCCCAGGGGTGGCTGCCCTCCACCGGGACCGTCCACCGGTTCGAGGTGGGAGGGTCGGTCCTCGACCAGCTGGACGCCTCGGTGCCCATCGACACCACCATGCAGCTGGACGGCGTGGTCCGGGTGGACAGCGGGGTGGAGTCGGGCAGCGTGGTCAGTCCCCACTACGACCCCATGCTGGCCAAGGTCATCGTGCACGCCCCCTCCCGCGCCGAGGCCGCCGCCTCGCTGGCCGCCACCTTGGCCCGGGCCCGCATCCACGGGGTGACCACCAACCGGGACCTGCTGGCCCGCACGCTCCGGCACCCCGCCTTCCTGGCCGGCCAGACCGACACCGGGTTCCTCGACCGGCACGGCCTCAAGGTCCTGGCCACCCCGCTGACCGCGCCGGAGGCGGTGCGCCGGCACGCACTGGTCGCCGCCGTGGCCGGGCAGGCCCGACGACGGGCCGAGGCCGGCGTCCAGGCCACCATCCCGTCGGGATTCCGCAACAACCCCTCGGGGCGCCAGGAGGTCGCCTACCACCACGGCGACGAGGTCATCGCCGTGGGCTACCGGTTCGACCGCTACGGACGGGAACTGCACGAGGTCTCCGTGGACGGCGAGCCGTGGGAGGTCGACCATGTCGAGGCCTGGGCGGACGGGGCGGCCCTCACCACCGAGGGGGTGACCCGTCGCTACCAGGTCGACCAGGTCGGGCCGGTGGTCTACGTGGACGGTCCCGACGGTGGCTCGGCCCTGGCGGAGGAGGACCGGTTCCCGGTGGCCGCCGACCCTGCCGCGGCCGGCTCGGCGCTGGCCCCCATGCCCGGGAGCGTGGTGCGGGTGGCGGTGTCGGAGGGAGAGGTGGTCGCCGCCGGCCAGCTGGTGGTGGTGCTCGAGGCCATGAAGATGGAGCACACCGTGCTGGCCACCTCGGCCGGGAGGGTGACCGAAGTCACCGTGGCCGAGGGCGACCAGGTGGAGACGGGTCGGGTGCTGGTGGTGGTGGAGGCCGACGACGGCCTCCAGCCCGATGAGGACGGGGCGGCCCCGGTCGGTGGTCCGCCCGGACCCGTCGGCCGGAACGGACTGGCCGACGGGGGCCGTTGATGGCCGCTCCGCTGCGCATCGCCAACTGCTCGGGCTTCTACGGGGACCGGCTCTCGGCGGCCCGCGAGATGGTGGAGGGCGGACCCATCGACGTGCTGACCGGCGACTGGCTGGCCGAGCTGACCATGCTCATCCTGTGGAAGGGCCGGCAGCGGGACCCGGGCCGCGGGTGGGCCCACACCTTCCTGACCCAGATGGAGGAGGTACTGGGCACCTGCATCGATCGGGGCATCAAGGTGGTCACCAACGCCGGGGGTCTCAATCCCTCCGGGCTGGCCGACCAGGTGACGGGGCTGGCCGACCGGCTGGGGGTCTCGGTGAACGTGGCCTACGTCGAGGGCGACGACCTGCTCCCCCGCATCGCAGAGCTGGCCCGTGACGGTCACCCGCTGGCCCATCTGGACACCGGCCGGCCCCTGGCCGACGCCTCGGGGCAGGTGGTCTCGGCCAACGCCTACCTCGGAGGATGGCCCATCGTGGAGGCGTTGAACGGCGGGGCCGACGTGGTCGTGTGCCCGCGGATCACCGACGCGTCCCTGGTGGTGGGCCCGGCCGCCTGGCACCACGGCTGGGGGCCGACCGAGTGGGACCGGTTGGCCGGGGCGGTGGTGGCCGGCCATGTGATCGAGTGCGGACCCCAGGCCACCGGGGGGAACTACGCCTTCTTCACCGAGGTGAGGGGGGTGGAGTATCCGGCCTTCCCCATCGCCGAGGTGGCCGAGGACGGGTCGTCGGTGATCACCAAGCACGAGGGCACCGGGGGCGAGGTCTCGGTCGGCACGGTGACCGCCCAGCTGCTGTACGAGATCGCCGGGCCGGAGTACGCCAACACCGACGTCGTGGCCCGCTTCGACACCATCGTCGTCGACCAGCAGGGCCCCGACCGGGTGCGCCTCTCCGGGATCCGAGGCCTGCCGGCCCCGCCCGAGGTCAAGGTCTGCCTCAACCTGTTGGGCGGATGGCGGAACGCCATGACCTTCGTGCTCACCGGCCTGGACATCGAGGAGAAGGCCGCCGTCACCCTTCGTTCGTTGGAGCGGGCCCTCGGTGGTCCGGGGTCCTTCGACCGCTTCGCCGAGTTCGACGCCCGGCTGATCCGTTCGGACCAGGCCGACGCCCCGTTGAACGTGCAGGCCACCGCCGAGCTGCGGGTGACGGTGAAGGACCCCGAGGCCGAGCGGGTGGGTCGCCACTTCTCCAGTGCCGCCACCGAACTGGCGTTGGCGGGCTACCCGGGGCTGCATCTCACCGCTCCACCCGGGTCCGGATCGGTCTACGGGGTCTACTGGCCGGCGTTGCTCCCGGCCGGCCTGGTGGTCCCCGAGACCGTCCACGCCGACGGCCGCCGGGTCCCGGTGCCCCATCACGCCTACCTGGAGGGGCCGGACGGGTCGGGGACCGGTGCTCCCCCTCCGACCCCGGACGCCCCCCCGGGCCCACCGGACCCCGGCCCCACCCGTCGCCTTCCCCTCGGGACCCTGATCGGGGCCCGGTCGGGGGACAAGGGCGGCAACGCCAACGTCGGCCTGTGGGCCCGCTCGCCGTCCGCCTGGCGATGGCTGGACGCCTACCTGACCGTCGACCGGTTCCGGGAGCTGCTGCCCGAGGCCGACCGGCTCGAGGTGCGGCGGTACGCCCTCCCCAATCTGTCCGCGCTCAACTTCGTGGTGGTGGGTCTGCTCGGTGAGGGCGTAGCCTCGTCCACCAGACCCGATCCACAGGCCAAGGGCCTGGGTGAATACATCCGGTCACGGACGGTCGACATCCCGGTCGCCCTCCTGGCCGACCCAGCCTGAGTCGAGCCGCACCAGCCGCAGCACCGCCGCCGCAGCACCAAGGTTCACCCGGCCCGACCACACCGAGGAGCGACGCCATGGACTTCATCCAATCCGACGAGCAACAGATGCTGCGGGAGGCGGTCGCCGCCATCGCCTCCAAATTCGGACACGACTACTACGTGAAGAAGGCCCACGCCGACGAACGCACCGAGGAGCTGTGGGACGCGGTGGCCGAAGGCCGGCTTCCTCGGGGTCAACGTGCCCGAGGAGTACGGCGGCGGCGGGGGCGGCATCCTCGAGCTGGCCGCGGTGCAAGAGGAGCTGGCCGCCGCCGGTTGCCCGCTCCTGGTCATCGTGGTCTCACCCGCCATCTGCGCCACCGTCATCGCCAGGTTCGGCACCGAGGCCCAGAAGCTTCGGTGGCTGCCCGGGTTCGGCTCCGGCCAGCTCAAGATGGCCTTCGCCATCACCGAGCCCGACGCCGGCTCCAACTCCCACAATCTGTCCCTCACCGCCACCAAGGACGGCGACCTCTACCGGCTCAACGGGTCGAAGTACTACATCTCCGGGGTGGACGAGTGTCAGGCCATCCTGGTGGTGACCCGCTCGGGCGTCGATCCGGACACCGGCCGCGGCCGGCTCTCCCTGTTCGTCGTGGACACCGATACGCCGGGACTGGACAAGCAGGTCCTGCCGGTGGAGATCACCGCCCCCGAGAAGCAGTACACGCTGTTCTTCGACAACGTGCAGGTCGAGGCCGACCGGCTGCTCGGGGCCGAGGGTGAGGGGCTGCGCCAGGTGTTCGTGGGGCTCAACCCCGAGCGCATCCTGTCGGCCGCCACCGCCAACGGCATCGGGCGCTACGCCCTGGGAAAGGCCGCCGCCTACGCCAAGGACCGGGAGGTGTGGGGTACCCCCATCGGGCGGCACCAGGGCATCGCCCATCCCCTGGCCAAGGCCAAGATCGAGGTCGAGCTGGCCCGGTTGATGACCGAGAAGGCCGCGTGGCTGTGCGACCACGCCGGCGACACCCCCGAGGCCGGGGAAGCGGCCAACATGGCCAAGTACTCCGCCGCCGAGGCCGCCCTCGGCGCCCTGGACCAGGCCATCCAGACCCACGGCGGCAACGGCATGGCCACCGAGTACGGGCTGGCCGACCTGTGGGGCATGGCCCGGCTCCTCCGGATCGCCCCGGTGAGCCGCGAGATGATCCTCAACTTCGTGGCTCAGCACTCCCTGGGACTGCCCCGCTCCTACTGAGCGGCCCCGGGCCTCGTCCCGGAGGCCCCGGCCGGGGCCAAACCAGACCGGAATTCGACCACCCTGGGTGGGCGGAATTCCCCCGCTTTGGCCGCCGACCAGGGCCGAGACACCTCCGTAGGTGCTGGTCCAGGTGGAATCACGTCTAGGAACGGCGCCGGGCGAGAAATATCCTGCCACTCAGAGTTATGAAACCGACACCTGGGCAGGGGCAGTCACTCACGCATCGGTCGACCGGGCACCATGGCGTGCCCGACGGCAGCCGCACTGACGGTTTCGCTATAGAACGCGGCCCGATCGGCCGACAACTAGGGCCTGTGGCAACGTTCCGGAGGCTTCACCAGGCGGCACAACGTTCAGCGCGCCACCGGCGCGGTGACGAGGGCATCTCGCTGGTCGAGGTCATGGTGGCCTTCGTCATCCTCCTGATCACCGTCCTCCCCCTGACCTACCTGCTCACCTCGGCCGTCTCCAGTGCGGCCAACGCCCGCCAGCGCACGGCCGCCCTCCAGCTGGCCGACTCGTGGCTGGAGGTGTTGTCCAACTCCTCCCTCCCCACCACCAACGGGGCCATCATCACCAACTCGCCCCAGAACCCCGCCACCTTCTCGGGCATCACCGCCGCCACCACCCAGATCCCCAAGTCCACGCTGGCCGGGACGGCCTTCTCGGTGACCGCCGAGTTCACCACCCAGTCGGTCAACAACCAGGGTCAGTCCGACCTCTGCTCGAGCGGGCAGCCGCCCAGCCCGTCCCACCCGGCGGTCATCCTCCTACAGGTCAAGGTGACGTGGAACAACGGGAACAACTCGGTGACCGACACCACCGCCGTGAACTATCCGCAGCCCGGCCTCCAGACCCAGGGCTTCCTGGCCGTGCAGCTGAGCAACAGCGGGAGCCTCGACGTCAACGGGAACGTGGCCACCGACCGCCTCCAGGCCGTCCCGGTGAACCTCCAGGAGACCGCCCAGGGCAATGCCTTTGACCCCTGGGTGTCGAACAACGCCAACCACACCCTGACCCTCTACCCCGACGAGAACGGCTGCGTGTTCGCCCAGGTGCCGGTGGGCAGCTACACCGTCACCACCTCGCAGCCCACGTCCGGAACCCCGGCCACCTTCACCGGTTACAGCGGCACACCACCGTTCGTCAACACCGGCGGGGGCACCACCGACACCTCCTCGACCACCGTGGCGGTGACCGCCGAGACCACCGTGCAGCTCGATTCCTTCGACGAGGGGATCACCTCGTCCGTCGCCTACGGTGCCTCGTCGGCCGTCGACGGTGGCGTGACCTGCCCCGGCACCAACAGCCTGGTCTGCGTGTCCACCGGCAACGGCACGGCCGGGGCCTCGGCGTCCTGGGGCGGCACCGGGTCCAACTGGTCCTCGACCACCTTCTCCGGCATCTCCGCTCTGGCTCCGGTGTCCTGCACCTCGGGGGGCTCGCCGACCTGCGTGGGGGTGGGCTACAACGCCGCCGGGGGTGTGATCCGCACCACGTCCTCGGACCTCGGCACGACATCGACGGACACCCCGCCGGCCGGGGTGACCGACATCACCCAGGTGGCCTGTCCCTCGGCCAACGGCTGCTACGCCCTCGGCACCACCGCGCTCGGACCGGTGCTCCTGGCCGGAGCCGTGGGCCAGACCCCGGCCTCGAACGACAAGTGGGTGGTGGTGGCGCCCCCGTCGACCACCTTCAGCAACCTGGCCTCGGTGGCCTGTCCCACCTCGTCCACCTGCGAGGTGAGCGGCACCGACGTGGTGGGGGTGGCCCCGGCCACCCCGGTGGTGCTCCGCCTGGACGGTGACCCGGCCACCTTGGCCACCAACGGGGCGTGGCTGCCGACCTTCTCCAACGACACCCTGCCGGCCGCCGTGAAGGCCGTGGGCAAGATCACCTGCCCGACCTCCACCCTGTGCGAGGCGCTCGCCACCGGTGACGGCACCAGCGCCACCGATGCGACGGTCCTGACCGCCACCATCGCCGCCGCCCCGCCCAGCACCTGGGTCCTCGAGTCGACCTTCCCCTCCGGCGCCACCTCGGCCACCGACATCTCCTGCACCTCGACCACCTGTGTGGCCATCGGCTCGGCCTCGGGGACCGCGGCGGTCTGGACCGCCGACCTCACCCAGTTGCCCCACGACTGGTCGGTAGCCAGCGGCATCCCCGCCTCCGTCTCGGCGGTCTCGTCGGTCGCCTGTGGCCAGCCGTCCAGCGGAGACGCCGCCGACTGCGTGATGGCGGCGAACGCCACCAGCGCCGCCTCCACCGGTGAGCTGTTGGAGGGGGCGCTGAGCACCAACGGCGGATGGGCCTGGAACCCGGTCTCCCTCCCGTCCTCGGTCAACGCCCTCTACTTCACCGGCGTGGCCTGTGAGCCCTCGCCGAGCGCCGGCCGGTCGGTCTGCGCCGCAGTCGGAGCGGCCGCCGGCGGTCCGATCATCGCCGCGGCGCCCAACGGACCGGGAGGGGGTTGGTCGTTGCGGACCCCGTCGTCGCTACCAGGCGCCGCCGTCTCGGGGATCCCCCTCCAGACCGCCCCGGCCACCACCACCAACTGGCAGACCCAGGTCACCGCGGCCCAGGCCACGCCGACCAACGCCACCAGCCTGCCCAACGTGCTCTATCCCCAGCCCAACGGGTACTTCGTCTCCGCCGGCGACTGCCTGGGCGAAGCGGTGACCCCGGCCCAGACCGCGCTCAACGCCGCCCCCGGGGGATCGGCGTCGGTGACCATCCCGCTCAACCTCCTGCCTCTGCAGGTGGTCACGCCCGCCGGTGTCCCGGTCAGCGGTGCCACCGTCAAGCTCACCGCCGCCACCGCCGGATGTCCGGCTGACACCTACACCCTGCCAGTGACCGACGCCTACGGCTACACGCAGACCTCGATCCCGTACGGCACCTACTCCTACACCGTGACCAAGGGCGGCGTCACCACCTCGCCCGCCGGCGTGACCCTGGTGGCCAAGACCAGCAGCGCGGTCAGCAAGTTCCTCAACGCCACCCTGGTGTCGACGACCTACCTGCCCCAGCCGGTGGTGGTGACGTCGTCATGAGGCAGAGACGATTCCTCCGCTCGGACCGCGGGCCAGCCCGCGGCCGGTCCCCGTGGGCCGTCCTTCGGCGCCGGGACCGGGACGACTCGGGCATGACCCTGGTCGAGCTCATGATCGCCTCGACCCTGCTGCTGGTGCTGATGACGGCGGTGATGATCACCATGGACATGCTCAACACCGTGAGCAACAGCGTGAACGCCCAGTACCAGGAGTTCCAGCAGGCCCTGCCGGCGCTGGCACCGCTACAGAACCTCCTCCGGGCGGAGGTCGAGCCCGGGCCGCCGTCGACCGTGAACGGCAAGCAGATCCCCCAGCCGGGCTTCCAGACCATCGGGAACTTCTCCCTCACCTTCTTCTCCGACATCGGCACGGCCTACAACAACGTGACCTCCCTCGGAACCACCGGCGGCCCGGCCAAGGTGGTGGCCCTGGAGGTCGACGCCACCGGCAACGCCGTGACCACCGCCACCACCTGCTCCACCTCCAGCCCGTGCAACTTCCAGGTGCGCCAGTACCTGCCGATCATCACCGCCGGCGTGTCGCAGTGCCCCACCGCCAACCAAGGGGGTACGGCCTGCACCTACCCGGCGACCTACAAGGTGCTGGTCAACGTGGTCGGGGTGGTCAACAATCCGGCGCTGCCCCCCACCAGCGCGCCGACCCAACCCATCTTCATCTACAACGTCTTCGACCCCAACGCCGGGACCGGCTACAACCTGACCTCGGCCCAGGTCCAGAGCGGGGTCACCTGCGCCGCCCCCACCGGGGTCCAGACCGTGGTCCAGTCCTGTCAGAACGACTACATCCAGAGCGTGGGGGTGGAGCTCATGGTGGCCCGCAAGGGGGCCGGCACCAACGGGACCGTCGATGAGCAGACCATCGTCTACCGGTACGCCAAGAGCCCCGGGGCCTCGGTCTATCCCTACCAGCCGTGTCAGTTCTACGGGGCTTGCTGAGCGAGGTGTCCATCATGAACCGTTCCCACCACCCGTTCCGTGTCCGTATCGTCCGCGCCGTCCGGCGGCGGAAGGACGCGGCCGGTGACCTCGGACAGGCCGGCATCGTCGCCGTCGTGGCCTTCTCCGTACTCGCCTCGCTGATCGGCGCGGTCATCGTCCAGACCATCATCACCTCCGATCCCCTGTTCCAGGGCAAGGCGGTGGAGATCTACGCCCACCGGGCCGTGGAGGCCGGCCAGAACGCCTATCTGACCGCGGTCAACGCCAACCCCAGCCTGGCCCAGTGCAGCACCAACACCAACGACTCCGGTACCTGCGGAGGTCTGGACTACGGGCAGTGGAACGTGGTCAACGGGTCGAACGCCTCAGGGGCCGACCTCGAGTACTACGCCTTCGGCAATCCCCAGCCGATCTTCGACCCCACCACCAATGCCCTGACCAGCCTGTCGGTCCAGGTGGTGGGGGCGGCCTACGACCCCGCCGCCACCAACCACTACCTCTTCGACCAGGAGACCGTCACCGTCACCCCGAGCAACGGTTTCCTCACGAACGTCTGGTGGTCCAACTACGAGTCCTACAGCTCGACCGGCAACTACTCGACCTGCAACTACAACTGGAAGCTGAACTACAACATCAACGGGTCCGGCGCCAGCTGCGGACCGGTCTACTTCGGCCCCAACGACTACCTGTTCGGGCCGGTCTACACCAACGACTCGGTGTTCGTCGAGCCCCTCGCCGGCCTTCGGGACACCTTCCGCGCCGTCCACCGTGACCACGGCCGACCCGCACTGCCTGTTCGTCGACAGCAACAACGGGATGAACGGTGGCTTCAACAACTGCGCCAACGCCGACGCCGACATCTCGCTCTACGACACCACCAACAGCGCCTTCGGGCACGCGGTGGAGCAGCCCCCGGCCAACGACACCCAGCTGGGCACCATCGCCGGCCAGAACGGATGCCTCTACTCGGGCCCCACCCAGATCACCCTGTCCACCGATGTCAACGGAAACGGGCAGATGACCGTGGTCAGCCCGGACACCACCGAGGGGACCAAGACCGTCAACGGCACCACCTACCCCTGGGACACCAACAACATCGCCAGCAACGTCAACAACTGCCCCAACAACGGCACCGCGCCCATCCCTCCCAACGGGGTCGTCTTCGTGCAGAACGCCACCGCCGGACAGACCCAGGCCTGGGCCAATCCGTTCGACGATCCGACCTACAACTCGGTGACCAACCTGACCACCACCCCGAGCCTGCCCCGCAGGCCAACAAGGTGCAGGCGGTACCGCTCACCGCCACCGTCACCTCGGGCACCAGCCACCCGGACGCCGGCGCCACGGTGGCGTTCAGCCAGACCACCAAGACCGGCGATCAGACTTCGACCAACGGTCATCAACACCTGTTCGGCGGTCCCCCTCTCCGCCCCGGTGGCGGTGACCCCCGCCACCAACCCGCCGACCTACACCGCCACCGCCACCTGCGCGGCGACCGAGGCCAACAACGGGACCGGGGCCTTCTCGGCGGTCTACAGCGGCGGCACCAGCACGACCGGCTCGCAGGGCAACCTGGGCCAGTCCAACACCCTCAACCCCTCCACCACCTACGGGCCCGATGCCCAGACCACCGCCGGCGGGTGCTCCAGCTGCTACTACGGACAGACCAGCTCCCCGGACGCCGAGGGCGACGCCTTCGTCAACGGATCGCTGTCCGGCCAGCTCACCATCGGGACGGCCAACAACGTGATCATCGACGGGAACATCACCTACGCCGACTGCGCCAACACCTGGACCACCGGGCAGAGCGGCCTCAGTGCGCCGTCCCAGGGCTTCTGCCCCTACAACGTGGGCGGCACCAATGACGCCCTCGGCCTCATCGCCAACAACTACGTGGAGGTCAACCGACCCGAAGTGGCGGCGTCCACCCAGGGCAACAACACCCCCACCATCGAGCCCTCCTGCGGAGCCAACCCCGCCGCCACCTGCGACCCCTCCGACGGCACCAACGGCGTCACCGTCGACGCCGCCGTCCTGGCCCTGACCCAGTCCTTCGTGGTGAACAACTACGGAGACGGCAGCACCGAGGGGCCCCTCGTCGTGTACGGCTCGATCCAACAGTTCGCCCGTGGTCCGATCGGCACCTTCAGCGGCAATTCGCTCTCCACCGGCTACCTCAAGCACTACACCTGGGATCCGCTGCTCAACTTCGTGTCGCCGCCCAGCTACCTGGTGCCGTCGACCCCGTCATGGGTCCTCCAGGGCGCGGCCACCAACGCCGGCAACGGGTCGAATTCCACCTGCCCACCCCTGCTCGGGGTCTACGCCGGCACCGTCAACGGAGTCATTCAGAACGGTCCGCCGGTCACCCAGTACTGCTCCGGCTCGCCCGGCGGGCTCCCCAACTTCCCGACCATCACCGCCCCGTCGGTGCCCACCAATGTGCACGCCACCTCCAACGCCAACGGGACGGTCACCGTGACCTGGACCGATCCCCAGTCCAGCAACGGTTCGGCCATCACCGGCTACGCCATCTCGCCCAGCCCGCAGTGCGCCAGCTGCACGTACGGCAACCTGACCGGGTCCAATGTCACCAGCACCACCATCTCCGGGCTGACCCGGGGCAGCTGGTACAACTTCACGGTGACGGCCACCAACCTGGTGGGCACCTCGAGCCCCTCGGTCGCCTCCAACTCGGTGATCGCCCCGGACGTGCCCACCGCGCCCACCAACGCCTCGGCCACCACCAACCAGGACGGTTCGGTGACGGTGAGCTGGACCGATCCGTCCAACAACGGATCGCCGATCACCAACTACACCGTGGTCCCGAGTCCGGCCTGTGGGTCCTGCACCTACTCCAACCTGAACGGGGCCACCCTCTCCTCGGCCACGGTGTCCGGTCTCACCCGGGGAGCCACCTACTCCTTCACGGTGACCGCCACCAACGGGGTCGGCACCGGCGGCGCCTCGGCGGCCTCCAACTCGGTGGTGGCGCCCAATGTGCCCGGGGCCCCCACCATCGGGACCGCGGTGTACGGCAACGGGTCGGCCTCGGTCAGCTGGACCGCACCTGGCGCCAGCAACGGTTCGACCATCGTCGGCTATGTGGTCACGCCGTACATCGGAGGATCGGCCCAGACCCCGCAGACCTTCGCCTCCACCGCCACCACCCAGACGGCCACCGGCCTCACCAACGGACAGGCCTACACCTTCAAGGTGGCCGCCATCAACGGGGTGGGCACCGGGGCCCAGTCGGCCGCCTCCAACGCGGTCACGCCGGCCACCACGCCGGGCGCGCCAACCAGTCCGAGCGCCTCGGCCGGCGTGGGCTCGGCCACGGTCACCTGGACCGCACCGGTCTCGACCGGAGGTCAGCCGATCACCGGCTACGTGGTCACGCCGTACATCGCAGGAGTGGCCCAGAGCGCCCAGACCTTCGCTTCGACGGCCACCTCCGAAGTGGTGACCGGCCTGACCGCGGGTACCTCGTACACCTTCAAGGTGGCGGCCATCAACGTGGTGGGAACCGGTAGTCAGTCCGCGGCCACCTCGTCGGTCACCATCCCGACGGTGCCGGGCGCACCGACCGGGGTCACCGGGGTCACCGGCGGCTCCGCCGGTCAGGTCAACGTCTCGTGGACCGCACCCGGCTCGACCGGAGGCTCGCCGATCACCAGCTACGTGGTCACCTCCTACCTCGCCGGGGTGCAGAAGACCCAGCAGAGCTTCGCCACCACCAGCGGGACGATGACCGGTCTGGTGTCCAACTCGCTCTACACCTTCAAGGTGGCGGCGGTGAACGCGGTCGGAACCGGGAGCCAGTCGTCGGCCTCGGCCGCCATCAAGGCGAAGTGACCCTCCCGGGCCCAATGGCCTGATCCGATCCGGGGCTGGTCGGGGTCCGGGCCGCCCCGGCCGAGGGCGGGTCAACAGCCGGCCCGGGGCGCCGGGCTGCGGTCCGGTGGCCCCCTCCCGGCAGGTAGCCTTCTCCCTTCATGCCTGACCAGACCCGAGACGACATCCGCAACGTGGCCATCGTGGCCCACGTCGACCACGGCAAGACCACCCTGGTGGACGCCATGCTCTGGCAGTCGGGGGCGTTCCGGGACAACCAGTCGGTCAACGAGCGGGTCATGGACTCGGGCGACCTGGAGCGGGAGAAGGGCATCACCATCCTGGCCAAGAACACCGCCGTGCTCCACAACGGGGTCAAGATCAACATCATCGACACCCCGGGCCACGCCGACTTCGGCGGGGAGGTGGAGCGGGGCCTGACCATGGTCGACGGGGTCCTGCTGCTGGTGGACGCCTCCGAGGGACCCCTGCCCCAGACCCGTTTCGTGCTCCGCAAGGCCCTGGAAGCCCGGCTCCCGGTGGTGCTGGTGATCAACAAGGTGGACCGGCCCGACGCCCGCATCGACGAGGTGGTCCACGAGGTGGAGGAGCTGTTCCTCGACCTCGACGCCGACGAGCACCAGATCGACTTCCCCATCCTGTTCTCCAACGCCCGGGCCGGCTGGGCCGCCACCCGACAGGGGGTGCAGGGCACCGATCTCGAACCCCTCTTCGCGGCCATCGTGGACCGCATCCCCGCTCCCCACTTCGACCCCGATGCGCCGCTCCAGGCCATCGTGTCCAACCTCGACGCCTCCCCCTACCTGGGCCGGCTGGCCATCTGCCGCGTCCACAACGGCACCCTCCGCAAGGGGTCGACGGTGGCCTGGTGCAAGCTCGACGGGACCGTCGAGCGCACCAAGATCACCGAGCTCTACGTCACCGACGCCCTCGACCGGGTGGACGCCGCCGAGGCGGGCCCCGGCGAGATCGCCGCGGTGGCCGGGATGGCCGAGATCACCATCGGGGAGACCCTGGCCGACCCCGACGACCCCCGGCCGCTGCCGGTCATCACCGTCGACGAGCCCAGCCTGGCCATGACCATCGGGATCAACACCTCCCCCCTGGCCGGGAGCGACGGCTCCAAGGTCACCGCCCGCCAGATCCTCAACCGACTCGAGGCCGAGCTGGTGGGCAACGTGTCCCTGCGGGTCCTCCCCACCGAGCGGCCGGACACCTGGGAGGTCCAGGGTCGGGGCGAGCTCCAGCTGGCCGTGCTGGTCGAGACCATGCGCCGGGAGGGATTCGAGCTGACCGTGGGCAAGCCCCAGGTGGTCACCCGGGAGGTCGACGGCAAGCTCCACGAGCCCATGGAGCGGGTGGCCATCGACGTCCCCGACGACTACCTGGGGGTGGTCACCCAGCTGATGGCCCTGCGCAAGGGGACCCTGATCGAGATGGTCAACCACGGCACCGGGTGGGTGCGCATGGACTACCGGGTGCCGGCCCGCGGGCTGGTCGGGTTCCGCACCGAGTTCATGACCGAGACCCGGGGCACCGGCATGCTCCACCACGTCTTCGACGGCTGGGAGCCGTGGCACGGGGAGCTCAAGACCAAGCGCAACGGCTCGATGGTGGCCGACCGCCGGGGTCTGACCACGGGCTACACCCTGATGAGCCTCCAGGAGCGGGGCATCCTGCTGGTGGGGCCGGGCACCGAGGTCTACGAGGGCATGGTGGTCGGGGAGAACGCCCGGGACGAGGAGATGGACGTCAACCCGACCAAGGAGAAGAAGCAGACCAACATCCGCTCGGCGTCGGCCGACGAGGCCATCCGCCTGACCCCCCCGTTGCTCCTCTCCCTGGAGCAGGCCCTCGAGTTCATCTCCGACGACGAGTGCGTGGAGGTCACCCCGGAGTCGGTGCGGCTGCGCAAGGTGATCCTGGAGCAGGCCACCCGCGGCCGCCACCGCAGCCGGGCCCGCAAGGCGGGCTGAGCGGGTCTCCGGCTCCGAGGGGAGGGCTCGAACCTCCAACATCTGGCTCCAAAGGCCAGCGTTCTGCCAATTGAACTACCTCGGAAAGGGTCCCCGGGCAGCCGCCGGCGACCGTTCCAGGGTACTCCGGCCCGGGTTTGCCACCCGTCCTCCGATCCGCCGGCGCCCACCAGGCGATGACCGGTCCGTCCGTCCCGATCGCCTGCCGTGCCACGGCAATCGGGTAGGACCCCGATAGGCTCCCGGCCCGATGCGAGTCCTCGTGGTCGATGACGATCCCGCCGTCAGCGGGGCCCTCAACCGGGCCCTCCGGCTGGAGGGATACGAGGTCTCCCTGGCCGCCGACGGGCCCCAGGCCCTGGAGGAGGTCGCCGTCCGCCCCCCCGACGCCATCATCCTCGACATCGGCCTCCCGGTCATCGACGGCCTCGACGTGTGCCGTCGGCTACGGGCCGCCGACAACGACACCCCGGTGCTGATGCTGACCGCCCGGGACGCCATCAACGACCGGGTCCAGGGCCTCGACGCCGGAGCCGACGACTACCTGGTCAAGCCGTTCGCCCTCGCCGAGCTGCTGGCCCGCCTGCGGGCCCTGCTCCGGCGCCGGCCCGAGGATCCGGGCGAAGAACTGGCCTTCGCCGACCTCCGCCTCGACCCGGTGACCCGGGACGCCCACCGGGGGGATCGCCTGTTCACCCTGACCCGGATCGAGTTCGACCTCCTGGAGCTCCTCCTGCGCCACCCCCGCCAGGTGCTGACCCGTGAGCTCATCCTCGATCGGGTCTGGGGTTACACCTTCGACTCGGGCACCAACTCGCTGGCCGTCTACGTGGGGTACCTGCGCCGCAAGACGGAGGCCGGAGGCGAGCCCCGGCTGATCCACACGGCGCGTGGGGTCGGCTACGTCCTACGTGAGAGCTAGACCGTGACCTCCCGGCTCGGCGGCCGACCATGACCTTCCGGGGCCGCCTGGTGCTGGCCACCACCGCCGCCGTCCTGGTGGTGGTGGTCCTGGGTTCGGTGGCCACCTACCTGGTGGCCTACAACTCGCTGATCGGCTCGGTGGACGTCAATCTGGCCAACGTGGCCCAGCCGGCGGCCGGCGATCCGCCGGACCTCCGGATCCAGAACACCTGCAACGTCCCGGGCGCCTGTACCCAGGTGGTCAACAATCAGAACCGCGGCGTCACCGAGGGGGACCCGGCCGTGCTCCCGGTGTCGGCGCAGGCCCTGCAGTCGGCCGCCAGCCAGGGTCGGGCCCCGAACACCTACTTCTCGACGAACGTCGGCGGCATCGATGTCCGTGAGCTGGTGGTGGCGCTCCCCCCCGGCTTCGTCTACCGGGGCAACAACTCGCCGTGGCAGTTGGCCGACGGCGGCGCGCTGCAGGTCACCGCCCCGCTGACCGGCGTCAACCAGGAGCTCCGGCATCTGGCCCTGGCGCTGTGGATCATCGTCATCGGCGGCGTGACCATCGCCGTCCTCCTGGGGCTGGCGGTGGGGCGGACCGCGCTGCGCCCGCTCAACAGTCTCACCGAGACGGTGGAGGAGCTGGCCGAGACCACCGACGTGTCCCGACGGCTCGACCCCGGCGGCGCCGACGAGCTCGGCCGGCTGCGCCGCGCCTTCAACCGCCTGCTGGTGGCGCTGGACACCTCCCGGGAGAGTCAGCGCCAGTTGGTGCTGGACGCCTCCCACGAGATGCGCACCCCCCTCACCAGCCTCCGCACCAACATGGAGGTGGCCCGTCGCCTCGAGGAGCTGGACCCCGACGAGCGGGAGGTGCTGATCAGCGACGTGACCACCCAGATGGACGAGCTGGCCGCACTGGTCGGCGACATGGCCGAGCTGGCCCGGGGCGAGCAGCCCGAGCTCACCTCGGGTCCGGTCCGCCTCGATCTGATCGTCCTCGAGGCGGTCGACGTGGCCACCACCCACGGACGCAGCCGGGAGGTGACCTTCGACGCCAAGGTGGCTCCCACCTGGGTGTCCGGCTCATCGGGGCGGATCGAGCGGGCGGTGGACAACCTGCTCGACAACGCACTCAAGTGGAGCCCCGACGCAGGGGTGGTCGAGGTGGCCTGCTCCGTGGGGACCCTCATCGTGCGGGACCACGGCCCGGGGGTGGACGAGAGCGACGTCGCCCACATCTTCGACCGCTTCTACCGGGCCCCGGCCGCCCGCAGCCGCCCGGGCTCCGGTCTGGGTCTGGCCATCGTGGCCCAGGTGGCCCGAGACGAGGGCGGGAGCGTCAACGTCTACCAGGCCGAGGGGGGCGGAGCGGTGTTCCGCTTCAGCCTCCCCGAGGTCCCCGCGCCGTCCGAACCGGGCGTCGACCTCGACTGATCCGGTCCGGTCCCGACCGGTCGGAACCCACCGGCACGTGGCGCAAAATCCCCTGGTCGGCTAGGGTGCCGGTCGACATGGGATCCCTGATCAAGAAGCGCCGCAAGCGCATGCGCAAGAAGAAGCACAAGAAGATGCTGAAGGCCACCCGTTGGCAACGGCGGGCGGCGGGCAAGTAGGCCCGACCTCCTCTGACCGCCTCGCCCGATCGAAGCGGTCGCCCATCACGCTCCTCCTGCTCTGCCCGCCGGTCGGTCCGCGCCCGGTGACCGAGCCCCGGCCTCCCGGTCAGCTGGAGGGGACCGTGCGGACCGGTACCACCAGGGCCCGCTCCGCACCCAGCTGCAGCTCGGACCGGCCCCGGAGGCCGAACTCGACTGGCTCCCCTGCCACGAACCAGGTCGATCCGCTCCCGGCCAGACAGGGCCGTCGGCCCGTCACCCCCTCCAGATACTGGCGCCACCGGCCCAGCCGGGGGTCGACGGCCAGGGCCGGGGTCTCGAGGTCGTTGACTCCCGGTGACGCCGGCTCCCGGCCGCTCCCGGCGCCGGCTCCCCGGGCACCGACTCCGGCGGGCCCGACTCCTGACCGGCCAGGCCACCATCCGCCTGCAGCCGGTCCCAGGCGCCGTAGACGGCTCTGGTGTCCATGCCGAACGGGAGCAGGAAGAGGGTGAAGGCCCGCGCCTGGTAGGGCAGGGGCGCAACGTCCTCGCCGATCCCCCGGACCATCGCCCGGCCCCCGTGCAGGCAGAAGGGGACGTCGGCCCCAAGGGCCGCGGCCCGTCGGGGATCGGTGACCCCCGACCATCGGAGGATGGCCGCGGCGTCGGCCGACCCTCCACCCAGACCGGCGCCGGGCGGGATCCTCTTGACCAGCTCCACCCGGGCCTTCCTCCCCGCCGCCCGCAGGGCCTGGACCACCAGGTTGTCACGCCCGGGATCCACCCCACCCGATCGCCACGGAGCGACTCCGCCGCCGGGGGCGGCCCCGTTCGGTGCGAACTGCTCGTCGATGACCAAGCCGTCGCCCTCGCTCACCACCAGGGTGTCGGCCAGGTCGAGGGTGACCATCTCCGCTTCCAGCAGGTGGAACCCGTCGGGGCGGGTCCCGGTGACCCGGAGGGACACGGTGAGCTTGGCCGGCGCCGTCAACCGGACCGGAGCTCCGGAGCTCATCGGCCGCTCCGGTTGCCCGGGTGAGCGGGGTGGGTCGGGTGGATCGACTCCCCTGCCGGCCACGCCGCCAGGCGCTCCCACTCGGCGAGGCCCAGCTCCTCGGCCCGGGCGGTGGGTCGGATGCCGGTGGCCTCGAAAGCCTCGGGCTCGACCAGGCCCTCCAGTGAGCGCCGGAGCATCTTGCGGCGGTGGGCGAAGCCCCCCCGCACCACGGCGAAGAGCCGGTCGTAACCGGGGTGGCCGGGACCGTGACCACCTCTCCCGTCCAGGACCTCCCGGTCGGACCGGCGGTCCAGCCGCACCAGGACCGACTCCACCCGGGGCCGGGGGATGAACACCGAGGCCGACACCCGTCCCACCACCGAGGCGGTGGCCCAGTAGGCCACCTTCACCGAGACCGCCCCGTACGCCTCGTCGCCGGGCCCCGCCGCCAGTCGCTCCCCCACCTCCCGCTGGACCATCACCAAGAGCGACGACACCTGGGGCGCCTCCTCCAGGACCCGCACCACCAGGGGCACGGCCACGTTGTACGGCAGGTTGGCCACCAGGGCCCAGGGCTCACCGGCCGGATCTTGGCCCAGGAGCTCGCCCCAGTCGACCGTGAGGGCGTCGGCTTCGACCACCCGCACGCCGAGCGGTTCGACCTGGTCCCGGAGGACCGGGACCACGAACCGGTCGATCTCCACCGCGGTGACCGTCGCACCGGCCTCCACCAGGGCCAGCGTGAGGGATCCCAGGCCGGCGCCGATCTCGACCACCCGGCGGCCCGGGGCGATCCCGGCCAGCCGGACGATGCGGCGCACGGTGTTGCCGTCGGCCACGAAGTTCTGGCCCAGGGCGCGGCTGGGATGCAGCTCGTTGGCCAGGAGCAGCTCGTGGATCTCGGCTCGCCCGTGGGTCACCGGGTCAGTGTCTCACCTTCCCGACCACCCGCCAGGGCCGCCCGCCGACCACCCGCCGGGGACCGCCCGGGGCTGGGGGACCGCCCCGGGCCGAGCGCTCACCAGGTGAGCTGGGCGTCGATGACTCCCTGGGACAGCGGGGCGAGCTCGGCGAAGGTGGCCGTGGCCAGGTCGATCGACCGTGCGGTGTCCGCCTCGCGGTCGTTGACCAGGCAGGTCACCGACAGACCGTTGGCCGGGTTGGTCACCCGGACCACGGTGCCGAAGGGCAGGAACGGGCTGGCGCAGGTCCCCGCCGGGTGGGCGTAGTAGGTCACCTGGCCGTAGTGGACCGACCCGCCGGCGGTGAGGACGGGAGCCGTCGTGGTGGTCGGGGGCACCGTGGTCGTGGTGGGCACCGGGACGGAGCGGTTGACCACGTCGGCGGCCGGGACCGAGACCGGAGGGGCCGCCGTGGTGGGGGGTGCGGTGGTGGGGGGCACCGTGGTGGTGCTGGCCGGCGTGGCGGCGGAGGACGCCGACCCCGATGCCGATGAGGCCCGGGTCTGGGAGGCCAGCCTCCACGGCGGCCCGCCCCGGTGGTCCCCGGACGCCGCCGAGGAGCCCGAACCGTCTCCCTCCGGCGCGGAGGCCAGATTCGGTCCGGAGCCTCCGCCCTGCGGAGCGGCCGACGCCTTGGAATCGTTCTGCAGCAGGAGGAGCGGCACGAACAGCAACGCTCCACAGATGAGGAGCGCGGCACCGGGCCGGCTCCCCTTTTCGATTGTCGTCCTCAGGACTCCACTCTCCTTATGGGACTGCGTTGTGCCGCATCCTCGGAACCGGGGTCCCGCCTGCTGGACCGAGATCCAGCGGATGCAGATCCACCCCTCCGACGGGGTGGTTGGGGACCGGCTCCTCCTGCCGACCCTCGCAATGCGTCCGACAACCGCACTGAGAACCTCAATGCAAAACGACCGCTGAAACGGCGGTCGCAGACCAGAGGTTAGACAGGGCCGGGACGAAGAATCAAACCCATGGGACCCTTCCGGGGACCCCGGACCGGCTCCGGCGACCTCGGATTCCGGCCCCGGGGACCGGCCTCAACCGGTGAACGCCGCCAAGGCGTTCCGGGTGCTCTCCCGGGCCACCAGCGCGGTCTCAACCCCCTTGACCTGGGCAATTGCTGCGCCGACCAGCGGAACCCTGAAGGGCTCGTTGAGGCTTCCTCGGTGGGGCACCGGGGCCAGGAAGGGCGAGTCGGTCTCCACCAGAAGCCGGTCCCAGGGACACAGGGCGGCCGCCTGGCGGACGTCGTCGGCGTTCTTGAAGGTGACCACCCCGCTGAAGGAGAGGGACGCCCCGAGGTCGAGGCACCGGCGGGCCTCCTCGGGCCCCCCGGTGAAGCAGTGGAGGATGGTCCGTTCCGGTACCCCGACCGCACCCAGGATGTCGAAGGTGTCCGTCCACGCCTCCCGGGTGTGGATGACCAGGGCCAGCCCGTGGCGGTGGGCCAGCTCGATCTGGAGGGCGAACGCCTCCCGCTGGACCGGTCGGGGCGAGTGGTCGTAGTGGTAGTCGAGGCCGCACTCACCGATCCCCACCACCACCGGCTCCTCGGGACCCCCGGGCCGGGCCCCACCCGGGCCCAGCTCCGCCGCCAGGAGACCGTCCAACGAGTCGACGCCGTCCACGGCGTCGTGGGGATGGAGGCCGACCGTGGCCCAGAGCTCGACCCCCTCGGCCACCGCGGCCGAGGACGGCTGCCGCATCGATCGGACCAGCTCCACCGCCTCGGCCGACGACGCCGCCCCGGTCCCCACACAGACCATCCGGGTCACCCCGGCCTCCGAGGCCCGGGCCATGGCGGCGGCCAGGCGGGTGGCGTGGGGCCCGGACTCGACGACCGGGTCGTCGACGACGTCCTCGGTGAACTCGTCCTGGAGGTGGCAGTGGGAGTCGAACCACTCGATCACGGCGTCGTGCACCGGCCGGCCGGTTCAGCTCTTGCGCCGGGGGAAGAGGGGGCCGCCCTTCTCCACCGGTCGACCGGCGCGGTAGCCGCCCCAGGCCCCCGACCCCGGCAGCCGCTCCGCGGCCGGGGACCCCTCCAGCCCGATCCGGGTCCAGATGGTCTCTGCGGTGGTGGGCATGGCCGGGACGAGGAGGACGGCGACGATGCGGAGCACCTCGAGGGCGCTGCCCAGCACGGCGTCGACCGCCGGCCCCGGGTCGGCCTTCCAGGGCTCGGCCTGCTCCAGCTCGGCGTTGGTCTCCCGGATGAGCCGCCAGGTGGCCTCCAGCGCCAGGTTGGGCTGGCCCGCGTCCCAGGCCTCGGTGGCCTCGGCCAGCACGGCGGCGGCCACCCCGGCCAACCGGCTGTCGGTCCGGGGTGCCGGTCCCAGCCCGCCGCACTTGGAGCCGACCACGGTCGCCACCCGGGACAGCAGGTTGCCCAGGTTGTTGGCCAAGTCGGTGTTGTAGCGGGCGGTGATGCCCTCGGCCGAGAACTCGCCGTCGCTCCCGAGCGGGATGTCCCGTAGCAGGTGGTAGCGGACCGGGTCCACCCCGTACTCCGCGATGAGGTCGGCCGGGGCGATCTGGTTCACGCTGGAGTTGGACATCTTCTCGCCTCCCAGCAGCAGCCACCCGTGGACCTGCACGTGGGCCGGCGGGTCGATGCCGGCCGCCATGCACATGGCCGGCCACCACACGCAGTGGAACCGGATGATCTCCTTGCCGATGAGGTGGTGCACCGCCGGCCACCATCGTTCGAACCGCTCGGGGTCCTCGCCGTAGCCGATGGCGGTGAGGTAGTTGATCAGCGCGTCGTACCAGACATAGAAGACGTGCCGCTCGTCCCAGGGGACCCGGACCCCCCAGTCGATGGAGGTCCGGGTGATGGAGATGTCCCGGAGTCCCCCCTTGATGAAACTGAGGGCCTCGTTGCGCTTCGACTCGGGCACCACCGCGCCCGGGTTGGCCTCGTACCACTCGTCAGGCGCTCCTGGAAGGCGCTCAGGCGGAAGAAGTAGTTCTCCTCCTCGAGGTGCTCCACCGGGGTGCGGTGGATCGGGCACAACCGGCCCGCCACCAGCTCGTCCTCGCCGTAGTACTGCTCGCACGAGACGCAGTAGAGGCCCCGGTAGATGTCCTTGAAGATGAATCCGTTGTCGTGGATCCGGCCGAGGAACTCCTGGACGGCGCGGTGGTGACGCGGCTCGGTGGTACGGATGAAGTCGTCGTAGTGGACGTCGAGATCCGACCAGGCCGCCGCGAAGCGGGGAGCCAGCTGGTCGGTCCATTCGCCGGGGCTCACCCCCTGCTCCTCGGCGGCCCGGGCCACCTTCTGGCCGTGCTCGTCGGTGCCGGTCAGGAAGAAGACGTCGTCGCCCCGGAGGCGGTGCCAGCGGGCCAGGGCGTCGGCGTTGACGGTGGTGTAGGCGTGGCCCACGTGGGGCGCGTCCTTGACGTAGTAGATCGGGGTGGTGATGTAGTAGCGGGACACTGCCCGGTAGCGTACCGACCGGGAGCGACCCCACCGCACACGTCACCGCTGGCCCCGCGCTCCCCGCCGGGCCCGGACCGGCGCCTCCCGATCCTAGGATGCGTCCCGTGACGGCTCCCGACCCCGACGCCGATCGCACCCCGGCGTCCCCGCCGGTGAGGCGACACCAGCGGGTGGCGGTCTACGGCATCTGCGAGGACGGCGACCGGGTCCTCCTGGTCCGGGCCGCTCCCCATCTGACGGTGGCCGGCCAGTGGTTCCTGCCCGGCGGAGGCCTCGACCACGGGGAGGACCCGGTGGACGGGCTCCGGCGCGAGTTCCTGGAGGAGACCGGGCTCGCCATCACCCCCGGGCCGCTGCTCGGGGTGCTCTCCGACGTCTTCACCCTTCCCGACGGGGCCAGCCTGCACTCCCTCCGGATCATCTATGCCGTGGACGACTTCACCGGGACCCTCCGCGACGAGCTGGACGGATCGTCGGACGCCGCCCGGTGGATCCCCCGCCGCGAGGCCCTGGACCTCCCGCTGCGGCCCTACGTCCGTCGGGCCCTCACCGGGCTGCGGGGCTGACCCGACCCCCACCGGAACCACCGGTGCCAGATCCCCTTCGGCGCCGCCCCCCGTGGGCGGAACCGCCGGCGCCCGCCTACCAGTTGGCCACGTGGCAGCCGCCACGCCCGGTCTTCTCGGTGAACCGCTGGTGGTACTCCTCCGCCGGCCAGAAGGTGGTGGCCCAGGCGACCTCGGTGACGATGGGCCGCTTGAACCGGGCCTGGTACTCGTCGAGCGAGGCCCGCGCCGCCTTGGCCTGATCCTCGTCGTGGACGAAGACCGCGGAGCGGTACTGGGTACCGCGGTCGGGGCCCTGCCGATTGAGGGTGGTCGGGTCGTGATGCCGCCAGAACTCCACCAACAGCTCCTCGAAGGAGACCCGTTGGGGGTCGAAGGTCACCAGTACGGCCTCGGCGTGGCCGGTGGACCCGGTGCACACCTGCTCGTAGGTGGGGTGCTCCACCAAGCCGCCCTCGTAGCCCACGACGGCGTCCACCACGCCGGGGGTGGCCCGGAAGAACTCCTCCACCCCCCAGAAGCAGCCGGCCGCGAAGGCGGCCCGGTCCAGCCCCTCGGGAACGTCGTCGGGGGCGATGCCCGCGGCTTGGGTGGTGTCCTTCGGGGTGCGGCCGAACATGGCGGGTCCTCTCTGCGGTCTCTCTGCGTGTCTCTCTGCGGTCTCTCTGCGGTCTCTCTGCTGTCTCCGCCCGGTCCCTCTGCCGGCGGCTTGTTCAACCACCCGGTCCCCGGCGTCATTCCGGCTCGGTCGGTCCCGACTCCCCGTCCTGGTCCCGGCCGCCAACTCCGTCGCCGCGGGCGGCCAGGGCCAGCTCGTAGACCCGGCGGCGGGGCACCCCGAAGGCCGCGGCCACCTCGTCGACCGCTCCGCGGGTCCGCTCCCCCGCCCCCAGGCGCTCGGCCAGGGCGGCCAGCAGCACGCCGTCACCGGGGGCGATGGCCTCGGGGGCCGGCGCTCCTCCCACCACCACCACCACCTCCCCCCGGACCGGCGCCGACCCGGCCCAGGAGGCCGCGTCGGCCATGGTGCCGCGCCAGAATTCCTCGTGGAGCTTGGTCAGCTCCCGGGCCACCACCACCGGGCGGGTCGGCCCACAGGTGTCGACCAGATCGGCCAGGGTGGCGGCCAGGCGGACCGGCGCCTCGAAGAGGACCGTGGTCCGAACGTCGGCGGCCAGGGCGGCCAGGGCGGCCCGGCGCTCCCGGCCCGACCGGGGTAGGAAGCCCGCAAAGGAGAATCGGTCGGTGGGCAGTCCGCTGCCCACCAGCGCGGCGAGCACCGCCGATGGTCCGGGCACCACCGTGACGGTGAGTCCGGCGGCGGCCACCGCCCGGATGACCCGGGACCCCGGGTCGGAGACTCCGGGCATGCCGGCGTCACTGACCAGGGCCACGGTCCGGCCCTCCCGCACCGCCCCGACCACCTCGTCCATCCGGTCGACCTCGTTGTGCTCGTGGAGTGACCGCAAGGGGACCCCGGTGACACCGGCGTGGGTCAAGAGCTTTCGGGAGTGGCGGGTGTCCTCGCAGTAGATGAGGTCCGCGGCGCCCAGCGCGGCGACGGCCCGGGGCGCCAGGTCGCCCAGGTTGCCGATGGGGGTCCCGACCACCACCAGGGCCCCGGGGGCTCGGTCGCCGGCCCGGCCCGGCTCCTCGGGTCTGTCCGGCCCGGCCCGGCCCCCGGCCTCCCCGGCGTGGACTCCCTCCTCGCTCGCCTCGTCAGCCTCGTCCTTCTCCTGCCGGTCCTCGGGCCAGGACTCCAGCTCCTCGAGCACCTCGGGGTCGACGCTGGGGCCGGTCTGCGACCGGTGGTCGGTTGGCGCGGGCGGCCGGTCGGGGCCCTCGCCCCCGGCCGCAGTCATCCGCGCAGCTCGAGGTGGTCCCCGACCCGGAGTCCCCACCGATCGAACGCTCCGGCCTGGGCCTCGATCACCGACCGGCCGCCCCGCCGAGGCAGCGTCATCCGGTACGGCCGCAGGGTGGTGACCCCGAGCACGGTGAGGTCGCGGTCGCAGACGGCGACGTCGATGGCGAACTTCATCCCGAAGGTGTGGACCGAACGGGTGCGGGGAAGGACCATGGCCCCCTCGTAGCCGGTCCGGCCCAGGAGACCCCGGGATCGCTGGGCGAAGCTCTCGGCCACCTCGGCCGTGGCCAGTACGTCTCCCTCCCGCAGCAGCCAGCTCACCCCCATGGCCTCCTCGCCGGCGCCCGCCGACCGCCCCGCTCGGTGGTCCCGGGCCCCAGCGACTAGCATTTCCGAACTGTGTCGAAACGAACCAACAAGCGCAAGCTCCGGGCCAAGAAGAAGGCCAACCACGGCAAGAAGCCGAACTGCGGACGCGGCTGACGCCTCCCCGGCGGTCCCACCGATCGCCGGCCGGGGGGCGTCGCCCCCCGCCGACGGCCATTCAGCTCGTCGGACCCGCGGCCCGGTCCTTGGGGGTCGGCCGCGTCCCACCACCCGGTGTGACCACCCCCGCCCCGTCGTGACCGGGACCGGCGCTAGGGCCGCCATGCAGCGCCGCGACCCTCGAGCACCCCGACCAGGGCGGTCGGACGGTCGGTGATGATGCCGTCCACGCCGATCTGGCAGAGGTGGTCCATCTCGGACTCCTCCTCGATGGTCCAGACGTGCACGGCCAGACCCTGTCGGTGGGCCACGTCCACGAAACGCTCGTCGACCAGCGTGGTCTCACCGAAGCGCGCCGGAACCTGGAGGGCCACGTGGCGCATCGCCGCCGGCGCCTGGCCGGTCTGGACCGCCTGGTAGAACGCGGCCACGGCCACGGTGCCGGCCGAGGTGGCGACCTCCGGGGCGAAGGCGGAGAAGGCGTCGGTGGCCGAGTCGAGGAACGAGGCCACGATCACGTCGTCGACCCGGCCGAACCGTCGGAGCAGGGCGGCCAGAGCCTCCTCGTACGGGGCCACCACCGGGGCGGTCTGTTTGATGTCGAGGTTGAGCACCACCCCGGGGAATTCCTCCAGTACCTCCTCGAGGAGGGCGATGCCGAACCGGTGGTCCGCCGGGGCCCGGCCCCGGAACGGGATACTGGTCGGGCTCGAGTCCGGGCGACACGTCGGCACCCGGAGCCCACCAGTAGGCGTTGTCCATCCGGGACAGCTCGGCGATAGGTGAGCTCGGCGATGGCGCCGGAACGGTCGGTGGTGCGGTCGACGGTGGGGTCGTGGCCCACCACCAGCCGACCGTCGGCGGTGGCGTGGACGTCCAGCTCGATCCCGGTGGCCCCGGCACCCAGGGCGGCGGCGATGGCGTGGAGGGTGGACGAGGGCGCCTCCCATGCTCCTCCCTGATGGGCGTAGGCGATGACCCGGCGCTCCGGCCACGGGGACGACCGGGGCGCCTCGGCGGGGGTGGGCATGGAAGAACGGTAGCCTCTGACCCGCCATGCTGGACCACGTCTTCACCCAACTCGTCACCTCCCACCGGCGCGCCTTCGAGGCCGCGTTGCTGCAGCGCCAGGCGGTCGAGGAGCGCTTCCAGGTGGACGTGTTCCTCGGAGACGTGAGCTTCGAGACCTCCTACAGCCTGCCCGGTGAGGAGCGCCCGGCTCGGATCCGGGTCGACACCAGTTTCGACTGGCCCACCTGGAGCCAGACCTCCTACCGCAGCTGGGCCATCGGCGAGGAACCCGACGAACTGCCCGAGGTCCTGGTCGAGATCGCCTTCCGGGTCCAGGGACTCGACGGGGTCCCCGAGGTCGAACCGCTGCTCGGGGTCCTGCCCGACCATCTCGACGTACTGGGTGACGAGCCCCTGGTCCGGGGTTCGACCACCGTCGAGCAGCTCCTGACCGAAGGACACGGTGAGGCGGAGTGCGCCATCGAGGTCTCCTACGAAGGCTCCTGCCAACTGGACGAGGCCATGCTCGACGACCCGACTGGCCTCGACGACGCCCTGGCCCCGCTGGGGCGCGCCGTGGCCTCGGTACTGGTCCGCATCGGCGACCTTCCCTTCGCCTTCCGACCGCTCAGCCAACCTCCCGGGCTGACCCCGGGGCACGCACGGTTCCCGAGGGACCGGCGGCCGGTTGCGGCCTCCGCGGGCGCCATGGAAGGATTGGGCGTTCGAACGGGCGGGGCGTGCGACCCGGGGAGCGCTCGCCGGGGCCACGAGGCCCCGAGATCGAGGGGACGGATATGGAATTGGCAATCCCACTGGGCAGTCCCGCGATGCCGCCGATGTACCGCAGCCGGTACGGGGGTCTCTGGATCGATCGCCGCGACGCCCACGAGATCCTGGCCGACCGTCAGGACCGGGGCCTGGTCACCGCGGCGGAGGCCGAAGGGATCGCCCAGTACATCGACCACGGCTACGTGGTGTTCCCGAAAGCGGTCGACGCCCAGTTGGTCGACGAGTACCTCGACTTCTTCCAGGAGTGCTGGGACCACCCGCCCGACAGCGTCTTCGCCCACTCCGGCGGTCAGGTGCTCCCCCTGTCACCCCAGCTCTACGACAAGGTGGCCAAGGTGAGCAGCCTGCACCACTTCTTCCCCCGAGCCGGTGAGCTGATCTTCCCCCCAGCGGTACTCCGCTTCCTGACCCAGATCTACGAACGCGAACCCGCCGTGTTCCAGACCATGTCCATGCGGTGGGGCTCCGAGGAGCCGTTGCACATCGACACCGGACCGCTGGCCCTCACCGAGCCGATGTCCATGGCCGCGTCATGGGTGGCCCTGGAGGACGTCCAGGAGAACTCGGGCGAGTTCCAGTTCGTCCCCGGCAGCCATCGGCTGCCGGAGCTCCTCCACCACGGCACCACCAAGGCCCACCACGGGGACATGCTGGAGTACGGGAAGATCCTGAATCGGACCAGCGAGATGTGCGAGGAACGGGGACTGAAGACCGAACGGTTCATGGCCCGGAAGGGCGACGTCCTGATCTGGCACGCCGACCTGATGCACGGCGGGGCGGTGATCGAGGATCGCGACCGGACCCGGTTGAGCCTGGTGGCCCACTACATGCCCCTCGGCGTGATGCCCACCTTCTACGACTTCTCCCACGTGACGGAGCACGCCTACGAGAGCGGCGGGAACTGCATCGACGGACGCCAGGCCAGGGAGTTGAAGGAGCCGGCGGTGAAGTCCGACCCTCCCGCCGCGCCGGCTCCGGCCCCGTCGACGGTCCAGACCCTCAAGCGCCACATCCCGCTGCCGGTCAAGGCGGCGGCCCGCCGCGCCGCGGACAAGCTCGGCTCGTATCTGAAGTAGCGGGCATCTCCGGGCGCGGGTACCGGGCCCGAGGGGCCGGAGCTAGTTGGCCACCCGCACCGGGACCGAACTGCTGCGACCCACGTTTCCCGCCGCATCGGACGCCACCGCCTGCAGCCGGTAGGTCCCGTCGGCCACCGTGTTGGTGTGCCACCCTCCCAGCCATCCGTACTCGTACCGTGTGCCCTCGGCCACCACCTGGTCGGGACCCGACGGGCTCGAGGAGGACGAACTCGACCTTGGTCACGCCGTAGAGGTCCGAGGCCGAGGCCGAGATGAAGTGGGCACCCCGGAGTACCGACCCGGGGGCGGGAAGGCGGATCTCGACCGCCGGGGGGACCACGTCGCGGGGAAGGCCGGCGCGCCGATAGTCACCCACCGCGCCCGTCCCGAACAGGCTGAGACGGTGGACCCGGGCCACCTCGGCCAGCCGGGGCAGCTGATCGGAGAAAAAGCGGCACTCGCACCCGGGGAGCAGGTAGCTGTCGATGACCCCGGCGGGTGCGGTGTTCATCCGGACGGTGATCTCCGCCGAGACGACCTGCAGGCGGTGCCAGTCCTCGGCCTGCTTGATCCCGCCCCACGTCCCGTGCACCACCAGTACCCCTATGGCCGCCACCATCACCAGACCGCACCACCAAGAAGCGCTCGGGCGCGGCCCGGGCCCGGCGCCCGACCCTCCGATCCCCTGGAGCGGATCCGGGTCGGGTCCAACAGGGCCAGGTAGCACCCGGCCGGGATCAACAGATCGAAGGTCGCATACCTCGACGTGCTGGCGACCACCAGACCGCCATCGGCCCGGCCGACGGTCATGATGGCCGCGAAGAGGAGGCCGTAGAGGATCAGCGCCACACCGATCGGACTCCCGCCGGTCTCGTTCGGGCGACGACCGTAGGCCACCAGCGTCCCGACGGCAACGGCGAAGATGACCACACCCACGCCGATCAGCAGATCATCCTGGCCGCCGGCGCCCGCTGAGGTCCGGCTGGCATAGACCCCGCTGATGGCCACGAAGAAGTACCGGACCTCCGCCAGCGGATGGGCGAAGGCATACGACCCGTTCCCGCCGGCAGTGGTGGTGTCGAGGTGGTGGAAGTAGAGCGCCGCCGTGCCGGCGGCGACCACGACCCAGGTGATGATCGAGGCCCGGGGCCGTCGACGCTGATAGAGCAGCAGGAGGCCCACCGGCCAGATGAGCAGGCCCTGGAGTGACGAGAAGCTCCCGACGACGGCCACCACCATCGCCGCGGCCAGCAGCGGCAGGCCCAGAACGGGGCGGTCGAGCAGGAAGATGGTGGCCGCCAGGGAGACGAAGACCAGGTACCAGGCCAGCTGGAACCCCCACAGCGAGTCCTGGTACTGGACGAAGGAGAGGAGCAGGACGGCGAAGGGCCAGTACCAGATCCACGCCGTCGAGCGGGACCGGGATCGGTGGGCCCCGATCAGCAGGCCGATACCCAGCACCAGCAGGCCGGCACCCAGGTACGACTCGGTGACCAGGTTGAGGTGCGTCGCCTGGGCCACGAGCAGCATCACCAGATTGGGAAAGAAGATCCGATTCTCCCCGTGCTGGGCCCAGAGGTCTCCGAGGTGCAGCGAGCCCGAGTACAGGTGTCCGAGGAGTTGGACGTCCCACCACTGGTCGTACCAGATGGCGTTGACGCTGTACCGGTGGATCAGCCAGAAGTAGACGACCACGGGAACGGCGAACAGGACCACGGTCAAGGCGCCCGGCACCGTCCACCGGGGACCGGCCCGGTCGGTCACCTCGAGATCGGGGGTCGCCGGGTCCTGGGTGGGGGCGGGCTCCGGTGGGCTGACTACCACGAAGGCCGCGCCCGCGGTCGACCGAAATTGCCGGCGCACCGACCTCCGGGGGCCCGGCCGGCCGGGGCCGTGCCCGCCCGACCCGGGGCCACCCGTCCAACCGGATCCACCAACTGGTCCATTCCCCCCATCACGTGCCGACCCCTCGGCCGAGCGTAGGGCGCATCCCCGTCGTCATCAAGGGCGGAGACGGTCCTCCGGGTGGACGGAACCCCCCCGAGCCCGGATCCCCGGACCGTCGTCGGCGGGGTCGAGAATCAGGCGAAGAGGCCCGCCGCCACCGCCAGGGCCCGCAGGTCGGCCATCGGGCGCGCCCCCACATGGGAGATCACCTCGGCGGCACACACCCCGCCCAACCGAGCCGAGTCCTCGGGGGACAACCCGTTGGTGATCCCGTAGAGGAATCCGGCGGCAAAGAGGTCCCCGGCCCCGGTGGTGTCGACCACCTTGTCCACCGGCGCGGCCGGCACCGCCACCGGCCCCGATGCCGTCACCACGACCGACCCCTTCGCCCCACGGGTCAGGACGGCCAGCACCCCGGTCTCGCCGACCGCCTCCACCGCGGCGTCGAAGTCGGGCGCGCCGAACAGCATCGTGACCTCCTCTTCATTGGCGAACAGCAGCTCGAGGTCGCCGTTGAGCAGCTCGAGGAACTCCGCTTGGTGGTGCTGGACGCAGAACGGGTCCGAGACGGTCAGGGCCACCGAGGCGTTGCTGCCGTGGGCGATGTCGATGGCCCGACGCATGGCGGCCTTGGCGGACGACTGCTCCCACAGGTAGCCCTCGAGGTACACCACCTGGGCCGCCGTCAGATGGTCGTCGTGGAGGTCATTCTCCCCGAACTCGGCGGACACCCCGAGGTGGGTGGCCATGGTCCGCTCGGCGTCCTCGGTCATCATCACCAGGCAGTGGCCGGTGACCACCCGGCCGGGCACGGCCGGGGTGGGCTTGGGGTCGAAGGCCACCCCGATGGAGCGGATGTCATGGGTGAAGATCTGCCCGAACTCGTCGTCGGCCACACGCGCCAGGTAGGCGGCACGGCCCCCGAGTGCGGCCACTCCGGCCACGGTGTTGGCCGCCGAGCCTCCCGACGCCTCGGTGGTGGGCCCCATGGTGGCGTAGATGGACTCCGATCGGGCCTGGTCCACGATGACCATGGTGCCCTTCACCAGGTCCAGTGCCACCAGATCCTCGTCCCTGGCCGGGGCCAGCACGTCGACCAAGGCGTTGCCGACGGCCACCACGTCCAGCCTCGTGGCGGCCGGCGGGTCTGCCGCCTCCGCGGGTGGCGGTGACGTCGGGTCGGGAGGATGGGTTCACGGGGGAGTCGCTCTGCACGTCCCGACGGTAGCCTGCCCCACATGAGCGCTCCGACGAACGACCTCGACGTACAGCCCGAGACCCCGGCGTACCGGCTGCCCACCTCGGTCCGACCCCACGCCTACCGCCTGGTCCTGACCCCCGACCTCGATCGGGCCACCTTCGCCGGCGATGTGGAGATCGACATCACGGTGGAGTCCCCCACCCCGGCGGTCACCTTCAATGCCGCCGAACTGGACATCACCTTCGCCGAGCTCAACGACAGCGACCCCGACGCCGGCTATGCCATCGCCCCCACCGAGATCGCCCTGGATCTCGAAGAGGAGCGGGTGACGTTGCTGTTCGCCGAGCCGCTCCGGACCGGTCCGGCGGTCCTGCACCTCTCCTTCACCGGCATCCTCAACGACAAGCTGCACGGGTTCTACCGCTCCACCTTCACCGACCAGGACGGCAGCGAGCGCACCATCGCCACCACCCAGATGGAGTCCACCGATGCCCGACGGGCCTTTCCCTGCTGGGACGAGCCCGAGCTGAAGGCCACCTTCGACGTGACGTTGGTGGTGGACGACACCTTGGCCGCCTACTCCAACGGCCCGGTGGTGGAGGACAGTCCTCTGCCGGGGGGAAAGCGCCGGGTCCGGTTCGCCCCCACCATGGTGATGTCCACCTACCTGGTGGCCTTCATCGTGGGTCCCCTGGAGGCCACCGAGCCCCTCGACGTCGCCGGGGTGCCGCTCCGCATCGTCCACACTCCGGGAAAGTCCGACCTCACCCCGTTCGCCCTGGCCGTCGGGGCTCACGCCCTCACCTTCTTCACCGAGTACTTCGGTATCCCCTATCCCGCCGACAAGCTGGACCTCGTGGCCATCCCCGATTTCGCCTTCGGGGCCATGGAGAACCTGGGCTGCGTGACCTTCCGGGAGTCGGTGCTGCTGGTCGACCCGGCCCAGGCCGCCCGGGTGGAACTGGAGCGGGTGGCCGACGTGGTCTGCCACGAGATCGCCCATATGTGGTTCGGGGACCTGGTCACCATGAAGTGGTGGAACGGCATCTGGCTCAACGAGGCCTTCGCCACCTTCATGGAGGTGCTGGCCGTCGACGCCTTCCGACCCGAGTGGCAGCGGTGGGTGAGCTTCGGCGTCGAGCGGGAGGCGGCCATGGCCGTCGACGGGCTCCACACCACCCGCCCGGTCGAGTTCCACGTGGGGCGGCCCGAGGAGGCCGAGGGGATGTTCGACGTCCTGACCTACCAGAAGGGCGGCAGCGTGCTCCGCATGCTCGAGCAGTTCATCGGGCCTGACGTCTTCCGGGAGGGGATCCACGACTACCTGACCACCCACAGCTTCGGGAACACCGAGACCTCGGACCTGTGGGACGCCCTCGAGCGCTCGAGCGGCCGGGCGGTCCGCAGCATCATGGACACCTGGATCGACCAGGGCGGCTACCCCCTGGTCCAGGTGGGCGAGGACGGCTCCCTCACCCAGTTCCCCTTCTCCTACCGGGGCGAGCCCGGCGGCGCCATCGGTTCGGACTGGAAGGTCCCGGTACTCACCCGGCCGCTCCGCGCCACCGATCTCGAGCCCCTGCCCATCCTGGTGGAGGGCCCCGGTTCGGCGCCGGTGGCCGGGGGCCCCGACTCCCTGGTCAACTCCGGGGGCTCGGGCTACTACCGGGTGTCCTACCCCACGGCCATGATTCGGCTGCTGGCCGGCCAGCTGGGCGACCTGGCCCCCCTGGAGCGGTACAACCTGGTGTCGGACTCCTGGGCCGCGGCCCTCTCCGGACGGGGGCCGGTGTCCGACTTCGTGGCCCTGGCCCGGGCCCTGGAGGACTCGGGCGAGGGCGATCCGAGTGTGTGGTCGGTGGTGCTCGGCGCCCTCGGCCTCTTCGACCGGATCGTCCCGGGTGGCGACCGCCCGGTACTGGCCCTGGCGGTGCGGACCCTGCTCGGGCCTCGGGCCCGGGACCTCGGGTGGGAACCCCGCCACGATGACGGGGAACGGACCGCCTCGTTGCGCGTCTTCGGTGCTGCGGGCCCTGGGCACCATCGGGGACGATCCCGAGGTGAAGGCCGAAGCCGGCCGACGGTTCGCGGGGGCCGACACGGTGACCCTGCACCCCGACCTGGAGTCGGCCGTGCTGGACATCGTGGCGTCCGATGGCGGGCCCGAGGAGTTCGAGGCGTTCCTGGCCCGCTATCGGGCACCGTCCACGCCGCAGGAGGAGATCCGTTACCTCCACGCCCTGGCCTCGTTCTCCGATCCGGCCCTGGCGTCGCGGACCTTCGACCTGGCCCTGGCCGAGGTCCGCACCCAGAATGCTCCGTTCTTGATCCAGGCCCTGTTGGCCAACCGCTCGGTCGGTCCGTTGGCCTGGGAGCGGATCACCGAGGAGTGGGACACCCTGGTGGCCAGGTTCCCCTCCAACATCCTCCCCCGCATGCTCGACGGGGTCCGGGCCCTGTGCAGTCCCCCCGAGCTCGCCGACCGGGTGACCGCCTTCGTCGAGGCCCACCCCCTGGCCGCCGGAGGCCGAACGGTGGAACAGATCCTGGAGCGCCTCTCGGTGAACGTGGCGTTCGGTCGGCGCCAAGGGGACGGACTGGCGGACGTGCTCACCGAATCCCTGGATCTGGTCGCCCCCTGAGCCCCTGGCCCGGCTGCCGTGGTCGGATGGCCGACCGGTCAGTCCCTAACCTGAGGACGTGCAGCTGAGCGTCGTCGCCACGGTCTTCGTCATCATCTTCGTGGCGGAGCTGCCCGACAAGACCATGATCGCCACCCTGATCATGGGCAGCCGGTACCGTCCACTGCTGGTGTGGATCGGGGCGACGGTGGCCTTCGGCATCCACGCCGCCGTGGCCGTCGCCGTCGGCCAGCTGCTCCAGCTCCTGCCCCACAAGTGGATCGAGGGCGTCACCGCCGTGCTCTTCGCCGCCGGCGCGGTCTACCTCCTGTTCGTCCCGGAGAGACAGGAGGAGGAGAAGGGCGAGGAGGAAGCCGACTCCACCCGCAAGGGCTTGAAGACCGTGGGGGCGGCGTTCTTGGTCATCTTCATCGGCGAGTTCGGGGACCTGACCCAGATCCTCACCGCCAACCTGGCGGCCAAGTACCACGCCCCGGCCGAGGTGTTCATCGGGGCCTTCGCCGGTCTGGCCACGGTGGCCGCCCTCGGGGCCTTCGGCGGGCGGGCCCTGCTCCGGGTCCTGCCGCTGGCCGTCATCCGCAAGGCGGGCGGTGTGCTGCTGGCCGGGTTCGCCCTCTACACCCTGGTCCAGCTGGTCCGGGGGTAGTGGCTCCGTCCGATCCGGTCAGCGAGGGTTGGGGACGGCCTCGACGATGAACTGGTACCCGAACATGGTGGGCCACAGGTCCAACAGGAGCCGGTCCACCAGGCGGAGGGCATGGGCCCGGCTGCCCTCCAGGCCCAGCGCGTCGAGCGGAAGTCCGACCGACTCGATGCGACGCACGGTGAACCCCTGGCGCTCCACCAGCCTGCGGATGCTCCGGCGGGTGAAGAACCGCAGGTGGGTGGAGTCGAGGATCCCACGCTGGTCGTAGTCGAACATTCCCAGGGTGGACCGCAGCCGGGGGTACCAATGGGCGATGTTGGGCACGCAGAACAGGGCCACCCCGCTGGGGGCGAGCGCCTCCCGCACCTGGCTCATCAGGTTCCCCGGGTTCACCAGGTGTTCGAGGACGTCGGCGGCCAGAACGATGTCGAAGCCGGTGCCCGCCTCGGCGGGGATGCCGTCGTTGAGATCGGCCTTCACGAAGGTGGTGGTCCGTTCGGCCACACCGGCGATCTCCATCACGTCGACGCCGGTCACGTCATGTCCCAGTGCGACCAGCCGCTCGGAGAGCAGGCCGCTGGAGCACCCGAGATCGAGGATCTTGCTGGGCGGCTTGGACTTGAGCAGGGTGGAGATACGGCCGTGCGAGCTGTCCTCGCTGGGTTTGAGCTGGTACTCCTCGGACAGGGCGATCCGGCTCCCGTCGCCGAATCCGGCCTTCTGCAGCCGGTAGGCCACCACGTCCTTGGTCACGTCGGCGGCGTACCCCAGGCCGTCCACGTAGCAGATCTCGTCCCCGTAGTAGGTGGGAATGGGGACCTCGGCGATGCGCATGCCGGCATCGTGCAGCTGGATGATGATCTGGGTGTCGAAGTTGAATCCGTCGGCGTTGAGCTCGAAGGGGATCTGCTTGAGGGCGGCGACCGAATAGGCGCGGTAGCCGGAGTGGAACTCGGAGAGGTCCGTGCCCAGCGTGGCGTTCTCGAAGCGGGAGAGGATGCGGTTGCCCACATACTTGTAGAGGGGCATGCCGCCCTTGCGGGCCGCCCCCTTGATCATGATCCGGGAACCGAAGACGGCGTCGGCCTCCCCCTGGATCAGCGGAGCCACGATCTCGGGGAGCGACTCGGGGGCGTACTGACCGTCGCCGTGCAGCATGACCACGATGTCCAGACCGTGTTCGATGGCCAGGTTGTAGCCGGCCTTCTGGTTCCCTCCGTAGCCGAGGTTGGCCGGCTGCCGGATCAGGGTGATCGGCAGGTCGGACATCTGCTGGTAGCCCAACCCCACCAGGTAGGTCGAGTCGTCGCTGTGATCGTCACTCACGATCACCTCTTCGATGTCCGGCCGGATCTCGGCGGGTATGCGGTCGAGCACCTTGGCCAGCGTCGAGGCGGCGTTGTAGGCCACGACGAGCACGCCGATCCGCTTCTTCTCGATCGATCCCATCACCCTTCCCCTCGCTACGCCGCCCCTAGGCGCCCCCATGGTACGCGGCCCTACTTGAAAGGGAAAGCTGCCGGCCCCGTCCACGGCGGTTCCACCCTTCTCACCTGGTCGTTCGGTGCTCGGGAGCGGCCCCAGCTGTCGGATCGGGTCCTCCCGTGGAAGGCTGCGGAGATGGATCCCGCCCCCCGGACGCTCGCTGCCGCCGACCACCCTGAACGCACCCTGCGCCGCCAGCAGCTCTTCGCCCAGGCCCGCCTGGCCACCGGGTTCATGCCGGACGACGAGGGTGAAGCCCTCTATCTGGCCGCTCTCCGGGCCGGGGCCTCCTTCGAGGCGGCCACCTTCGTGGAGATCGGGGCCTGGTGCGGCAAGTCCACCGTCTACCTGGGTGCGGCGGCCGAGGAGACCGGCGCCGTGGTCTTCAGCCTCGACCATCACCACGGCTCCGAGGAGAACCAGGCCGGGTGGGAGCACCACGACGACTCCCTGGTGGATCCCGACACCGGGCGCATCGACACCCTCCCCCACTGGCGGCGCACCGTGATGGGGGCCGATCTCGAAGCCTCGGTGGTCGGGGTGGTCGGGGACTCCTCCACCGTCTCGCCCCACTGGGCCACACCGTTGGCGTTCTGCTTCATCGACGGCGGCCACGGGGCCGAGCCGGCATGGGCCGACTTCCGGGGCTGGGCGCCCTGGGTGGCAACCAACGGATGGCTGGCCATCCACGACGTCTTCCCCGACCCCGCCGACGGCGGTCGGCCGCCCTTCGACATCTGGCGGGCGGCCCTGGACAGCGGGGAGTTCGTCGAGGACGGGGAGTGCGGGTCCCTGCGGGTGCTGCGCCGGGCCTGAGCGGCGGCAGGGGACGCTGACCCGTTCCGGTACCGGGGTGGCCCCCCACGGCTGAGGGATCCCGCCCGGTGCACCCTCGGCAGGCCCGGCCCGGGCTGGGGCTCAGAGTGGGCCGGGGGTTCCCGGGGAGCGCAGGGCCGGCTCGACGGGCGAGCCCGGGGCCGGCTCGGTGAGGTCGAGATGGCTGGGCAGCCCCTCCCCCCGGAAGATCCCCGAGGCCGGCGTGGTCCGGCTGAGGGCGTCGGCGGCCAGGATCATGGCACCCGCCGTGTACGACGAGCGCTCGAGGGGCGGGTAGGTGGCCTCCTCGGGATAGACCATGCCGGTCCAGTAGGAGCCGTCCTCGTTGCGCAGGTCCTGGACCCAGGTCAGAAGCTCCAGAGCCGTGTCGTCCCGTCCCAGGGCGTCGAGGGCCAGGACGCACTCGGCGGTCTCGGCCGCCGTGACCCACTCCCCGGTGGAGACGCAGCGGACGCCTCGACCGTCCATCACGAACTTCGACCAGTGCTCCTCCATGCGGCGGTGGGCGGCTTCGCCGGTGAGCGCTCCGCCCAGGATCGGGTAGTACCAGTCCATGGCGAACTCCTCTTTGGGAGCGAAGGCCTCGGGCCGGTGGGCCACGGCGTGGGCCAGACGGCCGGCCGCCAGCTCCCAGTCCGGTCGCTCGTGCCCCAGCCGCTCGGCACAGGCGATGGCGCAGCGGAGGCTGTGGTAGATCGAGGACGATCCGGTGAGCAGGGCATACTCCTCGAGGAAGCCCGACGGGTCGAGCGACCAGTGGATCGACCCGTCGGGCCGCTGCCAACGCAGGACGAAGTCGACGCCCGCCTCCACGGCCGGCCACAGCTGCTCCAGACCGTCGAGATCGCTGGTGGACACATAGCGGTGCCACGCCCCGGTGGCCAGGTAGGCACAGACGTTGGTGTCGAGCCGGGAGTCCTCGATGCCGGTGGCCAGGTAGTAGTTGAACCAACTGCCGTCCGGGAGCTGGGTGTCGACCAGCCACCGGTAGGCCCGGTCGGCCTCGTCGTCCATCCCCGCCACGGTCAGGGCCATGGCCGCCTCGACGTGGTTCCACGGATCGCAGTGCCCACCGGGGTACCACTCGATCATGCCGTCGGGACGCTGGAGGGAGGCGATGGACCGGGCGGTGTCCACCACCTGGGCGGCGGTGAGCACCCCGGGGACCTCGGGAATCGACCTCACGCCACGACTGCCCGGTCGCGGTCGGTCCGGACCCCGGAACCGTTCCGGGCCGGGGGGACGGGCCCGGGATGGGTCGCCGACCCGAGATCGTCCCCCACCGCGGTCGGTGGGTCGGTCGCCCCGGCCGGGCCGGGACCGGGGCCGCCCCGAGGTCGCAGGGCTTCTCCAGGTACACCACCAGGCTCTTGCCCACCAGGGGGTTGAGCACCCGGTCGGTGTACCGGGTGACCTTGGGTGCCTTCTCGATGTCCCACACCAACAGGCGGTGGTAGGTGGAGACAGCCGGGTGGTCGTCGTTGGTCGGGCCGACCAGGCACCGTAGCCACCAGTACGGCGCATGGAGGCCGTGGGCGTGGTGGCTCCCGGTGGCCCGCAGCCCGGTGGCCTCCAAGCGGCCCCGGAGCTGGCTGTGCCGGTAGATGCGGACGTGGCCGCCCGGGACGTTGTGGTAGTCGTCGGACAGGGCCCAGTTGACGAACTCCGGGCCACAGCGCGGCACGGTGACGGCCATGGTCCCGCCGGGGCGGAGTACCCGGGCCAGCTCGGCCATGGCCCGCTCGTCGTCGGGGATGTGCTCCAGGACCTCGGAGGCGATGACCCGGTCGAAGGAACCGCTCTCGAACGGAAGGGCCAGGGCGTCGCCCTGCACCGAGCCGACCCGGGCGGTGTCCCGGTCCAGCTCCCCGTCGACGGCCATGGCGCCGAACGTGTCGAGGACCTTGCGTACCTCGTCGGCCCCGGCGTCGAAGGCGACCACCTCGGCCCCCAGGCGGGCCGCCTGGTAGGCGTGGCGGCCGAAACCACAGCCCAGGTCGAGCAGACGTTCGCCAGGGCGTACACCGAGCCGGGCGTAGTCGACGGTCAACATGGTACGGCCTCCGTGGGGTCGGTGATCTCGGCGTCGGCGGGATGGCCAGGTCGTCGAGCAGCGCCCGGTACTGGGCGGCGGTGCCGGCCGCCGTGACCTGCCAGGTGAACCGGCCGAGCACCCGTTGGCGCCCGGCGGCGCCGAGTCGCCGGCGGAGGTCGCCGTCGTCCAGCAGCTGCCCGATGGCCGCGGCCAGGGCCCCGGGGTCGTCGGGGGGCACGAGCAGGCCGGTGTCACCGTCGGTCCCCACCACCTCGGGCAGGGCCCCGCCGGTGGTGGCCACCAGCGGCACGCCGCACGCCATGGCCTCGATGGCCGGGAGGGAGAACCCCTCGTAGAGAGAGGGCACCACCGCCACCTCGGCCTGGGCGTAGTTGCGGGCCAGCTCGTCGTCGGTGATCCCCGAGACGCACTGCACGATGGGGGCCAGGTCCAGCCGCTCGATGGCCTTGGACACCCGGCCGTCGGGACGCGGCTTGCCGATGACCACCAGCTCGATGTCCCGCTCCGTACGCAGCTTGGCCGCCGCCTCCAAGAGCGGCACCAGGCCCTTCATGGGCACGTCGGACGACGAGGTGACCATGATCCGACCGGGCACCGGTTCGACATCGTCCCGGGGTCGGAAGATGGTGTGGTCGACCCCGACCGGCACCACCGTCATCCGGTTGATGTCGACGCCCATCTGGGCGGCGATGTCCACCTTGGACGACTCGGAGACCGTGGCCACCCGGGGTAGGGCCCGGGCCACTCTGACCTGCATCCGCAGGAATCCGAACCAGCGCCGTTGGGTGAACTGCTGCCAGGGGTTGGCGGCGTGACTGAGGGCCAGCTGGCGGTCGACGGTGATCGGGTGGTGCAGGGTGGTCAACAGCGGCCAGCCGTCATCGATCATCCCGAGGATCCCGTTGCCCAGGCACTGGTTGTCGTGGACCAGGTCGAACTCCCCCCGACGGGCGGCGAGCAGGCGACGGGCCCGGATACTGAACGTCCACGGCTCGGGAAAGCCGGCCGTACACATCACCCCGAATTCCAGGGCGGCCACCGCCGAGGGGTTGGAGGTGCGGAATTCCCGGAGACGGGGGACCCGGAACGGATCCGGATCCCGGTAGAGATCGAGACTGGGCACCGGCGTGAAGCCGACCCCCTCGTCCACCTCGGGCCAGGGCTGGCCGGCAAAGACCTCCACCGAGTGGCCCAGATTCATCAGCTCCCGGCTGAGGTGGCGGGTGTACACGCCCTGGCCGCCGCAGCGGGGATTGCCCCGATACACGAGGAAGGCGATCCGTAGCCCGCCCGGCGCGGGAGGGCGGGGGGCAATCCGTTCGGGAGTTGGCGGAGGATACTTGGGACCCTTGATCTTGTGCCGTCTCAGCCCGAAGCTAGGCATGGACTTCCAGGGCGGGCAGGCACATAGAAATCAAATACTCGCCCGGCCAGGTACTTCGGCGCAAACCCACCGGTAACTTGGCGTCGGTCCCGGCCGGGTTGGGTGTCGAGCCGGGACCGGTCCTTCTCCCTGGTCAGGAGGGTGGCACGGGCGGCGGACGCTTCGGCACCACAGCTTCGCAACGGTGCCCGTGACCCCGGCCCCGGGGCCACCGGAACGGTACCGGCACGGCCCGACTTGGCTAGTGGTGACCCAGTCCGAGCTGGATGGCCTTCACCAGCAACATCAGCACGGCGACCACCAGATAGCCCCGCAGCAGGTACATGGACAGCAGCCGGCCCCGCGACCACGGGGGGCGCTCCAGCAGGTTGAGGGCTGGCATCCGCCAGGTCGCCCGCTTGGCCATCGGCGTCACCGGCGGGGGCGGCTTCCGCCGCAGACTGCGGGCATAGACCACCCCGCCGATGGCCCAGGTCACCAGTAGCACCACCCCGAGCACCACCGCCACCTCGCTCACGTTGATCGAGCTGAACAGGGTGGTCACCATCAGGATCAGCGACATCATCAACAGGACGGACACGATGGCGGTGGCGAGCACGTTGAGCCAGGGCCGGTTGATCCAGGGTCCGAGGACCTGCTCGTCGTTGCAGAGCATGAGCAGGAACACCGTGGCGCTGGGCAGCAACACCCCGGCCAGCGCCTGGACGCTGGTGGTGATCAGCCCGAGCGGCGCCCCGGGAATGATCACGATGCCGGCGGCCAGTACCACCACGGCGGTGAAGGAGGCGTAGAAGAACTTGGCCTCGCGCCAACTGCGGTGCAGGGAGTGGTGGGCCCCGAACGCGTCACCGAAGGCGTACGACGTGGCCAGTGTCACCGACGCCGCGCCGATGATCGAGGCGTTCAACAGGATGATGGCGAAGATCGTGCCGGCGGCGCGACCCACGTAGTGCTGGAGGCCGCTGGCCACCCCTCCGGCGTTGGTGAAATGGCCGTGGAGCGGGGTGCCCGAGAAGGCCGAGGCCACCACGACCATCATGATCGAGGCGGCGAACACAGTGATGAGCGAGCCGATCACGGTGTCGGCGCGTTCGTAGCTGATCCATCGGGGGGTGATCCGCTTGTCGACGATGTTGGACTGCTGGAAGAAGAGCTGCCAAGGAGCGACGGTGGTACCCACGATGGCGATGATCAACAGCACCGAGGTCGAGGTGAACCCGCCCTGCACTCCGGGTTTCACCAGGTCGGTGAAGAACGATCCGGCCGTCGGGTGGCTCAGGAAGGCCAACGGGACGACCAGGAAGTTCACGATGATGAAGACGAACATGAAGCGCTCCCAGCGCCGGAAGCTCCCGGTGGCGGTCATGCCGATGAGGACCACCGCGGCGACCGGCACCGAGAGGTACTGGCTGATCCCGAAGTAGCGAAGGGCCAGGCTGACGCCGATGAACTCGGTGGCGATGGTCAGGAAGTTGAGAATGAACAGGTCCCCGACCGAGAAGGCGCCCCAGAACCGGCCGAAGCGTTCGTTGATCAACCGGGCGTGACCGACGCCGGTCACCGCGCCCAGCCGAACCACCATCTCCTGGTTGACCACCAGTACCGGGATGAGCAGCGGGAGGGTCCACAGCAGCGTCAACCCGAAGTTCTGGCCGGCCTGGCTGTAGGTGGAGACGCCACCGGCATCGTTGTCGCCCACCATCACGATGAGCCCGGGGCCCATGATGGCCAACAGGGTGAGCAGGCGGGCCCGCCAGGACCGCCGGCTGTCGAGGTCGTGCTGCCGGATGGTGCCGAAGGCGCCCTGGATGTCGCCCAGGTGGGCCTCGTCGAGGACCGCGGTGGGCTGGGCGGTCTCCTCGGGCTCTACGAGCCCGTCGCTGTCGGCCATGGTTCACCTCCTTTTGCGGCACCTACGGGGAAGGGCCGACCGCGCGGCGCGCCGGACACGGGGCCGGTCGCCGGCGGGTGGCGGGTTGGGGACGGACGGGATCGGGCGGGGGTGCCTGGCTGGACCCGGGCACCCCCTACGGCATGGGGTTCAGGACCAGGGCCCGGGCGGGGCACACCGGTCGGTGGGGAGGCGGTCGGAGCAGAGCGGGCGGGGGTCGCCGGAAGGGCTTCCCGGCCCGACGCCGTGGCCGCGAGGCGTTAGGGTCCTTCGGACGGTCGCTTGCCACGGGCGTTGGCGGACTGGGGTTTTCGCTGTCGGAACACGGTCAGTCCTCCACCGCGGTTCGGCCGAAGTCGCGGCGCCAGCCGGTGGGGAGCAGGAGCTCCAGCACGTCGTCGACCGTGACGACACCGAGGATCTGTCCGTGGTCGGCATCCATGACCGGAGCCACGATGAGATTGAAGTCGGACATGGTACGGACGATGGCCCCGAGGTCCCACTCCGGGTGGACGTGCACGGGCTCGGCCTCGACGATCGACTCGAAGCCCGCCGATGGATCGGCTTGGACCAGTCGCACGGTGGAGGCCGAACCCACCAGGCGTCCGTCCGGGTCGACGGCGAAGACCACGTTGAGCGCCTCGGGCGGCGCGGTGCTGGCCCGGATGGCCGTGATCACCTCGGCGATGGGCGAGACCGCCGGCATGCTCAGGAAGTCCGGGCTCATCAATCCCCCGGCGGTCTCGGGGTTGTAGCTGAGGAGGGATCGGACCTTGCGCTGCTGGGGTTCCGGTAAGCAGGCTGAGTATGGGCAGGCGGCGCTCCTGGTCGACCTCGGTGATCAGGTCGGCGGCATCGTCGGGGGCCATGGAGGAGAGCAGCCGGGCGGCCTCCTCATCGGACCGGCTGCGGACGAACTCCAGCTGGTGCTCGGTGTCCAGCTCCTCGAAGACGTCGGCCTCGAGCTCCCGGTCGGCCCCCACCGCCTCGATGATCTCCTCGCCTTCGTCGTGGGAGGCCGCTTCCACCAGGTCGGCGATCTGGGCCGGATGGAGCTTGGCCAACTTCCGGTAGGGGATCCGAAGGCGCGAGGACGGCACGTGGGCCACGAACGGCTCGATGCTGGCCCAGTCCACGATGGCGCCCGGCTTGGCATGGTGGCGGTAGCGGCCGGGGATCAGTCGGCTCAACACCGGTCGCGGCGACGGGTCGACGGCCACCACCTCCCAGGCCCCGTTGACCTTGGCCAATTCGATCTCGTTGGCCCGGATCAGCCTGCCCCCCACGAAGTTGATCAGGTGATGGGCCAGGAGGTCCCGGGCCAGCAACAGCTCACCCGGCCGGCGCTCGAAGCGGCGCAGGTCGACCCGCCTCCCCTCGAACACGACCCGCCCGGGCTCGAAGGCGGCCACCTTGCGGATGGGGACGAAGAGGTCACGGCCACCGATGTCCACCACCAGCCCGACCACGGGCGGGTGGGGAGACCCACCGGCCCGCACGATCAGGTCCTGGACCCGGCCCAGCCGGTCCCCGCCCGCGTCGACCAGCGGGCGCTTGATCACGCTCGACAGGTGGAGGATCTCCAGTTCCTGTCCCGTTTCCGCGGTCCGGGTGCTCATGACCACCCCAGCGTAGACGGGCCTTCGGGCCCCGGCACTGCTCCCCGGGAGGACCGTGGTGCGGCGGGCACCGGACGGTCCAGGTCGGGTGCCATCCACTGGATCCCGGCAGGCCCGATCCCCTGCCTCCCCCCGTGGGGACCCCGGGTAATCTCGGTCCATGGACCTCAACTATCCCGTCGAGACCGATTCGTTCCGCGCCGAGATCCGTCAGTGGCTGATCGACAACCTGCCCGACGGGTGGGGCACACCGGAATTCTCGATGTCCAAGGACGAGAAGCGGGCCTTCAACCGGGAGTGGACCAAGAAGCTCTTCGACGGCGGTTGGATCTGCGCGTCGTGGCCCAAGGAGTACGGGGGCAAGGGGCTGGGCCTGATGGAGTCGGTGGTCCTCAACGAGGAGTTCGCCCGGGCCGAGGCCCCGTTGCGCGCCGACTTCTTCGGTGACACCCTGGTCGGTCCGACCATCCTGCAGTGGGCCACCGAAGAGCAGAAGCAGCAGTTCATCCCCGGCATCCTCAACGGCACCATCGCCTGGTGCCAGGGCTTCTCGGAGCCCGACGCCGGCAGCGACCTGGCCTCGCTCAAGACGCGGGCCGAGCTCGACGGCGACGAATGGGTCATCAACGGCCAGAAGGTGTGGACCACCCAGGCCCAGTTCGCCGACTACATCTTCCTCTTGGCCCGTACCGATCCGGACGCTCCCAAACACGCCGGCATCTCCTACCTGCTGGTGCCCATGAAGCAGGCCGGGATCGAGGTGCGACCCATCGCCCAGGTGGACGGCAGCGCCGACTTCAATGAGATCTTCTTCACCAACGCCCGGTGCCCGGTGGAGAATGTGGTGGGCGGGGTCAACAACGGGTGGAAGGTGGCCATGACCACGCTGGGGTTCGAACGAGGCACCTCGGCCACCACCGGACACCGGCGGTTCCGGCGAGAGCTCGACCAGCTCATCGCCACGGCCCAGGCGAACGGGAAGGGCCGCGACCCGCTGATCCGCCAGCGTCTGGCCACGGCGTGGACCAAGGTCAAGATCATGGAGATCAACGGCTACCGGTCGCTCACCGACGCCCTCAACGGCACCCACCACATGGCCGCCCTCGCCGCCGGCAACAAGATGTTCTGGTCAGAGCACCACAAAGAGGCCATGGAGTTGGCCATCGACATCCTCGGTCTCGACGGGCAGATCCTCACCGGCGATCCGAGCGACGCCGCCGACGTGCGGGTCAAGCGGGGCCGGGACGACTACCCGGTCAGCGACCTCCAGGCCTCGTTCTTCTTCAGCCGGTCGGAGTCCATCTGGGGCGGGACGGCCGAGATCCAGCGCAACATCGTGGGGGAACGGGTGCTCGGCCTGCCGAAGGAGCCGAAGGCCGTCACGGCGGGCGTCTGACCCGTCGAGGGCTCCACGGTCGAGGCGAACGCCGGCTCACGCCACGCGCGACTCGACCTCCTCCACGGCCCGGGCCTCGATCAGCCGGGCCCCGCGGTCGTCGGAGGCCACCCGCCGCAGCCCGGCCTCGTGCCGCCACATCAAGAGGGCCGCGGCGATGACCGTGGCCACCGCACCGCACAGGAGGGCGACCCGGGGGTTGGTCCACTGGGCAATGGCTCCGACCAGGGGTGCCCCGATGGGAGTGGTGCCGAGGAAGGCCATGGCGTAGAGCGCCATCACCCGGCCCCGCATGGCCGGGTCCGAGGTCAACTGCAGCGTGGCGTTGGCGGTGGCGATGAAGCCGATCGACGCCGCGCCCATCAGCACGATGGCGATGGAGGCCGTCAGCAGCGTCGGAGCCAGGGCCACCGCCGCGATCAACGCCCCGAACACCAGGGCCAGCAGCTGGAGGAGCCGGGGTGTGGGCCGGGCCCGGTGGGCGGCGACCAACCCGCCGGCCACCGCCCCGATGCCCATGCAGGAGGTCAGGAGGGAGTAGGTGCCGGCCCCGCCGTGAAAGGTGACCTTGGCCAACAGGGCGAGGGTCACGGTGAAGTTGTAGGCGAAGATGCCGATGAGGGCGATGGCGGCCAGGGTGTTGCGCAGCGCAGGGGTGTGCCAGACGTAGCGGAAGCCCTCGCGGATCTGGCCTTTGGCCCGTTCCACCGGTGCGGTGGGGTGGAGCTCGGCCGCCCGCATCATGGACAGACCGACGATCACCGCCAGGTACGAGGCGGCGTTCACGAAGAAGCAGACCCCCAGCCCGAGGAGGGTGATGACCAAGCCGCCGATGGCCGGGCCCACCACCCGTGAGGCGTTCATGACCACGGTGTTGAGGCTGACCGCGTTGGGGAGATCGTCCCGACCGACCATCTCCATGACGAAGGTCTGGCGGGCCGGGTTGTCGAAGACGTTGACCACACCCAGCAGGGCCGCCAACAGGTAGACCTGCCACAACTGCACGGCGTGGGTCACCACCAGGGTCCCGAGGACCAGCGCCAGCAGCCCGCCGGCCGACTGGGTGGCATAGAGCAGGGTCCGCTTGTTCATCCGGTCGGCGACCAACCCGCCGAAGGGCCCGGCCAGCAGCATGGGCAGAAACTGGAGGCCCACCACGATGCCCAGGGCCACGCCGCTCCCGGTCAGGTGGAGGACCAGCCAGGCCTGGGCCACCGTCTGCATCCAGGTGCCCGAGACCGAGATGAGCTGCGCGGTGAAGTAGAGGCGGTAGTTCCGGATCCGCAACGAGCTGAAGGTCTGATGGACGGCGGCACGGACCGCGGTCATGCGTCGTCCTCCACCAAGAGCTGCTCGAGCAGCACGGTCAGCCGGCCCAACCCTTGGCGCTCCTCGGGGGCCAACCGGCGCAGCTGCTCGGCCAGGAAGGCGTTCTTCAGCGACCGGCTGCGCTCCAGCACCTCGTGACCCGCCGGGGTGAGGGTCACCCGGGCCACCCGCCGATCCGCCGGATCCACCACCCGGGTGACGTGCCCCATCTCCTCCAGGCCGGCCACGATCCGGGTCATCGACGGGGGCTGCACCGACTCCCGGGAGGCCAGGGACCCGAGGGTCGGGGACCCCAGCTGTCCGATGCTGGCCAGGGCCGAAGCCTGGGACTGGGTCAGTCCCCCGGCGGACTGCTGGCGCAAGCGCCGGTGCAGCCGGGTCACGGCCAACCGCAGCCGAGAGGCCAGTTCCGCCTCTCCGGCGTCACTCGGCCCGACCCGCGCCGGTGCGGTGCCCACCCCCTCCGCCGAGACCTCGGAGGCCGCGGGTGTCGGGGTGAGGGTCACCCTCCCAATATAGTTAGTTCTCCTAACTAATGCAACAAGGGGTCAGCCCGACGGCCGGGGTCCTCTGGCGGCGGCCACCGCGTTCGAGGTGGCCGCCGTGGCCGCCGCCCGGGCGGCTCCGTTGGCCCGGTCGCGACGGCCGAGCTCCACCACGGTCGGGAGGATCTGGGGCTGGAGCCACTCCCCCCCCGGGACCGAGATGTGGATCCCGTCGGTGGTGCGGGCGGTCACCCCGTCGACCACCGACTGGTATTGACCGGAGGGGTCGAGCATCCGGCCCACGTCGACCAGGGTCACCTGGCTGCTCCGGTGTCGGGCCACCCCCTCGAGGACGGCGTTGAAGGCCAGGGCGCGAGCGGGATCGTTCTCGCTGAACGGCGTGCCGTCGGCGGCCTCCTGGGACGGGTCGACGAACGGCATGGTGAAGAGGATCACCCGCGAGCCGCCGGCGGTGAAGAGGTCGACGGCGGTGTTGAGGTCGGCGGTCAGGTGGGCGTCCCACGCCGGGTCCCCCACGTGGACCCATTGACCGTTGTACAGGTGGTCGCTGACCTCCCAGCGGCCCACCATGATGCCCACCACGTCGGGGTGGAAGTCGGTCTCCCAGGCCGACCACGAGGACCACCAGTCGAGGCACCCCGGGGTGGGGCCCGACACCACGCCCGACAGGTTCACCGGCACCGAGTCGAGATCGCAGCCGAGGGTGCCCTCGTCGACGAAATCGACCCCGTAGCGCTGGAGGACGTCGACGCCCAGTCCCATCCCCATGGTCAGGGCCACCGAGTCGCCCACCAGCAGGAACCGGATCGGTGTGGACGGGGAGGACACCGAGGCCGCCGAGAGGTGGGGCACGGGTCGGGCCGGGCGGTCGAGCTGAGGTGCGGCTCCGGCCGACACCGGTGAGATGACCGTGGCCGCCACCAGGACCCCGGCGGTGGCCAGGGCGGCGGCTCCGGTGACCGCCAATCCTTGTCTCCCCTCGAACCGGCGACCGGTGCGGATCGGCTCCTCCACCAGGTAGAAGGAGGCGATGGCCACCGCGAACGTGGCCGCCAGGCGGACGGCCAGCAGGGGTGCGCCCAGCAGACCGGTGTGGGCGTGGTCGAGGGCCAGGAACAGCGGCCAGTGGTACAGGTAGAGCCCGTAGGAGATACGGCCCACGAACACCAGCGGACCGATCGAGAGCACCCGGGCCAGGGGCGAGGTCGGGACCGTCACGACCGTGACGATCACCGCGCCGGCGGCCACCGCCACCACGAGGAAGCCCCCGTGATAGAGAAACGGGTCGGTGCCCTCCAGGGCGTGCCACGCCCAGACCAGGAAGGCCGCGCCGGCCAGACCGGGGAGGGCCCAGAGCCGCCGGCGGCGGTCGGTGGCCGTCCACCCGGCCGGCAGGATGGAGAAGTCCTGACCCCGGTGGGCCCCCACCGCCCCGAGGAACGATCCGACGAGCAGCGCCTGGGCCCGGGTCTCGGTGCCGTAGTAGAGCGTCCCGACCGAGACGCCCAGACCGAAGAGCACCACCATCGAGACGGCCGAGGCCAGGGCCCCGATGCCGGCGGTCACGGCCAGCTTGGCCCTCCCCCACCGGTGCGCCACGAAGAGGGCGATCAGAGGCCAGACCAGGTAGTACTGCTCCTCCACGGCCAGTGACCAGGTGTGCAGGAACGGCGAGGGGGCCGCGGCCTGGGCGAAGTAACCCTGATCGGAGAGTATGAAGTGCCAGTTGGCCACGTAGAGGAGCGTGGACACGGCGTCATCGCGTACCGCCGCCAGGTCGATGGTGCCCCGGAAGACGTAGGCGTACGCCGCCACCCCCAGGACCATCAGGAACAGAGCGGGGAGGAGGCGACGGGCCCGCTGGGCCCAGAAGCCGCCCAGGCGGATCGTGCCGGAGGAGGCCAGCTCCCGGCAGAGCAGGGAGGTGATCAGGAATCCCGAGAGCACGAAGAAGACGTCGACACCGAGGAGCCCGCCCCCCATCCACGACACGCCGAAGTGGTACAGGAGCACCGCCAGGACGGCCAGGGCCCGGATCCCGTCCAGCGCCGAGAAGCGACGGAGGGATCCTTCCGACCTTCCCGCGGCCTCCGCGGGAGGGAGGCTCGGCCGGGGACGGGGCCCGGTCCCCCCTCGAAGGCAGGCCCTGGGTCAGCTGCTCCGCGGCGCGACGCTGGTCAATGACCATGCCAGACCACAGTGATCACGGTAACGCCTCCCTGCTCCGACCAGCCGTCGAGCATCCCGTCTTCGGGTCGAGCATGCGGGCGCCCGGAGGGAACGCACCACCGACCTCCGAGAACAACCTTATTCCAACGGGCGCGACGGTTCTGCCGGACGGACCGTCCTGCCCCGCTAGAGGCTCGGGACGTACCCTCCGCGGCCCAGGGACTGGCTTTCGAAGGGGTCCACCGACTCGTCGACGCCGCCCCGGACCTCGGTGACCCAGCTGAGGCGGTCACGCAGGATCCGGTCGACCCCGCCCTGGAGGGTGGAGGCGCTCACCGCGCAGGAGCTGCAGGCCCCCTGCAGCTGCACCTCGACCACGCCCGTGGCCACGTCGGCGAACAGTAGGGCCAGGTCACCGCCGTCGGCCTGCACCGCGGGTCGCATCAGCTCGATCAGGCTGTTCAGCTGGGACAGCCGCTCCCCCCGCTCGGCGTCGGTGAGCTCGCCCGCCTCCTGGCCGCTGCCGGTCTGTGCCTGCTCGGAATCCACTGCATGGTCCTCTCCGCGACGCCGGTGTCGATGGTCGCCGTTCCAATGCCCAGGCCCCCAGTCTGCCGCGTCGGCGGACCGTCCCGAACAGGGGACGGTCACAGGGCCACGGTGGGGCCCCACCTGATCCCGCTCGCCGGGTGGGATCGCCTGCCGGAACGGTGCAGGTTACGATGCATTTGTGCCCTTGGAGCGATCCGCCACTGGCCTGGGGCCGATCGGACTGATCCTGCCGACCTTCGTGCAGGACACGGTTCCTGCGTGGGCCGGCCCGTCGGGTTCCTCCGCGTCCACCACCCGCCCTCCGACCGAGCAGCTGGCCGGCCTCTGCCGAGCGGCCGAGGAGGCGGGAGCCTCCGCGCTGTGGGCGTGTGACCACCTGTTCTGGCACGGCCCCTCGCTGGAATGCCTGGTGGCGCTCACCGTGGCGGCCACCGCCACCGACCGGGTGGCCATCGGGTCGTGCGTCATCCAGCTGCCCCTGCGCTCGGCCCCGGCGGTGGCCAAGCAGGCCGCGTCCCTGCAGACCCTGTCCGGGGGACGGTTGGTCCTGGGGGTCGGGGTGGGCAGCCATGCCGACGAGTACGAGCAGTCCGGGGTGGACTACCACCGGCGGGGGCGACTGCTGGACGCCGGCATCCTCGAGCTGCGACGCGCCTGGGCGTCGGGCCAAGGGGTCGACCGGGGCGACACCGAGGCCGCCGGCGCGGCCCGCTACCGCCAGCTCCCCGCGCCCCCACCCGTCCCGGTGTGGGCGGGTGGCTCCTCGGAGGCCGCACTGCGCCGGGCCGCCACCCTGGCCGACGGGTGGATGCCCCTCTTCCTCAGCACCATCGAGTATCGGGCGGCGGTCGAGCGGCTGGCCAAGGAGGTGGACCGGGCCGGCCGGCCGGCCGAATCGGTCACCCCGTCTATGGTCCTGTTCGTCAGCATCGATGACGACGGAGCGGTCGCCCGGCGGCGCGGCACCGAGTGGATGGGGTCCTTGTACGGCATCCCGGCCCGGGCCTTCGACCGGCACCTGGTCCACGGCACCGCCGGTGAGGTGGCCGACGTCGTGGCTTCGTTCTGGGCCGCAGGGGCCGAGCACGTGGTGGTGTACGTCACCGCCGACCAACCGATGGAACAGTTCGAACGCCTCGTCGCCGCCCTGCCGGCGGCGGGCGTACCCCCCCGAGGGCGCGAAGGATAGAGAGGGTCACCGTGGACGCAACCGCACACATCGTCGGCACCGGCATCTCCCCCATGAACCGCAAGGACGTGACCGCCGTGGCCATGGCCCACCAGGTGGTGGCCGACGCCCTGGCCGGCGCCCAGGTCGACCCGGCCGACGTCAACCTGGTCGTGCTGGGCAACGCCACCGCCGGCCGCCTGCTGGACCAGGGCTGCATCCGGGGCCAGACGTTCCTCGGCCAGGCCGGCCTGCGCAACGCCGGCATCGTCAACGTGGACAACTCCTGTGCGGGAGGCTCCTCGGCGCTGCATCTGGCCGCCCTGGCCACCCTGGCCGGGACCGGCACGGTGCTGGCCGTCGGGGTCGAGAAGATGTGGACCGGTGACCGCGGCCAGACCCTGGCCGGCATCGAGGACGGCGTGCCCCTGGCCGACCGGATCCGTATGCACCAGGAGCTGGAGAACCCCTCGGGGTCGGTCCTGATGGCCCTCAACGCGGCGTGGGCCGTCGATCTCATGGAGGAACGTGGTGCCACCGTGCATCACTTCGCCGCCGCGGCGGCCAAGGCCCGCAGGCACGGTGCCCTCAACCCCAACGCCCAGTTCCAGAGCGAGGTCACCGTGGACGAGGTGCTCGAGTCCCCGGCGATCGTCTGGCCCCTGACCCGGCTGATGTGCTCGTCGTTCACCGACGGGGCCGCCGCCGTGGTCCTCTCCCCCAAGGCCCGGCCCGGGGCCCCCCGTATCCGGTCGACCACCATCCGGTCCGGAAATGGCGACATTGACTACCACGACCGAATGACGGAGACCGGGGCGGCGGCCTGGGACGACGCCGGCATCGATCCCGCCGACGTCGACGTCGTCGAGCTCCACGACGCCACCAGCCCGGAGGAGCTCTATGCACTGGAATCCCTGGGCTTCTACAAGCCCGGTGACGCCGGCCCGGCCACCGTGGCCGGGGAGACCTCGCTCGGGGGCAAGGGAGTCACCGTCAACACCAGCGGAGGCCTGGTGTCCCGCGGCCACCCCCTGGGGGCCACCGGTATCGCCCAGGTGGTGGAGCTCGCCGCCCAGCTCCGGGGCGAGGGCGGTGCCCGCCAGGTCGAAGGGGCTCGATTGGCGGTGGCCGCCAATACCGGTGGCATGATCGGGACGGAGGCCGGGCGGGCCGATGCGGCCTTCATCGGCATCCACGTACTCGAAGCCGGTTGAGCGCAATCCATCGCAGGCCGGCACAAGCAATGGGGATCTTCACGTCATGAACACCACTCGCGGCGGCATCGTCACCGGTTGGGGAATCTCGGTGCCGGACAAGATTGTGACCAACGACGATCTGTCGGTGACCATGGACACCAACGACGCCTGGATCCGCGAGCGCACCGGCATCCGCGAACGAAGGATCGGCGGGACCACCTCGCAGTTGGCCATCGAGGCCGGGGTGGCCGCCCTGGAGCACGCCGGTCGGCGGCCCGACGAGATCGATGCCGTCATCCTCGCCACGACGACGCCCGACCAGATAGTGCCGGGCACCTCGGCCACCGTGCAGGACGGCATCGGCGTGCCCGGAGGGGCCTTCGACGTCAACGCGGCCTGCTCCGGCTTCGTCTATGCCCTGACCGTGGCCCACGGCATGTTGGCCATCGGGGCCGAGCGACTGCTGGTCATCGGCGCGGAAACCCTCAGCCGGATCACCGACTGGGACGACCGGTCGGTCGCCGTACTGGTGGGCGACGGGGCCGGGGCGGTGGTGCTGGAGGCCGTGGACGGTCCGGGCCAGCTCCTCTCGTGGGTGCTGGGAGCCGACGGCTCGCTCCGACATCTGCTCAAGTGCGACCACGGCGGGTTCCTCTACATGGACGGCAAGGAGATCTTCCGCAAGGCGGTCCGGGTGGTGGTGGACTCGGCCGAGCAGGCCATCGCCGAGGCCGGGCTGACCGTCGACGACATCGACCTGATGGTGCCGCACCAGGCCAACCTGCGGATCATCAGCGCGGCGAGCCAGCGGCTGGGGATCCCCGAGGAGAAGGCGGTGGTGGTCATCGACCGCTACGGCAACACGTCGTCGGCCTCCATCCCCCTGGCCCTGGTCGACGCCCTGGAGACCGGCCGGCTCGAGAAGGGGCACCATGTCCTGCTGACGGGGTTCGGTGGCGGCATGACCTGGGCCAGTGCCGTGCTGCGCTGGGGCGGGTGAGCACCGGCGTGGATCCGTCCCTCGTGGTCCTGGCCGCCGGCCAGGCCCGACGGTACGGAGGGTGCAAGCCCTTGGCCCCTATCGGACCCAACGGTGAGGCGGTCATCGACCTGCTGGTCAGTGATGCAGTGGCCGCCGGCTTCGGACACGTGGTACTGGTCCTCCACCCCGAGACCGGGCCGGCCATCCGCTACCACGTCGAGCAGTGCTGGCCCGGTCACGTCCAGGTGGACTTTGCCGAGCAGCGGCTGCCTCTCGGCACCGTCCACGCCGTGCTGGCGGCCCGGCAGGCGGTGGGGGCCGAGCGGAGCTTTGCCGTGGCCAACGCCGACGACGTCTACGGCGAGACGGCCATGGGCCTCCTGGCCCGTCACCTGTCGGACGGCGCCTCCGAACATGCCCTGATCGGCTACCAGCTGCGATCCACGGTCGCCACCGACGATCCGGTCACCCGCGGGATCTGCGTGGTGGACGGCCATGGCCACCTGGCCGGTCTGACCGAACGACGGCAGGTGAGGCAGAACGGGCCGGGTCAGGACCTGACCTCGGGTGATGGACTCGAGCCCTCCGAGCTCGACGGTGGCCTACCGGCCTCCGTCAACCTGTGGGGGTTCCAACGCGACATCTGGGAGGTCTTCGTCCCGGCCATGGACGCCTCCGGACTCGACGAGAAGGCCATTCTGGCCTCGGTGGCCGCCGGTGGCGAGGTGCCCAAGGCGGAGGTGTTGCTCCCCGACGTGGTGGCCGGCATGGTGGCCAAGGGCCACGGGCTTCCGGTCCGGGTCATCACCACCGACGCCAAACTGATCGGCGTGACCCACGCCGCCGATCTGCCGGTGGTCAGCGCCGAACTCGCCCGTCAGGTGGCCTGGGGCATCAGGCCGAGTCGCCTGTGGACCGACCTCAACTGATTGACGATGCCCGCGCTGAGGACGGGTTGATCCAACCTCAACGGGGTACGGGCGGATGCTCGCTGACGTCGGTGGGCACGTCGGCCGGGCCGGTCGGGGGCGCCCCGTCCGGAGGCGAGTTGTAGCTGGGACCCACGGCGGAACTGAAGCTGCCCGACACCGCCCGGATCAGGTAGATGACGTATCCGCCCGAGAGGACCTCCCCGTGACGGACGAACAGTCCCGACTGTCCGAGTCGTCGGTGCAGTGCCTTCAGCCCGGGGTACGGAATGGTGGGAAGCACATGGTGCTCGAAGTGGTACTCCATGCGTGCTCCGACCAGATGATTCTGGACGCGGCCGGCGACGCTGGTCCGGGCCGTCCAGCGGACGCTGGTCGGGTCACGCAGCCCGGGATCGAAGTGCTCGGTGATGGTCTTGAGCCGCAGGATCATTGGGTACATGCAGATGATCGGTACGAGCCAGAACACCACGTAGAACAACACTCCCCGGACCAGACCCTGGAACAGGAGGAATTGGCCGAGTATGACCAACTGGGTCACGGCCTTCCCGAACAGGAGCTGGGGCCGTGCCAACAGACTCGCCGGAGCTCCGGACTCCTGTGAGGTGCCGGAGATGCGCGTGGTTGCCCGCCGGAACGCCGTGACGCCCAGAAGATCCTGGAGCAGCAGCCCGGTGAGAGCGCCGCGGCGGGCCGGCACCAGATAGAAGGTCCGGTCGGGATCCCTCTCCTGTCCGAGGTACCGGTGGTGCAACCGATGGGTGGGCCGGTACTCCTCCACCGAGTTGACGGTCCAGAAGGCCACGCTCCAGTTGCACAGCCGGTCGTTGAGCCGGCGCGACGGCGCCAAGAAACCATGGGACCCTTCGTGCAGCATCACACCGAAGGCGTTCATCCGTAGGCCCATCAGCCCCACCACCAGAATCCCCGCGCCGATGGCCCAACCCAACGGCAGGCGCGGCAGCAGGTTTGCCGCGGCCAGCAGCACAGCCACCTCGACCCACAGGACCGCGGTGGCGAAGACGGTGTCCGACAGGGACGGCTCGGACAGGGTCCGCAACTCGGCCCGGTCGACCAGGCCCTCGACCTGTTCCCGCCAGAGTCGCTCGCTACTGGCGGACGCCTCGCCACCCCTTTGCATCGCCATAATTCGAGATCCTCCCCTGGGCGACTGTACAGTAGGAATCAGGAGCCGATCAATCGGAAGAAGGACCAGCACATGGAGGCGCCCGGGGGCAACGCGGCAACCCGATCTGGTGGACTGCCGGGCGTCGTGCCGTCCCCGCCGGTGACCTGTCCCATCTGCGGTTCCGACCGGTCCCGACTCCACCGGACCGACGTCATCGACCTCGAGTACTTCGTCGAACCCCCCCGCGCCTTCAACGTCCAGCGGTGTGATGCCTGTTTCTCGGAGTTTCTGGATCCGCGTCCGACGGAGTCGGAGCTTCCACCGTTCTATCCGAGCGACTACCACGCCTACAACGAGAACCACGGGGGCGTGGCCCGAGCACTGGTAGAAGTGAGAGCCCGCTCACGTGCCCGATTCTACGGACGGCTGATTCCGAACCGGCCGGGCCGGCTCTTCGACGTCGGCACCGGTGACTGCCGGCACTTCGACGAGCTGCGCCGTTTCCTCGATCTGGAGTGCGCCGGCATCGAGATCCAGCCGGAGATCGCCGCCAAGGGCCGAGCCCGGGGCTACGACGTGCTCGAGGGAACCCTGGAGACCGCCGACCTGTCGGACCACCTGGGAAAGTACGACGTGGTCTCGATGAACCACATCCTCGAGCACGTGGTCTACCCCCAAACCATGCTCGAACGCGCCTTCGAACTTCTGCGGCCGGGTGGGCGGGTGATCGGTCAGGTGCCCACCGTCTCGTCGTGGGACTCGAAGATCTTCGGCCGCAACTGGGGCGGCTACCACTTCCCCCGTCACCTCCAGATCCCGTCCCGGCCGGGACTCTCCCGTCTGATCGAGGACGTCGGGTTCGACGACGTGAAGATCAAGACCGCCCCCCATATCCTGACCACCATCTCGCTCCAGAACTCCCTCGTCCGATGGGGATGGCACCCCCACATGCAGTACGGCAAGACACCGATCTACGCCGGACTGATGGTCCTCGCCCTCCCGTACGAGACGGTGGCTTGGCTGGCGGACGAGGGGGGCATCATCGATTTCCAGGGCCGGCGGCCCCTGACCTGACCGTCTGACCGGCCGACATCGGCTCACTCGCCCGCTCAGCCGGTCAGGCTCCTGCACAGCGTCGGCTGGGGCGAGGAGGCCGTGGTGTCCACGGCGATCAAGGCCGGCGGCACGCCCTGGGAGTGGGCACGGGCCGCGTCCGGCACGATGGGTCGGCCGACGTTGGTCGACAGCTGCAGATTGACGGCACCGTCGGTGGTGGCTTCGATCAGATGCTTGGCCGGATCGGTGATGACATTGACGGTGTGCGTGGAGTTCGCCGGCACCTCGAAGGAGATCCCGTACTTGTGACGGCCCGGGCCGTAGAGGCCATAGGTCAGCTTGACCAGACGGGGATCCGCAACCTTGGTGGCGCTGACCGCCACCGTGCTGTCGCCGGCGCTGACCAAGGAGACCCCCTCGGTGCTGCCCGACACCGGACGGACCGTGAGACGGAAGGTGTGCTCGAAGGCGTGACCGCGCTCGACGACCAACCAGGTGGTCCGGGTGAACTGGGCGCTCGGCACCGTCGAGTAGTCCTCACCGTTGGAGATGTAGAGGCCGTCGCAGTCCCCGACCACGAACAGTTGATCGGCGGGGCCCCAGGTCGGGAGGGTGCTCCCCCGCACCACCCGCGAGGACAACGACTGCCCGGTCAGGTCGGCCGCCGATTTCTGGGCCTCCACATAGTGAAGGGCCTGGTTGCCGGTCCACTCCTCGTTCGGGGTGACCGCCATACCGAAGTTGGCGACGATGCTGAACACCGCCGCCACGGTCAGCGCTCCCAGCGCTCCCAGGCGCAGCCGGCGGGACCGTCCGTCCAGCCGGCGCCAGATGTCGCCCATGGCCACGGCGCCGGCCAACACCAAGAACGGAACGAAGTCACCCAGATAACGCGGGGCGATGTACCCCCACAGCATCAGTGCGGCCCCGGCGCTGCCGGAGGCGAGCAGCAGCAGTCGGGTCAGCGCCACTCTGCCGATCGGCTTGGGTCGGAAGGCGGTCACCAGACCCCAGCAGCCCAGCACGAACAGGAGAGGGGTCGAGGCGGTGAGACTGGCCGTACGGTACCGGCGATCGAAGAGGACACCCCCGAGCGCCGCCGGTGGATGGGCCGGGAGGGTGATGAACGGGAAGAGGGAGCTCAGCCGAAGCCCGTCTGGTCGCAGGTAGGTCAACACGTTGGTGGGCACGAAGATGATGCCCTCCTCGGCGTTGTGGTTGTGGGCGAGAAACACCCGTCGATAGGCGTTCACGTGCGTCCAGATCTGCTCGAAGTTGGAGACGCCGAACAGGACGCCGAACTTCGAGTAGTTGACGGCACATCCGACCGCCAGGGGAATCAGGCCGGCCAGGAGCACCGGCAGGCACCACCGGCGATTTTCCGGCCCACCGCGGCCGAGGGCGAACCACACGGCGATCAGGCCCGCTCCGACGGCGCAGGCCCAGCCGGTGGTGGCCCGGTCGAGGTTGGCACAGAGAATCAGGACACCGCTGGCCGTGACCCGCCACCACGACGGTCGTTCGATCACACCGAGAAGTGCGAAGAGACTGGCGATGGTGAGGCACACGCTCCAGGCGATGTCTTCGTTGAAGACGAACGGCGTCGCCGCCAGCAGCATCCAGATCGTTCCCGCCATGACGGTGGCCACCAGCACCCCGAAGGCCGAGGCCTCGGACCGGCCCATGGGCGCTTCACCGCGGATGAGGATCCGGACCCGCCAGAACAACAACGTGGAGAACAGACCGGTCAGCAGCCAGGCAGCCAGAATGTAGGGGGCGGTGAGCCGACCGTCGAGGCTGCTCGTCACCAACAGGATCGGCATGCGGATCAGGGAGGGGAACAGGCCGAAGTACGTGTACTGGTGGCCGCCGTACACGAACCCTTCGATCCCGAGGGCACCATTGGCCAACCACAGATGGCCGTGGAGCATGGCCCGGGTCTGGAGATCGTAGAAGTTGTCCTGGTAGTTGGAGGGCCGCAGCGGTTGGGTCGGCCCCCACAGTGACCAGAGCGTCCACACGAACGGAACCGAGGTGAGGGCCACCGCCACGACGGCCGCGATCGTGAACCGGCGCCGGCCGGCGTCGATCTCCGATCGGGCCCCATGGCGATCGGTCGGCGGCGGATCGGCAGGCGTCGACGGCCGGGTATCCGTGCCGGCCCCGGTCAGTTCGTCTGGCAGCTCACCGACCGCAACGGCTCCCCGAGAACCACCAGATCCTTCCCCCATTCCGAAGGAGTGTAGCCAACAAGCCCTGCGCACCAGGGTCGCAGCCGACACCGAGCCGGCCAGGTTCGCGGCCGTCGATGGCGTGCGGGCCCAGGCCTGGTCGAAGGAGTTGGGAGTAGCCTCGCGCCCATGAAAGACGCCGTGCGCCGCCTCTGGACGTTCTGTCGGACCCCCGAGGGGCTCAAGATCGTCCGGTACACGACGGTGTCGGCCATCTCGGCGCTCACCTCACTGGTGATCCTGACCATCATCTACGGCGTGCTCCGCCTGTGGTCCGAGGTGGTCAGCACCCTCATCGCCAATCTCCTGGCCGGGATCCCGTCCTACCTGCTCAACCGGCGCTGGGTGTGGGGAAAGTCGGGCCGGTCTCATCTCTGGAGGGAGATCCTGCCCTTCTGGGTGATGTCGGTGACCGGCATCGGCTTCGCCCTGTACACGGCCTCGCTCGCCCAGCAGTTCGCCAACACCCATCACCTGCACCACCTGGCCAGGACGGTCTTGGTGGTGGGGGCCAACGTGGCGGCGTTCGGGATTCTCTGGCTGCTCAAGTTCCTCATTCTCAACCGCCTGTTCGCCCAGGTGGCCGACGCGGAGGTCGGCAAGGAGGTCGACGCCGAGGCTTGAGGAAGGTGCGAACGGGGCGAATCCGTCAAATTTGATGACGGAGGCTCCCTAGAGTTATTTCGTGGGGACTTGTAGTGTGGCCCGGGAGTCTGGGAGCACTGGCCGACAAAACCGAAAGCGCTGCGTACGAGGGGGATCGTGATCACAATGGACAAGGTGGATCACCGGAATGGCGACGTCCCGGTTGCCCTCCCCCCGGCCGGCCACCCCCGGCCCGGCGGCGCGGTCGAGTGGCCGGTGAGGTCGGAGCCGGTGGCCCGCCCCTCGAGGGCAGCGGGAACGGCGAGGCCATGACCTTCGAGCCCGACACCGAGACGCCGCTCCACGTACTGGACATCGGCCGCTTCGAGCAGGACATCGACCAGCTGCGGGCCCGCTACCAGTCGGCCACTCCCTACCCGCACATCGTGATCGACGACTTCCTGGAGTCCGGAGCGGCCCTGTCGGCCGCCTCGGAGTTTCCGCCCCTCGACCCAGAGACCTGGAACAACTACCTCCACGTCAACGAACGCAAGTTCTCCCACACCGACTCGACGACATGGGGACCCACGCTCCAGCGGATCTTGGAGGAGCTGAACTCCCCCCGGTTCGTACAGTTCGTCGGAGCACTGATGGGAGTGGACGACCTGATCGCCGATCCCTCCCTCGAGGGCGGGGGGCTCCACCAGTCCACCAGGGGCGGGTTCCTCAACGTGCACGCCGACTTCACCGTGCATCCGCACAATCGCAAGTGGCAGCGACGTGCCAACCTGCTCCTCTATCTCAACGAGGACTGGAAAGAGGAGTACGGCGGTGATCTCGAACTCTGGAGCAGCGACATGAAGGAGTGTGTGGAGCGGGTCAGTCCCACCCTCAACCGCGCCCTGATCTTCACCACTGATCCAACGTCGTTCCACGGTCATCCTCAGCCGATGTCCTGCCCCGACGGCGTGGCCCGACGGTCACTGGCGCTGTACTACTTCAGCGTGGAGGAGGATCCGACGGTCCGGTCGACCGAGTACCGGTCACGGCCGGGGGATGGCGCCCGCTCGATCCTCATCTTCGCCGACACCTGGATGCTCCGGGCCTACGACTGGACCAAACGGCATCTCGGGCTGTCGGACCGGACGGCGAGCACCATCCTGGGCTATCGGGACCGCCTCCGGCGGAAAGGCCGACGGAACTAGTGTCGGGCACGGCCACCCTGGCGCGGGAGCCCGACTCGTTCGAGCACGACGAGATCGACTCCGGTCCTCCCATCCGCAGCCGGTCCACGGCCGATCGGAGCCGGCAACGGTTCATCACCGCGGTGGTGGTGGGCAGCTTGGTCGTCCTCCCCCTCGTGCTGTGGGTGATGTGGGACCTGTGGTCGGGCTCGATCAACCCCCTGCGGGCCGTGCCCTACGACAACTTCTATGACCTCCAGGCCCGGGCCATGTTCCACGGTCACCTCTATCTCCCCGGCGGGAAGATGGGCATCGAGGCCTTCGTGCACGACGGGCACGACTACACCTACTTCGGTATCTTCCCCTCGCTGATTCGGATGCCCATCCTCCTGGTGACCAGTCGGCTCGACGGTCAGATGACTGCGCCCTCGATCCTGCTCGCCTGGATATTGACCGGCGTGTTCAGCGGCCTCATGCTGTGGCGACTCCGCATGCTCGCCCGTGGCAACGCCCTGCTCGGCCGGACGGAAGCCACGGCCATCGGCGCACTGATGGCCACCATCATGGGGGGGTCGGTGATCCTCTACCTGGGCGCCACCCCGTTCATCTACAGCGAGGACTTCGCCTGGAGCGTTCCGTTGACGGTGGGGAGCCTGTTCGCCCTGCTCGGAGTGCTCCAGCGACCCTCCCGCGGCGGGGTGATCGCCAGCGGAGTCCTGGTCCTGTGCGCCAATCTCAACCGGAGCCCCACCGGCTGGGCCTGCGTGATCACCGCGTTGCTGGTGGCCGGGTGGTTTGCGCTCGGTCGGGGGGGAGCGACCAACCGGCGGTGGGCCATCCCCATGGTGGTGGTCGGTGTGGTCCCCTTCGTCATCAGCTCGTTGGTGACGTACGCCAAATTCGGAATCCCTGTCGGACTGCCCATGGCGGAACAAGTGTGGGCCACCGTCAACGCCCATCGACGCCAGTTCCTGGCCGCCAACGGTGGCAAGGCCTTCAGCTTCGGATTCCTGCCCAGCACGCTGTGGGCCTACCTGCAGCCGTTCGGGCTCCGGATCAGTGGGATCTTTCCGTTCGCCGCCCCACCGGGAGCTCCCGCCTCGTGGCTCAACGGAGCGGTCCTCGACCAGTCGTATCCCACGGCGAGCTTCACCGCCACCACACCGCTCCTGCTGCTCCTCAGTCTGTGGGGAGTGGTCACCGCCTTCCGACCCAGAGCCCTCGGTCAACTGCGGCTGACCAGGTTCGTCCTGTTCGGCGCAGCGGCCGGCGCCGGTGGGGTCCTGCTGTGGGGCTACATCTCCCAGCGGTACCTGGCCGACTTCATGCCCTTCTTCATCATCGCCAGCGGCATCGGCCTGTTCGACGTCTGGCGCCGTCTGGAAGCCCGTCGACCCGACACCCGGGGCATGGCTCTGGGCGCGGTGATCACCCTCGCCGTCTACTGCATCGTGGTGAACCTGGCCATCACGGCGTACCCGGTGGCCCAGTGGACCACGAAGCAGCTCGATCAGTTCGTGAACGTGGAGCGGTCCTACAGCGCCGACTCCCTGGCCAAGTCGGTCCACCACGGCACCACGCTGCCGTACTGGGCTCCGGCCGGAACGTTGTTCGCCATGAACGACTGCTCCGGGGTCTACCTCTCGACCGGCAACGACATGAAGGACGTCCCCGGCCAGCAGATCGAGCACTACACCTGGGTCCCCGTGGAGCAGAGCCCCAACCTCACCCAGACCATCGGTTTCACCTTCAACCATCCGGCGGACCAGTTCACCAAACCGGTTCCGCTGATGACCTACGGATCGAGCACCCTGGTCCTCACGCCGATCGGTAAGGGCCACGCCCGGGTGGTCCTCAAGAACTCCGGCACGTCCATTGCCTGGCCCTCGCCGGCCGGGTGGGTGTTCCCGGTGCACCTGCTCCACGAGCAGTACCAGATCCAGGTGACCACCGACCCCAATCTCAAGCGCATGTCGGTCACCTGGTATGGATCGCAGATGATCAACCACTACCTCGGGGGCAAGGGTCCGGCCGTCCCGCTCCCCACCCCGACGGTGGCCGGAGCCACCCTGCCGGAGGTCACCGTGGCCAGCGTGCCTACGCTGGTGACCGACGACACTTCGCTGTGCCCGAGCCTGCAGCTGGGCTCCTGACAGGGGTGCCCGAACCCACCACCGAGTCCGGGGCTGACCCCGTCCAGCGCGGATCGGAAGGCCGATCACTGGGTTGCTTCTCCTGTGTGGTGGACGATCATCCGCGCTTCCATCTCGACGCCCTGCGGTGGTTCGCCAGCCTCACCGGCGTGGCCGGTGTGGATCCGGGCGACCTGATCGTCCACGTGGTGGGTCAGGGCTCCACCGATGTCCTCGACTACCTGCGCTCGGAAGGGGTGGCGGTACGTCCCGTCGAGCGCTTCGACGCCCGGTCGCCGCACTGCAACAAGATCGCCGGGGCCCTGCGACTGGCCCAGGACCCGATCGACGGACTGGCCGTGCTGTGCGACACCGATATCGCCGTGCTCGAGGATCCCCGACTCCTCGAACTGCCGGAGAGCACGGTGGGTGGCAAATTGGTGGACGCACCGGTGCCCTCGCTCGAGGCGGTACTCAACATCTTCGCCGTCGCCGGCCTCGATCCCCCCCCGGTGGTACCCCTCCCCTGGGGTGACGGTGACCGGACCGTGGCCGGCAACACCAACGGCGGGCTGTACCTGGTACCCGGCCAACTGGTGCCCGGCGTGGCCGCCGCGTGGGCCCACTGGGCCCAGTGGCTGCTCGACCGGACGGAGCTGCTTGACGAGTGGACCGTCTACGTGGACCAGGTGGCGATGGCCATGGCCCTTTCGGCGGAGGGGATCGGCACCGAGGCTCTGAGCGTCCGCTGGAACACTCCGACGCACGATCCAGCCCGCATCCCCCCGGACGCGCCCAGGCCCTCGGTCATCCACTACCACCAGGAGGTCGACCCGACGGGCCAGATCCGGACGACCGGTGTCGTGGCCATCGACGAACGGATCGGCGTCGCCAACCGGGCCATCGCCGAGGCCTGGCGGCAGGCCGCCCCCGACCACACCATTCGTCGGTGGTTGGCGATGACCCGTTCCGGGCCCGAACCCGAACCCGAACCCGAACCCGAACCCGAACCCGAACCCGGCAAGAGGATCCTCGCCGACCTGCAGCAGGTGCTCGGTCCGGCGTCCGTGACCGAACCACGTCAGCCCTCCGACCCGGCCGTCCCGTCCGATGTCATCGTCAGCCTCGGCCAACTCGACAGCCGGGCCGATCCTCAAGACTTCAGAGCCTCGCTCGCCCGGCTCTGGCACTCGGCTCGCCGGGCCCTGGTCGTCAGCGACCTGGCGGCCTTCGACGGCCCGGGCGGAGGTGAGGGATCCACCACCGAGCCGCTGGCGGTCGCCCTCGCCCAGGTCGCCCCGGACTCCGAGGTCTACCCGGTCCCCGTCGACGGAGGAGCCACCGTCCACGTCGTACTCAGGGCTCCGGAAGTCGGGCATCCCCGCGACTTCGGACGGGCCACCTTGTCGGGGCTGGTGGACCGGCACCCCGACCCCCTGTTGTTGGCCGTGCTCCGCCTCCATGCCCGGCAGAGCACCGGGTTCTATCCCGACCACGCCCCCCGACTGTGGGAGTACCCGGTGGTGGCCCGCCTGATCACCGACGGTCTGCCGGCCGGCAGCCGACTGGTGGACGTGGGCGCCGGGGTCAACCCGTTGGCCCCCTTCCTCTCGGACCGGGGCTACCTGGTGGACACGGTGGACCCGTCTCCGACCGTCCGTACCTGGCCTCCCCAGCCCGACTGGAACGAGTGGGACTATCTGGACTACGGCGCGGCAGGACTGGCCCGCCGCTCCTGGAACTGCACGCTCGACCAGCTCCCCCTCCGGCCCCAGTTCGACGGGGTCTACTCGGTCAGCGTGATCGAGCATGTCCCGGCTGATTCCCGGCGAGCCCTGCTGGCCGATATCTCGGTGCGCACCCGTCTCGGTGGTCTCGTGATCCTCACCATCGACCTCGAGCGCGGGTCCGACACCCTCTGGAACCGCAGTCGCGGTGTGGAGGTGGAGGAGGCTCGGTTACACGGCACCTTTCAGGACGTGGTCGATGAGGGCGCCCAGATCGGTCTGGAGCTGATCCGCCAGGAGACCGTGCGCAGCTGGGGTGAGACCGAGCCCGATATCGGACTGTTGGCCATGCGGCAGACGACGGCGCCGGGGCCGGTCGGGCACCGCCGGACTGGACTCACTCGGCTCGGACGTCTGGTACGCCGGCGGTTGCGCTCGGTCCCCGGTCCCACCAGCTGATCCGACCCTTGAACCGCAGGAGGGGACGTTCCATTCCGAAGTAACTCGCCGAGGCGAAGGCCACCGAGATGCCGAGCACGGTGACGGCCAACAGCCAGAACGGCACCATACCGGGCTGCCACCCGATCCAGGACATGATCTCGGTGTTGAGGGGGAGGTGCCAGAGATAGATCCCGTAGGAGATGACCCCCAGACTGACCATGGGCCACGACCGCAGGAGGCGCCGGATGAGGGAGCGGTCCTGGGGCCCGAACACCGCCGGCAGCAGGAGCAGGAAGGCGAAGATCCCGTACAGGGTCTGTTTCTCCAGGCTGACGCTGGGAAGCACGAAGTTGAGGATGTCGTGATTGGTGTCGACGTGCGAGACCACCACGAAGGCCAGGGCGGCACCGCCCCAACTGATCCAGGGCACGAGGGGACTGCTCAACCAGGACGGTTCGGAGTCCCGCTCGGCGAACCAGGCGCTCAGCACGGCCAAGAGGATGCCCAGACCGAACAGGTCGAGATAGGCCGGCAACCAGTCGACCAGCAATGTGGCGTAGGTGGCCCTGGTCAGGCAGTGCGGGGCGCAGATGGGAACGAACTTCCCCCCCCGGACGGTGATCAACGGCAGATTGAGTGCCCAGTACCTCCAGACGAAGCTGATGACGCCGAGCACCACGACACCGACCAGCTCCCGAACCAGCTGATTGTTCTGTGACCGGCGACGGGCCACCACCAGCGCGGCGTAAAAGGGAAGAAAGAGGTAGAAGGTCATCTCGGTGCAGAGGGACCACGCCTGGGTGATGCCATAGAAGATCTGCGTCGGTGAATAGATCTGCAGGAAGAAGTAGTGGGACACCACTCCCTGCCAGCCCGGACCCATGGTGGTGGCGTGGAACACGTAGGTCAGCACGGTGAGGGCCAGCCAGTAGGCCGGAACGATACGCAGCAGTCGGCGTACCCAGAATTTGCGGGCATTGGGCGCCTCGCGACCGGTCAGGTGGGACACCGCAAACGGTCGGTAGAGGAGAAATCCCGAGATGAGGAAGAAGACCGACACACCGATCTCGAGCCGGCTGGTATACGCCCCGAGTGACGAACGGAGGGTGAATCCGGACGACCAGGCCGTGTGCAGCAGCAGGACCGAGACCGCGGCGATGGCCCGGAGCCCATCGAAGCATGCGAAGTGCCGTGGCTGGACCGTCCGGGGCTCGGTCGGCGCGGCACCGGGGGTTGGCTCGGGCCGACCCACCTCGCCGTCTGGCGCCCCAAGCTCAGCCTTGCTGGTCATCAACCGGTCATCGTAACGGGTCTGGCTTCCGGCGGTCGGCGCCGGTCGGGCCCTCCGGACCGTTCTGACCACCAGCCGATGCTCACTCCTCGTGGCGGCGGCTCCGCGGAACCTGGACCGGGCGCCCACCGTTGCGCCAAAGCGGGGGTTGCCTAGGATTAGGGTGACTGGTCGTGTCAACCCTAGGTATGACGGCGCCGGCCGATCCGATTCCTCCCCCGACCCTGGCACCGGCGACCCCGGGCACCACCGCCACCCGTCGGTGGCCGGACCTGGTCGGCGTGTTGTGGGTGCTGGCCGCACCGGTCGCCATGCTGCTCCCCGCCCTGGCCCACGGACTCCACCTCGGCCCGTTCGACATCCTCACCCAACACGGACTACTGGCGCAGCGGGGGGTCATCCTCCACCGCTTCGACAACATCGATCAGATCGACGCCATGGTCCCTTGGTCCATGCTCTCGTGGACCGAGGTCCACCACGGGGTGCTGCCGCTGTGGAACCCCTACAACGGGGTGGGAATGCCGCTGGCCTTCAACTGGCAGTCGGCTCCCTTCGGTGTACCCAACCTGATCAGCTATCTGGTGCCCCTGCAGTACGCCTACACGGTGTCGGTGCTGGCCATGCTGATGATCTCCGGTGCCGGGGCGTACCTGCTGGGCCGGGTACTCAAACTTGGCGTCTTGGCCAGCGCCATGGCGGGCGTCGTCTACGAGCTCAGCGGCCCGATCACCGGCTGGCTCGGGTTTCCGCTGACCACGGTGATGTCCTGGGCCGGCTGGCTCTTCGCCTTCGCCCTGCTGATCCTGGCCGGCCGACGTCGGGTCCGGGACATCGCCCTCTTCGCCGTGGCCTTTGCCTGTGCGGTCTACGGAGGGCAGCCCGAGGCCATGGTGGTGCTGGTGCTGACCCTCGCCATCTTCTTGATCATCGTGATCCCCCTCCGGGCGCGCTCGGCACCATCGCCGCGACCGGTGCTCCGGCCCATCGGCGACCTGGCGGTGGCCAGCATCGCCGGTGGCGCGCTGGCCGCCCCGCTGGCTTTGCCCGGTCTCCAGCTGGCCGGCCTGTCGGTGCGCCAAACGGCGTCAGGCATCAACGCCTTGGCCGCACACGAGATCGCCTACGTGATCTTTCAGGGGTACGACGGGCTCCCCATCGCCGGCAGCTATCCCTTCGGAGGCACCTACTTCTACAACCAGACCGCGGCCTACGTGGGCATCATCGCCGCGGTGCTGGCGGTGGTGGCCGTCGGGGTGCGCTGGCGCCGCCCGGAGGTGGTGGCGTTCGCCGCCACCACCATCGCCATGCTCGGCATCACCTTCGTCCCCGCCGTGGCCAGGTCGTTGGACAAGCTTCCCGGTGTGGGCGGCGTGAACTGGCTTCGGGCCCTGATGACCATGGCGTTCGGATTCGCCGTGCTGGCGGGCGTGGGACTCGATGCTGTGGTCCGGGGGGCCTCCCAGGCCCGCATCCGACGTTGGCTCGGCGGTGCCTTCCTGGGCGCGGCCTTGGGGCTGGCCGCCTGGTGGCTCTTCGATCGGGGTGACATCCTGCCGGGACTGGTCGTTCTGCGGAACCGGAGCTTCATCTGGCCGACCATCGACGTCGCGGTCGGGCTGATCGTGGTCCTGGTCCTGTCACTCGCCCAACGACACCGAAGGCGGAACCTGGTCGCAACCGGCGGCGCCGTCGGATCGAACGGTCCCGACGGGGATCGGACAGACCAGCCACCGGCCTCCGGAACTATCCGTAATAACCCCTGGTCACGGGCCGGATGGTGGGCCGGGCTCACCTTGTTGACCTTCGAGACGATCTTCCTGGTGGTGGCCGGCGCACCCCTGGTGTCCTCGAGTTCCCAGGGCCTGCCCCGGCCCCCCGCAGTGGCCGCCCTCCAGCGGGCCGTCGGATCCGCCACGGTCGGGTTCGGCGGAACGAGGATCTGTCAAGACCTGGGCATCCTGCCCAGCGTCAACGATGTCTACGCGGTCCACGAATTGGGCATCTACGACCCGATCATTCCCAAGGGCTACTACCAGGCGTGGGCGGACGAGACGGGCAAGCCGGGCGGAATCCCCACCTTCAACGAGTTCTGCCCGGTGGTGACCACGGCAGCGATGGCCCGACAGTGGGGAGTCTCCTACGTCCTCGAACCACATGGAGACCCGGGCCCGAGCGGCGGTGTCTTCGACACCCGGGTCGGGGACGAGGATCTGTATCGCATACCTGGTGCCGCCGAGGCCACGCTCACCCCCGCCCCCGAGGGTGGAGGTCTCCCTCCATCGGCGGCCCGTTCCACCCCGCTGGCCGTCGACCGTACCGATCCGGCCAGATGGAAGGTCGCCACCGATGCCGCCACCCCGCAGATCCTCCGGCTGCGACTCACCAATGTCCCCGGGTGGAAGGCGACGATCGACGGCCACCCACTGGCCCTCGAGCCCTACGCGGGGATCATGCTGCAGGCCGCGGTTCCCGCCGGGCGACACGTCGTGGAACTCAGGTACTGGCCCAGCACCTTCACCGCGGGGCTGGTGCTCGCAGGGTGTGCCGTGGTCGGACTCGTCGCCGCCCTGATCGTCGACCACATCCGCCGACGTCGGCGCATGGGCACGGCGTCCCACGGGCGCGGGTGACCTCGACCACCGTAGGCGGACGGCGAGCACCTATAGTTCGGTCGGACACGGAGCGCAACGGGGGGCAAGGTCAAGCCCGTGGAGCAGGGGTAGAGGTGACGATCACGAGACGACAGCTGTTGGGCGCGGGTCTGGGCCTGGCTGGCGCCGGCCTGCTCGGCGCGTGCAGTGACCGCCCCACCGGATTCGCACTGGTCCAATCCACCGAGGGGCGGCGGGTGACCTCGGGACGTACCGTGTCGGCCCAGTACGACGACGACGTGGGCGCCGGAAGCCTCCTGGTCGCCGTGGTGTCTCGGCTGTCCACCGCGGTTCTGGCCCCCACCATCGGACAGGTCGCCGACGACCAGGGAAACCACTGGCGCCAGGCGGTCGAGTACTTCGCCGGCGACCACTACGGCATGGACATCTGGTATTGCGAGTCCGCCGGCGGCGGGAACCGGCCAACGGTGACCGGCATCGGTCTCGAGTATCCGCCGCTCCCCGGGATCACCGGGATGAGCATGGTGCTGTTGGAGTATTCGGGCGCCTCGGGTTTCGAGCTCTGCGATCAGATCGGTCAGGCCGACATCACCGGTACCTCACTGACCGCCACCACCAACTTCGATCTCACCTCCGACCACGAGTTGGCCATCTCGGTGGTCAGCGGGGACATGACCGCGGCTACCGCCCCACAGGGCTGGAACCAGCGGCTGGACCGTGCCACCCAGCAATTCTTCATCGCCGACAACCTCGATACCGGCGCCGCCAGCACTGGATCGCCCCTCCGTGCGACCTGGACCGGTCTCCACGGGGCGACCGAGGGCGCCGCCGTCGTGGCCACGTTCGTACCCAAAGGGGTATCCGCAGGAAGTCGGCGACTGGTGCAGTCGTCGTACACCGACTCGGACATCCTGCCGGCCGGCGCCGGACACCAGCAATGGACCTCGCAGCCGTATCCGGTCAGTCCCAAGACCGGCAATACGCTGGTGGCGTTCATGAACGGGGCGATCTACCACCCCTCCATCGACTGCGGGTCCATCGTGGCGGTGACCGACTCGGCCGGCGGCCTGTGGCGCAAAGCCGGTGAGTCCGGCCCCGACAATCACACCGGAATCAACATCTCGTGCTGGGTGTGCGATTCGGCGGCGGGCGGACCCACCACCCTGACGGCCACCTTCTCCAATGCCAGCCAGCAACTGGCCTGTCTGCTCCTGGAGTTCGCCAACCTGCCCAAGGGGCTGGAGGTACAGAGCACGGGTCGGCGGACCTACGGCCGGGACCTTCCGCACCTGTCCGCCGACCAGCCGGTCTCGGCCGGTGACGTCGCCTTCGCCTTCCGGACCTCCATCTACGTGCGGCCCCAGGGACCCGGGTCGCCCCTCTGGCACCAGATCGCATCCGACACCACCGGCGCCAACGCCCTGATGATGCTCGACACCGAGCCCGGCGAGCTCACGGCGTCGTGGTCGGGCGCCAACATCACCGGCGGCCTGGACATGCTGGTCGTGGCGCTCACTCCCGGCCATGGCACGGCATGATCCGGATCAGGCGGCTCACCCACGGTCGGGGCCACCCGGTCCCGGACCGCTCGGGGACCCGACCGCTCGGCCATACTGGACGCCGTGACGGCCTCCCCACCCCGTTTCGTGCCCGGTTGAGGCCCTGCATGCCCGTCGACCGCCCGATCCCCGTCTCGGACTGATCGTCTCGATGGCCTCCGCCTCCCCCACCGAGCCCGTGGCGACAGAGGGACCCCCGGGCCCGGTGGCCCCCGCTCCCGCGGCGCCGAGGAGCTTCGGAAAGGTCACCGGCTTCGACGGCATGCGCGGGGTCGGGGTGCTGATCATCTTCGTCGCCCACATCGAGGTGATCCTCCCGATCGAAACACTGCTCGTCGTGCCGGGTGCCGCCGTACCACTCGACATGTTCTTCGTCCTCAGCGGGTTCCTGATCACCGCGCTCCTCCTGCAGGAACAGGGCCGGTGGGGCAAGATCGGCGTCGCCGCCTTCTACCGTCGCCGGGTACTCCGACTCCTCCCGGCCCTCTACCTGGTGGTGCTGGGCAATGCCCTCTTCGCCCACTTCTCCCACCGGTGGGCGCACACCGAGACCGAGTCGATACTGTCGGTCCTCTTCTACTTCTCGAACTTCTTCAGCGCCTCGGCCAGCGGTCCTCTGACTCCCAAGCTGGCCCCGGGATTCCAGCACATGTGGTCGCTGGCCTTCGAGGAGCAGTTCTACTTCATCTGGCCGTTGATGACGATCTTCGTGATCACCCTTCGGGCCCGACTCCGCACGGTCGTGATCATCATCCTGGTCCTGATCGTGGCGGTCGGGGTCCACCGGGCCATCCTCTGGGAGGAGGCCCCGCGCTGGTGGTCCTACCTCTACCGGACCGACACCCGGGCCGACTCGATCCTCTGGGGCACCCTGATGGCCCACGTCTGGATGCGGTACCGGGAGCCGAAGCGATGGTTCCCGCTGGCCGGTTGGATCGCCGCCGCCTTCCTGATCTTCGTCCTGGCCTTCACCACCGAGTACGGGCCGTTCCTGTACCTGGGCGGGTTCGACGGGATCGACATCGCCTGCGCCGTCCTCCTCCTGGCCATTCTCGACGGGCGGTGGGGCGGGCGGCGCCTGTTCGAATTGAAGCCGTTCGTGGCCATGGGTGTGGTCTCCTACGCCTTCTACCTGTGGCACCTGCCGGTCTTCTTCGCCGTTCGCCAATTCGACACCCACTGGAACGATGTCGTCCGGGTGGTGGTGGCCTTCGCCGTGACCCTGGCCCTCACCCTCATCTCGTGGTTCGCGCTGGAGAAGCCGCTCATGCAATGGAGCAAACGCATGGAGCGGAAGCGGCGAATCAAGCTCGAGGCGGAGGTCGACACTCGGGGCTCGGTTCCCAACGTCCGGTCGGGGGTGGAGGATTCCTCTGGATCTCACTATCCGTCGCTCTCATCGTCACCGAACGCGACATCTCCGTCCCATGAAGGGGACACCTCCAAAGGACCGGATGGCCAATAAGCTCCCCTCCGGCGGCGAGGTGCGGGCATCGCCTCCAGTCGACGGGCCGGCTCGGCCAAGCCACCCTGGCCCTACCTGTCCGAGAAGTAGTCTGTGGGTGGCACGTGAGCCTGTTCTCAGCGTGGTTCGTCCGCTGACACTGGCGTCGGCCATTCCGACCCAACACCACCAGGGAGGCGGTTCCAATCGATCTCAGTGAGCGTTACGGTGAGTTGGACCGTCGGCATCCCTGGGAGACGGCTCGTAGTCGTTTCTACCTCGGCCTCCTCCACGAAAGCGGAGTCGACCGTCCACCGGTCAACTGGCTCGACGTCGGGGCGGGCGATGGATGGATAGCGCAACAGGCTCTGTCGCTCCTTCCCGCGCACTCCGAGATCACCTGCTGGGACATCAACTATTCGGACCAGGAATTGTCGTCCGCGCTGGCCCAGCGGGAAGGGCTGCATCTGGTTACCGCTCAGCCCCAAGAGAGGTTCAACGGCATCTTGATGCTCGACGTGATTGAGCACATTGAAGACGATCTGTCGTTCGTCCGGAACGTGGTGCAGACCATGATGACTGACGACGCCTGGATGCTCGTCAGCGTCCCGGCCTATCAATTCGTCTTCACGTCACACGACGTGGAGCTCAAGCACTATCGACGCTACTCCCCGAGTCAATGTGTGAGGGTTCTGAATGCGGCCGGACTCAGCGTCGAGTCGAAGGGAACCCTCTTCCATTTGCTGCTGGCCGTCCGGGCCCTGAAGGCGGCCAAGGAGAAACTATGGCGACCCGGATCCGGGTCACTGGGCGTCGGTGCTTGGACCGGAGGACGTTTGACCACCCGGGCCATCGAAGTAGCCCTGGAATCTGAGGTTCGCCTGTCACGGGCCATCACCAGGAGATCAACGATCATGTTGCCCGGTCTGAGCTTCTGGGCTCTCTGCCGACGAAGCGGTGAGGCCGTGTCGAGGTGAGTGGCAGTGGCACACTTCCGACGATCGTGGTCCCTTGTTACAACGAGGAACGTCGGCTCCACGAGGAATGCTTTCTTGCCCTGGTGGAGTCGGGCCGACTGAACCTGCTGTTCGTCGACGATGGGTCGACCGATCGCACCTACGCCACCCTTCTCCGTCTGGCGGCTGCGTCATCGGCGATCAATGTGTGCGCGCTGACCCGCAACCAGGGAAAGTCGGAGGCCGTCCGAAGTGGGCTCCTGGAGGCGATCAGGAATGGGGCGTCGGTCGTCGGCTACTACGACGCCGATCTCGCCACACCACCGGGCGAGCTGTTGCGACTCTTGACGGTGATCGAAACTCAACACGAGCTGGAGGCGGTATTCGGTTCTCGAGTGGCAAAGCTCGGCAGCAACATCGAACGGACCCATCTACGGCACTACCTGGGACGCATCTACGCCACCGCCGCGTCCCTCGCCCTCGGTGTGAATGTGTACGACACCCAGTGCGGAGTCAAGTTCTTCAGGACGAATCCGACATTCGTCGACGCCCTCGCCGAGCCCTTTGTCTCCCAGTGGGCCTTCGACGTCGAGCTCCTGGGGCGACTGCTCAAGGGAAGCGAGCGGTCACCGGGCATTCCGGTCGATGCGTTTCTCGAAGTGCCATTGAACTCGTGGAAGGACATCGACGGATCTCACGTGCGGGTAGGTGACGGCGTAGCCGCCATCTTGCAGGTCGTCGCCATCGGCATTCGACATCGACAGTCTCCCTAGCGGGTCGAGCTTGTCAGTCTGAGACTGACCCCGACTCTCGATTGATCGGGGCCGCCACCTCCTCCAGACCTGCCAGGGACATACCACGCGAATGTGAGAAGACAGCAAACAGGACCAGGAAGTTGCCCAAGGCGATGAATGAGAGGATCAGCACCCCGAGGAGGGTTGCGGTGGCCCAACCGGGTATCGCCGAATTGGTGAAGAGGCGGATGGCGACAACGACCAGGGACAGCACCACACCCACGCCGAACATGGCCGCAAAGGCCGAGAGGGCCCGAACGGCGATTCGATCGGTGAAGGGGACCAGCATCCGAATCCCGTGCATGAACAGACGGAACACATTCATTCGTGACTGACCGGCGTACCTGTGCCCGCGGGCGCAGGGGACCGCCGTGACCAGCATGTCGAGGCTGACCAGGGTCGACGAATAGCAGATGTCGAAGGAGGGGTGGAGCAGCATGCGGCGCGCCAGCCATCCGCGGTAGGCGGCATAGTTGCCGCTCCGGACAGTCACCCCGGTCAACGTCCGGAACATGATTCGAAAGAAGAAGTACATGACCTGAAACTTGAACGACTCCTGGCGTTCGGTGCGGCGGGCGACACAGAGCATGTTGCGCTTGTCCGGCGTCTCGATCAGCGGTGCGAGCATCCGAGGAAGATCCTCGGGTTGGTCTTCGCCATCGGCATCCATGGTGACGATCAGATCGCTCTCCTGCATGTCCGGGGCAATGACTCGCAGGCCGTAGACCAGGGCCCGTTGATGGCCGAGATTGAATGGTGGGGTGACGACGGTGACATCCGGCAAGGCCGCCAAACCGGGCATCTCCGGATCGTTGCCGGCGGTGTCGTCGACGACCACGAACTGAAGCGGGATCCGGTCCAATTCCGAGGTGGCCGCCACCGCCAGGATGTGCTGGCGCAAGATGGTGAACGAGGCGACATCGGCATAGCTCGGACAGACGATCCACAGCGTCTCGCTGGTCATGGCCGTGCCTGCCGGGACATGGCGTGAGAGTAGCCGCAATCCGGCGTTCGGAGGTTCGAGGCGAGGTCACCACGGCAGGCCACCCGGTTCGAGTAGACCGACCGATCCACGATGCCTCGCCTCCCCTACGGTCTCCGCGCCTTCTGGTGCCGTCCGGAGTCTAAATCGTCACGGCCGAAGTTGGCGAGGTGGGTCCGTCCGCCGAACATCGGTCCAACCGCGGTTGAGACATAATGTGGCCAATGAGGGACGAACGTGAGGCCAGCGGCACCGCCGTCACTTCGAGGGACTCGGTGGACCCGCCGCAGCCAACGGAAGCAGACCGATCTGCTCCGGTCGCGGCGTCCAAACCCTTCTCCTTGGGGAACCGGCCGGCACTGACCGGGGTCCGGGCGCTCCTCATGGTGCCGGTGGTCGCCTACCACGCCAGCGCCACCGCGCTCCAGGGGGCCTGGATGCCGCTCGAATTCTTCTTCGTGCTCAGCGGCTTCCTCATCACCACCATGTTGGCCAGTGAGCATCAGCGGACCGGTCGGATCGGCCTGGGCAAGTTCTACTCCCGCCGAGCCGTCCGCCTGGTGCCGCCCCTGGTGATGACCATCGTGCTCCTGGCCATCTACGCCTCCCTGGTGTATGTGCAGAGCGCCTCCCAACGGGTGTGGGGGGACAGCGTCTCGGCCCTGTTCTACTCCGACTATCGGCAGGCCTACGAACACGACCCCTTCTACTCGGGATTCATGACGCAGTGCTGGTCACTGGCGGTGGAGGAGCAGTTCTATCTCATTTGGGCCGGGCTCCTCCTGGTGGCCCTCAAGTTCGGCAAGCGCCGGATCGCCTACGCCATGACCTTGGCCGGCATCATCTTGAGCGCCGGAAACCGGACCCTGATCGTCCTCACCGCCCCGCATTGGACGCTGTCCGTCGGCGACCGGGTGTACTACGCCTTCGATACTCGTGCCGACGCTCTCTTTCTAGGGTGCCTGCTGGGTCTGATCGCCACCGGCGGAAGCCTCAACGACTGGAAACCACGGACGAGACAAGTGGTGACCGCGGCCGCCGTGGTATCGACGGCGATCATGGTCTGGGTCCTGTTCGCCGTGGGCGTAGGGGACCGCTCCCTTCCGTTGGTCTGGATCCCGGTCACCGAGATCGCCTCGGCCATCATCATCGTCTATTTCATCGTCCAACCGAAGGGGCTGGGAACCAAGGTGATCGGTATCTCGGCGCTGGTGCTGGTGGGCAACATGACCTACACCATCTATCTGGTGCACTTTCCGGTGTTCGTGGCCATCAGCCCGTCCACCGTCGGCTGGTCGCTCTGGCTGATCGAACTGGTCCGATTCGCCATCGTCATTCCCATCGTGGTGGCGAGTTGGTACTTGATCGAGAAGCCACTCATGCAGTGGCGGCGGAAGGCGCTCGCTCCAGCCGCGGCGCCGCCCCACCCTCCCGCGGCCTAGGACACGAGCCCTGCTGCAATGGTGGACCCCGACCGGGCAGGCATTGGCTCCACTCCCCCGACCCGGCCCCTTCTCCGCCGCCTCTTCGATTACGATGCGTGCCTTCTTCTCTTCCGTTGCCGATGTGTCGTCAGACATCGCCAAGCTCGTTCCTAGGGGGCCGTAGATGGAGTTCTCGAGCCGACTCCGCCGTTCCCCGTGGTCGCGGCTCCGGCGACGGTGGGGAATCGGGGACGGGACCCGGCGTCACCTCGGGCAACCATATGGAACCTGAACATCGGGTCCGGGGCTACGCCGGGCGGAAGGGACCATGGCGCCGGCACCCGGCCATTCCCCATGTGGTGGGCCTGACCTGGGTCGTCGGGTCAGCGGTGCTGGTTCTGCTACCCGCCCTCCACCACGGACTGTCCTTGGGGCCCTACGACCTCCTGGCCAGATCCGGCCTCACCAGTGCGCCCGGGGTGACCGTCCGCAATTCGACCACCGGCGATCAGATCGCCGAGATGATCCCGTGGTCCAACCTGGCCTGGCTACAGGTGCACCAGGGCCACCTGCCCTTGTGGAACCCGTACAACGGCCTCGGACTGCCGTTGGCCTTCAATTGGCAGTCAGGTGTCTTCGGCCTGCCGGCAGTGGTCAGCTACGCCTTCCCACTCCACCTGGCCTACAGCGTCCAGATCATCCTGACCATGGTCATCGCCGGGACCGGGGCCTACGTGCTGGCTCGAGTCCTCCATGTCGGCATCATCGGCTGCGCGGCCGCGGGCACCATCTTCGAACTCAGCGGCTCGTTCATGGGGTGGTTGGGCTACCCCCATGCGTCAGTGATGTCCTGGTCGGGTTGGCTGTTGGCGGTGGCCGTTCTCCTCGTCCGCGGTGGGCATCGAACGCGAAACATCACCCTGTTCGCGGTGATCGTGGCCTTCGCCGTCTACGCCGGACAGCCGGAGATCCTCACCATGCTGTTGGTCTCCGCCGTGGTGGTCGTGGTCACCATGGTGGTGGTCCGAGCGCACACTTCGCCGCCCGGACGAAGCTGGGGGCGGCCACTCATCGATCTGGTCCTGGCCGTCGGGGCGGGCCTGGCCCTCGGTGCTCCGCTCATCCTGCCCGGACTGCAGGTGCTCTCGGCCTCGACCCGGAACAGCGGAGCCCTTCTCGCCCGGACCGCGGTCGGCAGATCGCTGCCTCCACACGACCTGTACCACCTCCTGGTCCAGGGATACAACGGCCTGCCGATCACCGGAAGTCACGTGTTCGGCGACACCGTCTACTTCGACACCGCCGCCTACGTGGGGGTCGTCGCCGTCGCCCTGGCCGTACTGGGCCTGGTCCGGCGCTGGCGTCGTCCCGGGGTCGCAGCCCTCGGTGTCCTGGCCATCCTCACCACGGTGGTCGTCTTCGTTCCGCAGGTCGAGGCGGTGACCCTCCATCTGCCGCAGCTCCAGACCATCGACTGGCACCGCGAACTGATGACGCTGGGGCTGTGCCTGGCGGTGTTGGCCGGTGTCGGCCTGGACGTCGTGGTCCGGCGGGAGGCGTGGCGATCGACCGTCCTGGTTCTGGGGGGCGTGCTGACCGGTTGTCTCCTTCTGCTGGTGGCGCTGCTCGTCTTCGGTACCTCGGGGCTGTCCGCCATTGACGCCACCCTGCGCCGACAAAGCCTTCTCTGGCCCCTGATCACCGCGGGGTCGGCCCTGATCACCATCGGTGGACTGGCGGCGTGGTCCCTCAGGAGGAATGGTCGGGCGTCGTCCAGGTCGGCCGGACCGTCTGCCGGACAGGTGGCGGGCGTCCTCCTCCTCGTGATCGAGACGGTCTTTCTCATCGCCTCCGGGGCGCCGTTGTGGTCATCGTCCAACCACGGCATCAGTCCCAGCCCGTCCGTGTCGGCTCTGATCCGCAGCGTCGGTGACGCCACGGTCGGCTTCGGGTCGTATACCTGTTTCGACGGGCCATCGACCACCGCTCTCGGCCTCCTTCCCGAGAGCAACATCCTCTACGGGGTCCACGAGTTCGACTTCTACGACCCCATCCTGCCCCGCACCTACTTCCGGGCGTGGGCCGACGTCAGCCATACCGGGGCCGGCGTCCCCATCTTCAACTCCTTCTGCCCCGCCCTGGCCACGGCCGCACAGGCACGGCGGTTCGGGGTGGAGTATGTGCTGGTCACCCACGGGGCGAGGGGCCCGACCGGTGCGGTCTTCGATCGTCAGCTCGGAGAGGAGGACCTCTACCGGGTCCCCAACTCCTCGGTGGCCACCCTGACCCCCGCCTCCGGCCAAGCCGATCTCCCGCCGGTCGCCACCCCAGGAACCCCGGTGGCAGTGGGCCATCCGTCTCCGTCATCGTGGAGGATCACGACCTCCAGCCCGACCGAACAGGTCCTTCGCCTACGTCTCACCGACGAGCCCGGATGGCACGCCACCATAGACGGGCACCCCCTGGACACCGAGCCGTATGCCCAGGTCATGATCCAGGCCCGCATCCCGCCCGGGCGGCACCTCATCGAGCTCAACTACTGGCCCCCGCTCTTCACGCTGGGACTGATCGTGGCCGGAGGTTGCGTCGTCCTGCTGGTGACGGCCTGGGTGGTGGCCAGGTGGCGGAGTCGCCCGACTGAGGACGGCGACCGGCTCCCGGTGAACTGACCAAGCGGTCAGCTGGCGGGGACCCGATCGGGCGAGGGTGTCATCCCCTCCAAGGGGCCAGGACCGTGGACGGCGTCTGATCCCGGGGAGCTGACCGTGGATATGTAAATCCACCAGCCGTAGAGGATGGTGGCGGCTCCCACGATGAGGAAAAGTACGATCGGCGGTACAGGGGGGTCCCAGTCCGCTCGGCCATGAGCGAAAGGATTGATGACCGAGCCCAGGCCAACGGTGTAGCGGCGAAGGGCCCAAACGAAATCTCCGATCTGCACAGTCGCCACGCAGATCGACACGAGCAACGCCAGCCGTCGAGTTGCGCGCTGGATGATCGGCGCTCCAGCCAGGCCAGTCTCCGCGATTGCCCGACCGCGAAAGGCGACGGCTCCGGCCACCAGGAGAACGCCCGCATAGAGAGGGAACCCGTCCCGGGCTTGCCAAACCAGCCCATCCTTGCGAGCTTGTGACAGCATCAATGCCGTGGGAATCACCAACGATGCAACGATCAACGAAATGATGACTGCGGCGTGCCGCCGTAGGCTGGCAATGAGTCCGAGCGCCAGCACCGTAGACGCGGAGAACACCCAAAGGCCCGCTACGAACAGCGGTGGCGATGTGAATGTCCAGCCCAAGGTGCCTACGAACTCATCCACGAGAAGCCCGGTTCGTCCCAGGGCCAGCCAAACGACACCCAACTCCGATGTGCCTGCGGGCACCGGCTGGCCAGCTGGGTATACCGAAAGTGCATGGGCCCACACGATGTAGCCGACGGCAAGCAGGCCGGCTGCGGCGACCGCTCCGGAGGCGGCCTGCACCGTTCGTGATCGGAGCAACACTCGCGGCGATCCGGGACTGAGTGCGACCAGAAATGCTCCGATGACAGCGAGCCACAGCGGTGACAGGCCCCGAGACAGAACCATCACCGAGGCCGCTATGGCGGTGGCGGCCACGAGGCTGGTCGGGGGATGGCGCGGCCGGTCGAGAACAAGGATCAGTCCACCGGTCCAGACGCAGGTGGCGGCAGCGATCTCAAGCCCACTGGGATTGACCACTGACCCGAAGATGACTGCCATGGGCGAGGCGATCACGGCCACTGCGAGCACCAGTAGCCGTGATCGAGACCACAGGGCAGCGAGTGCGATGGCCAGCCCGAGGAACATCGAGCACAGCAACCCGCTCAGAAGTCGCATGAAGTACACCGCCGTGTTGGTGTGCCAGATCAGTGAGGGTAGGCCGACAATGGCGTAGTAGAGCGGCGGGTAGCGCCCGACATAGGTGACCCCTGTGGCCTCCCGTCCGGAACCGCGCAGACCATGACCACAGTCGGCGGGCAAATTCTGGAAAATGAGATATCGACAGCTGGGAACCGCAAAGCTGGCGAAGCTCTCAGGTACCGTCACGACGGTAATGGCCTTGTCACAGGCCTTGGCGCCGTGCACGCCCTCGCAATGCTGCAAGCTCGCCCGAACGTTGGGGTTCAGAATGGTCTCCAGCGCTGGGGTAAGGGTCGAACCCACCAACTGACCCCGAACCACCGATGCCGCCTTGACCAGCTGTGCTGGCTCGTCGTTGGCGGCCCCAATTGGGGTGACGAAGGACCAGGCCGCACAAAGGCAGAAGAGAATGCTCGTAGAGATCGACCAGATACGGATCATCGGGTGAGATCCGTGGTGCTCCAGGCGAAGGTGGTGCGAGCCGGGTAACTCTTGCCCTTCGCTCATCTGCATCACTCTCGATCCACTCCGCCTCACCTGCCGGCAACGAGGTTAGTGCGGGGCGATCTCTGACACATGAACTACACAGTCGCCTCTCCTGGGCGGCACCATCGATGGCAGGCCCTCCGGGGTCAACGGTGGGGTCCGGGCTGGTGGACGGTCACACTGTTGGGCCCGGCCTTCTACGTGATCCGTATCGCAGTGACCGACTAGCGACGCTCGAGTCGCTTTCGCTCATGGCATCCGGAGACGAAGGTGAAATTCGCCGCCCGACGCGCGGCACCGCCCTAACGGTCGAAGAGGCTCAGCCGGTGCTCTTGGAGGACTCGCGCCTGTCGCCGGATGAGCGATGGGGAGACAAAGAACTCCGAAGACGCCAGCTTCTGGTTCGAGACGTGATCAAGATCGTGAAGGGTCTTGGCCGCCTCGACCTGGGAAGCGTGGAACGACCGGGCCGCAGCCAGGCCATAGTGGAACCCCAACGGGATCTGCACCACCATGGCCACCGCCACCAGGACGACTGCGCTCCGGTAGGCAATCCTGTTGACTCTTCCACTGTGCCCGGCGGACGACCGCCCCGATGGCGGCCGCCGCCGGACCGAAGGATCCGTCTCTCGCCGGCCGGTCCACGCCACAGTGGCCGTCTACCGAGTAGTGCCAGGTAGATCCCGGCCAGGATGAGGAGATCGAAGGTGGCGTAGCGGGACGAGCTCGCACCCCCGTAGCCGTAAAACGATCGTCCTCGGGTCACCATCGCCGCGAACAACAGCCCGAAGCAGATCAGGGCGATGCCGATCGGGCTGCCGGTCCGTTCGTCCCGCCGGAATCCACAGATCAGCACCGTCCCGACTGCCAGGGCCACGATGAAGACTCCGAACAGGACCACCATGGTGTTCTGGACGTTGGCACTGCCCAGGGCAACCGGCTTTCCCAAGAGTCACCGATCAGGAAGAAGAAGAACTTGACCGCGATCAGGGGGTGCTGGACGGCGAACCGAGAACGGGCCGACACGGTGAAATCGTAGTTGTGCAGGTACAAGGCAGTGGCGGCGACCCCGGCCGCGATCCAGACACGCGACTTGAGGCCAAACCCTCCTTCGGTAGCAGCAGAGCACGAGACCGGCAGGCCAGATGAGGAGCCCCTGGAGCGACGAAAAACTTCCCACCGTCGCCGCGGCGATGGCGCCGACCAGAGCCAGCCAGCTGAGGCTGGCTCGGTCCAGTAGCAGCAGGGCCGTGGCCAGGGCCAGCAACACCAGGAACCAGGCCATCTGGAAGCCCCAGAGCGTGTTCCCCTCTTGGGCGAACGAGAGGGTCAGGAAGGCGACCGGGCAGTAGTAGAGCCACGGGGTGGTGGGGGAACGCCGTTTGTGTGCGACCAACATGAAGGCGGTGGCGGCCACCAGCATGGCGCCGCCCAGGTACTCCAACACCCGGAGGTCATAGTGCAGGGTGTGTGCGACGAGCACCACGATCAGATTGGGGAAGAAGATGCGGTTCTCGGTGTGCTGAGCCCACAACTGGCCCCAATCGAAGTACTGGACGTAGGACTGCTTGATGACCGTCACTTCGTTCCAGTCGGCCCCGACCAAGACATTGACGCTGAAGCGGCCGAGCATCCAAAGGTAGGCGGCCAGGGGCAGTCCGAACCCCACCACGGTCAACGCGGCAACCAAGCGCGGGTCCCAACGGCTCACCGCACTCGCGGTTGCGGCGCCGTCGTGTGATCCGACGCCGGAGGGTACGATCTCATTCAGGTTGACGCTCGCAGTGGTTGTCACCAAACCCCTCCGCGGCTCGGACACCGTCGAAAATTCGGCCTGAGCCCGCCACTCTAGGTCGCCCGGCCGGGCAGGGTGGCGGTCCGATCGGCCTGGCTGAGGGCCGGCCATCGGTCGAACGGCCCAGAGGCCCACGGGTGCGGTGAATTGGGGAAATCGGTGTCGAAACCCCAGGTCGACGGCACGGCCGGCCCCTGTTCGGCGACAACCTTCGTTATACTCCAGCCACCGCAATCGGTGCGGAGAGAGACCGGTTTGGATGTCGGGGGAACCAACGAAACGCGAGGGGATCGTCACGACGGCATCTCCCTCTGACCGTGACCCCCGCCTGAATCCCTGGCTGCATGTCTTCGGCGTGTCGTGGATGGTGCTCCTGGCGCTGGCGGTGCTCCTGCCCGCCCTCTCCCATGGCTCTTCCTTTGGTTCGTACGACGTGCTGTCGCAGTTCGGAGTGCTGCGCCAGCACGGGGTGGTCATACACAATCTGCAGGCCGGGGACCAGTCCGACCAGATCATCCCCTGGACCACACTGGCGTGGACCCAGGTCCACCACGGACATCTCCCGCTCTGGAACCCCTACGAGGCCCTGGGCATGCCCCTGGCCTTCAACTGGCAGACCGTGGCCTTCAGCGTTCCCGCGCTGATCAGCTACCTGTTCCCCCTGGCACTCTCCTTCACCGTTCAGGTCGTGGTCACCCTTGTCATCGCCGGGACCGGGATGTACGCACTCGCCCGGGTCCTACGGCTGGGGCTGTTGGCATCCATCTTCGCCGGGACGGTGTTCGAGCTCAGTGGTCCGATGCTCGGTTGGCTGGGGTGGCCTCACGCCGCGGTGTTGTCATGGTCCGGGTGGCTGTTCGCCGCGGCCCTCCTGGTGGTCCGCGGTCATCGCCGAGTTCCGTCGATCGCCCTGGTCGCCGTCGTCATCGCAGCCATGGTCTATGCCGGCCAAGCCGAGATCCTGACGCTGGCCGGATTGGCGCTGCTGGTGTTCCTCGTCGTGTTGCTGGCCCAGCGTTCGCCGTTCCTGTCCGGTTCCGGACCGATCCGTCGACCGGTCCTCGACCTATCGATCGCCGTGGTTGCGGGCGGAGCGCTCGGGGCCCCCCTCCTCCTGCCCGGTCTCCAGGTCATCTCCATCTCGGAGCGTGGGGTCCCGGGTGGGGACCCCGGTGAGCTGATCAACGGCAATCCCCCCCTGCCCGTGCACAATCTGGTGCACCTGTTGTTCCAAGGATTCGATGGCCTGCCCGTCGCCGGGAACCACTGGTTCGGGTATCCCAATGGCTACTCCGAAACGGCGGCCTACGTTGGCATCATCGCCGTCGTGTTGGCGGTGGTGGCGGTGGGGGTGAGGAGACGACGACCCGAAGTGGTGGCCTTCGCCGTGCTTGCCGTGGTCATGGTGGCCATCGGGTTCGTCCCGCTGGTCGTGTCGGCCTTGGACAAGCTACCTCTGATCGGGACGATTCTCTGGCAGCGGGCCATCCTCCTCCTCGCCTTCGCCCTGTCGATATTGGCCGGGGTCGGGATGGATGCCGTGGTGCGGGACTACCGACGGCGATCGGTACGTCGGTGGACCGGTGGTGGATTCGCGGTGGCCGCCTGCGTACTCGCCGGGCTGTGGCTGCTCTGGCGGGGTCATCTCGATCCGTCCGATGCCTCCATTCGGTCCCGCAGCTTCGTCTGGCCACTCATCGAGACGGCGGTGGGATTGGCCGTGGCGGGGGTGCTGGTTCTGGCCCACCGGCACAGACGGTCGGATCGAGAGGACGGAACATCCGGTCGCTTCACGGTCGGTCGTGTGGCCGGAGTGACCCTGCTGGCGTGCGAGACGGCCTTCCTCGTCACGGCAGGTGCGCCGCTGTGGACGACCAGTTCGACGCCCTTCGCCGCCACGCCGGCGGTGACGGCACTGAAGAGCGCGGTGGGGACGTCCGTGGTCGCCCTCGGTCTTCCCTACTGTTTCCTGCCACCCGGCCTCGGGATCCCGGAAAATGCCCAGATCGCGTACGGAATCCGGGAACTGGCCCTGTACGACCCCATGATCCCCAGCGCCTACTTCTCGGCATGGGGTGCCAACGGACAAGGGTCGGCCGGCATCCCCAAGGACTCGGTGTACTGTCCCGGCGTGAATACGGCCAGCCTGGCCCGGCTGTACGGGGTGAGCTTCGTAATCGAACCGGCCGGCGCCCCCGGGCCACAAGGTGGGGTCTACGACCGGATGGTCGGGGATGACGTTCTCTACCGGATACCCGGCGCGGCGGCGGCCACGGTCTCCCCGGTGAAGGCCGACGGAAGCCTGCCGGCCGCGACCGCTCCGGGTACCCCGGTACCGGTGTCCCACTCCAGTCCCTCGGCTTGGGAGGTGACCACACGCTCCACCGGGCCCCAGGTACTTCGACTTCGCCTCACCGACGTCCCGGGGTGGCATGCCGCCATCGACGGACGGCCGGTCCCGATTCAACGATTCGCCGGGGTCATGCTGCAGGTCGAGGTGCCGGCAGGACGACACACGGTGACCCTCCACTACTGGCCCTCATCCTTCACGGTCGGGATCGTCCTGGCGACCTGCGCCGCGGTCGGTTTGCTGTCCGCCCTGGTCGTCGACCATCGTCGACGCCGGCCCACCCGCACCGGACCACGAGATGTCGAAGTCGATCTGCCTCCCGAAGCACCGGTCAGCGATGTCTTCCGTTGAGACCACCACGCCCGACGGGCGTCGCTCACACAACGTCTCCGCCGTAGGGGTGACGGTGAATCCAGCCGACGAAACCGATGACGTCGGCACCGCAGGCCGGAGGTACTGGCCCGACGTGCTCGGCGTTCTCTGGGTACTGGGCGCGGCCCTCGCCGTGCTGCTGCCGACGCTGATCCACGGCGTCTATCTGGGGCCCTACGACATCCTCTCGACCATCGGGCTGACCGCGCAGCACGGCGTGGTGGTGCACAACCCGTCCATGAGGGACCTGGCCTCGCTGTTCATACCTTTCACCGAGCAGAACTGGACCCAGGTCCACCAGGGCCATCTCCCCCTGTGGAACCCGTTCAGCGGATTGGGGATGCCACTCGCCTTCAACTGGGAGTCGGGACCATTCGGACTCCCCGCCCTGATCGGCTATCTCGTGCCGCTGCGGTTCGCCTACTCGGTCGGCGTGCTGGTGACCGTGGCCGTGGCCGGCACCGGGGCCTACGTGTTCGGTCGAGTGCTCAGGCTCGGGGTGGTTGCCTGTGCCTTCATCGGCACGGTGTTCGTGTTGGGCGGTCCGGTGATGTCGCTGGTGGGTTGGTCGTCGACGTCGGTGAGCTCGTGGACCGGCTGGCTGTTCGCGGCGGCGGTGGTCGTTGTCCGAGGAAACCGGCGAGCCCTCTCGATCGCGGTCTTTGCCCTGGTGTTGGCCATGAGCATCTACGCCGGTCATCCCGAGACCACACTCCTGTTGGGCGCGGCCCTGGCCCTCTTCGTGACGGTCGTCCTGGTCCAGCGCGCCCCTCGGCTGGGAGACCCGGGCCCCATCCTCCGGCCGGTGGCCGATCTGGTCATCGCCGCCGTGGCCGGCGTGGGATTGAGCGCCCCCCTCCTGCTTCCCGGCATGCAGCTCCTCGGCCTGTCGGGCCGGACCTCGACCGGAAATTACAGTTCGGTAACCGTCCCCGACCACGCCCTCCTGCAACTCATCTTCCAGGGGTTCGACGGACTCCCGGTGGCCGGAAGCCACTGGTTCGGTTCCGTTTCCTACCAGTGGACCGCCAACTACGTGGGCCTGATCGCCCTGGTGCTGGCCGTGGTGGCCCTGGGGACCCGATGGAAGCGTCCCGAAGTGACCGGCCTGGTTGCCGTGGTGGCAGTGATGGGGACCCTGGCGCTGGTACCGAAGGTGGCATCGGCGTTCAACGGACTACCCCTGATCGGCAACGTCATCCTGACCCGGGCCCTGGTGCCGTTGGCCTTCGGGCTGTCCGTCCTGGCCGGGATCGGCCTCGACGCCCTGGTCCGGGATCCGGCATCGGCACGGCTCCGCCGTTGGGCCGGGTGTGCCTTCGGTGGTGCGGCCATACTGCTCCTGGTCATCTGGCTGTTCGGTCGTGGCCACCTGCCCCCCGACGAGGCTCGGATTCGATCCTCAAGCTTTCTGTGGCCGGCCGTCGGCGCCGTCGTGGGCCTGGTGTTGGTGGCCTGGCTGGGCTGGACGGTGCGTCACCGCACGGGATCGGTCCTGGCCCGGCGGGCCCGTCTGGCCGCCGGCGCGCTGCTCCTCTGCGAGACGGCATTTCTGGTGACTGCGGGCCTGCCGGTCTGGACCTCGAGTTCGCAGGCTCCGGGGCCGACCCCGGCGGTGGCATCGCTCCAGAAGACGGTGGGGACCTCGCTCGTCGGCCTGGGTACCGGCTCCTGTGTGGCCTCGACCTTCCTCGGGGATCCCGAACTCGGCATCCTGCCGGAGGCCAACATCCTCTACGGGGTCGATGAACTGGCCATCTACGATCCGCTGGTGCCGAGTGCCTACTTCTCGTCGTGGAAGCGGCTCACCGGCATGGCGGGTGGCAGCTCCTACTACTACCTGTACTGTCCTTCGGTTACCAGCGTCACCGCCGCCCGACGGTTCGGTGTCGGTTACGTGCTCGAGTTCCACGGCCAACCCGGACCGGTCGGCAGTGTCTTCGTGGGCACCGTGGGTGACGAGGAGCTCTACCGGATACCCGGAGCCGCCTCCGCAACCCTGGTAGCCGCCCCTGCGGGGAAGCCCCTCCCCCCCGACGATGCACCTGGTCAGCCGGTGAGGGTCCATCAGCCCGATCCCGCCACCTGGCAATTGGACACCGACGCCTCCTCCTCCCAAGTGCTCCGTCTTCGCCTCACCGACCTGCCGGGCTGGCACGCCACCATCGACGGTCGACCACTCTCCCTCCAGACGTACTCGGGGGTGATGCTCCAGGCCAGGGTCCCTCCAGGTCCGCACCGAGTGGTGATCCGGTACTGGCCCAACACCTTCACCGTCGGACTGGTGTTGGCGGCGGGCAGCGCGCTCGGCCTGTTGGCCGGCATCGTCGTCGAGTGGGCGCGGCGCAGGAGGGGCAACCCTCCTCGGTCGCGAGCGCCGGCTCCCTCCTCACTCTGACCGGCAGCCAGCGCTGGCGGGACCCAGGTTGCCCGTCGATATCGGCCCCCGGGCTGCCAATCGGTCAGGTCCGGCGAGCGGGGACAGCGGAGGGTCAAATGGACGGCGAATCTCCCGGTCGCCGGCCTCCATGGGCCAATGACTTGCAGTAACGTCAGTAGACCATGGCGACAGGGGTGCCTTGAGTGACGCTCACCGATGACCCAGCGCGCACGGAGGACGAGCACGACGGCACGCGGGGGCAGGCAGGACGGGTCGATACCGTTCCCGACTCCACCGCATCGACTGGAAGTACGAGCTCGCCTTCTTGGCGACCATTCTTGTTGGTGCCGCACTCGCCCTGAGCCTGGTGGGTCGACGCTCCGGATGGTCGTTCGGCCAGACGCCCCCAGATCCGCTCCTGGTGCAGATCTACGCCACCCACTTTCGCCACGGCGACCTCTATCCGGTGTGGTCGAGCAGCGACGCGTACGGCATGGGCACACCGGTCCCCCTCTTCTATCAGCGGGCGTTCTTCACCGTGGGAGGACTGGTCTTCATCGTTCTGGGGGGAGCACTGAAGCCCACCTTGGTGGTCACCCTGGGGATCTTCATGGCTATCGGGGCGTACGGGATGCGCAAGGCGCTGAGCCTGGTGACCGAGAGCCGGCTCCTGATGGTGGTGGGCTCAGTGGGGTTTCTCCTCAGCAACTGGACCTTCAGCGAGTGGCTCCTCCGGGCCGACCTGGCCGAATTCTCCGCGTTGATGATCGTGCCCTGGCTCGTCTACTGGTGCCTGACCTTGATCAAGGACCAACGGTGGTCCTGGTCGATCGTTCCCGTGATCGTGGCGCTGGTGTGGGCGCACAACACGGTGGCGCTGGTGGCGATCATCATGCTGACCGTCACCGGAATGGCCTTCCTCATCTGCTACCGGCTCGCCGGACTCCGAGCCGTCGTCTATCGGCTGATCGTGTCCGTTGGATTGACAGCCCTGATCCTCGCCCCGGGCCTTCTGGCCGAAGTCAAGATGGGCAAGTACTACGACCCGGCGTCGACCATCACCAACGAGAACACCTTCGTCTCATCATTCACCTTCGCCAAGCCCCTGGCGGTGCTGTACAACCCGTCCTTCCACTGGCTGTCGAGGACCGCCAACGCCAAGGAGGTCCCGTTCGGCCTCGACCTCCAGCTCGACGTGGGGATCACCCTCCTCCTCGTGCTCGGTCTCGTCACCGCTGTGGTCCTGTGGTTTCGCCGGCATGTCCGGCACGCCGACCTCGACCTACCCCGGGTGAATCGCGCCGTCGTGACGGTCCTGGTGGTGAGCCTGGTGATCTACCAGTTGATGCAGTTCCGATTCTCGCTTCCGGTCTGGACCGCGTTCTGGCAACTCAAGGTGATCGGTTATCCATTCCGGATGATGACCTTCAGCATTCCCCTGGCCTTCGTACTGGCCGTGGTGGTGGCCGACTGGTACCTCCGTCTCTACCGGGTCCGGCGATTCGACTCGACGTGGCGGCTACCCGTGACCATTGCCGTGGTGTGGTTAGTGGTCTTGGTGGTCCTGTCGCCCATCGTGGCCCGCGAACCCGCCCCGGTAGCCGGCAAGTACCCGAATCTGCCATTCGTCCCGATCAGGGTGCTCACCGAGCCGGGTTCGACGAGCTTCGCCACCAACCCGCTCGGACCATTGTTTGCCGAGTACCTCCCGAAGGTCGAGGGCCGCGACGGTCACAACCTCAAATTCGACACCTCCCTCTACGAACAACTGCACCGCAACCGCAGCGAAGCCACCTCCCTGTCATCGGTTCGCTGCTCGGTGACCCAGACCTCCGGCCAGGGATTCGAGTCACTCGAAGCGACCTATCGAGTCACCTGCGGGGGGCCGACCCTGTTGGCCCTTCCCATAAGTTTCAACCCATTCACCAAAGTGGCCGAAAGGACATCGGGGGGCAGGTCCAGGCCGATCTCTGTTCTTCACGTGCCCACCGACCCCCGTATTGTTGTTCGGGTGCCGAGCCGGGGCAGCCACACATTCACCGTCCAACTTCCGACCCTGGGCGGGATCCTCTTCTGATAGGTGGCCGGCTCCCCAGGAGAGACCTTGATCCACACCCGTCCACCGATTACGCACCCCGGCGGGCGCGCATCCACACGCGGACCGGGCAATGTTGGGGCAGGTAGCGATGAACCCGACGACTAGGCAGGGCCACTCGGCAGAATCACAAAGCCGGTATCGTCAGTGAGCGTGGACGCCGCCGGCCTAGACGTACCGTATGGCCGAGTATTTCGGGATCGGTCCCAGGTGACTCCGAGCTGGTTCTGGCCGGCGCTCCTTGGCGTGGTGGTGGTGGGTGTTCTTGTTCGGGTCGCGTTCGCCATCTCGATCTGGTCTCACGGGCTCACCGCTGACGCCCAGTTCTTCCATGGGTCAGCCGCGTTCATAGCCAACGGGAAGGGATATGAGACCCTGGCCGGTCATCCGACCGCGAACCACCCACCTGTGTTTCCGTTGCTATTGGCGTTCTTCGACATCGTGGGCCTTCACTCGATCGGACAACAGCGAATTGCGGTATCCATCCTGACCGGAGCGGGTGTCCTCTTGCTGGGCCTGGTGGGTCGTGAAGTGGCGGGACCGACGGTGGGGATTGTCGGCGCAGCAATCGCGGCGGCCAGCCCGGATTGGTTCCAGCCGAGCGGAATTCTGATGAGCGAGAGCGTGTATGTCGTCGTGATTTCGGCGATTCTGCTTGTCGCCCTCCACTGCATTCGACACCCGGTCGTCTGGCGATTTGGAGCCCTGGGGCTCCTGATCGCAATCGCCATTCTGATCCGAAGCGAGGCCATAGATTTCACGCTGCTCCTGGGCATTCCAGCGGTCCTCATCGCCACGGGAGATTGGCGAAGTCGGCTGCGCACAGGCACTGCCCTCGTGGTGGGCCTCCTCCTCGTGCTTACGCCCTGGCTGGTCCGAAATGAAATTCAACTGGGTGGGGCATCGTTGTCGACGAACGGCGGGGTAACCCTTTCCGGGTCGTATTGTCCTGCCGCCTTGAACCCGAACGATCCCACTTACGGCAGCTTCAACACTGCGTGCGCAATAGATGAGGACATATTGTTACTCAAACACTCCAGGCCTCCCGATGGAGCCAAGACCTATACGGAAGTGACCCTCAATCGGGCAGCCACCAGCCGGGCCGAGGCCTTTGCGTTGGATCATGTCAATGACCTGCCGGGAGTCATTGCCGCTCGCGAGCTGTCGGTCTGGGGCTTCGGCAATCAAGCCTTCCAACTCTCTCTCGCAACAGACGAAGGACGGATTCCTGGCTACGAGCGGGCGGGCACGATCGTCTACTGGGTGTTGCTTCCCTTCGTGGTGGTCGGAACGGTTGTTTTGGCAAGATTCTCATGGAGGCGACTCGTGGTGGTGGTGGTACCACTCGTGGTGGTGGCGTTGAACGCGGCCCTGTTCTACGGAAGCACGCGGATGCGGACGGCGGCTGAGCCCTCTCTCGCCGTCCTGGCCGCCATCGGCGTTGTCGCCGCGCTTTCATTTCTCCTCGACCGCAATCATCGTCGTCAGCTGACCCTTGAATCCAGACAATCGGTCGCGGACTCGGTGATGTCGAGCTGATCGCCCCGCCGCTCGAAAGCGGTCGATCTTCGTTGGCATTCGCCCCCGGTCGCGCGGAAGAGCGCTACGAGCGCGCTCGCCCCAGGTTTCGCCGGTCGACTTGTTGAACGCCACTTCTCCCAACACGATGTGGGGGCCATGGGTCGTTGAAATAATAGGTCGTTGAACTAGAGACCACCGAGTGGAACCAGGAAGCGCACGATGACGTAGACGTCCAGGGCAAGGAGCACGGCCGGCCACGACCACATCCCTATGGGTGCCAAGCGAGGGCTGATCCGCTCGAAGGACCGGGTGCCACCAATCACCAACGCCATGGCGAACGCGGCAATTCCCACGAAAGCCACCCGAGCATCACCGATCGACGTGGTCTTGATGTTGATGATCACGGCGATCAGACCGCCCAGGATGCACCCGACCAGCGCAACCGCGGACAGTCGTGGCACCCTCCGCCATTCCGGCTCCCTGGGGACCAGGAGCACCCAGGCTCCAGCGGCCAGGCACAACAGACCCATAGCAGCCAGAATGCCGTTCACCCAGGTGGGTACCGAGAGATTGGGCTGTCCATACCAGGTGGTCTGGAGAAACACCTGAGGCACCTCATGAAAGAGGAGATGGGTACTCCACCCGACCGGGTGGGCCCCTCCCAGAAAGGCTTTCAAATACCCTTCACTCTTCCGGCCGGCCAGGAATTGGCCGTAGAGGATCCTGTTCCGGATGAACCACCATCCCGACACGGCCAAGAACCCGATCACTGCGATGAGGCCGTCCACCAGAAAGCGCGGTGCCACCCCCAGGTGCCGATTGCTCTCCGAAGGACTTCCGGTGGGCTCGGTAGCTGACACCTGCCCAGTCGAGCGCGACCACGTGACGGATGGCACGAAGGCCAGGGCCAGCAGGATGCCGGCCACGGGAAGGCCACTGAATTTGGTGATGGCGCCGGCACCGAGAGCGAGGCCCATCCACAGGAGATGCAGGCGCCGGTGGCCCCGGCGCCCCTCTGAGCGGGCGCGCTCCGCCAGCAGGAACAACACCAGGGCCAGAGCGCACAGGGGAATGATCAGTGCGTCATTGGTGAGGTCGGTAGAAAGGACCAATTCCCTCGGGAGCAGCGCCACGAAGAGACCGCCGGAGAGGGCCACCGTCTGGCTCAGCCCGATCACCCTGGCCCCGGCATAGGTCAGCAGCACCGTACCCAGACCGAACAGGACCGACAGCAAGCGCAACTCGTGGAGATGCACCGCATCTTGGTGTTGGGCGGTGGTGTAGTTGTGAGACAACACCAGATGGTTGGGGCCTATCGGCCCCTTGACGAAGGCGAGTTGAGGAACGAAGGCCGGAATCCCAAGGACCTCCTGCCAACCCGCTTCGAGTAGATAGTAAAGGGGAGGTTGATGCGACTCTCCCCCGTTGGCCACATCGATGTGTGGGATGGAGTGATGCCGCACGACGTACTCGACGTAGTCGGCGTGAGCCCCCTCGTCATCGGCCTCATAGGCCCGGGTCAGGAGGGTGAACGTGAGCGCCAAGGCCAGGTAGGCCACCACCAGGATGGCGATCGACAGCCGCGTCGTGAGCCGGGGCACCTTCCGCGCCTTCACTGCCACCACCTCACCGTGGGTTCCGGAGAAGGGCCCATCGGTCGACTCCTCCACTGGGCCAACAGGCGCAACGCTCCCCCATCCCCTACCCTTCGGCTCACATGCGGGTGCCTCGCGGTTTCCGGAATCGGCGTGACCAAGGACCACCCGGCCTCGTCTGCGGAAGAGAGTACCGTACCGACCGGGTGACCCCTTTCGCCGGCGGGACTGGCTTGCCGCCGGAATGCCGTGGGATTGCACTCCGTGGAACGGCGGTCCGGGGGATTGCCCATTTGGCCCTCGCGGCGACCTTGCTCCGGTAGTGTCGGCGGCCATGGACGAGAGGTCACCTGCTCGTGGGGACGCCGGCCGCACCGGGAGAATCGACGTAGGACTCGAGCCAATGCACTCCGTCCCCTGGTGGGATCCTAGTGACGGCAGGTACCGGGTCCAGGCGAGGAGCGCCTAGGTGGCAGCCCCCGAGGGATCGGTGACACCAGCAATCTCCGAGGCCCTGACCGAGGGGCCGCTGAACGGTGCCGAACCGCCTGACGACCGTTCGAGATTCGTCGACCGGTTGAGCCCACGACTGGTCCGTCTCTTGACCATCCTGGGCTTCGGCCTTCCGCTGCTCGGTTGCTTCTGGCTGCTGCGGCTCTACAGCGTGAATGTCATTTTCGGCGATCAATGGGATGACGTGACGGTGATCGCCCACTCCTATTCCCATCTGTTCGACTGGAGCTCCCTGTGGGCCCAACACAACGAGAACCGCATCTTCTTTCCCAATCTGGTCGTACTGGTGCTGGCTCGCGTCACGCTCTTCAATACGCAGATCGAGGAGTACTTGAGCACCCTGATGCTGATCGTGGCCACCGCCCTCCTCATTTGGGCCCATCGACGACGCTCCCCCACCACACCGTGGCTCTACTACTGCCCGGTCGCCATCTTGGCGCTGTCAATCGTGCAGTACGAGAACATGCTCGAGGGATTCCAAATGGCTTGGTGTCTCGTGTACCTGTCACTGGCCGTTGCGATCGTGCTCATCGACCGGGCCTCCCTGACCTGGCTCGCCTTTGCCGGAGCCATCATCGCCGGGGTGGTCGGCAGCTTCTCATCACTGCAGGGACTCCTGATATGGGCCGCCGGACTGGTCCTCTTGTACCACCGGCATCGAAGCGCACCATTTGTAGCCGTCTGGATCGGTTCCGCGGTGGCATCGGTCGTCGTCTACTTCCACAACTTCAATACCAGCGAGGGCTCACCCAGCCACGCGTACGCGTTCCAGCATCCTGTTGGGACGGTGAAGTTCTTCGTATTCGCCGCCGGGGATGTGCTCGGTTACGCGCCGCAGAATGGCAAGTCGGGAAACGCCGCCGTGCTGATCTTCGGCGGGCTGCTACTCCTGCTGGCGTTGTTCACCTTGGTCATGTACGGCATTCGCCGTGACCGAGATGGCGCAGCTCCGATCGGAGTGGCACTCATCTGCGTCGGTTTGCTCTTTGATGCCATGATCACCGAGGGGCGAGTCATCTTCGGCCTCCCCGCGGCCGGCCAATCCCGCTATACGACCTTCGATCTGTTGGTCCCAATCGGAATCTTCCTGGCTCTGCTCGTACGGCCAACCCTGGGAACGGAACCCCGGCCCCAGCCGCCCAATGGCGAAGAGGCGGCGAGGCAGGCGATCCGACAACGACCGAGTGGATCCGCTTGGGTCGACAAAGTGGCGATGCCCGTCGTCCGGTCGACCCTTGCAGCCATCATTGTGGTGCAGATCATCTCGGGTCTGCATTTTGGCGTCCAACGAGCACGCGAGCTCCACGCCAGTAGCGAAGTGGCTGCGCACGTGCTGAGGAACATCGACCATACGACCAATTCGACCGTCGAATTTCCCTTGGACCCCTTCTATCCGGAGGCTTTCGTGCGCCAACAGGCGCGGATAGCCCAGAGGCACCACCTCAGTCTGTTCGGCAACCGAGCGACCCCCTAGCCCCAGCCGCTCACCGCGCCGACTCCCGCTCGATCTCGAGCGCCTACCGGCCCCGGCACGACGGATATCCGATTCGGGGGCACCCCGGTCAGTTTCACCCCACCTACACTGCAAGTTGGTATCTCGATCGATGGCGGGCGAATCGAGCGTGCTGAACGAGTGGCCGCTGCCACCAACCCGACCGGAGGGAGGCGGACGGGAGGACGGACTCGGCGCTACGGTTGCCAGTTCACGATGAACAGGAGGGGTCGAGGACCATGGCAGTGAGCGGGATCTCGGGGGAGGAACCAGATGCTCATTTCGAGGAGCCCTCGCCCTCTCCCATACGCATCGTCGACCGTTTGGATCCACGACTCGTCAACGCCCTGACGGCACTCGGATTCGGCCTGCCGGTGGCGGGCTACTTCTGGTTCCTCGAGCGCTACAGCGAGAACGCCGTGGTCGGGGACCAGTGGGACCTGATCCCGATGATCAGGCAGTCATATGTCTCATTTTTCGACTGGGGTCCCATGTGGGCTCAACACAACGAGAACCGGATCTTCTTTCCGAACATCCTCCTACTGCTCCTCGTCCACGCCGACCATTTCAACGTTCAGGTGGAGGAGTATGTGAGTGCCGTGATGCTGTCTGCGGCCGTGGTGTTGATCCTGTGGACCCACAAGCGGCGCTCGCCTTCCATCCCCTGGCTCTACTACTGTCCTGTCGCCTTCCTTGCCTTCTCGGTCGTCCAGTACGGGAACACCATCTGGGGCTTTCAGTTGGCGTGGTACCTGGTCCTGCTGTGTCTAGCCGCAGTCCTATTTCTCCTCGACCGAGTCACCCTGACATGGGTCACCCTGGTCGGTGCCACGGCTGTCGCCATTGTGGGCAGTTTCTCGTCTCTCCAGGGGTTGCTCATCTGGCCCACCGGGCTCGTGCTCCTGTACTTCAGGCGGCGATCCTGGCCACACGTCGGTGTCTGGATCACCGGAGCCATCGCATCGACGTTTCTGTACTTCCGCGGTTACAGCTCCGTGACCCCAGCTCCTCGATTCGCAATTGAGCATCCTGTCATTGCGCTCAAGTTCTTCCTGCTCTCCGTCGGCGACGTAGTGGGAAAGCCGATTCAGGACGGAACCTGGGGCTACCAGGACACCCTGGTCATGCTGCTCGGACTGCTTGTCGTCCTGCTGGCCGTGGGATCGGTGCTCATCTGTGGCGTCAGGCGTGACGAGCATTCCGGCAGTCCCGTCGGCGTCGCTCTGATCTGCTACGGGCTTCTCTTTGCCGGCATGATCACCCAGGGCCGCATCCTCTACGGCTACGAGGCTGCCAGCTTCTCTCGGTACACGACCTTCGACTTGCTCGTTCTCGTAGGCATCTACCTGGCGCTGCTTGGCCATCGTCGGCATGCGGATGCTGGCCAGTTACCCATGCGCCCCGCAACTCCGCAGCAAACCCCTGACGGCCAACACCGTCAGCCAAAGAGCCGGCGGTTGGATCAAGTGGTACTTCCCTATGCGCTGGTTGTCGTGCTGTTGGCCATCGTCCTCCAGATACCATTCGGAATCTACAACGGAGTCAAAGGGGCCAGATCTGATCACGCTCGAGATGTCGAGGCGGCCACGACGCTCCGCAACGTCAATCACGTCTCGGATTCTGAGTTGATCCGAGCCCTCATTGTGAGCAAGCCGCCGTCATGGATCCGGAAGCAGGCTCAAACGCTCGAAGAGCACCGTCTGAGCGTCTTCGCCGATGGCCCGCCCTGACCGATCTCGAGCCTGCCCGCATCCTTCGTGAGGAAAGATGGTGAGGGCGATCCTGCAATTGACAACAATCCGAACAACGTCCTACCATTTTTTTGCGCTGGGATCTTGCGTAGGCCTCCGTTTCCCTGCACCCGCTGAAGACAACCAGACGATCAGACGATCCTTGCCCTCGGGAGCTACGTTTCGTGTCTAGACGACTGCTGGTTGTATCGGTACTGAGCGGGTCATTACTTCTTGTCTCGTGCGGAACTTCCAAGGGCGCCGATACCGCTACCTCCACTTCGACTTCGACCGTCAAAGCGGCCTCGGGAGGTTCTGCGAAGTCCGCTTCTGAGGGCCGGCTCTTCACTGCGAGCGGGACCTTTGTGGTTCCCCAGAACGGCGCCTACATGGTGCTCGCAGTGGGAGGCGGGGGCGGCGGGGGCGGCGGGGGATCCGCCCTCGACACTGACGGCGTTTCCCACCAGGTGGGTGGAGCCGGTGGCGCCGCCGGAGCGGTGACCATCAACAGCTTCTTCGGGCGCGCCGGCGAGCGTGTCACCGTCGTCGTGGGAGCAGGCGGTGCGCCGGGACCCGGCGGCGCGGCGAACGGCGGCTCGGGAGCGCGAGGCGGTGCCGGAGGAACCTCCAGCTGCGCCGGTGTCGCTTCAGCTGATGGTGGCTCAGGCGGGGCAGGGTCTCGTGGGAACAGCAGCGCAACCGTCCTCAATCCGATCGGATCGGGCAACTCGAGTGACGGCACCGGCAGAGCACCGGGTTCAGGCGGTGGCGCTGGGATCGCTGGCGGAGGGATTTCGGGGTCCGCCAACATTTGGGCTTGGCCCGGTGGCGGCGGTGGTGGAGCATCGGCCGGCGGCAGAGGGGGGAGCGGAGGTGGAGCGGCGGGCAAGAGCGGGACCGACTCCCCCGGTGGCGGTGTCGGCAACATGCCGACCGCCAACGGAGGGAACGGCGTAACCAACGGCGTCTACACCAGCGGGGCCGGAGGCGGAGGCGGAGGCGGAGGCGCACCCACTGGCGGGGGAGGCAATGGCGGTTCCGGGGTGGGAGGATTCGTGAACATCTCGGTCCTGGCCCTCGCTTGAGGAGACCGACGCCGTCTCCATGTGTGGCGTGGAGCTGTCTCCATACCTACGGAACTCCTGAGCGGGCGCAGCCGCCCTCGACTGACACCGGCTCCCCGCGGCGCAGAACGAGAGGGCCGCTCCCGTAGTGGCGCCAGACCGTGCCCATCGGTTGCCGGCGGCGGAGGAGCGGACCGGCCCAGCCAACGGGGTTCGGAAGTTTGCCTTGCCCGCATGCCGGCGGGGAGGCCGACGAGCAGGCAACGAGCCCGTCCCCGTAGCCGAGGGGAAGGTCCGGTCAAGCTAAGATGCCTCGCACCGATGTCGGTTGGTGGATCGTTCTGAGGCCGCCGGCAACCGCTGGGTCACTATCAAGAACCAGGCCGACGATTGCTTCGGAACATGTCCGGAAGTGCGAAGATGACGCAGTCCACGTCTGAGGTCCATACAGCCGGGTCGGCCGTCCCGTCGGCGACGACCACCTCAGACCGACGTCGGCTGGTCGACCGTCTGAGTCCGAAGGTGGTGGCAGTCCTGACGGTGCTCGGGTTCGGGCTCCCAGTGGTCGGCTACTTCTGGTTCGTCGAGCACTACAGCGTCAACGCCATCGTGGGTGACCAATGGGATGACGTCAACGTCATCAAGCAGTCCTACGTGCATTTCTTCGATTGGGGGCCGATGTGGGCCCAGCACTATGAGAACCGCATCTTCTTTCCGAACATCATCGTGGTACTGCTGGCCCACACCGTGCACTTCAACATCCAGGTGGAGGAGATGTTGGGCGCGCTCATGCTGGCCGCGGCCACGGGGTTCCTGCTCTGGGCCCACAGGCGGCGCTCACCCTCGACACCCTGGCTCTACTACTGCCCAGTTGCCCTCCTCGCTCTGTCGGTCGTCCAGTACGGAAACAGCCTCTGGGGCTTCCAGCTGGCCTGGTACATGGTCTTCCTCTCCCTGGCCACCGCCCTTCTTCTGCTGGACCGGATCACCCTGACGTGGATCACGCTGGTCGGTGCGCTCGCCGCCGCCGTGGTGGGCAGCTTCTCGTCCCTCCAGGGCTTGCTCATCTGGCCGGCTGGTCTGGTGCTGCTCTACTTCCGGCGCCGGCCCTTGCCGCAGCTCGGGGTCTGGATCGCCGTGGCCGCCGCGTCGACGATCCTCTACTTCCGCGGTTACAGATTCTCCGAATCCCCACTCCCGCAATACGCGCGCCACCATCTGCTGGCCGCGTTGAAGTTCTTCCTCTTCGCCATCGGCGACGTGGTGGGCAAGCCCGTCGGCCTGGGGACGTCAAACCCTGACAACGACTTCGTGATCCTGTTCGGGATCCTGATCGTCGTCTTGGCCGTCGCCACCATCGTGATCTGCGGTCTCCGCCGGGATGAAACGTCCGGCAGCCCCGTCGGCGTCGCGCTGATCTGCTATGGGCTGCTCTTCGCCGCCTTCATCACCCAAGGTCGGTCCTACCTCGGCCTCGGAGGCGCCAGCTTCTCTCGGTACACCACCTTCGACCTTCTGATCCTCGTCGGTATCTATCTGGCACTGCTGGACCGTCCTCCGCGTCCCGTTGACGCGGGCCGGCTGGAGACGAACCCCTCTGACTCCCTGCCGTCAGACCCGGAGCCGCGCTCCCGGAGAGCCCGTCGTTGGTTGGACCGAGTCGCCCTTCCCTGTGCCCGGATCGTCCTGCTGGGTTTGATCGTGATCCAGATTCCCTTCGGGATCTACTATGGACTACAGGGCGGACGGAACCAGTATGTCTTCGACGTCAAGTCGGCGAGCGTACTGCGGAACATCGATCACGAACCGGACGGTCCGGTCAGGTTTTACCTGTTCTTCCTGGAGCCAGCAGCCTCAATTCGAGAACGAGCCCGGGTACTCGAAGAGCACCACCTGAGCTTGTTCGCCAATGGTTAGTGGAGGTTGCGCCGCGCCGCTACCCATCCCCCACGTTCGGTGGACAGACCGCAGTCCTGCCAGTCCTCATGGCCCCGAGGGGTGGTTGTCGACAGTCACCGGGTCGGCCGGGCTGACCGCGGTGGTCCCCGACCTACCGGTGGCCAGGCTCCTCAGGTCGTAGGTGCCGTTGGGAACCTCGAGAGAGTCCCACGAATAGGTCCATTCCGAGTGGGTGTAGGTCGCCTCGCCGAGGATCGTACCGGAGTTCTTCGGCGTCCGGATCAGAATGATGCGCACCGAGACGGCTTTGGTCCTGCCCACCGTACGCGCCGCGACTTCCACATTGGACCCCGCGACGGTGGCACCCCGGGGTGGTGTGACAAGGAAGGTGTTCAACGCCGGGGACCTCATCTCCGTCGCCGATCCGATGAGCGAGCGGCAGACGGGGGTGTGCGGGGCGCTTTCCACCCGCAGCCAGATCAGGTCGGGGAGGTAGAGTCCGTTCGGCGGCGCCTGGTCCGCGACGTAGAGAGCCTCGCACCGTCCCTTGATGAACAACTGGCCCATCGGGGCGGGACGGGGGAAGGAGCTCCCCCTCACCACATCGCGGCTGAGGGGATGGCCGGTGATGTTGCTGAGGGCGCGCTGCGCCTCGACGTAGCGGACGAGCTGTCCCTGGGTCCAGTTCAAGGCCGGGGTGACGGCCAGCCCCATGTTGGCAGCTGCTCCGAAGAGGGCCAGTACGGCGAAGGCGGCGAGAGCGGCGAGCCGTGCCCCCCGTCGTAGGTCGGCGATTCGGCGCCAGATGTCGACCGTGCCGATCATGCCGGCCAGCATGAGCAACGGCAGGAAATCGCCTACGAACCGCTCGAGGATCCATCCGTCGATCATGGCCGAACCGGCCGTGGCGGCCATGGCGATCAGGAGGATCCGTAGGGATCGTTCGACCGTGTCCCGGTGCGGCCGGAAGGTGGCGATCACACCCCAGACGCCGGCCACCACCAACAAAGGAGTCGTCGCCACCACGCTGGCCGTGGGGGCTCGGGTGAACAGCCTGGTGTGGGCGATGGGGTGGATCGGTATGTCCGGGAGCGTGATGTACGGGAAGAGCGAGGTGAACCGCAGGTTGGTGGGGTCTGCGTAGGCCTGGAGGGCGCTCGGAATGAAGCGGGGGCTGTAGTAGTGGCCTCCGTTGACGTGGATGAATCCCCCGGACTTGAACAGCAATTGCGCCGAGACTGGGACTCCGAATGGGATACCGAACTTGGCCAGGTCGATGGCGACTCCGGCGGCCACGGCCAGCAGCCCGACCGACAGCATCGGGATCCACCACCGACGGCGGTCCGGTCCGGCGCGCCCCAGGCCGAACCAGGCCGCCATCAAGAGGGCGGCGATGACGCACGCGTAGCCGGTGGTGGCACGGTTGAGATTGGTGAGTAGGACGAGGGTCCCGCACGCCACCACGCGCCCCCACGACGGGCGCTCGACCACCCCCAACAGGGCGAACAGGCTGCCGGAGGCGAGCGCGACGCTCCACACCAGATCTTCGGAATACTGGTTGGGCTGCGAGGCCAGGTACAGGAGCACGGATCCGGCCAGAACCGAGGCGAGGAGCACTCCGTATGAAATGGTCTCCATCCATCCGAGGTGCGCCTCACCTCGGAGGACCACCCGAATCCGCCACAACAACAATGAGGCGAACAGGGCGGTGACCAGCCAGCCGCACAGCATGGAGACCGCGGTGAGTCGGCCATCGAGAGCGTGGGTCACCAGGAAGACGGGGATACGCAGGAGTGACGGAAAGATGCCGAAGTAGGTGTACTGATGGCCGTCATGGACGAAGGCCTCGGTCCCGATACTGCCGTTCGGCAACGTGAAATGACCGGCCATCATGGCTCTGGCCTGCGCATCGTAGGCGGACCGGGAGAGGGCGTCGGGAGCACCGGACTGCAGTGGATTGATCGACGACATCCACAGGTCCCAGAGCACCCACACGTACGGTATCCCCGCCACCACGGTGGCCAGGACCATGGCGATCCGAAATCGACGGAGTCCGCTCGTCGGGTCGACCGCTGCGACACCGGGACAACGGGCTGTTGAGATGTCTGGCGCCTCGGTTGTCAGCGGTCCCTACCCCCTCTCCGCACAGCACGCTAGAGCGCCCGGGGCCTCCGTGCCATGCTTTCACGGGTGGCGAACACCGCCGCCCCGGGCTCGGTCGGATTCGCCGTCCCGGGGTTGGTCCCGTTGCCGACGAGCCGCAACATACGTGAGCGAAGGCCTCGGCCGCGGTTCCGCTACCATGCAGGTTCCCCGCGGGGATCGCACGCCTCGTGTGCTCATCGGCACCTGTTGGGGAGGAACCGGTGGCACGCCATGGAGCTGAACAAACTGGGAGTGGAGAGGGCCCGTCGTAAGGACTGGATCGCCGCCGGACTGATCGTCCTGTTCTTGGCGCTGGCCACCGCGGCGCTGATCCATTCCATCGACACCGCGGAGCCGGTCGTGTTCCGCGCCTCGACCGACCGGATCGTGGCCGTCAACCCCCACGCGGTGAAGGTCTCCTACACGGTCAAGAACGTCAGCCCGACCGCCGCCATCCCGGCCTGCGTCGTCAACGCCAGCGGTCCCAACGGTGACTATTCGGAGAACGCCCTCGGGACAACCGCACTGGCCGCGGGTGCATCGGTCCGGTCCACGGTGAGCATCATCATCATCAACGGCGGTGCACTGCGGATCGCCTTGCCGGCCACCTCCATCCACTGTGAACCAGCCACCCAGTGAGCCGGACCGCTTGTGACACCGGGTACGGCACGCAGGTGTCTATCCGGCGATGTAGCTCCCGTAGAGCACGGCCACGAATCCCGCCACCCCGGCGCCACCGAAGCCCCCGCGGCCCCCTGGGGCTCCACCACCGCCTCCTCCCCCACCCGCACCGCTGGTGTAGACGCGGTTGGTGGAGCCGTTGCCGCCATTGACACCAGACATGTCCCCGACTCCCCCCCCGGGCGACACCATCCCACTGGTACCGGCGGACCCGCCTCCGGCCCCGCCTCTGTCCGACGAGGCCGTGCCACCACCTCCGCCGCCCGGCCAGGCGTAGACGTTGGCCGAACCGGACACCCCGCCACCGAGGACCCCGGCGCCGCCACCAGAACCGATCCCTCGGGCCGTTCCGTAGCTGGCGTTACCGGCGGCGACCGGACCGAGGACCGTGGCGTCGCTGTTTCCCGGTGAACCGGCACCGCCCACACCTCCGTCAGCCGAGGCGATGCCCACGCAGCTGGACCGACCCCCGGTGCCGCCCCGGGTGCCCGATCCGCCATTGGCCGCACCGCCGACTCCGGGATTGCCGCCGGGGGTGACCACGATGGCAAAGCGCTGGCCGGTGTGGCCGTAGAAGCTCTTGACGGTCACCGCGCCGGCGGCACCACCCGCCCCTCCCACCTGATCGGACACCCCCCCGGACGTCGAGGCGGACCCTCCCCCACCTCCGCCCCCGCCTCCGCCGACGGCCACCGCCGTGTAGATCCCGTCGTGGGGCACCCGGAAGGTCCCGCTGATCACGAACAGCTGGCTACCGGAGGCCGCCGTGATCAGCGGCTTGTGCGACACGATCACGGACAGCGTCGATTTGAAGGTCGTTGACCTGGATCTCGAGGTGGGACCAGAACTGGACGTCGCTCCGCACGAAGCAAGCACCAGGAAGCCGCTGCACATCATCACGACGGACAGTCGGCCGACCACGATGCGACTCCCGGTGACACGTCGTCGGCCGGCCATGAGCGGCCTAGTGGCTGAAGCCGTGGGCCAGGGCCACCGATTCGGGCACCGTGACCGGTGGCTCGGTGATCACCGTGCCGAGGCACATCTCGTCGGTGGATCCGTCGCCCCAAGTGACGAAGTGCGGTGGGAGCCGGCGGAGGATGGGAATCTCCTGTTCGAGCGTGGGGTCATAAGTGCACGTCACGGTGATGTTGTCGCCGGGCACCACCGGCACCGGCTTGGCCAGGTTGTAGGCGCGCTGGTAGTCGAAGTTGTAGTTCTTCACGTCGAGCAGGGTCTTCTGGCTCGGAGTTCCCTGGTTGAGGACGATGGTCAGTGACCGACCCAGCAGATGCATGTGCGCCACCGTCCGGACCACCAGGCCGGCCTTGGTGACCGGCCAGACACAGGAGGTGGAGTCACTGATGGGAGGATCGAGCGGGTTGCGGCCACAGATCTTCTCCAGTACCGATACGAATGCCTCCTGCAGAGCGCCGAATCGCTGGCCGACGCCGGCCAGCTCGGCGGCGCGGGAACACATCGGACCTGTCGCTCCGGTCGGACACGGAACGTCCGGTGGGGCCGGCATCTGCTGGAGGGACAGCGGCCGCAGCCGGGTCGTGGCCGGCACCATGTTGATCTGGAACGACGACCGGACGGGTCGGTCCCCCACCAGCAGGTTGTAGTGCTCCTGCATCACCAGCAGGCTTCCGGCCAGAAAGGGCATGCCGGACCCCGCCGGCTCGATGTCGACTCCGTGCCCGGGCGCCCACACGGTGAGCTGCGGTGCGGCGGCGAATTGGCCGGTGAATCCATTTCCCTGGAGCGCAGATTCCCCGAAGCACGTCCAGCCCTTGCCGCCCTGGTTGGCGGCGTGCGCCTCAGCGGCCAACGAAGGCGGTACCACGAAGGCCACCGTGTGGTGCACCTCGGGACTGTTGGGCCTGAACAGGCTCGAGACGATGAAGGCGTTCTTCTTCAGGTGCGGATCGAGCAGCGTGCAGTGGTAGTCGTCGGTGGCCCCCGGCGGTGCTTTCGGGGTGTAGGCGGTGGGGGCCCGCATGGTCAGCGAGGTCACTACCGGCTGGCTGGTGCTGCCACCCGCCCTGGCGGCCGAGGTGACGGCCGTACTCGCCACGACCAACACGACCGTCACCGTCAGGACCGCGGTGACCAAGCGGATTGTTCGCCGCCCCATCGGGTCAGCCTACCCCGACGACCCGGCGCCGTACCCCTCGGGGCCCGCCTCCCCCGACCAGTTCGGCCTGGGCCGCACCCGGAGAGCGTCTCCCCAGGTCAGCACGGTGTGTGCCGGCCGTGCCTCGGAGCGGACTGCGCCCGGACACCTGATCAGGATCCGGCGAGAGGACCGGCGTAGGAGATGGCCACGAAACCCGCCACACCGGGGCCGCCCTTCCCCCCGGAGCCTCCGGGCGCCCCTCCGCCCCCGCCTCCGCCGCCGGCCGCGCTGGTGTAGATGTGATTGGTGGCACCATTCCCGCCGTCCAACCCCGGCATGGTGCCGATCCCGCCGCCGGGTGAGTCGGTCCCACTGGTACCGGCGGCACCTCCCCCACCGCCACCCTTGGCCGCCGTAGCCGTCCCTCCGCCCCCGCCCCCGGGCCAGGCGTAGAGGTAGGCGGATCCGGACACCCCTCCGCCGGAGGCGCCGGCGCCACCGCCGGACCCCGGCGCCCGGTCGGTGCCGTCGCTCGAGTTTCCCGGCCCGACCGGATTGAGGACCACGGCGCTGCTGTTTCCGGGGGACCCGGCGCCGCCCGATCCACCATCCGCGGATGCGATTCCGGCGCAGCTCGACACGCCGCCGGGGCCGCCCCGCCCCCCGGGACCGCCGTTGGCCGCCCCTTCGGTTCCGGGCGTCCCGCCTCCCCCCACCGCGATGGCGAATCGTTGGCCGGGGTGTCCGACGAAGCTGTTCAGGGTCACTCCCCCGGCCGCGCCACCCGCCCCCCCGGCCTGATCGCTGACTCCGCCGACCGCCAGAGCCGACCCGCCGCCTCCCCCGCCTCCGCCCCCGCCGACCGTCAACACGTGGTAGATGCCCGCCCGATGCACGACGAACGTTCCGTCGGAGGTGAACAGTTGGCTACCGGACGCCGATGTGGAGGACAAGCCGGCCGCGCTCGTCGAGGTCGACGCGGGCTTCGGGCCGCTCGAGGAGGCTCCACAGGAGGCCAGGACCAGCGACCCGGCCGCCAAGAGGATCAGGACCGCTCGTCTTGGCACTACGCCACCTCTCGGGCTCAACTTGGACTCAACTTGGACTCGGTACGTGCTGGACTTGGTCCCTGCCGCACCGGATCCCTCGGCCTCGGACCCATCCGGCATCCGTCTGGCGCGCATCCCACATTCAAGTCGAACCTGGGCTAGCCGTGCTCGGCGAGCGGGCGGCGCTCGACCCAGACGGAATACTGGGCGGTCGTGATGCGTGGTGGACCGAGGATGGTTTCGAACAGTCGTACCACCGGACCACTCTCTCGCATCGAGCGGTCCACAATGACCAGACGCACGTGGTATTTGACCAGCGTGGTCCGGGTAGTGGCGACCAGGTCGGAACCGGTCGGAGCCGGGAAGGAGCTGGCCGAGACAAAGGGGTTGACCAGCGGATCGGCCAGGAATTGCTGGCGGAGCAGGAACTGTTGCAGTCCCGGAGGATCCATCGGGACCGGCGACGATCCGGCGCCGTTGCCGTGCGCGTTGGAGTGGCGGGCATAGCCCCCGAGCGTGCGGAAGGCGAATCCACTGTTGGTCTGCCAGATCATCGGTTGCAGGTACGGGTAGTTGGTGTAGGGATAGGTGACCGCCACCGGGTCTCCGGGTGGAATGACCTGGCGGATCCTGGACGGCAGGCCGGCCGTGGCGGCAGTCTCGTACGGCCACACCGGCAGTTGGGTCACCACCAGCGCCACCGCCGTTACGGCCAGCACCGCGCCCGCCGCCGCCGGGCCGGCCCACCGTCCCCGACGAGCCGCGCCTGCGCCCCGGGGAACCGGCGCCCGGTGCAGGTCGTCGATCCCGAAGGCGATCACTGCGGCGAGGCAGGCGTCCATCTCGAAGGAGATCCGGCTCGGGAGGACGTTGTTGAGCAGCGGAAGATGGGCCAGCACGAAGAAGGGCATGGGGATGCCGGTCGATCGTCCCTGGACGTAGAGATAGGGGCCGAGCGAGAGCAGCCCCGAGGTGACCAAGAGAGCCACGGCCAATTGCATGCGGGGACTGCGGCGGGATCGCCAGGCGAGGAATCCGGTGACCACCAAGACGGGAATCCCGATGTAGCCACCCGCCTCGGTCGGCTGGAAGGTCGACAGGGTGCCGCTCCAGTTCACCGGCATCCCGAGCGAGACCCGCTGCATCGTTCCGTGCACCACGAAGCTCAGGGCGTCGTTGTAGTAGGGGTTCGACAGGGGGACCGTCGGTCCGGCGAAGTGCTGTGGTCCGGCCACCAGCATCCAGGCCGGATACGCCAGCAGCACCACGGCCACCCCGATGCACAAGACCATCGGAACGGCCATGGCGCGGACCATCGCGGGCACAGACCGCAGATGACGAAGGGCCACGTAGCCGACGCCGAGCACAGCCAGCACCAAGACCACGGCCAGTACCTCCGGCGAGATGAGGAACTGGGCGGTCAACAGCAGGCCCAGCCAGACTCCCTGCCAGGGACTCGCCCCCCCGCGCCCGATGGTGACGATGGTCATGGCGATGAGCGGTGGCAACGGCAGGAACATGAGCTCGGGATGGCCGAGCCCCTGTCCGACCATGTACGGGGAGAAGCCGTAGATCAGGCCTCCCAGCGCGGCGGCCGGACCCCAGACATCCCATCGCTCCAGAACCACGAACGCCGCCGTGGCCGACAACGGCATGGCCAGGACCAGTAGAAGGTTCCCGATGGCCACCGGGCTCAAGACCGGGGCCAACGGAGCGGTCAGCAGGCCGAGGAACGGGCTGGCCGTGTTCTGGGCCAGATTCACTCCGACGGGCGCGTACATGGCGGCGCTGAAGAACGGATTGAGCCCGTGGGCCAGGGCGTGGGGAACCCAGCTGATGAACCACACCGACTGGGTGAAGTCGCCGTCGAGTCCGAAGACCCGTCCGGAGATCCCGGGAACTACCGGCCAGTAGGCCAAGGCGCCGAGTAGGAGGTACACGGCGACCACTCCCGTGGGGAACCAGGCCCGCGCCCGAGCGCCACTGACCCGAGCGGCGACGTCCACCGGTTCAGGGACAGCGCTCACTTGACCGCCGCTGGGCAGCCGATCGGCCGGATCATCGTCCCCTCCTGCCCATACCAAGCCGATGGCCCGTCCCCCTCCCCCGCGGTCAGCAACGTCGGTCACCGGAGTAGGTCCCCCGGGCCCTCGGGACGGATCCCACGGCCCTCTCCTGTCCATAGTAGCAACGCTCCGGATACTGCCCGCTGACGCCTACCCGCCGGCGAAGACGTTCAAGTGGTGCTCCCTGAGGGTGTCGGCCTGCTGTCGGATCACCGAAGGCGGTTCCAGAAAGTAGAGGTAGTAGGTGATCTCGCCATTGGAGACATTGTCGATGTTCCGCAGCACGCTGGCCGCCTTCAGATCGGACGCATGGAGCTCCCGGGCTCCCCGTAGTCCGTTGTAGGCCCCGATCGGTATCTGTACCACCATGGCCACGAGCACGACGGCAAGCGCCCCGGGGAGCGCCACCCGGTCCGACCACCCACCCGCCGCCGGCCGGGCCCGGTCGGATCTGGTCTGCACCCCCTCGGGATCGGCCGCGGCGGGGTCGGGCGGAACCGCCGGCACCCGACCCAGCAACGCCAAGTAGATGCCGACCAGAATGAGCAGGTCGAACGAGGTGTAGCGAGAGAAGCTCGCCCCGCCGAAGCCGAGGAAGGACCGACCCTGGGTGATCAGCGCCGCGAACAGCAGGCCGGTGCAGATCAGGGCGATTCCCACCGGGCTGCTCCCTCTGGCGTCACGCCGCAGTCCACAGATCACCACGGTGCCGACGGCGAGGACCACGATCAGCAGTCCGAACAACATCACGTAGACGTTGGCGCTGTCGGTGGATCCCAAGGAGACCGGCTTGCCCACCACGTCCCCGACGGCGAACAAGAAGAACTTGATGGTGGCCAGGGGATGATGACGGGCGAAGTCGGACTGGGGCGAGACGGAGAAGTTGTAATTGTGGAAATAGAGGACCGTCGAGGCCACCGCGGCGGCGATCCACACGCCCACGTGGGCCAGAGACCGACGGCGGTAGTAGAGGAGCACCAGTCCGGTGGGCCAGATCAACAGCCCCTGGAGGGAGGAGAAGCTGCCGATCACGGCGGCGGCGATGGCGCCGACCAGCACGAACCACGAGAGGCGCACTCGGTCCAACAGGAGCAGGGTTGCCGCCAGGGCCAGCAACACCATGAACCAGGCCAGCTGGAAGCCCCACAGGGTGTTCTGGTACTGCACCACGGAAAAGGACAGGAACGCCACCGGGCAGTAGTACAGCCACGGGAGCGACGGGGACCGTCGCTTGTGGGTCCACATCAGGGCCAGCGTCGACGCCACCAGCATGACGGCCCCGAGGTACTCCTCCACCTGGACGTTGAAGTGCACGGTATGGGCCAGGAGGACCACGACGATGTTGGGGAAGAAGACCCGGTTCTCGAAGTGCTGGAGCCACAGCGGGCCCCAGTCGAAGAAGTGGGCATACGACTGTTTGATCACCGTCACGTCGGACCACTGATCCGCATACATGGTGTTCACGCTGTAGCGGGCCAACAGCCACAGGTAGCCGGCCAGCGGAAGACCGAAGCCCAGCACGGTGAGCACCCGGACCAGTCGGGGATCGATGCGGTCGACGACACGTTGGCGTGGGGACGCTCCGGTGGCGCCCGCATCCGGCGGTCGGTCGAGCGAGACCACGTCTGGCGCCCGCATCATGCGGTCCAGGTCCCCGGCGGCCGGGCCGGACGGGCGCTTCGGATACTGGTCAACTCAGACGGCTCCATGGTCGTAGCGTCGGATGGCGGCACTCGGGGGCTGCGGGCGTAGGGCAGTGTACGGCAGAGGCGGTCACCGCAGACCTCTGCGCTCCCTCCGAGGGTGCCCCGTCGACGCGGTCGCACCTTCCACCAGCTCTGCCTGGTGCCACCGGGCCACGGGGCCGCATCGAGCGCAGTCAGGGTCGGGATGCCCGCCGGTCCCTTCTGACCCGGTCCACGACCAGAGCGGTGACCAGACCCACCCCGGCGAGGATGCCGAGGAGGATCCCGACCGTGAACGTGGTGGGCCAGTAGTGGAGCTCCACCTGATGCCGCCCCGGCGGTATCCGGGCTTGGAGCATCACCCCACCGTAGGTCTCGAGGGCCAGCGGCTTGCCGTCGAGTGAGCCGTGCCACCCGGGAACGTCGGTCAGTCGGAGCCGGAGGACCTGCGGACCGGCGGCATCGACGGCCATCGTCCAGCGGGCGGGGTCGGGGTGGGCCACCGCCACCGGAACCCCGCCGGCGCCGTCCGACGGCAGGCTCCCGTCGGCCCGGAGCGGGGTGAGGGTGGCCGGATACGACCCGGGGACATGGTAGAGATCCTCGTCCCCCACCCGACCCACCAGGGTGGTTCCCTTCGGTCCGGCCACGCCCGCCGACTCGAGGATGTAGCCCACCCCGTACCGGCGGGCCTCCGAGACCGTGGTCAGCGCCGGGCAGTAGTCGTTGCCGGCCGGATTGCCGGCCGACCGGTGGGTCAGGGACTCGAAAGCGCTGAAGTACGAACGGGGCAGCATCGGGTCGTACAACGCCAGTTGGTGGATGGCGTAGACATCGTTGACGTCAGGGTGGACTCCCAGCCCGTAGCAGAAGTAGCTCGGGTTGGGGCCCCATCCGACCAGTGAGGTCCCCACATCCCGCTGCAGCGCGCTGACCGCCGGGGTGGGAGCGAAGAACGTGCCGCTGGACGACCACAGGGGTGCACCGGCAGTGACCAGAAAGACGGTCTCGCAGACCAGCAGCGCCGCTCCCGCCCCACGGCCGGCGCCCAACCGGAACCGGTCGGCCGACTGGTCCCGCCCGCGGCCCGCCCGGCGGTACACCAGGACCGATCCGAAGGCCACACCCATCCCTACCAGCACTTCGACCGTCGGCCAGATGAAGCTGCGCGACCGGATGTTGCTATCCACCGCGGACAGGTGGTCGGTCGACCCGACATAGAGAATGGCCAGCGCCACACCGGCCACCCCGAACCCCGCACCGACCCACTGCCACACCCGCGCCCGCTCCGAGCGGATCAGGGCATCGACTCCCACGCCGGCCAACAGCGCCAGAGCGAAGGCCATCGGCAGGAGAGCGCGCGTCCAGCCCACCGATCCGAAGAACGGCAGTGCGTCCATGATCGAGATCACCGCCGGGACGAATGCGATCGCCGCGGAGGCCAGCACCACGGCCGTCAGGGCCACCACCTCGGGCCGCCTCCGACGCAGTGACACGGCCACGACCGCCAGCACCACCGCGGTCAACCCCACATAGGCCGGAAGGTAGAAGTAGCCGTCGGCGTCGAACCTCCCGCTGCCGGCGATGGGCAGGCCGTCAAATCCCTGCAGGACCACGTGGACCAGGTTCTCGACCGGAAGGACCACCTCACCGGCGGTCTTGCTGTGCAGCGACCCGGCAAAGACCTGCAGTCCCGGGAGCGCCAGGGGAGCGGCCAGCGCTCCCCCGGTGACGGCCGCAATGACCAGGTCGAGGGTGGGGCGGACCACCGATCGTGCCCCGCTCCGGAGGGCGAGCTGAACCAGGAGCACCGCGAAGAAGACGGTGACGGCCATGACCAGCACGGACAGGACCTCGGGCTGGCCGGCATAGAAGGCGAAGGCCAACACGACCGCGAAGAGGGCCACCGACTGGACACGACGGCGACCCCGCACGATCAGCAACGCCGCCGCGAAGATCCATCCGGCCCAGGCGAACACGGCGGCATGAGGCCAGCCCAGCCAACCGACGAACGGACCGCTCAGTTCGAAGACCGTGGCGGCCATGGCGCACCCCACCACTCCGAGGTGGAGGAGTCGGGCCAAGAAGTAGGCCCCAGTCCCCGCCACCACCAGGGTGACGAGGATGCCGACGGTATAGGCGTCCTGTACCGGAACGAGGTAGCCGACCAGGGCGGCCAGTCCGAACGGGGCGGTCTGCCAGTTGAAGGCCAACGGCATCCCGAGCCCGCCGTAGGGATTCCACAGGGGCAACTGAGCGTGATGGACCTGTGTCCAGGCCAGCGTGGTCCAGGGCATCATGGAGGCGACCTGGTCCCCCACCCAGGTGTTGTGGGGCACCACGCCAGATTGCTTGAGCAGCCCGTCTTGGGACAACAGGTCGAACGGACCGAGATGGATGCCGTGGACCAGGGCCGGCAGCACCAGCGCCACCCCGGCCGCCACGACGTAGGCGACGCCCAGAACATCAGGTAGGAGCCGGCCCCACCGGGTCCGATCGCCCGGGGCGGGTCGGAGTGGTGTCACCGACGGCGTGGCCGAGGAGGCCGGCGGCGGCCACCCGCCCTCGGAGCCACACGCCTCCTCCGCAGCCGCCGGCGAACCTCGGTCGACCTGCCGGTCCCGGTCCGCCTGGGGAGAACCTGCGCTCCCGTCCCTAGCCACCAGGCTGCACCTCGTACACCGTGGCGCAGCCGAAGTGGTGTACCGAGCGCACGATGGGTGCCAGCGTCCCACTCAGGTCGGCGTGGCTGCCGCAGTCGGCGAGGAGGAATCGGGCTCCGCTCGACTTCACGAACCGGACGGCCGCGTCGGGCGGGAGGCTCCCGGAGAACAGCTGGCCGGTGGCGCCGAACCGGGCGAAGAAATTCGGGGTCCATGACAGCGCCCCCAGCCAGGTCTGCCGATTGGTCTCGGCGGGAATGGTCTGACCGAGATAGAACGGCGTCAGGACACCGCCCGGGGTCGGATCATCCTTCAGATAGTGCAGCGCCTTGAATTCGTCCGGGGTGATCAACGCCGGTTGGGCCCCGAGTATCCCGATGGAGTCGACGCCCCAGGTGCCATGCAGTTCCTGGACCGCGGAGGGCACGATCAAGGCCAGCAGTGCCGCCAAGGCGACAATCAGCTTCGTGCGCTTATCCCAGGCGGCACTCAGCCGGCGGGCCCCGACCACGGCGAGCACGGCGAGCGGGATGCTCAGGCCGTCGAGAGAGTGCAGCGGGAAGGTGCCCACATGTCCGAAGTAGATGGCCGCATACTGGGCCAGGCCAATGAGCGGCCAGAGGCGGAGGGCCAACTGATGGAAGTTGATCTCCGACGGCCGACCGGCGAACACCGCCAGGAGGCCCAGAGGTGCCAGGGAAATCAGAATCGCCTGCCAGGGCAGATAGGGCGGGAGATTCTGATTGGCGCGATCGGCAACCGCCCATGTCCAGTCCACCCGGCTGAGCGTCTCGTAGTAGACCAGTGGCACCGCGGTGCTGGCCAGCAGCACCAGAGGCAGGGCCAGATGGCCGCGCTCCCCTCGCAGGCGGAGGATCAATTCGGTCAGGACCACGACCCCGATCAGGGTGGCGGCCTGCCAAGGTTGGAGCCAGGCACACATGAACCCCAGGAGCGGGGCGGCCGCACCCACCCTCCCGGATCGCCGGTCCCGCTCGTAGGCCACCAGAGCGAAGACCAGCAGGCCGACGGCGATGGCGGTGAAGGGATAGCCCCAGAGGTAGATCCCGGGCCAGATTTCGGTGTCGATCGACTGCAGCAAGGAGATCGGCGCCCAGTGGGTGAGATGTACCCAGGTGGCCACCACCCACGCCGGTGAGATGTACAGGAGACACAGGACCAGTGCGGCCCGGCGGCCCCAGAGTCCCGAGATCGACGCCCGGACATAGCGGCGCGAACCGGCGAACAACACCAGGATGGCGACCGGCTTCCAGACCAGGTAGGCCCAACCCGGGGTCAGGCCCAATCGGACCAGCAGGCCGGAGATGAAGATACCGGGATGGAGGTAGTCGGAGGGGCTGGGACCGAGGGTGAACGGATCGGAGATGAACACGTGCTTTGCCGATACCGCGATCCAACCGAGGTAGTTCATCTGGTCCGCCACGTAGGCGCCGTCGGTCCCCGTCCAAATGGCGTTGGGACCCTGATGGACGATGAACCCAACCATCACCCAGAGGGAAAGCACCATCAGCACCGCCAGCACTCCCCAGTCGAAGCCGTCGAGTCGACGGTCTCGACGAACCCCCCCGGTGCGAGCCATGTCAGATTCTGTCATCTTCGACGGGGGGGCCAGCGTCGCGACGTCGTTCGGGGTAGAAGTCATGCCACGCCCGGCGTCCCAATCCATATCGCTACTCCGCGCTGAGGAGGGGGGCGGATGGTCCCTCCGGCACACCCACCGCCGCCGCCCGCCTCGCTTCGTCCCGTGCCGACAGCCTCTTGCTCCAGCCCATCAAGGGCCGCTCGACCAGAAACCACGACAGGAGGGTGAGGGCCAGGGTGATCGATACGGCAACCACTACCCGCACGACGTCGTTCCAATGGGTGTCGAAATGGGCCACGGCAAAGAACACCGGCAGATGCCAGAGATAGAAGCCGTACGACACCAGTCCCAGTGCCACCAGCGGTCTGAACTCGAACACGTGACGACCGATCCATCGGCCGTCCAGGATGGCCAGGAGAATTACCACACACGAGACGTCGATGCCGATGAAACCACCCCAAAAGACAAATGGGCTGTACTCGGCGGTGAGGAACAGGCAGCCCAACAGGTACACCGACGCTACGAGCGCGGCGACCCGAATCCCCCGTTTGGGCTCCTTGCCCCGGATCCAGACGTGCGCGGCCAACGCTCCCCAGAGGATCGCATCCGCCCGGGTGTCGGTGCGGATGAGGATCTGCCACCATCGATGAGTGTCCTGGAAGAGGAGAAACCGATGGAGAGCAATCAGTGTGATCAGCGACAGGAGGACGATGACCGCGGTCCGAAGCCGGGTTCGGATGGTCAATAGCACGATGGTGATCCAGGGCCACAGGAAGTAGAACTGCTCCTCGAACGACAGTGACCAGAGGTGCTGGAATCCAATGGTCAGCTTGGGCACGCCGAAGGGGCTGGGGTCGGAGGCGGAGTAGTAGTTCGAGTAGTAGAAGAGGACCGAGAAGATCGACTGCGTCTCGGTGTGCTGCCATTGGTGGGTGAGGTAGGCGAACAGCGCGGTGGCCAGGACCACGATGTAGAGCGCCGGCAGCAGGCGGAGCACTCTGCGCCGATAGAAGGGAATGGCTCCGATCGTGCCCCGCTTGGCCTGCTCCTTCAGGAGGAGCGCACTGATGAGGAAGCCGCTCAGGACGAAGAACGCATCGAGGGAAGCCGTGGCTCCGGGGATCACGAGCAGCGCGTGGACCGGCAGCAGCACGACCATGTGGGCGATCACGATGGTCAGCACCGCGGCACCGCGGATCCCGTCGAAGCCGGGCACCTGGCCAAAGCTGCGGGAAGGCAGGAGATCCGAAGGGGGGTGGTTCGATCTGGCCACGACTCACCGACGATCCCGCATCACACCGGCGCCAGCGGGTGTCGGGGGCGCGGGGTCCCAGTGGCCCTGCTGCCACTGCCGGTCCAAACTGCCCAGTGGCGGGGGGCACAGGCGGTGGTGTCGACCGGACGACGGGCCAATCGGGGGCCAATGTTGGCGTTGTCGTCCAGACGTCCCTCCACGATTCCCCTCCTGCCGGCCGGGCACCACACTAGGCTCCTCGGCGGCCGGCGGTGGCTCGGGTGGGGACCAACTCTCTCTGCAGGTCGGGCGCCACCGGTGAACACCAGTGATCAATCGGGGAGGGGAGGCCGGAGCCGCTCGGATGTTGGGGGAATCCCCTGGTGGAGAGCACGTTCCACGCCCCGGCGATGTAGTTTGGTCGGACATACCCATGCGACGACCCCGTAAGGAGTTTGTGCCATGCGAGAGGGGGCTCAGGCAGACCTGCGGTGCGTCGCCGAGCTAGGCGTCGATGCCCGGGTCTCCGATGGGTGGCAGCTCGGTCAATCCGGATTCGGGAACATGGATCGACCGCTCGCCAGGGTGATGACCTAGTGACCACCCTCACCAACGAAGCTCTGGACTCACCGGCTCCCGAGGCACCGCCCGACCCACCGCCCGCCCACACGGTCGCCACCCGCAACCTGCACCGGTTCCGGCTCGTGGCCCTGGTGACGGTGGTGGCGGCCAGCATCCCCTACCTGTGGGTGCTGTGGGTCCTCTGGGACAACAGTGTCAACCCCCTTCGGGTCTGGGAGTCGAAGTCCGTGCCGGGATCGGTGATCTACGACGTGCAGGCGCGGGCCCTGCTGCACGGTCATCTCTCCTTGCCCTACGGCAGCATCGGCGACGAAGCCTTCATCCACCATGGTCGGACCTACACCTATTTCGGTATCCTCCCGTCGCTCATCCGGATGCCGATCCTCTTGGTCAGCCACTCGTTCGACGGCCGACTCACCGGGCTGTCGCTCCTGGCGTCATGGATGGTCACCGCCCTCTTCGCCACCATGCTCCTGTGGCGGCTCCGGATCGTCGTTCGGGGCGACGCACCGCTCGGGTGGGCCGAGAGCCTGTCCTATGGCGCTCTCGTCTTCTCCATCTTGGCCGGGTCGGTCCTGGTCTCCCTGGCGTCAACCCCCAACGCCTACTGCGAGGACGAGGCATGGGGTGTGGCGTTGGCGTGCGGCAGCCTCTTCGCCCTGCTCGGAGTGGTCGAACGACCCTCGTGGAGTCGGGTGACGGCGTGCGGCCTCCTGGTACTGCTGACCAATCTCAACCGCGCCACCACCGGGTACGCCTGCATCATCGGGACGCTGCTGGTGGCGGTGTGGTTCTTCCTGGGGCGGGCCGGCCCGGACCGCAGGCGATGGGCGCTCCCGGTCCTGGGTGCCGCGCTCATTCCGCTGATCGTCGGCTGCGCCATCGACTACGCCAAGTTCGACGTGCTCTTCGGCTTCCCCGCCTCCGAGCAGGTGCTCTACCAGGTCTACGGCTTCAGCCACATCAACCGAGGGAAGCACTTCAGTGTGCGCTTCCTGCCCGCCACCCTGCAGGGTTATCTGTCGCCGGGGAACCTGCGCTTCACGCCGGTCTTCCCCTATGTCACGTTTCCGGAGCTCTCCACCCAGCTGGTGGCCCACACCCGGCTGTTCAACCGCGGCAGCACGTCGAGCCTGCCGGCCTCGATGCCCTTGCTGTTCGGGCTCGGCCTGTGGGGCACCATCACCACCTTCGGGCCCCGTCGCCCGATGGTGATCCGGTCCCTCAGAATCCTGATCCTGACCGCGGCGGCGACCGCCGGGGCCATGCTGATCTACGGGACCGTGTACGAACGGTTCCTGGCGGATTTCATGCCCCTGCTGATTCTGGCCAGCTCGATCGGCATGGTCGATGTCTGGCACCGACTGGACGGAAGGCGACGACCGCCACGGATCCTGATTCCGGCGGGCATCGCCGTGCTGGCGCTGTTCGGCTTCGTCGCCAACATGGGCATCGCCATCGCCCCGCAACAGGGGTGGGATCAAACCCAGACCGACCACTACGTCCAGACGGCACAGACCCTCAGCAACATCACCGGGCACCCGCTCCAGGGTCAGGTGCTCCGGGCCGAGAACGTGTCCAGCCGGGCGCCGATTGGTCAGTTGCTGATCAGGAATGACTGCGACGAGCTCTACATCTCCGACGGGGAGGGATCGGCCTTTCCGTATCCGGCCAACGTGTGGCTGCCGGTCGAACGCTCGCCGGACACTCCCTTGTGCCGTGCCCTCATCCGTACGGCCACCAATGCGTCGCCCCGACTCCGGATCGTCACCCCCCTCGACCACCAGACGGTGTCCGGTCCGCGCCTGGCGGTGACCGCCTCTGCGTCTGGGGGTGGGCGGACGACGGGAGTGACCTTCGTGTTCACCTCCCCCGGGAAGCCGAGCACCGTGGCCAAGGCCCACCGGGCCCACTCCGCCTGGACGGTGGTGTGGGACTCCCGTACCGTGCCGGACGGCACCTACACCCTTCGCGGAGAGGCATTCAGTGCGGCCGGCTACACCGGCATCAGTCCGGCCATCACCATTGCAATCGACAACTCGACCCCTGGGGCGATGACCAACACCCCGGGGTTTACGTGGCCCGCTTCGTGCGGCTACTCGACGTCCTGACCTGCAACAAGGCCACCGGCCCTGGGTCAGACCAGCACATCCGACGAACTGGCAACCGGGACCTTGTCCGCCTTGACGATCCGGTAGGCCAGGAATCCGGCGATCACGAAGGCCACCAGGGCGATCACCGCGGCCACCGCCCCACGCTTGCGGTAGTGGCCCGCGGTAGCGGTGGCCCGGCACCGTGGCCTTGTGACCCGGCATGTAGCTCGGCAGCGCATGGATGGCCACGGTGAAGTACTCGATGGCGACGAAGGTCGCCAGTGCCCCCACGATGACCAACAGAATGACTCCTAACCATTTCATGGATGGAGACACTACCCAACTCGTTGCCGGCGTGCTCGGCAACAAGGACTTCGTCGCGGTGAGCGGGCGGCCCGGCACCGTCTGCGGCGGTTGGGGACCGGAGGGCTAGTCGCCCAGGAACCAGTGCGACGCCCGCGAAGCTCTCGCTCGCTGGAGCTGGAGCGTGCTCGGCAGCCGGCGCAGCCCTTCGAGCCCCATGGCCAACAACACTCCCGCCAGCACCAGCGTCAAACCGATGAGCGCCATCGGGGTGAGGTCGATACCGGTGAAAGGAAGTTGGGCCAGGGCCGCGGTCTTCACCGCCGGCGCCCCCCGTCCGGCCCCGTCGTCCCCCCATCGCCCGGGGTGCCCGTGTTGGGCAGCTGGGTCACTGCGGCGGCGGGTGTGGTCGGAGCACCGGTCGGGCACGGGATGGCCATCCGGTGTCCCACCTCGAACCGCCAGGCCGGGCCGCCGACGCTGGCATCGGCCTGCATGATGACGCTGGCGTCGCCTTGGACCGTGCCGCACACCGTGGACGGATAGGTGACGGTCAGGAGACCGGAGGTCCCGGTGGCCTCACCCAGCTGCGGGGCTCCGGGGGCGAACGGCTCGTCGACCCACAGCCTCCACACGCAGCCCGGGGGCCCGTGTCGGCAGGGGGGCGTGGGGATCAGGAGGGTCACCTCGTGCAGGGAGGGGATGAACTTGATGACGACGGACTTGCTCGGCCTCGAGGCCGCACCGGCCACCCCCATGCCGGCGAGCGTCACGCCCAGGACGATCGAGATCGCTGCCAAGGCTGCTCTCCGCCGTTTGGTTACCTCGCCATGCTCCCGCATCAACGTCCCTTGTTCGACACTCGCCCCATAGTGTCCACTTACCCCAATCCGTTGCGCCGATCACCCGATGCGGCCTAGTGGGTGTTCGGCGCCCCGCACAATCTTGGATTGAGGTTCCCTTCCTGCGGACGTAGAAATGCTACCCCGGGTAGCAACTCACTGGCAGTAACTGCCACGGATCCGGGCAAAACAATCTCCCGGAAACCGCCCTTTCTGCACTTGGCGTGCTGAACACAGCACTGTCCGCAGTCATCGCGGTGCAGACTGAAGGGTCAGACAGTGCCCTCGGTCCTGGCCAGGGCGGCAAGCACGCGGTCGACGGCATCGGCCGGCGGCAGGCCCGGTTCGATGGCCAGGTCCGGTGCCTCGGGCACCTCGTAGGGGTCGTCCACTCCGGTGAACGACCCGATCTCCCCCGCCGAGGCCTTGGCGTAGAGTCCCTTCGGGTCGCGGGCGGAGCACAGGTCGACCGGCGCGGCCAGGTACACCTCCACGAAGGTCAGGCCGGCCCGCTCGTGGAGCCGGCGGGCCGCCCGGCGTGACTCGGCGTACGGACTGATCAGGGCCACCACCGCCACCGTCCCGGCGTCGGCGAAGAGCAGGGCCACCTCGGCGGCCCGCCGGGCGTTCTCCATCCGGGACTCCCGGCTGAACCCCAGATCGGCGTTGAGCCCGGTCCGAAGGTTGTCCCCGTCCAGGCGATAGGCACTCCGGCCCTCGAGCACCAGTCGACGCTCGACGCCGGCGGCCACGGTGGACTTCCCCGAGCCCGAGAGCCCGGTCAGCCACAGGGTGGCACCTCGCCGGGTCGAGCACCGGTTGCGTTGGTCCCGGTGCACCTGGGAGGCATGCCAGCTGATGTTGGACGAGGTCATCGCAACGGCCGGTCCTCAGTCCGGGCCGTGCAGCATGCCCGCCCCGACCGTGACGTTGGTGTCCTCGGCGGCCAGGATGAACGAGCCGGTCTGGCGGTTGCGGCGGTAGCTGTCGTAGAAGAGGGGCTGGGTCACCCGCAGGCTCACCCGGCCCACGTCGTTGAGTCCCAGCGTGGTGGCGGACTCGTCCCGGTGGAGCGTGTTGACGTCCAGCCGGTAGTGGAGATCCCGGACCACGGCCCTCACCCAGCGGGTGGTGTGCTTCAAGGCCAGGAAGTCCCCGGGTTTGAGGGGACGCTCGGTCATCCACGCCACCATGGCGTCGAGGTCCTGACCCACCGTGGGCCGGTTCATCGGTCGGCAGATCAGGTCGCCCCTCGACACGTCCACGTCATCGGTCAACCGGATGGTGACCGACATCGGCGGGAAGGCCTCGTCGACCGGACCTCCGAAGGTGTCGATGCCGGCCACCGTGGTGGACAGGCCCGAGGGCAGCACCGTCACCTCGTCCCCGGGCCGGAACACCCCGCCGGCCACCCGGCCGGCGTAACCCCGGTAGTCCGGCAGGCTGGAGGCCTGAGGACGGATCACCCACTGGACCGGGAGGCGGGGGTCGATCAGGTTCCGGTCCGACGAGATGTAGACCTGCTCGAGGTGGTGGAGAAGCGAGGCCCCCTCGTACCAGGGCATGTTGGCCGACCGCTGGACCACGTTGTCGCCCTGGAGGGCGGAGATGGGGATGAAGCTCAGGTCGGAGACGTCCAGGCGGCTGGCGAAGGCCGCGAACTCCTCGCGGATCGACTCGAACACGTCGCGGTCGAAGCCCACCAGGTCCATCTTGTTCACGCACAGCAGCAGGTGGGGCACCCGGAGGAGGGACGCCAGGAAGGCATGCCGACGGGTCTGCTCCACGATGCCCTTGCGGGCGTCCACCAGCACGATGGTCAGATCGGCCGTCGAGTTCCCGGTGACCATGTTGCGGGTGTACTGGATGTGCCCGGGGGTGTCGGCGATGATGAACTTGCGGGCCGGGGTGGCGAAGTAGCGGTAGGCCACGTCGATGGTGATCCCCTGCTCCCGTTCGGCCCGCAGGCCGTCGGTCAGCAGGGCCAGGTCGGTGTACTCGTCACCCCGCTGGCGGCTCACCCGCTCCACCGACTCCAGCTGGTCCTCGAAGATGGCCTTGGAGTCGTAGAGCAGCCGCCCGATGAGCGTGCTCTTGCCGTCGTCGACCGAACCCGCCGTGGCCAGGCGCAGAAGCTCCATCAGAAGTACCCCTCGCGCTTGCGGTCCTCCATCGAGGCCTCGCTGACCCGGTCGTCGGCCCGGGTGGCGCCGCGCTCGGTGAGGCGGGAGGCGGCCACCTCGGCCACGATGTCCTCGGCCGATGCCGCCGGCGACTCCACCGCGCCGGTGACGGTCATGTCTCCCACCGTGCGGTAGCGCACCGAGGTCTCGAACAGTTCCTCGTCCTCCCGGCGGGTGACGTAGGGGCCGGCGGCGAGCAACATCCCGTCCCGCCGGAACACCTGGCGACGGTGCGAGTAGTAGATGGCGGGCAGGGGGATCTCCTCGGCGGCGATGTACTGCCAGATGTCCAACTCCGTCCAGTCCGAGAGGGGGAAGACCCGGATGTGCTCCCCCGTCCGGTGGCGGCCGTTGTAGAGGGACCACAGCTCGGGGCGCTGGTTCTTCGGGTCCCACTGGCCGAACTCGTCCCGGAAGGAGAAGACCCGCTCCTTGGCCCGGGACTTCTCCTCGTCCCGACGAGCCCCACCGAACACCGCGTCGTACCGGTGTTCGGTGATGGCGTCCAGCAGGGTGCGGGTCTGGAGGCGGTTGCGGGAGGGGTCCGGGCCGTTCTCCTCGGTGGCGCGGCCGGCGTCGATCGACTCCTGCACCGAGGCCACCAACAGGTTGACCCCGAGGCGCTCGGCGCACTCGTCGCGGAACTCGAGGACCTCGGGGAAGTTGTGACCGGTGTCGATGTGCATGACCGGGAACGGAATCCGACCTGGCCAGAACGCCCTCTGGGCCAGATGGAGCATGACCACCGAGTCCTTGCCGCCGGAGAACAGCAGCACCGGACGCTCGAATTCGGCGGCCACCTCCCGGATGATGTGGATGGACTGGGCCTCGATGCTCTCCAGCTGGGTCAGCTGGTACTGACCAGTTCCCCCGACGCCCCGACCCCGATCCATGACGCACGAATCTAGTCGCTGGCCCCACCCGGTGGAACTGGTCGTAGACTGAACGGCCAGCGGTGAAGGCCGCCCGGCCGCGCCCCGGGCCCGCCGCCCGAGCTCGGGGGAGACGACGATGGGGCCCAACCAAGGAGGACGCGGGATGCCCCGGAACGATGCGGGGCACCCCGGGCCGGCGGGGGCCGACCCCCGGGAGCCCGGTCCCACCCTGCTGCCCATCCGCCCCGGCGACGCCGCTGACGCCGGTGCCGCCGGCCGCCTCCATGCCGACCGGATCGAGAACGGCTTCCTGGCCTTGCTCGGTCCCCGGTTCCTCGGTCGCCTCTACCGGAGGATCTGTCTCGACCCCGACTCCTTCCTGGTCGTGGCCACCGAGGGGCAACCCGGGGCACCCGACCCGGTGGTGGGTTTCGTGGCCGGATCCACCGACGTGCGCGGCCTCTACCGGTCCTTCCTGTGGCGGGACGGCGTGATGGCCGCCCTCCCCACCCTGGGCCATCTGGCCGTGCACTGGCGGCGGGTGCTCGAGACCCTCCGGCACGGGTCCGGCGGAGCCGGTGCCGGACGTGGCGCCGAGTTGCTGGCCATCGCCATCGACCGTTCGCACCAGGGACGCGGGGCGGGGCGGACCCTGGTAGCGGAGTTCCTCGAGGAGCTGGGCCGCCGGGGGGTCGACGCGGCCCACGTGGTGGTGGGGGCGGAGAACCGGGTCGCGGTGGCCCTGTACGAGGGGAACGGGTTCGCCACCGTCGAGCGGTTCGAACTGCATCCCGGCACCGAGTCCCTGTTGATGCAGTGGGACCGCCCGGCGGCGACCACCCCGCCCGCCGCCGGATCCTCGGCGCCGTGAGCGGGACCCTGATCGTGGTGGTGGCCCTGGGGGTGACCCTGGTGACGACGCCGCTGGTGATGGTGGTGGCCGGCCGTTTCGGCATCGTGGATCGGCCCGGGCCCCTCAAGCCTCAGGGACGACCGGTCCCCTACCTGGGCGGCGTGGCGGTCTTCGCCGGCGTACTGGTGGGGGTCGCCGCCGGGAGGCCGTCGCTGGTCATCCCGCTGGGCCTGGCCCTGATCATCGGGGTGGCCGACGATCGGTTCGACCTGCCCCCGGCCCTCCGGCTGGTCGGCCAGCTGGCCATCGGGGTGGCGGTGGCGGTCACCGTCCCGGTCCACCTCGAAGGGGCCCTCGGTGCGGTGTGCATCGTGGTGGTGGCCGTACTGGTGGTCAATGGGGTGAACCTCATCGACGGCCTGGACCTGCTCGCCACCGGGGTGGCGGCCGTGTCGGCGGTGGGGTTCGCGGTGGTGGTCCACGGCGCCGGACGGCAGATGGCCCTGGCCCTGGCCGCGGCCCTGGTGGCCTTCGCCGTCTACAACCGCCCCCCGGCCCGCGTGTACCTCGGGGACGGCGGCTCCTACCTGCTCGGGACGGCCCTCACGGTGCTGTTGGCCGGCGCCTGGGCGCCCGGGGTGGCCCCGGCACGCGGCGTGGCGGCCCTGGCCCTGGTGGCCGTGCCCGCCGCCGAAGTGGCCTTCGCCGTCCTGCGCCGCGCCCGGGGTCGGCGTTCCCTCCTGGCCGGTGACCGCGGCCATCCCTACGACCGGCTGGTGTCCAGGGGGTGGCCGGTGCCGGCGGCCAGCGGGGCCTACATCGCCGTCGCCGCCCTGCTGGCTGCCGGGGTGGTGGCCGCCACCCGTCGGGAGTCGATGAGGGCCGCCGTGGTGGTCGACCTGGCCGCGGCGCTGGTGCTGGTGGCCGGGGGGCTCGCCACCGGGGCCCTGACCCCTGACCGGGAGGCAACGGCGTGAGCAGGATCTACCTCTCCCCACCGGAGGTGGGCGAGACCGAGCGTCGCATGCTGCTCGAGGCCTTCGACTCCAACTGGATCGCCCCGGTGGGGCCGGACCTCGATGCCTTCGAGCGGGAGATGGCCCACCGGGCGGGCACCTCGCACGCCGTGGGCCTGACCAGCGGGACCGCCGGCCTCCACCTGGCGCTGCTCCTCCTCGGGGTGGGGCCGGGCGACGAGGTGCTGGTGCCGTCGTTCACCTTCGTGGCCACGGCCAGCGCGGTGACCTACCTCGGGGCCACCCCGGTCTTCGTGGACTGTTCGGCGGACAACTGGACCATCGACCCCGACCTGGTGGCCGCGGCGTTGGACGAGCGGTCCCGGGCCGGGCGACCTCCCCGGGCCCTGGTCACGGTGGACCTCTACGGCCAGACCGCGGACTACGACGCCCTCGGGGCACTGTGCGACCAGTACGGGATCCCCCTGGTGGAGGACGCCGCCGAGGCCCTCGGGGCCACCTACCACGGCCGGCCGGCCGGGTCATTCGGCCAGGCCGCCGTGTTCTCCTTCAACGGCAACAAGATCATCACCACCAGCGGCGGGGGCATGCTGGTCTCCGACCGGGCCGAGCTGGTCGACCGGGCCCGTTTCCTGGCCACCCAGGCACGCGACCCGCTCCCCCACTACGAGCACTCGGTGCTGGGGTTCAACTACCGCTTGAGCAACCTGCTGGCCGCCCTGGGTCGGGCCCAGCTGCTCGGACTGGACAGCCGGATCGCTCGCCGCCGGGCCATCGACGCCCGGTACCGGGAGGCGCTGGCCGACGCGCCGGGCATCGAGTTCATGCCCGTCCTCGAGTACGGCGAGCCCAACTGGTGGCTCACCTGTCTCACCGTCGATCCCGAGGCCTTCGGTGCGGACCGTGAGCAGATCCGGTTGGCCCTCGAGGCCGAGGACATCGAGTCCCGGCCCACCTGGAAGCCGCTCCATCTGCAGCCGGTGTTCGAGGGGGCACCCACCGTGGGGGGGCGGGCCTGCGCCGCGGTCTTCGAGCGGGGGCTGTGCCTGCCCACCGGTTCGGCCCTCTCCCCGGCCGACCAGGACCGGGTGACGGAGATCGTCCGGTCGGTGCCGGCGTGAGGCGCCGGGCCGGCCGGGACGGGGCACCGGGCCCGTCTCTTGCGTCCGGACCCTGCCTCTGCCGTATCATCAGGGCCGTGACCGCGCCGGGGGCAACGTCGACAGGGGGAAGCGCAGCATGACCAACAAGCCGAGGGCCCTGGCCTTCTACCTGCCTCAGTTCCACCCCATCCCCGAGAACGACGAGTGGTGGGGCACCGGGTTCACCGAGTGGACGAGCGTCAACCGGGCCCGGCCGCTCTACCCGGGGCACTACCAGCCCCACGTACCCGCCGATCTCGGCTACTACGACCTCCGCCTCCCCGAGGTCCGCCAGGCCCAGGCGGACCTGGCGGCGGCCCACGGGGTGTCGGGATTCGTCTACTACCACTACTGGTTCCACGGGAAGCGGCTGCTCGAGCGGCCCTTCGACGAGGTGCTGTCCTCGGGTTCGCCGGACTTCCCCTTCGCCCTCTGCTGGGCCAATGAGGAGTGGACCCGCAACTGGGACGCCAGCACCGGCCAGGTGCTGATGCCCCAGGAGTTCAGCGAGGCCGACGACCTGGCCCACATCCGTTGGTTGGCCACCGCCTTTGCCGACGACCGCTACATCAAGATCGACGGTCGGCCGCTCATGCTCATCTACCGGGCCCAACAGCTGCCCGACCCGAAGCGGACCTTCGACCTCTGGAGGGAGGAGGCCCGGAAGCTGGGCATCCCCGATCTCTACCTCTGCTGGGTGGAGAGCCACGGACCACCCCCCGGGGGGCCCCAGGCCTTCGGGCTCGATGCCAGCGTCGGCTTCATGCCCTTCTCCGGTGAGCGTGTCTACGAACCCGTGGAGGGCACCCGGGGCCATCGGATCCTGGACTACCAGTCGGCGTACCTGGCCGAACTCTGCCAGCCCGAGGTGTCCTGGCGACGATTCCCGTCGGTCATGGCCGGGTGGGACAACACGGCCCGGCGGCCCTACGGGGCGACCATCTTCGAGGGAGCCAGCCCCGACGAGTACGAGCGCTGGCTCCGGTTGGCCGTCGATTCGGTCTCGGAGGTGCCGCCCGAGGAGAACCTCCTGTTCATCGTGGCGTGGAACGAGTGGGCCGAGGGCAACCACCTCGAGCCCGACCAGCGCTACGGCCGGGGCTTCCTCGAGGCCACCAGGGCCGTGATGCTGAGCCCGGAGCCCGGGGGTGCCCTCCGTCCCGGCGAGCTGCGCAAGACCGAGACCAACCGGGACGTCCCCGCCGAGGAGGCCTACGACTACGTCTACCCCTTCGAGCCCGACAGCGCCGTGGGCCATGCCGCCGGGTTGGTGCGGACCCTGGTCGACGAGCCCGACGCCACCGTGGTGGACCTGGGGGCGGGGACCGCGGTGGTGAGCCACGCGCTCCGCCAGGCCGGCCTCTCGTACCACGGGCTCGAGCTGCATCCCGTGGCCGTGGAGCTGATGCAACACGCCGGCATCGACGCCTCCCGGTGCGATCTCACCGATCTCGACGCGGTCCAGACCACACTGGATGACGTGGGGGAGGTGGGCGCCCTCATGATCCTCGACGTCCTCGAGCATCTGGTCCATCCCCACCAGCTGCTGACCGCCCTCTCGGCCTGGTCCTTGAAGCACGACGAGGTCCCGCTGGTGGTCTCGGTACCCAACGTGGCCCACTTCGACCTCGGCCTGCGCCTCCTGTGCGGGCGGTGGCTCCCCACCGAGACCGGCATGCTGGACAGCACCCACCTCCGGTTCTTCACCCAGGAGACCCTGGAGCGCATGTTCGAGCGGTGCGGCTGGCGGGTGGTGGCGCGCGACGACTTCGAGTTGATCCGGACCGACCAGTACGACGAGGACCTGAACGACTTTCTCCCGCTGGAGATGGTGGGCGCCCTCCGGACGGTGGCCACCTCGCTCAACCCCGACGCCGCCGTGCAACAGTTCGTCTGGGCTCTCAAGCCGTTCCCGGTGGCCAAGCCCCCCGAGAGCTTCCTCCAGGCCGTGGCCCGGGAGGACGGCGACGACGTGCCCCTGCCGAGCGGGGCCGAGTTGGACATCCGCCGCTATCTGACCAGCATCGGCCTCCTGGCCAGCGAGCAGAACCGACGGGTGACCCGGGCGGCACCCCCGGCCGCTCCGCCGCAGGTCGTGAGGCCCGCCGAGCCCGACTCCCCTCCCCCCGACTACCTCCCGTTCTGGAAGCGGTGGGCGTTGGACATCGTCTACCACTCACCCAAGTCGTCGGCGGCATTCCAGAGGCTCTACCGGCGGCTGCGTTGAGCTACCGGTGACCGACCGACCCGCCCGGCCCTGGGTCGTGGTCGTGGGGATGCACCGGAGCGGTACCTCGGCGGTGACCGGGGCGCTCGGGGGCCTGGGGCTCCAGATGCCCCGGCCCGACGACCGCATACCCTGGGACGAGAGCAACCCGGACCACTGGGAGAGCCTCTCCCTCAGCCGCCATGACGACGACCTGCTCCGCTCCCTCGGGGGGAGTTGGGACGGGCCGCCGGAGCTTCCTCGGCACTGGGTGCACACCGCGGCGGTCCTCGACGGATCTCGCACCGCGTCCGTTCTGGCCGACACCTACCCCGGGAACCGGCCCTCCGCGGTCAAGGACCCGCGGCTCTGCCTGCTCCTGCCCCTCTGGAGGGCCGTCCTGCCCGGTCCGCTCACCGCCCTGTTGGTCTGGCGGTCGCCGTTGGCCGTGGCCCGTTCGCTCAGTCGCCGCGACGGCCTGTCCCTGCCGTCCGGGCTGGCCCTCTGGGAGCGCTACAACCGTTCGGCCCTGGCCGGACTGGCCGGCGTCGCCACCTATGTCTCCGACTTCGAATCGGTGGTCGCCGACCCGGCGGCCTCGGTCTCCGCCTGGGCCGACTGGCTGGACTCGACCGAACCGTTGGCCGGACAGCGTGCCGGGTGGGACACCGACCGCCGCCGCCGCCGCCATCGCCCCCGAGCTCCGTCACCAGACGGCGCCGAGTGGGGACGAGGACCGCCTCCGACTCTCCGAGGGCCAACGGCACCTGCACGACACGCTCGCCGAGCTCCGGGGCGGGCACCAGGCCCCTGGGGGAGGTCGAGCTCGGGACCGAGACCCCCTGGGTCACCGAGTTGCTGGCCACCCGGCGGGAGGCCGGCCAGGAAGCCCGGCGGAGCGAGAACGTCCGACAGGAGTTCTACGCCATGCGGCAGCGATGGTCCGATACCTGGCACGACCTGGCCCGGACCGGTGCCGAGCGGGACCTGGCCCGGTCCGAGCGGGACGACACCCGCATCGAGCTGGAACGGACCCAGGGCGACCTGGCCACGGCCGAGGAGAAGCTGCACCAGCTCTACGAGTCGACCAGCTGGAAGGCGACCAAGGCCCTCCGAACGTCGGTGTCCAAGATCGAGCAGTGGGGCCTGCGGCCGTCCGGCCCGGGTCGGGGCGCTGATGGCGGCGGCGGGGTGGGCCCGCTCGGCGTTCCTGGCCCTCCCGGCCTCGGTCCAGACCCAGGTCCGACACCGGACCGGTCACCTGGCGCCGTGGGAGGACGGCCGCCCGCCGGTGGCCCCGGCCCCTCCCGCCGGGATGACCGTCGGTCCACCCGATTTCGTCGGCGTCGGGGTGTCCAAGTGCGGCACGTCGTGGTGGTTCAGCCTCATCCTGGCCCACCCCGACGTCCACGGCCCGGTGAGGAAGGAGTTGCTCTTCTTCAACCGGAGCTTCTACCAGCAGTTCGGTGACCGCGACTGCCCCGACGCCGACCTGGCCGCCTACCACAGCTGGTTCCCACGCCCGGCCGGAGCCCTGACCGGCGAGTGGACCCCGTCGTATCTCTTCTCCTACCGGCTTCCGCCCATCCTCAAGCGGGCCGCTCCCGGGGCCAAGGTACTGGTGCTGCTGCGGGATCCGGTCGAGCGGTACCGTTCCGACATCTCCCGCCGGATGCCCCGCCGGCGGCTGCGCAACGTGCGGTACCGGGGGTTGGCCCGGGGCTTCTACGCCGCCGAGCTGGCCCCCTGGGAGGAGACCTACGACCGTCGGGAGATGCTGGTCCTCCAGTACGAGGCGTGCACCCGGGACCCGGCGGCCCAGCTGGCCGCCACCTACCGGTTCCTCGGACTGGACGACAGCTTCCAGCCCGCCCAGCTCTACGCCGCCGTCAATGCCACGGTGTCCAAGCGTGCCGTCGACCCCGGCTTCGAGCGCATGCTCGTCGAGCTCTACGAGCCCGACATGGTCGCCCTGGCCCGTCGCCATCCCGAGATCGACCTGCGCCTGTGGCCCCACTTCGCCCACCTGGCCGGCCGGTAGACCCGGGCGTGGCCGTCTCCGGCGCCCGCCCCGTGCCCGGCTCGGATGACGGGCGTGCGGGCCCGGGTACGGGTGCGCCGATGCGCGTCCTGACCGTCGCCAACCACCTGGGGGCGTGGGGCGGCATGGAGCGGAGCCAGCTCACCATGTGCCGGGCCCTGGCCCAGCGGGGCCATCGGATCGACCTGGTCTATGCCACGCCCGGCGACCTCCTCGACGATTGGCAGGAGGTGGCCGACACCATCACCACCGTCCCGGGCACGCTGCCGCGGACCCGGGCCCCGTTCACCACCTCCTACCGGGTCCTGGATGCCGCCCAGGAGATCCGCCACCTCCAGCCCGACGTGGTCTACGTCTACCGCTACCTCGACCTGCCCTTCGCCTCCGCCGTGGGCCGCCTGACCCGCGCCCCGGTGGTGCTCCGCCTCTGCCATCCGCCCCCTCCGCGCCTCCCCTTCGTGATCCGCCGCAGCCTGCCGAACGTGGCCCTGACACTGGCGGTCTCCTTCGACACCGCCCTGCGCTGGAGGGGCACCGCCGCTGCCCGCCGACAGCGTGGTGGTCGTGCACACCGGAATCGACATGGAGTCCTACCTTCCGTCGTCCGTCCTCGGCCCGGCGGGCCACCCGGCAGGCGGTCGGCGTCGGATCCCGACGACTTCATGGTGCTCTACGCCGGGCGCATCAGCCCCGAGAAGGGTCTCGACGTGCTGATGGAGGCGGCCCGCCTACTGAGCACCCGCCTCCCCCACGCCCACCTGGTGCTGGCCGGAGGCCCCACGGTCGGCACCGATCCGGACGAGAGCGCCCGATACCTGGCCGAACTCCGGGCCCGGTCCGGCCCGAGCGAGGCCCGGTGGCTCGGCCGGGACCGCGACATCGTTCCCCTGATCGCGGCGGCGGACGTGGCGGTGGCTCCGAGCGTGGGGGACGAGCCGTTCTCCCGCTCGGTGATCGAGTCGCTGGCCTGCGGCGTCCCGGTGGTGGCCTCCCGTACCGGAGGCAACCCGGAAATCCTGGTGGACTGGCTGGCGCGCTTCCTGGTGCCCCCGAAGGACCCCGGCGCCCTGGTCGGGGCCATCCGCGATCTCGAGGGGTGGCGGCGGACCGACCCTTCCCTCGGGGACCGCTGCCGGCAGGCGGTCCGGGACCGGCTGGCCCTGGGGCGTGAGGTGGACACGGTCGAGGCCGCCCTGGCGTCCGTGGCCCGCCACCGCGAGGCGGACCCGCTGATGACCTACCTCTGACCGGAGGTTCGAAGGCCGGCGGGCGCCCCCGTCGTGGCGCGCTCCTGCATCGGCTCCACCGGGAACCGGATGCCCAGGTTCCCCCGGGCCCCGTCCCAGAGTCCCCAGGTCATGACCCCCACCCGCTGGAGCCTCCCACTCCGCTCCCGCAGGACCGCCCGGGCGAACAGTTTGGACACGCTGCCGGGATAGCGGCCCAGTCGGCGCTTCACGTGCATGTGGACGTAGAGCATGTTGCGGGCCTCGTAGTAGTACTTCCACAGGGGTACACCCTCACCATGGCGGATGGCGGCGTGGACCACGATCGCCCCCTCGACCACGTGACGCGGATAGCCCGCCTCCGGGATGCGCCACTGGAGGTACTCGGTGTCCTCGGCCCACCAGAACAGCTCCCCCATGGGCAGCCCCACCGCCAGGATGATCTCACGGGACACCACGAAGCCGCACCACGACGGCCACACGTCGAGCGAGCCGTCCGGCTGCCGGGACTTGGGGAAGACGAAGGCCTTGCCCGGGAGCGTCTGGGCCACGGACCACAGGCGCTCGAGACAATCGGGCTCCGGGCACATGTCGTCGTCGAGGACCCAGGCGTGGCCGAACCCCGAGCCGAGGAACTCGGCCAGCGCCCGGGAGTAGCCACCGGCCGGGCCGGTGTTCGTCTCCGACCGCACCACCCGCACCGGCGGCATGCCGGTCGAGCCGGGAACCGCCTCCACCGGGGGGCGACTGGCGTTGTCGACCACCAGTACGGCGTCGGGCGGGCAGGTCTGGCCGGCCACCGCCTCGAGGCAGCGGGCCAGTGATGCCGGTGCATTGTGGGTGAGCACCACGGCCATGATGCGACGGTCCACCTCCACCATGTCGCCTCGCCCTCCCGTGCTCAGGGCCGGTGGGCCAGTACGAACCAGCCGGTCTCGTCCCGGGCCGCATCGACCACCAGCCCCGCCCCGGCGAACCAGGGCTCCAACTCGCTCCACACGTAGCGGTGTTCGACCGGGGCACTGAGCCGGTCGAAGGTGTCGAGGACCAGACTTCGCAGGGGCTTGCCACGGTAGGCGTCCATGGGCAGGGCCGACAGCGCGGGGGTGCCCCGCCGGTCGCCGTAGGCCCCCGGGAGGACCAGGCCGCAGTAGAGGAGCGCGGCGACGGGAGCGCTCACCAGCTTCAGGAGCCGGTGGGGCAGGCGCACGGTGACCGTGCGCAGGGCGGCCGCCGCGGCCAGGGCTGTGGAGCGGAGGCCCGGCGCGTCGGGACGGCTGTAGAGATAGAGGAGGATCTGGCCGCCGGGGGCCAGATACCCGACCAGCCGCTCGAAGCCGGCCCGCGGATCGTCCAGGTGATGGAGGACGCCCAGACTGGCGATGAAATCGAAGGAGGCCGGGGCGAACGGGGCATGGCGGAGGTCGGAACGAACCACCAGTGCGGAGGGGAAGCCGGACAGGTTCCGGGCGGCGGCCTCCACCGCCGAGGACCCGTCCAGGGCGGCGACCGCCCCGAGGTGGTCGGCCAGGAACCGGGTGTAGCGACCCTTCCCGCACCCGGCGTCGAGGCCCACCTTTCCCTCCAGGGCGGGCAGGTCCACGTCCCGGAAGTAGACGTCGGCGAAGCCCTCGTCCTCGGTGCGCACGTCGTCGAAGTTGTTCCACTCGAAGCCGAAGCTGGCGAAGGTGGCGCTGGTGGTCCCGTCGGGGACCGACCCCCGAGAACAGTCGAGGTACCCCTGTTCCATCGGCCACCGGTGGCCCGACGGGCACTCCACCGCCCGTTCGTCCCCGTCCGGTTTCATGGTCTCCCCGCACTGCGGGCACCGGAGCCGGTCGATGACCTGGTCCGGGATCACCCTGCTCCCCGTCGATCCACGCCCACTCCCCCATCACTCCGAGCTCGTCCTCGGCCCCACACTACTGTGCCCGGCCCTCAGTCTCGGCTGAAGCCCGGCCAGAGGGAGACGTCGAGCTCGGGCACCAGGCCGACCAGGTCGGCGACATCATCGGCGTAGAGCTCGACCAGCCGGGCCCGGGTGTCGGCGTCGAGCTCGGGCACCCCCTCGCCACCCGACGGTGAGGGTCGGTGCCCGGCCGGGGGTCGGTGGGAGTCGTCGAGCCCCAGGAACCGGTAGGTGGCGGCCAGCTGGCCATCGCGGTCTCGCCGGCACCGCTCGTACTGGAGGACCAGCACCCGGGAGGCCGGTACGTGTCGGTACAGCTGGTGCAGGTGGGCCGCGTAGAAGCCGCCCTCGACCGAGTCGGCGATCGCCGTCCCGGCCTGGGACACCCGACGCTCCCCGTTCCCGGCCAGGGCCACCCGGAGCCGCTCCACCGGGTCCCGCACCATGAGCAGGACCCGGGCGTCGGGGGCGGCCAGCGCCAGGAGGGGTGGAACCCACGGGAGCGACGAGTAGGTGGGCGTCCACTCCCCGGCAATCGACCCGCGGCGGCGGGGGAACCACCCGTGATATCCGGCCACCTGCTCGGGACCGAACGCCTCCGTTCCGAATTGAGAGAGGTAGTGGCGGGCCGGCGGGAGGTCGGCCCGCGCCGAGACCCCGGGGTGGTCGGTCACCAGGCGATGCCACCAACCGACCCCGGCGGCCGTGGTCCCCACGCCCACGTACTCCGGCGGTCCGACGACCTCTCCGGGCGCCGGAGCCGGCGGGGTCAGGTCGGCGCCCTCCTCGGCCGGGTGGAACCGGCCGAGCCAGTGGCGCAGGTCGGCCCGCTGCTCCGCGGGGAGCCAGCGGTGCACCCGGATCGGCAGCCGGTGCAGACCCTCGGCCACCCTCGGTCGCCAGGGGGTCGGGGCCCGCTCGGGACGGGGGTCGACCGTCATGCCCTGCCCCGGCGGTCGTCCGGCCCGGGCCCCGGCTCAGCCACGGTCGCCCATGGCGCTGGGCCACAACGATCGATCGAGGTGAGGGAAGAGCGAGTACAGGTCGTCCAGGTCGTCAGCGTAGAGGCGGGCCAGACGGCGGCCGACCTCGGGGTCGAGGGCCCGCTTGGTGGCGGTGGCGTTGACCTCGGTCCGCAGCGAGCGCGGGCGGTGAGACTCGTCGAGGCCGAGGAACCGGTAGGTGGCGGCCAGCTGGCCGGCGGGATCCCTACTGCACGCCTCGTACTGGAGCACCAGCATCTGCCGGCGATCGACGTGGACGAGGAATCGGCGGAGGGACTGGGCGTAGAAGCCCTGGCGCACCGCGTCGGCCACGGTCGACTCGTCGGCCAGGGCCCCCTGGCTGAGCCGGAAGGACAGGCCGGAGCGGAAGCGCTCGACCGGGTCACGCAGGATGACCAGCAGCCGGGCGTCGGGTGCGGCCCGGGCCAGGAGGGGAGCCACCCACGGGTAGGCCAGGTAGTCCGGGGTCCACTCACCGGTGATGGTCCCCGGTCGGCGGGGGAACCACCCGTGGTAGCGCTCGATCTCGGCCGACCCGAAGGGCTCGGTGCCGAAGTGGGAGAGGTAGTGGCGCTCCTTGTGGAGGTCGGGTCGGGCCGTCACCCCCGGGTGGTCGGCGATCAGCTCGTACCACCAGGACGTCCCGGCCTTTTGGACCCCGATGCCGACGAAGTCGGGAGGCCCCACCGTCTCCCCGGGACCGAGGGCCGGCGGGGTGTAGTCGAAGCCGTCCTCCCACGGGGCGTACGTCCCGGCCCGGTGGAGCAGCGCCGTCCTGGTCCTCGGGGACAGCCTCCGGAAGGCCGCCCGGGCCGCGCGGGGTGGGCGCATGGCGTCACCATGCCACAGCGTCTCCCGCTCCGACAACCACCGCCACCTGCCCTGTTGGTTATCATGACCCCGGTGAGGGGGAGGTGCGTCACGTTGACGAGCTGCGACTGCGGCGCGATCGGGCCGGGAGGGGCCGCGCCATGACCTCCCTCCTGAGCGTGGTCATGCCCACCCATGACCGCGCCGAACAGCTGGAGCGGGCGGCTCGGTCCGTGCTCGACCAGCGCGATGCCGAGATCGAGCTGGTGGTCGTGGACGACGCGTCCTCCGACGACACCCCGGCGGTCACCGACCGGCTGGCCGCGGACCCGCGGGTGCAGGTGGTCCGCAACGAGCGGGCCATCGGTCCGGGCGCGGCCCGGAACAAGGGCATCGGCGCGGCGCGCGGCGACCTGCTCGGCTTCTGCGACGATGATGACGCCTGGCTGCCGGGCGCGGCCCACACCCTGGTCGGCTACCTCCGGTCCCACCCCGAGCTCGGGGCGGTCACCGCCTGGCACCGGGTGGTCCACGACGTCACCGGCCGGAGTGTCGACTACCGCGGGCCACTGGCGTTCGGAGCCGACGAGCTCCTGTGGTTCAACGTGGTGGCCCTTCCCTTCGGCATCGTCCGACGCTCGCACTTCGCCGGCGACCTGTCCTTCGACGAAAAGCTCCCGCCCTGCGAGGACTGGGACCTGTGGCTGCGCTGCGCGCAGCTCCGGCCCATCGCCGCCGTTCCCCAGGTGCTCTACGAGTACCACCAGCACGGTGGGGAGCGTGTCACCAAGGAGGGATCCGGCGACCGCGGCGGCCGCCAGGCCTTCGTCGACAAGCACATCGCGGCGATGACGCCGGCCTGTCTGACCTACCACCGGGCGCTCCTGGCCCACCTGGCCGCGGGACGCGGCGCCATGGGCCGCGAACTGCTCGCCTCGGTCCGCACCGCACCGCTCGCCTCCGGACTGGCCGCCGCCGTGCTGGCCACCGGGGATGCGGCCGGTGCGCTCGGCATCCGGCGCGGCGACCCCGGGCTGGCCTCCCGGGCCACGGTCAGGTTGCTGGCCGGGGACCGGTCGGGTCGCCGACGGGGGGCCGACCGATGACCGCCGGGCCCCGGCCCATCCTCATCGTGGGACTTCCCCGTTCCGGTACCACCTGGACCATGCGCGCCCTGAGCTCGGGGCCGGCGACCGCCGCCCTCGGTGAGCCGGACAACGAAGACAAGTTCCCTGCGTCCATCCACGCCAAGCACGGGCTGGGCCGGTACCCGGTCCTGGGGGCCGACGAGGTCTCCCCGCCCTACCGGAGACTGTGGGAGTGGATCATCCAGGGGGCCCCTGAGGACGGCCGGGCCCGACTGGCCAGGCACCTGCTCGGTCCCGGGGCGGTCAACCGGATCCACGAGGGTCGCCGCGACCCGGTGACCTGGCTGGCCGGCATGGTGGCCCGGAGTCCCCGGGCACCCGGCCCGCCCACCGACGGCCCCCGTTGGGTGATCAAGTCCATCCACGCCCAGCTGGCCACGGAGTGGCTGGCCGAGGCCTTCGATGTGGAGATGCTGATCCTGCTCCGCCATCCGGCCAATGTGCTGGCCAGCTGGCTCGAGCTGAACCTGAAGGACGCCCGCAATTCGACCCTCGAGACCCGGCCCGAGATCCGGGCCCGGTACCTCGAACCCTGGGGCGTGCCCCTGCCCGGTCCAGACCCCGTCGAGCGCATCAGCTGGCGCATCGGGCTGCTCGTGGCGGCGCTGGAGGACGCCAGGGCCCGCCATCCCGAGTGGCATGTTCGCCACCACGAGGAGCTGTGCACCGACCCGGTGGCCGAGTTCCAGAAGCTCTACACCGAGCTGGGTCTCGACTGGCGGGACGATTCCGCCGAATTCCTGGAGGATCACAACACCCCGGGCAGCGGGTTCGTGGTCAAGCGGGTGGCGTCCGAGCTGTCCGACTCCTGGCAGCATCGCCTGGACGACGGGCAACTGGCCACGCTGCGCCGGGTGCTGGCCTGGTTCCCCATCACCTCGTGGACCGACCGCGACTTCGAACGCCAGCTGGACCCCGGATCGGCCTAGGGCTTCCTCGGCCGGGCCGGCGGTGGACGGCGGTCTACGACGCGGTCGGGCGACGGAAGTGGGCCACGAACCCCGCCCGGCCGAGCGGGTGGATCCCGGCCACCTCCAGCCCCGAACCCGCCGCCAGCCGCCCGAAGTCCTCGGCGCGATAGCCGTGCACCCCCACGCCGCGGGCGCCGTAGCGCACCTTCCGGAGGAGGAGACGGAGTCCGGGAGCGGGGAAGGAGCCGGCCACGTGGGGCGCGGCCCGGCCCATCCGGGTGAGCAGCGCCACCGGGTCGGCCACGTAGTCGAAGACGCCGAGGGCCACGGCCAGGTCGTAGGCGTCCCGGTCCTCGATGGTCTCCCAGCCCCGCTGCTCCACCTCGATGAGGCCGGGGAAGACGGCGGCCTGCTCCCGGGCCAGGGCCACCATGGCCTCGGCGGGATCGATTCCGGTCACCCTGATTCCCTGGGCGGCCAGCGGGGCGAACAGCGGGCCGCTGCCGCAACCCACGTCGAGGACCCGTTTGGCCGAGATCGAACGGGCGGTGTCGACGGCCAGCTCCAGACGGTCGAACAGCGGACCCCGGCCGAGCACCCGGGCCACCGGCTCACTGGAGTAGAAGGCGGCGAAGCGGCCCGCCCGCCGTTGGAAGTACGTCTGGAACTCACGCTCGGGCATCACGACACGCCTCACTGCCGTAGTGGTCCAGCATCTGGGTGAACAACGAACAGACCCTCCCCCGTCCCAACAGCTGCTTGGCCACCGGCACCGACCGGATGGAGGCGGTGCCGGGCAGCGTGGCCCCGAAATCGTACGAATGGTAGTAGAGGACGGCGGTACCGGTGGCCGAACCCACCGTCGAGCGGGTAATCGCCGCTGGGAGCAGGCGCTGGTAGCTGCCACCCCCGAACGGATACCCGAACCGGGACAGCACCGGGAGCTCCCGGACCGGCGATGCCGCCCCGAGGACCCGGGTGTCGGACACGTACTCGAAGCCCGCCTCGGCCAGCAGGTCCCGGTAGCGGGGCAGGCCCAGCTGCTCGGGCACGTCGAACCGGGGGGACCGGAACCCGACCACGGGTCGGCCGAACCGGTCCTCGAGCATCTCGCGGCCCCGCCGCAACCAGGCCACCAGGGCCCGGGGCTGCTCGGGCAGATGGCCGTGGTCGGGCCCGTGGCTGGCGATCTCGTGCCCCCGCTGGGCCAGCCTCTCCAGCTCGTCTGCCCACGCCCCGGCGTACTTCCCCACCACGAAGAGGGTCACCGCCGACCCGGTCGGACGCTCCAGGAGACCGGCCAGGCCGGCCAGGCCACTCGTCGCCCCCTCGGGTCGCGCCACCTGCACGCCGATCTCGGCCATGCCGTCGTACCAGTCCTCCACATCGACGGTGAGGCACACCCGCGAACTCATGCCGACTCCAAGACGGCGTCGTACACCGCCACCAGACGCTCGAGGACCAGGTCCTCGGAGAACCGGGAGGCCACCCGGACCCGACAGGCCTCGCCCAGCTCCGTACGCCGGGCCCGGTCGCCGAGCAGGGCCTCGACGAGTGTGGTCAGTCCGGCCAGGTCACCCCGCGGGGCCAACAACCCCAGGTCCGGATCGATCACCTCCCGCATACCGCGGATGTCGTAGCCCGCCACCGGTCGCCCCATCGCCGCGGCCTCCATGGCCACCCTCGGGATCCCCTCCCGGTACGACGGCAGGACCACCAGGTCGGCCGAGGCCAGGTAGGGGCGGACGTCATCCACCGCCCCCACGAACCGCACGGCCCCGGAGGCCGACGCCTCGTCCACCTCGGCTTCGGTCAGGGCGTCGCTCTGGTCGTGCTCGAAGGGACCCACATGGACGAAGTCGGCCTTCCCCGAGAGGGCCGACGCCAGAGCCAGGAAGTCGGCGCACCCCTTCTCCCGGACCAGCCGGCTCACCATCACCACCACGGGGCGGTCCGACGAGAGCACCGGCGCCACGGCGGCCGTGAACCGCTCCATCACGATTCCGTTCCCGAGGTAGGTCAACTTGTCGGCGGGGCAGATGCGGACCTTGGGGAGCACCTGCTCGTCCTCGGTGCTCTGGACCAGGACCCGATCGGCCCAGGTGCAACACCACCGCTCGAAGCACCAGCCCAACGCATTGGCCCGCCGACCGTTCCCGGAGAAGTAGAGCGAACCGTGGATGGTGTAGATGGCCGGGCTGCCCGCCAGACGGGCGGCGGGCAAGCCGAGGAACGAGGCCTTCGGGGTGTGGGTCTGTACGAAGTCGAAGCGCTCGCGGCGCAGGGTCCGCCACAGACGGACGAACGAAGCCAGATCGGAGAAGGCGAACTCGCGCCGGATGGGGACCACCTCGACGCGCACTCCCTCGGGCGGGTCCGGGTAGGCGTCGCCACTGACCACGGTCCACGCCACCGCGTCGAGGGATCGGAGCTGGTTGGCCAGGAGCAGACGGGCGGTCAACGACGTGGTGACCACCCGACAGCCGCGGCGCGGGTGGTCTGGTTCTGCCCTCGCTGCCATTGCCACCCCACACCCCTCCTCGAGGACCGGCGCACCCGGGCCGGCCCACCGGGCCACCCTCGGTCGGAGCATCACCCTACAACCCTCATTCCGGCCTACCCGCCGCCCGACGACGGCTCCCACCGCTCCATCCAGGCCTGGAAGGCCAGCACCGCCCACAGCTCGTGGGCCAGGTCACGGCTCCCTTCGAGGTGCTGGCGCCAGGCCTGCCGGATCGGGCCGGGATCGAACACCCCCTGCTCGACCAGCCTGGACTCCCCGAGCAGGTCTTCGGCCCACGGCCGGAGTGGACCGCGCAGCATGGCGCCGATGGGGAAGCCGAATCCCATCTTGGGCCGCTCGACCAGCTCGGCGGGCACGTGACGCAGCAGAACCCGCCGCAGCAGCCACTTGGTGATCCCGTCGTGCAGCTTCATGGAGAGCGGCAGCCGCCAGGCCGTCTCGAAGACGCCCCGGTCGAGGAACGGAACACGTGTCTCCAGCGAGGTGGCCATGGCCGCCCGGTCCAATTTGGTGAGGATGTCGTCGGGCAGGTACCCGACCAGGTCCAACCACATCATCTGCTCGGTGATGCCGTCCAGCGCCGGCCACTCCTCCGGCCGGGACGCCACCGACACCGTGGGACCCGCCCCGATCACCAGCGCCTCGGCGTCGTCCCAGTACGAGACGAGCGAGAGGTAGGCGCCCGCCGGGTCGGAGGCGGCCAACACCTTCCCCACCTTGGTCACCTTGGACGAGGGGTTGCGGACCTGCATGCGAGCCGGCAGGCGGGTCGTCGTCCGCGCCACCCCGTCCACCCATCCGGGCGGGATCCGGCCGAGACCGGTACCGGCCGCCCGCCGCACCGGCGCCGGCAGGACCGACACCCGCCGCCACAAGCGCTCGAGCCAGGCGTGGCGGTTGTAGCCGGCGAACAACTCGTCGCCTCCGTCACCGGAGAGACTCACCGTGACGTCGCGGCGGGCCAACCGGCTGACCAGGTGCATCGGGATCTCGGAGACGTCACCGAACGGCTCGTCCCAGATCTCCGGCAGTCGGGGGATGACCTCGAGGGCTTCCGAGTCGGAAACCATGAGCGGGGTGTGATCGGTGCCGAGGTGAGCGGCCACCTGGGCGGCCTCGGTGGACTCGTCGAACGCCCGGTCGGCGAAGCCCACGGTGAAGGTCCTCACCTTGGTGACGCTCTGCTGCTGCATCAGCGCCACCACCAGCGAGGAGTCGACCCCCCCGGACAGGAATGCGCCGACGGGCACATCGGCCACCATCCGGGCGGCGACCGCGCCCGACAGCACCGACTCCAGCCGGTCGGCCAGCTCGTCCGGGGAGCCCGTCAGCGGTGAACGACGCGCCTGTTCGATGGCCTCCCGGGCGGACCAGTACGTCCGACGGGTTGGAGCCGCGCCCGGGCCGGCGCCGTCCCCGAAGGTGACCAGTTGGCCGGGCAGCAGCTTGCTCACGCCGCGGTAGATGGTGTGCGGGGCCGGGATGCAATTGTGTCGGAGGAACAGCGCCACGGCGTCCCGATCGAGGTCGGCGGCGAAGTGCGGGAGCGTCCGCAGGGCCTTCAACTCGGAGGCAAAGGCCAACGAGCCCCCCACCCATCCGTAGAAGAGCGGCTTCTCACCGAACCGGTCCCGGATGAGATGCAGCTGATGGAGCTGACGGTCCCAGAGGGCCAGCGCGAACATGCCTTCGCAGGCGTCCAGGGCCTCGAGCAGACCCCACTGCTCCACCGCCGTCACCAACACCTCGGTGTCGGAGCCACCCCGAAAGGCACAGCCCTCGGCCATCAACCTCTGCCGGATGGCCGCGTGGTTGTAGATCTCCCCGTTGTACGTGACCACCCACCGCCCACCGGGCGAGGCCATGGGTTGGTCACCCTCGGGACCCAGTCCCACCACGGAGAGACGTCGATGGCCCAGGGAGATCCCCGACGCCGGGTCGGCCCAGAACCCCACGGCATCGGGTCCGCGGTGTTCGAGCGTGGCCGTCATGGTCTCGGTCAGGTGGACCAGCGTGGGGGCCGACCTCGTCGATGACGGGTCGAACAGACCTGCGATCCCACACATCGGCTCAGTCCCCCATCAACCGGGCGCGGGGTCGCCCGAAGGATCGGCTCGTTCCGGGAGGGGTTCGAACTCCCCCAGCTGACGGGTGTAGCGGGGGTGCTCTCCCATGCGTCGCTGGGCACCGTCCCAGATGCCGTGGACGATGGCGACCCGTTGGTCCCGTCCGCGGGCCTTCTGGAACTGCCGCGCCGCGTAGGCCAGGTTCCACGCGTACCAGCTCGGTTTCCCGTGGCGGCGAGCCAGGGCGAACGAGTTCCGGGCATGGTAGTAGGAACGCCACGCTTCGGCTTCGTCGGTAGGCCTCCGCCGGCGGAGGGCGTCGTCCCGTCCCTGGTTGGTCTGCTGCTCGGCCACCTGGCCGGCGGCGACCGCATCGAGGAGCACCTCGAACCCGGCCCGGCCCACCCGGCAGAAGAAGTCGAAGTCCTCGAGGCCGAAGAACCACTCGGGGTCCGGGAGGATCCCGGCTTCGACCACCGCTCTGGCCACCAAGGTGGCCCCCCAACAGGCCACGTCCACCGAGGCCAGCCCGTCGGGGACGTCGACCGGGGGGACCACGTTCAGGGTGTGGGCGCCACGGCCCACGAACACCCGCCCGTAGGCCACCACCGCACCGACCGGCAACGGCCCACCGTCCCGGCGGGCGACCCGATCGAGCAGCTCGCCCACCCGGGGGGAGGGGAGCGAGAACAGACCGACGTCGTCCTCGCAGAGGTAGGCCCACCGGGTGTCGGGGTCCTCGAAGGCCGCCACCAGCCCGGCCCGGAAGCCACCGGCAGGACCGGTGTTCCGGCCGAGCCGGACCATCCGGACCCGAGCCTCGAGGGCGGGGTCGTCCAGGCCACCCTCGCCGTTCACCACCACCACGACCCGTCCGGGAGGGAAGCCCTCGGCTTCCAACAGGGACCGCACCACGTCACCCGCCAGATGGGGACGGCGGTAGGTGAGGACCACCGCCGTGACGCCTGGCGGGGCCAGGACGGAGGCGGCATCAGACGTGCTTTCCCGCTCCCCCGTGGTCACCGCACCCTCACGACGCTAGGCTACCCGCAGGAATGGCGGCGGCCATGCCGATGCCTTCGGCGTCGCCTGTGGTAGCTGGCCTGCAGTTGACACAGTGGAGTACTCGCCGTGTGGTGGGCGTGGGGGGTACGGAGCAGGAGGGCGCCGGGTGGGGATCGGACACGGAACGGTTCCTCGGCGCACGGCCCGGCTCACCTCTCCCGGTCGGCGGATCCCGGCGGTCGGACCTCGGACATGATCAGCGTCATCGTTCCGGTCCGCAACGGCCAACCCTGGCTGGAGGACCAGATCCGGGCCCTGGTGGAGCAGGAGTACCCGGACCCGTGGGAGTTGATCATCTGCGACAACGGCTCGACGGACGACAGCGCTGGTCTGGCCGCCCGCTGGGCCGAGCGTTACCCGTGGATCCGGTGCCTCGACGCCGCCACGATCCACGGTGCTCCGGCGGCCCGCAACGCCGGGGTCAGGGCGGCTCGCGGCGACCTGCTGCTCTTCTGTGACGCGGACGACGTCGTGCAGCCCGGCTGGCTGGCCAGCTGCGCCCGGGCCCTGACCGAGGTGGACGTCGTGGCCGGGGTCTTCGACTTCTGGTCACTCAACGGACTCGACGCCTCACCGCCCAAACCGGCGTCCATGCGCCAGCTCGGCTTCCTGCCCGCGGGCCTCGGTGCCAACCTGGCCGTGCGTCGGGAGGCCTTCGAGTCAGTGGGCGGGTTCGCCGAGGAGCTCCTCATCGGCGAGGACATCGACCTGTGCTGGCGGCTGCAGCTGGAGGGCTACCGGTTCGTCATCGAATTCGGTGCCGTGGTGGCCAAACGGGAGCGCCCGGGGTTCCAGGAGGTGTTCCGGCAGGCGGCGGCGTACGGACGGAGCGGCCCGGCCCTGTACCGACGGCACCGGCGGACCGGGGCCAAGCGGAATCTCGGTGGAGCGGCCAAGTCGTGGCTGTGGCTGGTGGTGCTCTCCCCCCGCCTGGCCCGGGCGGGGGGCCAGCGGATCGAGTGGGCCCGGGCGGCGGGGATGCGCACCGGGAGACTTGCCGGCTCGCTTCGGGAGCGGGTCTTCTTCCCCTGAGCCGCTCGGACGCCCCGCGCCGGCGGGCGCTACCGGCGGCGGACACCGGGACGACCTCAGTTGACCTCCCAGTCGGCACCCACGAAGACCGGGGACATGACCATGACGCCTTCGGGTGGGTTCCACGACTCCGGTCCCATCAGGTCGAAGGACATCACCGGGCGCCACGGCAGTAGCGGCTTTCCCTTGCCTCCGGCGTGTCCGGACATGGCCGGCCACAGCGAGTAGTGGCCCTTGGCCAACGGCACGTGATGGAGGCGGCAGGTCACCTCGAAGTCCCCGGCCGGGAAGGACCCGCTGTAGCGCACGATGAACATGGGGAAGGCGGTGCCCTGGGACACCCCGATGAAGAAGTTGGCATCGAGCGGCTCGGGCGAGGTCAGGGTCAGACGGACGTCGAGATCGACCTCGGAGCGAATCTGGCCGCCGTCGGCCGCTTCGATCTCGCACTTGAGCACCTGGACGACTCCCTCGGTCGAGGTGACCAGGGCGGCATTCTGTTCCACTGCGGCCCGGTACTTGGCCACGACGTCCCGGGTCGGTCCGGCCGCCTGCACGACGGCGTCGGCCAGCCACACCGCCTTGGAGCACGACGCCTCGACCGAGGCCAGGTCGTGCGAGACGTAGAGCAGGGTGGTGCCCTGCCGCACGATCTCCCCGATCCGCTTGAGGCACTTCTGCTGGAAGTTGGCGTCGCCCACCGACAGCACCTCGTCCACCAGGAGAATGTCCGGCTCGAGGAATGCGGCAACCGTGAAGCCCAGTCGCATCTGCATACCCAAGGAGTAGAACTTGACCTGCCGGTTGATGGCGTCGGCGAGACCGGCGAATTCGACGATCTCGTCGAACCGGTCCCGGATGGTCTGGCGGCCCATCCCCATCACCGCGCCGTAGAGATAGATGTTCTCCTTGCCGGTCAGTTCCGGGTGGATGCCGCTCGTCACGTTCAGCAGGGCCCCGAGCCGGCCCTCGACATCGCACCGCCCGGCCGACTGGTAGGTCATCTGGCTGATGATCTTGAGGAGGGTGGTCTTGCCCGATCCGTTGATCCCGATCAAGCCCAGGGTCCCGCCCGGCGGCACCTCCAGGGAGACGTCCTTCAGCACCCAGCGGTACTCGTGGCGGGCCCCGGTGCCGATCGACTTCCCGAACCGCTTCAACTGGTCGTAGAACTTGGGCACCGTCTTGTCGGCCCGGAACTTCTTCCACACCTCCTCGATCTCGATGGCACCGTCAGGCAATGTCGGCAAAGTTCACCTCCAGCTTCTTGAAGATCCGGTACCCCACGAGCAGATAGGTGATCGCCCCGAGCGTGGCGATGCCGATCAGATTCCACTCGGGGGCGTGGCCCAGGAGCATGGTGTTGCGGGCGTTGGCGATGATCGGGCCGAGCGGATTGAAGAAGCCGTAGACCATCTGCAGGTTGATGGTGATCCCTCCGACCCAGTGGGCGTGGTGGTGGACGTGCCCGGCCACCACCGTCGTGGTGTGGACCAGGCGTCCGCCGGTCAGGTGGTACGAGGAGGGGATGCTGGTGAAAGGCCAGATGACCGGGGTGGCGAACAATCCCAGTGAGGTGATGATGGGCAGCACCTGCATCAGGTCACGCATCTGGATGATGATGCTGGAGATGGCCATGGCCACCCCGACGGCGAACACGACCTCGATGACCATGAACAGCGGGACCCAGAGGGTGGCCAGCCGCGGTGCCCGCCCGAAGATCACGAACAACAGCGCCAGTGGGATCCAGGACAGCATGGTGTTGAGGGCGTTGACGCACAGGGTCTCCAGGGGGAAGCACTCCCGGGGGAACTGGGTCTTGGCCAGCAACGCCTTGTTCGCACAGCAGGGACTGGCCCCCGTTCCCCAACGCCGAGGCGAAGAAGCTCCAGCACAGGATGCCCACGAAGGCGTAGAGCGCGTAGGGCAGACCCTGGCTCCCGAAGGACTTCACCCGGGAGAAGATGACCACGAAGATCACCAGGGTGGCCACCGGGCTCAGCACGGCCCACAGAATGCCCAGCGAGGCCTGCTTGTACTGGGCCCGGAAGTCCCGTTCGGCCAGGGTGTAGATGATGTCCCGGTGCGCCCACAGGTTCCGGATCGAGTCGAGGTACTGGACCTGGTGGTTGTAAATGATGTCGTCGGACGGCTCTGCCGGCACGGCAGAGACGTCGGGCTCGATCAGGACGTCGCCCCACGTCGAATCCACGACAGTCATCGACCGACACTACCCCCCTGGTCCCGAGGACCGACCCCACCACATGTTAGCCAGGCCCTACAGGCTATCGCGATCCTGCCTGATCAGGCCAGGGGGCACCTCCCCCGCCACCGCTATCATCGTCGTGTGCCGGAGCCCGGGGACCCGTCTGCCGCGGTGCCGGAACCGGTCCGGGTCCTCCTGGCCATCAAGGGGCTAGGCCACGGGGGGGCCGAGCGGCTGCTGGTCGACAGCGTCGCGACCGGCGACCACCGGGCCTTCCGCTACGAGGTGGCCTTCGTCCTGTCCGGCTCCGACGACCTGGCCGGCGAGCTCCGGGCCGCCGGGACCCCGGTCCACGACCTCGGTGCCGGGCGGAGCCTGGACCTCCGATGGCTGGCCTCGTTCCGCCGGCTCCTCGTCGAGGGCCGCTATGCCATCGTGCACTTCCATCTTCCCTATACCGCCGCCCTGGGCCGCCTGGTGGTGCTGACCCTCCCCCGCCAACGGCGACCGGTGACGGTGTACACCGAGCACAGCCTGTGGAACAAGGTCTCCCCGCTGGTCAAGCTGCTCAACCGGGCCACGGTCACTCGGGACGGCGCCCTGCTGGCGGTGTCCGGCGCCGCCGAGCAGGCGCTCCCCCCGCCCTTCGCCCCCGAGCCCGGGTACTGGTCCACGGCGTGGATCTCGGCCCTTCCCGCGCCATGGTGGCCCGCCGCCACGAGGTGCGGAGCGCGGTGCGGGCCGAACTGGGGATACCCAACGGGGAACTGCTGGCCGTGACCGTGGCCAACCTGCGGTCGGAGAAGGGGTATGACGTGCTGTTGGAGACGGCCCACCGGTCGGGCCTCCGCCACCTCCCGTTGTGGTTCGTGGCGGCCGGGCAGGGAGACCAGGCCCCGGCGCTGGCCGACCGGCACCGGGCCCTCGGTCTCGGCGAGCGGTTCCGGTTCCTCGGCCACCGCCGTGACGCCCTGGCCCTGCTGACCGCGGCCGACATCGTGGTCCTCCCCTCCCACCAGGAGGGCCTGCCGGTCGTCCTCATGGAAGCCACCAGCGTGGGCGCCGTCATCGTGGCCACCACGGTGGGTGGTGTTCCCCAGGTGATCACCGACGGGGTCAACGGTCTGCTGGTCCCTCCCGGCGACCCCGAGGCGCTGGTCGACGCCCTGGAGCGGCTGAGCGGGGATCCGGGACTGCGCCACCGGCTGGGGGAGGCCGCCGCCGCCGAGAGCGTCACCTTCGACGTGGCCCGGGCCAGCCGGCGAGATCGAGCAGATCTACCGGGAACTCCTGGTCCGCTCCCGGGTAGGTCGGAAGGCCGCGCGCCGACCGGGCACGATGCGAGCGATGCTCACCCCGAGGCGGCCACCTCACGGGCCAGCCGGGCCACCTCCTCCTCGACCACCTCGGAGCAGAATCGCTCCTCGAACAGGTGGTGGGCGGCGTCGGCCACCGAGCGGCGCAGGACGGGCTCGGTCAGCAGACGGACGCACGCCTCGGCCAGCGCCGGGGCGTCGTCGCCGACGAGCAGGTGGACCCCGTCCACGCGCCGATGCCCTCCGCCCCGACCGAGGTGGACACGACCGGGATCCGTTGGGCGAAGGCCTCCAGGATCTTGACCCGGGTCCCGCTGCCGTAGCGCACCGGCACGACCACCAGGTCGACCCCGGCGAGCTCGTCGGCCATGTCCGGGACCCGACCCACCACCGAGACGCGGGGCGGATCGTGGAGGTCCTCCAGTTCCGGGCCGTGCTCCCCCACCAGCCGCACCTCCACATCCGGGACCCGGTCCCGCAGCCGCGGCGCCACCTCGCGGGCCAGCCACCGGGCGGCTTCGATGTTGGGCGGGTAGCGGAGGAGCCCTTGGAACAAGACGGTGGGAGGACGGCCCACCGTCTCCCGGCCCACGGGATGGTCCACCCAGCGGTAGCCGTTGGGGATGACGGCCACCCGTTCCACGCCGCTGCCACGGGCCCGCTCGGCGTCGATCTCGCTGCAGACCACCACCGCCGAGGCCCGCCGCCCGGCGCGGCGGTGCAGACGTTGCCACCGCCGGACCTCCTCGCGGGACACGAGCTCGCCCCCGGACCGTCGAGCCCGATCGACCCGTGACTCCGGCGTCGGACGTGGCACGGCCAGGCGCCCCAGGATCTTCTGGTCCTCGAGGTCGTCGAGATCGAGGACCGTCGGGGCCAGGCTCGGTTCGCCGGACAGCACCCAGGGCCGGGCCCCGAAGCACCAGACCAGGTCGTAGCGGCCCGAAGCGAACCGGGCCAGGGCCCGTCGGACGGTCGGACCGTCCTGCCAGGGCAGGCCCAGCGGCAACCCCGCCCGGGCCAGGCTGGGGGCCAGTCGGACCCCGGTCGGAGGCCGGTTGTCGAAGCCGACCCATGACACCCGGTCCAGTCCGAGCGAAGGATCGGGGGCATCGATGTCGGTCCGGAGGTTGGAGACCGCCGAGAACAGTTCGACCGGTCCGCACCGCCGCAGGCCGCGCAGGACCATGGACAGCCGTAGCCGCGGACCGCGGTCCTCCGGCCACGGGTAGTCGCCGGCGATCACCAAAGTCCTCATCGACACCCCGGCACCCATCGTCCCCTACTCCGCCCTCCGGCCCGCCTGGTCCGGGTCAGGCCCGGTCCCCTCCTGCGCCACCACACCCCTGGGTGGTCTGCGGAACACGCCGATGGTAGCGGAGGTCGGTCCGGACCCGGCTGGTACCATGACGCCGGTCGCAGGCCGGGTGCGGCACGGCGGCCAAACCCGCATGACCGACCGCATGACCGACCGCATGACCGACCGCATGACCGACCGCATGGATCAGGGATTCCCAGCCATCGACGTGCCCCTGGTGCTGCACGTGATCCCGACCGCACGGGCCCGCGGCGCACAACGTGAGGCTCGGGCCCTGGCCGACCAGCTCGATCTCCCGGGAGTGCGGCACCATCGGGTGCTCAGCCTGTTCGCCGGTCCCGACGACGTGGTGGTGGACCGTTCGCTCGAGCAGCCCGGGGGCGATACCCCGGCCGTCGGGTTCGACGGACGACTGGTCCTCCGGCTACGCGGCGCGCTCGGCGAGATGGATCCCGAGGTGGTGGTGGCCCACGGCAGCGAACCCCTCAAGTACCTGGTCCCGGCCATGGCCGGTCGGCGGCGTCCACTGGCCTACTACGCCATCGGGACCTACTCCGGTTCGGATCGGGCATCCCAGCTCCGGCTGTGGCGCACCCTGCTCGGAAGGGCCGACGTGATTGCCGCCGAGGGGGAGGAGGTGCGCGACGAGTGCATCGAGCGTCTCGGGGTTCCACCCGGGAGGGTGGTGGTGACCCCCAACGGCCGGGATCCCGCGGTGTTCCACCCTGCCGCCAGCGACCGCAGCCCTCTCGACGACGCTCCGCCCCACCTACTCTTCGTGGGGGCCCTGACATCGGGAAAACGGCCCGATCGCTTCATCGAAGCGGTGGCGGCGCTTCGGGCCCGTGGCCTGGATCTCCGGGCCACGGTGATCGGGGACGGCCCGCTGCGGGACGCCCTGGCCCTGCCGGCGGAGAAGGCCCGGGTCGAGTTGGCGGGCGCGCGGTCGGACGTGGCCGAGCAGATGCGGCAGGCGGACCTTCTGGTGTTCCCCAGCCGGCCCGAGGGTGAGGGCCTGCCGGGCGTGCTGATCGAGGCCGGCCTGTCCGGACTGCCGGTGGTGGCCACCGCCGTCCCCGGGGTGCGCTCGATCGTGGAGGACGGCGTGACCGGGCTGGTGGTACCGGGCGACGATCTCGAGGCACTGGTCACCGCCACCGGCGGTCTGGTCGGGGACCGGGCGCTGCGGCGCCGGCTGGGTCGGGCGGCCCGGCAGCGGGGGGTGGAGCGGTTCAGTCTGGATGCGGTGGCTCGGGCGTGGCTGGACCTCCTCACGCCGCTCCTGGGCCGGGCCGGGCGGGGGCGTCGGTCCGGCCGGGTCCGGGCGTAGCCCCCGATCACACTTCCAGGCCGGTCCACAGACCTCAGGGTCCGGGTGCCTCCGGCCGGCATCGCGCCCCCCGGGGCCCCGGGAAGGACGGGCCGGCGGTGTCGCGACCGGTCATCCGCCCGACGCCGGGTCGGCCGGCGGGCCGGTCGGGCCGGTCGGGCCGGTCGGGCCGGCCAGGATCCGCCGCCGGGCCCGCGCGTGCTCGGTGGCGGCGCGGAGCTGGAGCCTGGCCCGGCGGCGCAGCTCCCACTCGTAGCGGGGGGGCCGGTGCTTGGGAGCCCTCGGCACGGCCATGAGGACCAGGAGGAAGGGGAACATCATGGTCCGCTCCCGCTCGATCAGGCCCAGGTTGCCGAGTGCGGCGAACGTGTAGATGAAGGTTCCCGTGTAGACGAGGCACAGCATCACGTAGGGCCGGGCGAAGGACGCCCGCGGCACCATGCGGAGATTCCGGTACGACATCACGATGAGGACCAGGATGACGGAGTTCTCGCCGGCCGCCACGAGCTCGCCGAAGCCGTGGAAATTGTAGGGCAATGGATTGAACAGCATCTCGTAGATGTCCCGCGGGTAGGTGGCCAGATTGGTGGAGTAGGGCACTCCGCTGCTCCCGAACCCGAGTCCGGATCCCTGGTTGTTGGCGTTGGTCTGCTGGAGCGAGAGGGAGCCCCCGGCGCCGCCGTGCAGGTAGTGGAAGGTCACGCCCACCGCGATGGCCAATAGCCCCGCCAGGAAGGCCAGGGAGACCAGGCGTCGCACCCCACCGAGCTGCCGCCTGGCGGCGGCGGTGGGGACCATCATGGCCACGGCGAACCCGGCCAGGATCAACAGCAGCTCGTTGGGCCGGACGTAAGCCCCGATGAACACGCCGGGCACCACCAGGACCAGCCCACCGGGCTTCCGGGCCAGGAACTTGGCCGCCCCGTAGGCGGTCAACCCCAGGGCGAACATCATGATCGACTCCTTCGAGACGTCGGCGGTCCAGAAGATCAGCGACGGAAGGAAGAAGAGCATCCTGGCGTAGTGGCGGTGGTCACCACCCGCGAAGGTCAGGGAGAAGGCCCGGAAGAAGAAGATGGCGCCGATGAACGAGAGCCAGCTGAAGACCAGGAACGTGGCCAGCTGGTTCACTCCGACGATGGCCATCACGATGCCGGTGGCAATGCTCACCGAGCCGTCGTTGACGATCTGGCGAACGTTGGCTCCGGCCGTCGTGAAGTTGAAGTGCCGGAAATTGGGCGCCAGGGCCGCCCCCTGGTGGGTGTAGCGGATCCAGTCGGCGATCCCGTGGTAGTAGTGGTTGACCACGAAGATCTGACCCGGCGCGGCCACCAGGTGGAGGATGAGGCTCGCGGTCAGGATCTTGACCAACCAGGGGTTCGCCTCGGCGAAGGCCACCCGGCGGATGACCATCCGTCCCAGTCCGAACAGGACCACCGCCACCACCAGGGCGACGATCGGCTGCGAGGGGACTTGGGCCGCGAGCACCATGGCGTGGGTCCCGCCAGGCCCGGTCAGAACTCGGACGTGGGGGCGCTACCGGTAGACGAGCCGGCACCCGGACCGAGGGCCAGCACCACCTCGCGCTCCGGCGACTCCGACTCGGAATCGCCGGGCACCGGCACGACCCGGCGGGGCATGGTCAGCCGGATGTCCTTCTGGTGGATGCGGACGTTGGTCAGAACCACTCCCAGCACCGGCGCGTCGATCCGACGGAGCAGCTCACCGGCCCGGCGGGCGTCACCGAAGGTGGTGACACCGCATTCGCCCACCACCAGGACCACGTCGACGGCGCGCGCCAGGGCCTCGGCGTGGTGCACGGCCAGTAGGGGCGGCACCTCCACGATGACCACGTCGCACAGCGTCCGGGTGGCGTCGAGCACGGCCCTCCCCCGGGTCACCAGCTCCCCGCTGTTGGCGATGAAGGGCCCGAGGGGCAGGCGGGAGACGAACTCCAGACGGGACGGCTGCAATTGCGCTTCGACATCCTCCCGGCAGATCACCGAGCGCCGCCCGTCCGCCAGGCGGACGCTGGTGCCGGTCTCGATGTCCCCGGTGGAGACGACGATGACCCGCTGTCCTGCCTCCCCGTAGATGGCGGCGAGGTTGGCCGCCACGTGGGGACGGGACGGTTCGGTGCCGGCCGACACCACCATCACCACCCTGCGTTCCCCGAGGACGGCCACCGGGGCGGACGGCCCCGGTTTGGGCGCGTCGAGCAGCACCCCTTGGCCGTACTCGTAGCCGAACGGGTCGGCCGGGGCCGACTGTGGCGCAAGCGCCTCGAACAGCACGGACATCCGGAGCATCCGGTAGGCCTCGGCGCCCGGCGACTCCGGCTCGCGCACCACGTCGACCGGGATCGGCTGTCCGCCGGGCGACTGGCCGGCCTTCACCGGCAGGGCGGGAATCTCCACCACCACCGGGAAACCGAAGTTGGATTCGGCCCGGGACGCGGAGCGGAGCCGCTTGTCGAGCAGCTCCCGGAGGAGGACGATCGCGGCTCCGGCCAGGGCACCGATGACCAGGCCGGCCAGGAGCCGCACCTTCCGGCTGGAGGACAGGCTGGTCTTGGCCGCCGAGCGGGTGGCGAACAGGGCCGGCTGCTGTAGCACGAATCCGGTGTTCACCGGTCCGGTCGAACCCGAGGAGCCGGAGTCCGAGGTCGAGCCGGAGGACGATGACCTGGGTGACGAGGCCGCCGCCGCGGCCGCGGCGGCGGCGGCGGCGTTGGCCCTCGCCTGGGCCGCGCTCTGCACGGCGGCTTGGACTGCGTAGGCGTACGTGTCGGCCGTGGTGATCGCCTGGCTCTCGGTGGTTCCGAAGCCGGTCAGCAGTACCTCGGTCGCCGAGTTCCGCTTCAGGGGGACCGTGCTGGCGGTGGTCTGCTTGAGCGTGGTCGTCCCCGGGGCCACCAGGTTGGCCTGCAGGTAACGGAAGTACGTGAAGGGGAGGACGTTCTTGCCGTGCGTCGACTGGATGGTTTCCTTCTGGACGGCGTTGCTGGTGGCGTAGAAGAGGATCTGGTTGCTGGTGACGCCCCCGGTGAGCGGACTCCCCTTGGCCGCCGGGATCGAACCGACCAGGGCGCTCGCCTGCCAGGGCAGCGGTCGAAGGCCCTTGACCGGCTTGCTTACCGGCATCAAGACGGCCACGACCGCCCCCACCACTGCCAGGACCAGCAGCAGGCGCCAGCTGCGTCGGAGCGCACCCGTATAGTCGATTGGCTCCATCGAGAACTCCCACTCCCTGCCCAACGTAGACGTGTGATCTTACACCGTCGGCCCCGCCACTGGACAACAGCAATATTGCCCCACCTGGGGCCGTTGACACCCGATCCCCAATATTGGGGATGGTCGCCTCGGGGCTCGATCGGTAACCTCACACCAGCTTCTGGGGGGCCGGGGACGCCGGTTTTTTGTCGACTGGTGCGACGTCGGCAGCGGCTCGCTCGAGGGGATGACAGAATGGACGAGCAAGAGGAGCGTGACGAGCCACCGGCAGGATGGTGGGCCGTCCAGTGGCTGGGTGGCGCTCGCCGCCCAGGTGGGATCGGACAGGAGTAGGGGGAGATTCGGACACCGGCGCTGGCTGGCGGGAACCATCGGTGCTGGGAGCATGCAGTTCAAGGCAATGCGCTTGGGTGGAGAGCGGTCGGGACTTTTGGCCAAGTGGGGGCTGTATTAGGTGAACGGATCTGAAGCAGGGACCGACAGCGGAAGCCGGGGAGGAGTGCCCCATCCGTCTGCCGACGCCCAGAAGAACAGCGTCGCCGTCCGGGCCAGCCGGGTCCGCTCTCGGCTGGTGTTCACGCTGCTCGACGCCATCTGCATCGTCGCCGGTTACAGCGTGGCCCAGGTCATCTACTTCCGGGACAAGGCTCCGGGACTCTACTGGCAGCACCTGGCCACCTTCCTCCTGGTGGCCCTGGCGGTCACCCTGGTGGCCAACCACGTCTTCGGACTCTACGGACGGATGTGGCGGCACGCCGGCGTGGAGGAGGCCCGCCAGCTGATCGTCTCGGCGGCCATCGTGGTGTGCGTCCTGGTCGCCCTCTATCCCTTGGGCAAGCGGTACGGATTCGAGCACGTTCCGGTCACGGTCATCGTCGTGGGTTGCATGTTCGCCACCACCGGGATGGGCGTTCTGCGATTCCACTCCCGGTTGTTCGCCTGGCAGCGCGGCGCCCGCCGGGTGGGCCTGCGGGTGGCGGTGATCGGCAGCCGGGACGCGGGTGCCGCCGCCATCCGGGAGATGCTGCGCAGCCCGGGAGCCGGTCTGGTCCCGGTGGCGGTGTTCGACGACGACGCCCGGGCCCACGGCCTGTCGATGGTCGGGGTGCCGGTGGTCGGCTCGATCGCCGACATCCCCGAGGCCGCCTCGCGGTACACCCTGCAACAGGTCCTCCTGGCCATCCCCAATCCCGCCCCCGAGATGGTCGAACGGGTCCTGCACGCCTGCGAGACCGCCGGGCTGACCATGAAGGTCCTTCCGGGGGTGAGCCACCTGGTGGACGGGAGCCGCACCCCTCCCTCCCTGCGCCAGGCCCGTGAGCCCCGGATCGAGGACCTCCTCGGGCGAGAGCCGGTGCCCATCGACCTGGCCATGGTGCGCCGCTCCCTCGAGGGCCGCCGGGTGCTGGTCACCGGGGCCGGTGGCTCCATCGGGTCGGAGATCTGCCGCCAGGTGGCCGAGCTGGCCCCCGACCTCCTGGTCCTGTTGGACCACGACGAAACCCACCTGCACGACACCGCGGCCACGGTACCGGTCCACTGCGAGCAGGCGCTGGTCGACATCACCAACCGCTCGGCCGTGGTGGACGCCTTCAACCGGTACCGCCCCGAGGTGGTCTTCCATGCCGCCGCCCACAAGCACGTCCCGGTGCTCGAGCGCCATCCCGTCGAGGCGTCGACCACCAACGTCTTCGGCACCCTCAACGTGGTGGCCGCAGCCAACGGGGTCGGGGTCCAACGGTTCGTCCAGATCTCCACGGACAAAGCCGTGCGTCCGTCCAGCGTGATGGGGGCCTCCAAGCGGATCGCCGAACAGATCGTGCTGTCCCGGGCCCCCGCGGGCGCGTCCTACTGCACGGTCCGGTTCGGAAACGTGCTGGGCAGCCGGGGCAGCGTCATCCCCACATTCTCCCGCCAGATCGCCACCGGCGGACCGGTCACGGTGACCGACGAACGGATGACCCGCTTCTTCATGAGCGTGGAGGAGGCTGTCCAGCTGGTGCTGGAGTCGTCCGTGCTGTCCGACGGGGGCGGCGAGGTCTTCATGCTGGAGATGGGCGAACCGGTCCGGATCCTGGACCTGGCCGAGCGGATGATCCGCCTGTCCGGCTACCAGGTCGGCACGGACATCCCGATCGAGATCGTCGGCATGCGGCCTGGGGAGAAGCTCGACGAGGAGCTCCGCACGCCGGAGGAGGCCATTCTCACCACCTACCATCCCTACATCAACCAGCTCATCCCCATCACCGCCCCCGAGCAACAGTTCGCCGACGGTCTCGAGCGGCTGCGGGATGCCACCAGCCGACGACAAGCCGACGAGGTGAGGAAACTGCTGTTCTCGGTGGGGGCCCTTCGCGAACCGGCAACCGCCGATGTCGACGCCGTCGAGTACGGGGTCCGACCCCCTGAATGGTTCCGGACCCCACGTCTCCGGTGGCCCGGTCCAAGGGAGCAACGGCTCCTCCACCAGCACCCACCAGGTCCCGGCATGATCCCCCACCTGGGTGCCATCGGGTGAGCCGCGGGCCCGGGCCGGGCCGGCTCGTGGTGGTCGGCCAGGGCTACGTGGGGCTGCCCCTGGCCTTGCGCAGTGTGGAGACCGGGTTCGACGTGGTCGGCTTCGACCTCGACGGCAACCGGGTCAAGCAGCTGGCCGCCGGTACCTCCTACGTCGAGGACATCGCCGACGAGCGTCTGGCCGCGGCCCTGGCCACCGGCCGGTACGAGCCCACCGACGATCCCGAGCGGATGGCGGGGTTCGACGTGGCCGTCATCGACGTGCCCACCCCCCTGGCCGAGGGGGTCCCCAACCTGTCCTACATCGAGGACGCCGCCCGCTCGCTCTCCCGTCACCTCCGGTCCGGGGCGACCGTGGTGCTCGAGTCGACCAGTTACCCCGGTACCACCGAGGAGCTCGTCGCACCGATCCTCGAGGACGGCTCCGGACTGCTGGCGGGGCGGGACTTCCATCTCGGCTACAGCCCGGAGCGCATCGATCCGGGGAATCCGGTCTGGCACCTCGAGAACACCCCGAAAGTGGTGGCCGGCATCGACGGCCCCTCCCTGGAGGCCGTCCAGGGCTTCTACGACCGGATCGTCGACCGGACCGTGGCGGTGTCGGGAACCCGCGAGGCCGAGCTGACCAAGTTGCTCGAGAACACGTTCCGTCATGTGAACATCGCCCTGGTCAACGAGCTGGCCATGTTCGCGGCCGAGCTGGACATCGACGTGTGGGAGGCCATCGACGCCGCCACCACCAAGCCCTTCGGCTACCTCCGGTTCACCCCCGGACCGGGCGTGGGGGGCCACTGCCTCCCCATCGACCCCAGCTACCTGTCATGGAAGGTGCGGCGATCGCTGGGCCAGCCGTTCCGGTTCGTCGAGCTGGCCAACGACGTCAACGAGCACATGCCCGACTATGTGGTCCGGCGGCTCCTGCTGGCCCTGAACCGGCAGGCCCGGACGGTGAACGGCTCGCGGATCCTCCTGCTCGGGCTGGCCTACAAACGGAACACCGGGGACGCCCGCGAGGCTCCTGGCACGCAGATCGCCCAGGCCTTGGCCTCGCTCGGCGCCCAGGTGCGGGTGGTGGATCCCCACCTCTCGGGGGACGCCGTCCCGTACCCGCTCGTGGAGCTCAGCGTCGACGAGCTCGAGGCGGCCCACGGCGTGGTGGTGGTGACCGACCACGACGCCTTCGACTACGACCTGGTCCGGGAGCACGCCCACTACGTGCTGGACACCCGGAATCGACTGAGCGGCCCCAACGTCGAGCGGTTGTAGTCTCCGCCGGTGCACCCAGTGAGCCGGCCACCCGTGAGGATCGCGCCGGCCGTCGGGAGTCCGACGGTCGACCGGGGCATCGGTGGCGGAGTCGTCCGCCGGTGAGGGTGGTCGTGACCGGAGGGGCCGGCTTCATCGGTGCCAACCTGTGCCGGGTCCTGGCCGGCACCTCCGAGATCACCGAGGTGGTGGCGCTCGACGATCTGTCCACCGGTGACCGGTCAAATCTGGCGGGGGTGGCCGGCGTCGAGCTGGTGGTGGGCACCATCCTCGACGCCGCCCTGCTGGACCGGACGTTCGGGGGCGCAACGGCCGTCGTCCACCTGGCAGCCCGCCCCTCGGTGCCCCGCTCCCTCACCGATCCCATGGCCAGCCACGACACCAACGCCACCGGCACCATGCACGTCCTGGAGGCGGCGCGTCGGGCCGGGGGACCCCAGGTGGTGATGGCCTCCTCTTCCTCGGTCTACGGCGCCAACCCGATCCTGCCCAAACGGGAGGACATGGCCACCCAACCGGTCAGTCCCTATGCCGCCGGAAAGTTGGCGGCCGAGGCCGCCACCCTCGCCTACGGACACTCCTTCGGGCTCCCGGTCCTGGCCTTCCGGTTCTTCAACGTCTTCGGTCCCCTCCAGGCGGCCGACCATGCCTATGCCGCGGTGGTGCCCGCCTTCGTGGCCGCCGCCCTGCGGGACGAGCCCATCCCGGTACACGGCGACGGGCTCCAGACCCGGGACTTCACCTACGTGGGGACGGTGACCGCGGTCTTGACCGACGCCGTGGTCCGTCGGGTGACCTCACCCGGGCCGGTCAACCTGGCCTTCGGCACCCGGGTCTCCCTCCTCGACCTGATCGCCATGCTCGAGGGTGTCGTCGGCCGGCCGCTCCCCCGGGTGCACACCGAGGCCCGGCCCGGCGACGTGCGCGACTCCCAGGCCGACACCACCCGGCTCCACCAGCTGTTTCCCGACGTCGAGCCGGTGGACCTGGAATCGGGCCTCAAGGCCACGGTGGCCTGGTTCCGGGGGGAGCACTGAGCTCGCCCGGCCGGGGTCCCGCCGGCCACCCGGACCGGGCCCGGTCGACGGGCACCGAATCCCGGGACCACCGAGTCCTGATGACCGGGGTCATCCTGGTTTCCCTCTCGATCCTCGGGGCGGTGGTCATCGCCTTCCACCCGGCCAGGAACTTCCTCGACCAATGGGGCTTCACCGCCATCGGCCGTACCCCGGACTCCGGGGCGTTGGTCCGGATCGTCAAACTCGGGGATCCCCTGGTGCTGGTGATCGGCACTCTCCTGGCCACGGTGATGGTCTTCCGCCGTGACCGACTTCGGGCACTGGCCTGCCTGGCCGGGCCGCCCCTGGCCGCCGTGTTGGTCGAGCTGGCCGCAAAGCCCCTGGCCGGCCGCCATTTCGAAGGCGTGCTCAGCTACCCGTCGGGCAATGTCACCAATGTGGCCGCCGTGTCGACGGCCCTGGTCCTGGCCACGCCGGCGCGACTGCGGGCCGTGGTGGTGGTCCTCGGCGCTGTCGCCACCACGGCCATGACGGTGGCCGTGATCGGTCTCCGATGGCACTTGCCGACCGACGCCCTGGCCGGCGCGGTCTTCGGGGTCGGTGTGGTCCTCCTGGTGGACGGCGTGCTCCATCAGTCGGAGATCCGGAGGCGGCTGGCCCCGGTGCTCCGAACGCCACCCCCTCCCCGCCCCTCGACCGACCTCGACCGCGAATCGGCCGGCGGCCCGCCGCCGGCGGCGGGCCATCATCAAAGATGATGAACTCTTGCTTGCCCACCGACCCACCGAGGCCGTAGATTGTGGGGAGCAGGGGTGTCACCGCGGGGCTAGGCCTTGTGCCGTTGAGAAAAACGGGCGGTGGACCGGGGGAACATGTCGACCCACACAGGCAGCACTAGCGCACCAGGAAGCGCCGAAGCCGGCCCGCCGCTGCCGGGTGGCACCCAAGCCCGGACCGTCGCGCACATCGACCTCCGGCCCTCGGTGAACGGGAACGGTCCGCTGGAGGTCGTCGTCGGCGCATCGTCCGAGTGGGGCGCCCTGGTCGGCCGGGCCCTGCAGAACATCGAGCAGACGGTGCGGGCGGACGACCGGGTCTGCCCGTACGGGGTTTCGCGGATCGCCATCGCCTTCGGGCCGGATGCGGACGCGGTGACCCCGAAACTGCTGGGTGAACGGCTGGCCCGAGCCGTGGGCCAGGGACTGGTCCGGGAGGTCCCGGCCACCGAGTGCCGCCCGCCCGCCACCGCCCGGCACCATCCCGCCGCTGGCGTCAACGGCACCGCCGGCCGCCGCTCCCGGATCGGGGCCATCCCCTCCACGACGGTGGTGACCGTGGAACGGCTGCTCACCGGCCCCGGCCCGGGTACAGGAGCGGTGCTCCCCCTGGCCCTCCGCCCGGCCTCCGACCGGGGCCCCAACCCCCGCCTCCGGCACCGGACCATCATCCGATACTCGACCCGGCGCCTGGCCGGGTACGGCACCCGCCACGACGACCACCGCCCCAACCAGGACCAGGCCGTCGGTGCGGTCCTGGTGGTGGACCCCGACCCCACCACGGCCGGCTCGCCTGGACTGGCCGCCTCGGCCACCACCACCCTGGCCGAGCGGCTGGGCTACCGGACCGGGGTCATCTCGCTCACCGGCGACACCAGCGTGGTGACCGAGATCGACGGGGTGCCCCTCGATCTGGTGGTCCTGATGGTGCCGGCCGAGCCGGCCGGGGCCCACTCCTCGTGGGCCTCGAGCACCTGGTCGGTCCCCGCCCACCTGGTCGGGGCCTACCGCTCCCTCGGGGTCGACGTCCTCGCCGTCAGTGCCGGGGCCGGGGCCGGGGCCCTGGCCGGATGCCTGGAGCAGGGTGCCTACGTCCTCTTCGACCTCAACGCGCTGGGCGCCGAGCTGCTCGAGCTGAGCCGGACCGGAGCCCTCGGCAGCGAGCGGACCATGGGCCGCCACAGCAACCACCTGCCGCCGCCGCTCCAGAGCCTGCTCCTGCTCACCTCCAGCGAGCGCCGGGTGCTGTACTTTCTCACCGCCGGCCGATCGGCCCAGGAGATCGCCGATGAGCTGGTGGTGTCCCTGGCCACGGTCCGGTCGCACATCCGCTCGGTCCTCCGAAAGCTCGGGGTCCGCTCCCAGCTGGCCGCAGTGGCGGTGGCCAACAGCCGGGGCCTGATGTTGACCGAGTCGGCCCACGCCTCCTAGCCAGGGCTCGGCCGCGAGCCACCGCGGCGGGGGCCTCAGGACTCAGGAGGAGCGGGGAGGAGGCAGACCCCGGAACCGCCTCCACCGGCGACGGACCGTCACCTTGCGCCGTCCGGCGAACGCCCACACCGCGCGCCGGGCCCGGGTGGTCCAGGGCAGATGCTCCACCGTGAGTCCGGCCACTCCCGCCGCTCGGATCTCCTCGGCCATCCGCAGGTAGACGTGGCGCCGGTAGTGGCGGATGTCCGACAGCAGGTCGTCGGGGCTGGTCACGAAGGTCCGCACGTCACAGACCGAGGCATTGGGCAGCCCGGACACCGCCTCGTCCAGGGCCGCGTTCATGACCATGTGGTGCAGGTGGCGCTGGGGCTCTTTGGGCTGCTCGAAGGGCACCTCGGCCCCGTTCAACACGATGAGCTTGGTTCGGGCTGGCATGGACCCCGCCAACCAGCGGATGTTCTCCTGGAAGCGGTCGACGGTCACACCACCCAGGAACTCGAACTCTTCGGAGAACCACTCGAGGAACGCCCGGTCCATCCCCTCCCGGCCGAATCGGTTCTCCAGGGCGGGCCAGGCGTCCGGCCGGGTGGCGTCCACGTCGAACTTGTGCCACGGGACCACCAGACCCAGTCGGCGGTGGCGGTAGAGCCCCTGGGTGTAGTCGGTGAGCACGCTGTACACCAAGACGTCGTAGTCCGGGTCCACCACGGCCGGCGAGGAGAAGACCCCTTGGTCCAGGAAGGGGATCCGATCGACCAGCGCCCGTTGCTGATCGGTGATGCCGGCGGCGGACTGGCGGAGGGTCTCGGTGTGTCCCACGTAGATGAAGGCCCCGGTGGGCCCGGTGTGGGAGAACTCGGTGGTGATGTCGCCGCCCAGGAACTGCTCGGCGGTGGTCAGGTCGCACCCCCCCACCATCAGGACCCGGTGCGGCTGGGTGGGCCACCCACCGTCCCCGACCACTCGGGGCGGTGGGGAGGGTGCGGGGGGGCTCTCGCCCCCGTCGCCGGTCCCGTTGGGTGAGCCGAACAGGGATTCGTCCCGCGTGATCCAGTCCACCGGACCGTCCGCCGACGTCTCCAGCGACGACGCCACGTCACCGACGACGTCCAGGGCCGGACGGCCGAGATGCTGGTAGAGCCACTGTTCGACGCCCATGTTGAGAATCCGGCAGGAGAACAGGAAGTCGCTCAACTCCCCACCATCGGGGGTCAGGGAGTAGAACCCACAGATCCCGTAGTCCCCGTACCGGTCCCGGACCCGGATGTAGCCCGAACGGCGGCCGGGGTCGGACACCAGGGCATCGAAGGTCTCCCGATCGGGCCGGCGTTTGGTGAAGTTGAGCTGGTTGGTGCGGTGCACCAGCTCGAACAGGCGGTCCGACTCCGCCGGGGCATCGGTGGAGACCCCGATTCGGATGTCGCAGGACCGGAGGAACTCCTCGTTGGAGACCGGGACCGCCTCCCGGTCGACGAGCTTGCGCTCCAGTACCCGGTACTGCTGGAGCCGGGTCAGCCCTCCATCGTCCTTGCCGGCCAGCTCAGGCAAGGACAGCATCCGGTCGATGATCTCGGGGCCCGCCACCTGGATCCCGGGCGCCGCGTGACGAACCTCCTCGCGGTTGAGGGGCAGGTCGTCGACGAACAGCACCTCGTCGGCCCGCAGCTGGGCGTCGACGACGATCTGGGCCACCCGGGCCCCCTTGGGGGACCAGTCGATCCGGACGAAGACCAGTTCGTCCCAGAGTCCGATGCGCTCCAACTCCACCCGGGCCTGGTCGGGGTCGTTCTTCGAGCACACCGAGTTCACGATCCCCCTCCGGTTGAGGGACCGCACCAGATCGACCCGGGACGGGTCCACCACCACCGGGCCCTCGCTGAGGGTGCCCTCCCACAGTGTCTCGTCGAGGTCCCAGACCACCAGCTTGACCGGACGCGACAGTCGCGCCGCCTCCGGATCCACCGGAGAGACCCCTCCCGATCGGTCCTCGATCACCATCCGGACCGATCCCCCGGTCGCCCGGTGGCGAAACTGCTGTTCGTCTCCCGGCGTGCTGACAACGGATACCCCATGGCTGCTCGATCCCGTGCGGCCTGACGGGGCACCGGACCGGCCGGGTCGGATACCGACCCGGGACCGGCGGCCCAACAGGCAGCCGGGACAGCCTACCGGAGAAGGTAGGATCGGAGCCGTGGACGGGGGGTCTCCATCGGCGGCCGGCGACACATTGCCCCAGCGAAAGGGAGCACTGGTCCGCACCAGTCGGCGACTGCGGCGCCAGATGAGTGCCCTGCGCGGTCGGGTGGAGCTGATGACCGACCCGACCTATCGCCGGCTGGCCGAGGAGTGTGCCCTTCCCGGGGGCGACCGCCGGGTCTACTGCTACCACGTGCGCAAAACCGCCGGGACCAGCCTGTTCCTGAGCTTCCTGGCCCTGGGAGGCGAGGACCCGATGGCCGTATGGCACCGCTTGGCCAGTTCGCGGCTGCAGCGCACGGTCAGCGGCGGGCGGGCCTACGCCTCCAACGACCGGCGGGTGCTGGCCGAGGGGGCCTATCTCTTCGGCCGGTCGCACCGTCCCTTCGCCGACCAGCCCTTGCCGACCGGGACGTTCACCGTCACCATCCTGCGGGACCCGGTGGCCAGGGTCCACTCGTACTACGACTACCTGGTGGCCGGGGACGACCCCGGCCTGCCCGGACAGGTGGGCAGACGGGACCGCCGCCTGGTCCAGGGTGGCTTCGACGCCTTCCTCGACCGGGTACCCCGCGACGGGCTGTTGACCCAGCTGGCCATGTTCTCCGACCGGCTGGACGTGGCCGAGGCCGTCGACCGGATCGCCGGGTGCTCGAGCGTGTTCTTCACCGAGGACTTCACCGAGGGCCTGGCCCGCCTGGCCGAACGGCTCGACCTCCCGCTCGAACCCCGGCGGGCACGGGTCACCCCCCTCCGCTCTGCCCTGACCCCCGATCAGCGGGCCCGCCTGGCCGCCCGGCTGGAGCCGGAGTACGAGCTGCTCCGCCGGCTCGACCGGGCCGGGGTGGCCTCCATGGGATCGGTCGGCGGCGCCTGATCCGGTTGCCTCCGATCCGGCCGGGCCGGGTCAGCAGCTTCGATCGAGGCTCAGCGCCTTCAGCAGGGCCCCCCACTCGTAGACGACGTCGTAGGGCAGTCGGGTCCGGGGGTCGTTCACCGGAACCATCTCCAGCTGGATCCCCGTGCACCGCTTGAACAGCAGGCGGGCCCGGGTGGCCTGGGAGCGCTCCGACACCACGATGATCCGGTGCCAGTGGCGCCTGGCGGCCAGCCGGGCCACGTACTCGGCCTCCCCCCGGGTGTTCAGCGGTTCGGCCCGGAAGCAGACCAGCTGCACTCCGGGCCCCGGGCGGGGACAGGGCACCGCCTTCTGGCCCCCGAGGGAGATCACCGCCACCGGGGCGTAGCCCTGGTGGGCCAGATGGAGGGCGTACTTGGCCCGCAGCTGACCCGGGTCGCCCCCCAGGGCCACCACCGCATCGGCCTTGCTCGGCGGGTCGCTGGGGGGCCACACGAACAGGCGGGCCGTCCCCACCACCGCCACCACGATCCCCACCGACACCAGGCCCAGGAGGGTCAGGACCACCGGGCGCCGGAAGCGGGACGGCTTGGGGCTCATGGTCGGAGGCTACCGGCCCGTCCTGTCCCCGCCGGGGCGCGGAACGGACCCCGTCCGGGTGGATGGGTAGGCTGGGAGCTGGGAGAATCCATGAACCGAACCCGACGACTCAGCGTGAGCCTCGCCCTCAACGGTCTGCTGGTGGTCGTCCAGATCGGGTTCGGTCTGGTGGCCCACTCCACAGGCCTGCTGGCCGATGCCGGCCACAATCTGGCCGACGTGGGAGCGTTGGTCCTCTCGCTGGTGGCGGTCCGGTTGGTGCTCCGCCCCCCGAGCTCGGCCCGTTCCTTCGGCAACCACCGGGCCACCATCCTGGCCGCCCTGGCCAACGCCGCCCTGATCGGCGTGGTCACCGTTCTCATCGTCATCGACAGCATCCACCGCCTGGCCCATCCCGAGCCGGTGAGGGCCGGTGTGGTCGTGGTGGTGGCCTCGTTGGCCCTGGCGGTCAACGGGCTGGCCGCCCTCGTACTCCGGGACGGGACCCGCGACCTCAACATGCGATCGGCCGTCCTGCACATGGCGGGCGACGCCCTGGCCTCGCTGGCCGTCGTGCTGGCGGCCGTGGCCATGATCGTCGAGCCTTCGGCCACGTGGCTCGACCCGGTCTCGGCCCTGGTGGTGGCGGGGATCATCGTCTACCAGGCGTTCCGGATCTTCCGGGGCAGCGTCGCCGTGCTCCTCGAGTCGACTCCGGAGGACCTGGATCTGGCCCGGTTGAACGGGACCATGACCGGCGTGCCCGGGGTGGGTGAGGTCCACGACCTCCACGTCTGGAGCCTCTCCAGCGAAATCCGGTTGCTCTCCGCCCACCTGGTCCTGACCGGCCATCCGACGCTCGAAGAGGCCCAGGCGGTGGGGGACAAGGTCAAGACCGCCATCGCCGGCCCGTATGCCATCTCGCACTCCACGCTGGAGCTCGAGTGCGAGCGCTGCAACGACGACGAGGATCCGTGCCGGATGGAGGCACCCGCTGCGCCACTGGCCGACACCCACCGGCACTGAACTCCTGACCCGGTGACGCCGGCCGGGCCGCCGCGTCCGACTGCGCACCCGACCCCGGGCGCGACGCAGCCCCGAGTAACCGAACGGCCGAAACCGCCCGAGCTCCTCGGGGCCACGCTCACGGTTGATCCGGCCTCACCGGCGCCGAGCCGTGTCGGACGACCCTGCAGCAGGCACCAGACCGTTGCGCCCGAAAGCGCTTCGACCCGTCCCCGGACCACCATGCCGGTCACCTACGGTCCCGTCGACCTTCCTGGGATGGCCTTCCGGTTGGGCCTTGCGACCCTCCCGTCCGCACCTCCCCGGGTGTCCTCCGGAGCTTCGGCTTCCCGACAGGAGTCATGCTGAACGACCCCGTGACCAGGGTCAATAGCGCCTCGCGAAATCCCTACCTTTTCCGCTGTATTTCTCGGGCTGTCCCCAGATTCCCCGGAGATGTCCACCGCTATTCCCCAATCGCCGGAAAAGGCGCTAGCGTTTCCGCTCGATGCACAGGGGTGGGGGCAAGGGGGAGGTTGGCAGCGCCTATGAGCTGCTCGCTCCGGGGAGGACGCCCGGAGAGCTGGGGCCGGTTGGCGCGCCCGGACCGATGGCGACGCCGGCAGCCGCAGACCCCGACCGCCGACCCGGTCCGACCCGGTCCACGGGCGCCTCGGCGACCAGCCCGGACGCATCGCTGAAGCCGACCCACCCGGCACCGGTCCCGCTCCATGAGGTTCGGCGGGAGGCGGCCGCCGACCCGGTGGTGGCCACCGCGCCGCGGGTCCGTCCGGCCCCGCCGTCGGCGCCCGGTGGGGTGACTGCCGACCCAACGGTGACTGCGGAGCCGGTGGCGGCTCCCGACCTGGTGGTGGCCGCGGACTCGGTGGTGGCTCCCGACCTGGTGGTGGCTGCGGACTCGATGGTGGCTCCCGACCTGGTGGCTGCGGACTCGATGGTGGCTCCCGACTCAGAGGCAACCTGCTCCGAGTCGGAGGCTCGGACCACCACTGCAGCCCGGTCGGAGCCGCCGGTGGCGGTGGCGGCGCCGGAGTCCGAAGAGCCGGGGCCAAAGGCGGCTCTTGCGCCATCGCAGTCCGACCCCAAGGGCCGGCGGAGGTCGGGCCGGAAGGCCGTGACGGCCGTCGGCGTGGTGGCTGTCATCGTGGTGTGGTGGCCCTGGTGATGCAGCCCTGGCACGGGGCCCAGGCCACCCGGACCCGGTCCGGCACCCACCACGCCGGAGCGCACCGCTCCTCGTTGGCCTTCACCCCCCCGGCTGACGCCGTCCAGCCCCCGCCCACCTCGGATCCGTCGGCGCCGGGACAGCTGGTCGACTCGGGCGAGAACCGGTCAGACCCCTTCCTCTTCCTGACCGGCGGCCGCTACTACCTCTACACCAGCGGCACCACCGTCATCCCGTTCCTCAATGTTCCGGTTGCCTCCACCACCGACTTCAAGACCTGGACCCCGCCGATCGACGCCATGCCTCACCTCCCTCCATGGGCGGCCGAGCCGTACACCTGGGGCCCCGACGTGCACCAGTTCGGATCGACCTACGTCCTCTACTTCACCGGGTACCTCAAGGTGCTGGACGAGCAGTGCATCGGGGCGGCCGTCTCGAGGTCCCCGGCCGGACCCTTCACCGCCCAACCCCACCCGTTCATCTGCCAGTCGGGGCTGTCGGGCACCATCGACCCACGCATCTTCACCGATCGCGACGGCACCAACTACATGCTGTTCAAGTCCGATCAGAACGCCCACGGACACACGACGCCCACCACCCTGTGGTCCCAGAGGCTCGGGCCGAACGGCCTCAGCCTGCTCGGGTCGCCTTCGGCCCTGATGAACCCGGACGAGCCCTGGCAGGGGACGGTCATCGAGGCCCCCGACCTGGTCCTGATCCACGGCGTCTACTGGCTGGCCTACGCGGCCAACTGGTTCAACCAGCCCCAGTACGGCATCGGGGTGGCCTGGTGCAAGGGCCCGTTGGGACCGTGCGCCGACCTCTCCAGCCAACCGCTGATGAGCTCCAACGCCCAGGGTCAGGGACCCGGTGAGCCGTCGTTCTACCAGGACGCCACCGGAGTCTGGATGCTGTACACGCCGACCATGTCCCTCCAGGGCGACCCGCCCCGGCCGGTCTACATCACCCGTGTCGGTTTCGCGCCCCAAGGCGCCTATCTGGCCGCCGGCGCCCCTCCGACAACGCCGGCCCAGCCGCCCCCGAAGGCTGTTCTCTCCCGCAAGTAGCGGGGGGCGGTCCCCGGCCCCACGGTGCTGGGTGGGCCCTCAGCCCCGTAGTCGGGCCAATTCGGCCCGGACCGCCTTGCCGTCGGCCTTGCCGTGGGTGGCCTCCATGACCTTCCCGATGAGCATCCCGCCGATCCGCTCGTCCCCGTCGCAGAAGCGGGCCCACTCGTCGGGGTGGGCGGCCACCACCTCGGCCACCGCCGCCACCAACGAGTCCTCCGACAGCGCCTCGTACCCCTTGGCTGCGGCGATCGCCGCCGGGTCCCCTCCCCCGTCGACCAGCATCTCGGCCAGCACCGATTTGGCCTGGGTGGCGGTCAGACTGCCGCCGTCCTCCAAGGTGAGCAGGGCCACGTAGGACGGAGCATCGAGGCCACGGGCCGCCTCGGGGTCGTTGGCCGCCTCGTTGGCCGTGCGGGCCAGGGCCAGTGCCGGGCTCACCCCGGCCGACGCCGCCGCCAGTACCAGCGGGTCGAGATCCAGGTCGACCACCGTGGCCACCTGGTCGACCTGGGCATCGGTCGCCCCGTCCCCTTCGCCCATCAGCGCCACCAGCCGCATCCGTCTGGCCGCCGGCATGAGACCCATGCCCTCGGCCACGGCCCGGATCCACTCGGCGTCGGGGACCAGGGGCACCAGGTCAGGTTCGAGGAAGTAGCGGTAGTCGTAGGCGTCCTCCTTGGAACGGAGGGTCTGGGTCCGGCCGGCGTCTTCGTCCCAGTGGCGGGTCTGCTGGACCACCACCTCGCCCGCCTCGAGCAGGGCGATCTGACGATCCGCCTCGTAGTCGATGGCCCGCCCCAACGAACGCACCGAGTTGAGGTTCTTGATCTCGCACCGGGTCCCGAAGGGGTCGTCGGGCGAGCGCCGGACCGAGACGTTGGCGTCGACCCGCATCGACCCCTCCTCCATCTTGCCGTCCGACGCCCCCGAGGCCACCAGCACGGCCCGGAGCTCGGTGGCGTAGGCCCGGGCCTGGGCCGAGGACCGCATGTCGGGGGCGCTCACGATCTCGACCAGGGGGACGCCCGACCGGTTGTAGTCGACCAGCGAGTAGTCGGCCCCGTGGATGCGACCCGAGGCCCCGGCGTGGGTGGTCTTGCCCGTGTCCTCTTCCATGTGGGCCCGCTCGATCCCGACCCGGGTCCCGTCGGGCAGCTCCAGGTGACCGGCCACATTGATCGGCTCGTCGTACTGGCTGATCTGGTAGTCCTTGGCCTGGTCGGGATAGAAGTAATTCTTCCGGTGGAAGGTGGAGGGCCGGATCTCACAGTGGAGCGCGGTTCCGATGGCCATGGCCAGCTCGACGGCCCGCTGATTGATGACCGGCAGGGAGCCGGGCAGCCCCAGGCAGACCGGGCACACGTTGGTGTTGGGCTGGTCCCCGAAGGCGTTGGGACACCCGCAGAACAGCTTGGTGACCGTTCTCAACTCACAGTGGACCTCGAGGCCCACCACCAACTCCCACCCGGCCTTCACCATCGGGCCCCCGTGGCCAACCCCGGCGGCTCGAGGGCCGGGGCGGCGGCCTCGACCACGGCGGCCACCTTGAAGAGGGTCCCCTCCGACAGGGCCGGGCCGAGGAGCTGCACCCCGACCGGCAGTCCGTCGTCACCCGGGCCGAAGGGGACGCTGATGGCCGGGTGGCCGGCCAGGTTGCTCGGGATGGTGCAGACGTCGGACAGGTACATGGTGAGCGGGTCGCCGGTCTTGGCCCCGAGAGGGAAGGCGGTGGTGGGGGCGGTCGGGCCCAGGAGGACGTCGCACCGACGGTAGGCAGCCTCGAACCCCTCGATGATCCGGGTGCGAACCCGGAGGGCCTGGTTGTAGTAGGCGTCCATGTAGCCGGCCGACAGTACGTAGGTGCCGAGCATGATGCGGCGTTTGACCTCGGCTCCGAACCCGGCGGTCCGGGTGGTGGTGTTCATGGCCACGACGTCCTCGGCGTCGACCCGCAGCCCGTACCGGACACCGTCGTAGCGGGCCAGGTTGGAGGACGCTTCACCCGGGGCGATCAGGTAGTAGGCCGACAACCCGAGGGCCACCTCGGGCACCGAGACCTCCTCTACCCTGGCCCCGGCGGCGGCACAGGCGTCGGCGGCCTGGCGCACCCGCGCCACCACGTCGGGATCGACCCCGTCGAGGTACTCGGTGAGGACACCGACCGTCAGGCCGGCCACCCCGTCGTCGAGGACCGACAGCACCCTCGGGGTCGGACGGTTGAGCGAGGTGGAGTCGGCCGGGTCGTGCCCGCCGATCACGTCGAAGAGAAGGGCGGCGTCGGCCACGGTGGTGGCGAACGGCCCGATCTGGTCGAGGGAGCTGGCGAACGCCACCAGTCCGTAGCGGGACACCGTCCCATAGGTGGGCTTCATCCCGACCACCCCGCACAGTGCCGCCGGCTGGCGGATCGAGCCACCGGTGTCCGAGCCGAGGGCCAGGGGCACGAAGCCGGCCGCCACGGCGGCGGCCGATCCCCCCGACGAGCCGCCCGGGACCCGTCCCAGGTCGTGGGGATTACGGGTCGGGCCGGTGGCCGAGGTCTCGGTGGACGACCCCATGGCGAACTCGTCCATGTTGGTCTTGCCCACCACCACGGCCCCGGCCCGCTCGAGACGGTCGACCACCGTGGCGTCGTAGGGCGGTCGCCAACCTTCGAGGATGCGGGACGAGCAGGTGGTGGGGATGCCCCGGGTGCAGAGGTTGTCCTTCAGGGCCACCGGCACCCCGGCCAGCAGGCCGGGGTCGTCGCCGTTGGCCACCGCCCGGTCCACCTCGGCCGCCCGGGCCCGGGCCCGGTCCGCCAGGACCAGGTTGAAGGCGTGGATCTCCGCGTCCCCGGCTTCGATGCGCGTCAGGTGCTCATCCAGCACGTCGAGGGCCGAGCGGGCCCCCGAGCGGACGGCGTTGGCCAGGAAGACCGAGGGCCGGGGGGCGCTCACGGCGCGTCGCCGAGGATCCTGGGCACCCGGAACCGGTGGTCCTCCACCGAGGGGGCCTGGCCCAGTACCTCGTCGCGGTCGAGGCACGGGTGGACCTCGTCGGGCCGGAGCACGTTGGTCACAGCCATGGCGTGGGCGGTGGGCGTCACCCCGGCCAGGTCCAGGGACGCCACGTCGGCGGCGTGGTCCAGCACCTCGGCCAGCTGGCCGGTGAACAGGTCGAGCTCCTGGTCGGTCAACTCCAGCCTGGCCAGGCGGGCCACGTGGGCCACGTCGGCCCGGGTGATCCGGTCGGGCGTGCTCATCGGTCCGGTACCGCCATCACGCGGCGCGGGCGCCCGGACCGCCCAGCACCTTGCCCGCGAACTCCACCACCGCCGCCTCGAGCAGGGGCGCGTCCCAGTCCAGGGTGGCCACGTGGTAGCTGTTCTCGAGGAAGATCCGCTCGAGGGGGCCGCCCACCGCGCCCGCCAGGACGTCGCCGGAGACCGGATCGACGACATGGTCCTCGCGGCTGGAGAGCAACAGGGTCGGACAGTGGATCCGACCCAGACGGGCCCGGACCCCGTCCGCCGCCTCGAACAAGGAGAGGACCGGGGCCAGCGGGGTGCCGGGGTAGGCCGACTCCACCATCCCCTCCTGCTTGATGTCCGAGCCGATGGCGTCGAACACCTCGGTCCCCCCCTCCAACAGGGTGGCGATGTTCTGGCGGAACTCCTCGTCGGGTGCCTGGATGATCGGGTTGACCACGGCGATGCCGGCGAGGTCGGGGTGCTGCTCGGCCAGCCAACAGGCCAGCGTGCCGCCCATCGAGAGTCCGGTGACCACCACCTGGTCGCACCGGTCGGCCAGGGCCCGGTAGGCGGCCTCGGCGCCGGAGGACCAGTCCGCCCACCGGGTGGGGAGCATGTCCTCCAGGACCGTCCCGTGTCCCGGGAGCAGGGGCAGGTCCACGGAGAAGCCGGCGGCGGCGCAGGCCTCGGCCAGTGGGCGCAGGGACTGGGGGTTGCCGGTGAACCCGTGCAGGACGAGCACACCGTGGGATCCGCCGTGGGCGGACCACGGCTCGGCCCCGGCGATGATGGGAGCGGTCACGGAACCGGATGCTACCGGTCGCACCGGGGAGGGACCGACACCCGTGGTCGGACTCCGACCTGTCTACCGGCCCTTCGGGGACCGGTCGGGGGTCGGGTTAGTCTGGACGCCCAGACCGACCCGCGGGCAAGGAGTAGGACACCGATGGCCACCTATCAGTTCCTGAGCGACGAGTGGCTGGCCGAGGCGCGGTCCATCCGGGCGGAGTTCGACGGCAAGGGTGCGACCATCGACCACTCGATCCGGATGAACCTGATCATCGGAGCGGTCCCCTTCGGCGAAGGCTCGGTGTTGGCCCATGTGGACACCTCCTCGGGCGAGCTGGTCCTCGACACCGGCCACATCGATCCGGTGGACCTGAAGGTCTCCCTCGACTACGTCGTGGCCAAGGCCATCCTGGTGGAGGGCAATCCCCAGGCCGGCATCCAGGCTTTCATGTCGGGCAAGATCAAGGTGGAGGGGGACATCGCCAAACTGATGGCCCTCCAGAGCGCGACGCCGGATCCCGCCGCGGCGGAGATCGCCGCCCGCATCCTCGCCATCACCGAGTAGCCCCGGGACCGGACCCGGTCAGGCGGCGTGGACGTCGGAGCGCGCCGGCGTCCGCTCCTCGCGGGGGGTGTTCCGCACGAAGAGCCCGCACACCCCGGCCAGCACCGCGGCGCCGGCGGCCACGCCGTAGGCCCGGTGGAAGGAGGCCAGGGTCCCGACACCCCCCTTTCCCGACGCCTGCACCGTGACCATGACCTGGATGCCGGCCACGATCCCGATCTGGGTGATCAGCTGCTGGGCCGCGCTCATCACCCCGAGCTCGTCGGCGGCCACCTCGTTGGAGGCGGACGCCACCGTGGCCGGGGTGGCCAGCCCGATGCCGATCCCGGAGAGGGCCAGGGCCAGGAGGATCACCGCCAGAGACGGGCTGGCCTGCAGTTGGGTGAACACCACCATGGAGACGGTGAGGACGGCGCACCCGGCCACCACCAGCGAACGCTCCCCCACCTTGACGGCGGCGTAGCCGGCCACCGGGGCGATGAGCGAGAACATGAGCGGGCGGGCGGTCGACACCAGCCCGGCCCGGGTCTCGCTGTAGCCGTAGATTCCTTCCATGAGGATGGGGAAGAGGAAGAACCCCCCCATGTAGGCGAAGTTGGCCAACGACCGGGCCCCCAGGGGGAACACGAAGTTGCGCAGTCGGAAGTAGCGCAGGGGGATGAGGGGCCGGGGGGCCCGTCGCTCGTGGAGCACGAAGACCCCGGCCGCCAGCAGGCTGAGGGCGAACAGGGCCAGGGTGGCGGGGGCGGTGAAGCCCCACGAGGGGGCCTCGTTCAGGGCCAGCAGACCGGCCGTCACCGAGAGGGCCAGGGTCCCCGAACCCATCCAATCGAGTCCGCTCCACGGGCTGGGGTCGCGTGGCCGAGCCCGGGTGGTCGGACCCCTCACCGTCCGGGACGACCGCCAGTCCACGGACTTCGGGGTCGGGGCCCGCCGAGGCGCCGGCACGGGCGGGCGTCACCGAGCCGGCTTCCTCCGGCCGGTCGTGGGCGGGCAGCACCACCACGGCCAGCACGGCGGCCACGGCCATCAGGGGGAGCTCGCCCCAGAACAGGGCACGCCACCCGAAGTACTGGATGATCGGGGCACCGATGGTGACCCCGAGCACCGGACCACCCGCCCCGACCAGGGCCCACCAGCCCATGGCCTTCACCCGGTCCTCGTGGGAGAACGCTTGGAGGACCAGGGCCATCGATGCCGCCCCGGTGGCCGCCCCCTGGACCCCGTCGAACAGGCGGGCGGCGATCAGCACCCCGGCGGTCGGGGCCGAGGCGGTGAGCACCACGCTGACCGCGGCCCCCGACAGGCCCCAGAGGTAGAGCTTCCGGTAGCCCCGCAGGTCCCCGAGCTTGCCCAGCACCGGGGCGGCCACCCCGAAGGCCAACAGGGGGCCGGTGGAGGTCCAGGTGAGCGTGGACACCGAGGTGTGGAGCTGGTGGGCCACCTGGGGCAGGGCCACCACGAACACGGTGAAGGTGATGTTGACCGAGAGCAGTCCGGCCAGCACGGTCCACAGTACCCACCACTGGTAGCGCTCAGAACGGGACAGACGGTGATGCAGCCGGTGACGGAACAGGACGGGCCAGGGCACCACGATGCCGCCCTCGGCCCCGGCCCCGGTCCCGCCGAGCAGGGTCTCGGCCGACCGCACCTCCTCGGGCTGGAAGGCCCGGTCCCCCGCGGGGCGGTCGGGCCCCGTGACCCGGGACATCCCTCAGCCTCCGAGCCGGTGCATCTCCGCCTGCAGCTCGGCCACCGTCCACCGCTCGTCCTTGTCGATGGACTCGGCCATGGTCCAGGGCTGGAACCGGCGGATCTCGCCACCCTTGACGAAGAGGACCCGGCCGGTGGCCGGGCAGGACTCGGTGGCCAGGTAGACCACGAGGGGCGAGACGTTGGCCGGGTCCCAGCTGTCGAACGCCGCACCGTCGGACGGAGCCCGGACGATGTCGGACAGCCCCGGGGTCAACTCGGTCATCCGGGTGCGGGCGGCCGGTGCGATGGCGTTGACCCGGACCCCGTAGCGGCCGAGCTCGTCGGCGGCGATGACGGTGAAGGCGGCGATCCCGGCCTTGGCCGCCCCGTAGTTGGACTGGCCCGGGTTACCCAGCAGGCCCGAGGTCGACGAGGTGTTGACCACCGACGCCTTGACCTCGTGGCCGGCCTTGGTCCGGGCCCGCCAGTAGGCGGCGGCGTGGCGGGTGGGAACGAAGTGGCCCTTCAGGTGGACATGGACCACCGAGTCCCAGTCGTCCTCGGACATGTTGACCAACACCCGGTCCCGCAGGATCCCGGCGTTGTTGACCAGCACGTGGAGATCGCCGAAGGCCTCCAACGCCGTCTCGATCAGGCGACGGCCGCCCTCCCAGTCGCAGACGTCGTCGGCGTTGGCCACCGCCCGGCCCCCGGCCGCCATGATCTCGTCCGCGACCTGTTGGGCCGGGGAGCGGTCGTCGCCCGAGCCGTCGACCGCACCGCCGAGGTCGTTGACCACCACATTGGCTCCTTCAGCGGCGAACAGGAGGGCGTGTTCGCGTCCGATCCCGCGGCCGGCCCCGGTGATGATCGCGGTCCGTCCGTCGAGTGCTCCCATGAGGTCGGTCCCCCTGTCGTTCCGATCGTCAGCGGCGGGTGGCGCCCCGGGAGCGGGCTCCCGCCGGTGCCCGCCCACGTTGGCAGGGGCCCCGCCGCCGGGTCAAGCCGGACCCGGCGCCTCGGCGGAGCCGGCCGCCACCGGGACCGGCCGGTCCACCTGCCGGCCCAGGCCGGCTCCGGTGACCGCCCCCACCATCCGCCGCACCCGGCCCCGGTCTCCGGCCACCAGGACGTACTCGGTGTTGCGGAGATGCGAGACCGCCCCCACCTTGGCCCCGGCGGGGTTGTGGATGCCGATCCGGGCCCCCACGTACCGGGCCGAGTCGAACGCCAGCACCTCGACGTGCCCCCGGGAGGCGCACACCTCGTGCAACTGGTCGAAGGTCAACCACGACTCGTTGTTGTAGGAGAGCACCACCACCCCGGCTTGCACCCCGGCGATGACCCCCTCGAGAGCGGCCGGCATGGAGCGACGCCCGTTGAAGGCGCTCCGGCGAGCCGGATCGCGGCAGGTCGTCCCGTTTGCAGGCCACCCCGTAGTGCTCGGGCGCGTCCCAGGCCACGATGGTTTCCCACACGTGGTAGTTGGAGTCGTACCGGTGCTGGTTGTAGGGAGGGTCGAGGTAGGCCAGGTCCACCGTCCCGAGCTCCGTCGACCCGGCCAGGGCGCAGGCGTCGCCCTTCACGGCCCGGCCCGGACCGTCCAGCAGTCCGGGCACCCGGAGCACCATCGGCTGGTGGGCCCGTGGCGCCCACTGCTTGAGGTACGCCATCTGCAGGCCGGTGGTGGAGTCGACCCGGTCGGCGGCCTCCAACAGGCTGGTGACCAGCACCGGCCAGAGGTCGGACTCGGCGTAGTCGGCCTCGATCAGGTCCCGCACGGCGTCGATCCGGGCGCCGTTCTCGGGCCGGAAGTACCGGGACGCCTCACAGAAGGTGGCGGTCACGTACCCGGCCCGGCCCTCCACCCGGTTGAGCCGGTCCACGGCCTCGGCGGCCCGGGCCCGGAGATCGGGGCGGGCGATCGGATCGGTGGCCACGTAGCAGCGGGCCAGGACGTGGGCCACCCGGGCGCTGTCCACCGCGGTCACCTCCATCCCCAGGCTCTTCCAGGCCTGGGCCACCCGGGTGGTGCCGCAGAACAGGTCGAGCCCGGTGCGGGCCTCGGCGGCGCGGGCCAGCTCGGTGAGGGCCGGTATCAGCCGGCGCTTGGAACCGAGGTACTTGATCACACCGTGCCGCCGCTCACCGACCGGTCCCCACCGGCCCGAGCGGGGAGGGGGCCTCGGTGGGCGGGACGGTCGTCGTCACCGCCGCCCGAACCGGCGGAACCACCAGTCGGGGTCACGGGCGTGGGCGTGGAAGTGGTCGGGGATCTGGCGCATCACCCGGTCGAACGACCACACCCCGGCCCCCAGCTGCTGGTCGGCCACCCGCCCCAACTGGGCCAACATGTGCTCCACCTCGACATCGGGGGGGTCGTTTCCGTGCTGCTTCCAGACCACCATGGGCACGTCGCACACCTCGCAGGCCGCCACCCAGCAGGTGTCGTCCTCGTGGAACCACTCGGTGATCCGGGCCGCCTCGCAGAGCTCACACCCGGGGGCGCCCCCGATCACAGTGTGTAGAGGTTCACGGTGGTCCCGGGCTGGACCGAGACCCCAGCCACCGGGTCCGTCGAGAGGACCTTGGTGGCCCCTGGCGGGCCGTAGGGTCCGGACACCTTGAGGCCGAGGGCGGTGAGGGCGCTGGTGGCCGCGGCCACCGACTGCCCGTCCACGCTGGGGATGATCACCGGTTGGGGGCCGAGGGAGATGGCGACCGAGACCCTGGACCCGAAGGGCTGGGGCCCCGCCCCCGGGTCCGGCGAGGTGCCGATCACCTGGCCGGTGGGCACGGTCGAGCTGAACTCGTTGTTCTGGGACGGCACGAAGCCCGCCGCGCTCAAGGCCGCCGCGGCGGAGGCGTAGGAGCTGCCCGACCCGGTCACGGCCGGGATGGCCTCCGGGGCGTGACCCTTGGACGTGCTGATGGTCACGGTCGAGCCGTAGGGCGCGGTACCGCTGGGCACCGAGCCGAGGACGGCCCCGGCCACCACGGTCGAGCTGTACTGCTGGGCGGCGGCCGGGCACACCCCGACCAGGTGCACCGTCTTCAACGCCGCCACGGCATCGGCGCAGGAGGTGAACGAGGTGAGGGGCGGAATGGCCACCGGCGGCGGACCGGTCGAGACCACCACCCCGATGGCCGACCCCTCCTTGGCCGTCGTCGGCCGACCGGCCGATCGGGGCGCCGGCCGCTGGCTCACGATCAGTCCCGGACCGATGGTGATGCTGGCGGCGTGACCCGTGGTACGGACCGAGAACTTGTCCTTCTTGACCGCCTGCACGGCCTGGGGGACCGTCTTGCCGGTGAGTGCGGGCACCGGATGGCTGGGGGTGAACAGCCCGGACTGGGCGGCCAGGGCCACCCCACCGCCGATCAGGGCCGCCACCACCACGGCCAGGGCGGCGATCCAGGGCCAGCGGCGTCGGCGCCGGAACTTGGCGCCGGTGGACGCCGACGGCCGAGCCGACTTGGGTCGCTTGCTCGTCTTGGCTGGGACCCGGGCGCCGGCCACCTCCGGCACCCCGAGCTCGGTGGCGTCGGGACCCTGTCCGCCCAAGGCGGCGGGCCGGTTCGGCCGGACCATGACCTTGTCCAGGTCGTCGAGCTCGCCGTCCGGGACGGGGTCCACCACCGGGAGCGGGGCGGGGCTCGGGCAGGGTGTCGGCCAACTCCGCCAGACGCAGGGAGAACTGGGCGGCGTCGAACCGTTCGGACGGTTCGGGGGCGGCCGCCCACACCAGTACGTCGTTGAGCGGCCCCAGGGCGTCGTGTTCGGGCAGGAGGGCCCCCACCCGGGCCATCATGGTGGCCACGGTGGTGTCGCCGATGAACGGGGTCTCCCCGGTGACGCCTTCGTAGAGCACCAGGGCCAGGGCGTAGACGTCCGCCCTGCCGTCCAACACCCAGTTTTCGACCTGCTCGGGCGAGGCATACCGGGCCGTCCCCAGGACCGCTCCGGCGGGCTCGGTCCATGACGCCTCGGCCAAGGCCCGGGCCAGACCGAAGTCGGCGATACGGAGGCGACCTTCGCCGTCGAAGAGCAGATTGGCCGGCTTGATGTCCCGATGGACCAGTCCCCGCCGGTGGGCGTAGTCGAGGCCGGCCGTCGCCGCCAGCCCGATCCTGACCGCCTGCTCCGGCGAGAGCAGGGCGCCGGTGTCGTAGACCTCACGGAGGCTGCCGCCGGCCAGGTACTCGAGCACCAGGTACGGCTGGTCGCCCTCCTCGCCCCAGTCGTAGACCTGGAGGATGTTGGGGTGGTTCAGCGCTGCCACCGCTCGGGCCTCGGCCCGGAACCGCTTGAGGAAGGCGGCGTCGCCGGCCAGGGCGGGGTGGAGCACCTTGATGGCCACCCGCCGGTGCAACGAGACGTCGTCAGCCAGGTAGACGTGCGCAGACGCACCGGTGCCCAGGGCGGTGACCAGTCGGTAGCGGTCGCCGAGGACGCGCCCGATGGAGTCGGTGATACTCGGCATGGTTACCGCTTCAGGCTACCGAGCGCCGGGGTGGAAGCGGTGGAGGGTCGGGCCCGGTCGGCACCCGGCCCGACGCACTGCCCCGTGGACGCGCTGCGGGCGGGGCCGAGGCCCCGCCCGCATCACTACCGACGGCCCGGGTGGACCGGGCCGGTCCGACTAGCCCAGATGGATGGCCACGGGAGCACCGGTGTTGGTGTTCGTCGTGATGGCCAGCTTCTTGATGCCCTTGCCACCGCACAGGCCGAGGATGGTGCTGATAGGCAACACCGTCTCGGCGTTGGTGCTGCTGCTGGTTCCACTGTCCGCACCCTGGAACGGGCCGGAGGTGGCGGCGCCGTAGGAGAGGCTGAAGGTGGCGTTCCCGTCACCGCCGATACCGCCCATCACCGACGTCGGGTTGATGACCGAACTGGCGGAGAGCAGCTTCGGGGTGGCCGCCCACTTGCCCGTCAGGCTGCCGGTCTCGGTGGTCGGGGTGGTCAGGCCGCCGCAGGTGTGGGTGCTGGTGGCGTCGTTGATGGTCCCCTTGATCTTGACACCGGTGACCGTGATGGGGGTTCCCCCGGCCGACGGTGTGGCGGTACAACCGCTGGCGGAGCCCGAGATGGAGGTGGCCTCGTTGCTGGCGGGGCCGCCGGCGAGGGTGAGCGGCGGATTGAACTTGGCCGCGGCCGTGATCGACGTGCAGCTCACCGTGTAGTGGGTCGCATCGACCTTGACTGCCGCCGCGCCGGCGACGCTGCCGGTGGCGGCCACCACGCTGACGGGCATGGCGATCGCCGCAGCGAACGTGAGTACCTTGCGAATCATCTAGTGCTCCTTGCTTTCTCCCACAGGATTGCGGGAATCGACGTCGAGAGACGGTGCCCCCCGACCTGGCCTACTCCGGGCGACAAGGCGCGATCCGCACCGGGGAAGGTCTGGCAGGTCCCCCCGGAGCACTGCGACTTCTCGCGTCGGATCCTTCAGCCGACCCGATCGACCCGCACGAAACTCTGAACCTCAGAGTCCCCCCGTGCAGCGCCGCTCCCGCCGGTACTGGCACCCTAACGGTGCCCCAAGGTTATTTCAAGGAACATCCAAGACCCGCCCGAGCCACCTCCCAGGTTCATCAAATTTGCCGAGGGTCCCGGGTGGGCGGCGCCCCGGACGGTCCTGCCCCATCCGACTCGCCGCCGAGTCGGCCCCGGCTCAGCCCGGCAGCGTCCCGGTCTCGAGCAGCCCCTCGAAGTCCGCCCCGTCGATGACCGGCACGCCCAACTGTTCGGCCTTGGTCACCTTGGAGGCTCCGGGCGACTCCCCCACCACCAGGGCCAGGGTCTTCTTCGACACCGTGCCCGGCGATTTCCCCCCCCGGGCCAGGATGGCCTCCTCGGCCTCCTCCCGCGTGTAGCCCTCGAGGGTGCCGCTGACCACCACCGACTGCCCGGCCAGGGTCTGGGGCAGCTCCGGGGCCGACACCGCGTCCCGCCCCGGCTCCGTCAGGTTCAGGCCGGCGGCCCGCAGGCGCTCGACCACCGACCGGTTGACGTCGGAGGCCAGCCACCGGGCCACGCTGGCGGCGATGATCGGGCCCACTCCGTCCACCCCGGCCAGGGTCGCCTCGTCGGCCGTCATGATGGCGTCGATGTCCCCGAGGGCCCGGGCCAGGGCCACGGACCCGACCTGACCGAGGTGGCGGATGCCCAGACCGATCAGGACCCGGTGCAGCGGTCGGGTCCGGGAGTCGGCGATCGCCCCCAGCAGGTTGGCGATGGACACGGCGGCGAACCCCTCCAGGCCCTCGAAGGTGTCGGGGGTGAACGAGTAGAGGTCGGCCACGTCGTTGAGCAGTCCCTGGTCGGCGAAGAGCTGGACCCGCTGCTCGCCGAGCCCCTCGATGTCCATGGCCGAGCGGGAGGCGAAATGGGCGATGCGCTGGACCCGCTGGCCGGGGCAGTCCAGGTTGGTGCAGAAGGTGTCACTCTCCTCGGGCAGCCGGACCAGGGGGGCATCGCAGCTCGGGCAGGTGGTGGGAAAGACCCAGGGCTTCTTCCTCCGCTTCCCCCGGACCACCACCGGCCCCACCACCTCGGGGATCACGTCGCCGGCCTTGCGCACCACCACCGTGTCGCCCGGGCGCACGTCCTTCAGCCGGACCTGGTCCTCGTTGTGGAGGGTGGCCAGGGAGACCGTGGAGCCGCCGACGAACACCGGGTCCAATACGGCGAACGGGGTGGCCTTGCCGGTCCGTCCGATGGACACCGCGATCCGGAGCAGCGTGGTGGTCCGCTCTTCGGGGGGGAACTTGTAGGCGATGGCCCAGCGGGGCGCCCGCGAGGTGGCCCCGAGGCGACGTCGGAGTCCGAGGTCGTCCACCTTGACCACCACCCCGTCGATCTCGTAGTCGAGACCGTGACGGTCGGCCTCCCAGCGCCGACAGAACTCCAGGACGGCCGGGAGCCCGTGGACCAGGGACCGCTGGGGATTGACCGGGAATCCGGCCCGGTCCAGCCAGGCCAGGGTACCGGCGTGGGTGGCGGCCAGCTCGCCGGGTAGGACCGGTGCGTCGGCGGCGTCCGCCGCGCGCTCCCGGAGCCGCCGCCAGCTCCAGCTCCCCCACCTGGTAGGCCCAGAACGAGAGGGCCCGGCTGGCGGTGATCGAGGAGTCCTTCTGACGGAGCGAACCGGCCGCCGAGTTACGCGGGTTGACGAACAGGCGGTCCCCGGCCTCGGCCTGCCGCCGGTTGAGCTCCTCGAACGCGCTGACCGGCATGTACACCTCGCCCCGCACCTCGATGAGGGCCGGCAGGGGTGCGGCCGACGGGGACAGGCGCGCCGGGATGTCCACGATGGTGGCCACATTGGCCGTGACGTCCTCCCCCGTCGTCCCGTCCCCCCGGGTGGCCGCCTGGACGAACCGCCCGTCCCGGTAGGTGAGGGAGATGGCCAGGCCGTCGATCTTGAGCTCGCAGACGAAGGCGGTGTCCTCGGGCACCTGTTTGGCCAGCCGGTCGGCCCAGGCCTGGAGCTCCTCGGGGCTGAAGGCGTTGTCCAGGCTCATCATCGGCACCCGGTGCCGCACCGGGGCGAAGAGGGTCGACGGCGCCGCCCCCACCGTCGTGGTGGGCGAGTCCGGCACCGCCAGGTCGGGGTGCTCGGCCTCGATGGCCCGGAGCTCCCGGACCAGGGCGTCGTACTCGGCGTCGGCGATCTCGGGAGCGTCCTGGCGGTGGTAGCGATCGTTGTGGTGGGCGATCAGAGCCCGCAGCTCCTCGGCCCGGGCCACGGGGTTCCGCCCGACCGAGGACCGGTCGTCGTCCCCGCCGGCCGGCGACGGCTTCGACCCGCTCACCGGGCGATACCCGAACCAACCACCTGGTCGGGTCGCTCCGGGTCGTAGAGGGCGACGGTCTGGCCCGGGGCGATCCGCCGCTGGGGAACGGAGAACCGGACCAACAGCTCCCCCCCGGCGCCGGACACCGCCGCCGCCACCGGCCGCCCGTGGGCACTGCACTGGGCGATCAGGCCGAGCTCGTTCCGACCGGTGGGGTCCCCGTCCACCCAGGACACCGTGTGCAGCGCCACCTCCCCGGTGTGGGCCGCCTCGGGCGGCCCGAGCATCACCCGGCGGCCCGGGACGTCCACCTGGGTCACGAACCGCCGTCGACCGTCCCGGCCGTGCCCCATCCCCCGCCGTTGGCCGACGGTCACCAGCTCCACCGCCTCGACCGTCCCGAGATCCTCCCCGGTCCGATGGTCGACCAGCCGGCCGCCGTGCAGCTCCACCCGACCGCCCAGGAAGCCGGCCCGGCCCTGGTCGGAGCGGATGAAGCAGACGTCCTGGCTGTCGGGCTTGGCCGCCGTGCGCAGGCCCCGCCGCCGGGCCTCGGCCCGCACCGCGGCCTTGGTCAGCTCCCCCACCGGGAACACCGCACGGGCCAACTGGTCCTGGCCCAGCATGGCCAGGACGTAGGACTGGTCCTTGTCCGGGTCGGCCCCCCGGCACAGCCGGAACCGGCCCCCGGGAGTCTCGGTCCGGCGGGCGTGATGGCCGGTGGCCACGGCATCGAAGCCCAGGTCGGCAGCCCGCTGGAGCAGACGGTCGAACTTGAGGTGTCGGTTGCACTCGATGCACGGGTTGGGGGTCCGACCCTCGGCGTGACCCCGGACGTAGGGCTCGACCACCCGCGCCTCGAACTCGGCGGCGAAGTTGAACACGTGGTGGACCAGGCCCAGCTGGTCCGCGACCCGGCGAGCGTCGTCCACGTCGGCCACCGAACAGCATCCCGAGTCCGAGGACCCTCCCCAGAGCTTGAGGGTGGCCCCCACCACCCGGTCCGGACCGTACCGGTCGGCCAACAGGGCGGCCGCCACCGAGGAGTCGACGCCGCCGGACATGGCCACCAGGACACGCATGGGTTCAGTCTCGCAGCTGGGCGACCACGCCCGGTACGGCCGACAGGGCCCGGTCGACGTCCCGGTCGGAGGTGGTCCACCCGAGCGAGAACCGGATGCCGCTCCCGGCCTCGGCCCGGGCCAGGCCCATAGCCGGCCAGGACGTGGCTGGCCTCGACGGCGCCGCTGGAACAGGCCGCCCCGGCCGAGACCGCCAGCCCGACCTCGTCGAGCAGGAGCACCAGGGCCTCACCCTCGAGACCGGCGAACCGGAGGTGGCAGAAGCCGGGGGCGGCGTCCCTCGAGCCGGTCCAGACCGTCCCGGCGACCGAGGTCAGCAGACCGTCCGCCAGGCGGTCCCGCAGCGACGCCACCCGGGCGTTCTCCCCCGGCAGGTCACCCGCGGCACGATCCAGGGCGGCCGCCATGGCCACCACGCCGGCCACGTTGACGGTGCCGCTCCTCCGCTCGCGCTCCTGCCCCCCGCCGGTGGTCTGGGTCACCAGCCCCGTCCCGTGGCGTACGACCAACCCCCCCACCCCCTTGGGCCCGCCGAACTTGTGAGCACTGATCGACACCAGGTCGAAGTCCCGGGTGTGGGTCCCGAGGTCGAGCCAGGGCGCCCCCTGGACGGCGTCGGTGTGGAGCACGGCCCCCGGCGATCGCTCCCGGACGATCTCGGCGGCTCGTCCGAGGGGCTGGACCGTCCCGATCTCGTTGTTGACGGCCATCACCGACACCAGCCCGACCCCGGGGCCGCACGCCTCGGCGAGGGCGTCGAGGTCGACCCGCCCGTCCTTGTCCGCCGGCACTTCATGCAGCTCCGCCCCGGTCCGGCGCGCCAGGGACCGGCAGGTCTCCAGCACGGCGTGGTGTTCGATGGCGGTGCAGACGATCCCCGGAGTCGACGATGCGCCGGCGGCCACGGCCTCCCACCCTCCGGTCACCGCCAGGTTGTCGGCCTCGGTCCCCCCCGCCGTGAACACCACCTCGCCGAGATCGGCTCCGAGTCGGTCGGCCAGCGACTCGCGGGCGTCGTCGACGGCGCGCCGGGCCCGCCGAGACTCCTGGTGGGCACCCGAGGGATTGCCGAACTCCCCGGCCAGGTGGGGCAGCATGGCCTCGACCGCCTCGGGGCGCATGGGGGTGGTGGCGGCATGATCGAGGTAGGCACGCCGCTCGACCATCAGGCCACCCACACCGACTTGATGTTGCAGAACTCGTGGAGCCCGAAGCTGGAGAGTTCCCGGCCGATCCCCGAGCTCTTGATCCCGCCGAAGGGCAACGGGGGCATGGACACCACCAGACCGTTGACGAAGACCTGCCCGGCCTCGAGATCGGCGACGAACCGCTGCTGCTCGTCCGGATCGGTCGTCCACACGCTCGATCCCAGCCCGAACTCGGTCCCGTTGGCCAGGGCCAGGGCCTCGTCGGCGTCGGCCGCCGTGTAGAGCAGGGCGACCGGCCCGAACACCTCCTCGGTGGCCACCCGCATGGGCGGCGTGATGTCGGTGATCACGGTGGGCCGGTAGAAGAATCCGGGGTGGTCGGGGCCGCCCGGGCCGACCGCCCGTTCGCCCCCGCACAGGATGGTGGCACCGTGGCGGCGGGCGTCCTCCACCTGCTCGGCGATGGTGTCGCGCGCCGCCCCGGTGACCAGAGGGCCCACCTCGGTCGCCGGGTCGAACGGATCGCCCACCGAGAGACCGGACATACCGGCCACGAACCCCTCGGTGAAGGCGGCGGCCACGTCCTGGTGGACGATGAAGCGCTTGGCGGCGATGCACGACTGCCCGGCGTTCTGGACCCTGGCCTGGACCCCGACGGCGATGGCCTGGTCGAGATCGGCCGACGGCAGCACGATGAACGGGTCACTACCTCCCAGTTCGAGCACGATCTTCTTGCCCACCGCTCCGGCCTGGGCCGCCACGGCCCGCCCGGCCCCCACGCTGCCGGTCAGGGTGACGGCGGCCACCCGGCGATCGGCGACGATGGCCGGGACCTGATCGGTGCCGATCAGCAGGGTCTGGAAGACCCCGTCGGGTGCGCCGGCCCGTCGGAGCAGGTCCTCCAGGAGCAAGGCGGTGCGAGGCACGCTCGGGGCGTGCTTGAGCAGCCCGACGTTGCCCGCCATCAGGGCGGGGGCCAGGAACCGGACCACCTGCCACAGCGGGAAGTTCCAGGGCATGATGGCCAGGACCGCCCCGAGGGGCTGATAGGTGATCAGCCCCAGGGAGGCGTCGACGGAGACCTCCTGGTCGGTGAGCATCGCCTCGGCGTGCTCGGCGAACCATCGGAACCCGCTGGCGCATTTGGACACCTCCCCTTTGGCCTGGGCGAAGGGCTTGCCCATCTCGGTGGTGACCAGGTGGGCGATGTCGGGCACCTCCGCCTCCAGCAGTTCGGCCGTGGTGACCAGCAGCCGTGCCCGTTCCTCGAAGGTGCTCCTGGCCCAGAGGGGCGCGGCCGCGGCCGCCGCGGCCAGGCGCTGCTCCACCTCGGTTCCGTCATAGGGCTCGAAGGTCTGCAACACCTCGCCGGTGACCGGATTGACGGTGGCGATGGGGGGACCCGCGTCGACGGTGCTCATCGTTCCAGTATCGCTCAGGGTGGTCGGGGCCGGGCCGGGCGCGCGTCTCGGGGCGAGGGTTGGGATCAGGACCGCCCGGCGTCCGGGCCCGGCCGGGCGAGGAGGCCGGGGAGGAGGGCGCGTTGCAGCTTGCCGGTGGCGGTCCGGGGCAGGGCGTCCAGCACCCGGTACTGCTTGGGCCGCTTGAATCCGGCCAGGTGGCCGGCGGCGTGTTCGGCCAGCGCCTGCACCACCCGGGCGGCGGCGCCCTCCGGGGTGCCGGCCGGCAGCACCACGGCGGCACAGACCCGTTGTCCCCAGTGGTCGTCGGGCAGGCCGAACACGGCCACCTCGGCGGCGCCGGCCACCTCGGCCAGGACCGCCTCCACCTCGGCGGGGTACACGTTGACCCCACCGGTGATGATCAGGTCGTCGCGGCGGCCCTCGATGAACAGATATCCCTCGTCGTCGAGCCGGCCGAGATCGCCCACGGTGAAGTACCCGTCCCGCCAGCAGGCGTTGGTCTTGGCGTCGTCCCTCCAGTAACGGAAGTGGGCGAAGCCGGGCGGGCGGCACCAGATGGTCCCGTCGTCGTCCACCGCGAGCTCCCGGCCCGGCCGGGGCCGCCCCACCGTGCCGGGCCTCGCCAGCCACTCCGAGGGCGAGCACACGGTGAACTGCCCCTCGGTCGAACCGTAGAACTCCCAGAGGACGTCGGGGCCCACCCGATCCAGGGCCGACCGCTTGAGGGCCGGGGGGCAGGGTGAGCCGGCATGGACCAGCAGCCGCAGGTGGTCGAAGCGGACCCGGCTCCCCTCCGCCGCGGCCAACAGCCGGGCCAGGGCCGAGGGGGCCATGAAGGTGGTGGTCGGGACGGGGACCCCGCCCTCACCGGCCAGGATCGACCGGGCCGCCTCGGCGTCGAACCGACTGAGCACCACGCACGTCCCACCCCGAAGCAGCGTGCCTCCGGCGAAACGCACCGACACCGAGTGGTACATCGGGGAGCAGACCAGGTGGACGTCGTCGGGGCCGAAGGACCACAGGTCGGCCTCGTCGTCGAAGGCCGCGGCCGCCTCCTCGGCGCTCCAGATTCCCGACCACACGCCCTTCGAGCGACCCGTGGTGCCCGAGGTGTAGTGCATGGGCCGGGCCAGCGGGAACCGGGAGAGTTCGGCCTCGGGGCCACGGTCCAGCGCGGCCAGGGCGTGCGGATCGGTCACGACCAGCGCCGGGCGGGCGTCGGCCACCAGCGCCTCCCGCTCCTCCGCCAGCAGGGTGGCGTTGAGCAACACCGGGACCACACCGATGCGGAGGGCGCCCAGCACCGCGCAGAGGAGCCCGGCCGACGAGGGCAGGCTGAAGGCGATCCGGTCCCCCGGGCCGAGCCCCGAAGCCAGCAACGACCCGGCCGCCCGGCGCTGAGCGGACTCGGCCTGGGCCGCTCCCACCACCTCGACGGTGACCCCGGCGGTCACGGGAGCTCCTCGGTGGGGAGGAGTTCCCGGGAGGGTCGGAGGGCGACCGGGTCCCCCAGCGAGGTGAAGACGGTCGGCCGCAGGGCGGCGACCGCCACCATGGCCGCCAGCAGAGCCGCCGCACCGGCCACGGTCACCGTGCGCACACCGGTGTGATTGGCGATCACGCCCTGCACCACCGCCCCGATCGGGTAGACGATCCCGAGCCCCATCATGTAGATGGAGAGCACCCGGCCCCGCATGGCGGCGGGAGCCCGCAGCTGGACCACCGTGTTCAGGCCCGAGAGGACGGCGATGTAGCAGGCCCCGACGGCCAGGAAGGCCACCGCCGAGAGCCACAGGGTCGGGGCCAGGCCGTAGAGCGTGAGGAGCCCGGGGAGTACGAACAGGGCCACCTTGAGCATGGCCTGCCGTCCCACCCGCTCGGCCAGCGTCGGGAGGACCAGCGCACCACCCACCGCTCCGATGCCCTGGGCGGTGACCAGGATGGCCGTGCCCACCCGGGTGCTCACACCGCCGCGGTCGAGCACCCCGGACATGGCCGGCACCGAGCGCGATGAACGGGGAGGCGAGCAGGGCCACCACCGCGATGAGCTCGATGGCGGCGCGACATCCGGGCTCGCCGGCTGCGGCCCGGGCTCCGGCCGCCAGTCGGGCGGCCATGCCGATCGCCTCCGGTGATCCCACCGGCCGGGGCAACCTGACCATCACCAGGGCCACGACCACGGCGGCGAACGAAGCGGCGTTGATGCCGAAGACCAGGCCGTAGTTGTGGGACAGGAGGGCCAGACCGGCCAGGGCGGGACCGACCACCCGGCCCAGGTTGAACTGGGCCGACGAGAGGGACACCGCGCCGAGGAGGTCCTCTTCGGGCACCAGGTCGGGCACCATGGCCTGGAAGGCCGGGAACCCGATCGCCCCCGAGGCCCCACCCAGGAAGGCCAACACCACCAGTACGCCCGGCGGGTCGTGTCCGGTGGCGGCCAGCACGGCCAGGAGGGTGGCGAAACCCATCTCGGCCATGGTGGTGACGATGAGCCACCGTCTGCGGTCCAGGCGGTCGGCGAGGGCGCCACCCAGGGGGGCCAGCAGACCGATGGGGATGAAGGCGGCCGCGGCCACCAGGCCGGTCCAGGCCGGCTGGTCGGTGCGGGCGAAGACCAGTACCCCGAGCGCCACCGTCTGCATCCACGACCCGATGTTCGAGACCAGGGCCGCCGACCAGATGAGTGCGAAGTTCCGCGAGCGGAGCGGGCGGAGGGATGCCAGAGCCACCTGGCGACACTAACGGGCGGGATCTCGGTCAGGACCGGGTTGCTCGGTCTCCCGGTCTCGACCCGCTGGCCGACGGTCGCTCGCCGGCCGGCCCCGGCCGCTCCAACCGCTCCGCCTACTTGTCGAGCTTCGCCTTGCGCCGCGGCCTCAGGGCGAACCACCAGATGCTGGCCATGGTCACGAGCACGCCGACGCCGGCGGCCGGTTTGGCGATCTTGTGGGAGCGCGCTGACATGCGCTCAACGATACCGGTCTTTGCCCCCTGGTCGAGTCGGGCGGCTCGCCCGGGTGATGTCCGGGCGCGTGCCGGTGACCCGCACCCGTTGGCCGGTGGATCACCCCGGGGGCCGCTGCGTATAGTGACACGATGGCGTCCCGGCGGGCAGCGCATCGCAGGTTCTCGACGTGCTGGCTCCTCTCGACCCTGGTGGTGTTCGCCCTCATGCTCACCTGGAGCTTCGCCACACCTCTGGGTGCGGCGTCCGACGAACCGGCCCAGATCGTCAAGGCCGCGGCCGTGGCCCGCGGCGAGTTCCTCGGCCAGCCCACCACCCACCAGGCGGAGCTCCGCGTCGGTCACGAGGGGCGGGCGGTCATGACCGTGCTGGTCCCGGCGTCCTATGCCCGAGATGCCGACTTGCCCTTTTGCTACCGCCATCATCCGAGGAGGTCGGCGGCATGCGCCCCGGCGGCGGGAACCTCGGACCGTCTCCAGGCCACCACCACCTACGTTGGGAGGTACCCGCCGCTCTACTACCTGATCACCGGGTTGCCGTCGCGTTACCTGCACTCCGGCGGAGGAATCTATTTCATGAGGGTCCTCTCGGCCCTGGCGTCCGCATTGCTTCTGGGACTGGCCCTCACCATCGCCGCCACGTTGTCCCGCTCGCGTGTCCTCATCGGGGGCGTCGCCCTGGCGACGACCCCGATGGTGGTCTTCCTGGGCAGCGTGATCAATCCGAGCGGATTGGAGATCTCGGCCAGCATCGCCGCCTGGACCACCGGGCTGGTACTGGTCCTGGACCGCGCCCGAGAACCTCCCACCCGACTGCTGGTGGCCTTCGCCGGCAGCAGCTGCATCCTCGAATTGACCCGGGGTCTGTCCCCGCTGTGGCTGCTGTTGATCGCCCTCACCCTCGGAGCACTGGAACCGCGCCGCTGCTGGGAGCTCCTCCACCAGCGGGCGGCGCGGATCGCCGCCGCCTGCATCATCGCGGCGGGCGTGGTCGCCACCGCCTACATCGTGCTGGCCCAGGCGTCGGACATCACGCCCTCGGGCATCCCGCTGCCGGCACACTCCACCATCCTTTCCGTGGCCGATCTCTTCGGATCGCATTCGACCGGCTATGTCACCCAGATCATCGGCGACTTCGGATGGTTGGATACCCCGGCCCCCTTCCTCGCCGTGCTGCTGATCGGTGCCTCCATCGCCGGCCTCCTCTGGCTCTCGTTCGCCACCTCGTTGCGCCGCCACGCCGCCGTTCTGGTCGGGCTCCTGGTCATCGCCTTGATCGTGCCGATGGTCATCGACATCAAGAACGCCCTGCAGATCCACAACGATGTCTGGCAATCCCGATACGCAATGCCCCTCTACCTCGGCGTGCCACTGGTGGCGGCCGCCGTCTCGGGACGATCCAAGAAGCTTCAGCCGTCCCATCTCCGGGTCATGATCGTCGGCGTCGGCGTGCGTCGTCGCCCTCTGCCAGTTCCTCTGCTTCTTCGTGGCCCTGCACCGGTACACGGTGGGGGTGCGCGGCGGCCTCAACCCGCTGGCCCACGGCCGCAACGTGTGGGCCCCCCCCATCCCGGCGGTGGTGCTGCTGGTCCTCGCTCTGCTGACGACGGGCCTCTACGGGTGGTGGATCGTCCGGCTGGATCGTTCCCACTCCCCCCTTCCGTCCGAGCCCGACGTGGCCGCCGCCAGTCCCGCCCCGTCGGCGCCGACCGCCCCGACCCCGACCGGTAGCTGAGGTCGTCCCGCCGGCCACCGGGGCGGGGAGCGCTCGGTCCCGGCGCCCCAGACGAAGGTCAGTCCGCCGCCGCGCCTGCGGCGAGGCCGTCGGGCGGGGCGACGTCGACCTCCACGCCGAGGGTGGGGACGATCCGGTCGAGCCACGACGGCATCCACCAGTTGGCCCGGCCCAGCAACTCCATGATGGAGGGGACCAGCACCATCCGGACCAGGGTGGCGTCGATCAGGATGGCGGCGGCCAGGCCCAGGCCGAAGACCTTCAGCACGTGGAGGGGGTCCCCGATCACGAACGAGCCGAACACGCAGATCATGATGGCGGCGGCGGCCGTGATCACCCGGGCCGTCTTGGCCAGCCCGTCGGCCACCGCACTGGAGTTGTCCCCGGAACGCCGCCACTCCTCCCGGATCCGGGACAGTAGGAACACCTCGTAGTCCATCGACAGCCCGAACAGGATGGTGAACATCATGAGCGGGATCCACGGGTCGATGGGTCCGGTGGACCCGATCCCGATCACCGAGCCCAGCCATCCCCACTGGAACACCGCCACGATGACGCCATAGGCGGCACCCACCGAGAGCATGTTGACCACCACCGCCTTCAGCGGGATGGCCACCGATCGGAACACCGCCATCAGCAACAGGAAGGCCAGCAGGAGAACGACCCCGATGACCCACACCAGTCGGGACGACAGGTAGGACGAGGCGTCCACCGAGCCCGCCGTCTCGCCCCCCACGTAGCCGACCACGCCGGTCCCGGCGGTGGCGGTGGGGATCACGTTGTCACGCAGGGTGTGGACGATGGCCTCGGTCTTGGCCGACTGGGGCGAGGCGGTCGGGTAGGCGATGATCACCGCGTCTCGGCCGGAGGGGCTGAACTGGACCGGCGTGGCGTACGCCACTCCGGGGGTGGCCACCACCTTGCTCCGGAGGGTGTCGACAGTGGCCCTCTGTCCCTCGGGCACCGACGCCGCAATGATCAGCGGCCCGTTGAAGCCGGGACCGAAGCCGGTGGCCAGGGCGTCGAAGGCCTGACGGGTGGTGCTCGAGGTGGGGTCGTTGCCGGCGTCCGTGAAGGCCAACCGCATGGAGAAGAACGGCAGGGCCAGGAGCACCAGGACCGCCAGGGCCGCAACCCCGGCCACCATCGGATGGCGCTGCACGGTGCGGCTCCACCGGTACCAGAACCCCCGGGGTGAGGGTTCGGCGGCGTTCTGGAGGAGGCCGGGGACGTGCAGCTTGTCGACGGCCCGCCCGGCGAATCCCAGCATGGCGGGCAACAGGGTGATGGCGGCCAGCATGACCAGCACCACCGCGGCGATGGCCCCCACGGCCAATCCTCGCATGAAGGGCAGCTGCAGGATGAAGAGGCCGAGGAGGGAGAGGATGACGGTGGTGCCGGCGAACACCACCGACCGGCCCGAGGTGGCCAAGGAGACCGCGGTGGCGTGTCTGGGGTCGCGTCCCTCCGCCAGGCCCTGCCGGTAGCGGGTGACGACGAAGAGCGCGTAGTCGATACCCACGCCCAGACCGATCATGGCCATCATCTCCGGGGCGAAGGTCGGTGTGGTGATCACATGGGAGAGCAGGTCGAGCAGGGCGAAGGCGATGGCGATGCCGAACAGGGCGGTGATGATGGGGAGACCCATGGCCACCACCGACCCGAAGGCCAGCAGCATGATGATGATGGCGGCCAGGATGCCGATCCCCTCGGAGGCCCCGGGAGCGGCTCCCGCCACCAGGCTGATGGCCTGGCCGCCCAGGGCCACGTGGTACCCGGGCGCGCCGAAGGACTCGGCGGTCGAGACCACCTTCTTGATGGCGGCCGTCGGGAGGTCACCGGCCTGCTGGTCGAAGACGACCTGCACATAGGCGACGTGACCGTCGGAAGAGATCTGGTGGGCACCCGGCGCAGAGAACGGGCTGATCACCTCGGACACATGGGCCAACGGCTTCAGGGCCCCGACCAGCTGGGTGGTGCGGGCCTGAACGGAGGCCGCACTGATCGGACCGGTGGTGGAGATGACCACCTGGTTCGGACTGCCGGCCTGATCCGGAAAGGCGCGGTCGAGGATCTGCTGCACCGGCTGCCTCCCGCCGGTCAGATTGTTGGAGAAATTGCTGCCCGCCGCCTGGGCGCCCACGTTCGCTCCGATCAGGACCACGAACCAGAGGATCAGGACCGTCCAGCGGTGGTCGTGGCACCACCCGGCGAGGCGGGCCAGGCCGCTCGACTCGGCCGGTCGGGACGGGCGCGGCTCGGGGGGACTGACGGGTGGCGACAGGGTGGAGGTGGCCATGACCCGAAACTAATCCAAGCGGTCGGACCCTCGGTACGACGTCGTCCGGCCCGTCCGGCGACAGCTTCCCAACAGGGACCCGGCCGGCCGGCTCGGGCCGGTCACCCCGTCCGGGGTTGGTCGGGGACCCGGCGGCGCACCCGGCCGGGATCCCCGTTCCGGCTCCGCCCCTCGGGCCCGATCAGCGTGTCGACGACGTAGCGCGCCACCCATTCGGCCGAGTTGAACCGGTGCTCGTCACGCCGGCGGAGGAAACGCTCGACCGTGGGGAACCGCTCGGCCGGAGTCGATCGGATGAGCGCCTGCATGTCGGTGTCGACCACGCCCGGGGCCAAGGCGTAGGCCCGCAGTCCGGAGTCGGCCTCCTCCAGGGCCACGACTTCGGTGAGCATCTCGACGGCGGCCTTCGAGGCGCAGTAGGCCGCCCATCCGGCCGACGGGTCGACGGCAGCCCCCGACGAGATGTTGACCAACACCCCGGAGCCCGGGCGCGACCGCACATGGCGGACGAAGCACGCGGTGCCGTGCGCCACACCGAGGACGTTGGTGTCCAACAGGGCCCGTACCTGCCCGGGATCGGCGTCGGCCAGGGGACCGATGGGCTCCAGGATGCCGGCGTTGTTGATCCAGAGGTCGACCCGGTCGAACCGCTCGAACACCTCCCGACCGAAGGCATCGACCTGGTCGGCTCGGGTCACGTCGACCGACGCGCACAGGGCCTGACTCCCCGGCGGCGGTCGGGGCGTGGTGCGGGCACACAACCCCAGGGACATGCCTTCGGTGGCCAGGGCGGCGGCCAGCCCCGCCCCGATGCCCCGGCTGGCTCCGGTGATGACCGCCACTCGGGCGGGCGCCTCACCGGCATGGCGGGTGGCGGCCATCGTTCCCCGTCAGCCGTCGGTGGCGATGAAGACGTTCTTCACCTCGCTGTAGGACGCCAGCGCTTCCAGCCCGAGCTCGCGCCCGAAGCCCGACTGTTTCATCCCGCCGAAGCTGGTCTGCACCCGCACCGAGCTGTGCGAGTTGACCGAGAGGTTCCCGGACCGCACGGCTCGGGCCATGCGCAGGGCCCGGCCGCCGTCCCGGGTCCAGATCGACCCGGACAGGCCGTAGGGCGTGTCGTTGGCCAGCCGCACCGCGTCGTCCTCGTCGTCGAAGGGGATGACCGCCACCACCGGGCCGAAGATCTCCTCCCGGGCCATTCGCCACCCCGGATCGGCCGGAGCCACCACCGTGGGCGGGAACCAGTAGCCGGGGCCGGCCGGGACCGTCCCGCGGACGAAGGCGGGCACCGTGCCCCCACCGGGGTCCCCCATGCCGGCGGCCAGGTAGCCCTCCACCGCCCGGCGGTGACCGGCCGACACCAGTGGCCCCATCTTCACCTTCGGATCGGTCGGGTCGCCCACGGTCCAGCGGCCGACCGCCTCCTCCAACGACTCCAGGTAGCGGTCGAGCACCGAGCGCTGCACCAACACCCGACTGCGGGCGCAGCAGTCCTGGCCGGCGTTGGCGAAGACCCCGCCCGGCGTGGCCGCGGCGGCGCGCTCGAGATCGGCGTCGGCGAAGATGACCGAGGCCGACTTGCCACCCAACTCCAGGGTGACCCGCTTGATGGTGCCCGACGCCCGGGCCATGACCTGGCGTCCGACCTCGGTCGAGCCGGTGAAGGCCACCTTGTCCACATCGGGGTGCCCGGACAGATGGGTGCCGACCACCGACCCCTTGCCCACCACCACCTCCAGCACGCCGGCGGGAATACCGGCGTCGAGCGCCAGCTGGGCCAGACGGAGGGCGGTGAGCGGGGTGATCTCGGCCGGCTTGACCACGATGGTGTTGCCGGTGGCCAGGGCGGGACCGACCTTCCACGAGGTGATGGCGATGGGGAAGTTCCACGGGACGATGGCCGCCACCACGCCCAGGGGCTCGTGGAAGGTCATGTCCACACCGCCGGCCACCGGTACGGTGGCTCCGCGGTGCTTGTCCACCGCGCCGGCGTAGAAGTACAGCACCTCGGCCACCATGCCCACCTCGTCGCGGCTGTCGGCAATGGCCTTGCCCACGTTGGCCGTCTCCAACTGGGCCAGCTCCTCGCCGTGCTCCTCGACCTCGCCGGCGAACCGGCGCAACAGCCGGGCCCGGTCGGCCGGGGCCACGGCCCGCCAGGCCGGCCCGGCGGCCACCGATCGGGCCACCGCCTGGTCCGCCTCCTCCACACCGGCGAGGGGCAGCTCGGTGATGGCGGTTTCCGTGGCCGGGTTGATCACGGTGGTCGTGCCGCCGGTACCGGCGGTGATCATACGGGCTCCTTGGTGGCGAACGGGGGGGAGCCGACCACGGCCGCCGCCACCAGACCCTCGAAGAGTCGCCGGTCCCCGGTCTCCTCTGGGTGCCATTGGACCCCGAGTGCGAACCGGTGACCGGGCAGCTCGACGGCCTCGACCACCCCGTCCTCACCCCGGGCCGTGACCACCAGGCCCGCCCCCAGCCGGTCGACGGCCTGGTGGTGGCTGCACAGGACCTCGGTGCGGTCGCCCAGCAGACGGCGGGCCAGCGTGCCATCCTCGGTCCTGACGGTGATCTCGCCGAATGCCCCCGGCCGCGGCTGGTGACCCGTGGCGTGGAGCTGGTCGGGCAGTTGCTGGACCAGATCACCTCCGAGGCTCACGTTGAGCACCTGCATGCCCCGGCAGACGGCGAGGAGGGGAAGGTCACGGTCGAGGGCCGCGGCGAGCAGTCCGAACTCGAGGTCGTCGCGCTCCCGGCTGGTTCCGCCGTTGCGCGGGTCGGGCACGGCTCCATAGCGGCCGGCATCGAGGTCGCCACCCCCGATGAGCACCAGGCCGTCGAGAGCCGAGACCAGTTGGACGTACCGGTCGGCCTCCGCCGGGGTCGCGCCGGCGCCCCGGGGCGGCAGGAGCACCGCCTCGCCACCCGAGGCCTCGACCATGTCGAGGTACGCCCCCGGTACCAGGGCGGCGTCACGTTCCCACGACCACCACGACGTGGTCTGTCGGTACATGGTGACCCCGATCAGAGGCCGGGGAGCGGTCGACGCCATGGGATGCAGTATCCCACCCCTCCCGCGGCGCGCCGGTAAGGTTGCGGACTGCCTCCGCGGACGCCGGGCGATGGTCCTGCCGCCCCGGCCGCGGCGCCGACAGCCCGGTGAGGTACGGCCCGTACCGCCCACCGTGCCGGGCACCGGTCGACGGCGGCCGACGAGGGGCACCACGTGCCCGGGAGGGAGAAGGAGATGGCACGACTGGAGGGCAAGGTGGCGGTGATCACCGGGGCCGGAAGCGGCATCGGACGGGTGGCGGCGTCGCTCTTCGCCGCCGAGGGGGCCCAGGTGGTGGTGGCCGACGTGGCGGCCGACCGGGCCGAGGCCGCGGCGGCCGAGATCGTGGACGGCGGGGGTGCGGCCATCCCGGTACCGGTGGACGTCTCCGACGAGGTGCAGGTGAACGCCATGGTCGAGCGGGCGGTCGCCACCTACGGCGGCCTGCACGTCTTGTTCAACAACGCCGGGATCTTCCCCGACGAAGACGGCGGGATCCTCGACACACCGCCGGAGACCTGGCAGATGGTGATGGAGGTCAACCTGAAGGGCGTGTGGCTGGGCTGTCGGGCCGGGGTGCCGGCCATGCTCGCCTCCGGGGGCGGGTCCATCGTGAACGTGGCCTCCTTCGTGGCCCTGGTGGGCGCGGCCACCGCCCAGATGGCGTACACCGCCTCCAAGGGCGGGGTACTGGCCATGACCCGCGAGCTGGCCGTGGAGTACGCCCGTCGGGGCATCCGGGCCAACTCCATCTGTCCCGGCCCGATCGAGACCCCACTGCTGGCCGAGCTGCTCGCCGACCCCGAGCGCCGCCAGCGCCGACTGGTGCACATTCCCATCGGTCGGTTCGGACGGCCCGAGGAGATCGCCAAGGCGGCCCTGTTCCTGGCCTCCGACGACTCCTCGTTCGTCACCGGGTCGGCGTTGGTGGTCGATGGGGGCATCACCGCCGCCTACGTCACCCCCGAGTAGGGCTGGACGACGGCGCGGCGCTGGGCCAGAGTGCATCCCATGCTGACCCTCGAGACCCTCCCCCATCAGATCCAGTCGGGCGACGTCGACACCGTGGTGGTGGCCTTCCCCGACCTGCAGGGTCGACCGGTCGGTAAGCGGGTCACCGGCTCGTTCTTCCTGGAGCACGTGATCCACCACGGGATCGAGGTGTGCGACTACCTGATGGCGTGCGACGTCGACATGGAGCCACTGCCCGGCTATCGGTTCGCCAACTGGGAGACCGGCTACGGCGACCTCAATGCGGTCATCGACCCCCAGACGGTCCGGCCGCTGCCGTGGCTCCCCGGCAGTGCACTGGTGCTCTGCGACCTGGTGACCTTGGACGGCGAGCCGGTGGAGGTGTCGCCCCGCCGGATCCTGCGACGTCAGCTGGAGCGCGCCGCGGACCACGGCCTCGAGGTCAAGTGCGCCACCGAGCTCGAGTTCTACCTCTTTCTCGACTCCTTCGCCGAGGCCGCCGGCAAGCACTGGCAGGACTTGGCCCCCCACGCCGACACCATCGAGGACTACCAGCTTCTCCAGACCTCACGGGAGGAGTACGTCATCGGCAGGATCCGCAACCAGATGGTCGAAGCCGGCATCCCGGTCGAGTTCTCCAAGGGGGAGGCGGGCATCGGTCAGCACGAGATCAACATCACCTACGGGAGCGCCCTGGAAGTCGCCGACCGGCATCTGGTGTTCAAGAACGGGGTGAAGGAGATCGCCTCGGGCTTCGGGTCGGGCCGCCACCTTCATGGCCAAGTGGTCGATGGACACGGCCGGCTCCTCCTGCCACATCCACACCAGCCTGTGGGACGCCGAGCACGACACCCCCCTGATGGCCCCGGCCGACGGCGAGGACTCCCCCACCGGGTATTCGACCATCGGGGCCCGATTCGTGGCCGGTCAGCTCTTCGCCGCCGATCAGCTGGCGTGGTGCTTCGCCCCGTATGTGAATTCCTATCGGCGGTACGTGCCCGATTCGTGGGCCCCGACCGCCCGGGTGTGGGGGGAGGACAACCGGACCTGCGGGTTCCGGGCGGTGGGCCACGGTGCCGGCAGGCGGGTGGAGAGCAGGATCCCCGGGGCGGACGTGAACCCCTATCTGGCCCTGGCGGCGGCCATCGCCGGGGGCCTGTGGGGCATCGAGCACGAGTTGGAGCTGGAGCCGGCCTTCGCCGGCAACGCCTACAGCACGCCCGGCCTCCCGCACATCCCGACCACCCTGGCCGAATCCATCGACCGCCTGGCGGACAGTGAGGTGGCCGCCGAGGCCTTTGGCGCCGACGTCCACCACCACCTGCTCAACACGGCCCGGCAGGAGTGGGCGACGGCCAACCGGGTGGTCACCGACTGGGAATTGGCCCGCAACTTCGAACGCATCTAGCGGCCGTCGGATGGCCGGGCGGGGGGTGGACGGTCAGCGGGGCGGGTGCGCCACGTACATCCAGTTCCAGAAGCCGTTGTTGGGGTCCTTGTTGGGGAACTCCGCCGGACTGATGGGCGGGTCACCGGCGATCCACCCCTCCAAGGAGTAGACACAGAGACCCACATCGTCGAGGGTGTCCAGCACATTGGTCGTGCCGTAGAGCTTCTCGACATCTTCTCCGCTGTATTCGAAGACGACCGTGGGCTTGTGCTCGGCCAGGGTGCGCCGAGCGCCCCGGAGCACGGCTAGCTCGGCCCCCTCGACGTCGATCTTCACAAAGTCGACCGGCCCGCTGGCGTCCAGTTCGTCATCGAGGCGTCGGGCGGAGACCCGTATCGTTTGGACCTGCCCGGCCCAGTCCGAGATCCGCGTGTCCCCGACCAGATGGCGGATGTTCTCGGGATCACGAAGCGCACTGATACACGGGTCGTCCTTCACCACGAAGAAGTCGACCTCTCCACTCTGGTCGGACAGGGCCAGCTGGTGGACCTCGACGTCGGGAAACCGCGACCGGAGCTCGGCGGCCTGGAACGGAATGGGCTCGAAGGCCAGGTGGTGGCCATCGGGGGCGAGGACCTGCATGAATTTGAGGATCTCGCCCGTTGCCGCTCCGATGTCGATGCAGTTGGAGTCCGGGCGCAACGCCCGTCTCATCGTCTCCACCGTGAGCATGTCGTACCGTCGGTTGGCACGCTGGAGCGCCGACGGCTTGCCGTGGCTGAACTGCCACATCCACTCCAGAGTTCTCGGTACGACTCCCCGCTTGACCCAGGCAAAGTCCCGACCCCCGGTGTGATCGGAGTCGGGGGGTTGCCCACGGCACCAGTCCACGAGTTGGTGGTAGTCACCCTCCGCCGGATTCGAAGCGGCGCGTCGAACGTCGTCCCATAGGCCCATCGGCATCGGACAGTAGCACCTGCCGATTTTACGAAGTCGGTCGACGCGGCGGGCCCGGCCCGCCTTCGTCGTCCAACCGTCGGGTGGGGAGTCGGGGCGTCGCTCCAAGGTCCCCGGGTCACACCGGGGGGAGGCGCCGTCCGATCGGTGTCGGCGCCGAGACGCCGCCATTGGCGGCGGCGGCCGGCTACCACCTCGGTCCGTGGCCGCCACCTCGCGGACCGGGAGATCTGGTGACGTCGCGCCACGGTGGGGGCTCGGGCCGCGACGGTCGGGTAGCGGCGGAGCCCTCAGCGGGCCCATCAGGGCACACGACGGGCACAGCGGCGGGCCCGTGGCGCGCCGATGCTACATTTTGTGCCCAATGATGCAGCCGGGGACGGGGGGTCTGGAGTGGGGTCGTCACGCGGGAATCGGGTGACCGTCCGGTGAGGACGCTCGCCGTCGTCGAGTTCTTCCCGTGGCCGGCCACCAACGGCGGGAGGATCCGCGTCGCCAATTCGCTCGAGGCCCTGGCCGAATTGGGCGACCTGGACCTGTTCGTCTTCCACGACAGGCGCACGCCGGAGCCGGTGGTCCCCCGCGGTGTCCGCGTCTCCCAACTCGTGACCACGGCGTACCCGGTGGCCGGGTTGCTTCGGTGGCGGATCCGCTGGATGGTCCAGCGGGGGGTCCCCACCCAGATCGCCAGCCGCGTGGCCGACCCGGGGCCCCGCACCGACTTCGCCGCGCTGTTCGAGGACCCGTACGACCTGGTGTGGTTCGGCTCGGCCCGTGCCTATGAGTGGCTCGGTCGGCCCCACCTCGACCCCACCGTGGTCGACCTCATCGATCTCGAGGACGTGAAGGAGCACCGAGCGCGCCGCGATGATCCGACGAGTGCCGGCCGGGAGCCGGCGGGAGCAATTCCGTCGGTCTGACCTCGGCCCGAGAGGCCGAGGTCAATGCCCGGGACTGGGCGACGATCCAGAGGTCGATCGCCGGAGAGGTGGACCGGGTGTTGCTCTGCTCCGATCTCGACGTGGAACGGATCGGAGTCCCCAACGCGGAAGTGGTCGTCAACTCCTACCAGAAGCCGTTCCGTCCGGTCGGCCGGGAACGCAAAGGTGATCCGCCGGTGATCCTGCTCCCGGCGACGTTCGACTACGAACCCAACGTCGACGGGGCGAAGTGGCTGACCACGGAGATCGCCCCGCTGATCCGCCGACAGCTGCCCGGGGCACAGATCAGACTCGTCGGCCACTCCACTCCGCCGGTCGAGGCCCTGCACGACCCGCCCAACGTCTCGGTGGTGGGCCGGGTGCCCGACATGACCACCGAACTGGCCCGGGCCGACGTGGTGGTCGTTCCGGTCCGGTTCGGCAGCGGGACCCGCCTCAAGATTCTCGAGGCGTTTGCCCATCGGGTGCCGGTCGTCTCCACCACCATCGGGGCGGAGGGACTCGGTGTCGAGCACCGGGACCAGCTGCTCATCGCCGACCGACCGGAGGAGTTCGCCGATGCCATCTACCGACTCCGCTCCTCCCCGACCCTGCACCGGCGGATCATCGACTCGGCCGAGCGGCTGTACGCCGAGCGCTACGCGTCGAGCGCGGCGAGGACCCGGGTGCAGGAGCTCGCCCGGGCGGTAGCCGGGCCCGAGATGGCGCTCCGACCCTCCCTCCGTACCCGACGCCCGAGGACGGCTGAGACCATGCATGTCATCGCCCACTATCTCCCGCAATTCCACCCGATCCCCGAGAACGACGAGTGGTGGGGACCGGGGTTCACGGAATGGACCAACGTCACCAAGGCCCGTCCTCTCTTCTGGGGGCACATCCAGCCCCACCTTCCCGCCGACCTCGGCTTCTACGACCTCCGGGTGCCCGAGGTCCGGGAGGCCCAGGCGGAGCTGGCCCGGCAGCACGGCGTGACCGGGTTCTGTTACTGGCACTACTGGTTCGCGGGAAGGAAGCTTCTCGAGCGCCCGTTCGAGGACACCTTGACCACCGGATCTCCCGACTTTCCCTTCTGCCTGGCCTGGGCCAATCAGACCTGGTCGGGCATCTGGCACGGAGCGCCCAACCGGATCCTGGTGGAGCAGACCTACCCCGGGGGACGAGAAGAGAGCGATCACTTCGCCTACCTGCAGCGGGCGTTCGCCGACGACCGCTACATCCGGATCGACGGACGACCGCTTCTGTTCATCTACAAGCCGGCGGACCTGCCGGAGCCGGCCGAGTTCGTGGAGCGCTGGCAGAAGATGGCCCGCCAGGCAGGGTTCGACGGCCTCTACCTGGTGGCCGGGCTGGGTGAGTCCGCCTATCCGACCCATCACGAGGACGGGTTCGATGCTGCCGTCTGGTACGAGTTCCCCTTTGGGGAGGACCGGGCATCCCGCATGCGGGAGCGGATGATGGCCCGGGGACTCATGCGCGGCCCCAAACGGTACCCGTACCGCGAGACCTTTCCCGAGGCTCCGTCCGACCTGGCCGGACCGGTCTTCCCCTGCGTCTACCCGAACTGGGACAACACACCCCGCTCGGGACGGGGTGGGGTCCTGGCCCTCGAGTCCACTCCCGAACGCTTCGGGTCCCAGGTCCGGCGAGCGCTGGAGCTCGTGGCCGACCTTCCCGTCGACCAGCAGGTCCTGATGATCAAATCGTGGAACGAATGGGCGGAGGGCAACTACCTCGAGCCGGATCGGCAGTACGGACACGCCCGGCTCGAGATGCTGGCTTCGGAGGTGGCCCGGGCCAAGGGCCACCGCTGGCGGTAGAAGTCCCGGCCCGGTCACCCAGATGGGTCCCGGCGACGAAGTACCGGTGTGCGACGCGCCGAGGAGCCTCCGCCCCGGAACCCGGAGCCGAACCCAGCCAGGGGCCGGGCCGCCTGCGACCTGGCCATGAGCGGATTGGCCAAGCTGCTGATCCGGATGTTCTTCCGCCAGGTGGAGGTGGAGCACGGTGCCCGGCTCGACTCGGGCCGACCCACCGTGGCGGTGGCCGACCACCGGAACGGGCTGGTCGACGGGTTGCTGCTGATGGCCGCCCTCCCCCGGTACCCGCATTTCCTCGGGAAGTCCACCCTCTTCCACAACCCCCTGCTCTGGCCCTTCCTCAAGTTGGGCGGAGTGGTGCCGGTCTTCCGGGCCCAGGACGGCGGCTCTCCAGAGGGCAACCGGCGGGCGTTCGCCCGCTGTCGGCGGCTCCTGGCCGCCGGGGGGATGGTGGCGATCTTTCCCGAGGGCATCAGTCACGACCTGCCCGGACTGCAGCCCCTTCGCACCGGGGCGGCGCGGATCGCCCTCGAGGCCGCCGCCGCCGGTCTGGACGAGGTCGAGACCGTGACCGTGACCCTTGTCTATGACGACAAGCAGCAGTTCCGGTCGAGAGCCCTGGTCCGGGTGGGGGCGCCGGCGCCGGTGCGACCCTGGTCGCCGGAGGGCGAGGGCGAGGACGCCCAAGCCGTGCGCGGCCTCACCGCCGATCTCACCGAGCGACTGCGTCGGGACGGCACCGAGTACGCCTCATGGGCCGACGAGGCCGAACTGGCCGGGATCGCCGAGGCAATGGTCCGGTCCACCACCGTGCTCCCGGGGGAGGTGACCCTGGAGGACCGGAGGCGGGTCGCCCAGAGGCTGGCCGACGCGACGCTCACGCCCGAGGGCGGCGCGGCGCTGGCCCGGGCGCGGGAGGCCATGGCGACCTACCAGCGCCGCCTCGACCTCCTGGGCCTCACCGACGCCCAGGTGGCGGCGGAGTACGGGTCGGGTCGACTCCGATGGGATCTGGCCCGGGCGCTGGGCAAGGTTGCCGGTGCGCTTCCGTTGGCCGCCGCCGGTGTGGTCGTCCACGCGGTGCCATACGCAATCGTCAAGTTGGCGAGCCGCGTGCCGGACAACCTCGGGATGCGGGCCACGGTCAAGGTACTGGGTTCCCTCTTCCTCTACGCCGGCCTGTACCTGGCCATCGGCGTGGTGGTGGGTTCCCGGTTCGGGGCGGGATGGGGGCTGCTGGCCGCGGTGGGTGCGCCCACGTGCGGGTACCTGGCCGTCCGTCTGGCCGAACGGATCCGCCGGGTCGGGGGGGCGGTGGCCGGTTACCGGGCCATGCGGAGCGGGGGGTCCGACCTGGCGGCGCTGCGGTCGGAGCGGACGGCGGTGGTCGACGCCGGTCGGGCCGTGATGACCGGGGCGGCGCCCCTTCCCGGTCCTTGACGAACCGGTACGGCCCTGCCACCATGGGAGGCACCATGTACCGCACGTCGATCCCGGAACTCCTTCTCACCTGACGGCGAGCGCCACATCGCGTTCGCCCGCAACCTCCTGAGCCCGACCGGCCAGGAGGTTTTTTGTTGGCCGCGGACAGCCACCAGCCGGAGCCAGCAGCACCAGCCGGACAACCACACCACGCACCAAGGGAGCACCGCCGTGAGCAGCCCAACCGACCATCCACCGACCTCGGCCGCCACCGACGAGGTCCCGTCCCGACTGGCCATGCCGTGCGACGTCTCCCCGATGCCGTTCCACCTCTACCGCCCCTACCGTCCGCTGACCCTTCCCGACCGGACCTGGCCCGATCGGGACATGTCCCGGGCCCCGCGGTGGGCCAGTGTCGACCTGCGTGACGGGAACCAGGCCCTGGTCGATCCCATGGATCCGGAGCGGAAGCTGCGTCTGTTCGAGACGCTGGTGGCGATCGGCTTCAAGGAGATCGAGGTGGGCTTCCCGTCCGCCTCCCAGACCGATTTCGACTTCCAACGTCAGATCATCGACGAGGGCCGGATCCCCGACGACGTGACGATCCAGGTGCTGGTCCAGTGCCGCCAGGAGCTGATCGAGCGGACCTTCGAATCGCTGGTCGGCGCCCCGCGGGCCATCGTCCACTTCTACAACTCGACCTCGGAGCTCCAGCGTCGGGTGGTCTTCGACCTGAGCAGGGCCGGCATCACCGAGATCGCGGTGAACGCCGCCCAGCTGTGCAGGAAGTACGAGACCACGCTGCCCGGCACCGACGTGCGTTACGAGTACTCCCCGGAGAGCTTCACCGGAACCGAGCCGGAGTTCGCGGTGGAGATCTGCGAGGCGGTGATGGAGGTGATCCAGCCCACCCCGGAGCGGCCCATGATCATCAACCTGCCCAACACCGTCGAGATGTACGGGCCCAACGTCTATGCCGACGTCATCGAGTGGTTCGGCCGGACCATCAAACACCGGGATTCGATCGTCCTCAGCCTCCACCCACACAACGACCGGGGGACGGCCGTGGCCGCCGCCGAGCTCGCCGTCCTGGCCGGAGCGGACCGGGTGGAGGGGACCCTGTTCGGCAACGGGGAACGGACCGGCAACGTGGATGTGGTGACGCTGGCCATGAACCTCTTCTCCCAGGGGATCGACCCGGCTCTCGACTTCGGCGACATCGACCGGGTCCGTCGGGTGGCGGAGTACGCCACCCGGATGCCCGTGCATCCTCGGCATCCCTACGCCGGGGACCTGGTCTACACGGCGTTCTCCGGCTCGCACCAGGACGCCATCAAGAAGGGCTTCGCCGCCCTGGGCGACGAGTACGACCAGTGGGAGGTCCCCTACCTGCCCATCGACCCGAGCCACACCGGACGTACCTACGAAGCCATCATCCAGGTGAACAGCCAGTCGGGCAAGGGTGGGGTGGCCTACGTGATGGACACGGAGCACGGGCTCGACCTGCCCCGGCGGCTCCAGGTGGAGTTCTCGAAGGAGGTCCAGGCGGTCACCGAGGACAGCGGCACGGTCATCAGGGCCGGGGAGATGTGGGATGTGTTCTCCCGCACGTACCTGCCCGACGACGCCGGGATGCGTCTCATCGGGAGCGAGGTGTCCACCGGAGGCCAACGAACCACCGTCACCGCCCAGCTGCTGGTCGACGGGGAGCCCCGTACGGTGATGGGCCAGGGCAACGGACCCATCGATGCCCTCCTCGGTGCCCTGCGGGCCGATCTCGGCGTCGACTTCGAGGTCAAGGACTACAACCAGCACGCCCTGACCGCCGGCAGCGAAGCCTCGGCCGTGGCCTATGTGGAGGCGGAAGGCCCCGACGGGTCGACCTGGTGGGGCGTGGGGATGGACTCGAGCATCCTCGAGGCCTCCCTCCATGCCGTGGTCAGCGCGGCCAATCGGGACCTCGAACGACGGGCCTCCACCTCCGGCTGAGCCGCACCTCGGGGTCCGGGGGTTACGATGCAGGCTGCGTCCGGACCCCTCGGTCGGGGCGCGTCGAGTCCAGGGGGGAACGATCCAGGTGGCCACACCGATCAGTGTCGACCATACGACCGGTGCGGCCGGCTCGGCCGACGGGCACGGAACACTCGGAGCTCGCCCCGCCGGCGGGTGGACCAACGCCATCGCCCGCCGGGACGACTTCATCGACCGGCAGCTGGTCGGACTGCCCGAGGACGCGCTGGTGGTCAATGTGGGTTGCGGCGTGGTCCGTCGGTTCGAGTCGGCCTGCCCAGGCCGCTTCCTCGCCACCGACCTCCGGGTCCTGTCCAACGTGGACTTCGCCTCTGACGCCTCGGCCCTGCCGCTGGCCGATGGGTCGGTCGACCTGGTGCTGTCCTTGGAGCTGGTGGAGCACGTGCCCGGAGCCGGCCGTCGTCCTCCGGGAGATCGCCCGGGTGCTCAAGCCCGGGGGCACGGTGATCCTCTCCGTGCCCTCGACCGTTCCCCGCCACGCCGAGGACGACTACTGGCGCTTCACCGCCCAGGGCCTCGAAACCCTGGGCTCAGCCAGTTTCGAGCGCGGCGAGGTGCACGTCTTCGGTGGAACCTTCGAGGCGCTCGGCTACCTGGCCGAGTACTACGCCGCCCTGACCTTCCACGTGCTGCACCTCAAGGGGCCGCCGGGTCCGCCAGGTCTTCCCCACCGTCGGTTACTGGCTGGATCGCCGGAGCGCCTGGTCCTCGTCGCGGACGGCCCTGCACACGCTGGCCTTCGACCTCCTGTTCGTAGGCCGGGCCCCGGACTGATCCCGGACGGTCAGATCGTCCCGTCGGCGACCGCCTTCTCGATCCACGGGATCACTTCCTCCAAGATGCTCTCGAGACCGGTGGTGGCCTCGAACCCCAAGACCCGCTTGGCCTTGTCCGTCGCGGGTACCCGGCGGTTGACATCGTGCTCGAACGGCGGATCCGAGACCCAGTTGAACGGAACCTCGGCTCCCTTGATGAACGACCAGATGGCCTTGGCCAGTTCGAGCACCGTCGTCGATTCCTTGGTGGAGAGGTTGAAGTCCTCGTTGACCGCGTCCGGATGCTCCATGGCCGCAACGATGCCTTGGGCGAGGTCGGCGCCGTAGGTGTAGTGCCGGATCTGCGTTCCATCGCCCAGGATGTGCAGCGGGTCCTGCCCCTTCAGAACCTTCTGCACCAGATCGGGAACGACGTGGCTCATGGCCAGGCTCACGTTCCCACTCAGGATCTCCACGTCGCCGAGGGCCCGTCGCTCGCCGATCCCGACGCAGTTGAACGGGCGGACGATGGTGTAGGGAAGACCGTACTGGTCCAGTGCGGCCTGGGCGAAGTACTCCACGGCCAGCTTCTGGAACCCGTAGGAGGACACGGGGTGGCGGGATCTCGTGCTCCTGGCCCTCGTAGGACGGCCACGAGTCGGCCGACTCGAAGACCATGGAGGAGCTGAGGTAGGTCACCTTCTGGAGGCCGCCCTTCCGGTGGGCGGCGATCGCCGCATCGCACGATGACGCGGTGATCCGCTCGTTGGTGGCCAACAGATCGTAGGCGTAGGTGTGGAAGTACGAGATGCCACCGATGAGAGCCGCACCGGCGATGAAGTGGTCGCATTCGGACAGCTCGGTGGTCAGCAGGTCCACGTCCCGGGCATCGGCCTCGATGAATCGATAGGAGGGATGGTCGTCGTAGGACCGCCTCACCGGACCGTACTTCGAGTAGTTGTCGACCCCGACGACGCGAGTGACCCCGATCGAGTAGCTCCTTCACGACGTAGCCGCCGATGAACCCGGCAGACCCTGTTACCAGCACGTTGCTCATGATGATCCCTTCCAGTCGGCTGCGGCTCGGATCTCCTCGATCGGGGAGGCGGGGTCCGAATGCGAATCGCCACCACCGCAGGTAGTGGGGCAGCCATGACATCAGCTTGAAGTTCGACATGCCCTGATGGCGTTCGAGCCAGATGGTGGGGAGCTCGGCCACCGGCAGGCGAGCACGCCGGGCCTTGGCCACCAGCTCGATGCCGATCTCGAACCCGGCCGCCGAGGAGATCCCCACCGTCCGGACGAAGTCCACGTCATAGGCCTTGAACGAGTTGGTGGCGTCGCGGGTGCCCACGTGGGCCAGGGCCCACAACGACAGTCCCGCCATGCGGGAGAGCAAGCTCTTGAGAAACGGCCCGCCCACCTGTTGGCCCCCCCTCGAATACCGCGAGGCGGCGGCTACGACGACCCCTCGTTCGACCAGGCGGACCAATTGGTCGATCTGCTGCGGATCGTCACAGCCGTCGGCCATGGTGACCACGACCACGTCCGCCTCGGCCCGGTCGGTTCCGTACCGGATGGCCCGGGCGGGACCGGGGCTCACGTCGTTCACCAGGAGCCGCACCCGTGGATCCGTGCTCGGCGAACTTCTCGACGTAGGGTGCGGTGGTGTCCTCCGGCGAGTCGACGACGACCACGATCTCCGAGGGCAGCTCCACGGCTTCGAGCAGCCGGACCAACACCTCCTCGATCCCCACCCCCTCGTTGTAGGCAGGGACGACGACCGACACACGCGGCTTCATATGACCACTCCGTCGCCTCGAAGGTTCCAGATGTCCACCACCGGCTGATCGATGGGCAGATCCGCGTAGACGGCGTGCGGTGCGCCGATGACGATGAGGTCAGCTCGTTCCAGCACCTGTTCCAATGGGGTCAGAGTTGCCGTCGACGGCGACGAAGGGATCCGTGGTCAACACCCCGGCCGCCCGGACCTTGAGCACCCGTTTCAGCTTGTAGGAGAGGCTGGAGCGGTTGTCGTCCGACTCTCCCTTGAAGGCCATGCCGAGGATCCCGACCACGGTCGAGTCGAGGTCGTACTTCATCGCCATCCGCGACACGAGATAGAGGGGCAGCCCCTCGTTGATCTGCATACTGGCCTGACCGAGGGCAAAGTTGTTGTTGTTGAACGCCGCCAACTGCATGGTGTCCTTCAACAGGCACGGGCCGGCGGCAAAACCGGGGCCCGGGAGGTCGGCGGCCCGGGGATAGTCCTCGATCACCGCCTGCCGGATCCGCTCGTAGTCGAGCCCGAAGTCGTTGGCCATCATGTAGAGCTGATTGGCCGCGGCGAACTTGATGTACCGGTAGGAGTTGGTGAAGAGCTTGGCCAGCTCCGCCTCCTCCGGCTCCACCCGGACGATGGTCCTGGTCAGGTGGCTGAAGAGCGAGGCGGCTCGTTCGTAGGCGCGGTCGGTGCGAGCGGCCACGATCTGGGGAAGCGGTGTGGAGCTCCTCCATGGCCCGGCCCTCGGCGATCCGCTCGGGGCAGAAGGCGACGTCGATGGACTCGTCCCAGCCGGTCGATCAGGCGCTCGACCAGCCTGGTCACCCCGGGGAACACCGTGCTGCGCAGGATCAGGAGCTGGCCGTCGGCGAGGTGGTCCGCCACCGCCTCGATGGCGCTCACCACCGCGTGGGGATCGGGGTTCAGGTGCTCGTCGACCGGGGTTCCCGACCACGACCACCAGGTGCTCGCACGGCGCCGACCACCTGAGGCTCGCTGGTGGCGGTCAGGGTGCCCGACTGCCAGGGTCCGGGCCAGCACCTCGGGCGCACCGGGCTCGAGGTGGGGCATCTTCCCCGACCGCACCTGGTCGACGGCGGTCAGATTGGTGTCGTAGAGCGCCACCCGCATCCCGGCGTCGGCGAAGGCCAGGCCGAGGGGCAGCCCCACATGGCCGCACCCACCCAGAATCGTGATGTCGCCTGTCCAGACCGCCCCCACCCCTGGCAAACTACTGGACGATCCTAGGAGAAACAACAGTGACCTCGCCTTTCGGCGCGCTCGCCGCGGCCGTCGAGAGGACCTCATCAGAATTGGGGCCACCGCCCCCCCTTCGGGTATCCGGTTCGGAAGGCCGACGGCCTCAGAACCGGTTCAGCCGCCGGAAGATGCCCTTGGTCTGCTTGTAGAGGGTCACGAACTCCGAGAACAAGGCCTCGTACTCGGCCGCGTTGGCCGGCTCGGGGACGAAGGTGCGGCGGATCTCCACCATGGCCGGAATGTCCTGCGGCCGGACCCGCCCCAGGGCCATCAGGGTGATCAGGGCCGCGCCCCGTACGTTGGCGAGGACCGGGTCGGCCACCTGGCGGATCTGGCGGCCGAGCACGTCGGCGTGGATCTGGGCCCACTGGTCGGAGTTGGCCCCGCCCCCGATGAAGACCAGTGGGTCCAGTCGCCGTCCGGCGAACTTCTCCACCGCCTCGAGGAGCCACCTGGAATTGAAGGCCACCCCCTCGAAGACGGCCCGCACCATCTGGGCCCGGGTGGTGGCCAACGAGAGATTGTGGAAGCCGCCCCGGATGGTGTGGTCGTCCACCGGCGAGCGTTCACCGTTGAGCCACGGCGTGAACAGGACCCGGCCGCTGCCGGGCGCCACCGAGTCCACCATGGCGTTCATGGCATCGAAGTCCTCGGCGAATCCCAGATTGTCCCGCAGGAAGGTCAGGCAGGCCCCGGCGGTCTCGTGTTCGTCGACGATCAGGTACCGGCCGCCCAGCGCCGCCGGGATGGAGGCCACATTGCTGGTCGGAGCGGTCTTCTTGAAGGGGACATGGCCGGAGATCCACGAGGAGGTACCGATGTAGAGGTGGGCGGCGAAGTCGGCCACCGCCCCCGAGCCGAACACCGCCGAATGCACGTCACCCGAGCCCACCGCCACCGGCAGGCCGGCCGGGACGCCCAGCTCCGCCGCCGGTCCCGCCAGGAGGTGGCCCATGATGGTCCCAGGCGGCACCAGGTCCGGCAACTGCTCCCGGTCCAATCCGGTCATCTCGAGCAGCTTCTCGTCGTACGCCACCCGGTCGATGGCCCGGTTGTCGGTGATCCAGTGGGCGCCGATGGAGTCGAACGAGGCCGAGGTGACGCCGGTGAGCTTGAGGTTGAGGTAGTCACAGGGCTCGAGGAACGTGGCGGTGGCCCGATAGACCTCGGGGTGGGCGTCGCGGATGAACAGGATGTGGGCGACCGGGTCCTTGCCGGACAGCCCCGGGGCCCCGCCGGTCACCTGCACCCACCGGGCGATCTTCCGCGGGTCGTACCCGAGGACGTTGACCGGCCCTCCGGCCACCTTGCGGATGGCCTTGTTCCCCCGCGAATCCATCCAGATGATGGCGGGCATCAGGGGCTCCCCGTCGGCACCCACCGCCACGGTGCCCGACCACTGGGCCGTGCAGCCGACCCCGATGAAGGCATCGGCCGGAACGCCGGCCGCCCCGACGGCCCGGCGGGAGGAGGCGGTGATGGCCGACCACCACTCGGCCGGGTCCTGTTCGGCTCCGCCCCCCTCCAGCAGACGGAGGGCCACCGGCTCGGTGGCGTGGGCCACGATCCGACCGCTGGTGGCCACCACGGCCACCTTGGGCCCGCCGGTGCCCAGGTCGACGGCCAGCACGAACCGTTCGTCGGTGGGCGGGCTCATCTCGTGCTCACCACGGCACCCCGGCTCGGGGGATCACGCCTTGACCACCCAGGCACCGGCCTCCCGGACGGCGTCGCCAGCCTCGAGTCGGAGGACGGTGACCGGCCCGGCGTCCCCGGGGCGGGAGGTCGAGACCGACCGGGCCAGCACCTCGCGGGCGACCGATTCCACCATCGGACCGAGGTCGTCCAGTCCCACCAGGTGGAGGTGGATCCAATCCGACACCTCGAGGCCGGTGGCCTTGCGGAGGTCCTGCACGTGACGGATGACCTCGCGGGCCAGCCCCCGGAGGCGCAGGTCGTCGTCGAGGGTCAGGTCGAGGGCGACCACCTCGGCGCCGTCCCGGGACACCGCGAAGCCCGACTGGGCCTGCACCCGGAGCTCGACCTCGTCACCCACCAGCTCGACCGGGCCGTCCTCGAGTTCCACCACCACCGGCCGACCCGCGGCCAGCGCGGCGGCGGCGGCCACGCCGTCGACCGTCCGCATGGCCACCCGCAGGGCCTGGACCCGGGACCCCAGTCGGGGGCCGAGCAGCCGGTAGTTGGGGACCAGTTCGTAGGTCAGCACGTCGCCGAGCTGGTCGGTCACCTCCACCAGGTCGACATTGAGCTCGTCCTCCACCACACCCGGCGGCGGGGTCGGGCTCCCGGGAGGCAGGTAGACCAGAGCTCGGGCCAGGGGTTGACGTACCTTGACCCCGGCCTCGGCGCGGGCCGCCCTCCCCAACGAGGAGAGGCGACGGGCCAGGGCCATTCCCGCGTCCAAGGCCGGGTCGAGGGCGGCGACGTCGGTGTCCGGCCAGTCGGCCAGGTGCACCGAGTCCTCCTCCGCGGCACCGGTGAGGTCCCGCCACATCCGGTCGGACAGGAACGGGGTCATCGGGGCCAGCAACCGGGCCAGTGTCACCAGGACCTCGTGCAACGTGGCCTGGGCGCCCAACGAGTCCACCGGGTCGGCCTCGGGATCGGTCCGCCAGAACCGGCGGCGGCTGCGGCGGACGTACCAGTTGGACACGTCATCCACCAGCGCGGCAATGGCGGTGGCGGCGGGGAACGGCTCGTAGCCGTCGAGGGACGCGGTGGCCGTCGCCACCGTGTCGGCCAGGCGCGACCGCATCCACCGGTCGAGGACCGAGCGCTCGGCCGCCACCGGGACGGCCGGATCGTTGGGGTCGAACCGGTTGAGGGAGGCGTAGGTGGTGAAGAACGACCAGGTGTTCCACAGGGTGAGCAGGGTGTCCCGCATGGAGGCGTCGATGACCTCGAAGCTGACCCGGGTGGGCGTCCACGGCGACCCCTGCGAGAACATCCACCACCGGAGGGGGTCCGCCCCCCGGGTGGAGAGGATCTCCCACGGATCGATCACGTTCCCGACGCTCTTGGACATCTTCTTGCCGTCGGCATCCACGATGTGCCCCAGGCAGAGCACGTTGCGGTACGGCGTGGACTCGCGCACCAGGGTGTTCACGGCCAGTAGGGAGTAGAACCAGCCACGGGTCTGGTCGATGGCCTCGCAGATGAAGTCGGCCGGATAGACGAACTCGTCCTCCGAGCCCGGCTCCCCGGGATAGCCCCACTGGGCCGTCGGCATCGAGCCCGAGTCGAACCAGGCGTCGATCACCGGCTCCACCCGTCGCATGACCGAGTGGCCCGGTGCGCACTCCACGCAGGGGATGGACACCTCGTCGATGGCCGGACGGTGGGGGTCGACGTCGGAGACGTCGCGGCCGGCCAGGTCGGAGAGCTCGGCCCGAGAGCCCACGCAGAGGACATGGCCCTCGCCGCAACGCCAGATGGGGAGCGGCGTGCCCCAGAAGCGGTCCCGGGACAGGGCCCAGTCCACATTGTTGGCCAACCACTCCCCCATCCGTCCGTCCCGGATGTGCTCGGGGTGCCAGCCGATGGTCTGGTTCTGGGCCACCAACTCAGCCTTCCGTTCCGAGGTCCGGACGTACCAGCTGGGCTTGCCCCAGTAGATGAGGGCCGTTCCGCAGCGCCAGCAGTGGGGGTACGGGTGGAGGTACGGGACCCGTTTCAGCAACCGCCCCGACGTCTCCAACCGGTCGTTGACGGTGGTGTTGGTATCCCGGACGCTCTGGTGGGCCAGCCACGGCACGGCCGTGGTGAACCGCCCGTCGGGTCCGACCGGGTTGAGGGTGGGCAAGTCGTTCTCCCGACCGGCCTGGCGGTCCACCTCGCCGAAGGCCGGGGCCAGGTGGACGATACCCGTCCCCTCGTCGGCCTCGACGAAGTCGCCACCCACCACCCGCCAGGCCGACCGCACCGGCGAGCCCGGGGACAACTCCACGTCGGTGAAGGGACGCTCGTAGTGCAGGCCGACCAGGTCGCGCCCGGCGAGGCGGGCCCTGATGGCCGCCTCCTCGCCGAAGACCGACCCGACCAGGTCGACGGCCACGATGGCGCCGGCACCGTCGTCCACCTCGGGGGATCCCGACCCCAAGCCGGCGTCGGCCACCACGGCGTAGTCCAGATCGGGACCGACCGCGGCCCCGGTGTTGGACAGGAGGGTCCAGGGGGTGGTGGTCCAGACCACCAACGAGAGTCCGGACAGGGTGTCCCGGCCCAGGGCCCGTCGCAGCCGGTCGGCCGCCTCCCCCTCATCGGTGAGCGGGAGGGCCACGTAGGCCGACTCGTCCTCCACCGGGCGGTAGACGTCGGGCTGACCGAGCTCGTGGCTCGACAACGCGGTACCGCACCGGGGACAGTACGGCACCACCTTGATGTCCTCGTACAGGAGGCCCTGGTCCCAGAGGCTCTTCAGGTTCCACCACACCGAATCGATGTACTCGGGCGAGAGCGTCCAGTAGGCGGCGTCGATGTCCACCCAGAAGCCGATCCGGTCGGTGAGGGACTTCCACTCGTCGACATAGTTGCGGACCGATTCACGGCACAGCCGGGTGAACTCGGAGATGCCCACCTGCTCCTCGATCTGCCGCTTGTCGGTGATGCCCAGCTGCCGTTCCACCTCGACCTCGACCGGCAGACCGTGGGTGTCCCACCCGGCCCGGCGGGGAACGGCGTAGCCCCGCATGGTGCGGTAGCGGCAGAAGAGGTCCTTGTAGACCCGGGCCCATACGTGGTGGAGTCCGGGCCGCCCGTTGGCCGTCGGCGGACCCTCGTAGAACACCCAGGGCTCTGCCCCCTGACGGAGCTCGACGGAACGCTCGAAGACGCCGTGCTCGGTCCATCGGACCAGCTCGTCGGCCTCGAGGGCGGTGAAATCGGCTTCGCTGGGCACCGGACGGAACAACGGGGGCGTCCCTTTCGTGTCGGTTGGGGCGGGGGGCGGCCGGGCGGGGAGGGACCGGACCGGCGGGTGGAGGAGATACTACGGGCGCCGAGGGTCCACAATTGACCTGTGCCCGAACTTCCCGAGGTCGAAGCCCTCACCGCCGGTCTGATGCGCCGCATGTCCGGACGACGGATCGAGCGGTGCCGGTTGACCTCGTTCTCGGCCCTCAAGACCGTCGAGCCACCGCTGGAGGAACTGGTGGGCCGGACCATCACCGGGGTGGAGCGCCGGGGGAAGTTCGTCTGTATCGACGGCGATGGCCTGTGGCTGGTGGTCCACTTGGCCCGGGGAGGGTGGGTGCGCTGGTTCGAGAGCCTCCCGTCCACCGCCCTCAAGCCGGGCCGGAGCCCGATCGCCCTCCGGGTGGGCCTGGACGACGGGGCCGGCTTCGACGTCACCGAGATGGGGAGCGAGAAGCGTCTGGCCCTCTGGGTGGTGCACGCCCCGGTCGAGGTCGGGCCCCTGGCCGAGCTGGGTGTCGACCCCCTGGACCCCGAATTCACCGTCGACCGGCTGGCCGGGTTGCTCGGAACGACCCCGGCCACGGTCAAGAACGCCCTGACCGCGCAGTCCCTCATCGCCGGGGTGGGCAACGCCTACTCCGACGAGGCCCTGCACCGGGCCCGGCTCTCGCCGTACAAGCGGGCCGACCGGCTCGACCGGGACGAGGTGGTCCGCCTGCACGGTGCCGTGCGCAGTGTGCTGGCCGAGGCGGTGGCCCGCGCCGACGGGGCAGAGCTCAACGAGTTGAAGGGCGACAAGAAGCGGGCCATGGCGGTCCACGGTCGGACCGGCCAGGCCTGCCCGACCTGTGGCGACACCGTCCGGGAGGTCTCCTTCGCCACCAAGTCCCTGCAGTACTGCCCGACCTGCCAGACCGGCGGGAAGGTGCTGGCCGACCGGCGGTTGTCCAGGCTGCTGAAGTAGCCGGGCAGACTTGAGGCCATGCCTGAGCTCGTCTCCCTCGAGGGCCGCCACGTCCACCTGCTCCCGCTGGGGCCCGAGCACGTGGACGGCCTGCTGGCCGCGGCCACCAGGGACCGCTCCACCTTCGGGTACACGCCGGTGCCGTGGGACCGGGCGGGCATGGCGGCCTACGTGGAGCGGGCCCTGACCGAGCGGGCGGCCGGCGAGCACTACCCCTTCGCCACCTGGAGTGTGGAGGCCGAGCGCATCGTGGGCTCCACCCGCTTCTATGACCTGAGCACCTGGGACTGGTCGAACCTGTTCCCGGGTTCGGAGTCCCTCCAGCGTCACCGCGGCCTGGACGTGGCCGGCATCGGGTACACCTGGCTCGACCCCTCGGCCCAGCGCAGCCCGGTCAACACCGAGGCCAAGCTGCTGATGATGACCCATGCCTTCGAGCAGTGGGAGGTCCGGGTGGTGCGGATCCAGACGGACGCCCGGAACGTCCGGTCCCGCCGGGCCATCGAACGCCTGGGCTGCGCCCTCGACGGGGTGCTCCGGGCCGATCGCCCGGCGGCCGACGGCGGGGTTCGGGATACGGCCTGCTACTCCATGTTGGACCAGGAGTGGCCGCCCCACCGCCGGCGCCTGGTCGAACGGCTCGGGGGCTAGAGCCCCGGAGGACTCCCGGGCCCTCCTCCAACCCCCGGACGGATGGGGCGGTCGGTTCCTGGCCGCCGGCGCCGGGACGGGAATCTCTTCTAAAGCGGCCGCGCCGTCCCGTCGATACCCCCCCGAGGAGGTAGGGGCGGTCCGCTCGGGTCTTTTGGCCTGCCATGACCTAGCCGGTGCGGACCCATCGGGGCATGATCACGCAGAACTGGACGACGGATGCGATCGTCACATCGGCGGCACTGACGATGGCGGCGGCCCTGGTGGCCCGGCTGGTCCGGAGCCACGGCGTCCCCCGTGGCCTCCCTGCGCACGGTGGCCGCGGTCGTGCTGGCCTCCTCGGTGGTGGTGGCCGGGACCGTCTGGACCGGGGCCGGGCCGGCCGGATCGGCTGGGTCCGCTGCCCCACCCCGACACCCCTCGTCCAGCCCGCCTGGCCCCTCCCACCGGTACTCCGTCAGCAGCAAACCCATTGTGGGAATGGCCTCGACCCCCGACGGCCGTGGCTACTGGGAGGTGGCCTCCGACGGCGGGGTGTTCAGCTTCGGTGACGCCGCCTTCTACGGGTCCACCGGCAACATCCACCTCAACCAGCCCATCGTTGACATGGCCGCCACCCCGGATGGGCAGGGCTACTGGCTGGTGGCCACCGACGGGGGGATCTTCAGCTTCGGCGACGCCGCCTTCTACGGGTCCACCGGCAACATCCACCTCAACCGGCCCATCGTGGGGATGGCCTCCACCGGTGACGGGCAGGGCTACTGGCTGGTGGCCTCCGACGGGGGGATCTTCAGCTTCGGCGACGCCGCCTTCGACGGGTCCACCGGCAACATCCACCTCAACCAGCCCATCGTGGGGATGTCCGCCACGGCCTCCGGACGCGGCTACTGGCTGGTGGCCTCGGACGGGGGGATCTTCAGCTTCGGTGACGCCGCCTTCGACGGGTCCACCGGCAACATCCACCTCAACCAGCCCATCGTCGGGATGGCCTCCACCGGTGACGGGCAGGGCTACTGGCTGGTGGCCTCGGACGGGGGGATCTTCAGCTTCGGTGACGCCACCTTCTTCGGCTCGATGGGAGGGACGCCGCTCGGGGCCCGGATGGTCACCATGGCCGTGCACCGGCTCGGCACCGGCTACTGGACGGTGGCCGGTGACGGGGGGCTGTTCAGCTTCGGTGGGGCACCGTTCCTCGGCTCCCTGGTCAGCCCGGTGGCTCCCTCCAACCTGGCCCTGGGCAACCCGCCGGCCAATGTCCCCCCGAACCCGAACTTCCTCAACTGGTGCTACCCGCACAACACCGGCGCGGCCTGCACGGCCGGCGCCATCCAGGCCACCACCAACGCCCGCGCCGCCGAGGGGCTCGGCCCGATGGCCCTCCCCACCAACTTCAACTCCCTGACTCCGGCCCAGCAGATCTTCGTGCTCACCGACATCGAGCGGGTGGACCGGGGGCTACCTCCCTTTGCCGGCCTGGTCGACACCTTCAGCGCCGACGCCCAGGCCGGCGCCCAGTCGAACAACGACCCCAGTCCGTCCCTGGTGCCTCCGGGCCTGCACCTGGTGGCGTGGGGGAGCAACTGGGCCGAGAACGGGAATCCGCTCGGCTCCAACTACTACTGGATGTACGACGACGGGGTCGGTAGCGGCAACATCGACTGCACCGCCGCCGGCCAGCCGGGATGCTGGGGACACCGCGAGAACGTCCTGTCGCTGTCCGACTACCAGAAGCTGTACGGGGGCACGCTGTTGATGGGGGCGGCCGAGGTCTACGGCTCCACCGGCAACGGCTGGGCGTCGGACGCCGAGCTGCTGGTACTGGCCACCGGACCAGTGCCGCCGCTCAGCTACACCTGGGCCCAGGCCGTGGCCGCGGGGGCCGGGTAGGCCTCCGCCGGCGTGTCCGGCCCCCTCCTCCGGGGCCGGACGCGACACCCCCGAGCAACGCGGCCCCCAGCGGCACCCCTTCGGAACGATCGACGCCGGTGGCCCCGCTCCCCACCGGTCGGTTGCCACCGGGGAGCGGTGACGGGAATGACCGGGAAGCACCCGCACCACTCTGACAGAATCCCCCCATGTACATTTCGGCCAAGGTTGACTACGCCGTTCGGGCCCTGTGCACCCTGGCCGACGCCGACGGCAAGCCGGTCACCGCGGAGACGCTGGCCCAGTCCCAGGGCCTCCCGGCCAAGTTCCTGGAGAGCATCCTGAACGACATGCGCCGGGCCGGGCTGCTGCTCAGCCAACGCGGGGCCGACGGCGGCTACCGGTTGGCCCGCCCGGCCACCTCGATCACCGTCGCCGAAGTCATCCGCCCGCTCGACGGTCCCCTGGCCGAGGTGCGGGGCCTGCGGCCGGAGGCGGCCGTCTACCAGGGATCGGCCGAACACCTCCAGGATGTCTGGGTGGCGGTGCGCGCCAGCCTGCGATCCGTGCTGGAACAGGTCACCATCTCCGACATCGTGTCCGGATCCCTCCCGGCGGCGGTCCAGACGCTGACCACCGATCCCGACGCCTGGCTCTCCCACTGAATCCGGGGCCTGACCCCCCGGGGGTCGGGCCCGCAGCGGCGACCGTGCCGAGCCGAGGGGTTCGCGTCCCTCGGGCGGACCTCTACGATCTGTCCCATGCGCCCTGGCTCCGACCTCCCTTCCACCGCGGAGGACACGGCGGGTCCCGGACCGGTCGGGGCCGGTCCGGCCGCCGCCCGCGCCGAGCAGGACCAACGGGACGGCCTGGCCCGGGCCGACCGGATCATCCTGGCCATCGTGTGCCTGGCCCAGTTCATGGTGGTGCTGGACATCTCCATCGTCAATGTGGCGTTGCCGTCCATCCAGCGGGATCTGGGATTCAGTGCCGCCAACCTGCAGTGGGTGGTGACCGCCTACTCCCTGACCTTCGGCGGGCTGCTGCTGCTCGGGGGCCGGTTGGCCGACCTCTTCGGCCGGCGGCGGATCTTCCTGCTGGGGCTGATCCTGTTCACCGGGGCCAGCCTGCTGGGGGGATTCGCCGGCAACCAGGCCACCCTGATCGCGGCCCGGGCCGTCCAGGGCGTGGGCGCGGCGGTCCTCTCCCCGGCCACCCTGACCATCCTCACCGTCACCTTCACCGACCAGCGAGCCCGGGCCAAGGCCCTCGGCGTGTGGAGCGCGGTGGCTGCGGGGGGCGGCGCGGCCGGCGCCCTGTTCGGGGGGTTCCTGACCCAGTACCTGTCGTGGCGGTGGATCCTCTTCGTCAACGTCCCGATCGGGGTGTCCCTCTTCCTGGTGGCCCGGCTGTGTCTGGCCGAGTCCCGGGCGGAAGGACCCAAACAACGTCTGGACGTGGCCGGATCGGTCACCGTCACCGCCGGCCTGATGATGCTGGTGTACACCATCGTCCACACCGACCAGGTGGCATGGACGTCACGCTCGACCGTGACCACCGGGGCCATCGCCGCCGTGCTGCTCGGCCTCTTCGGGTACATCGAGGCCAAGGTGGCCACGAGCCCGCTGGTGCCGCTCCGGTTGTTCCGGTCCCGGGCCCTGACCGGAGCCAACCTGGTGATGTTCTGCTTCGGCGCCTCCATGTTCGCCATGTGGTTCTTCCTCTCGCTCTACCTGCAACAGGTCCTCGGGTACGACCCGGTCATCACCGGTCTGACCTTCCTGCCCCAGACGGCGGCCATCGCCGTCGGCGCCACCATCGCCGGCCGGCTGGCCCCGCAGCTCGGACCGCGCACCGTGCTCATGGCCGGGGCCCTGTGCACCGCGCTGGGCCTCTACTGGCTGTCGTTCATCCGGGCCGGGGACAGCTACTGGACCGGGGCCTGCGGCGGAGGGATCCTGGCCACCTTCGGCATGGGGCTGGCCTTCACCCCCATCGCCTTGTCCGCCACCGGCGGGGTGGCACCCCGGGAGGCCGGGCTGGCCTCCGGCCTGGTCAATTCCAGCCGGCAGATCGGGGCGTCACTGGGCCTGGCCATCCTCTCCACCGTGGCGGCCACCCGCATCGCCTCCCTCCTGGGCGGCCGGCCGGCCGGGGCCGAGGCCCGAAAGATCGCCATGACTGCCGGCTATTCACGGGGCTTCCTGATCGCCTCGGGCCTGGCCCTGGCCGGCGGCCTGCTGGCCTTCATCATCCCGGCCCGGATCCCGCCGGCGGAGACCGTCACCGTCACCATCCACGCCGACGGGAGCACCGAAGGCCCGGTGATCGAGGCCGCAGGGTAAGCGGTCAGCCGGGAGAGTGGGCGTGGGCCGATCCGGACGGTTACGCCGACCGGTGGGCCGACACCGGCGCGGGCCGGTCCGACCGGGCGGACGGGTCGTGCCCCGAGTCCCCGTCGTCGACCCGGGGGCCCCGTCGAGGCCGCCGGATCGACCGGGGCCACAGATGGCGGGTCAACACCACGTTGGCCTCGGCGGCGTAGACGGTGATCATGGCCCCCAGGGCGATCCACCAGATGAGGCCGAGGACGGTGGCGAAGGTGCCGTACAAGGTGGAGAGGTGGCGCACCTGGTGGTTGACCAGGAGGGCCCCGCCGAACTGCAGCACCGTCCAGCCCACGCCGCCGATGACGGCCCCGGGCCAGACGGCCCGCTGCTGTCGGGGAATGCGCACGACGATGGCGAAGGCGCACCAGTACATGAGCACGTTCACCCCCAACGACAGCACGAACCCGATCCACGAGGAGAAGCCGCCGAGGCGGCCGAACGCCCCCAGCCCGGCCAGGGATCCGCCGGCAACGAACCCCAACCCCAGCACGACCAGGAACCCGACGGCCCGCGGGATCCAGTGCCAGAAGTCGGGCAGTTCGTCGCGTCCGATGTCCCAGACCGCGGCCATCATCAACTGGGAGGCCCGGCTCAGCTTCATGGCCCCGTAGATCAGCCAGACGGTGGCGACCACCAGGACCACCACGTTCGAGGTCGAGAGGGTGTGGACGTTCCGGCGCAGGTCCGATCCGAGCACCGGGAACTGGCGCAGGGCGGAGTTGATGATCTCGTCCTGGAGTGCCCGGTGACCGTCGAGGAACACCCCGACCAGCGTGAGCAGTACCAGCACCATGGGGAACACGGCCAGGAAGGCGGCGTGGGAGATCTGTCCGGCCAGCTGACCGGCCCGGTCGTCGGAGTACTTGCGCACCACCGCGCTCGGCACCGCGGTCGCCGGTCGCCGTTGCTGCCAGCCGTCGAAGCCGTCGGCCACCGCGGTGACCCCGCCGGTCAGGCCGCCCCACCGGCGTCGGGCCGCGGCGGCAGCCCGGCTCCGCCATTCACCCGCCGACAAGATGGCCCCGGCCGTGCCGGTCGAATTCGGACAGCAGCGCCCGACGGTCGGCGTCGTCCATGGGGAGGTACTCGAAGGTGGCACCCCGGCGTCGGAAGACGGCGTCATCCGCCCGCCACCACCCTTCGGATCGCAGCGGCGCCTTGGTCACCTTTCCGCTGGCCGTTTGGGGCAGCGCCCCGGTGACCCGCACGAAGGAGGGGACCCACTTGGTGCCGAGGTCAGGCTGCGCGGCCAGGAAGGCCGAGAGCTCCGCGGGGCGGAAGGCCTGTCCGGGCAGGAGCTCCAGCGCCACCATCACCTGGTCCCCCGATCGGGGGTCCGGCACCGAGTAGACGGCCGCGGTGGCCGCCGGGTCGAAGCGGACCAAGACCCGCTCGATCGGCCCGGCGGTCAGGTTCTCCGAATCGACCCGCATCCAGTCGCCCCTCCGGCCCGCGAAGTAGAAGTAGCCGGCCGCGTCCCGATAGGCCAGGTCCCCGGTCCAGTACCAGCCGTGGCGGATGCGAGCCGCGGTGGCCTCCTCGTCGGCGTAGTAGCCCTCGAAGCGACCCGGTCCGGAACGGTTCACGATCTCCCCGACGGCCACGTCCCCGTTGGCCAGCCGGCCGGCGTCGTCGAACACCGCCGGGGGGCACTCCTCCCGGGTGTCCGGGTCGAGGATCACCACGTCCTCGAAGGGGCGGCCCAGGGACCCCACCGGCGTGTCCGGCGTGCGGCTGATGGCCACCCCGCCCTCACTGGACCCGTAGCCCTCGGTGAGCACACAGCCGAACCGCCGCTCGAACGCGGCGAGATCCGCCACGGAGGCCTCGGTGCCGAAGCCCCGCCGCAGGGTGGTGCCGGCGTCATCGGGCTGGGTCGGCGTGGCCAGGACGTAGGCCAGCGCCTTCCCCACGTAGGTGAAGGTGGTGGCACCGTAGCGGCGGATGTCGGACCCGAACCCCGAGGCGGTGAACCGGCGGGCCAGCGCCACCGTGGCCCCGACCACCAGGGACGGCCCCCACAACACCATCAGGGCGTTGCCGTGGAACAGCGGCATGGTGCAGTAGGCCACGTCGCGGCGTTCGAAGCCGTAGGCCTCGGCCGAGCGGACCGCGATGGCGGCCAGACGACCCTGGGTGCAGCGCACCGCCTTGGGCGCCCCGGTCGTCCCCGACGTGAACAGCAGCAGGTAGAGGTCGTCGGGCACCGGGTCGGCCGCCGCCACCACCCGATGGAGGTCGGCTCCCCGATGGGCCTCCAGCAGGTCGCCATACCCGGGCTGGTCGACCCGGAGGACCCGGTCCCCGGGCAACCCGAGGTCGAGCCCGGCGAGGAGCTCGGCCCCGGCGGCGTCGGTGACCACCAACCGGCAGTCGGTGCGGCGCACGTCGCCGGCCAGGGCCTCGCCCCGGCGCGTGGGGTTGATCCCCACCACCACCGCCCCGCTCAGGGCCGCGGCACCCAGCCAGAAGAGGTACTCGGGGACGTTGCCGAGGAGCACCCCGATGTGGATCGGGCGGCCCTCGCCGAAGTCACCGAGGAGCGAGGCGCGCTGGACACTGGCCGCCACCACCTGGCGCCAGGTCCATCGTCGATCCTCGAACCGCAGCCCGACGTGCTGGTCGTCGGCCCGGGCCACCAGCAGCTCGGCGATGCTGGGATCGATCGGTCCGGGGTGCCCGGTCATCGCGGCCGCCGGTCCCGGTCGGCCACGACCAGGGCGGCGGCGACCTCGGCCGTGGTCGATGGGGCGTTCACGCCCAGAGACGCTAGTGGTGCGACCGACGACCGACCGCGCCTACCATCTGGCCCGGGCCGTGCACGACGTTGCGCCCGCCAACCCCGGCGACGGCCCACCGAACAACGGGGAGAACCATGGGATCAGGTAAGGCAGCCATCGACATCGACGCTCCGGCGGACCGGGTGTGGAAGGAGATCGGCGATTTCGGGGGCATCGGCGCATGGATGCCGGGCGTCGAGTCGTGCCGGGTCGAGGGCGACGACCGCATCCTCGAGTTGATGGGGATGACCATCACCGAACATCTGGTGGCCCGCGACGACGCCACCAGGACGCTGACCTACGCCATCGCCGACGGCGTGCCGGTGGAGAGCCACCAGGCCACCATCATCGTGACGCCCACCGGTGCCACGGCGCGGGTCACCTGGGACGTCGAGGCCAAGCCCGACGAGATGGCCGATCTGATGGCCGGCGTCTACCAGCAGGCCCTGGAGGCGCTCAAGGCCCGCGTCGAGGGATGAGCGACGCCACCGCCCGGTCGACCGGTCCTCGGGGGCGGCGATCGTACGCGGTGGAAGCGCGGTCGGCGGCCCCGGTGGAGGAGGTCTGGCCGCTCATCGGCGAGGCCGGTCGGTGGAAGGAGTGGTCGTTCCTCGACCGGACCGAGCTGGTCCGTCGGGGTGCACCCGACGCCGAGGGGGTCGGCGCCCTCCGGCGGTTCACCAGTCGTGGGGTGGGGTCCACCGAGGAGGTGGTGGCCTATGAGCCTCCCCACCACCTGGGATACGCCATCGTCAAGGGATTCCCGGTCCGCCACTACCGGGCCGACGTACGACTGCGGCCCGACGGGTCCGGTACCCACGTCACCTGGTCGGGCACCTTCGACGAGAAGATCCCGGGCACCGGGCGGATCCTGGAGCTGGTGCTCCGGCGGATGATGGGACGCTTCGCCGCCGGGGCAGCCCGCTACGCCGAACAGAGGCACGTCCCCGGGGCTTGAGGCGCAGCCGGGCCGGCGGCCGGCCCGCTCAAGGGCGCGGGCCGACCAGCCGGAGCCGGTAGACGATGAAGGATGGGACGCCCACCACCGGACCCAGGGCGTCGGGAAAGCGGTGGACGGCCTCGGCCGAGGGCTGCACCTCGACCAACCGCTCGACGGCGAAGCCGGCGTCGGCGAAGGCGTCGACCACGGCCGACAGGGGTCGCCGCCAGAATCGTTGGGTGACCTCGACGCCGCCCTTGACCCAGGTGTCAGTGACCAGCTCGGTGTCGAAGTAGTCGCCCACCTGGCCCGGCAGCGGGGGACCGAACGGGTGGTCGAGCGAGACCACCGCCCAACCCCCGCTCCGGAGAATGGTGGCGAAGGAGGCCAGCACCACGCTCCAGTCGACCAGGTAGTGGAGGACCAGGGAACAGGTGATGCCGTCGACGCTCGCCGGCTCGAGGTCCAGAGGCTGGGCCAGGTCCGCCACCTCCACGGTCACCCGGTCACCGCAGCGGCGACGGGCTTCGGCCACCATGACCGGGCTGGCGTCGACGCCTATCACCACGGCGCCCTGGGCCCGCAGCCACTCGCACTGGGCGCCCGAACCACAGCCCGCGTCGAGCACCGTGGTCCCGACCAGGGGTCTTGGTACCAGCGAGCGCAGGGCCGGCCGTTCGAGCCACCCGTTGAACGGTCCGTCGTCGGTGGTGGCCGACCACACCGGGGCCAAGCGGTCGTAGGCCGCCCGGGTCCACGCGGCCAGCTGGCCCTGGTCCACCGGTCGGTCCCCGTCCACTCCGGTCTTCCTAGCACCGGGTGGGGCCGCAGCCCGGCCGGGAGCTCCGGTCAGCCCGCCTCCCGCCGTAGCCGGCGGGCCCGGGCCTCCACCTCGTGGCGGGAGCGCTCGAGGTCCACGGTGAGGCAACGACCGGCCGCCACCACCGGTTCCCCGGCCACCCAGACGTCGGTGACCAGGCGGCTCGAGGCCGACCACACCAGGTGGTCGATCACCTGGACGTCTTCCAGGAGCGGCACGAAGGCCGGGTCGTCCATCCGCACCGCCATCATGTCGGCCCGGGCCCCCGGCGCAAGCACCCCGAGGTCGGGCCGGCCGAGGGCGAGCCCGGCTCCCCGGGTGGCCAGGTCCAGGGCGGAGGCGGCCGTCAGCGCCGCGGCGTCCCGCTCGCGTAGACGGGCCAGCATGGCGGCCGACCGCATCTCCTCCCACAGATCGAGGTCGTTGTTCGATGCCGGGCCGTCGGTGGCCAGACCGACCCGGATCCCCTGCGCCAACAACGCCCCCAGCGGGGCCACCCCGGAGGCCAGCTTGGCGTTGCTCTGCGGGCAGTGGGCCACGGCCACGTCAAACTGCCGGTAGAGGTCGATGTCGGCGTCGGACAGCCAGATGCTGTGGGCGGCCAGCACGCGACCGTCGAACACCCCGGCCCGCGCCAGCACGGCCGGGGCCGAGCCCCCGTGCTCCTCGGCAAAGCCTCGGCACTCCTCCTCGGTCTCGGCCAGGTGGATGTGGAACAGGGCATCGAGGCCGCGGGCCGCCTCGGCGATGTGGACCAGGCCGGCCATCGGCACGGTGTAGGGGGCGTGCGGGGCGAAGCCCACCTCGATACGGCCATGGTCACCGTGGCGTCGACCGTGGAACGCGGCGATCTCCCGGGTCCGCCGGACCCACCAACGCTCGAGTCGGGGCCTGCCCGGGCAACCGCAGCACCCCCGGGGTGACGTGGGCCCGCAGGCCGGCGTCGATCACTGCGTCGGCCAGGGCGTCCTCGTGGAAGTAGGCCTCGCAGGTGGTGGTGACCCCGAAGCGCAACAGCTCGGCGGCGGCCAGGCTCATCCCCCAGTAGACATCCTCCTCGGTCAGGTGGGCCTCCTGGGGCCAGAGGACTTCACCGAGCCAGCGGGACAGGGGCAGGTTCTCCCCCGAACCTCGGAACAGCGTCATCGGCGAGTGGCAGTGGACATTGACCAGACCGGGCAGGAGCGCGCCGTTGACCCGGACCTCCCTGAAGTGGTCCGTGGCCGGATCGCCGGCCGCTGATCCCAGCGGCCCCACATGGGTCACGGTGTCGCCCACCACCTCGACCACACCGGGCCGCAGCACCTCACCCGGACGGGCGCAGGGAACGACGGCATCGGCCAGGTACCGGACCCGGTCCGGACCCGCCGCGACCGATTCGGTCTCACCCGCCGGTGACGTCACCGCCCCGGTGGAGTGGATGGCGTCGCACCCCCCGCGTCGGTGGCCGCCTCCTCGTCCTCGATGGCGGTCAGCTCCTCGATGCGGGCCACGTGACGGCCGCCCTCGAAGGCGGTGGCCACGAAGACGTCGAGGATGTCGAGCGCCAGCTCGGTCGCCACCACCCGGGCCCCCAGGGAGAGCACGTTGGCGTCGTTGTGCTTTCGGGCCAGGCGGGCGGTGTACTCGTCGTGACAGAGCGCGGCGCGCGCGCCGCGGACCTTGTTGGCGGCGATGGCCTCCCCCTGGCCGCTCCCTCCGACCACCACCCCGGCGTCGCCGACACCGCGGACCACCCGACGGGCCACATCGGCGCAGATCGGGGGGTAGTCGACCGGCTCCTCCGAGAACGTCCCGATGTCGACCACCTGGTGGCCGGTCGCCTCGAGGTGACCGGCCAGCGCCGACTTCAGCACGTAGCCGGCGTGGTCGGATCCGATCACCATGCGCATCCCGACACCTTACCGGTGGACCCCTGGGCGCCCCGGGTCCGACCGGTTCAGTCCACGTTCACTCTCCGGTCGGTTCGGAGGGTGCCGACAGATGAGTGGCCCGCCCGCGGCCTCCCCAACCGGTCGCCCGGCCGGTGGACCAGCTCGACCGTCCGGTTGGTCACCGGCGGGTCGCCGCCGGGCCCGCGGCGGTGGCGCGCAGGGCGGCCTCGTCGAACCCGGTGGCCAACAGTCGGAAGGCCCGATCCACCTCACCGGGAAGGTCGTGGCGGTCGTCGGCGGCCCAGCCGGTGAAGGCGGCCATGGCCGCCCCGAGGGCGGCCCGCGCCACCGTCTGGGGGGCGAGGTCGTCGGGTTCCCCACCGATCCTGGCTGCGACGAAGGCCGCCACCACCTGACACCACTCCGCGTACCGGACGGCGGAATGGGCGACCAGCGTCGGCACCGAACCGATCAGGCCGATCCGGATACGCAGCTCGTCGAGCTCGCCGGCACCGAACCGGTTGGTCGCCACCACGGCGCGGCGGAGAACCTCCATCATCGGCCGGTCCGGCGGGGCCATCGCCAGCTCGTGCCGGAGCCGGACCAGCTCGGCGTCGAACTCCCCCCAGACCACGTCCCGCTTGGACTCGTAGTAGCGGAAGAAGGTGCGGCGGCTCACCCCGACGGCGGCGGCGATCTCGTCCACCGTGGTCTGGTCGTAGCCTTGACGGCTGAACAGGTCGAGGCCGACCCGGGCCACATCCTGGCGGGTGGTGCTCGGTCGTCTCCCCCGGGACGGGCCGGGCCCGCCGTCTTCGACTTCCCGGCGGGGCCCGTCCATCAGACTTCCATTTTGACATCGAGTGCTATAAATTGGAACGACTACCCGATCCGGCGCCGGCCGGGTGCCATTTCCGGAGGCCTGATGAGCGTCACCACCACTGATTCGACCGTCACCGCCGAGGAGCCCGAGGACCCGGCCGCCGGTGCCCCGACGGGCTCGACCCGCCCGGACCGGCTGGTCGAGGAGGACCTGCTGGTGGAGGACGTGTCCATCGACGGCATGTGCGGCGTCTACTGAGCCGGCCGGCCCCCGCCACGTGCCGTCCCCGGCCCCGCATCCGGAAGGGGTGACGTTCGACGGGTCACGGCCCTGGACCCTCCACCCGCAGGTGTCCCTGCGACCGGAGTCCTTCGGGGCACTGGCCTACCACTTCGGCACCAGGCGCCTGTCGTTCTTGAAGAGCCGCACCCTGCTGGCGGTGGTGGAGTCCCTGGCCGACCAACCCACGGGGCACGACGCCTGCCGGGCCGCCGGTGTCACCCACGACGAGATGGACCGCTACGAGCGGGCCCTGGCCACCCTGGCCGAGTCCGGAATGATCTGCGAACGGGAGGCGTCGTGACCCTGACCGAGGAGCCCCCGGTGCCGGGGGTCACCCGTCGCCCCCCGGTGGTCCGTCTGGTCGACCGGTTCGAGCAGGGCCTGGACGCGCCGATCTGCCTGACCTGGGAGCTGACCTACGCCTGCAACCTGGCCTGCGTCCACTGTCTGTCCAGCTCCGGTCGCCGCGACCCCCACGAATTGTCCACCGCGGAGTGCAGGGCGTTGATCGACGAGTTCGAGCGCATGCAGATCTTCTACGTCAACATCGGGGGTGGCGAGCCCACCATCCGCTCCGACTTCTGGGACTTGGTGGAGTACGCCACCGACCACCACGTGGGGGTGAAGTTCTCGACCAACGGATCCCGCATCTCCGAGGAGGTGGCGGAGCGGCTGGCCTCCAGCGATTACGTGGACGTACAGATCTCGCTGGACGGGGCCACCGCCGCCGTGAACGACGCCGTTCGGGGGGCCGGCTCCTATGACACCGCGGTCACCGCCATGGACCGGCTGGCCCGGGCGGGCGTCACCGGCTTCAAGCTCTCGGTGGTGGCCACCAGGAAGAACATCGACCAGCTGGACGCCTTCAAGGCACTGGCCGACCGCTACCGGGCCCAGCTCCGCCTGACCCGTCTCCGCCCCTCGGGGCGCGGCGCCGACGTGTGGGAGGAGCTGCACCCCACCGCGGCCCAGCAACGGCAACTCCACACGTGGCTGTTGGCCCACGGCGAGGACGTGCTCACCGGCGACTCCTTCTTCCATCTGGCCGGATACGGAGCGTCGTTGCCGGGACTCAACCTGTGCGGTGCCGGACGGGTGGTCTGTCTCGTCGACCCGGTGGGCGACGTCTACGCCTGCCCCTTCGCCATTCACGAGCAGTTCCTGGCCGGCAACGTCCGGTCGCCGGGCGGCTTCACCGCAGTGTGGCGCCACTCCGACCTGTTCACCGAGCTCCGCCGACCCCAGAGTGCCGGGGCGTGTGGCTCCTGTGGCCACTACGACGCCTGTCGCGGCGGGTGCATGGCGGCCAAGTTCTTCACCGGTCTCCCGCTCGACGGGCCGGACCCCGAGTGCGTGCTCGGGCACGGGGAGCAGGCCCTGGCCCAACGGGGGGACGACCCGCCCCCCAAGTCCTCGCTCGACCACTCCAAGCGGAGCGGCCCGGTGCCGGTGGCCATGCGACCCGCTCGCCGGAGGCCGGCCGTCACGGCACCGGCCAGCTCCGTGCCACCGTCCCGGCCGCCCCACCGCCCGTGCGACGAGAGCCCCCTGGCCGCCCGCGGCCGGGTCGGCTGATCTCGACGGCCACGGGCACGGTGACACGGCCCGGCAGTCCCGCCGCCCGGAGCCTGGCCGGTTCGGCCTGGCCCGACCTGGCCGACGCGGCCCGGTCGGGCCGCACGCTCGTGATCCCCCTGGGCTCCACGGAGCAGCACGGGCCCCATCTCCCGGTGACCACTGACACGGACATCGCGGTGGCCATCGCCGAGGCGGCGGCCGCTCGGGACGGAAGCTTGCTGGTGGCGCCACCGGTGGCCTACGGCGCCAGCGGTGAGCACCAGGGCTTCCCCGGGACCCTCTCCATCGGCCAGGACGCCACCTATCTCCTCCTGCTCGAACTGGGCCGGTCGTCGGCCGTGGACTTCTCCGGCGCAGTGCTCGTCTCGACCCACGGTGGCAACGCCGATCCCCTGTCGCGTGCCGTGGAACAGCTGACCGAGGAAGGGCATCCGGTGACGTCGTGGTCGCCGTCGTGGCCGGGAGACCTCCACGCCGGCCGCACCGAGACGTCGGTCATGCTGGCCATCGACCCGGCCCGGGTGCAGCTGGAACGGGCCGAGCCCGGCGACCCCCGGCCGCCGGGCCAGCTGCTGCCACTGCTCCGTGCCGAGGGGGTCCGCGCCGTGAGTGCCAACGGGGTGCTCGGGAATCCTGCCGGGGCCAGCGCCGAGGAAGGCCGGCTGCTGCTGGACCGGGCGGTCGAGGGGCTCGTGGCGGCGGTGGCGGGCCGCCGGGCCGGAGCGGGCTCGAAGGCACCCCGGTGAAGGTACGGGTGGCGCTGGTCACCGGCGCGGCGCGGGGCATCGGGGCGGCCACGGTGCGGGGCCTGGCGGCGGCCGGGTGGGCCGTGGTGGCCGTGGACTGCGGCGCGGACGACCCCCGGATCCCCTATCCGATGGGGACCCCGGCCGAGCTCGACGCCGCGGTGGCCTCGGCGCGGGCGGCGGCCCCGCAGCCCACCCCGGGCCCGGACCGCGACCTGATCGTGGCCCGGCTGGCCGACACCACCGATCCTGAGTCCCTCGGAGCAGCGGTGCACGACGCCGAGGAGCGGTTCGGGGGCCTCGACGCCATGGTGGCGGTGGCCGGGGTCATCGCCGGTGGGGTCCCCCTCTGGGAGATGCCCGCCGAGCAGGTGGAGGCGGTGCTCGGAGTGGACCTCTGGGGTCCGATCAACGCCGCCCGGGTGGGCATCCCCGCGCTGCTCCGCCGGCCCGCACCGAGGTCCGGGCGGTTCTTGGCAGTGGCCTCGTCGGCGGCCACCCGTGGGCTCCCCAGGCTGTCGGCCTACGGTGCGGCCAAGGCCGGAGTGGCCGGCCTGGTCCGGGGACTGGCCGCCGAGCTGGCCGACTCCGGCGTGACCGCCAATGCCGTCTCCCCCGGTTCGACGGCCACTCCCATGCTGGCCGAGAGCGCCCGCCTCTACGGCCTGCCCGACACCCGCCCGTTCGTCGACCAGCAGCCCGTCGGGCGGCTGCTGACCCCCGACGAGGTGGCGGCGGCCCTGGTGTGGCTGGCCGGCACCGAGTCCGGGGGTCTCACCGGCGCGGTCATCCCGGTCGACGGCGGCCTCTCCCTGTGAACGGCCGACGCTGACCGGCGTCCACCCCACGGCGCGGGACCACCTGGGGTGACCCATGCGCCCGAAGCGGTCCCACTGCCCGACGGCTTCGGGTTGGTGCTCGACCGGTCGGTCCGGACCTTCCACGACGGGAGGGTCCTCGCCGGGGGGCATCCCGGCCGGCTGATCGCCCTGACCGGGACCGGGGCCGACGCTCTCCGACGGTGGCTCGGGGGCGGGCCGCCCTCCCCGGACCTCCGCCGGCTCGGGCGCCGGCTGGTCGATGCCGGAATGGCCCACCCCGTCGCCCCGGCGGCCGCGGCCGGTCGGGCCGGCGTGACCGTGGTGGTCCCGGCCCGTGACCGACCCGAATCGCTCGATCGGTGCCTGGGCTCGCTGGCCGGGTCGGACAGGGTGGCGGACAGGGTGGTGGTGGTCGACGACGGATCGTTGGCCCCCGAGGCCGTGGCCGAGGTGTCCACCCGCCACGGGGCCACCCTGATCCGGCGGCCCGTGAACGGAGGGCCCGGCGCGGCGCGGAACGACGGCCTGGCGTCGGTGGCCACCGAACTGGTGGCCTTCCTGGACAGCGACTGCGAGGTGAGCCCGGGGTGGCTGGACCGCCTGGTGGTGATGTTCGCCGACCCCGAGCTGGCGGCGGTGGCCCCGCGGGTCCGTCCCCGCCCGGCAAGCCGGGGGGCCCGGCGCACGGTGCTGGACCGCTACGCCGAGGGGCGTTCGCCGCTCGATATGGGTCCCGAGCCCGGCGAGGTGGGACCAGGGCGGGTGGTGGGCTACGTGCCCTCGGCGGCACTGGTGACCCGTCTGGCCGCCCTGGAAGGCGGGTTCGACCGGCGCCTCCGGGTGGGTGAGGACGTGGACCTGGTGTGGCGTCTGGTCGAGTCGGGCTGGCGGGTGCGCTACGAGCCCTCGGTGACCGTGGTCCACGACGAGCCGGCCAGCTGGAGCGGTCTGCTCCGTCGCCGACTCCGCTACGGAACCTCGGCCGGCCCGCTGGCCCTCCGCCATCCCGGCCGGCTGGCGCCGGTTGAACTGCGGATCTGGCCGGCCGCGGTGGCGGCCGCCCTCGTCGCCGGACATCCGGTGGTGGCGCTGACCCTGTTGGCGGGCTCGTCGGCCGCCACCGCCGCCCCGCTCCGACGTCACGGAGTCCCCTGGGCCACCTCGGCTCGATGGAGCGCCCTGGGCGCGGGTTGGACCCTGCTCGGAGTGGGGAGAGCGCTCACCGTCCTGGGTGGACCCACGGTGTTGATCGGCGCCTTCCGGAGCCGGCGGTGGGGCGCCACGCTGGCCGCCCTGGTGGTGGCACCCCCGGTGGTCGAGTGGTGGCGACGCCGGCCTCCCCTCGATCCGGTCCGATGGACGATGGCGGCCGTGGCCGACGACATGGCCTACGGCATGGGGGTGTGGTCGGGCTGCCTCCGGGCCCGCTCGTTTCGACCGCTCCTTCCGACGGTCCGCCTGGGGGGAGCCGGCCGCACCACCGGCGACCCCGAGGACGGATGACCGTTCCCCGAGACGACCGCACCGGGGTGACCCCGATGCCGGCCCGGAAGATGTGACAATGCAAGGCGATCGATCGAACGAGCGGGCGGATCACCTCCCAGCTGCCCCGGACGGAGATGTGGCGGGAGCCTCCCATGAATGCCGACCGAGCCCAGAGTCCTGCGATGGGCCGAGCCGACGACTTCCTGCCACGCCGGATGGCATCGGTGCTGCCGCATCAGGTCGGCCCGGAGAGCCACCACTCCGGTGAGGTCGGCACCGAGCTGCTCGACCCGGTCCCGAACCGGGAACAGCCCGACGGGGGGACGTGGGCACCGGAGCCACGGGTTCGGAGAGAGGGCGTCGGCGGATCCTGGAGGGCTGCCGGTTCCCCCGACCCCTCCCCTAGCTCGTCGACGGAGCGATGGCACTTCGGCGTCCGCGTCCGGTGGTGGGCCCGGTGGCGGCTTCCGGTGGTCTACGCCACGGCGGTGATCCTGTTGGGGGTGGGACTGGCCATGGCGGTCGGGTCGCACGATCGACTCCGCACCACCGACGACCGGGTGCGAGCGGATCGGGCCCTCCTGGCCAAGACCATCCTCCGAGCTCACCGGGCCGGGGCCGAGCTGGAGGCGGTGAGCGGACAGGCCGCCGTCGCCGGGCGGATGCTCGCCGCCGAGACGTCCGAGCTCGCCGCCACCGAGGCGCAGCTGGCCTCCACCGAGGCCAACGTCTTCGCCAACGGGGTCAGCATCAATGACCTCGACACCTGTCTGTCCGGCGTGGAGCAAGCCCTCAATCTGATCTCGCTGGGCGACCAGCAGAGCGCGGCCGGCACCCTCGATGCCGTGGCCGCCTCGTGCCGGGCGGCGGAACCCGGAGGATGACCCGCCCCCCGGGCCGGGACCCGACCCCGCCGACCCCGCCGAGCGCCGGATCTGGCCGGAGGCGGTGGCGGCGCCACGCCGCCGCCCTGGGCGTCCTGTCCGTGCTGGTCGGCGCGGCGATCGGCTACGACGCCGCCACGATGACGGCCCAGCAGCACAGCCAGCGCTCCCTCGCCGCCATCCGCCTGGCACTCGGGTCGGGCCGCGCCTCGCTGAGCGCCACCGAGCGACGGGTGGCCGAAACGGTGGCCACCCGGGACACCCGGGTCGTGGCGCAGGCCCGAACGGAGGGCGAGATCGACACCGCCGCCGAGGGCCTCGACACCGCGACCCGAGCCCGCTTCTACCAGGGGCTCAACATCGGCACCCTCACGACCTGTCTGTCAGGGGTGGCCCAGGCCGTGACCGCCATCGCCGCCACCAACCTCCCGGCCGCGGTGGGGGCGGTCGACCGGGCGTCATCCTCATGTCTGACCCTCGACGGGTCCATCACCGGTCTCGTCTATCCCTACGACTTCCCCGATCCGTTCGTGCTCCGCGAGGGCGCCACCTACTACGCCTTCGCCACCAATTCGGCGGCGGGCAACATCCAGATCATCCAGTCCACGGACCTCAGCCACTGGTCCACCGTGGGGAACGCCCTGCCCCACGACGCGGCGTGGGCCGCCCCCCACGCCACTTGGGGACCGTCGGTCCTTCAGCGCGGCAACACGTTCGTCCTCTACTACTCCGCCGTCTACGTGCCCACGGGTGAGCAGTGCATCTCCGAGGCCGTGGCCAACCAGCCGCAGGGGCCCTACGTCGACAGCTCGACCGTCCCCCTCATCTGCCAGACCGCGCTCGGCGGCTCGATCGATCCCACCCCGTTCGTGGATGCCGGCGGCACCCCCTATCTGGTGTGGAAGTCGCAGGGCGCCGGCGGCCAGCCACCCGTCCTGTGGTCCCAGCAGTTGACGGCGGACGGCACCGGTCTGGTGCCCACGGCCGCCACGCCCCTGCTGGCTCCGGGCGAGCCCTGGCAGGGAGGGGTGGTGGAAGGACCGAGCCTGGCGCTCGTGGGCGGGCAGTACCTGCTCTTCTACTCCGCCAATGACTGGAAGACGGCGGACTACGCCATCGGCATGGCCGTCTGTGCCGGACCCCTTGGCCCGTGCCAGCCGTCCGGTCAGCCGTTGCTCACCTCGCAGTCGGGGTCGAGCGGACCGGGTGGGCCGTCGGTCTTCGTCGACGGCCAGGGTCACCTGCAGATGGCGTTCCACGCCTGGCTGCCCGGCAAGGTGGGCTTCCCCAACAGCCGGCTCCTGTTCATCCGGCCGGTCACCGTCACCGGGGACGTGGCCACCGTCGGCTCCTGAGTCGGCGTTCCACCATCGGGGCGGGCGGGTCCGGCGATTCTCCATTTGCCACCGGTGCGGCCGCTGGCTTCACGGGAGGTGCTCGGGCCTCCCGACGGATCGGGCGGCGATGGCCGTTGGGGTACCAGGGTCGCCCCACCGACTCGGCACCCCGGGAACGGCCTGCACTCGTCGGGGCGACGACAACATCCACGCGGCCATCGACGGCACCGCACCCGGCGCCACCATCGACGTATCCGTCGATGCGGCCCTCCCCTCCAACCGAGTCGGCCGTTCGGGACGGATCCCGTCCTCGAACCCGATGTTCCCGCTGGTCACGCCGTCTTTCCGGTCCATAAATGTAGAATAAGAACGACGAAATCGACCCTCATCAATAATAATGATAGCACCCATCTTCTTATGGTTTAATCGACCATTATCCCAGGTCAACCACCTAAATATCCCCTGCCACTGATGGCTGACTCGTACACGCTATACTTTCCCAAACACGTAACTGCCTGGTCGGTTCTTGAATGCAATACGGGGACCCGACCGAGCGTCAGAGTCGCTCGACGACTGGACGCTGACTGGCATGGACCGGAGTTCCCGACTCGGCCCGACGCGTGCGTGGCGAGGTGCCACCGCACCCGAACCACGTATCCGGGGCGACGACGAAACGAGTGGTGTCTCCACGACGCAATCCTGGGCATAACCAAACCGGCCGCACACCCTACGGCGTGAAGCCAGGACGGACGTAGCCTGCCCGCTCGTCGTCCGGGGACCGAATGCAGGGGCCGGAGCCCGCCAACACCGAGCAGAGGAAGGCGCCCGCGCGCGCCCTACGAAGGGAGGTGCCATGCGGACCCGCATTGCACTCGTGGCGATCGTCTCGGTCGCCCTCATCACGATCAGTATCCTGACGCCGGCTGCCTCCATGCAGCCGGTCCGGGCAGCATCAGCATCAGCATCAGCATCATCCGCCGTCCCGGTGGCGTTGCCCCCATCGGCGCTGGCCGCCTACCACGGCCCGCGTCCCATCACCACCGTCTTGACCGGTTCCAGCCTCTTGGTCCACCTCAACCCGGCCCTCGAGCACGAAGCCGCGCTTCACCAGACCTTGCTGCAGAACAGCGCGGCGGCAACGGGCGCCGTTGCACCGGCCGCGGCACCGGCCACCCCCGCCCCCGCGGCGGCACCGGCCGGTCCGGTCGATACGGTCACGCCTGAGCAACGGAGCGCCTGGGAGCGAGTGGCCATGTGCGAGGAGAGCGGCGACTGGGCCGCCGACGGCGGTCAGTTCAGTGGCGGGCTCGGCATCAGCCGGGCCAACTGGATCGCCTACGGCGGCGGCGAGTTCGCTCCCGAGGGCGCCATGGCCAGCGAGGACCAGCAGATCATGGTGGCCGAGCGCATCCAGCCGACCGCGCCCGACCAGTACGGCTGCCACGGGTGGTAGTCGCCACCGGTACGGGCCGGACCTCGGTCCGTACCGGTGGGGAGACGGTCATCCCGCATCGGCCGCGCTCCGAAGACTTGCCATGAGTTCGGACCGCGGAACCATCACCCGGACGTCCGACTCCACAACGGCGTCAAGACGATGGGTGTGGAGTCGGTTGACCGCGCCGCCCAGCCCGCCTGTTGCCGTCCTCTGCCTCATCGGGGCGATCCTGCTGGTGCTCTCGGCCCTCATCCACCTTCACCTGTGGTCGACCGGGTACCGCCACATTCCGACCATCGGTCCGCTCTTCTTGTTGCAGGGCGTGGTGGCCGTCGGGCTCGCACTGTTGGTGGTGGCCACCCGGCGGGCATGGGCCGCCGTGGCCGGTGCGGTGTTCGCGGCATCCACCATCGGCGGCCTGCTGCTCTCCGTGGAAGTCGGGCTGTTCGGATTCAAGGACAGCCTCAGTGCCCCCTATGCCACGTCGTCACTGCTGGTGGAGTCAGCGACCGTCGTGGTCCTGGCCACCGCAGCCCTGGTCGGCATCGGCCGACCGGCCCGGGGTTCCGGAGTCGTGTAGCCGGCCTCCCGCCTGCTGGTCTCCGTGGGCATTGCGGCGCATCCTGCTCGATCGGGTGGTGTTCCGGAACCGGGACCAGCACCACGGCAGCCCGGAGGGCGGGGCGGGCGGGATCCACAGCTCGGACGCAGACCACTCCCGGCCCATCCACACTCCTCGCTCCGATGCTGTCCCTGCCGGGCACACCGTCCCGGCATGACCTGAGGAGGGATGACCATGGACCATCGGGACCCCGAGATCCGGAGGGCTGGGCCGGAGGCGGGCAACCCGCCGGCCGTATCCGGCCAACCCGCCGATCCTGTCCACCCACCGCCGACCGTCGACCACCCGGAAGACCGGTTCGGACTGGTGACCGACACCGGGCCCGGAGACGGACCGACCGGATCGTTCCGACGACATCCGGCCCGCTGGACCCTGGCCGCAGGTGGTCTCGCCATGGTGCTGGCCCTGGGAGGGTACGGGGTGACCCGGGCCAACGCCACCACCGGCTCGTCCGCGTCCGCCGGCAAGGCCGCAGGCCCGTCCCGACCCCCGGGGCATTCCGGCTCGGCACCGTCCGGCTCGTCACCATCCGGTGGGGCGCCACCCCCTGGAGCCGGTGGCGGGCCGGGCGCTCTGGCGGCCGACCGCGGCCGGGTGGGGAAGGTCACCTCCGTCGGCGGCGGCAGCATCACACTGGCTGCGCCCAACGGTACGGAGGTCTCGGTCATCGTGACCTCGTCCACCGTGTTCAAACGGGGCGCCGCCGTCTCCACCTCGAGCGCGCTGAAGAAGGGGGATCTGGCCATGGTGACCGGTTCGACCTCTTCGGACGGAACCGTGACTGCCGCCACTGTCACCTTCGGGACTGCTCCGAGGGGAGGCCCCGGTGCCGCTCCGCCGTCCGAAATGCCATCGTGACAGCGGTTCCTCGCTCTGAGGTTGCCGACCCGACGTCGTTCACCGGTTTCCCGGCGGCGACGTCGGGTCGACTCCCCGCAGAGCCCTACTCAGATCTTGCGGACCTGACTCGCCTGCAGGCCCTTTTGGCCCTGCTTCGTCTCGAACTCCACACGTTGGCCCTCCGCGAGATCACGGAAGCCCTCCATCTGGATCTCCGACTGGTGGACGAAGAGGTCATCCCCGCCGCCGTCAGGCGTGATAAATCCAAAGCCCTTTTCGGCGTTGAACCACTTGACTGCACCTACACCCATAACTGTCACTCCTTGAACATCACGCACCAAAAAAGCGGGGATCCATTGTGAAGCCCTACGTGTGCCGGCCCGCGTGATTGGGTCGACGACTCCTTCACACTAGGCGGAACCAGGGGTGCGGTGCTCGAAATGGCCACCGGCCAGGCCCTCCAACCGCGACAGACCGGATTCGGATTCGCCCCACCTCCCCCGACGCCGGGTCGGGAGAACCGTCAGGTCTGGGGTCGGACCCGGGCGTCACCGGCCGTCGAGTCCGCCACCGGTCGCTCCTGCTCGGCCACGTCCTGGTGCCAGTTCTCCCGGTGACGCCGGATCGGTTCGAACAGCTCGGCGAGCACCACGGCCGAGAAGGTGATGAAGAAGAGGGGCTCGACCAACGTGCCGAGGCGATCGGTCAGGTACACCAGGCCGAGCAGCGGATAGCCGACGACCAGCGCCGTGACCGCCGCGACGTAGGTGCGGGCCTCGGGGGTCCCGTCCTGCCGCGTACGCCGGAAGGCGATGACCGCGGCGGTGGTCAGCGTGGCGAATTCGGCGATGCCGGAGACCACGTGGATGTAGTGATGGATCGGAAGCTGCAGGTGCCACTCCATCTGGCGGCAGGCCTCGCTCAGGCCTTCGGAACAGGCGTAGGGATAGCGGCCGCCGATCGCTCCCGCCACGGCAAAGGCAACCAGCCACTTCCACTCCCGCCGGATCCCGTTCTGCGCCGTGGATCCCCGAAGCAGCAGCGCCGCCAACAGCACCAGGCCGGCGATCAGGTCGGCGTCGGACATCAGTGCGGCATGGGGACGGCCGGTTGCCTCGAGGTCGGAGAAGAAGCCGTTGGCCGACGGCATCAGACCCGGAACGAAGGGGACCACGACCCACCAGTTGTAGGCCAACACGCCGGCCACCCCCAGCACCTTGGCCGCCCGCAACCTGGTGGCGTGGTGTTCATCGACCGAGGACGGCCGGAGTCCCGACGGCAGGGTCAACAGCTGCACGAAGGGATCAACCGGGGAGTGGCTCCGATGATTCCCGGCTGGGCCATCCCTGGCTGGGTTCCTGTCAACGCCCAGGTCGGCCGGGGATCCGAGCTCCGATCGGACGCGGGTCATTCGCCGGGTCAGCCGGCCGACCGCACCTCCTCGAGCAGTACCGCCCGGCGGGGGCACTGCGCCGCCGCCCGCCTGGCCAGCGCCACCAGTGCCGGCTCGACGGGGGTCCCGTCGACGACCGGGTACCCCCACTCGTCCAAGGTGATCCGCTCCGGGAGGAGGTCGGCACAGAAGCCGTAGGCGTCACAGGCCACCGGGTCGACCCGAAGTCGGAGGGCCGACGGACGTCGCGGGCTCATGGTGCCCGCCGTTCCGTGGGCCCGGACCGGGCACCCGGTGCGGCGGGGAACCGGAGCACGGTGGCCGCGGTGTGCCCGGCGCACGGTCGACCCTCGGCGTGGGCCCGGGCGTCCCCTTCGAACACCACCAGGGCGCTCCGCACCAGGCGGACCACTCCGTCGGGATGCCGGCACGCCCCCCGGCCCTCCACAGTGGCGGCCCTCTGTCGGAGGCGGTCGATCAGCCCGTGCTCGGGCCGGCCGACCCACAGCTGCTCGAGGTCGCCGGCGATCGCCGGCAGTCCGAACACGCAGGGGCCGCACTGGCCCGCGCTCTCGCCGGCCATGTAGCGGGCGACCCGAGCGGTCTCGGCGATGCCGCACGAGCCCTCCGGTAGGGCGACCAGCACGCCCACCCCATGGGTGGCGCCGGCTTCGGCCATCGCCCGCGGGGCCCAAGGGGTGGCCAGGCGGTCCGGGGCCAGCCACGCCCCGCCGTAGCCGCCGACGAGCGCCCCGGACAGGACCGGCTCTGCCCCGGCGCGGCCGAGGATGTCCACCACCGGCGTGCCCAGCTCCACCTCCAGCACGCCGGGGAAGCGGACGGCGCCGGTGACGGTGACCAGGGTGGATCCCGGGGCCTCGGCCGTCCCCTGCCGGCGGAACCACGACCCGCCGTGGCGGGCGATGAGGGCCACCTGGCCCAACGTCTCGGCGTTGTGCACCATGACCGGGCGGCGGCCCACCCGGAGCGGCACCGACTTGTCGATCCGCAAGGTCGGGAGGGCCGGTCGCTCGTTCAACCACGAGACCAGGGCCGACTCCTCGCCGGCGACGTACCGGCCCGGCGGCCGGACCACGGTGACCCGGAACCGGGAGCGCCCGGCCCCGCTCCGCTCGGCGATGGCCGCCTCGACGGTCGAGGCCGCTGGGCCACTGTCGCTGGTCACGCAGATCACGATCTCGGTGGCACCCACCACGGTGGCCACCACCTCGGCACCGTCCAGGACCAGGTGGGGCGCCAAGGTGAGCAGGACCCGGTCCTTGCCGCTGGCCGGCTCGCCCTCCATGGCGTTGACCACCAGCATGGGCCGGCGGGCCGTGCCTCGGACGACATCCCATTTGGTGGCGGCCGGGAAGCCGGCCCCTCCCCGCCCGAGCAGCCCGGATCCGGCGACCTCCTCCACCATCCGGGCCCGCCACCGGGAGTCGTCACCCGGCGGGAGGTCGAGCGGTCCGTGGGTGGCCAGGTGGGTGGCCAGGTCCGGGCGGGGCGTGCCCCCGGCCCGACCGGCCAACAGCCGTCCCGGTGCCTCCAGGGTCACGGTGCTCATGGTCGATCCCGCTCGAGCAGTCGGGCGGCCGTCTGAGCACCGTGGAGGGAGGGCGCCGGTCGGGAGGTGCGGGGCGTGGGGGTAGCCGAGACCCGGTGAGGATCATGGCCGGGCGTGACCACCCGGGTGGTGGCGCCCGCCCAGCGGGCCCGATCCCGGCTTCGGCGGTGGTCGACGACACGCCACGCCACCGCTCCGGCGACGCCCACGGCGCACAGGGCGGCCAGGGAGTCCATCCACGGCGTGGCGGCATCGGTGCCCAGGCCCAGGGAGTGAGCCATGGCCACCGGCCAGCTCCCGTAGGCCAACCAGTGGATGCCGCGCCAGGTGCGCGGGTTCATTCGCTGTCGCAGGGCGCTCGACGCCGCGACGGCCACCATGAGGTCGACGCCCACCGTGCCGAGTCCGGTCCAGAGGGGACGGTAGGGGGAGGCGAAGGGGATGACCAGGGCAGCCCAGCCGACGTTCACGTAGGTGTCGAGCACCGCGGTCAGCACGTGGCAGGCCAGGAACGCCATGGCCAGCAGCGAGACCCGCTTGTGCAGATCGGCTCGGGCGAAGGCCGGCCACGACCGCGACGCCGTGTGCCCGGCGGTGAGGATTCCGAGGACCATGGTTCCCGTCAGCAGGACCAGGGCCACCACCCCGGTGGCCCGCATGGTGTACCAGACGGTGGTGGAGGCGGTGGCCAGCATCAGCGCAACGGGCCTTCCCGGTCGGCGGCGCCTACCGGCCAGTCGCCGCACAGCACGACGTTCCCCGCCGCGTCGACCAGCCGGGCCGGCACGTCCCGGACGTCGAGATTGCCGACGGCGTCCTCGCCCCAGACCACCGCGGCGGTACTGAGAGCGTTGGCCTCCAGGCAGGAGGGCGCCGCCACCGTCACCAACGACCACACCGGCGGTGCGGCGTCACCGGTCCACGGGTCCACGATGTGGTGCACGCGCCGACCGTTGCGGAGCCAGGTCCGAGCGGTCGTGCCCGAGGTGGCGAGGCCACCGTCCACGATGCTCACCACTTGGTCGACCAGGGCCGGCGGCGAGGTGGCCTCGGCGGCGATCCCGACGGCCCACCCGGCCCGCGGCGAGGGTCCCGCAACGGACACGTCGCCCCCCAGGTTGACCAACACGCCACAGCCGAGTGCCTCGGCCAACCGGTGGGCGGCCCGGTCGGCGGCGAAGGCCTTGGCGGTGGCGCCGAGATCGACGTGAACACCGATCGGGATGGCGATGGTCCGGGACTCGGAGTCGAGCCCGATCCGCCACCAGCCGGGTGCCGGCCGAGGCCCGGTCCCGGCCATCAGGTCGCCGCCCGTCAGCTCGTCGAAGTCCCGGTCGTAGCCCAGCTCGATCAGGGCCGAACCGACGGTCGGATCGACGATGCCGGCGGTGTCCTCGGCCACCCGACAGGCCGTCTCGACCACCTCGAACAGCAGGGGGCTGACCGGTACCGGGGCCCCGGCGCCGTGAGCTTCGACCTGTCGCAGCTCGGAGTCGGGGCGGAACCGGCTGCAGGCCCGGTCGAGGGACCCGAGCTGATCGGACAACAGCACCAAGGCCTGGTCGGCCGCGCCGCCGTCCGTCACGGACACCGAGGCGGTGGTACCGATGGCCCGCATCGAGCGCGTGACCACGGGACTGACCCCTCCGGCCACCTCCACGGTCACGCCTTGAGTCGTCGACACGGTCACGACTGCCCCGACACGGTGGCCGCCGAGCTGCTCGACGACCGGGGGGAGGTCGCCGTCGTGGTGGGCGTGGTCGTCGTGGTGGTGGAGCCGGCCGCGGCCGAGGAGCCGGAGCCCGACGCCACGGACGAGGTTCCGGTGGTCGACTGGCCCGATGTGCCGGTCGGCGCGGCCGTCGAACTAGAGCTCGGTGTGGGGACCGACGACGAGTGGGCCTGGGCACCCGAGGCCACCATCACCCCGAGGCCGGCGGCTGCGGCCGAGGCGGCGACACCGATGGCAATGGTGGTCCGGCGCACCCGGGTCGTGGCCCGGTCCCGGGCGTGCGCCGCAGGGTGGGGTGCCGGCCTGCGCAGTCGGGGCGGTGGTGTCATGGCTGTCCTTTCTGGAGGCGTCCGGTGGACGGGAGCCACCGACGGTCGGATCTTCTTGGGGCCATCTGACCGGTCCGGGTCGAGAGTCACCTCCAGTCCACCTGTGCGTTCCCTGTGAATCGGTGCCGTGGCCGCCACCCGGTGAATCGGTGCCGTGGCCGCCACCCGGCCGGGACGGTCGGTCGGCCTTCTGCCGACCCTGGTCGGTGGCTCATCCGCCTCACAGGCGGTTCACAGGCAAGTCACACCTGCGGCCCAAGAGCTGGTGGGATGCTGGAGGCGTCCGACCACTGACGACGCACCGCCGGGCGTCGACATCCGAGAAACGAGAGGACGAGTCAGGTGGAGCCGACCCGCAGTCAACGCATCCTGGTGGTCGACGACGAGCCCTCCATCGTCGACGCCGTGGCCACCTCCCTCCGCTACGAGGGATTTGCGGTCGAGGAGGCGGTCACCGGCCGGTTGGCCTTGGCGGCCGCCCAGGACAACCCCCCTGACCTCATCGTGTTGGACGTGATGCTCCCCGACCTCGACGGCCTGGAGGTCACCCGTCGCCTGCGGGCCGACGGCGTGCGGGTCCCCATCCTGTTCCTCACCGCCCGCGACGCAGTCGAGGACCGCGTGGCCGGGCTCACCGTGGGCGGGGACGACTACGTGACCAAGCCCTTCGCCCTGGCCGAGATCGTGGCCCGGGTCCACGCCATCCTGCGCCGCACCGGGAGCGAGGACGAAGCGGAGGGGACCCTGCGCTTCGCCGACATCGAGATGGACGAGAACGCCCACGAGGTAACCCGGGCCGGCCAACCGATCGCGCTCACCGCCACCGAATTCAACCTGCTGCGCTTCTTCCTGCTCAACCCCCGCCATGTGCTTTCCAAGGCCCAGATCCTCGACAACGTATGGCATTACGACTTCGGTGGTGACGGGAACGTGGTCGAGACCTACGTCAGCTATCTGCGCAAGAAGCTGGAAGCGATCGGCCCTCCGGTCATTCACACGGTCCGGCTGGTCGGCTACGCCCTGCGTGAACCGGCGACCGGCTGACCCGGTCCCTCATGTCCCTCCGAACCCGCCTGCTGATCGCCATAGGTGTCATCGCGGCAGTGGCGCTGACCCTGGCCGATGTCGCCACCTACCGCTACCTCGAGTCCTACCTGTACCAGCAGGCAGACCGGCAGCTGGAGCTGACCCACGGACGATTCGAGGCGGCAGCCAATTCGGGCCGGGCCATCTCCGGGTCCGTCTGCTATGCACCCGGACCCTTCGCTCCCCCGCCGGACGGGGGGGCCAGCCCCTCGGGCGATCCCGACGGCGGCGGTCCGCGGTCCAATGTGACCGGCGCCGTGGCGGTCGAGGTCCGAAGCCCCTCCGGGGGTGTCGTGAACGGGCAGAGCTGTCCGGCGTACGCCGAATCCACCCCCTACCTGCCCCTGATCCCCACCAACATCACCGGATTCTCGAACGCCGAGGACGGAACCCGCGTGGCCTACTTCGACGCCCCGTCGACCAAGTCGGGTGGCCCGGTGTTCCGGGTCCGGGCCTCGACGCTCCGCAACGGGGATCTGCTCATCGTGGCCCAACCGGCCACTGATCCGGTGAGCACCCTCCACCAGCTTCTGCTGGTCGAGCTGGCGGTGACCGGTGGTGCGGTCGTCCTGGCCCTGATCGGAGGATTCTGGCTGGTCCGCATCGGCCTCCGGCCGCTTCGCGACATGGAGACCACGGCCGAGGCCATCGCCGCCGGCAATCTCACCGAGCGGGTCCCGGGGGAGAACGAGAAGACCGAGGTTGGGCGGCTGGCCCGGACCCTCAATGTGATGCTGGCACGGATCGAGTCGGCCTTCGGCGCCCGAGTGGCATCCGAGCGGCGGCTGCGCGCCTCGGAGGCCCGCCTGCGGAGGTTCGTGGCCGACGCATCCCACGAGCTGCGCACGCCCATCGCCGCCGTCTCGGCCTACGCCGAGCTGTTCGGCCGCGGCGCCTCGGAGCAGAAGGCCGACCTCGAGCGCGTGATGGGTGGGATCCGCGCCGAGACCGGTCGAATGGAGCAACTGGTGTCCAACCTCCTGCTCCTGGCCCGGCTCGACGAGGGCCGCCCCATGGAGCGGCGATCGGTCGACCTCGTGGCGCTCTGTGCAGAAGCCGTGCACACCGCGTCCACCGTGGGCCCCGACTGGCCGGTCAGCTTCCACGCCTCGCAGCCGATCGAGGTGGAGGGAGACGCCACCAGCCTGCGCCAGGTCGTCGACAACCTGCTCGGCAATGTGAGGGCCCACACTCCGGCGGGGACCGGCGCGTGGGTCTCGGTCGAGCCCGAGGGCCAGGGGGCGATGATCAAGGTGGCGGACAACGGACCCGGGATGGAGCCCGATGAGGCGGCCCACATCTTCGAGCGCTTCTACCGATCCGACCCCAGCCGATCCCGTGCCAACGGCGGGGCCGGACTCGGCTTGTCCATCGTCAGTTCCATCGTGGCCAATCACGGGGGCACGGTGTCCGCCGACGCCCGGGTCGGCCATGGAACCACCTTCACCGTGCACCTGCCCCTGACCCCTCCGTTCGATGAGGAGACTGTCGAAGCGGGTCCGGGAACAGCGGACGGCACCCCCAGCGGACCGGACACGTCGAACACCGGTCTCCGACCCCAGGGCTCACCCACCGCCGGTGAGTAGGCAGGCCGGCCCAGACCGGCGTCACGACGGTTCTCAGGAACCGCACAGGTGGCTCCCAACGCCGTCCGATTTGGGTCGGGCAGTGTCACCTCCATGAGCACCGCCTCCCTGCCGAGCGTGGCACCACACGTCGGGACGACCGGTGACCGTCGGACCGCGGCGGACGTGGAGATCGTCATCCCCGTCTACAACGAGGCCGAGCAGCTGTCGAGGAACGTCACGGCACTGCGCACCTATCTCGACACGTCGTTCCCCCTGACCACGACCGTCACCATCGTCGACAATGCCAGTACCGACGGGACCTGGCCCATCGCCGTCCGGCTGGCCGACCAATTGTCCGGAGTGGCGGCGATCCACCTCGATGAGAGGGGACGGGGCCGCGCTCTGCGAGCCGCCTGGTCGACCAGCACGGCAGAGGTGGTCGCCTACATGGATGTCGATCTGGCCACCGGACTGGACGCCCTACTCCCGTTGGTGGCCCCCCTGCTCTCGAGCCACAGCGACCTGGCCATCGGCACCCGGCTGGCTCCCGGGGCCCACGTGGTGCGCGGCGCCCGGCGCGAATTCATCTCCCGCGGTTACAACCTCCTCCTCCGCGCCACGCTGCGCAGCACCTGCACCGACGCCCAGTGCGGGTTCAAGGCGCTGCGCCGGGAGGCTGCCACCGAGCTGCTCCCGCTGGTCGAGGACCAGGAGTGGTTCTTCGACACCGAAGTTCTGGTCGCCGCCCAGCGTCGGGGGCTCCGCATCCACGAGGTCCCGGTGGACTGGGTGGACGACCTCGATTCCCGGGTCGACGTCGTGCGCACCGCCCTGGCCGACCTCCGTGGGGTGTGGCGGATGCTCGGCGGCACGTCGCGGGAACGGCCGGGCGTCCGACCGACCAGGGCCACTCCGTCCTCCAGGGTCCCGAATGCCCGGTCCGGGCGGGCACCTGCCGAGCTGAGCCTGGTGCCCCCGGGGGCAACTTCCGTCGGCGGCGTCACCGCGGGTCCCCGTGGCGCCGTGACAGACGCCGGTCGGCCCGACCACCCGACCGTCTTTGCCGATGAGCTCCTCCGCTTCGCCGGGGTGGGCGCGGTCAGCACCCTGGCCTACGCGGCCCTGTTCGCAGCACTCGAACCCGGGTTGGGCAGCTACCTGGCCAGCGCGGTGGCCATCGTCCTGTGCAGTCTCGGCAACACCGCCGCCCACCGGGGTTTGGCCGGCACGGCGCGTTATGGGATGGACCGGCGGCGGCGCCTCGGGGTGGCCGCCGCCCTGCTCGGCGTCAGCCTGGGGGTCACCACGGCCGCCCTGGCGACGGTGCACGCGCTCGGCATCGACTCCCTGCTTCCGGAATTGATGGCGGTCACCGCCGCCAACGCCGCCGCCGCCGTCGTACGGTTCGCCATACTCCGCACGTGGGTGTTCCGTCCCCGGTTCGGTTACGATCCCGGCCTCCCATCCGATTGCTCCCCTGCCGGCGCCGGGCCACCTCCATCCCATTCCACGGCCGGGGCCGACTCCCCGAAGTGATCCGATGCCCGCTGAGAAGGACCTTCCGATGAACGAGTTGGATGCCACCGTCGACCCTGGAGCGGCCACCACCGCCACCGTCGACGAGCCCGTTGCCGTGACCACCGGGCCCGACACCGGTGATCCACCGGTTGCGCTGCCGCCGACGGATTGGCCGGCGCCTCTCCCTGACCACCCCGGCACCGGGATCCGGGGGCCGGGTGAGGTGGCGCCCGACCGGGCCCCGTTCCCGAACGGCACCGGGCCGGCGGGAGGCACGCCGGTATCGGCTGATCCGCCCAGCCCGGGTTCGCCCAACGGGCGACTTGCCCGCCTGGTTCGGGGCCGCCCCCAGGACCCCACCTGGGTGCGGCCGGCCTTGCTGGCCCTACTGGTCGGCACCGGATTCCTCTATCTCTGGGGTCTCGGGGCCTCTGGTTGGGGCAACAGCTTCTATGCCGCCGCCGTCCAGGCGGGAACCAAGAGCTGGAAGGCCTTCTTCTTCGGGTCGTCCGATGCGTCCAACTTCATCACCGTGGACAAGCCACCGGCCTCCTTGTGGGTCATGGAGATCTCGGCCCGCATCTTCGGGGTGAACTCGTGGAGCATCCTGGTGCCCCAGGCCCTCGAGGGCGTGGCCACCGTCGGCCTCCTGTTCGTCACCGTGCGCCGGTGGTTCACCCCCGGAGCGGCCCTGTTGGCTGGGGCGGTGGTGGCCCTGACCCCGGTGGCCACCCTGATGTTCCGCTTCAACAACCCCGACGCCCTCCTCACCCTGCTCCTGACCGGGGCCGCCTACGCCACGGTCAGGGCCATCGAGGACGGTCGCAGCCGTTGGATGGTGCTGGCCGGCTCCCTGGTGGGACTGGGGTTCATCACCAAGATGCTCCAGGCCATCATCCTGATTCCGGTGCTGGCCCTGGTCTATCTCCTGGCCGGACCGCCCAAACTGGGGCGCCGCACCCTCCAAGTGGTCTACGCCGGCGTGGCCATGGTGGTGGCGGGCGGCTGGTGGGTGGCCGCGGTCCAGCTCACCCCGGCCGCCAGCCGTCCCTACATCGGGGGCTCGACCGACAACAACCTGCTCAACCTGATCTTCGGCTACAACGGCTTCGGCCGGCTGACCGGAAACGAGACAGGTAGCGTCGGCGGTGGGTTCGGCGGGGGCGGGGGCAGCCTCTGGGGCCCGGTCGGATGGAACCGACTCTTCCTCCGCGAGATGGGTGGGCAGATCTCCTGGCTGATCCCCGGGGCCCTGATCGCGATGGTGGCCGTTTTGTGGATGACCCGTCGGGCGCCACGGACCGATCGGGTCCGAGCCGGCATGCTGATCTTCGGAGGCTGGCTGCTCCTCACCGGCGCCACACTCAGCTTCGCCCACGGCATCATCCACCCCTACTACACGATCGTCCTGGCCCCGGCCATAGGTGCCCTGGTGGGGATGGGGGCATCCACACTTTGGCGCCGTCGCCAGGAGGTGCTCCCGAGGGTGGCCCTGGCCGTGGCCATCGTGGCCTCCGTCGCCTGGGCCTTCGTCATCTTGGGCTGGAGCCCCCACTGGTATCCGGCCCTGCGCTGGGTGATCCTCATCGTCGGAGTGGCGGCCGCCCTCGGCATCGCCGTGACGCCCAGGGCGCGTGGCGTGCTCGCCGTCGGTCTGGTCGGATTCGGGTTCGTCTCGGTCATCGCCGGCCCCGCCGCCTACTCACTGACCACGGCGGCCACCCCCCACCGGGGGGCCATCCCCTCGGCCGGTCCCGCCGTTCAAGGGGGAGGGTTCGGCGGCCCGGGTGGATTCGGGGGCGCGGCCGGCCTGGCCCGGAACGGCATCACCCTGCCGCCAGGATTCACGCTTCCCAACGGCAAGAAGCTGCCCAGGGGAGTGCACATCCCAGGCAGCTTCTTCCGAGGCAGGGCCTTCGCCGGCGGGCGGGGCCCGGGCGGGTTCGCCGGTTCTCGGGTCCCGGGGGGCATCGCCGGTGGGCCGGTCCCGGGTGGGTTCGCCGGCGGGCGGGTCCCGGGTGGGTTCCGGGGCGGACAGGGCGGTGGCCGCGCCGGCGGTTTCGGGGGGGCGGCCGGAGGGCTGCTGGGCGGGTCCACACCGAGCAAGCAACTGACCGCACTGCTCAGCGTCGACGCCTCGAAGTTCGCGTGGGTGGCTGCCACCACCGGTTCCAACTCGGCCTCGGGCTATCAACTGGCCACCGGGGACCCGGTGATGGCCATCGGAGGCTTCAACGGCACCGATCCTGCCCCCACCCTGGCCCAATTCGAGACCTACGTTCGCAGGGGAACGATCCACTACTACATCAGTGGGGGCGGGGGCTTCGGAGGCGGGGGCCTCGGCTCCTCGGGCAGTTCGGTCTCCTCCCAGATCGCCACATGGGTCGAGGCCAACTTCTCGGCCAAGACGGTCGGTGGTGTGACACTCTACGATCTGACCTCGCCGATCGGCTGAGCCGGGCCGCACCGTCGGGCGCCGGCGTTCTACCCCGCAGATCGGGATGCTCTCCGGCGGTCACAGGGACGGCCTCCGCCGTCGAATCGCCCACGCACGATCACGACCCGCTCCATGCTGGCGCCGGGGACCGCCCCGACACACGCACCCCACCCGGCTGCGAGACTGGCCCGATGACCGCCGAACCGCCGACCACCACGGGCAGCACCCCCGACGAGCGAGCCCGAACCATCGTGGCCACCATGACCGACGACGAAAAGCTGTGGTGCCTGGACGGCGATGCCCCGTTCTGGGCCGGCCTCGTCTATCTGTCCGAGCAGGGGTACCACAAGAGCCCGTTCCGCGCCGCCCGGGTCGACCGCTTGGGCCTACCCGGTTTCGCCTTCTCTGACGGACCCCGGGGCGTGGTGGTGGACCAGGCCACCTGCTTCCCGGTCAGCATGGCCCGCGGCGCCACCTGGGACGTCGAGCTCGAGGAGCGTATCGGCGACGCCATCGGGCTCGAGCTGCGGGCCGTGGGGGCCGACCTCTACGGAGGTGTGTGCGTCAACGTCCTCCGCCATCCGGCCTGGGGCCGGGCCCAGGAGACCTACGGCGAGGACCCCTTCCATGTGGGCGAGATGGGTGCCGCCCTGACCCGTGGGGTGCAGCGACACGCCATGGCCTGCGTCAAGCACTTCGCCTGCAATTCGATGGAGAATGCCCGGTTCACCGTGGACATCACCGTGGACGAGGCGGCCCTCCATGAGGTGTATCTCCCTCACTTCAAACGCATCGTGGACGAGGGTGTGGCGGTGGTGATGAGCGCCTACAACAGTGTCAACGGCGAGTGGTGCGGGGAGAGCCCGGCGCTGCTCACCCGGATCCTCCGGGACGAGTGGGGCTTCACCGGTTTCGTCATCAGCGATTGGATCTTCGGGCTTCGGGATGCCGCCCAGTCGTTGCGCGCCGGGCTCGATGTGGAGATGCCCTACCGGATGATCCGGAACGGGCACCTGGGCCCGGCCCTCGAGGAGGGGACGGTGACCTGGGACCAGGTGGACCGGGCCGTCGAACACGTCGTGTCCACGCGGCTCCGGTTCGAGGAGGTGCTCGGCCTGCCGGACCCGGGACGTGGCGTCCTGGCCCAGCCGGCCCATCGGGCCCTGGCCCGCGAGGCGGCGGCCAAGTCGGTGGTCCTCCTTCGCAATGAACCGGTGGGCGGGGTGCCGCTGCTGCCGCTGAACCCGGGCGCCGTTTCCTCGGCCGCGCTTCTCGGTCGACTGGCCACCGCCGTCAACCTCGGTGACGGCGGATCCAGCGATGTCTGGGCCCCGGAGGTGGTGACGGTGGAAGCCGGACTGCGGGCCGGCCTTCCCGGTGCCCACTGGATGGTCGATGACGGCGCCGATCCCGGGGCCGCATCCGTCCTGGCCGCCTCGGCCGACCTGGCCGTGGTGGTGGTGGGCTTCACCCGAGCCGATGAGGGGGAGTACATCGGCGAGTTCGCCTCGGGACAGCTGACCGACCTCTTCCCCGGCGACGACGACCCTGCCCTGGTGCGGTCCTTCTCCGCCGAGATCGCCGAGGAACGGACCATCCAGCCCCCCGACCATGTGCAGGGGCCGGCGGACGGCGTGGGATTCGCGGTCGGCGGTGACCGCCGGTCCCTCCACCTCCACCCAAGCGACGTAGCACTGATCCGGGCGGTTTCCGCGGCCAACCCGAAGACGGTGGTGGCGGTGGTGGCGGGGAGCGCCGTGGTGATCTCCGAGTGGGACCGGATGGTTCCGGCCGTGGTCCAGTCGTGGTACTCGGGCATGGAGGGCGGACACGGCCTGGCCGACGTCTTGACCGGCCGGGTGGACGCCGGCGGCCGGCTCCCCTTCTCCGTGCCCTCGGTGGAGAGCGACCTCCCGACCTTCGAGCCCGACAGCACCACCTTCACCTACGACGCGTGGCACGGCTACTGGCACCTGGCCCGCAGTGGCACCGAGCCGGCCTATCCGTTCGGCTTCGGCCTCAGCTACACCAGCTTCTCGCTGCAGTCGGCGGCGCCTGCGGTGACCGAAGGGGGCGCCGGCGCCGGCGCCGTCTGGGTCACCGCCACGGTCACCAACACCGGGGAGCGTCCCGGCACCGACGTCGTACAGGTCTACGGGCACCGGCTCGACTCGGGCCGCCCGGAGCGACTGGTCGGGTTCCGGCGCCTCGAGATCGGGCCCGGTCGGGACGCCCGGTGCCACCTCGAGATCCCGGCGACGGCGTTCGCCGAATGGGACGCCGAACGCCGGGCCATGGCGGTTCGCCCGGCCACCTACCAGCTGCGGGTGGCCCGCAACGCCACCGACCCCGGCATCACCTTCCAGGTCGGGCTGGGTCAGGCGGGGACCGGACGGCCGGTCCCCGGTGGGCCATGATGGGCCAGGGGCCTGTCCTCTCCTGCCCCCACCGCCATGCCAGACAAGGAGGCCACCGTGGCCATCAACGTAACGCCGATTCCCGGCTTGGACCCCGAGATCAACGAGGTCCGCCGGCGTACGGCGGAATTCATCAACGCCGAGATCCTCCCGTACGAAGACACGCTCTGGCGGTCTCGCCGAGGAGCCGACCTGCACCAGGACCAGCGGGAAGAGGGTCGCCGCCAGAGCATCGAGCTCCGCGAGTCCATCAAGGCCAAGGTCAACGAGGTCGGGCTGTGGGCCCCTCACCTCCCTGCCGAGTACGGGGGGATGGGACTCGACTTCCTGGCCCTGGCCTACATGTACGAGATCCTGGCCTACGCCGTCGGCGCCGCCACCCTGTTCGGCATCGCCGCCCCGAATTCGGGCAACGCCAGTGTCCTGGTCAAGTACGGGACCGAGGAGCAGAAGCGCAAGTGGCTCCTGCCGCTCATCGACGGGACCATGGAGTCGGGATTCTCCATGACCGAGCCGGACCACGCCGGGTCCGACCCCCGGTCCATCCAGACCGAGGCGGTGCGCGACGGAGACGACTGGATCATCAACGGACACAAATGGTTCACCTCCAACGGCATCGACGCCGACTTCTTCATCGTGATGTGCCGGGCCAACGACCCCACCGGCGAGCTGGGGGCGCCCGGGCGGATGACCCAGATCATCGTCCCGACTGCCACCCGGGGGGTGAACATCATCCGGGGTATCGGGATCTTCGGACACGCCACCTCCGACCATTGCGAGATCAAGTACGAGGACGTCCGGGTTCCGGTCGAGAACACGCTCGGTCTGGTGGGCCAGGGGCACCAGGCGGCCCAGGACCGCCTGGGGGCCGGTCGTGTGTACCACTGCATGAACTCGGTGGGGCAGATGTGGAGGGCCTTCGACCTGATGGTCGAGCGCACCCTCACCCGCCAGGTGCACGGGGGACTGCTCAAGGACAAGCAGTTCATCCAGGGATTCATCGCCGAGTCCTACATGGACGTGCAGTCGGCCCGGCTGATGACCATCAACGCCGCCGAGAAGGTGGCCAACGGTGACCCCGACGTACGCACCGCCATCTCGGCCATCAAGGTGTTCGTGCCGGCGGCCTATCACCGGGTGGTCGACCGGGCCATCCAGGTCTGGGGTGGTGCCGGAGTGAGCAACGACCTGCCCCTGGCCCAGATGTACCTCACCGCCCGGGTCCTCCGGCTGGCCGACGGTCCCGATGAGGTCCACAAGATCCTGATGGCCAAGAACATCCTCCACCGTTACGAGAAGGGTGACACCTGGAATTTCGGCAATTAGGCCCGGACAGACCGGTCCCGATCGTGCCAGGCTGGCGTCGAGACGGACGCGCCCCCCTCCGGTGAGTCTCCGGCGGCCGGGGACCCCGGGACGACAAGGAGCCCACCATGCCCACCCGCACCGTGTACAAGCCGGGGACCCCCTCGTGGGTCGATCTGGCCAGTCCCGACCTGGCCGCCTCGGCGGCCTTCTACTCGTCCCTGTTCGGCTGGGTGGCCAAGGACCAGGGCCCCGAGGCCGGGCACTACCACATGTTCGAGAAGGGCAACCGGTCGGTGGCGGGGGCAGGACCGATCATGATGGAGGGCCAGCCGCCGGCCTGGACCACCTATGTGTCGGTCGCCGACGCCGATGAGTCGATCGCCAGGGTCACGGCGGCGGGAGGCACCGTGTTCGTGGAGCCGATGGACGTCCTCGACGTGGGCCGGATGGCGGTCTTCGGCGATCCCACCGGGGCGGCGGCGGCCATCTGGCAGCCCCGCCAGCACATCGGTGCCGGTCTGGTCAACGAGCCGGGCGCCCTGGTCTGGAACGAGCTGTCCACCCGGGACACCGCCGGGGCCGCGGCCTTCTACCGCGAGGTGTTCGGCTGGGAACCGGTGACCAGCGGCGACTCCGGCATGGACTACACCGAATGGAAGCTGGATGGCGAGGTGATCGGCGGCATGATGTCCATGCCGGCGGAGATTCCACCCGAGGTGCCGGCCTACTGGCTCACCTACTTCGGCACCGAGGACTGTGATGCCGCCGTCGCCACGGCGACCGGGAGCGGGGCCACCCTGATGGCCGGCCCCATCGACATCCCGATCGGCCGGTTCGCCGTCCTCGCCGACCCCACCGGGGCCACCTTCGCCGTCATCGCCCTGACGTCGGCCTGATCCGCCCCGGTGTCCCCTGTGCCTGTAGAGCCCCCGCTGACGACCCAGCGGCGCAACCTGATCACCGAGCTCCCCGGACCGCGATCGGTCGAGTTCGAGCATCGCCGGGCCGGCGCGGTGGCCCGGGGGGTGTCGAGCGCCTTCCCGGTCTACGTGGCCGAGGCATCCGGGGCGGTGCTGGTGGACGTGGACGGCAACTCCCTCATCGACCTGGGCTCGGGGATCGCCGTGGTCAGCGTGGGGCACGCCGCCCCCCGGGTGGTCGACGCGGTCCGCGCCCAGGTGGGGCGGTTCAGCCACACCTGCTTCATGGTCACGCCGTACGAGCCCTACGTGGCCGTGTGCGAGGCCCTCAACCAGCGGACACCGGGTGACCACGACAAGCGAAGCGCGCTGTTCAACTCCGGCGCCGAAGCCGTCGAGAACGCCGTGAAGGTCGCCCGCTGTGTCACCGGCCGCCAGGCCGTGGTGGTGTTCGACCACGCCTACCACGGCCGCACCAACCTGACCATGGCGCTCACCGCCAAGAACATGCCCTACCGGGACCGGTTCGGGCCCTTCGCTCCCGAGATCTACCGGGTCCCCATGTCGTACCCGCGGCGCGACCCCGACGGCATGACCGGGGGGCAGGCGGCAGCCCGGGCCATCGAACTGATCGAGCGGCAGGTCGGTGGGGACAACGTGGCCTGTGTCCTGATCGAGCCGATCCAGGGCGAAGGTGGATTCGTGGTGCCGGCACCGGGCTTCCTCCCCGCGGTGGCGGCGTGGACGCGGGATGTCGGCGCGCTGTTCGTGGCGGACGAGATCCAGACCGGCTTCTGCCGGACCGGACAGTGGTTCGCCTGCGAGGACGAGTCGGTGGTGCCGGACCTCATCACCACGGCCAAGGCGTTGGCCGGGGGGATGCCGCTGGCCGCGGTGACCGGTCGGGCCGAGCTGATGGACGGCGTCCACGTCGGGGGCCTGGGCGGCACCTACGGCGGCAATCCGGTGGCCTGCGCCGGTGCCCTCGCCGCTATCGAGACCATGGAGGTCGACGGGCTGGCCGAGGCGGCGGGGCGCATCGGCCAAACGATCGGGACCTGCCTCGGAGGCCTGCAGCGGGACCACGCCGGCATCGCCGACGTACGCGGACGCGGCGCCATGATGGCGTTCGAGCTGGTGGCCCCCGGTACCCTCGAGCCCGATCCCGAGTCGACCCGGCGCATCGTCCAGGCCTGTTACCGGGCCGGGGTGGTGGTGCTCTCGTGCGGAAGCTTCGGCAATGTGGTCAGGCTGCTCCCGCCACTGGTCATCGAGGAGTCCCTCCTGGCCGATGGGCTCCAGGTACTGACCGACGCCGTTGGAGAGGTGCTGTCCGGATCAGCCTGACCGTCTGGGTCCGTGGTCCGGGTTCCGTCCCCGTCCCGAGCGGACCGGGAGCTCAGCGCGGAGGGTGGGGCAGCGCGGCCTGGGCCGAGGCCAGTCCGGCGTCCAGCAGTTGGATCTCCCGCCCCGCGTCCCTGGTGAGCTCCTCGACCCGCTGCCCGCTGGCGTCACTGGCGGAGACCACCGCGGCCCGCTGCACGTCGCCGGCGGCCCTCAACACCTCGTGGACCTGGGTGCGCACCTCCATCGGTACCGGGCCGGACGGCTCCACCCGGAGCACCTTGTCCAGATCGACGGCGGCGGCCTGCAGCCGGCGGCACAGCGACGGGAGCTCGGCGGTGGGGGCCCCGACCTCGGCGGCGGCCCGAACGGCCGCGTCGGCCTGGTCCACCGCGTGCCACATCTCCTTGCGGGCCCGGCCCGGCGTCCACTGTCCGACTTCGTCAGCGGAGGTGGGTTCACCTCCCCTCCGCCGGCGTACCGCGGCGGCCTCCCACAGCGCCGTGGCGCCGATCACCGCGCCGTGCGAGTGGAGGGCCCTCCACTTGCGCCGGGCCAGTCGCCAGAGCAGGAATCCCGTCACGAGCAGGCCGGCGAGCATCAGGGTCACGAACAGGGCCGTCCCGGCCAACAACGCCACCCAGATCGAAGCGGTCACACCCCCAGTGTAGATCGAGACGGCCCGGGGGGTACGGGCGGGCGGCGGCCGCCCGTACCCCTCCGGCGACCTGGACCTACGGGCGACCCGCGGGCTCGAGCAGGGTCGCCCGGATGCCCTCGATCGAGACGGGCGGGACGCCGGCCGCCGCCGCCCACCCCTCGGCCCCGCCGAACCGCCGGTGGAGCACATCGAGGAAGTGCTCCATGGTGGAGCCCTCCACCAGGAACCGAGAAGGAGGCGCCTGGGCCATCCGGGCCTCGAAGGCCGGGTCCGAGCGGTATCGGCCGAGAATCAGGTCCATCCGGTCGGCGGTGATCAGGTAGTCGGCCACGATCACCTCGGGATCCACACCGAGCAGGTCCAGCACCAGGGCCGCCAACACGCCGGTCCGATCCTTGCCGGCGGCGCAGTGGAAGACCAGGGGGTAGTGAGTGGGTTCACCCAGGATGACCAGGGCCTCGGCCAGTGCCGCACTGCCCACCTCGAGGTACCACAGGTAGCGGGCCGACAGGTCGTCGACGTCCGGCCCGGCCACGGCCTCGCCGGGCTCCCGGGCGGATGTCCCTCCGATCACCGAGAGGTGCCGGAAGGCGACCGGCTCGGGCTCGAGCGGTCCCCGCCCGGTCTGCTCCAGCTCACGCAGGGTCCGAAGGTCGACGACGGTGGCGAGGCCCATGGCCCGCAACCTGGTGATGTCCGCCGGTGAGAGTTCGTGCAGCGTGTCGCTCCGGAAGAGGGTCCGCCAGCGGGTCACCCCGCCCGCGGCTCCCGGATACCCGCCCAGGTCACGGAAGTTGAAGGCTCCGTCCAGCGGTATCAGTCGGTCGAGCGGGTCCACCGTCCCATCATGGCCGAGGCTCGACGGGGGTCTACCCGATCCCCCCGGGATCGGCGAGACTGGGCCCGGCATGGGACCGGACCGGGGGCCTTTCGCGGTCCCGGGACGGTATCCCGGCTCACGCCGATCCTACGATTGAGGAGTCCTCCGCAATGAAGCGCCTTGCCTCGTGGTGCGTACGCCACCGCGTCATCGTCCTGCTCGGCTGGCTGGCCGCCCTGGTCCTGGCCAGCGGGCTCTCGCAGTCCATCGGGACGGCGTACTCCAACACCTTCTCCCTGCCCAACACGGAGTCGACCAAGGCCCTCGCACTGCTCCAGGCGGCCGCCCCGTCGGTGGCCGGCGACCGGGAGCAGATCGTGGTCCGCACCACCGACGGGAGGCCGGTCACCGATCCTTCGGTGCAGGTGGCGGTGAACGGCATGCTCACCAAGATCAAGGCGCTCCCCCACGTCTCCTCGGTCATCGGCCCGTTCGACCCGGAGGGTGCCGACCAGGTCAGCGCCGACGGCCGGACGGCATTCGCCACGGTGACCTTCAACGAGCTCTCCCAGTACATCTCCACCAGCCAGGCCAAACAGTTCGTGGCGACGGCCCAGACCGCGGTCGGGCCCTCCCTCCAGGTGGCGGTGGCCGGGCAGGTGGCCGAGGCCGCGGACCGGGTGTCCTTCGGGGGGACCGGGCTCGGGATCATCCTGGCCGCCGTCGTGCTCCTGCTGGTCTTCGGCTCGATCTTCGCCATGGCGCTGCCCCTGGTCTCGGCCCTGGCCTCCCTCGGGACCGCCATCGGCGTGATCGGGCTCCTCAGTCACGCCCTCAAGATGCCGCAATTCTCGACCGAGCTGGTCCTACTCATCGGACTCGGGGTCGGCGTCGACTACGCCCTGTTCATCGTGACCCGGCACCGGCAGGGTCTCATCGCCGGCAGCGACGTCCCGACCTCCATCGCCAACGCCGTGAACACCTCCGGCCGAGCCGTCCTGTTCGCCGGGATCATCGTGTGCATCGCGCTGCTCGGGATGTTCGCCCTCGGGGTGACCTTCCTCTACGGCCTGGCCATCGCCGCCGCCATCGGCGTCTCCTTCACCATGATCGCCGCCCTCACCCTGCTGCCCGCCCTGCTCGGGTTCATCGGTCCCCGGGTCCTCAGCAGGAAGCAGAAGAGGAACCTCGCCCTCAACGGGCCCCGGGTGGTGGGGCTCGGCACCAAGGGGTTCTGGCCCAGATGGGCCGACTTCATCCGCCGGCGGCCGGTACTCCCGGCCCTGGTGGCCCTGCTGGTCGTGGTGTTCTTGGCCCTGCCCTTCTTCTCCCTCCGCCTCGGCTCCTCGGACCAGGGCAACGATCCCGTCGGAACCACCACCCGCGAGGCCTACGACCTCTTGGCCCAGGGGTTCGGCCCGGGCTTCAACGGTCCGTTGCTGTTGGTGACCCAGAACGCCGGCCCGGCCGATACCGCCGCCCTCGAGCACCTGGCCGCCGAGGTCAGCACCCAGCCCAATGTGGCCAAGGTGGCCACACCGCTCTCGCTGCCGAGCCGGGACGGCAAGACGGTGTCGGAGATCACGGTGTACCCGAAGTCGTCCCCCCAGGCCGCCGCCACCACCGACCTCATCGACCACCTGCGCCAGACCACCATCCCCCAGGCCGTCTCCGGGAGCGGGGTCCAGGTCTCCGTGGGCGGCAACACCGCCATCTTCGTGGACTTCGCCCGGGTCCTCTCCTCCAAGCTCCCCCTGTTCATCGGACTGGTGGTGGTGCTGTCGTTCCTGCTCCTGTCCATCGTGTTCCGGAGCATCGTCATCCCCCTGACCGCCGCGGCCATGAACATCCTGTCCATCGGGGCGGCGTTCGGGATCCTGGTCGCGGTGTTCCAGTGGGGCTGGCTGGGGTCGGTCTTCCAGGTCGAGCAAGCCCGGACCGGTCGAGGCCTTCCTCCCGGTGATGCTCTTCGCCATCCTCTTCGGGCTGTCCATGGACTATGAGGTCTTCCTGATCAGCCGGATCCAGGAGGAGTGGCTGAAGTCCGGAGACAACCGCACCGCGGTGCGCAACGGTCTGGCGGCCACCGGGAAGACCATCACCGCGGCGGCGCTGATCATGATCCTGGTCTTCGGGTCCTTCATCCTGGGCGGGATCCGGGTCATCAAGGAGTTCGGGCTGGGCCTGGCCGGCGGCATCTTCGTGGACGCGTTCTTCATCCGGATGGCCGTGGTGCCCGCCCTGATGTTCCTGTTCGGGAAAGCGAACTGGTGGTTCCCGGGATGGTTGGACCGCATCCTGCCGCACCTGTCCGTCGATCCCGAGCTTCCCCCCAGCAGCGCGGGCTCCGACCGTCCCGACAATCCCGGTGGCCCGGCCGAACCGGCCGAACCCGAGCCCGTACCGGTGTGAGGCCCACCGGAGTGAGCTAGCGTTTTTCCCCAGACCAGCTACCCATGAACATCGGGGGATCCACATGTCCGACTTCGTCATGACCATCGGAGGGGACACCGTTCCGGCCCCCGAGACGTTCGGGGTGATCAACCCGGCCACCGGCCAGGTCTTCGCCCAGGCCCCCCAGTGCAGTCGCCAGCAGCTGGACGCCGCCTTCGACGCCGCCTCCAAGGCCCAGCGGGACTGGAAGTCCGACGAGGAGGCCCGGCGGGCCACGCTCCGCACGATGGCCGACGTACTGTTGGCCTCCGGGGCCGAGATCGCGCCCGTCCTCACCTCGGAACAGGGCAAGCCGCTGGCCGATGCCAACATCGAGGTGTTCGCCGCCGCCATCTGGTGCCAGTACTTCGCCGGCCTGGAGACCCCGCCCCACGTTATCCAGGACGATGCCGAGGCCCGGGTGGAGGTGGTCCGGAGGCCGGTCGGCGTGGTGGCCGCCATCACCCCCTGGAACTTCCCGCTGACGCTGGCCTTCTGGAAGATCGCCCCCGCCCTGCTGGCCGGAAACACCATCGTGCTGAAGCCTTCCCCGTTCACCCCGCTCGCCACCCTCAAGACCGTCGAGCTGCTGCGGGACGTGGTGCCTCCCGGCGTACTCAACGTGGTCAGCGGCGGGGACGAGCTCGGCTCCTGGATGACCGGGCACCCGGTACCCCGAAAGATCAGCTTCACCGGCTCCATCGAGACCGGGAAGAAGGTGGCCATCTCCGCCGCTCCCGACCTCAAGCGGGTCACCCTGGAACTCGGCGGAAACGACCCGGCCATCGTGCTGGACGATGCTGACCCGGTGGTGGTGGGCAAGGCCATCTTTGCCGGAGCGTTCAACAACAACGGCCAGGTGTGCTCGGCCATCAAGCGGGTGTACGTCCCCGAGGCGCTCTACGACCAGGTGGTGGAGGTCCTCGCCGACCAGGCCGGCAAGATCAAGGTGGGCGAGGGCACCGAGCCCGACGCCAAGCTGGGCCCGATCAACAACGCCCCGCAATTCGAGCGGGTCAAGGAGTTGGTGAGCGACGCCATCTCCAATGGTGCCGGCGCAGCCGTCGGCGGGAAGGCAATGGACCGGCCCGGCTACTTCTTCGAGCCCACCATCCTCACCGGTCTGACCGACGGCACCCGCATCGTGGACGAGGAGCAGTTCGGCCCGGCCTTGCCGGTGGTCTCCTACCGGGACCTGGACGACGTGGTCGAACGGGCCAACGCCACCCATTTCGGGCTGTCGGGCTCGGTGTGGGGGGCGGACACCGACCGGGCCGCGGCCGTGGCCGGCCAGCTCGAGTGCGGCACCGCCTGGGTCAACACCCACCTGGCGCTCTCCCCGCAGCAGCCCTTCGGTGGCTTCAAGTGGAGCGGGGTGGGGGTGGAGAACGGCCCGTGGGGTCTGGCCGAGTTCAGCGAGATCCAGTCGGTCTACCGATCGAAGAGCGCGGACGGTCTCAATCTCAACACGGGCAGTCTGGTCTCGTAAGCGGCGCCGGGTCGCCACCCGGGCCACCGGAACACCCGCAGGTGATCGGGCGGCGCTGATCGTGGTTCGGTCAGCCGGGCGTCGGGTTCGTTGTTGGGCGGTGGATCGGGCCGGGCACCGGGCCGGCCGGGGGTGATCGGATGCGGCACAGGCAGAGTGGATGGTCGGCGGGGGCCGGCCGGGGCGCCAGCCTGGTGGCCGCCCTCCTGGTGGCGGGAACCGGCCTGTCGGCCATCGCCGGCCCGGTCGCGGTCGCCACCGGGCCGGCCGGGGCATCCTCTGCACCGTCGGCCCACGCGGTCGCCCCCGGCTGCGGGAAGCGTCCGGTCCCCGGTCACCGGGCCACGTCCACCGTCACCGGGGATCTGGCCCAGACCCTCCGTGTCGGCTCCCTCGCCCGCAGTTACCGGCTGGCCGTTCCGGCCCGCTACCGCAGCTCGGTTCCCACCCCGCTGATACTCCTGTTCCACGGCAGCGGATCCAACGCCGTGCAGACCTCCGTCTACACCCAGATGCCCAAACGAGCCTCCCGGGCCGGATACCTGGTGGCCACGCCGGACGGTGTGGACGGGAAGTGGCAGGTCTCGGCGCCGGGGGCCACCACCGACGACTTGGAGTTCGTGTCGGCCCTCATCGCCGACCTCTCGGCGCGGTACTGCGTGGACCGGACCCGGATCTACGCCGCCGGCATCTCGCTGGGCTCGGAGTTCTCCGCCATCGTGGGCTGTACCCCCGCCGACCACATTGCCGCGGTGGGACTGGTGGCGGCCGAGTTCCTCCTCCGGCCGTGCACCGGGCCGGTCCCGGTGATCGCCTTCCACGGCACCGCCGACCCCATCGTGGCCTACCGCTCCGGCGCCACCGGCGCCGCCCTGCCCGGCATCCCGGTGATCGGGGTCGAGCAGAACCTGGCCCACTGGGCCCGGCTCGACCGCTGCCCGCCCCGCCCGCAACTCCGGCAGGTGGCCTCCGAGGTGGTCCGCCGCAGCTGGACCGGGTGTGCCGGAGGGAGCGCGGTGGTGCTCTACTCGGTGCTGGGAGGGGGTCACACCTGGCCCGGCTCCCCCATCACCCTGTCGGCGTCGCTCTTCGGACCCACCAACCGGCAGATCGACGCCACCGGCCTCATGTTGGCCTTCTTCGCCCGCCACCGGCTGGTCCGCCGCTGACCTCGCCCCCGGTGTACGCCACGGCGTCCTCATTCGATAATCTAACTATGTGATTCCCAAAGGAACAGGCCCGGAGGCCTCGCGCCTCGAGGACCGGCGAACCCTCGGTCGGACCGCGGCCTGGCTGTCCAAGCAGGTGGAGATCGGCCTGGGCACCGCCGATCTGTCCCTCCCCCAGTACCGGGTCCTCAGCATGCTGGACGGGACCTCGGCCCTCTCCTCGGACCTGGCGGAACGGCTGGCGGTCCGTCCGCCCACCGTGACCTCGGTGGTCGACGGACTGGTCGCTCGGGGCCTGGTCGAGCGGCGAACGGTCGAGGGCGACCGCCGTCGGGTGGACCATGTGCTCACCGCCCATGGTCGGCGGGTACTCGACTGCCGCCGACGCGGCCGTCAGCGCCCGCCTGTGCGAGATCGCCGCTCACCTGGACTGTGAGGCCGACACCGATCGGGCGTTCGAGGGGCTCACCCTGTGGCGCCGGGCCCTGGTGGCGTCCCGGCTGAGCCGGAGCGCGGCCCGATGAGCCTCACCCGGCTGTTCCGGCCGGCGTCGACGGGTCCGGCCGAGACCGGCACCGAGTTCGTCCCCATCGCCGTGGAGGCCCGGAACGAGGCACCCCGGGCCACCATCGACCCGGACCGTTCGCTCACCTGGCTGCGACGGGTCATGCCCATCATGGGGGCCCACAAGGGGATTTTCATCACCTCGCTGGTGGCGTCGTTCGTCGGGCTCGTCCTGCAGGTCCTGGTGCCCAATCTGTTGGGTAACGCCATCGACAATTCGATCACTCGCCACACGGTGCCCCTCAGCCACTACGTCTGGTGGATCGTCGGGATCGGGCTGGTGGGCGGGGTGGCCGGGTACATCTCGCGATTGTTCCTGTTCGAGACGGCGTATGACATCGAATACGACCTGCGGAACATCATCTACGAACACCTGACCAAGATGTCCTTCTCGTTCTACGACCGGGTGCAGTCGGGCCAGCTCATCTCGCGGGCCAACTCGGACATCCGCTCGGTCCAGATGTACATGACCTTCGCCCCGTCCATCCTGGTGCAGTGCTCCATCGCCGTGGTGGCCTTCGGCTTCATGCTCTCCATCGACGTCCCCCTGGCCTTCATCGCCATGGCCACCATGCCCCTCGTCTACATCGCCGGCGTGAAGATGCGGAAGTCGATGTTCCCGGTGTCCTGGATCATCCAGGCCCGGCTGGCCGACGTGGCCACCATCGTGGACGAGAACATCAACGGGGTCCGGGTGGTCAAATCGTTCGCCGCCGAGCAGCAGCAGCTCCGGGCCCTGTCCGGGGCGGCCGACAAGCTGCGGTGGAGCTACATCAAAGACGCCGACCTCCGGGCCCGCTTCTCACCACTGGTACAGAACCTGCCCCAAGTCGGCCTGGCCCTGGTGCTCCTGTTCGGAGGGTACATGGTCATCCACGGCGGCATCGCCGTCGGGGACATCTTGAAGTTCAACGCCTACCTGCTGATGCTCCAGGCCCCCTTCATGATGCTGGGCATGCTGATCATGATGGGGCAGCGGGCGGCGGCCTCCGCCGACCGGATCTACGAGATCATCGACGAACAACCCACCGTCACCGACGCCCCCGACGCCACCGACCTGGTCGACTGCCGGGGGGACGTGCGATTCAGCCACGTCGACTTCGCCTACTCGGCCGACGCCGAACAGCTGGTACTGGCCGACTTCGACCTGCACATCGCTCCGGGGGAGACGGTGGCCCTGGTGGGCCGGACCGGGGCCGGTAAGTCGACGGTGGCCCGTCTGCTGACCCGTTTCTACGACGTCAAACACGGCTCGGTGCAGATCGACGGACACGACGTCAGGGACCTGACCCAGGACAGCCTCCGAGCCAACGTCGGAGTGGTGCTCGACGAGCCCTTCCTGTTCTCGGTGTCCATCCGGGACAACATCGCCTACGGCAAGCCCACCGCCGACCTCGACGAGATCGTGGCCGCATCCAAGGCCGCGGGGGCCCACGAGTTCATCGCCCACCTGGCCGACGGGTACGACACCGTGGTGGGCGAGCGCGGGTACACCCTCTCCGGCGGTCAACGCCAACGGATCGCCATCGCCCGGACGCTGCTGGTCAACCCGCCCATCATGGTGCTCGACGACGCCACCAGCGCCATCGACGTGCAGGTGGAGCAGCGGATCCATGCCGGCCTTCGGGTCCAGATGGAGGGTCGCACCACGCTGATCATCGCCCACCGCCTGTCCACCATCTCCCTGGCCGACCGGGTGGTCCTGCTCGATCAGCACAAGGTGGTGGCCGACGGCACCCACGCCCAGCTGCTCGAGACCACCCCCCTGTACGCCGAGGTGCTGGCCCAGGCCGGTGAGTTCGAACGGGAGGCCGAGGCCGAGGCGGCCGCGGAGGCGGCGGCGCCGGACGGCGACGAGACCGACGGCCAGCCACTGCGGGACCTGCTCGACTCGGTGCGCGGCGGAGGACGGTCATGATGTTCGGGGGTGGAGGCGGCGGGGGCTTCGGTGGACCCGGAGGCGCGGCCGCCTCGGCCGCCTCCGGCCTGCCGTTCGCCGGCATACCCTCCGAGCTCCAGGACGGCGTGGACAAGCTGCTGGCCACCGAGCCCGAGTATGCCGATCCGGACATCGTCTTCACCCAGAACGGGTCCGAGGCCGAGCTCAAGCGGCTGAGCCTCTGGCGGCTGCTGACCAAGTACCCCGGGATGCTCACCTTGGCCGGGCTCCTGGTGGTCATGGTCGCCGTGACCTCCCAGGTCGGGCCCAAGCTCACCGAGTACGCCATCAACAACGGGATGACCCCGGGCCACCTCGACTTCGCCGTGGTGGTGGCCGCGGCCGTCGCCTACCTGGTGTTCGTCGTGGTCACCTCGGTGTCCCAGCGGTTCCAGGTCCAGGTCACCGGCCGACTGGCCGCCTGGGTCATGAACGACCTGAGGGTCAAGGTCTTCGCCCACCTGCAACGCCTCTCCCTGGGCTTCTTCACCGAGGAGAAGGCGGGCGTGGTCATGAGCCGTATGACCAGCGACATCGAGAATCTCCAGCAGCTGCTGCAGGACGGCCTCTCGCAGCTGGCCATCCAGGCCCTGACCATGGTGGTCATCGCCGGCATCCTGTTCGCCACCAACGTCCGGCTGGCCCTCATCACCATCGTGCTGATCATCCCGGCCCTGGTCGGGGCCTCGGTGTGGTTCAAGCGGGCCTCGGAGCGCGGCTACGACCGGGTCCGCGACGGCATCGCCAACGTGCTGGCCGACCTGTCCGAGAGTCTCCACGGCGTCCGTATCGTGACCGCCCACAACCGGCAGCGGCACAACGTGATCCACCACCGCAACGTGGTCGGGGACTACCGGGACGCCAACAACTACACCGCCCGGGTCAACGCCATCTACGGCCCCGGCACCCAGCTGCTGGGCGTGCTCGGCCAAGCCGTCCTGCTGGCCATCGGCGGCTCGATGGTGGTCAACCACACCTTGTCCATCGGCGCCCTGGTGGCCTTCTTCTTGTACCTCAACCGGTTCTTCCAGCCCATCCAGCTGCTGGTCCAGCAGTACAACACCTACCAGCAGGGCCAATCGTCGATCACCAAGCTCCGGGGGCTGATCGACACCGAACCCGAGGTGCGTGAAGCGCCCGATGCCGTCGAGCTGCCCCCCATCCAGGGAGAGATCGTCTTCGACCACCTGACCTTCGGCTACGACCCGGCCCACCCGGTCATCGACGACGTGAACCTCGGCATCGCCCCCGGCGAGACGGTGGCCTTCGTCGGACCCACCGGAGCCGGGAAGTCGACCCTGGCCAAATTGGTGACCCGGTTCTATGACCCCACCGGCGGGCGGGTGCTGATCGACGGGCACGACCTCCGAGAGGTGACCATGTTCTCCCTCCGGAGCCAGCTCGGAGTGGTGCCCCAGGAGCCCTTCTTGTTCGCCGGGACCATCGGGGACAACATCGCCTTCGCCCGGCCCAGCGCCACCGACGCCGAGATCCACGAGGCGGTGGAGAAGGTGGGGTTGACCGACGTGATCGGGCGCATGCCCCACGGTCTGGACACGGTGGTCCACGAGCGGGGTCAGACCCTCTCCTCGGGCGAGCGCCAGCTCATCGCCCTGGCCCGGGCCTTCCTGGCCCACCCCCGGGTGCTGGTCCTCGACGAGGCCACCTCCAACCTCGACCTGCAGTCGGAGACCAAGATCGAGTCGGCCCTCGACGTACTGCTCCAGAACCGCACCGCCATCCTGATCGCCCACCGCCTGTCGACGGCGATGCGGGCCGACCGGGTGGTGGTGGTCGACCTCGGGCGGATCGTCGAGGTCGGCACCCACTCCGAGTTGGTGGCGGCCGGCGGTCGCTACGCCGAGATGTACGCCACCTGGGTGCGCCAGGCCGATAGCGCGGAACACGACCCGAGCGGGACCCCGGTGGTCTGAGGCCCGGTGCCGCGACCCGGGGCCCCGGCGCCCGGGCCGATAAGGTCGCAGCCGTACCCGTCCGACGGACCCAGCCGCTGCGGCCGACCCGTCCCCGCCTCACGATCGGAAGGCTCCCGCCATGCACATCGGTGCGGTACTGCCCCAGACCGAGATCGGACCCGACGTCGGTGCGGTGCGCGCCTACGGCCAGGGGGTGGCGGCCCTCGGGTTCCACCACCTGGTGGCCTACGACCATGTGGTCGGGGCCGACCCCGCCGTGTACGCCGGGTGGGACGGCCCCTACGACATCGACACCCAGTTCCACGAGCCGTTCGTGATGTTCGGCTACCTGGCCGCGTGCACCTCGCTGGAGTTGGTCACCGGGATCGCCATCCTCCCCCAGCGCCCCACCGTCCTCGTGGCCAAGCAGGCCGCCGAGGTCGATCTGCTCACCGGGGGTCGGTTCCGTCTGGGCGTGGGCCTCGGCTGGAACGCGGTGGAGTACGCCGCCCTGGGTCAGGACTTCTCCACCCGGGGCCGGCGCATCGAGGAGCAGGTGGCGCTGCTCCGGTCCCTGTGGACTCAGCGGTCGGTGACGATGACCGGCCGCTTCGACCAGGTGGCCGGCGTCGGGATCGCCCCCCTGCCGGTCCAACGGCCCATCCCCGTCTGGTTCGGAGGGGCCACGCCGGCGGCGTTCCGCCGGGCCGGCCGGCTGGGCGACGGATGGCTTCCCATGATGCAGCCCGGACCCCGACTGGAGGAGGCCCTCGCCGAGGTGGCGCGGGGTGCGGCGGAAGCCGGACGCCACCCGGCCGACATCGGGATGGAGGGTCGGCTCGACTGGCGCGGCGACCTCGACGAGCTGGTCCGCCGAGCCGGGGGCTGGGAGGAGGCCGGGGCCTCCCATCTCTCCATCAACACCATGCACGCCGAACTGGCCACGGTGGACGACCACCTCGCCGTCCTCGGTCGGGTGGCCGAGGGCCTGGGACTCACCTGACCGGGAAGCCCGGCGGATTGGTCAGGCCACCACGGGGATGGTCGACAACCCAGCCTCGAATCGGGCGTCGGTGACCTCCTCGTCGACCATCTGCCCACTCAGGTAGGAGTCGTAGGCGGCCAGGTCGAAATGGCCGTGGCCGCAGAGGGCGGTGAGGATCACCTTCTCCTCCCCGGACTCCTTGCACGCCAGCGCCTCACGGACGGCGGCGGCGATGGCGTGGGTGGGCTCCGGTGCCGGCAGGATGCCCTCGGTGCGCACGAACTGCATCGCCGCGCCGAAGCACTCGAGTTGCGGGATGGCGACCGCCTCCAGCAGGCCCAGCTCGTAGATGTGGGAGATGAGTGGTGACATCCCGTGGTAGCGGAGGCCCCCGGCATGGATGGGGTCGGGGATGAAGTCGTGGCCCAGGGTGTGCATCTTCATCAGCGGGGTCATCCCGGCGGTGTCGCCGAAGTCATAGGCGTAGACGCCGCGGGTCAGCGACGGACAGGACGCCGGCTCGACGGCCCTGATCACCGGGTCCATTCGGCCGGCCAACTTCTCCCGCAGGAACGGAAAGGCCAACCCGCCGAAGTTCGATCCGCCGCCGGTGCATCCGACCAGGAGGTCCGGTGCCGTCTCGCCGGCCTTGGCCAGCTGGAGGAGCGCCTCCTCCCCGATGATGGTCTGGTGCATGAGCACGTGGTTGAGGACGCTGCCCAGGGCGTAGCGGGTCTCGGGATCGGGGGCGGCCACCTCCACCGCCTCGGAGATGGCGATTCCCAGCGAGCCGGGGCTGTCGGGGTCGGCGTCGAGGACGGCCCGGCCGGCGGCGGTCAGGGGGCTGGGCGAACGGTGGACGGTGCCTCCGAAGGCCTCCATCATCAGACGCCGGTAGGGCTTCTGGTCGAAGGAGGCCCCCACCTGCCAGATCTCGCACTCCAGCCCGTAGAGGGCGCACGCGAAGGCCAGGGCCGTTCCCCACTGGCCGGCGCCGGTCTCGGTGGTCAGCCGCCTCACCCCGGCCTTGGCGTTGTAGTACGCCTGGGGTACCGCGGTATTGGGCTTGTGCGACCCGGCCGGCGAGACCCCTTCGTACTTGTAGTAGATCCGGGCCGGGGTTCCGAGGGCCCGCTCCAACCGGTGGGCGCGGAACAGGGGTGACGGTCGCCACTGCCGGTAGACGTCGAGCACCGCCCCGGGGATGTCGACGTGCCGGTCCTGGCTGACCTCCTGGAGGATCAGGTCCATCGGGAAGAGCGGTGCGAAGTCATCGGGGCCGGCCGGCTGGAGGGTCCCGGGGTGGAGTGCGGGCGGTGGCGGGGAAGGCAGGTCGGGCACGATGTTGTACCAGGCGGTGGGCATCTCGCTCTCGTCCAGGATGAACTTGTGCTGCCGGACGGTCTCGTCGATGGCGGTCATGGGGGTGCCTCCTTGGTCCGGACCCCGAAGTTACACACCTCTGGTGGGGTCGGACACCGGGAGGCCGGGTGGGACCGTCGCGGGCGGGGGGCCCGGCCGTGTCGGTCCGGGGGGCGGGACCGGGGCGCTCCGTCCGGGGCTCAGTCGGAGCGGGGATGGCGCCCGATCCACGGTTCGGCCCGTTCGAGCTGGGATGCCACCCGGATCAGCAGGGACTCCCGCCATGGACCGGCGACGATCTGCACGCCGACCGGCAGTCCGGAGGGGGCCACGTACAGGGGCAGGCTGACCGCCGGCTGCCCGGTGATGTTGAAGACCGCCGTGAAGGCGGCCATGGCCACGATCTCCATCGGGAGCATGCCGGTGTCGGCGCCGGCGTGAACCGTCTCGAGGAGACCGACCTCGGGCGGCTCGATGGCCATCGTGGGGGTGACCAACAGGTCGAACTCGTGGTCGAAGCGGGCCACGATCGTCCGGGTCATCAGCTTCAGCTCGCTGAGGGAGCGGACGAAGGTCACGCTGTCCAGCTCCTGGGCCGCCTTCCGGGACGCCTGGTTGTGCGGCTCCACCCGATCCCAGTCGATGCCCTCCATCTCCCCGGCCGTCGAATTCACCACGTGGAGGAAGGGACCCAGTCCGGCCGGGTCGAAGACATCGGCCTCCAGCCGGGTCACCCGGTGACCTGCGGCCTCCAGCAGCCGGCCGGCGTGCTCGACGGCGGCGACGGGACCGTCGCCCAAGGGGAGCCCGAGGGCCGACACCGTGCACAGGGCCACCCGCAGCCGGCCCGGGTCCGCCCCGACCTCGTCGGCGAACGGCCGCACGGGACGTGGTGCGTTCCACCAGGCGGCAGGGTCGGGGGCACTGATCACATCCAGGACCGAGGCACTGTCGGCCACCGTCCGGGTGAGCGCCCCGTCGGTGGTCATCCCCTGCCATCCCGGGACGAGGGAGGCCACCCGGCCCCGACTGGGCTTGAGGCCCACCAGACCGCAGCACGACGCCGGGATCCGGATGGATCCTCCGCCGTCGCTGGCGTGGGCCACGGGAAACATGCCCGAGGCCACCGCCGACCCGGCACCCCCGCTGGAACCGCCCGGCGTGTGACCCTTGTCCCACGGGTTGCGGGTGGCGCCGAACCGCAGGTTCTCGGTCACGGTGACCGATCCGAACTCGGGGGTGTTGGTCCGTCCGGTCAGGATGAACCCCGCCCGACGGAAGGCGTCGGCCACGGGCTCGGTGACCGTGGCCACCCCGGACGGGGCTCCCTGCGAGCCGTAGGTGACCGGTTGGCCCGCCACCGCGAGCAGGTCCTTGATGGGCAGGGGCACCCCGGCGAAGGGCGGCAGGTCGTCGGACCCCGCCGCGATGCGATCACCCAGCGCCGCGGCCTCCCCGCGGGCTTCGTCGTCGTTTCTCCATATCACCGCATTGAGCTCCGGATTGCGGGCGTCGATGCGGGCCAGGGTGGCCTCCAGCACTTCGAGCGGGCTGACGTCGAGGTTGCGGATGGCGGCCGCCACGTCGAGCGCGGATGCGTGTTCGTCCATCGGGCCAGGCTAGGTGGTCGATCCCTTCGGGGCACGACGGTTCCGCCCGGTCCCCCACCCGACCCGGACCCGGGGTCGGGAACCCAGCCCGGGACGGCCGGCGGAGTCCCTGACCCCGATGGCCGGACACCGCCTCAGCTCTGCCAGAGCCGGCCCCGGAGGCCCGAGGCCCTCGCCACCGGGCGTTCGATGGCGAACCGCAGAGCGTCGCGGTCACCCACCAGGGTCAGCCGGTCCCGGGCCCGGGTCACCGCGGTGTAGAGGAGCTCCCGGGTGAGAATGGGCGAACCGGCCTCGGGCAGGGACACCACGGCGTGAGGGAACTCCGAGCCCTGGCTCTTGTGAATGGTCATCGCCCACCACGCCTCGACGTCCTGGAGGCGGGAGGGGGCCACGAGACGGATCGTCCCACCATCGTCGAAGGCCACCTCGACGCCTCCCGACCCCTCCACCACCACCCCGACATCGCCGTTGGCGACCCGGTTGAGCGGGTCGTTTCGGGTCACGATGACCGGTCGGCCCACGTGCCAACGACGGGCCCGGCCGAGCTCGGGTACCGCGGCCCCAACCGCCGATTCGATCCGATCGCTCCAGTCGTAGAGACCCCCACTGCCCCACCGCGTGGCGGTCAGCACCTTCGTGCGATGGGCCGCGGCGAGGGCCCCGAGCGGGTTCCCCGCCAGTGCGGCCCGGACCATGTCCACCGCGTCACCGACCACCTCCTCCTCCAACCCAACCCGTGCGTCGGGATCATCCATCACCCACCTCAGCGTCGGGTCGCCCGTCTCGAGCAACGCCAGGGCCGTGTCGGTCTCGCCGGCACGGACGGCGTCGGCCAGCTCGGCGATGGCCGACCCCTCGGCGAACCGGTGCATGCGCCGCAGCACCGTCACCCCTCCCGCCAACACCCCGCGGGCCGAAGAACCCGGTTGGCCGGCCGGGCCCACCACGTCACCCATCACCGTCCCCGCCTCGATGCTGGCCAGTTGAAACGGATCCCCCACCAGGACCAGACGGGCCTCCGGCCGCATCGCATCGAGGAGCTTGGCCATCAGGGGCAGGGCCACCATGGAGGTCTCGTCCACGACCACCAGATCGTGGGGAAGGGGATTCCGGCGGTCGTGCCGGAATCGGGTGCCAGGGCGCCAGCCCAACAGGCGGTGCACCGTGGTCGCTCCGGTCCCCGACCACGGGCCCCCGGGGCCGGCGTCGGCGTCCCGGCCCCCTGCCAACCGGTCCACCTCGGTCGACACGGCAGCCCGCATCCGGGCCGCGGCCTTGCCGGTCGGGGCGGCGAGCGCCACCTCCAACCGCTTCCCCTCGTCGGCGGCCAGACGATGAGCGGCCACCAGAATTCGGGCGATGGTGTGGGTCTTCCCGGTGCCGGGGCCCCCGGCCAGGATGGAGACCCCGGTGGTCAACGCCCGCGCCGCGCCCAGGCGTTGCAGGTCGGGCGCGTGCGGGTCGTCGGGTCCGAAGAGGTCATCGAGGACCCCCTCCAACGATGCGGCTGGTACGGCCCGGTCTCCGCTCGCCTCGCCGGGGCGGGCCGCTCGGGCCTCCAGGTCGTCGGCTACCGCCACCTCGTAGTGCCAGTAACGCTGGAGGTAGAGGCGCCCGCCGTCCAACACCAGCGGTCTGATCCTCGATCCGATGCCTGACTGTTCCGGGAGACCGTCCTTGACGGCCACCCACACCAGGGGCGAGTCGGCGAGCTCCTCGATCCACGATCCGACCGCCGGCCAGTCGACCTCAAGCGGCCGGTCGGTCAGCTCCCCGTCCACCGGCACCAGCTCCGCTGTCGCCCCGAGCTCGGCACAGACGTGGCCGAAGCGGGGGGCGCGGGCAGCCAATGCCAGCCCCAGCGCCACCCCGGGAGTCACCCCGGGATCGAGACGGGACATCGAGGTGGCCAGCTGGACCTCGTAGGCGTCGAAGATGCCCGCCCGCACGTAGGGTTCGAGGACCCTCACCGAAGGAGGGACCACCACCTGAAGCGGCCGTGGTGTGCGGCCCCTCATCGGTCCGGCCCCACCCGGAGGCGCCCCTCCAGGAGATCACTCACGTCCTCCACACAGGCCGTCGGCAGGTCCCACCGGAACACCCCGTGGGGATGTCCGTCGCTGAATGCCACGTCGACACCCCCCATGCCCCGCAAGAACAGATAGGCCACACCCCCGGCCGCCGCCCCGGCATTCCGGTCGGGCAGCCGCCACCGCAGGTAGCGGTGAAGCGCCACGGCGTACAGGACCGCCTGCAACGGGTAGTCGTGCTCGGCCATGGCCTCGGCCATCCGCTCCATCCGGTACTCGTCGGTCCCCGGGAGGCGGCCCCGGGGGGTCAGCTGGTTGGTCTTGTAGTCCACCACCACGTACCGCTCGGTGCCCGACGGGTCGAGCCGTCGGAAGATCAGGTCGATCGATCCGGTCAGGTGCCCGGCCAACGCGATGTCGACGGATCCCGCGGCGAGCCGCGACGCCCACCCAGCCAGCACATCGTCGGGACCCAGGTGGTCGACCAGCAGGTGACCGACGTCGCGGAGTTGGAGATGTCCCCCGGACCCGCCGAGCCGTAGGTCGAAGGTGAGCTCGTTCAGGCGGTCGCCACGGCCCAGCTGACGCAGGCTCAACCCCGGCCAGGCGGGCCCGAGCGGTGTGTTGAGCGCGGCCACGATGCCGTCGGCCAGCAGCCGACGGCCGTCGACCCCTACCGGGGCATCGCCGACCGGGGTCAGGTCGATGGAGCGCCAGGCCATCTGCCGGTCGATCTCCGCCACCACCTGATCGTGGACGTCGGAGGCGGCGAAGTCGACCGTCTCCAGCACGGCGTGGACCATCGTGCCGAAGGCCGTACCGGCCGGGAGCCACGCCAGAGGGCTGATCGGCCCGTCGGGTCGGAGAGTCGGGGGCACGTCCGGCCGGGACACGAGCCCGTCCCCGGTCGCCCCGCTGCGTTCGTCCCCGGCTCCGGCATCTTTGTCCAAGGGGTCGGAAGGGTCGATCCCGTCGGCCGCGGCGTACTGGGTGATGGCTGAGAACGACCAACGGTGCCGCGACCGGTCGAGCCGCACCTCGAAGGGGTGGGTACCGAGCTCGGGGCGGTCGGCTCCCGCGGTCCCCGACGTCCACGGCCGGTCCGGGACCGTGCCTCGGCCGATCGTGACCACCTCGAGCTCGCCGGGGGACTTGCCTCGCCAGGGATCGAACCTCGAGTCGATGGCATCGGAGCTGGGGATCTGCACCGATTTGGCCCCGAGCTGATCGGGGTCGATGTTGCCGAGATGGTCCCGGGCGAACAACACCCGGGCCAGCGCCGTCTTCCCCGCGGACCCCGCGTTGGCCCACCACACGGCGGTGTGATGCCGGGCGCGGGTCAGGGCCACGTAGAGGAGGCGCAAGCGCTCACCGGTCAGCTCCTCCTCGGCCCCGCGCTTCCGCCGTTCGGCCTCGCCCCGGGTAGGCCAGCCCGATCCACCGGTGACGTCGAAGGTCCGTGCGCCCGAGTCGGGGTCGATCGTGATCACGTCGGCCGGTCGGCGGTTCCTCCACTGGGACGGCACGCACACCACCGGGAACTCCTGGCCCTTGGCCATCCACACCGTCATGATCTGCACGGCCTGGTCCTCGGACTCCACGCGTCGCGCCGTGATGTCGCCGTCCACCTCCTCGTCGACCTCATTCTCGGGGACCCGACCCAACAGCCCGAGCAGGCCGGCCACGCTGGCTCGGCCCGACGGGGTCGAGGCGCTGCACAGTTCGGCCAGGTGGTCGAGATCGGTCAGGTTCCGGTCGCCGTTCGCCTGGCGCAGCACGCGGGCCACCACCGCGGTGCCGCTCCAGACCCTGGCCAGTACGTCGGCGACCGTGTGCGTTGCCAGCTGCTCCGACCAGACGGCCAGGCGCTCCTGCACCTCGGCCAGTTCGGTGTCGGTCGCCTGATCCACCTCCTCGGCGGTCCACCCGCCGAACCACGAGAGTGCGAACAGCCGGGCCCGTCTGGGGTCCGATGGTCGGTCCATGGCGTGGAGGAGCCAGCGGAGCTGCTCGGCTGCCGGTGAGCGGAGAACGCTGTCGGCGCTCGAGACGACGGCGGGGATGGCCTGGCGCAGCAGTTCCTTCTGGACCAGGGCAGCCTGCTTGGCCGTGAGCACCAGCACCGCGATGTCGGACGGAACGAGCGGCCGCGGTTGGGGTTCGTCCCGGGACGTCGGGATCTCGGCGGTGTCCAGGAGGTCTCGTATGTGGGCGACGAGATCCCGGTTGATGGCCTCCTCGGCGTCGTTGGTGTAGATCCCCTCGCCTCTGGTGGTGGTGTTGAAGTCCGGGCCGGTCGCCAGCCGCAAGGAGAGGGCCGGGATGGCCTCCCCTCCCCTGCGGACCATCCGACGGTCCCGGTTGTCCTCGGACGGGCCGACCGCCACGAAGGGGATACCGGCGCTGCCGAACGTCACCCCCTCGAAGAGGAGCTGCAGGGAACGGAGCAGGGCCCCGTCCGATCGCCAGTTGGTAGCGAGCGAGCGTCGATCGGTACCGGACTCCGGCCCAACGGCCTCCAGGTAGGTGTGGATGTCGGCGCCGCGGAAGCTGTAGATCGCCTGCTTGGGGTCGCCCACCAGGACCAGCGTTCTCGATGGGCCGGCCTCTGCGAAGAGGCGGCGGAAGATGGCCCACTGGGTGGCATCGGTGTCCTGGAACTCATCGATCAGGGCCACGTTGTAGCGGCCCCGCACTGACTCGACCAGGCCGGCCGATCCCGGTGCGACCAATGACTGGGACAGCTGGACCAGCACGTCGTCGAAGCCGATGGTGCCGTTGCGGCGGCGGCGGTCGACGACCAGATCTCGGCTCCGCTCCACCAAGGCGGCCAGTTCCAAGGCCTGGTCGTCGGCACCGGTCTGGCCGGTGCAGGGTGCCACGCCAATGCCGGGACGGCCGACGGCCACCTTGGCTGCCGATGTGACCTTCTCCAGGGTGGGCAGCTCTACGCCGATGGACCGTCCCACCGTGGCCGCGGCGAGGGCATCGGCCGATGCGTCGGCCACGACGTCGTCCGCGTCGTCGACGAGGCGGGCGTCGGGGTCGATCAGAGCCGAGGAACTGAGCGACGCCCGCACCTGGGTGGCGAACCCGTGAATCGTGACGACGGTGGCGGCATCGAAGTCCGCGATCGCCCGGCGGACACGGTCGAGGCGGGCCTCCTGGTCGGTCGAGACCAGGAAGTCGAGGAGCTCGTTCGACGCGGTCGGAGGGGCCTCGGCGGCCAGGTGGGCGTGCAGGTGGGCGGCTGCTTCCACCAGCTGGTCGCGGACCCGCCCCCGCAGCTCGTGGGTGGCGGCTCGGGTGAAGGTGACGATCAGCAGTTCGGCCGCGGTGGACCTTCCCTCGGCGATGAACCGGGTAGCCAGGGCGGCCAGCGTGAAGGTCTTACCGGTTCCGGCACTGGCCTCGATCGCCACGGTCCCGGTCGGCAGGTCACCGAGCAGGTCGAACCGGTGGTCGCCGCCGGTCACGATGTGGGCTCGTCGCGTCGGCGCAGTTCGCTGGATCGCTCGATCGCGTCCCACAGGTAGGAGGCGAACCTGGATGCCCGCGGCCCGGTTCCCGGCGGGTCGCCGGGCCGTGCTTCGAGGGCCATGATCTCCGTGTAGCTGGCCGAATCGAAGACCAACCTCACCGACTCGTCCTCGCCGTCGCCGAAGCCACGGCTGTCCGACCACTGCGTCCGGGCCGCGGCACCGGTGGCCAGCTGGTGCGAGACGGTTGGAAACAGCGGCACCGGCTCGAGCCAGCCCCGCCTGAAGCAGTCCACCGCCACGGCCAACCCCTTCTTGGCCTCCTCCTGCTGCCCTTCAGGACCCACCCGGGCCACGAGCTCGCCGTGGTCGACCGCCTCCCGGCCCGAGGCGGCCTGGCCGATGAGGACCGACCGCCACAGCCGCGACGGGTCGGAGCCGGAGACCATGAGCAGGTCGAGCCAGGCCGCCACCCGGTGTCTCGGGCGGACCTTGGAGAATTGGATACGGCCCGGTCCGGGGCGCTCGCCACCGAGATGGGCTGCCACCGTACCGACCACCCGGGTACCGTCTGCCAGGTCCACCTCCACGTCCAAGGCCTCGGCGGGAACCGGACCCATCCCGTAGCGGACCGTCGTGGCCAGCAGCTCCTCGACGATGGCATCCAGGTCGTCCACCATGTCCCGCTCCAGGAGGCCGGGCGGCAGGGTGCCGGATGCCCGCTCCACCCTGGCCCACTCGACGGCGGTGCCACCGGCCAGCCGCACCTTCAGCAGACGATCGCCGGCCCGGTACCGTTCGAGGGGCGAGACGGCGACGGGCAGCACGGTGGAGAGCTGCTCGGTGGGCCGGGGAAGGCGGGCTTCGAGCCGACGGGTGAGGAAGAAGAGAGCCGGATTGGAGAAGAAGGCTCGAAGGTCGTCGAGGTCGACCACGTCACCGCGGTCCGGTGGGGGGGAAAGCGGCCCGGACAGGAACGGGACGCCGACCCCGGAGCGCAGCCGACGCGCTCTCGCCCCCTCCATGCCAGAGGTGTCGAATCCCCATATCCGACCCTCCACCAGTCCGTCAGGGAGGAAGCATCGCTCGTCGAACCCCTGGCGGGGATGCTCGATCTCCAGGTGCCGCTCGACGTCACCCCTGACGTCCGTGTCGGCCAGGGCGCAGACGGCTTCGAACAGCTCGGCGGTGACCACCGCCCGGGGAACGTCCTGATTGGTTCGCACGTCGTGCCCGTCACGGAACACCAGGAGATTGTCCCCGGCAGCCAGCACCGCCTCCAGGAGCGCAGCCCGGTCCTCGACGCGGGGGTCGCGGTCCCCGAGGTGGGGATCCAGACTGATCAGGTCGTCGGCGGACGCCACCGTCGACCCGAAGGCTGACTGGTCCATACCGAGGAGGCACACGACGCGGAAGGGGAGCCACCGGAGCGGGGTCATCGATGTCACCGTGATCCCACCGCGGAAGAAGTCTGGTCGACCGGGCATGCCGTCGAGGCGGCCTTCGATCATCCGACGGAGGTCGAGGAAGGTGAGCGGAGTGACCGCGGCGACGTCGTCCTCACCGGTTGACTCGAGCAGGTCCGCGAAGAGCCGGTGCAGTCCTTCGATCTGCCACTCGCCGTCCCGGTCGGTGGCGAACAGGGCGTCGCACTCCCGGCGGAGCACCCGCATCCACTCGACCAGCGGACGGGGCGAAGTGGCCTCGACGCAGAGGTCGGCCAGGTGCCAGACGACCTCGGCCAGCCCTCCCGCGGTGTCCACGTCGCCACCCTCGACGCCGTAGGGAGCCACCTCCCCGACCGCCATCGCCAGGTCGGCGTCGAACACGGCTGAGCCGACGAGGACGCGGTCGAGCGCGGCCCGCCACGTATTGGCGACCAGGGTCGCGGGCACCCCGAAGGGCTCACGCTGCTCGGCATCGAGCCCCCAGCGCACGTTGGTCTCCCGCGCCCACTCGGTGATGGTGGCCAGGTCGTCGTCGTCGAATCCGTACCGCTCCCTGACCGGCCCTAGGGACAGGAAGTCGACGACGGCCACGGCCTCGAAGCGTCCGCCCACCAAAGCCAGAAGGGCGGACAGGGCGCCGAGCACCGGGTTGGTGCTCCTGATGGACTGGTCGGCGATCCGGTACCGCAGCGAGGGCGGTCCGAGCACGCCCCGGTCCGGCGACCACCTCGGGTCCTCCCCCGCCGACGTGCCCCATGCCGCCTCGACCAGCGGAGCGAATCGGTCGAGGGCCGGACAGAGCACCACGATGTCGTCCTCGGTGAGAGTCCGATCCCGGCTCGGACAGGAGATGGAGCAGCGCATCGCGGAACACCTCGACCTGCCGGGTTGGGCCCGTAACAGGAGTGGAACTGGATCGAACGGTCCGACCGATCGAGCGACCTGCGCTCCGGGCGTCCGATCGCCCCGGATGTCGTGCTGCAAGCGGGTCAGCAGGGTGGTCGGTCGGTCCGGCTCCGGCTCCGGCTCGGGCAGGTGCCTCACGTCCCTCCCGGCCTCGCCCACCAGCAGGGCCGTTTCGCGATACAGACGGCCCCAGCTCCGCAACAGGGGCTGGCGGACCAACTCCGAGCCCCGGTCGTTTCCCCGGGGAGCGGCGGCGCCGTCGAACAGCCGTGGGGGATCCCTGGTCAGATAGCCGAGTCGACACGGGACGGCTCGAGGAGGTAGAGGTGGACCTCTCGCTGGTCCGCCACCGCCTTGGCCAGATCGAGGAACCCTGCACCCGGCAACACGGTGAATCCGAACAGGAAGAGCCGATCGGGAAGGTCGAGCCCGAGGTGGCCACGGCGCACCTCGTCGAGTGTGACGGCCAGGACCTCGGGAGGACTCGGGCTGCCGATCCGGGATCGGATCGCCCGCCAGAGCCGAGGCTGCCAGGCGGCGTGGTCGCCGATCGGCTGGAGGGAGCCGTCGACCGACTCGCCCTGCGCCCACCGGCACACCATCTCCGGTCGATGGAGGTGGTAGCGGTCGAAGCGGTCGGCGATGCGTCTCACCTTGGCGTAGCGCGAGGCACCGGGGGCCACGTCCAGGGTCCCGCTCGAGTGGGGAACCCGACTGCTCCCCTCCGGCCACGTCGAAGATCGACCAGACCATTCCGTCGATGCTCCACGGATCCGTCCCTTGAGGATGCCAGGCAGCGAGCACTGCCGCCCGCAGGTCGCCGGGATAGGCCCGCCGGATGTTGGCGGCGATGCCGTCGCCCGATCCTGCATCGCTGGCCCCGAGGTGCCGGGCCAGCTCCAGGGTCAACCACCGACGCATCCCTTCCGACGGAACGGCCAACCACTCCTCGCTCATCGGCTCGGCGGGACGGTCCCCGAGTTCCGCCGGCCAGCCGAGCGGCGAGCGTGCGGGCCGACCCCGCCGAGGTGAGATGGATCATCGACAGGACCCTAGCCAGGGGCTGTGACGGTCCCGGAGGAAGGGCACGGATCGGCTCAAGGTCGGCGTCGCGTCCTGCCGATACCCAGGGGTCCGGCCCGGACCAAGGTGATTGCGTAGTCAACAGTTGCCTCGACAACTGACTTGGCGGCATCGACCCGATGCCGTGGGCCAGGTGCTAACAAAGGCATAGTGCTGCACCCCGATCCGGGTGCGACGAGTCCGAAGGGGAACCGATGGGACACCTGCTGGCGACCACGTACTACACGAGCAACTCCACGGGGACCGCCGCGGCCCTGTTCGTGTTCTTCCTCATCATCGTCATCTTCTACGTGGTCACCGCGCTCGGGGCCTACGGCACGTACAAGAAGGCCGGGGCCTACGGAGAGCCGGCCTGGTCGGCGTTCGTACCCGTCTACAACTACATCGTCCTCCTGCGGATCGCCGGGCGGCCGAAGAACTGGGCGTGGTTCCTTCTCCTGTTGCTCCTGAGCCCGATCCCCATCGTCGGATTCCTCGGCAGCATCGCCTTCCTGGTCATCAACATCTTCGTCCTGAACGATCTCTCCAAGAGCTTCGGCCACGATGCCGCCTTCACCGTGGGGCTCGTGCTCATTCCGGTTGTGTTCTTCTACATCTTGTGGCTCGGGCAGAGCCAGTACCGGGGACCGGCGGGGCCCGACGGTCTGGCGAGAGCTGGTGGCGGCTACCCCCCGGCCGGGACGGGCTACCCGCCGGCCCAGCCCGGCTACCCCCCGGCCGGTCGCCCTACCCCCGGCGGCCAACCCGGTTACCCTCCGGCCGGCCAACCTACCCCCGGCCGGCCAGCCCGGCTACCCGCCGGCCGGCCAACCTGCTTACCCCCCGGCCGGAACCGGCTACCCTCCGCCGGCCCAGCCCGGCTACCCGCCGGCCGGTCAGGCCCCCCCACCGCCGATGCCCGGCTACCCGCCGGCCGGTCAGGCTCCCCCGCCGCCGATGCCGCCGACCGAACCGCCTCAGGGCCAAGCTCCCCCGCCCCAGCAGTAGCGCACGCGGCACGGCCCTCCCCTCGAGCGGAGAGGCACCACCGCTTCAGCCGGATGTCCCGGTGCCGACCAGACCGGCGGGGGCTGCGTCCAGCACCGCCAGGATGCTCCGGGCCAGCTTCCGGGCCGACACCGGGTCGAGTTCCATGGCCACCCGTGCACCGGGCCCCCGGGACGGATTGATCAGGTCGACGTTGAGGGTGTGCTCGGCTCCGGGCGTGGACCGGGTGATCGAAGTAGACCGTGGCGTCGGTCACCGGGAACCAGCCTTCAGCCCCCTTCCCGCTGCCCTCGATCGGCACCGCAGTCGTCTGGTAGGTACACATGCGAACTCCGTTCCTTTCCCGGGTTGGTTCGGTGGCGAAACCGGTCAGCGGTTGGCCAGGTGCCGGCCGAGGAACGCCCAGATCTTCTGCCACCCGTCATTGGCCGCCTCAGGACGGTAGCTGGGCCGGTCGGTGGAGAAGAAGGCGTGACCGGCGCCCTCATAGCTGTGGAACTCGAACTCCTTGTCCGCGTCGGTCAGCAGCTTCTCGAGCTCGTCCACCTCGGCCGGGGACGGGTACTGGTCCTCGGCCCCGAACAGACCGAGAAGGGGGCAGGACAGATCGGGCACCAGAGGGTCAGCGGTGACACCTTGAGGGGCGAGCCCTCGGGGGCGAGGTCCGATCACGAAGGCCCCGTAGCAGTCGACGGCAGCGTCGAGATCGAGACTACAGGCGGCCAGAAACGACTGACGGCCGCCGGAGCAGTACCCGATAGTGGCCACGTTGCCGTTGGAGGAGCCGAAGGAACGGAGGTAGGAGGCGGCCCCGTCCACGTCGCCGACCAGCCGCTCGTCGGGCACTCCGCCTTGAGCCCGGGCCGCCGCGGCGGCGTCGTCCGGGCTGGCCCCAGGGGCCTCGCGGCTGTACAGGTTCGGGACAGATGGCCAGATAGCCGTGGGCGGCGAACTTGCGGGTGATCTCCTTCGTGCCCTCGTCGTATCCGGGCATGTGGTGGATCACCACCACACCGCCGGTGGGCGCGGGGTCGAGCGGCTGGGCCAGGTAGGCCTCGATGGCATCCTGGCCGTGGCCGCTGATCTGAACCGTCTCTGCGCGCATGGCGTCATTCATGGTCAACTCCTGTCTCCTGATCTCGGGGTGAGGTTGGCGGCCCGACTGTCGGAGCGACCCGGGCCGTCCCGGGCCCGGGCTCCGTGTCGAGCTCGCCTCGGACCTCTTTCAGTCGGATGGACTTGGCCGCCCGCTCGTCACGGAACCGACCGATGCGGGCCAGCGTGGTGTCCAGGCGCTCGAGGAGCTTCTCGTTGGCGGCGATGGCCTCATCGAGCAGCTCCCGTCGGTGGTCAGGTGACGCGGCGCCCCACCGGTACTCGGACCGGAGCCGGTCGAGGACTTCGATGTCCTCCGTGTCGAGCACCACGCGCACCTCCGCCAGTGAGAATCCCAGCAGCTCTTGGAGGTCCTTGATCCGGGTGACCCGGGCCATGTCCGTCGACGAATAGAGGCGTTCCCCGCGGCCCCGGTAGCCGCTGGGGCTGATCAGGCCCTGCTCCTCCCAGTAGCGCAGGGTCCGGGGCGTGAGTCCGGTCAGCTTGGCCACCTCCCCGATCCGAAGGGTCATGGGCGCCGGTTCAGTGGTGGCGTTCCTCATGATCATCCGGCGTCGACCTGGGCGATGGCCGCCCCGGACAGGTCGTCGGGGTTGCTCCCCGCGATCGGCTCCAACGCTCGGCCGATACCCGATCCGTCCTCTCCCGTCCCGCCGTCCATCGAGCCCTGCTCGGACTCGGACTCAGAACCGGAATCGGGCTCGGACTCCGACTCCGACTCCGACTCCAATAGACATAGTGGCCCCCGCGCAACCACGAGGCACCGGCCGCGAACAGGCTGGCCACGATGGCGAAGTCCAGCGCGGCGTGCAGCCCGGCCCGGAAGGGGGCGCTGATGAGCCCGGGGAAGAAGCTGCGCCCGGTCAAGGCGTGCTGCTGGACCGCCGGCAGTTGGCTGAGCTGGTGGGCTCCGATCAGGTGCTGGACCGGGTCGTAACCGAGGAACGCGGCGAAGAGGGTCGACACCGCAGGGAGGTGGGCGGCTTCCTGCGCTGCTGCCGCGGGCACCCCGTGGGCCAGGAGTCCGCGGAGCAGATTGCCCGACAGGGTCGACGAGAGCCCGGCGATCATCAGGGAGAAGAAGATCCCGATGGAGAGCACCTGCGCCGAGTTCTGGAATGTCGTGTTCATCCCCGAGCCCGCCCCCCGGTGCTGCGGGGGAAGGCTGTTCATCACGCCGGCCCGATTGGGTGAGCCGAAGGAGGCCATGGCCATGCCGGTGAAGAAGAGCACGACGGCGAAGACCCCGTAGGAGAAGTCCACCGGGAGGAATTCGAGCAGGGCCAGGCCCACCGCGGTGGCCAACATTCCCCCCGTGGCGAATGGGCGGGCCCCGTAACGGTCGGACAGCACACCCGACAACGGACCGGCGATCAACAGTCCGGCCGTCAGCGGGAGCATGGCGATTCCGGCCCACAGCGGCGTGACGCTGAACGTGTAGCCGTGCAGGGGGAGCCAGATCCCCTGCAACCAGATGATCAGCATGAACATCAGTCCGCCCCGGCTCAGGGCGGCGAGGAAGCTGGCCAACACGCCGCTGGTGAAGGCCCGGATCTTGAACAGCTGGAGGCGGAACATGGGCTGTTCCACCCGGGTCTCGATGATGCAGAACGCCAGTAACAGCCCCAGACCCACGGTGAGTGAGGTGATCACGGTGGGATTGGTCCACCCCATGGTGTGGTGGCCGTAGGGTTCGATCCCGTACGTGATACCCACCATGACCAGTATGAGACCGAGGGCGAAGGTGATGTTGCCGGGCCAGTCGATGCGAGCCGGTCGGCGAGGGCTGGTCTCCCTCAGTTTGAGATAGCCCACCACCGTGGCGAACAGGCCGATCGGCACCGACACCAGAAAGATGAGCCGCCAGTTGATCGGAGCGAGCAACCCGCCCAGCACCAATCCGATGAACGAACCGCTGAAGGCCGCAGCCTGATTGACCCCGAGTGCCATCCCCCGTTGGTTGCTGGGGAACACGTCGGTCAGGATGGCCGACGAGTTGGCCATGAGCATCGCCGCCCCCACCCCCTGGAAGATGCGCATCGTGATCAGCCAGACCCCGGCGGCGTGACCGGTCATCCAGGTGATGCTCAACAGGAGGGAGAAGAAGGTGAAGACGGCGAAGCCCAGGTTGTAGGTCCGGACCCGGCCGTAGATGTCCCCCATCCTGCCCAGGCTCACCACCAGGACGCTGGTGATGACCAAGAAGCCCAGAATCATCCAGAGGAGGTAGAAGGTGTTGCCCGGCTGGAGGGGGTCGAGACCGATGCCCCGAAAGATGTCGGGCAGCGCGATGAGCACGATAGAACCGTCGATGGTGGCCATGAGCATGCCCAGCGTGGAGATGAACAGCGCGATCCACTTGTAGTTGGGCGGTAGTTCGGCGGACGTGCCGTCAACCCGCCTTGGACGTTGGGCCCCGCTCGCCTTCACTCCGTCAAGCACGGTCATGGCTCCCAGAACAGCTCGTTCGATCTCCCCGGTACGTCAATCTACCTTAACGTAAACGTCAATGTGCCAGTCTGGTGGTCGGCCGAGCTCGGCCGGGTTGGCCTTGCCGGCAGACCGACCCCTCTCTACAATGAGTTGTATGACAGAACTCACTACGGATCCCATCGCCGCCGTCCCGGGGACGCCGAACCGCGCCCCCTCGCTCCAGGACCCCAGTGCCTTCGTGGACGCCGCTGGGCTGGTGGTCGAGGCGGTGGCCGCCGATCGGGTGGTCGGCCACATCGATCTCGACCGCCGGCACCACACGCCTTGGGGAATCGTCCACGGTGGCGTCTACGCCACGGCCGTCGAGAGTGCCGCCAGCATCGGCGCCAGCCGCGCCGTCGCGGATCTCGGCCAGGTGGCGGTGGGACTCACCAACACCACCCATTTCCTGCGTTCGATCACCTCGGGTCGCGTGCAGGTCGAGGCCACGGCGCTCAACCAGGGCCGGACGCAGCAGCTGTGGCAGGTCGACGTGACCGACGCTTCGGGTAGACGCCTGGCGCACGGCGAGGTACGCCTCCAGAATCTGACCGCTCCTGGACCGTGAGCCCTGCCGTCCCCGCGCTCGGCGTCGTCCGCTCCGGCGTCGGGCCGGTGGGCAGCGGGACAGCAAGCAGGTGGCGGCAGATCGCCTCCGGGCGTAGCTGGCCGGAGCGGACGTGTCACACCGTGGGGTCCACCGGCGTCAGATTGGTATGACCACGGATGCTGGTGAGATCGTGGTCGGGATCCGGCCCGGTACCGAGGACACCCACGTGCCTTGCGGATCCCTGGCCGAGCAGGTGGCACGGAGGGGGACCCCCGTCGGTGCCTCCCTGGCCGGCGGGCACGTCGGCTGGTGGCAGGCCGGGCTCGTCCGTCCGAGATCCTCCATAGTGGTGGGATGATCACCGACCCGCCCGGTGGCTGCCGGCCGACGCCGGACGAACTCTTCGAGGCCGAGCGACCCCGACTCACCGGACTGGCCTACCGGATGCTGGGCACGGTCTCCGACGCCGAGGACGTGGTCCAGGACACCTGGCTCCGCTGGCAGTCCCGGCGTCCCGGAGCGGTCGAACGTCCCGAGGCCTGGCTCACCACGGTCACCACCCGGATCGCCCTCGATCACCTTCGGAAGGCGCGGCGGAGACGTGAGGCCTATGTGGGCCCGTGGCTCCCCGAACCCCTGGTGGCCGAGGCCGGGCCGGCGGAGGCCGCCGAGGTGGCCGAGTCGCTCCGGCTCGGGTTCCTCACCGTGTTGGACCAGCTCGAGCCGGTGGAGCGGGCCGTCTTCCTCCTCGCCGACGTGTTCGCCGTACCCTTCGCCGAGATCGCCGTCACCGTCGGCAAGTCGCAGGCCGCCTGCCGTCAGATCGCCAGCCGGGCCCGACGGCGGGTCCGGCCGGGAACCGGAGGGCAGCGATCGGGCCCGTCGGGATCGGCTGGTACCGGCCCCCGGTCGACCGCCGAGAGAGCGGGGGGCAAGACCCGGACCGACCGGTCGGCGGACCGGGCCGTCGTCGATCGGCTGATGACGGCGGTGGCCCTCGGAGACGTGGAGGTGGCCCTGCGGTGCCTGGCCCCCGGGGTGGTCTGCATCACCGACGGCGGTGCGTCGACCCGGGCGGCGCGACGCCCGGTGGTCGGCGCCGATCGGGTGGGCCGCCTACTGGTCAATTTGACCAGGCGCTACGCCGGCCGGCTCTCCGCACGGCGGGCCACCATCAACGGTGACGTCGGATCGGTGGTGTCCCTGGACGGGACCGTCGACATGGTGACGGCCTTCGAAGTGGTGGACGACCGGGTGGTGACCATCCGCGTCGTGCGCAACCCGGAGAAGCTGACCCGCGTGAACGAGTCTCCTCTGGTGCCGTAGCGGCTCCCCCGGTGCGGTGGTGGCTCGACGTTCGGACGACGAGCCGCGGTAGTCCGCTTCGTGCTCCTCGGCCTGGCCGGCCGCGCACACCGGGGGGAGGGGGTCGTGCCGGGCCGCGACGCAGGGGCAGGGAGGCCCGGGACGCGGGGGTGGGAGGCCCGGCAGCCGCCGCCCCCGAACGCCCGAGCCGCCGACAAGACGCGATCCGCGGCCGCCGGTGACTTAACGTCTGGACCAGTGAACCACCCGAACGCCCACCTCCGTCACACCCGACGACCCACTTGGGCCGGTCTCACCCTCTTCACCGGACTGATGGCGGTGGGGATCAGCCTGTCGGCCTGCGGCTCGTCCTTGTCGGCCATCGTGGGGTCCACGTCGACCACCCAGGATCCGGTCGGTGCGGGCCCGGTGCCGGCCGCCGTCACTCCACCGCTCTCGGGAGAGGTGGCGGTGGCCTTCCCGGTGGCCGGCTGCGCCAACAGCTTCGGCGTCGTGCTGCCCACCGAGGGATGGAAGCCCAGCGTCCTGCTGGCCCCCATCCCCACCGCCCTGGTCGGCAAGGTGTCGTTCTACACCGACGGAGTTCACACGCTGCTCGGACCCAGCGGCTGGAGCTGCGCCGTGTGGTCACCCACGACCGGGACGACCGGCCTGGTGGTCTTTCCGTCCAACACGCCCGTCCCGGCCTCCGACGCACCGGTCGAGGCGGGCTCCGAGGGCGTCTTTGCCACCTTCGACACCACCGGCCGTCCTTCGGGGATCTCGGCCGTCTGCCCCTTCTTCTCCATCCCGCAGTGGCAGCAACAGGAGGCCGGTTGCAGCGGATCACCGCCCCCCGGCGAACAGAGTGCCATGCCCACCCCCGACCTGGCCTCGGTCACCGACCCGAGCGGCGTGACCGGCTCCCTCGAGGGATCCGGTGGCAACCACCCGGTGACCGGGGTGGTCATCTTCCCCCAGGTGCAGCCGGCGGTGACCAACGGATCCCCGGTCGACATCGCCGAAGAGTCGTGCTCACTGGTCGACGGGTCGCTCTGCCCCACGGTCACCTCCGACTTCGAGGTGCGTGAGTTCCCGGTCCCAACCTCACGCGGCTGACCGCCTCCGTCACCGGCACTTGCCCTCCTGTCCGGTCCTGAAGTCACTCCCCGAGGGCATCCGCACACCCTCCGCATTTCTTTGGTCGCGATCAGCTCCGTCCCCGTGCGGCGCGGTATAGGTTCAGCCGTGACCCCACCGAACCCGCCGTTCGGCGAGGGTCCTCGTCGACGGGGGGCAACTCGGTCGAGCCGGAACAGAGCGGGCGACCGGAGGGCCTCCCGCTGGGTCCAACTGGAGGCAGGCCATGGAGAACCAGGAATCACTGGATCCGACGACAGGCCCCGTGCCCGGTGCGGGCGGGGGCGACACTGATTCCGGCCCCGGCCCGACGACGGACATCCCGGCCGAACCGACGGGTAACCGGCTGTCCCTCCACGAGAGCGGCGTGGCCGCCATCGCCACCACCGACGTGGGGGCGCACCGGGAGCGCTCGCGCGGCACCCGACTCCGGCGGGTCGCCGTGGTCCTGGCCCCGGTCGCCATGCTCCTCGTCCTGCGGGACGTACTGGACCCGGGGGCGTCCCTCCCGATGCCCCACTTCCCTGCCTCCCTGCAGCCCATGCTGCCGGCCATCGCCCTGATCACCGTCCTGATCCTGGTCATGGTCATCCCGTTGCTGGGTGCGGGGCGCTCACCCCACATCCTCTACCGACCTGACGAGCTGACCATGAGCTTCGACGACGTGCGGGGCTCGGAGGGGCTGGTCGAAGAAGTCACCAAGACCCTCAACCTGTTCCTCGCCCACCGCACCTTCGCCGAGCAGATGGGCGGCTCACCCCGAAAGGCCATCCTGTTCGAGGGCCCGCCGGGGACGGGAAAGACCTACATGGCCAAGGCCATGGCCGCCGAGGCCGGCGTGCCGTTCCTGTTCGTCTCGTCCTCGGCCTTTCAGTCCATGTTCTACGGCCAGACCAACCGCAAGATCCGCTCCTACTTCAAGGCCCTGCGCAAGCACGCCAGGCGGGAGGGCGGCGCCATCGGCTTCATCGAGGAACTCGACGCCATCGGCGGTGCCCGCGGCATGGGCCAGCGGCACGGGGAGGGCATCCCGGGGGTGGTCAACGAGCTGCTCATCCAGCTGCAGTCCTTCGAGCAGACCCCGATGTCGCTGCGGGCCAAGGGTTGGTTCATCGACGGGATCAACTCCTGGCTGCCGGCCCACCGTCGGCTGGACAAGCCGCGTCACGTGCCGGCCAACATCCTGGTCATCGGGGCCACCAACCGGGCCAGCGACCTCGACCCGGCGCTGCTGCGGCCCGGGCGGTTCGACCGCAACATCTACTTCGGCCTGCCCGGGCGGGCGGGACGGCGGGACATCATCGACTACTACCTGGACAAGAAGACCCACGAGGTGGAGCTGGACGATCCGGCCCGTCGGGAGACGCTGGCCGCCCTCACCGCCGGCTACTCCCCGGTGATGATCGAGCACCTGATGGACGAGTCCCTGGTGTGGGCCCTCCGCCGCGGTGCCACCCGCTTCTCGTGGAACGACCTCCAGCACGCCAAGATGACCGAGGAGATCGGTCTGGCCCAGCCGGTCGAGTACACCGAGGCCGAACGGCGGACCATCGCCACCCACGAGGCCGGCCACGCCACGGTGGCCTGGCTGGTGGGCAAAGGTCGCAAGCTCGAGGTACTCACGATCATCAAGCGCCGGGACGCCCTCGGGCTGCTCAGCCACTCCGAAGAGGAGGAGCGCTTCACCAAGACCAAGACGGAGGTCCGGGCGCTCATCGACATCGCCTTCGGTGGCATGGTGGCCGAGGAGCTGTTCTTCGGCGAGGCCTCTACCGGCGTGGCCGGTGACCTCCAGGCCGCCACGCAGAATGCCTGCCAGATGGTGGGACAGCTGGGCATGGGCACCACCCTCATCTCGTCGGCGGCCATGGAGTACCCGGCCGGGGGGATCGTGTCCAAGGTGCTGGCCAACGACGGCGGCCGGGAAGAGGTCGAATCGCTGCTGGCCGCGTCCAAGGACGCGGTCACCCGGATGCTCGAGGAGCACCGGAACGTGGTGGAGGCCCTCCGGGACGCCCTCTTGGACCACGAGGAGCTGATCGGGGACGACATCCTCGAAGTGATCCGCAACACCCGGCCCGCGGCGTTCGGGACCGGGTCCGTGGATCGCCCGCGGGCGGCTGAGGGCTCCCACCTGGCCTGACTCCCCCGGGCCGACCACCCGCGGGGGCCCGGTCGTCGGTTCAGCCGTGCTCGGCGCAGTTGCTGCAGCGCCCGCGGAACACCACCTCGACGGAGTCGACCGTCATCCCGAAGCGCTGCACCGGCGGGAGGGACAGCCCGGACACCCCCCGGGGTTCGACATCGAAGGTCAGCCCGCATCCGTCGCACACCAGATGGTGGTGGTCGGGACCGACCTTCGGGTCGTACCGGGCGGTGCCGTCGGACAGACGGATCTCGCTGATCTCCCCGATGGACACCAGCTCGTTGAGCGTGTTGTAGACCGTGGCCAGGCTGACCTCGGGCAACACCCGGCGCGCCCCGGCCAGCACCTGGTCGGCACTCAGGTGCACGTGGTCACCGTGCAGGGCGGTGATCACGGCCCGCCGTTGGGGGGTTATTCGCCAGCCGCGGGCCTCGAGGCGTTCCGGTAAGGCTGTCGACGCGGCCACCACGTCAGCCCCGCCGTTCCTTGACCCCCTGGACGATGCGCTCGCCGAACTCGGGGTCGGCGGACCGGAAATGGGCGATGCTCCGCTCCACGATCCCGTCACCAACGGGACCGGACGACACCGCCCCCAACCCGCCGGCGATGTTGTCCACCAGCCGGGCCTGTGCCTCGGGCGGCTGCAACCGGTAGAGGTCACCGGCCTGGGCGAAATCGTCGGTGTCCCTGGCGTCCCACTCGTAGGTGCCGGTGGCGCCGGACAGGTCCAGCGACGAGGCATAGGGCCGGTTGGTCTCGACCGGCCCGTCGTAGCTGTTGGGCTCATAGTTCTTGGCCCGGCCGCCGTTGCCCTGTCCCGCCATGAGGCCGTCCCGCCCGTAGTTGTGGGCCTCGGTGGCGTGGGGGGCGTTGACCGGCAGCTGGGTGTGGTTGATGCCGAGGCGGTACCGGTGGGCGTCGCCGTAGGCGAACAGCCGCCCCTGGAGCATCTTGTCCGGCGACGGGCCGATACCCGGCACGAAGTTGCCCGGGTCGAACCCCGACTGCTCGACATCGCCGAAGTAGTTGTCCGGGTTGCGGTTGAGGGTGAGGCGGCCCACCTCGTGCCGTGGATACACCTTCTGTGACCACACCTTGGTCAGGTCGAACGGGTTGACCGGGGAGGCGGCCGCCTGCTCCGGGGTCATGATCTGCACGCTCATCGTCCAGGACGGGAACTCCCCCCGGTCGATGGCCTCCACCAGGTCCAGCTGATGGCTGTCCGGATTGAGCCCGGCCAGTTCGGCCGCCTCCGACGTGTCGAGGGTCCTGATGCCCTGGTCGGTCTTGAAGTGGACCTTGACCCACACGGGGTCCCCGGCCGCGTTCACCCACTGGTAGGTGTGGGAACTGAAGCCGTCCATGTGCCGGTAGGTGGCGGGGATGCCACGGTCGCCGAAGAGCCAGGTGAACATGTGGGTGGCCTCGGGCGAATGGGAGAAGAAGTCCCAGACGTTGTCGGGCTCCTGATGGTTGGTGTACGGATCGGGCTTCTGGGAGTGGATGAAATCCGGGAACTTGAGCGGGTCCCGGATGAAGAAGATCGGAGTGTTGTTGCCCACCAGATCGTAATTGCCGTCCTCCGTGTAGAACTTCAGGGCGAAGCCCCGGGGGTCGCGCACCGCGTCGGCTGAGCCCCGGCCACCGGCCACGGTCGAGAACCGGAGGAAGGTCTCGGTCTGCTTTCCCACCTCGCCAAGGAAGGCGGCCCGCGTCCAGGCGCTCACGTCCCGGGTGACCACGAAGGTGCCGTGGGCCGCCGATCCGTTGGCGTGGACCACACGCTCGGGGATGCGCTCACGGTTGAAGCGGGCCAGCTTCTCCAGCAGGTGCTGGTCCTGGAGGAGCACCGGCCCGGCCGGACCCGCCGTCTGGCTGTGCTGGTTGTCGACGACCGGCGCCCCGGACTCGGTGGTCAATACGGGCTTGGGCATGGGAACCTCCATGATGGCGTGTCGTGGGTCCCTGATCGGAACCGTTCTAATCTTAGAATGTATCTAACTACGAGTCAACGGCCCGCCCTGGACGCGGCGCGTGGCTGGGATGGCGCATCGGCTCGTCGACCCTGCCCGGCCAGTTCGCCGACCGCACCCCGGCGGCTCCCGCGGCGAGGGAGACGGCCGGAGTGGACGGGTCAGGCCGAGCGGACCGGAGGAAGGATCTCGTCGGCGGGGCGATTCTTCGACCCCGGGCCGGCCAGAGCCCGGACCGACCGCGCCTCGAGCGGATCCCCGCAGGACGAACAGGTCGGGACCGCCGTGGCCGGGTGCCCGCATCCCTTGTGCTCGACGATCACCGGGGGGCCCTCTGCCGCCTCCCACCGGTCACCCCACTGGCGCAGGGCCGTCAGCACCAACCAGAGGTCCCGGCCCTTGTCGGTGAGCCGGTAGTCGTACCGGACCGGGTGCTCCTGATAGGGGACCCGGACCAGCACGTCCCGTTCCACCAGGTGGTCGAGCCGGTCGGTGAGGATGTTTCGGGAGATCCCGAGGCGCTGGTGGAAGTCGTCGAACCGGGTGACGCCGAGGAAGCAGTCCCGGATGATCAGCATGGTCCACCACTCGCCCACCACCTCGAGGGTCTGGGCCACCGAGCAGTTCATCTCTTCGAAGCTCTTCCGACGCATGCTCCCAACTGTACTGGGTTGCATGGTGCAATGCACTCGGACGGCACCGCCCCCTGGCCGGAGCGGGCCGCCGCACGCCGGGCGCGCCGTGGTGCCTGACCTACCAGAGAGCGTTCCAGTCCTCGGGATCCAGCCACCCCACCGGTCCCCCGTCGGTCGGCCGTGGCACCCGCAGGGTCTGGCTGTCGATCCAGGTGGGCTGGTCGAATCCGGCCCGCTTCCAGTGGCGGAGGGGCACCGACTTCCAGTCCCGGCTGGTCACCCCCCCGTCCGAGTAGCCCGGCCGGACCAGGAGGGCCTGAGACGACCCGGCCACCACCACGCAGCGCCGGGACTTCCCGTCGAGCCCGGGGTGGTCCGGATCGACGGAGTCGAACGGCACCCAGGCGAAGACCACTGCCGAGCTCCAAGGGTCCTGCCGGTCGAATTCCACTTCCTCGGCCGGGGTGAGGGAGGCCCGACGGGTCAGGCGGGGCGTCACCGTCGCCTCTCGCCGGGCGGCCACCGTCTCTTCGGAACCGGCCCCGGGAACGGCTCCGCCGGGGTCCGACCGTCCCTTCCGGGCCCGTCGGACCTGCTCCCCGGCCTTCCGGGCCGCCTCCAGCTTCCGCCGACGGTCCTCGGCATCCTTCTGCTTCTTCAGCCGCCGGGCCTCTCGCTGCTCGGGGGTGGCGGCGCGTTCGACCGGCCTGCGGGCCTTGCCCGTGGACGGGCGCTCCTCCTGTTCCGCCCAGTCGGTCAAGCCGAACCGTTCGTCGCCGGTGGCCACGTGGAAGCACAGGTCGGAGGCCGGCATCCCGCCACCGGCCACCGAGGCCAGCATGACCCCGATGGTGCTGTCGGAGAACGAACCTCGGACCTCCTCGATGGCCTCGACCAGCTGTTCCCGGGTGGGGTCGTCGGAGTGCTCACCGAGCGCCTCGATGGTCCGGCTCAGGCAGGCGTCTGCCATCGCCGACGCCAGGTAGGGCACCGCCGCCCGGTACTGCGGTCGCGTCACCACATCGGCCGGATCGCGGTGCTTGCGAAGGGCGTTGAGGGCGTTGGCCACCGCCTTGGGTGCCGGGAACGAGGGATCGTTGGTGCGAGCCAGGGCGGCTTTCATCTCCTCGCGGCCCATCCGGGCCACGGCCGCCCTCACCAGGGTTGCCCGATCTCGGTCGGTGATCGCTGCCTCCATCGATACTCCCTCGCTCCTTCAGTCCCGTTCTCTCCCTCGGTCCCGGTGCCGGCCCAGCCGGCCGAGAGGTCCGACCCGGCGGCCGGACTCCGAGTTGCCACACTCGCCCCGTGATGCGGACCGCCCCGGTCGGATGTGCCGGACCGCCCGGTCGGATGTGCCGGACCGCCCCGGTCGGATCTACCGGACCGCCCGGCGGGTCGCCAACCGGTGCTCATCATCGCAGAGCATGATGGCCTCGCGAACGGGCCGTCCGGACGATACTGGCCGGATGGTTGTCCGCCGCGGGCCCCGAGTGCACCCCGAGACCGATACGCCCCCGGGCACGACCGAGCCGGCAGGACAGGCCGGTGATCCGGCTGCACCCAGCCGGAAGGGCGGCTTCGGCCCCTTCGTCACCTTCGTCGAGTACGAGCGACCAGACGGTCTGGTGGCCCGGTGGGACTCGCGCCGACACCGCAAACGGGGCCACCTCACCGCCGGCGTCGACCACACCTGGTGGGCTCCCCGGGCCAGGGGCTGGTGGATTGCCACCTTGTTCGCCGTGGGCTCGGGCCTCTTCGCCCTCGGCGCCATCCCGGGCTACGCCGGCAGGGTCGGGGCCCGGACCGACTCGATCACCTTCTTCGTGGGCTCGATCTTCTTCACCTCGGCCGCGTTCCTCCAGTACCGCGAGTCGGTGGACGCCGGATCGGACGATCGGCCGCACGGATGGCGGAAGGTGTTCGTCTACCGGCCCCGGCAGATCGACTGGTGGGCGTCAGGCATCCAGCTCATCGGCACCATCTACTTCAATGCCAGTACCGGCAACGCCGTGCGGATCGACCTCACGGCGCAGGCCGCCCTCCAGCACGTGTGGCGGCCCGACGCCGTCGGCTCCATCTGCTTCCTCGTGGCCAGCGGCCTGGCCTGGTTCGAGGTGTGCCACGGCTGGGCAGCCTGGTCACCGGCCAGCCTGGACTGGTGGATCACCGCCCTCAACCTGGTGGGCTCCGTCGCCTTCGGCGTCTCGGCGGTGGCGGCGTTCGTCGTGCCGTCGACCGGCCAGCTCTGGCACGCCCAGCTCTCCAATTCGGGCACCTTCGTCGGTGCGCTGTGCTTCCTCGCCGGAGCCCTGCTCCTGATGCCGGAGCGGACGGCCGGTCCGGCGCCGCCGGTGGACCCGACCCGGGCGCGGCGTCCGGCCGCGGCCCACTGACCGGGATGGTCGGTGCCGCGCCCGGCTGCCCCGGGAGGGACGTCCAGGCGGGCCCCGCGGCAGGTCACCCGGCAGGTCACCCGGACCGGCGGCCAGCCCGCGGCAGCGCGACCACGCCTCCTGCCTGATCAGGACCGGAAGGGCGGCGGGCCGCCGAAGCGGTCGTGGAGCACCGTGCGGGCGGCATAGACCCCACACATCCCGTGTACGCCGGCACCAGGGGCCGTCGAGGCAGAGCACAGGTAGACCCCCTCCAGGGGAGTCCGGTAGGGATTCCACCGGATGGTGGGACGGAACACGGTCTGGACCAGCGTGGAGGCACCACCGGCGATGTCCCCGCCCACATAGTTGGGGTTGTGGGCCTCCTCCTCGGCCGCGGTCCGGACGGTGCGGGCCAGCACCAGGTCCGAGAAACCGGGGGCGAACCGCTCGATCTGGGCCTCGACGGCGCGGTGCATGTCCACCGTGGAGCCCGACGGCACGTGGCAGTAACCCCACAGGGCCTGCTGGCCGTCAGGGGCCCGGGTGGGGTCAGCCACCCCGGCCTGCACCACGATGCAGTACGGACGCTCGGGGTGCCGGCCCGCGTTCACCTCGGCCTCGCTGGCCGCCACCTCCTCGAACGTGCCGCCGAGGTGCAGCGTCCCGGCCCTCCGGCAGACCTCCGCGCTCCAGGGCACCGGCCCCGACAGGGCCCAGTCCACCTTGCACACACCGGGGCCGTAGTGGAAGCGGCGGAGCGCCCGCCCGTACCCGGAGGGCAGGGCTGGTCCGGCCATCGACACCAGACCCTTGGGCGAGGTGTCGACCACCACGGCGCGGGCCGGCGGGAGCGCGTCCAGGGAGCGCACCCACTGGCCGGTGACCACCCTGCCGCCCAGCCGTTCCAGCTCGGCGATCATGGCGTCGGAGATGCCCGAGCTCCCGTGCTCGACCACCGGCCAGCCGGCGGCGTGTGCGGTCAAGGTCAGGAAGAGCCCGAAGGCACTGGTCAGCGGCGAGGTGAGCTTGGCCATGGAATGGGCCGAGACCCCGGCCAGCAGGGCCTTGGCCCGCTCGCTCTCGAACCGGGCGACCAGGCGCGACACCGGCAGGAGACCGGGGAGCCCGAACCGGGCCATCGACACCGGTCGGCGGGGCACCGATCGAAGGGGGGCCAGGACGGCGTCGCTGATAGGCCCGGCCGCTTCGACCAAGGGGCCGAGGAGCCGCCGGTACGCCCTCCCGTCCGAACCGAGCAGGTCCGCCGTGGCCTCGACCGAGGACAGGGCGGCGGCGGCCTCCCCGCCGTCCAGGGGATGGGCGAACGGGACCTCCGGCTGACGCAGGCTGGCCCGCAGCCCCTCGAAGGCCGGCTGACGGAAGAACGGCGAGGTGAGCACCATCGGATGGGCGGTGGAACAGACGTCGTGGCGGAAGCCGGGCAACGTCAGCGCCTCGGTCCGACACCCTCCGCCCGCCGAGTCCGCCCCCTCGAGGACCGTCACGGAGAGGCCGGCGCCGGCCAGCGTCACCGCGGCCGCCAGTCCGTTGGGTCCCGAGCCCACCACCACCGCGTCCATCTCAGACGTCACGCCGCCCACCCGGTCCGTGTCTGCCGGGTCCGGGGTCCCTCGGGCCGGGTCTCGGCCTGCACCTGCCGGGTCGCCATTGTCATCGTTGCCGCCCTCCGTCGCCACCGCGCATCACGCCATTACTCCGCCAAGCCATCACACTCCGCCAAGCCATCACACTCCGCCAAGCCGTCACCCCGCCAACAGTGCCCCGGGGGTCCACCCCACGGCCAATCGGCGAGAAGGAGGTGGGTGTGATCCTGGTCGTTGGACAGGCCCCCAGCCTCAACCATCAGAGACCAGGAGGGAGGGGTGGCTCCCGGTGGATCGGGCGGGGGCTGGCACCACTTCAGGGCGAGGTGCTCACCGGCCCGGAGGACCAGACCAATCTTGCGCCCGACTGGTTAACGCCGCTGACCAGGATGTTCCTGATTCGGTCCGCCGGTCTGGCCTGGCCCGGCCCCTCCGGAACCCCTGGCCCGGACCCACTGATACACCCCCCTGATTAGCTGGGTCCATGGCGGTTGCGACCCCCCAGACCAAGCGCTCTCGAGACAGGACCCCCCGGACCGGGCGGTGGACCGGCGAGGCCCGGCAGGTGGCCGATGCGGTCGATTCCATCACCTCGTTCGTGGCTTCGGCCGATCCCGGTCGGTTCTCGGTGACCGACGCCGTCTCCCTGGTCACCCTGATGGAGGAAGGGAAGCGGAGGCTCGAGGCCGGCATCACCCTGTTCGCCACCCGGGCCGCGATGGGCCAGGCCCACCACCTGAGCGGACACGCCACCGCCGAGGAGTGGCTCGCCGCGGTCACCGGATCCTCTCGCGGGGAGGCGAAGGACGTCTTGAAGGTGGGCGAGGCCCTGGCCTCCCAGCCGGGGGTGGAGGATGCCCTGCGCGGGGGGAGGCTCACCTCCCAGCGGGCCAAGCTGGTCACCGACGCCCTGAAGGTCAATCCCGGCCGGGAGGAGGACCTCCTCCAGGGGGCCGAGGGGGACACGGTCGGCCAGCTGAAGGAGCGGTGCCAGCGGGCCAAGGCCGAGGGGCGCTCGAAGGAGCAGTCCGATGCGCATCAGAGGCGCCTGCACGAGAACCGCCGGTGCTGGACCTTCACCGACCGGGACGGGGCCTTCGGGATCACCGCACTGTTCGCCCCCGAGGCCGGGGGGCGCCTGAAAGCAGCCCTCGACCTCCAGTGTGACCGGTTCTTCCAGAAGGCCCGCAGGGAGGGACGGATGGAGCCGGTCGACGCTTACCGGGCCGACGCCCTCTTCGCCCTGGTCACCGGCAACGGCCTCGCGGCCGGAAGCGAGAAGCAGCCGGGCCGACCGGACGGACGGCGGGACGCGCAGGACCGGACGGGCAGGCCGGCCGTCGCCGGAACCGGCCCTACCGGCTGTCGCCCCCCGGAGCCCAGGGCACACGTCCAGGTACGGGTCGACTACGAGACCCTCGTCCGGGGCTGGGTGACCGGGGGCGAGGTCTGCGAGATCCCCGGCGTCGGTCCCGTCTCGGTCGAATGGGCGAGGAGCCTCCTCGGCGATGCGCTCCTCGATCTGTTCATCAGCGACGGAGTGGACGTGCGAACGGTGGTCCGGCCCCGGCGCAAGATCCCCACCCCCCTGCTCACGGCCATCACCGAGCGGGACCAGTGCTGCGTGGTCCCGGGCTGCGGGAAGCGCAAGGGTCTCGAGAAGGACCACTGGCGGCGCCCGGTCAAGGACGGTGGGGAGGCCTCCTACGAGAATCTGGTCCTCCTCTGCTCCCACCACCACTCGCTCCGCACCCACCGAGGGTGGGTTCTCACCAACGAGAACGGCCGGTGGCGATTCGAACCACCCGAGCAGACCACGCCCCGCGGGACTCCGAAGCGCAAGGATCCGAAGGGCAAGGCGAGATCCGGCGCCGGCCCACCGACCCGACTCCCAGAGTCAGGAACCGCCCCGCCCCTGTTCACCGACCGGGAGTGAGGCGGGTGGGCCAACCCGGGCGGCGAGCAGAGCGTGTCCCGGCTAGCACGTTCCGGCCCGAGCGCCCCTCCTCGCACCGTTGCGGAGACCGAACGCCGTCCCCAGAGCCGATCGGCCATCAAGTCGCCGGCCCGCCCAGCCGATGAGGGAGCAGCCACCTGTGGAAGATGCCGGCCCATTTCGGTGTTGGACCAACCAGAGGAGGTCGTGACGATGAGAAAAAGGGAGCAGGAGACAGTGAGCGGGTCCAACGAATTGCAGGAGACGATGGAGCCGGAGCCTTCGATGGTCGGTGACCTGGAAGAGGCCGGCGCCGAGGGCCGTACGCCCACTCCCGGTGACGTCCTGCGCACTCTGCCGAGCGAGGCACAGCAGCGTGGGACCCGTTTCATCTCGGCCCAGGCGATGCAGGCCAAACTGTTCTCGGTGTACGACGCCGCAGCTGCCGCGGAGGATGCCCTGGCCCTGGTACAGCAGCAGCTCACGCTGACCCTCAACCGTAGCTACTACGACGCCGACGAGGTCGAGAGCATGGCCTCACAGCTGGATGCGCTCCTGGCCTTGGAGACCCTGGATATGGAGCTCGACGAACTCGACGAGGATTTGGTCTCCGAGGACTGATCCTGGGTCCCTCCCGGGTCGATAGCGGTCAGGCGGATCGCCGATCGCCGTCACTCGGATCGCAAGAGGAGGGCTGTGGGCGTTCGGGCCGCGATGCGCCCCGGCACGGCGGCCACGATGTTGGCCAGCGCCAACGAACCGAAGGCGATGAGCAGTACCGTCGTGACCGGGACGGTGGGTGTGGGTATCACGTCGATCTCGTTGGCAAACAGCAGCCAGAGCGTGCGGCCGGCGATGATGCCGAGGGGCACGCCTATCACGGTGCCGATACCCACGGCGACGCTCGACTGCCATGCCACCGTGGCGGCCAGCTGCCGGTGGGTGAATCCGAGGGTCTTGAACATGGCCAGTTCGCGTCGTCGGCGCCGCACTGAGGCCACCAAGGTGAGGGCGAGGGCCGTGACTGCCCCGGCGGCCAGCGCCGCCCCGAGAATGGCCGGGGTACTCCCCATCGACCGGTAGTTGACGATCTCAGCAGGTCGTTGCACGGTGTTGACGGTGACGCCGTCGTCGAACTGGGTCGACGTCATCCGCGGCGAAGCGTTGGAGTGTCCGGAGCGATGAGATCGGGTCGGCACCCGGACGGAGCCGAAGCAGGATCCCTTGCGGTCCGGCCTGGTCCGGTGGTCCGTAGCCCAGCAGGTCGGGCTGGGGCAGGAGGCTGGCAGGGATCAGGGCGCCCAGACCCATCTCGGTGTGTTGGTTCCCTCCGTTGTCGATGGTTGGCATGGTGGCGGTACCCACCACCCGCAGCCGCGCCGGGGGCCCACCCAGGACTCGGACGTTCACCGCATCGCCCACCCTCTTGTGCAGCTGGCTCAAGGTCTGCTGGCCCAGCACCACCTGGTCGTGGGCCTCTACGGCGTGGCCGGAGAGCACCGGGGGGGCCACCACCGCGTCGGGTCGACTGGCGATCACCGGGACGACCTGACCGTCGATGCGCACACTGACGAAGTAGACGCCGGTCCAGGCGGCGATCGAGTGGTCGCTCTCGAGAAGGGGTGTCATCTGGCGGGCGGGGATATCGGCCCCCTCGCTGGCCGTCAGCTCGTAGGTCCAGTTCCATCCGTACAGGGCGGGGCGGGAGACCAGCGTCGCCAGGCTGGACCCGAAGGTGACCGTGGTCACGACCACGATCACGGCCAGGGTGGCGCCGAGGATGGCCGAACGCACCGGCACCGCATCCCGACCGGCTCCGGGCTCCAGGGCGAAGCGGATGCCGGTCACCGCCGACTCCGGGAGGTCCGACGCGGTGGCCATGCCGGTGAGGGCCGACCGCGGCCGAACGGACCGGCGCCGCCCACCGGCGCGGTGGGGAGCCAGTCGGTGGGCGACGGCCACGCTGCTGGCGGTCAGGACCGCCACCAGGACCAGGGCGCCAAATCCCAGGACCGTCCAGTCCACCGCAATCCCGGGGGACGGGTCGACGAGCCGAACCGGCCCGAGGGGGGCGAGAGGTGAGAGCCCGATGGCAATCCCGCAGGCCAGGAGGGTCCCGAGCGCCACCGACCCGAGGATCCCCACCAGACCGCCGATCACCGTCATCGTCGGGTCCGCCCCCAAGGCCCGCAGGGTGCCCTCCTCCTCCGCCCCGAGTCGGAGTTGGCGGCCGATGATCTGGGCCCCGATCAGCAGCGCCGCCAGGGCGCAGATGGCTCCGAAGACCCCGAGGGCGATCGATTCGGGCTTGATGGCCCGTTGGGCCTTGGCCTCGACCGCCAGGGCCGGATTGGCCTGTAAGGACGGAGCTCCGGCCGGCAGGACCCGGGCCAGCTCGTCCTGCACGGCCACCGCCCTGCTGGGGCCACCCTCCACCTTCACCCCGAGCTCGGTGAAGTAGGCGCAACAGCCCAGCAGCCGGTGGGTCAACCCAGGACCGAAGACCGTCAGGTTGGCGTTTGACGACACGTCGGCGTCGTCCTCGACCACCTGCGAGGGCTGGACGACGATTCCCACCAGTCTCACCCCGATTCGCCGGACCGGAGGGACCGCGGCGGTGCCGAATCCACCCAGATAGGTCTGCGGGTTGGTGTAGAGGCCGAAGGTGGCGGTATCCCCCACCCGGAGGTGGAACTGGTGGGCCGTGGCCGCGGTCATCGCCATCTCGTCCACGCTGTGCAGGCCGGGCATCCGCCCCTGGATCACGAAGAGTCGATCGAGGTTGTAGCCGAATCCGCTGACGCTCCCCCCGCTCTCCCCTCCCTGGGCCGGCAGTCCGGGAATCTCTGACCGGCACACCGTTTCGCCCCAGACAGCAGCGTGTTGAGGCCGACGGCCACCTCGATCTCGCTGACCTGGGGTTGGTGAGCGATGGTCCGGAGCAGCGACGGGTCGTAGCCAGCTCCGAACGGCCCCCCGCCGGGTTGATAGAACGAGATCGGGCCCTGGAGCTCGGTCCCATGGACACTCTGCACGAGGGCCGGGAAGGACGACTGGGTGCGGCGGGCGGCGCCGATCGCTCCCATGGCCAGACCACCGACCAGCCCGACGAGCAGGAGCAGCGAGAGGTAGCCCCCCCACCGCCGACCGAACGTGGCGCGGAAGCGGTACCAGCCGACCCGCAGCAACGATCGCATTCCGTCAGCCCTCAGGACCGGCACCGGCACCGGCGATGGCGCCCGTCAGGCCGGCCGCCAGCCCGATCAGCTTGACCCACGTGGGATACCCATTCCTCTGGCGACCGAGCGTGCTCCGGAACCGGAACCAGGGGAGCCGCGGGACGGTGCGGTTCACCGGAGCCACCCCACCCGCGGTCCTCCGGACCTGGTCCGTGCCTCCAGCCGAGGTCGATGCAGAGCCGCCATCCCACTGCAGTCTGTTCCATCGGCCACCCAGGGCCAAGGGAGTCAGCCTGACTGGCTGCGGGTGCTACCACCACCGAGGCCGGCGCGGCTGGTGAGCGCCCTTGGACCAGTCAACAGGTCCCGCCCCGGGACCCGTCCCCGGGACCCGCCGCAGGACCCCGCAGCACCCGCCCCCGGACCCGCCGCAGGCCGCCGAACAGGGCCGACTACGGTTGTCGGCCATGGAGCCGGTCCGCGTGGTGCTTGCCGAGGACAACGCACTCCTGCGGCAGGGGGTGGAGAAGCTCATCGGCCAACAGGACGGGCTGGAGCTGGTCGGGACGGCCGATGACCTCCCCGCCCTGCTCGACCTGGTCGAGCGGGTCGGACCCGACGTGGTGGTCACCGACATCCGGATGCCACCGACCGGTACCGATGAAGGCATCCAGGCCGCCGCCCGGCTCCGCGAACACCATCCAGACATCGGCGTCGTCGTGCTGAGCCAGTACGCCAATCCCGAGTACGCCCTGGCCCTGCTGTCGGACGGATCGGCCCGCCGTGCCTACCTGCTGAAGGAGACCATCGCCGGCGTCGACGAGCTGGCCAGGGCCATCCGGACCGTGGCCGAGGGGGGATCGGTGGTGGACCCGGCGGTCGTCGACGCCCTGGTCGGGGCATCGGCACCGCGCCGTCCGTCCGATCTGGATCGCCTCACCGTCCGGGAGATGGAGACCTTGTCCGAGATGGCCCGGGGCAAGAACAACGCCGCCATCGCCGCCGCCCTGTTCCTCTCGGAGCGGGCGGTGGAGAAGCACACCAACGCCATCTTCTCCAAGCTCGGGCTCACCGAGGAGGAGGACGTCAACCGGCGGGTCAAGGCGGTGCTCATCTACCTCGCCGCACAGTCGGGTGGGACAGCCGGGTCGACCGGGTCAGCCGGGTCAGGCACCGGGTCGACCGGGTAGCCACACCCAGGGTGGGTGCTAGCTCACTGTCTGGGGACCACCGGCCGTGAGAGAATTGCCGACGATGGACTCGCTCCCGGTGTTGGTCGTCGATGACCAGGCTCCCTTCCGCATGGCGGCCAAGGCCGTGGTGCGCCGCATGGAGGGCTTCGACGTGGTGGGCGAGGCCACCAACGGGGAGGAGGCCGTCGCCATGGCCGCTGAGCTCCGGCCGGCTCTCGTCCTCATGGACATCAACATGCCGGGCATGAACGGGGTGGAGGCGACCCGCAGGATCGTGGCCGCCGAGCCGGACACCGTCGTCATCCTCTGCTCCACCTACAACCCCCAGGACCTTCCCCCGGACGCCTCCTCCAGCGGCGCCCTGGCCTACGTCAACAAAGAGGAGTTCGGCCCCTCCGAGCTGACCCGCATCTGGAGCGAACGGGAGACCATCGAGTTCCTGCCCACCTGACCGGGGCTCATCGGCTCTCGACCCTCGAGGTGACCGGGATGGACCGTCCTCTCAGGTGATCGGGATGGACCCCCGGACCGTGGAACCGGCGCCGGGCGCCGAGTCCCAACGAACCGAGCCTCCGATGGCCCCCAGCCGGTCGCTCATGTTCATGAAGCCGTGACCGGCTTGCGCCACCCGGGCATCGAATCCGGGGCCGTCGTCGGAGACCGTGAAGAGGAGCCCGCCTTCCTCCTCCCACACCCGTATCTCCACTTGTGCGTCTGGGGCGTGCTTGGCCGCGTTCTGCAGGGCCTCAAGGCAGCAGAAGTAGACCGCCGCCTCGACATCCGGCGAGAACCGTCCGATGCCGTCGACGGCCGTGGCGACGTCCAGGGGGCTCCTGGAGGCCACCGCCCGGAGGGCCTCGGGGAGGCCGTTGTCCATGAGGAGCGGCGGGTAGATGCCGTGGGCCAGATCCCGGAGCTCCTGCACGGTGGCCTTCACCTCGCCGGCGATCTCGTCCAGCGCCTCGGCCGCCGCGGCGGGGTCCTCGGTCACCAGGTCCTTGACCAGCCGTACGTTGACGGCCAAGGCGACCAGGTGCTGCTGGGCCCCGTCGTGCAGGTCGCGCTCCACCCGACGTCGCTCGGCGTCGGCCGCAGCCACGATTCGGGTCCTGGACGCCCGGAGCTCGGCGGCTTGGCGGCGGACTTCGTCCAGGGTCGACTGGAGGGCCGAGTCCAGGTTCACGTTGTGGAGGGCCAGACCGACTTGACGGGACAGCTCGGTGAGGACCAGGTCCTCCTGCTCGGTGAAGGGAGGTTCGGTGGTGGGCCGCTCCACCACCACCAGGCCGAGCAGCTCGCCGCCGTAGGTGATGGGGCACACCCGGAGCTGCGCATGGTCCCTCCCGGCCATCACCGCCGGCAGCCAGACCGACGTCCACGCGTTCCCCGACACCCCGGCCCGGGCCACCACCGGCTGCTCCTGCGGACCGATGTGCAGGGCGCCGGGCCCGCGGTCGGGGATCGACGCGCTGCGCTCGAGCACCTCGCTCGAGCCGGTGAAGACCTCGGCGCTGGTCAGCACCATCGACTTGTGCAGCGATTCGGTCAGCTGAAGCAACAGCTCGTCCATGGTGACGGCGCGGGTGAGCCGGGTGCTGAACGTCTTGACCACGTCGTCAGGGACGTCGTCGGTGCCGTACACCAGCTGCTGGGCGAAGCGCTGTACCCGCTGGTGGGAGACCGAGGCGCCGAGCGCCACCACCGCGGCCGCCAGGATGGACAGGCCGAGGACCTGGCGGTCCCCGGGACCGGGTTCGTGACCGAAGCCCAGGATGACCAGCACGTAGACGGCGAGGACCACGGCCGACAATCCGGTCGCCGTCAGCACCCAGACCAAGAAGCGGTCGGAGTAGGCCAGCAGCCGCGGGAAGGAGGCCGCCGCCACGCCTGCCGGCACCATCACCGTCCCGGCGGCGGCGATGGCCCAGGGGTGGACCGGCCACCGCACCAGCAGGTAGAGACCCAACACCACCAGGCCGAACTCGGTGGCGGTCACGGCACCGGCTGCAATCCACTGGAGGCGCTGACGGTCCACGCCAGGGGCCGAGCGGTAGCGACGGGCCGCTCCCACCAGGCCCGCAGCCACGGCCACCAGCCAGCCCGCCACCGCCGCCGGATCGCTCATCCGGCCCGGTCCGAACCAGGCCCACAGACCGAAGGCCACCGCCCCGGTGTAAAACAGCGCCACCAGGACCATGCGGCTGCGCGAGGTCAGCCTCCCGTCGGGCACCGCCAGGAGGAAGTGGACGCCCACCGCCATCAGGAGCGCGGGTACCAAGGTGGCGACGAAGCGCGCCCCGTGGCCGGTGCTGCCGGACGAGGTCTCGCCCATCTCGGCGGCGGCGAGTACCACGGCGCCCAACAGGGCGGCGAGAGCAACCAGGCGACCCAGGCGTTCCAGACCCGGCCGCACCAGGAGGCACACTCCGGCGGCGGCCCACCCCACCGTGAGCTCGAAGCGGATAGCGTCCGCGGCGGTGATCCCTCCCCCGGCTCCTCCCGCCGAGGCCGCCTTGGCCAGACCGAACGCCGCCAGGACCAGGGCCGGCACCACCAGCAGAACGCCAGCGGAAGCGCGGGCCTTGTCCGCTCGCGGCTGGACCATCAGCCCGGACCGGGCCTGGGAGGGGTGGGCGTCTCCCGGTCCGCCGGGTTCGGAGTCGGTGGTTCCGTCACCGCCCCTTACTCCGGCTCCGGATCCGATCGCGGTCGGGGGCGACTCGTCGGGTGCCACCCGTGTGGAACCCTCCCCCTGACGGCCGTCGTCAGGCCCGCCGGTTCCGGCCCTGGACGACGGCGACGCCGCCGCAGGAGTGGTGGTCATCGGACCTCGGGTGACGCTCCAGCCGGCTTCCGGTCCGGTGCCTCCACCATCTGCCCGTCCCGCATGTAGATCAGGTGCTCGGCGGCCTGGGCCACGTCGTTGTCGTGAGTGACGAGCACAATGGTCTGCCCTCCGTGGTGGAGCCGGGACAGCAACTCCACGATCTCGTGACCGCTGTCGGAGTCGAGGGCGCCGGTTGGCTCGTCGGCCAGGAGCAAGGTGGGCTGGTTGGCCAGAGCGCGGGCGATGGCCAAGCGCTGGCGCTGGCCACCGGAGAGCGACCCGGGCACGGCCTTGGCCTTGTCCCCCACCCCGAGGAGGTCGAGGAGGTCCCGGGCCCGACTCTCCGCCGGCTTCCTCTTGGTACCGGCGATGATGGCCGGCAGAGCCACGTTCTCCAGCGCCGTCATGCTCTCCAGCAAATTGAAGAACTGGAAGACGATGCCGATGTGCTTCCGTCGGATGAGAGACAATTCGTCCTCGGTGCGCCCGGTGACCATCTCCCCGTCCACGCGGATGGTGCCCTCGTCAGCCACGTCCAGGCCGGCCACCAGGTTGAGCAGCGTCGACTTTCCGCACCCTGACGGTCCCATGAGGGCCACGAAGTCGCCCGCCGGCACCCGCAGGTTGGCTCCCCGGAGAGCCCGAACCGGTGCGTTCTCGGCCTCGAACGTCTTGCGCACCCCTTCGACGACCAGCACGTCCCCGTCGTGGGCCGGACCGGCCTCGGCCGCGGTCCCGCCTGCTTCGGTCGTCGGGTCCAGGTCAATGGTGCTCATAGGTCCGCTCCTCCAGGTGTGCCGTGAGTATCATCGCCAGCCCTGCCGGGGGCATGGCCTCGGGCCGACGCGGCCACGGGAACGCCACTGTCCGCACTGCCACTGTCCACGCGTCTGTTGCTGACCGCATCGAGTGAGCCGGAACCCTGACCAGCCTGGCCCTCGCCGGAGTCAGCCGGGGGTAGACCCGATCTGACGACCGGCACCTGGCGGGCGATCCGCCAGGCCCGCACGGGCGTATCTCTTCCTTTGACCAGCTGTTCGGGCAAGAGCGTCGCCTCCACCGGCACCGCCAAGGCGTCCATCGTGGCCTGACTCACCACAGTCTCCCCCGATTCGGCCAGCTGCTGCAGGCGTTGGGACAGATTGACCGTATCCCCGACCAGGGTGTACTCCAGGCGCTCCTCGGTCCCGAGCAGCGCGGCAGCTGCCTCGCCGGTGGAGAGGCCCAGGCCCAAACCGAACGGTGGAAGGCCGTCACGCTCCCACACCGCGTTGACCTCGGCCTGGAGGAGGTGGGCGTCGGCCGCGGCGCGGAGGGCCCGCTCGGCATGATCGGGCTGGGAGAACGGGGCTCCGAAGACGGCCATCACCGCGTCGCCCACGAACTGCATGATGGTCCCGTCCTGACCCAGAATGGCCCGGTTCATGGCGGCGCGGTGGGTGTTGAGCTGCCCCGCCAGCTGGCTGGGATCGGCGTGCTCGGCGATCGTCGAGTACGAGCGGATGTCGCTCATCAGGACGGTCACCTCGACCACCTCGGTCTTACCGATGTCCCGGCCATCCCGCCGCAGCTTCTCCGCCAGTCCACCCGGGAGCAGGCGGGACAGGGACTCGCCCTGCTCCTCCCGGTCCACGAGGCACTGGTGGAGAAGCCGCAGCCGGCGAATGGCTCCGTCGGTTCCCGCCGAGACCCCTTGGGCCAGCTTGACGAACAACGCCTCCACCTGGGCGTCGACCGACTCGGGGGTGGCCCGTTGCGCAGCGGCGATGGCCTTGATGGGCTTGCCCTCGGCCACCCAGCCCAGCAGGGCCTCCTCGGACTCGGTCAGGCCACCGTGGCTGGTGACCGGGCGGACGAGGGCGTCGACGATGGAGGGGTCGAGCGCCGTTCCCCCGGTGGCCACCGCCCGTACCGCGTCGACCAGTTGGTTGCCCTCCGCGATGTGATCCTTCAGCAGGTAGCCGTACCCGGCCGATCCTTCGGCCACCAGCGACACTGCGTACTCGGGGTCGTCGTACTGGGAGAGGATGACCACCCCGGTGCCCGGGCAGCGTTGGCGGACCTCGCGGGCCGCTTCGATGCCTTCCCGCTGGAAGGTGGGAGGCATTCGGATGTCGGTGACCAGCACATGGGGCTGGGTGGCCATCACCCCCTCCACCAGACCGTCGTAGTCCTCCGCCACGCCCACCACCCGCAGATCGCCCTGGCGCTCGAGCAGGGTGCGCACGCCCTCCCGCACGATCACGTTGTCGTCCGCCAGGAAGACGTCGATGGTGGCACCCGGCGCCGGGTCCTCGGTGTCCATCATGGTTCAGTTATCGCACGGGAGCGTGCGGCAGGACAGGGCGTGACCACGTCAACCGGTGGTGGTGCCAGCCACACCCCGCCCGACAGGCGATCACGGTGGCACCGGACCCGTGACGGGGTCAGGATGGGTCCATGCGAACCGAGAGCTCTGTGACCTCACTGTCGTGGATCCCCTCCGAAGCGGTGCGCGGCGGCACCCGAGTGGCCTTCGACAAGGGGTTCACCCACTACGACGACCCGCCGCCCGACGTCATCGAGGACATCGAGGAACTGAGGAAGGCCGACCGCTTCCGGTTCGCCAACGTGCTGTCCGCCTTCGTGGAGGCCGACGCCTCCGGGACCGTCACCGGCTACGGCTACACCGGCGCCGGCCTGATGGGCTCGACGACGGTGGCGGTGGGCGGACTCAACAAGCAGTTCGAGGCGGTGGCCCTTCCCCTCATCCAGCAGCCTCCCGAGGTGGGCGAGGGTTGGGTCCGCTTCGTCCAGACGGCCGGTGGACGAACCGGACTCCCGGCCCCCCGCCGGGTCCGACGCAAGCCCTTCATCCAGTGGCAGGCCCCTCTGGTGTGGTCCACCCTGAGTCTGACCCTCCACGTGGACGGCTCCCCCTCGTTCGAGGTCCTGGGGGCCAGCCGCTTCCCACGGCACTGGTTCTACGACGGGCGGGGGGACCTGTCGGCCAAGTCCGGCCTGACCGACTTCAAGGACTGGTACCGCAAGTCGTTCGGGAAGCACACTCCCTGGGGTGACCAGGACTCGCCGGCACTGGTCACCGCGGTGGAGACCGCCCTCGAGCGGGCCCTCTCGGTGCAGATGATGGACAAGGGGTCCAAACCCAAGTTCCGGAGCTTGTCGGCCGGGGACACCCTGGTCCGGGAGGGGGAGGCGGGGACCGACGTCTTTCTCGTCCTCGACGGCGTGCTCCGGGTGGAGAAGGGTGGCGACCGACTGGCCGAGTACGGCCCCGGGGCGGTACTGGGCGAGCGCTCCGGCATCGAAGGAGGCACCCGGACCTCGACCCTCGTGGCGGTGACCGCTTCCCGGGTGGCCGTGGTGGCGCACAGCACCATGGACCGCGAGCAGCTGCATGAGCTGGCCAAGGGTCACCGGAGCGAGAAGCCGCAGGCGTAACGGGTGCGAGCCCACCTCCTGGGGGTCCGCGGCTCGGTGCCCACACCCGGGCTTCCCTTCGTCCGGTACGGGGGGAACACCTCGTGTGTGGCCCTGGCCCACGACGGCCAGGTCCCCGGCCTGGTGCTGGACGCGGGCACCGGCATCCAGGGCCTCACCACAATCCTGGGCGACGACCCCTTCGAGGGCAGCCTGCTCCTCTCCCACCTCCACTGGGACCACGTGGAGGGGCTCCCGTTCTGCACGGCCATCGACCGGCACGACGCCCGGTGCGACCTCCACCTGCCCGCCCAACCCGATGGCACGGGCGCCGAGGCCACCCTGGCCCGGATGATGTCACCGCCCAACTTCCCGATCGGGCCCGACGGCCTGCTCGGTTCGTGGAGCTTCTCGTCGCTGGCGCCGGGCACCCACCATATGGAGGGGTTCACGGTCACGGCCGCCGAGATCGCTCACAAGGGGGGTACGACCTACGGCTACCGCGTCGCCGACGGCGGCTCGGTGCTGGCCTACCTCCCAGACCACTGCCCCACCAACTACGGCCCGGGTCCCGACGGGTGGGGCGCGGTCCCGCCCTCCGTCGAGGAGCTGGTCGGCGGGGCCGACGTACTGATCCACGATGCCCAGCTCACCGCCGAGCAACTCCCCGAGGGCGCGGCCTTCGGCCACGCGGCCCTGGAGTACGCGGTGGCCCTCGGAGCACGCGCCGGCATTTCGACGGTGGTGCTCTTCCACCACAGCCCGCGACGCCGCGACGACCAGCTCGACGCCGTCGCCGATCGGTTCGGGCACTGCACCCACCCGTCGGTCGTGGTGGCGGTCGAGGGCCGGGTGATCGAGTGCTGAGTCGCCGCTTCCTCCTGACGATGTGGGAGGGGGGCGGCAACGTCCCGCCCGAGCTGGGCGTGGCCCGCCGGCTGGTCGACCGAGGCCACTCGGTGCATGTCCTCGGCGACCCCACCATCCGAGTCGGGGCGGAAACGGCGGGCTGCACCTTCTCGGCCTGGACCCGGGCTCCGCACCACACCTCCTACGACCCGGACGAGGACCCCATCAAGGACTGGGAGTCGTCCAACCCGCTCGTGCTGCTGCAACGGGTGCGGGACCGGTTCATCGCCGGTCCCGCCGCCCGATTCGCCGCCGACACGGCCCAGGCCATCGCCGCCATGCGGCCCGACGCACTGGTCAGCGACGCCTTCCTCTTCGGCTCGGTCATCGCCGCCCAGGCGGTGGGCCTCCCCGTCGTGCTCCTGGTCACCAATATCTGGATCATGCCCAGCCGTGGGTCCCCGCCGGTGGGGCCCGGATTCCCGCCGGCCCGGACGGTCCTCGGCCGCGGCCGGGACGCGGCCCTGCTGGCCGTGGAGAACCGCCTGTTCCGGAAAGGACTCCCGGCCATCAATGCCGCCCGCGCCGAGTACGGCCTGGCCCCGCTGGCGTCGTTCTACGACCAGGCGCTGGCCGCCGATCGGATCCTGGTGCTCACCAGTCCCGAGTTCGACTACGCCGCCCCCACCGTGCCCGCCAACGTCAGCTATACGGGGCCGATCCTCGACGACCCCGAGTGGGTCGACGGATGGTCCGACCCATGGCCCGAGAGCGACCCGAGACCCCTGGTGCTGGTCGGGTTCAGCACCACGTATCAGGACCAGGGACCCGTTCTGCGGAAGGTGGTCGACGCCCTCTCGACGATGCCGGTGCGGGCCGTCGTGACCCTCGGGCAGATGCTGGAGGCGGCCGAAGTCGCCCCCGCCGAGAACGTCGTCGTCGTGAACTCGCTCCCCCACCGGGCGGTCCTTCCCCACGCATCCCTGGTCATCTCCCACTGTGGTCACGGGACGACCATGAAGGCGCTGGCCGCCGGTGTGCCCCTCGTCTGCATCCCCATGGGGCGGGACCAGAACGACACCGCGGCCCGGGTGGTCCATGCCGGTGCCGGTGTCCGGCTGCGCCCGGGTGCCTCGGTGTCGAGGGTCCGCCGGGCGGTGCGTCGAGTGCTCGGGGACGACCGGTTCCGGATCGGCGCCGAACAGATGGCCACCACCATCCGCCAAGGTCGGCTCACCGCCGACCTCGTCACCGAGATCGAGGCTGCGGTGGCCGCCTCCCCCACCACCTCCACCGACGCCACCACCCCCGCCACCCCCGCCACCTCCACCGGCGCCACCGACGCCACCGGCGCCACCGGCGCCACCGCAGAGCCGAACGGTTGCGGGCGGAGCGATCCACGGGCCCCGGCCGCTGGCGCCCGATCCGCCGAGGATCAGCCCGCCAGCTCCTTGACCTTGGCGATGAGATCGACCGGCCGCTGGTCCCCGACCGGGATCGGCGTGACCTGCAGATGGGTGACACCGGCGGCTCCGTAGGCGGCGATGCGCTCGGCGACGTAGGACTCGGGACCACACAGGGAGGTGGCCTCGAGCAGCGCGTCGGGGACCAGGGCCTCGGCCTCCTTCTTCTTGCCGTCCAGGTACAGCTCCTGGATCAGCTCCGCCTCCCGCTCGAAGCCGTAGCGGCGGACCACGTCGTTGTAGAAGTTCTTGCCCTTGGCCCCCATGCCGCCCACGTAGAGGGCCACGTGCGGTCGGGAGAGCTCGCGCAACGCCGTCACCTGGTCACCCTCACCGATGGCCAGCAGGCCGCCGGTGGTGATCTGGAGCGTCCCGAGGGCCGGGTCCCGCTTGGCCGCCCCGGCGTCCAGCGACGGTCCCCAGATCTCGCGGGCCTTCTCCGGCATGAACATCATGGGGATCCAGCCGTCGGCCACCTCGGCGGCCATCGCCACGTTCTTCTCGCCCAGGGCGGCCACCCACACCGGGATGGCCGGCCGGACCGGGTGGGCGATGATCTTGAGCGCCTTGCCCAGTCCCGTCCCCTGGTCGGGCGGGAGCGGCATGGTGTAGTAGGTGCCCTCGTGGACCAGCGGTGCGTCACGCTTCCAGACCTGCCGGCAGACATCGATGATCTCCCGGGTGCGCCCGATGGGGGCGTTGAAGGGGACACCGTGGAATCCCTCGATGACCTGTGGCCCGGAGGAGCCCAGTCCGAGGTGGAACCGCCCCTCCGACAGGGTGTCGATCCCGGCCGCGGTCATGGCGATCAAGGTGGGGGTGCGGGTGTAGATGGGCAGGATGGCCGAGCCGATCTCCACCCGTTCGGTGAGGGCGGCGATGTACCCCATCAGGCTGGGCCCGTCCAGGCCGTAGGCCTCGGCCACCCACACCAGGTCCAACCCGGCCTGTCTCGAACTCGGACACCTCGGCCGCGGCCTGGCGGAAACCCCCGGCATAGCTGAGGAACGTGCTGATCTTCATCGGTTCTCCCCGTCTCCTCGTGCGCCTCGGACCGGCGCTCACCCAGACACTAGGACCATGGGCCCGGTGCACCGCCGATCGGCTCCTCGGGGACCCGGTGCCGACCGGCGGGGCCGGTACCGCCCGACGGGAACCCGGCTCAGTCCCAGGGACGCACGCTCATCGACTGGCTGGCCGTGGCCAACAGCGCCCCCTGCTCTGACCACAGGTACGCCACCCCCTGGCCGTACCCGTCCACCATGGCCTGGATGCGGATGTCGCACAGCACCCACTCGGTGGGCTCCAGACGGACCACCCGGATCGTGTTGTCGAGGCTCCGGGACATCACCCGCCGGGCCAAGGGCTGGGACACCCCGCCGGTCACGTAGTCCCCGATGATGGCCAAGGTGGCGGCCGACGGCTCGAGGTGGCCGGGTACCCGGGCCCACAGGGCGCTGCGGGGATCGCCGGGACCCGCCCCGGGCGACTCGATCTCCTCGAAGGAGCGACCCAGGGCCAGTCGGACGTCGATCCGGTCGAAGATCGAGGTGGTGTTGAAATCCGGGAGCCGCCGCGGCGGGCACTCGTCGGGCGGGGGCACCTCCGGCGGGGTGACCCAGACGCCGCCGCCGTCGAGTGATCCCGGCGACCCCAACGCAGCATTGACGGTGAGGATCTCGGTGTCGCCGACGTAGCCCACCGCCCGGGCCTGGGTCACCCGTCGCCCCTCCGCGGCCAGGGTCACCGTGAGGTCGAGCTCGGTGTGAGTCGGCGCGTACGACAGGTACTGGGCCGTCGACCACACGGTCGGCCGGCCCGAGGCGGCCTCCAGGGCCACCAGCGCGGCGCCCAGGCCGCACCCCCCGAAGAGGAAGTTCCCCGGCGTGCAGAGCTCCGGCACCACCGGCAGTCGCCAGTGGAGGTCGTCCCCGACCGGCTCCATGCCGAGGAAGTGGCGGGCGTCGGTCACCGCCCCGCCGCCGGCCCGGGTCGGCTCAACTGCGAGGGACCTTGGACCAGGGCATCTCCTTGTCCACCCGGACGTCGCCGGGCAGGCCGAGGATCCGCTCGCCCAGGATGTTCCGCTGGATCTCGGACGTGCCGCCCTCGATCGAGTTGGCCCGGGACCGCAGGAACATCTTGCGCGACGAGCCGGGCGGCCCCACCAGCCCGAGCGCCTCGGACCGGCGCATGGTGTAGTCGTAGCCGACCACGCCGTCGGCACCCAGCAGGTCGATGCACAGTTCGTAGACCCGCTTGTTGACCTCGGCGAACATCAGCTTGGCGATGGATCCCTCGGGCCCGGGGTTGCCGGCCTTCCGGTTCTGGCTGGCCCGCATGTTGGTGAGCCGGAGTGCCTCGGACTCGATCCACAGCTGCATCAGCCGGTCCCGGTCGCACCGGGTTCCGCCGGTGCCCGTCGCTCTGCCAGATGCGCACGGCCTCGGCGATGGATCCCGAACCGGCCCCCGGGGCCGAGGAGCTGCCCCCGATGGTGGTCCGCTCGTTGGACAGGGTGGTCATGGCCACCCGCCACCCCTCGCCGACGTCGCCGACCCGGTCGGCGTCGGGAACCCGCACCTCGGTGAGGTACACCTCGTTGAACTCGGCCTCGCCGGTCATCTGGCGCAGCGGCCGCACCTCCACCCCCGGGGCGTGCATGTCCAGGGCGAAGTAGGTCAGCCCCTTGTGCTTGGGCAGCGTCGGGATCGGTCCGGGCCACCAGCATGCCCCGGTCGGCGATGTGGGCCAGGGTGTTCCACACCTTCTGCCCGGTGATCACCCACTCGTCGCCGTCCCGGACCGCCCGGGTGGACAGGCCGGCGAGGTCCGAGCCGGAGCCCGGCTCGCTGAACAGCTGGCACCACGACTCCTCGCCGGTGAAGGTCCGGCACAGGAGGCGCTGGCGGAGCTCGTCCGATCCGTGGGTGACCACGGTGGGACCGGCCATGGTCAGGCCGAAGAACTCCCGGGCCCCGGGGGGGGTGGCCCCGGCCTGGCCCAGGCGCCGGTCCACCTCCCGCTGCAGATTGGGCGGGAGGCCGAGCCCGCCGAGCCCTCGGGGAAGGAGACCCAGGCCAGTCCCAGCTCGAACTGCCGGGCCCGGAACGCCTCCGGCGGGGTGGCCCTCGGGTCGAGCTCGTCGAGCAGCTGGCTGGTCCGATCGAGCACCAGGGTCGCGTCGTCTGCCATGCCCAGAACATACTCGCCCCGCGTCGGGACCCGACCGGAGTCCGGGTTCAGGGCTGGAGCCGCTCGATGCGCCAGCCCCCGGGGCCGGGCGTGTAGCGGAGCCGGTCGTGCAGCCGGTCCTCCCGGTTCTGCCAGAACTCGAAGGCCTGGGGTCGGACCCGCAGGCCGCCCCACCAGGGCGGACGGGGCACCGGACGGCCGGCGTACTCGGCCTCCAGGGCGTCGACCCGGGCGTCGAGCACCTCCCGGCTGCCCACCACCGCGCTCTGGCTGGGAGGCATGGGCGCCGATCTGGCCGCCACGGGGCCGGGTGGCGAAGTAGGCGTCGGACTCCTCGTCGCTGGTCCGCTCGACCGATCCCTCGATGCGCACCTGGCGGCCCAGGGGCTCCCAGTAGAAGAGGAGGGCGGCCTGGGGCCGGTCGGCCAGCTCCCGTCCCCTTGCGGCTGGCGTAGTTGGTGTGGAAGACGAACCCGTCCTCGTCCCACTGCTTGAGCAGCACCATCCGCACCGAGGGCCGGCCGTCGGGGCCCACCGAGGCCACCGCCATGGCCTCGGGGCTGTCCGTCACCTCGGCGGCATCGGCGAACCACCGGCCGAACTGCACCAACGGGTCGGGATCGACGCCGCTCTCGACCAGGGGCTCCCAGGGTCGGCGTCATCCTCAGCACCCTACCGACTCCCGTCCCCGCCGCCCGGTCCCGGGCCCGACGGTAGATTCACCGGTTGTGACCGGCGCCATCGACGTCGAGGCCGAGCGGGCCGCCACACCGGGCTGTGCCACGGTCGACCACCTCAACAACGCCGGCGCCGCCCTGCCCACCGCGGCCACGCTCGACGCCCATGATCGAGTACCTCCGGATCGAGGCCGAGCGGGGCGGCTACGAGGCGGCGGTGGCGGTCGGCCGACCGGCTGGCCGCGGTGCGGTCCTCCGCAGGCCCGCCTGCTGCGGGCCGCGCTCCGACGAAGTGGTCGTGACCGGCTCGGACACCCAGGCCTGGACCAAGGCCGTCTGGGGGTTCGTCCTCGGGGGCGGGATCGGGAGCGGCCAGCTGCCTCCTGGTCGACCGGATCGCCTACGACAGCCACTACCTGGGCCTGCTCCAGGTGTGCCGAGCTGGCCGGCGCCACCATCGAGGTGGTGCCCGAGCACTGGCGGACGGCACGGTGGACCTCGGGGCCCTGGGCGACCGGCTCGCGGCCGGCGCCGGCCCGGTGGCGCTGGTGGCGCTCACCCACGTCGGGACCCACCGCGGACTGGTCAACCCGGTGGAGGAGGCCGGGGCCCTGTGCCGCCGGGCCGGTGTGCCCTACTTCCTCGACGCCTGCCAGAGCGTGGGCCAGCTGCCGGTCGACGTCGCACGCCATCGGCTGCGACGTGGCCACCGCCACCGGTCGCAAATGGCTGCGGGGCCCCCGCGGCACCGGCCTGCTGTTCGTCCGCTCGGATTTCGCCGAGCGCCTCCGTCCTCCGGGCATCGGGTGGAGCGCAGCGCTGTGGGAGGACGCCGACCACTACCGCCTCCGGCCCGGCGCCGAGCGATTCGTCGAGTTCGAGGTCCCGGTGGCCGCCCACCTCGCCCTCGGGGTGGCCATCGACCACGCCCTGGCCCTGGGGGTCGAGGCCATCGCCGCCAGGGTGGGGTCCCTGGCCGAGCGGCTGCGCCTCGATCTCGCCTCCCTCCCCGGCGTCGAGGTCCACGACGGGGGGACGCGGCGCTCGGGCATCGTCACCTTCACGGTGACCGGGCACCCTCCGGCCGAGGTGACGGCCCGGGCCTCGGCGGCGGGCATCAACGTGTCGGTGAGCGACGCCCCGTGGGCCCGGCTCGACATGGTGGCCCCCACCCGACGAGCAAGGTGCGGGCGTCGCCCCACTACTACAACTCCGAGGACGAGCTGGCCCGGCTGGTAGAGGTGGTGGCCGGTCTGAGCCGATGATCGGCCGGTCCGGCGGGCAGGGCCGGTCCAGCGGGCGGGGCCGGTCCAGCGGGGGCGGGGCCGGTGACTGCCGGGCCCTGATCGCCGGCCTGCCGACCCCTCAGTCCAGCAGGGCCACCACGTCGTCGGCGGTCTGCTCCCCGGACCGGACCGCCCCCTCCATGTAGCCGTTCCACACCGAGGAGCACTCGGCCCCGGCCCAGTGCAGGCGGCCCACCGGTTCGGTGAGGGCGAACCCGAAGTCCCCCCACACCCCAGGCGTGAAGTGGGCGCCGTAACAGCCCCGGCTGAACTCCTCGGCCATCCAGTCCCGCTCGAGGTACTCGAGTGGACGTGCCGCCCTCGGGCCGAAGTACCGGACGAAGCAGTCGAGAGCCGCCTGCCGGCGCTGCTCCAGGGGCAGCCGGGACGCCCGTCGTCCGTCGTTGGCCTCCATGAACCCCATGAGCACCCCGGGGGTGCCGCCGGGCGGCGAGTTGTCGAACGTCACCTTGACCGGTCCCTCGTCCGAGGCGGCCTGACCGGTCAGGCCCTCGTCCCTCCAGAAGGGCTCCTCGTAGACGGCGCACAGCTTGATCACCGAGCCGGCCGGCAGGCGCTGGGTGAGCTGGTCGCGCCACGGCGGGAGGATCGGCTGGTACTCCAGACGGCCGGCCAGGGTGGGCGGCAGGGTGACGATGGCCCGCTCGGCCTCGAACACCTCGCCGTCCCGGGTGGTGACCACGAGGCCGGCTTCCCCCTGCTCGATCCGACGCACCGGACGGTCCAGCCGGACCCTGTCACCGAGGCCCTCGGCCATCGTCTCGCTGATCCGGATGGACCCTCCGACGACCCGGTCCTGTTGGGCTCCCCGGTCCGTGCTCAGCAGGCCCTCGAGGTCGGTGCCCGAGTGGGCGTAGAACAGGGCGTGCAGCGCCGAGAGGTTCCCGCTCTCCGCCGAGAACACCGCCTCGGTGGCCACCCGGAAGTACGCCCGGCCGGTCTCGGTGCGGAGGTTGCGCCGGATCCAGGTCTCGAAGGTCTGGTTGTCCAGGGCCTCCGCACCGGGCGCGGTCCACGGCCGGTCCAGCGGCACCTTGCCGGCCAGCCGCTGGAACCGGGTCAGCCCCTGGAGCAGGTCGGCCAGCACGAAGGGATTCAGCTTGGGGACCGCCCCCCGCTTCGAGGCCATCCGGCTCTGCTTCCCGCCCAGCTGGACCACGTGCTTGCCGGTGTTGAAGGTCGGGAAGGTCTCCAGCCCCAACTCCTCGACGAGGGCGTACATGCGGGTCTGGGTCGGGCCGAGCCACTGCCCTCCGAGCTCCACCGGCGTCCCGCCCTCGGTGCGGCCGCCCTCGGTGCGGCCCCCGACCCGCGGCCGGGCCTCGAGGACCACCACGTCCACCCCGGCCGCGTCCAGCCGGCGCGCCGCGGCCAGGCCCGAGAGCCCGGCTCCGATGACCAGTACCTGGGATGTGCTCACGGGTGCAGCTCCTTGTCGATGTCCGCGGTCCGGTCGACCCCGGCGGCCCGGTCGATGGCCTTCCACGCCCTCCGGACCCAGACCGGCCGGTTGTCGGAGAGATGGGCTGCGGCCACATCGCGCAGCCACCGCCGCTCGAGCCGGTCGGCCTCCCCGAAGGCCGACGCCGAGGAGGGCGGGTCGGCGATCCACCGGGCCTCGATCCGGTCGCGAGCGTATCGGTAGCGGGGCATCAGCGTGGCCTGCGCGGTCAGGGTGGTCCGGTGCAGCAGCTCGTGACGCCACCACAGCGCCTCCGGGTCGAAGGCGTTGGTGGGCTCCGGACCCAGGTCCACGGGCTCGTCCACGGCCACCGGCTTGAACAGCGAAGTGCAGGGGGCCGAGGTGGCGGTGGCCCAGTGGCGGACCCCGTGGCGGAGGTCGGACACCCACGACGCCGTGGTCTGGCTCGAAGCCACCAACCCGCCGGCGTGGACGCAGGGCGCCCCCAACCCCCCGTGGACCGGGGACCAGCGTGGCGCGGTGGTGGGCCCGTGGCTCCGCAACGCCTCCATCAGATCGGCCGGGCCCTGGGCCCGACAGGCCAGCGCCTCGGTACCGGCCCGGCGGGTCGAGGCCGCCGACACCCAGGTCCGGATGGTTCGACCGTGGGCCCGGGCGAAGGCCGGAATGGTGAGGCCGTTGGAGATGCTGCGCCCCGGACCGGAGACCACCTCGGTGGCCCATTGGGAGCCCGAGGTCTCCAGGACGAAGGCGCCGCCCGGGTCGGCCACCAGGAAGCTGTTGTCGTAGGTGAAGTTGCTCCGTTCGTAGCTGCACGGACCGCCCTGGCCGTGACGCTCGAGGAGATCGACCATGACCGAGACCGCCTCCTCGGCGGTGTCGGCCCGCTCCAGGGCCAGTCGGAGGAGGTCCATCCCCAGCAGCGCCTTCGCACCCGGCTCGGACCTGGTGAAGACGGCTTCGTTGCCGATGACCACGCCGTGCTCGTTGGTCCCCATCTCGGCACCCCACATCCACCACGGCCGGGACAGCAGGACGGCATGGGTGTGGGCGACCTGGTCGACCTCGATCCAGGTGCACGACACCCGGGTCGTCGGCGCGGTGGTCCGCGGCGGCAACCCACTCGAGAGGCTGGGCCTCGTTGGGCTCCCGGTCGCTGTTCTTGGCGAAGAGCACCCCGTCGTCGGTGAGGGTCACCATCGAGTCGCACATCGGGTTCCCCTCCCTCCGGGTCGCGCTGGACGGTATCCGGGCCGACGTCGCGCCAGGCGCCATCGGCCGGTCGGGCCGCCGGTGACGGCCGGCCAGTCCCGTTAAGTTAGCCCCACAGTGAAACGACCTCCGGAGCGGGTACCGTGACCCGGTCATCGGCAAGGACACCGGACCGGCCCCCGCGGTGCCGACCCGCAGAGCGATGATGCTCGACCTGATCGTCCGCAATGCCCGCGTGCTCACCGTCGACCGCCGTCGGCCCCGCGCCTCGTCGATCGGGATCTGGGCCGGTCGGATCGTCGGCCTCGACGAGCAGTTGGAGGGATCGTCGTCCCGAGTCGAACTGGACCTGGACGGCGCCGTGGTGACCCCGGGTTTCCACGACGCCCACTGCCACACCACCTCGTTCGGCCTGGGCCTGGTGTCCCTCGACCTCCAGTCCCGTCCGGGTCGCCGGTCCATCCTCGAAGCGGTGGCCGCGCAGGCTGCGGGACTGGGGTCGGAGGAGTGGGTGATCGGGTTCGGCCTGGAGACCGGGGTGGTGTTGACCCGGGAGGAATTGGATCGGGCCGGTGGGGGTCGCCCGGTCTGGCTCACCCACCGGTCCGGGCACTCGTGCGTGGTGAGCAGCGCGGTCCTCGGGGCCGTGGGCATCAGCGGGGTCCTGCCCGGGGAGGCCCGGGGTCGGGTGGAGGTCGATGCCGGCGGGCAACCCACCGGGCTGATCGAAGAGGCCGCCATGGATCTGGTCAAGGACCACGTGGGACCGTCGTCCGTCGAGCGTCTGGCGCAGGCTATCGACCGGGCCACCGCCCACTACCTGACCGAGGGCATCACCGGATTCACCGACGCCGGCATCGGCTCGCCCGGCATCGACCATACCCCGGTGGAACTGGCCGCCTACCAACTGGCCCGCGACACCGGCCGGCTGCACACCCGGGCCCAGGTCATGGCCTACAGCGAGCTCTTCCATCCGCTGGTCGCCCACTCCGACGACCGGATATCCACCGGTCTGGACCTCGGGGTGCGGAGTGGCTTCGGCGACGAGATGCTCTCGCTCGGGGCGATGAAGGTGTGGGTCGACGGTTCCGGTCTCGGGCACACCGCCGCCACCACCGGCCCCGACGGCCAGGTCCGCGGCGACTTCGACAACGACCCGCACCTCCTGACCCAGTCGATCGTCGACGCCCACCGCGCCGGGTGGCAGGTGGCCGCTCATGCCATCGGTGACGCCGCGGTCGACCTGGTGCTCGACGCTCTGGACGAGGCCGAGCGAGGTGGCCCGTACCCGGCACGGACCGGAATCATCCCCGGCCACCGGATCGAGCACGGGGTCATGATCCGTCCCGATCAGGTCGGACGACTGGCGGCCAAGGCGATGAGCGTGGTCACCCAGCCCCTGTTCATCGGGGAGTTCGGGGATCCGCTCCTCGACCTGTTCGGGGCCCGACCCGGGGTCGGGGACTGCTTTCGCATGCGCTCCCTGATCGATGCCGGAGTCCACCTGGTGGCGAGTTCCGACCGCCCGGTCACGCCCGGTGCACCCCTTCCGGCCATACAGGCGATGGTGGAGCGCACCACCGGGAGTGGGATGGTCTTCGGACCCGACGAGGGACTGAGCGCCCTCCAGGCCCTGGCCGCCTACACCGAGGCTGGGGCCCGGGCCGCGGGGAGCCACCGTCAATGGGGAACCTTGGTCCCCCGCCTTTCGGCCGACCTGGTCGTCCTGGATGACGACCCGACCGCGGTGGCCGTCGATCGTATCGGGACCATTGGCGTGCTGGCCACGGTGGTCGGAGGCCGCGCCGTCCACGATCCCGGCTCGCTGTTCGACGGCGCGCCCGACGTGGGAGGGACCGACCCGGATGGGACCGGCCAGAGCTGACCGCGGTGTCGGGAGGGGACGGGCTGGACCCTATGGTCCCTCCCCGGACCAGCCATCGGTGCCGGTGACCGTGAAAACGAGAAGTTCGGCGAAGGGCCGGCCCCGGTATTGGGGGTACTTTCCCTCCAGGAGGGACTCGAGCCGGCTCCGCGTGACCACGTCAGATTCGCTGGGCTCGAGTACTGCCCGCACCCACCACAGTCGGGTCCAGTCGACCGGGTCCCAGTGGTCGCACAAGAGGACCGCCCTGGGATCGGCGTCGAGGTTTCGTGATCGCTGCAGGACCCGACCCGACTTGGGTTTCACCGTGTCGGTGGGCACGGCCACCAGGACGCCGTCCACGACGAAGCAGACCGGGACGAGGTCGACCCCGCGGCGGGCGTGGACCGTCCCCAGGATCCCGTGTCCGGCCCGGCCCAGGAGCTCCTCACAACGATTCCGGTCGAGCCTCACTCCCCCGGTCTACTCCGGGAGGCGTCGACGCCGACGCCGTGCGCAGCCGCGGCCGTCCGTCACTCGAGTCCTACTGACCGAACCACCGTCGGCGGCGGGACGACCCGAATTGGCGCTTCTCCTCGGCCAGGGCCTCGGACGGCGGGTTGAACCGGGCGGTCGGTGCCATACCGGCCAGGAAGTCGACGTCGACCCGGCCCACCCCCTCGGGGCCCATCTCGATGTAGCAGATGGCCCGACCCTCGTAGGGGGCCGGCGGGGGGCCACCGGTCAGGCGGGCCACGATGACATCGGCGGCCGTCCGGGCCTCGCCTTCGGCGATGATCCCGGCCCGGGGAACCGGGGCGCTGGTGATGTCCCCCACGGCGAACACATCAGGGAACCGGGTGGCGAAGGTGGCCGGATCCACCGGGATCCAACCGTCCTCGGTGAGGCCCGACTCCACCACCACGGGAGGGGCGCGGTGGACCGGGATGCCCAGGAACAGGTCGTAGGCCAGCTGACGACCATCGGTCAGGTGGGCCACCCGCGCCCCGGGATCGAGTCGCTCCACCACCGAGGAGGGCCAGAACTCGATGCCCTTCTCGGCGAGCAAGGAGACGATGGCTGCCGACGTCTCCTCCGAGATGGGGATGGGAGAGCCCAACGAGCTCAACAGGTAGATCGAGGTGGCGTCCCGGACCCCCCGGCGCACGAGGAAGTCGTGCAGGAGAAATGCCGCCTCGTAGGGGGCCGGAGGACACTTGAAGAACGGGCCCAGCACGCTGATCACCGCCACTCCGGACTCGAAGGTGGGGAGGACGGCTGACACCCGTTCCGCTCCACCGGGAGAGTAGAACTCGTAGCCGCCCTCGAGGAGCCCGGGGGTGGCCGCCGGGTCGAGGTCGGCACCGAGGGCCACCACCAGGATGTCCGCGTCGTAGTCGGCACGATCGGTGACCACGCGACGCAACGTGGGGTCGATCGAGACCACTGTCTCCTGACGAAAGTCCACGCTCGGCTTGGCGATGTGGCCGTACTGGATCTGCACCTGGTCGAGGGGTTGACGTCCGTACATCACGTCGAGCTTGGAGAACCCGAAGACGAAGGAGTCGCTCTGGTCGATCAGGGTGACCCGCACCCGATCGCCCAGTTCCTCGTCGAGGCGGGACGACAGCTCGAGGCCGCCGAACCCCGCCCCGAGAATGACCACGTGGGTTGACATGGCCCTCAGACTACGACAGGGCTCATCATCGGCGCTCCGGCTGGCCGGTCGGGGCCCAGACCGGCCGGCGCCGGGAACGAGAAGGACTCACCTGCCACCTTTGGACGGACAACCGACCAGGTGATCGTCGATGAGTCCGACGGCCTGCAGGTAGGAGTAGACGATGGTCGACCCGACGAACGTGAAACCTCGGCGCTTGAGATCCTTGCCGACCCGGTCGGACAGTTCGGTCTTGGCCGGAAGGTCGGCCATGGTGCGGGGCCGGTTGACGATGGGCACGCCGTTGACCCATGACCAGAGGTAGTCGGCGAAGGTGCCGTGCTCCTCGGCGGTCCTGAGGAAGGCCTGGGCATTGGTCACCGTGCCTCGCACCTTGAGTCGGTTGCGGACGATGCCGGGGTCGTCCAACAGGGCCAGGATCTTCACCTCGTCGTACCCGGCGACCCTGACCGGATCGAATCCATCGAGGGCCGATCGATAGTTCTCACGCTTGTTCAGGATGGTCGACCACGACAGGCCGGCCTGGGCTCCCTCCAGGATCAACAGCTCGAAGAGGTGCGGGTCGTCACGCGACGGGACTCCCCATTCCTCGTCGTGGTACCGCCTCATGGTGTCTGATCCCTCCGCCCAGTCGCACCGTCGGCCGCTCCCCATCCGAGCGACCCTACCGTGCCCAGGTCGGGTCACCACTCGGCGGGAGGGACGGCACGACACTCCCCGGTCGGAGCGTCCCGCTCCCGGCCTGTTCCCATTGAACCTGCTGGTCAGTGCGGCGAGCCTGGCGTCAAGTGGCCCTCGGATCTGACCGATACCTACTTGTGGGCGGAGATCGAAGGCGTGGGCAGCATTCGGCGGGGAGCCGCTTCGCCATCTACGCCGTCATCATCCTGATCCCGGTGGTGGTGCTGGGTGTGGTGCTGGCGGCCAATTACCGCACCGAAGCCCAGCGACGAGGCTTGTCCGAGGGCCGCTCCGAGGCGACCCTGATGGCCCAGACCGCCGTCGAGCCTCTCCTCGACGGCCGTCCGCTGAGTGCCGGCCTCGACCCCGCCGAGCGGCACGCCCTCCAGCAGATGACCCATGCCGCGGTCGCCAGCGGCAACGTGCGTCGTTTCCGCCTTCGCGACCTCACCGGCGCAGTGGTCTTCTCCGACGACGGCTCCGGGTTCCACCAACGCCCGGAGGACGAGGTATTGGATGCGTTGGCCGGACGGCCGGTAGTCCGGCTGACGAATCTCAACTCCGACACCGTGGACACCGGTCGGGTCGGGTCCGAGTCGGTCGAGGCCTACCTTCCGCTCCAGGTCGGCAGTCCCCCGCACCGCGTCGGGGTCATGGAGGTCTACCTGCCCTACGGCCCCATCAACGCAGATGTGGAAGCCGGCCTCAGCAGCCTCTACCGCAACCTGGCCATCGGTCTAGGTGCGCTCTACGTGATCCTCTTCGGCGTCTCCCTCTCGGTCACCCGCAGGCTGCGGCGCCAGGTGAAGCTCACCGCCCGCCTGGCCGAGGTGGACACCCTCACCGGTCTTCCCAACCGCACCCAGTTTCTCCGCCACGCCCGACGGGCCATGGAACAGGCCAGCCGGCGCAAGCGTCCGATCGCCATCGCCATCGTCGACCTGGACCGTTTCAAGGAGATCAACGACACCCTCGGTCATCACAACGGTGACCGGCTCCTGATCGAACTGGGCCGACGGCTCTCCGCCCAGCTGCGCGGCGTCGATACCCTGGCCCGGTTGGGCGGGGACGAATTCGGGGTGGTCCTCGGTAACGTCTCTGATGCCAGGGGCGTGTTGCAGCGGCTGCGCGAAGTCATCGCCCAGGAGGTGGTGATCGCCGGCCTGCCCATCGGAGTGGAATCGAGCATCGGCTACGCCGTCGCCCCTGCGGACGGGTCGGACATCGATGAGCTCCTCCAGTTGGCCGACATGGCGATGTACGAGGCCAAGCGAACCCATGCCGGTGTGGTCCGCTACCGGCGGGAGCAGAACCACTACGACGCCGCCAACCTTGCCCTGGCATCTCAATTGCGCAACGCCATCGACACCGACCAACTGGTCCTCCACTACCAACCCAAGATCCGGCTGCTCGACGGCGAGGTGGAAGGTGTGGAAGCGTTGGTCCGCTGGGACCATCCCGTGCACGGTCTCCTGCCCCCCGACCGGTTCATCCCGTTGGCCGAGCAGACCGATCTGATCGAACCGCTCACGACTTGGGTGATCCGATCAGCCCTCGCCGATGCGGCACGGTTCGGCGCCGGTGACGTCGAAGCCACGATGGCCGTCAACGTCTCGGCCCGCAACCTGGCCAGGACCGGATTCGCCGAGCAGGTGGTCGCGGCACTGCAGGAGAGCGGTATCCCCCCGCGCCGCCTTTGCGTCGAGATCACTGAGACCGCGCTGATGACCGATCCCGCCCGCGCCGCGTCGGCCCTGGAGAAACTGCGGGCCGCCGGGGTGTCGATCAGCATCGACGACTTCGGTACCGGCCAGACATCACTCGGTTATCTGTCCACCCTGCCGATCGGCGAGCTCAAGGTCGACCGCAGCTTCATCGCCGACATGTTGGAGAACAAGGCCCATGCCGCCATCGTCCGCTCGATCGTGGAACTCGGGCACAACCTCGGCTTCCACGTGGTGGGGGAAGGGGTAGAGGACGACACCGTCCTCGGCGCCCTCGCCGCCACCGGGTGCGATGTGGCCCAGGGCTATCTGATCGCACGCCCGATGCCGGCCGACGAGCTGATTGCCTGGCTGGATGGGACGCGCCGCGCCAACCCGGTGGGGTCCCCCTCCCGCTGACCCCCCCGGGGCCGGCGCCACCGACGTGACGGATCGGGGCGTCGCCCGCCCGTCGCCGACCACCGGGGCGAGCGGCGGCGCGAAGATGGGCCATGGACTCGTCACTGCTCACCGTGGACACGTCAGGGCGGACGGTGGTCGACCTGACCGGGCCGGTCCAACAGTTCTGCGCCGGACGGGGAGACGGGATGGTCAACGTGTTCGCCCCCCACGCCACCGCCGGGCTTGCCCTGATGGAGGTGGGGTCCGGGTCCGAAGAGGATCTCGAAGCGACCCTGCAGCGGCTGCTGCCACGGGACGACCGGTACGGACACCGTCATGGCGCCACCGGCCACGGGGCCGACCACATCCTGCCGGCCCTCGTGAGTCCTTCGCTCTCCATCCCGGTACTCGACGGACGTCCTCAGCTCGGTATCTGGCAGAGTGTGGTGCTGGTGGACAGCAACGGCGACAACCCGGTGCGGCGGGTGCAGCTCAGCTTCCTGTCGGGATAGACCGGTGCTCCGGTGCACGACGAGGGCGCGACCATCCCCGGCCTATGGTCCCGGGCCACGGCCCCGGGGCACGGCCCCGGCCCGCGGCCCCCGGGTTTGGGTCCCGGCTGCGCCGGATCACGCCCGAAGAGCGGCGGAGAGGGTCCGGGCCTCGTCCAGCGCTGCCGCCAACGACTCCAGCACCGACTCGGTCGGTCGGCCCTCCGAGAACTCGGCGGCGGTGGCGTAGACCACGGTGGGCACGGTCCAGCCCTTGAGACTGGCCACCACGGCTCTCCCCCCGGTATCGAGCGCCAGGAAGTGTCCGGGTGATGCGGCAGTGCCCACCCACACCACTGCCGTCCGGCTCAGGGCGTCAGGAGCAAACCGGTCGAGGAAGGCCTTGATCGACCCGCTGTAGGTGGCCCGGTAGATCGGCGTGGCCAGCACCAACACCGGAGCGGCCGCGGCGGTCGCCACCGCGGCGTCCAGCTCCCCGTCGGAACGGCGCCCGAGAAGGGCGTCGGCGGGCAGGTCAGAGAGATCGATGAGCCGGCCCCCGCCCCCGAGTTCGAGTGCCGCGCTCGCCACGGCCCTGGTCTTGGACGTGGCGGCGTCACCGCCACTCACCGCCACCACCGGCCACGGCGGTCGCTCGGTCATGTCCGAGCGTCCCGACTGGCCGGGCCACTACGCCGGACGCGGGCCGGGCCGACGCGGGCCTCATGCCTGCGGCCGGCGGCCAGCGGCGGGAACCGGTGGAGGTTGCTGTTCACCGACGGGCTCCTCTCACGGCGCTCCGTCACTGTGCTCCGGCCTCACTGCGCTCCGTCACTGTGCTCCGGTTTCACGGCGCCCCGGTTTCACGGCGCCCCGGCCTCGCTGCCCGCCTGGGCTTGCCGACCGGCCCCGCGGCGGGATGGGTCGGGCGGTGCCGAATCCCCCACCATAAGTCTGTAAACCCGATCGGTCCAGTCATATTATTCGGAAGGGACGGCAGCCGATGGCCCGGCGCGATGGGCGGCCGAGCGTCGATGGATCGCCGACCCGGCGGCAGGCCGACTCGCCACACCCGGTGGGGCCTTAGAGTCGTCGGGGAGCCCGACATGACCCGCTTCCCGATGAATCCGAAGATAAGTGTGAGCGTGGTCTATGTGGCGGCCATGTTCATGAGCATCATGGACGTGACCATCGTCAACGTGGCGCTGCCGGCCATCGGCCACCAGTTCCACGAGTCCACGGCCGCTCTCGACTCGGTGGCCGTCGGGTACCTGGTCAGTCTGGCTGTGTTCATCCCCGCCGCCGGGTGGTTGGGTGACCGCTTCGGATCCAAGCGGATCCTGCTCCTGGCGGTGGGCATCTTCACCGGTGCCTCGGTCCTGTGCGGCCTGGCCGACAGTCTCTCCCAGCTGGTCCTGTTCCGGGTCCTCCAAGGCGTCGGGGGCGGGATGATGATCCCGGTGGGCATGGCCATGCTGTTCAGGGCATTTCCTCCTGCCGAACGGGTACGGGCATCGAGCATCCTGGTGGTCCCGACAGCACTTGCCCCCGCGCTCGGGCCGGTGCTCGGTGGACTCCTGGTAACCGAGATCTCATGGCGCTGGGTCTTCTTCGTCAACCTCCCTTTCGGGATCGTGGCCATCCTCTTCGGGCTGCTGTTCCTGGGGGAGCACCGCGAGCCCCATCCGGGCACCTTCGACCTCCCCGGATTCCTGCTGTCGGGGGTCGGCTTCGCACTGGTCATGTTCGGCATCAGTGAGGGGCCTGACCGGGGGTGGGGAACGCCGATGATTCTGGGCGCCATCGCGCTCGGTGTGGTCCTGCTCGGGGCCATGGTCTGGGTGGAGCTGCGGACACCCAAGCCCATCCTCAAGCTCCGCCTGTTCGGGAACCGGCTGTTCCGGTCGACCAGCCTGGTCCTCATGGTGGGGATGGCGGCGTTCCTCGGCGTCCTGTTCGTGGCCCCCCTGTTCTTCCAGATCGGGCTGGGACTGTCGGCCCTCCAGTCCGGGCTGAACACCTTCCCCGAGGCGATCGGTGTGATGGTCGGGGCCCAGGCGGCCAGCCGACTGTTCTACCCCCGGTTCGGTCCCCGCCGGCTGGTGGCCTGCGGACTGGTCGGGGTGGCGTTGGTCATGAGCCTGATGACCCAGGTGGGCTTCGACACCGACCTCTGGTGGATGCGGGTCCTCATGTTCACCCTGGGTCTGACCATGTCCCAGGTGTTCGTGTCCAGCCAGGCCGCCGCCTTCGCCACCATCTCCCTCCCCGACACCGGCTCGGCGTCGTCGCTGTTCAACAGCGGGCGCCAGCTGGGCAGCGCCCTCGGTGTGGCGGTACTGGCGACGGTGCTCGCCGCGGTGGGAACGACCCATCAGGTAGCCGGGCGCACCGTGCCCAACCTGGCTGCGTACCACGCCGCCTTCCTCACCGCGGCGGGCATCGCGTTGGTGGCGGCGGGGGTGGCCCTGACGATCAGGGACGCTGACGCCGCCAGCACCATGGTCCGCCGAGTGACCACCAAGGTTCCGGCCCGGGCCGCCCCGAGCACGGAACCGGCACCACAGGGCGCGGCCTGACCGGCAGCCGGTTGGTTCGAGAGCGGTCGTGGTCCCCCGGTCTACCGGTGATGCCGCCGGCGGAGCCGCGGGTCGACCAGCGCCGGGGGTGTCCATCCGGCATCCTCGCGGTTGATGTTGCTCCCCGGCGGAACGATCTGGTCGATCCGGTCGAGCACCGAAGCCTCCAGTCGCACCTCGGGTGCCGACAGCTGGGTCTCGAGCTGTTCCATGGTGCGGGGCCCGATGATGGCCGCACTCACCGCCGGGTGCTCCAGGACGAAGGCCAAGGCCATCTCCACCATGGTGACTCCGGCCCCCTCTGCCACCGCGGCCAACTCGGTGACGATCTCCAGCTTGCGCTGGTTGTCGGGGAGGCTGAGGTCGTACCGACCGGGCACCCGCTCCGCCCGGCGGCTCGTGTTGTCCTGGCCCGCCCCGAACCGGCCCGACAGCCATCCCCCGGCCAGCGGGCTCCATGGGATGACCCCCATGCCGTAGGCCTGGGCCACCGGCAACACGTCGGCCTCGATGCCCCTCACCAGGATGGAGTACGGGGGCTGCTCGGTGCGGAAGCGCTCCCGGCCTCGGCGTTCGGCCACCCACTGGGCCTCGACGATCCGCTCGGCAGGGAAGGTGGAACTGCCGAACGACCGGATCTTGCCGGCGTGGACCAGATCGCTCAGGGCCCCCAGGGTCTCGTCGACGTCGACCGTCTCGTCCGGCCGGTGGATCTGGTACAGATCGATGTAGTCGGTACCCAACCGGCGCAGGCTGTTCTCGCACTCGGCGATGATCCAGCGGCGGGAGTTGCCCTGTTGGTTCGGATCGTCCCCCATCGGTGCGTGGACCTTGGTGGCCAGCACCACTCCGGATCGCTCCACGGCGGCCAGGGCCTCGCCCACGATGATCTCGGACTCTCCCGCCGAGTAGACATCGGCGGTGTCGATGAAATTGATGCCGGCATCGAGGGCCCGCCGGATGATGCGGACCGAGTCCTCATGATCGGGGTTGCCCCAGGAGCCGAACATCATGGCCCCCAGGCAGAGTTGGCTGACTTTGATGCCGGTTCTCCCCAGCGTGCGCATCTTCATGGGCTCGACCCTACCGGGGTGGCCAGCCCCGGGTGCGGGCCCTCAGGCGGACGGCTGGGGCAGCGAGTACCGCTGAAAGAACTGCCACATCGCCTCGTTGGCGTCGACCAGGACGATCCCCCGCCCCACGCCACCGAGGATCCAGGTGCTCTTGGGGCCGGTGTTGAGGACGCTCCCCGGCCACACGTGCCCGGAACCGGTGAACCGCCACAGGGCCACCTCGGACGGCGGACCGGCAGTGCTGGTAGGTCACCGGCGTGGCCGTCTCGCCCGCCGAGATGGATCCGGCGGCGCCGACGATGCTGGGCCCGGTCACCGGGTGGGGGCTGCAGCCGTCGGCCACCACCCACTGCCGGATCCCCTCCATCACCGACAGTCGGAGTTTGGGATTCGGGTTGGGGACCCCGGACCACTTGGCGATGGGATCGTCGAGGCTGTGGAATTCGAGCGTGGGCACCGGCCGGGTCGGGTGGATGGTGGGCAATTCGACCTGGCCGGAGACCGAGGAGATGGCCGCCACGTGACCGGAGGCCTCCGACGCCATGGCGTAGGCCATCATGCCGCCGTTGGAGATTCCGGTCATGTAGACCCGACGTAGGTCGGTCGGGGTCCGTTGGGCGATGTCGGCAATGACCCGTTCGAGGAACCCGACGTCGTTGATGTGACGGGTGACGGGCAGTCCGCAGCACTGGCCGGCGTTCCAGCCGTACTGGGCCTGCTTGGCCACCGGATCAGGGGTCAGAATCTTGGAGATACGGGTGCCGTCGGGATAGGCCACCAGATAGCCGTCGCGGTCGGCCGAGCTGTCCATCCCCGACTGGAGCTCCTCCAACAGCCCGTTCTGGGTGGCACCGTGCAGGTTGAGGACCAGGGGCAGGGGGCGGCCGGAGGCGGCGGCCGGAGGCACGTGGAGCCGGTAGTCGCGGCGTAGACCATCGAAGGTCAGAGTGAAGGTGTACGCCCCGCCCATCGGCGCCAGCGTCGAGGGGGCCGGATCGGCTGCGGCCACCCGCGGGATCCCCGCGGCCAATCCGACGAACACCACGGCCACCAGACTGGCGATCAGTGTCTGGGCACGCACCGTTGGCCGGCTTCGGGTCGGGCTACGGGCAGAGAAGCGCGTGGACCTGGCCTTCTCAGCTCGGTGTGGACTGACGCGATCCTGCGTTCTGGGTGGGCATCTTCTGGTGCTTCGGGATGGCCGGTCCGGTGGTGCCACCGACCTCGAACAGGTTGCTCGGAGTGCACTCGTTGCTGATCGGCGGCGTGGTAGTCGACGGGGACACCACCGGAAGGCGCTGGGCCCTGGTGACCGGGCTGCCGAGCGTGGGCAGGGTGCCGGTGAGGTCGTCGGTCACCCCCCGCCTCCAGGCCGAGATGTTCGGCGCCGTCACTCCGAACCGTGCCTCGAGGAACCGGAGCTGGGAGGTGTGGTCGAAGGTGTCGTGGTTGACCCATCCGCCGACACTGAACGGCGAGACGACCAGCATCGGGACCCGGAAGCCCAGCCCGATCGGACCGGCCACCCCGTTGGCGTCCGCCGGCAGGGGGCTGACGGTGACGTACTCACCGGCGGTCCCCGGGGGGGCTACCGGCGGTGCCACGTGGTCGAAGAAGCCGTCGTTCTCGTCCCAACTGATGAACAGCACCGTCTTGGACCACACGGCTGGATTGGACACCAGCGTGTTGAGGACCTGCTGGATGTACCACTCGCCCAGCTGCGGAGGGGCCGGAGGGTGCTGGTCGTAGCCGATGGGCGGGATGATCCAGGACACCGACGGCAGCTGGCCGGCTGTCACATCCTGAGCGAAGTTGTCGGGGCCGTTCGGGTTGCCCAGCCCGCCGGCCACATTGGGACCATAGAAGGTGAAGGCCTTCTGATAGAGCGAGCTGGCCGGGTTCTCGTACTGGGAGAAGTACTGGAGCACGTTGTCGTTCAGCAACATGGAGCTGTTGCTGGAGACGTCGTAGTTGCTCCCGTAGGGGTTGTAGACCCGCCACGACACGCTGGCCGCATCGAGGACCTCGGGCATGGTCTCCCATGACGCGGTGAATTTCTCGGAGGCGCTGGAGTTGGTGACCAGGACGGGGCCGCCGGCCACCCCGTCGGGATCGTTGGTCCCCGACAGGTGGAAGAGGCGATTGGGGTGGGTCGGGCCCATCACCGAGCAGTGGTAGTTGTCGCAGATGGTGAACTTGTTGGCCAGGTCGTACATGAAGGGGATGTCACCCTTCCGGTAATAGCCCATGGTCAACGGGCCGACGGTTGGACCCTCATTCGAAGGGGAGACGTGGGTGGACACGAAGCTGTCCATGGCCCCGCCGTTCCAGCACTGATGTTGGGGCAGCCAACTGTGGGTCAGGTCGGTCGTGCACTCGGACTGGGAGTTGTTGATGTTCAGTCGGTACGGCAGCAGCGTCGGTGACGCTCCCCCTGGCCATGACTGGGCGAAGACTCCATTGTTTCCGACGGGGTGATCGTCGAAGCCGCGCACCCCGCTCATGGTCCCGAAGAAGTGGTCGAAGGAGCGGTTCTCCATCATGAGGAAGACCACGTGTTCGACCGCTCCGAGGTCGGTTCCAGCCGCCTGCACCTTCGAGGCCCGGCGCACGGTGTCGGCTCCAGACGACTGCAGGCCACCCAAGGCTGCGAGCCCGACGGCCGCAGCACCGCCGATTCCCCCGGCCAGAACCTGCCTTCTGCTCACTCGTGGATCGGTCATCGTTCCCCCTGAACTGCGCGACACCGGGTGGAAGAAGGCCCCCGCTGACCCCTCCCCAGGGCCATGCACGCTCTCAAACTTCTACCATCAAATCAGGTCCCCCGTCCTGATAGCCACCCTGCGTACCCGTCGCGGTACGGTTCAGATCTAGCATCGGGCCTCCGGCCGCCACCTGTGGCGCGGTCCTCCAGGGGGTGATCGCACGAAGACACAGGCAGCTATCTGTTGGGGCGTGGGCCAGGCGTGGAGGGTCCAAGAGATCGACCTGGATCCTCCCCGGGCCGGTGAAGTGCTGGTCCGACTGGCGGCAGCCGGTCTGTGCCACTCCGACGACCACATCGTGACCGGCGACTCACCCATGCCGTTACCCATGGTCGGCGGGCACGAGGGAGCCGGTGTGGTGGAGGAGGTGGGCCCGGGGGTGAACACCCTGGCCCCCGGCGATCATGTCGTCCTGGCCTTCCTTCCGTCGTGCGGACGTTGCCCACCCTGCTCCACCGGTCACCAGAACCTCTGTGACCTCGGAGTGTTGATCGGCCGGGGCCGACAGGCCGACGGGACGTCGCGGCACCATGTCGGTGATGCTGACCTCCAGGTCATGTGCCTGGTCGGTGTGTTCGCCAACCACACCGTGGTCAACGAGGCCAGTTGCGTCAGGATCGACCCGGCCCACTCCCTGCGCACCGCCTGCCTGGTGGGGTGCGGGGCGGTGACTGGCTGGGGGTCGGCGGTCTACGCCGCGGACGTCCGGCCCGGCGACACGGTGGTGGTGGTCGGCGTGGGCGGCATCGGTGCCGCGGCAGTCCAGGGCGCCCGGCTGGCCGGGGCCGAGACCATCGTGGCCATCGACCCGGTGGCCTACAAGCGGGAACGGGCCATCGGGTTCGGGGCCGACGCCACGTTCGCCACCATGGAGGACGCCCACGCCCCGATCGCGGAGCTGACCCGCGGTCGCATGGCCCGGAAGGTGATCATGGCCATGGGCGTCGGCCGGGGGGACGTGATGGACCAGGCCCTCGGGCTCACCGCCAAGCTCGGCAGGGTGGTGGTCACCAACATCCACCCCCGCGCCGAGAACCAGGCGTCGATGAATCTCGGCAATCTGACCGCCATGGAGAAACAGGTGGTGGGCTCGTTGTTCGGATCGGCCAATCCCCGGGCCGATATCCCCCAGCTGCTGGAGCTCGACGCCAAGGGCCAGTTCGACCTGGACGCCCTGATCACCCGCTCGTATCCGCTCGAAGGGGTCAACGACGGGTACGACGATATGAAGAGCGGGCTCAACGTCCGGGGGATCCTGACGCTGGACCAGGAGTTGGCCGGTGGCTGATCCATCGAGCTCGTTGCAGCCCGGTCGGGTTGGGACCAGACTGCCACCATGGAACCGCTCGCCATCCACCATGTGGCCATCAACGTGTCCGACGTGACTCAATCGGTCGACTTCTACACCGGCGTCCTCGGAGGGTCGCTCCGATCGGACCGACCCGACTTCGGCATCGGCGGCGCGTGGATCGACCTCGGCGGACAGCAGGTGCACCTGCTGGAAGCTCCGGTGCCCCGCAATCTGGGCCAGCACTTCGCCATCCGGGTCGGCGACCTGGACGCCGCGGTGGCCGAGCTGCGGGCCAAGGGCGTGGACATCGCCGATCCGGTGGACTCCGGGACCAACCGGCAGACCTTCGTCAACGATCCGTCCGGCAACGCGGTCGAGCTCCACGAGGTGAGGGACGACCCGGTGAGGCGCACACCGGGCGCGGGAGAACCGCGTCCTGTCCCCTCCTCCGGACGTGGGACCAGGAGGGACCCGTGCGGGTCGGGGTGATCGGTACCGGCTTCGGCGCCCGGGTGGTCTCCGGGGCCTTCGAGGCCAACGGATGCCAGGTGACAGACGTGGTCACGGCAAGGGACGCCGACGCCGTGCGGAGGCTGTGCCGATCAGAGGTGGACCTGATCTCCGTCCACTCCCCTCCCTTCCTCCACCGGCTTCACGTGTCCATGGCCCTGGAAGCCGGGCGGGCGGTCCTCTGCGACAAGCCGTTCGGGCGATCGGTCGACGACGCCGAGGCCATGGCCGCGCAGGCCCAAGCAGCCGGTGTGGTCAATCTGGTCAACTTCGAGTTCCGGCACCAGCCGGCCCGTCTGACCATGCACGAGCTGTTGGTCTCGGGCTCCGTCGGGCGTCCGGAGCACCTGGCCTACACCGCGTTCACCTCGGGTTCGCGCCGGCCGCTCCGCGGCGCCGGCTGGCTCTTCGATCGCTCCCAGGGTGGAGGGTGGATCGGGGCCTTCGGGTCACACGCCATTGACTTGATCCGCTGGCTGATGGGCGAAGTCGTCGGAGCCGGCGCGGCCACGTGGATCACCATCGGGGAACGACCCGACAGCCACGGCGCCATGGTCCAATGCGATGCCGAGGATGCGTTCACCGGGTGGATCCAGCTGGCGTCCGGAGCGACTGCCGCCGTCGACTCGTCGTTCGCAGCCGGGACGACCACGCCGGCCCGGATCGTGATCACCGGCTCCGAGGGTGCCCTGGAAAGTGTCGGCTGACGTGCGGGTCGTTCTCCGAAGGACGGGGGAAGCGCCCCAGGAGTTCACCTTCGAACGACCCGAGGGCGACTCCCACAACCAGGCCATGGTGACTTGGGCCGGCCGGGTGCGCGATGCGGTCACCAACGGAGACCAGGTGGCACCGTCGTTCGCCGACGGCGTGGCCTGCATGCGGGTGATGGAGCAGTGGCGGGTCGAGCCTCCCGTGCGGCTCGGCACACCTACCGTCGACTCCTGACACCGTCCTTCAGGACCCCGCCAGTCGGGAGCGCTCGACCCGCACCCGGTCCGCGACCTGGCCGCGGGCGTGGCGTTTCATCTCGGCGAACGCCGGGGGAGGAACGGCGGCCAGGACCCGTGCGGCCTCCAGGGACTCGGGGACCAGGTCACCGTCCGCCACCACCCGGTCCAGGAGCCCGGCGGCCACCGCCTGGACCGGAGAGAAGGTGGTCCCGCTCACGATCGACTCGAAGTAGGGCATCGGCATCCGGTACCGGGCCATCTCGACGGTTGCCGCCGAGATGGCCACCCCCATGCTGGCTTCGTTGAATCCCAACTTATAGGGGCCGTCGACTCCCAAACGGCGATCGGCGGCCAACAACAGTGCGGCCCCGGCCGCCATGGCGTGCCCGGAGCAGGCCACCACCACCGGACGCTCCAACTCGAACAACCGCAGCGCCAGATCGATCAGCCGGAGTCGGAGCCCCTCCCTGGCCTCGGCGCTGCTCCTGACCTCGGACAAGTCGAATCCGGCCGACAGGACTCCGGGCCGCCCGTCGATCACGACGGCGGCAGCCCCGTCCTGGTCCGCCCGATCCAGGTGCTCCTGGATCTCGGCGATGGCCGCCGAGCTCAGCGCATTGACCTTGCCGTCGTCCAGCGAGATCCGGGCCATCCCGTCCGCTGTGGTGTACACACTGGCCATCGACTGGTCACCGTCCTCCGAGTTTCGGTCGACACGGGTGGTGGGCTCCGCGGTCAGCCGACTCTACCGGGGCCCGGAGCGGACGCCTCTCCCACGAGCGACCGGCGACGGGATCCTCGCTCCGGATCTCCCTACAGACGCTCCGACACCGGCCGGGTCAGCGTGGCCGGATCGGCGGCGAACGGCCGGATCATGCCGTCCTGGCTGAACGAGGCGATCAGCCCACCCTCCTCGGTGAAGACCTGACCCCTCACGTACGACATGCCCCGCCCGACCTGGGTGCTCTCGTGGTGGTAGAGCAGCCAGCCGTCCCACCGGACCGGCTCATGGAAGGTGACCGAGATGGCCATCACCCCGGTGGACACGGAGTGGTGGGCCATCGCCGTGCCGATCCCCTCGTGGCTCCGCATGGTGGTGGAGATGGACAGGTGACCGGTGAAGTGGGCCACGAGGGCCTTGGCCAAGTCGGCCCGGGTGGGCACCGGGTCGTAGCGGAGCCAGGCATCGATCGTCGGGGGGCCGACCTCGTCGGGGTCGTCGGGGTCGGCCAGGCCGACCAGTCGCAGCTCGCGCCCCACCATGGGCATGGCCACTGGGATCGCCTCCTCGGGCGGGCCCACCGCCGGCATCGGCTGGTGATGGCTGATGACGTCCTCGTGCTCCACGTCGCAGAGGAGGGTCACCGAGGCACATCGGCGTCCACCCTGCACCACGCTGACCACGGCACTGGCGAACGTGCGACCCTCGTGTAGCCCGTCGGTCTCGAAGGTGAGGGGCCGGTCGGCGTCGACCGCCTTCACGAATACGGCGTGGGCGGTGCGGACGGAGTGACGGGGATACGACTTCGACCCGGCCACGACGGCCTGGGCCAGCAGTTGGCTTCCGTCGACGATCCGCCGCGAACCTCCGTCGCTGATGCCGCGGTACCGGTGCTCTCCCGCCGGTTCGACGTCGAACACCGCCAGCATGTTCGCCAGCGTGGAGGGGACCGGTCCGGGCGTCATCGACCCGACACGGCCGGCGTGGCCACGCCGACCCGGAGGTCCACCAGGTCCTGGAAGAACGCCACATACCCGGCCAGGCGGGCTACCTGGGCGTAGGGGTGCTCGTACGACCAGGCCAGGACGTCCCCGGCATCCCGGGGCAGGCGGCGGTAGGTGGCCACACCCTTGAACGGGCAGACGGTGGTCCGGTCGTCGGGGACGAACAAGTCGAGTCGGACGTCGGGTGCCGGGAAGTAGAAGACCAGTCCGTGATCCTGCTCGTCCACCAGCAGGCATCGGTCGCTGTCGGCGACCACCAGGCCGTCGACCGAGGCGGTGACCCGGTTGCGTCGGGCCAGGATGTCGACCCGGTAGTCGGGTCGGTCAACGAACGCCGACTGCTCCACGCTGGGCTCCTCCTTGGCTTCCGAGCCACGACTCATCCGTGGTATGCAGGTTTGTACCACCCAGAGTCGGGGAGCTCAACTGGATCGGAGGGAAGCGTCGTGATCGTCGTGACCGGAATCTTCGATGTCGCCGAGGGGGATCGCCGGGCCTTCCTGGAGTCAAAGGGACCCCAGGCGTCGCGGACCCTGGACGAGACCGGGTGCCGCGAGTACGCCTACTCGGCCGACGGTGCCCGCCCCGGCCGGGTCAGGCTCATCGAGCTCTGGGACTCGATGGACGATCTCGAAGCCCATCTGGCCGGCTTGAGGGCGTCCCCGCCGCCTCCATCACCGGTGGACGTTCTGTCCAGCCAATTCAACGTGTTCGAGGCGTCCCCGACCCGGGCGCCCTGGGCGTGAGCGTGGCCGACCGCTCCACCACCGTCCGATGGCCGCTCCGCCCGGTGGCGCCGGAACTCGAGCAACAATGGCTGGAGGCGGGTTACTGGGACGACCTCACCATCGGGGAGCACCTTCACCGGGCGCTGGCCTCCCGTCCCGACCAGGTGGCCCGATTCCATTCCGACGTGCGTCCCTGGGAGGGCACCTTTGCGGACCTCCATCGGCGCGCCCTGACGGTGGCCGCCGCCCTCCGCCAGCGGGGCGTGGGCCCCGGGGATCCGGTGGCGTTCCAACTACCCAACTGGGTGGAAGCTGCGGTGACCTTCTACGCCACCGCCTTCCTGGGTGCCGTCGTCGTACCCATCGTCCACTTCTACGGGCCCAAGGAGGTGGCCTACATCCTGCGGCGGACCGGGGTCGAGACGTTCGTCACGGCGGCGTCGTTCGGCCGCACCGACTACCTCGCCGCCCTCGGGCCGGTGAGAGAGGCCGCCGACCGACTCCGCACCGTGGCCGTGGTGGGCCACACCGATCGACCTCTCCCGTCTGGAACCGTTCCCTTCGACGAGCTCGAATCCGGCGCCGAGCGACTGGGGGGCCCGACGAACGTCGACCCCTCCTCGCCGGCCATCATCGCGTACACCTCCGGCACCACCGCCGACCCCAAAGGTGTCATCCACTCGCATCGGACCATCGGTTCGGAGGTGCGCCAGCTGGGGGACATGGATGCCAGCGGTGGTCGTCCCTCACTGGTGGGGGCGCCCGTAGGCCATGCCATCGGCATGCTCGGGGGCGTCCTGATCCCGGTGCTCCGGGGCGATCCGGTCAACCTCATCGACGTATGGAATCCGGCCCGGATCCTCGCCCTCATGTCCCAGTACCAGCTCACCTGCGGGTCCGGTGCGACCTTCTTCCTCACCAGCCTCCTCGACCACCCCGATCGGACCGAGGAGCACCTGGGCCTGATGTCGTCGGTCGGGCTCGGCGGATCGGCGGTGCCCACCGTCGTCGCCGAGCGCGCCGCCGCTCAGGGGATCTCGATCGTGCGGATGTACGGCTCGACCGAGCACCCCTCGATCACCGGCGCCCGCCACGACGAGCCCGAGGATCTCCGATTGTCCACCGACGGCCGGCCGATGGCCGGGGTGGAGATCAGGCTCGTCGACGACCACGGTACGCCGGTCGGTCCGGGAGTCCCCGGCGAGATCTGGTCACGGGGCCCCGACTGCTGCGTGGGCTATACCGACCCGGCCCTCACCGACGCCTACTTCGATGCCGAAGGTTGGTACCGCACTGAGGACATCGGGGTCCTCAACGACCAGGGCTACCTCTCGATCACCGACCGGAAGAAGGATGTGATCATCCGGGGTGGCGAGAACGTCAGCGCCGCGGAGGTGGAGGAGGTCCTGGCCACGATGGACGGCGTCGCCGAGACCGCGGTGGTGGCGGCTCCCGACCAACGCCTGGGCGAGCAGGTCTGCGCCTACTTGCGGATGCTCCCTGGTCATGGTCGGCCCGATCTCGGCGCCGTGCAGGAGACCATGCGCCACGCCGGCCTGGCCCGCCAGAAGTGGCCGGAACAGGTGCGATTCGTCGACGACTTCCCGCGCACGCCGTCGGGGAAGATCAAGAAGACCGTGCTCCGCCGGCAGCTGGCCGACGAGGCCGCTCCGGACCAGCCCCGCTGGGGTCGCGACTAGCCCCGCTCGGGTCGCGGTTCCACGACCGGCACTACCGGGCTCGCGGGCACCGAGGCGGGCCCGGACCCGAGGGTGTTCAGACGGTGCGGCTACGCCGGCGGACCAGTAGGCACAGGCCCAGGGTCACCAGGGTGAGGCCCAGAAGGGCCAAGGGGGTGATGTCGGTGCCGGTGAAGGGCAGGGTTGTCACCGCGGCATCGGTCTTCGACGGCACCGTCGTCGTCGTGACGGTGGTGGGCGTCACGCTGGCCGCGGCCACGGTGGGCGCCACCGGTGGCTGCGAGGCGGCTGCCGGTGGGGGTCCTCCGTCCGTGGTGGTGGTGGTGGAGGCGGGCGCAGTGTCCGTGGTGGATGGGAACGAGGGCGGCGCACATGCCCCGGTGGGGGGATCTGGTGCTGCCATCCCCGCTTGGGCACCCACGGGCCGTTCATCGACGGGCCGACATAGGCATCGGCCTGGATGATGCCGCAGAAGTTGGCCGGATAGGGCAGCGTGAGGGTGCCCGAGGTTCCGAAGATGGTGGCCACGTCCACCGACTCCTTGGGTTCGTTGAGGAAGAACTTCCACACGCAATTGGGCTCGGTCACATCGCAGGGTGGATCCGGGATCTGCAGTGTGACCTGCTGGGCCACGTCGTCGAAGGTGATGATTGCCGAGGAGGGGCCAGACGCACCCCATGCCGTTCCGGCTGCCGCCGCCGCCACGACGGTCACGGCGATGACCGACGCAATGATCAATCGTTTCACTACCGCTCCTTGGGTACAGACGTATGACTCATGAACTGCCCCGCACGGCAATCTACCAGGAATGACTCACCCATGGTGGTGACAATCGCACCACCCGTGACCCAGCGGTCAGAGCCGGCGTGCCCTCTGGGTCGGAGCCCACCTGGCGTCGAACCGATGTTCGTGAAGGGCATACCGGAATCATTTCACTCTTGAGCCGCCCCGGCGGGGGATGCTTCGGGCCGCTGAGCCGCCGGTGAACCGGCCCGCCCCCCTGAACTGGACATTCTTCACGCCGGGTTACCCCACGGTGTCGTCCGTAACCAAGAGTTCATTCCGAGCCGGCCCGAGGAGCCCAGGGCCCCGACCCGCCGGGCCGATACCCGAGGCGCGGACCTACTCGTACTGGAGCACGCCCCGGATGTTCTTGCCGGCCAGCATGTCGGCGTAGCCCAGGTTGACGTCTTCGAGCTTGTAGGTCTGGGTGACCATGCCGTCGAGGTCCAGCTGACCCTGGTCGTAGAGCCGAAGTAGGTGGGGGATGTCGTAGCGGATGTTGGCGGACCCGAAGATCGTGCCCACGATCTGCTTCTCCAGGAGGGTCAGCCAGGTGAGCGCCAAGGTGACGTCGGTCTCTGCCATCGGGTGGATGTTGGTGACGACGACCCGGCCGCCCTTCGCCGTCAGCTGCATGATGGTCTCCATGAGCCGGCCATCGCCCACTCCCATGGTGCAGATGACCTTGTCGGCGTTCTTGCCCCAGGTCACCTCGTTGACCAGGCCGAGGGCCTCGTCAATGGATTCGGCGGTGTGGGTGGCACCGAACTTGGTCGCCATCTCCCGCTTGAAGGGCACCGGGTCGATGGCGAAGATGCGTTCGGCTCCGGCCAGACGGGCCCCCTGGATGGCTGAGGCCCCGATGCCACCGATCCCGATGACCACCACGTCGTCGCCGGGACGCACCTCGCCGGCGTACACCGAGGAACCCCACCCGGTGGTCACGCCACAGCCGACGAGGCAGGCCCGATCGAATGGGTAGTGGTCGAGGATCTTGACGCAGGAGGCCTGGTTGACCACGGTGTGCTTGGCGAAGGTCCCCAGGCACACCATGGTCCCGAGATCGGCTCCGTTGGCGGCATGGTGGCGGTGGGTCCCGTCGATCTGTGAACCCATCATGAGCAGGGCACCCACATCACACAGGTTGGAGTGGCCCCGGGCACAGGACGGGCAGTGCCCGCAAGCCGGGACGAACCCGAAGACGACGTGGTCCCCGGGGCTGAGTCCCTCGACACCCGGACCCACCTCCTCCACCACGCCGGCGCCCTCGTGGCCGCCAATGATCGGGTAGATGCCCCCCAGGTCGCCGGTCCGCAGGTGCTCGTCGCTGTGGCACATGCCTGAGGCGGCGATCCGGACCAACACCTCACCGGCCTTGGGCGGATCGAGCTCGATCGTCTCGACCTTCCAGTCCCCACCCATCTCCCAGAGGATCGCTGCTTCAGTCTGCATGTTGGTCCCTTCGTTCGCTCGTCCCAGTGGCCACCGGTGGGGCGAACGGCATGCTGGACACGGCCATGGCGCGGGCCCCATCGGCCCGACCCAATCCCCATGTCAAACTGCCATTGCCACCCAGGGTGCGCCAGTGGTGCTCCCTACGACAGGGAGCCTATGCCCTGGAGCGACGGTTCGGCATGGGATCGGGGTCCCGGGCCCCCGATCAGGGGCTGGGGGGCAGCTGTACCCCGCACTGGCTGTGGAAGTTCCAACCGTCGTGGGAGATGGCACAGGCCTTGCCGAAGCCGTGGACATAGTCGACTCCCTTGCTGGTGCTGATGTAGATGGCAACGGGAATGGTGAGGACGATGGCCACGATGCCCAGGAATTTGAAGAGCCGTTTCATGGGTCGATTACCTTGACTCCCTCGTCGATGACCGCCCACCGGTGCGGCGACTCATGGTCGACAGGTCGATTCGCTGACACAACAGCTGGATGCAACGTATCCGATGGCGGTCCCAAAACCGCGGCTTTCGGACTGATCGGTCACCACCACCTCGTGGCCGCCGCGGTCGCACCGGGCCCGGTCGGCGATCCGAGACGGTCGACCGGAGCTGAGCCCGGTCCCCGGTGGCTAGGTCCGGTGCTCCACCTCGGGCGGACCAGCCGACACCCAGACGTCAGCGCCTGTCTCCCTCGCCCGTCGTTCGGCCACCCGGAGATCGCGCTCCCGCTGCCAGCGGGCGTCGAAGGCGTCCCGGGACACACCCGGGTACGAGCGCGATGAACGACCTTCGTAGGACGCCCCGGACGGGTAGCCCAGGTCGTACTCGTCCGGCTCGTCGTCGAGCGCCCGGCGTTCCTTGGTGTCGATCAGTCGCCGGATTCCGGCGCGGGCGGACAGGAAGAGCAGCACCACGAGGATGGTGGCCAGTTTGGCCAGGCCGAGCACGAGGTAGGCGGCAATGATGACCGACCACTTGACGGCTTTGGTCACCAGTCGGAGGAGGGTGATCACGGCGAACCCCCCTGGAACATCAGGGGCCGGCCAGCTCGCGCCCCCTCCACTGCGTGGACACCGAGCCCACACTGCTGTCCCGACATGGTGCAACGATAGGCCAGTCCCCGGTCGAACCAGCGGTTCTTCGGAGCCTCGGAACGCCGGCACTCGCCACGGTCGCGGGGCGGTGCCGACGGGTGCCCCCTCCCCGGACGGCGCCCGCCTCGAGGCCCCGCTCCAGCCACCCGCGCAGAGACGGGGAGCTAGATCTGACGGGGCTCGCCGTACTTCTCGTTATCGCAGGCTGGGAAGATCCCGGCTACCTCCCGTGCCGCCGAGCGGATGGCGTCCTCGCGACACATCCCGGCCACCTCCACGGTCAGGCTGATGGACTCAGGGCCCCCACGGAACCTGATCAACCGGTTGGCCGAACGCCGGGCGGACTCGAGGAACCGTTCCGTCTGTTCGTCGAGCGACCTGGGAATGGTGATGTCGACCTCGTACCGCATGGCGACGACCGTAGCGAACGTATGTTCGTATGTCCAGTGGAGGTCGGCTTGGTCCGGCTCACCCCCGACGGGACGCCCGGATTCAGCGAAGGATCCGGTCGCCCGCTTCGCTGTAGATCTGCGCATGGAAGTCGGCGAGCAGCTGAGCCTGCTCCCGACAGGTGAGATCCGGACAGCCGGGCACGGCACCGACCTGTGCATCATGGCCGGGACATCCCGGGCAGACCACATCCCATCGCGCCTCGCCGATCCTTCGTGGCTTTGCCTCATGTCGGGTCACGTCCTCACGGTACGTGAGGAAGCTTGGAATCTTGCCAACGGCACGTAATCGCAGAGTGAAATTCGCGTGAGGGACCCGTCGGAACGACGGCCCCACCACGTCCGCGGCGAGGACACAGAATGTTCACGCGTCCCGTATCGTTGCGATCACCGGCCGGGTCGTAGTCTGACGGCGCTCATGCGACGCTTCGCGCTCTTGCGACATCTTCAACTGTGGGAATGGCCACACCACGCCGGTGCTCCGGTACCGCATGGATCGGTGTCAGGTGGATCGGTACGCCGCACAACCCTGCGGCACCGATCGGTGGGGGGCGCACGGGTGCTCATGGCGCTCATGAGCACCGTCGCCATGGCCACGAGCTTGTCCGTCGGCTTCACCACGGGAGCCGGTGCGAGTCCGATATCGAGCGTCGCCGGGCCCGGCAGTACCGAAGCGGGCACCGGCGTCAGCCCGTGTTGTGCGGCGGCTCCCGATGCCGTCGCCGCCGACACCACCACCTCGACTTCGGCCACTGGCACGTCGACAATCCCGTCAACGTCGACCACGGCCGCCACCCCCTCGACGACCCCGGACCAAGCGGGGACCACCACGACCACGCTCTGCACCACCGGCACTTCGACCAGCACGACGACGACCGCGCCGGCCCCCAGTACCAGCACCTCGTCCACAACCGGTCCGACCACGACGACGACCACCTCGACCACGACCACGTCGCCCACACCCCAGGAGATCCTGGCCACGACGGCCACCACGGGCGACCCGACCACGACGACGTCGCCGAGCACCACGTCGACGACGGGGACGGCCGACACCACGTCGACGACCGGCGAAACATCCACCACGACCACGACGTCGCCCTGCTCGGCGACCACGACGGTGCCGCCGGTGGTGGCGGCCTCGAGCTCGTCGGGTCCCTCCTCGCCGGCAACCGACGCTTCGACGTCGGCCCCGGCGCTGGCGTTCACCGGGAGCGGGCCCTACGCCCCGGTGGTCACCGCCATCGGACTGCTCCTCGTGGCCGCCGGGCTGGGCGTCCGACAGCTGCTGATGCGCCGCAGGCGAAGCGGGGGCTGAGTCCGGGGAGCCTCGAGGCCCCTAGGTCGGCGCGACACCACCAAGGCCCAGTCCCCGTTCCGGTCGACCGGTCCCTGATCGACCGGTCCCCCACGAGACGAGTCCCCTACCAACGGAAGGACCCATGTTCGCCACCATCGTCGTCGGCTCGGACGATTCCAACACCGCCCGCCAGGCCGTCGTCACCGCGGCCGACATCGCCAGGATGTCGGGAGGTCGACTGGTGATCGTGACCGCGTTCGATCCGAAGTCGGTCCGCGTCCAGGACCTGCCGCCGGACCTCCGTCACTCCACCACGGTCCATCCCGCCGACGTCCTCTTGGCCACGCTCGCCCAGATCGGACAGGAGCGCGGCGTCGTCGTCTCCGTCGAGGCGGTCACCGGGGCACCGGCCGATGGGGTGGTGAGGGTGGCCGAGCAGGTCGGCGCCGACCTCATCGTCGTCGGCAACCGAGGGATGAAGGGCACTCGTCGGGTGCTGGGAAGCGTCCCGAACTCGATCGCCCATTCGGCACCCTGCTCGGTACTCATCGTCGACACCGAAGGTGTCGACTGACCCTCGGGCCTCGATGCCCGCAGAGGTACGCTCGGCGGCGATGGTCGAGATCCGCGCCCTGCTCCCCCCGGACTGGCGGCTGATCCGGGACGTCCGGTTGCGCTCACTCCGCCAGTCGCCCGAGGCCTTCACCTCGACCTATGCCCGGGAGGCGGCGTTCGACGAGTCGACCTGGCGTGACCGGGCCACCAGTTGCCAGTGGTTCGCGGCCGTCGAGGACGGCGGTGCCATTGGGGTGGCCGGAGGTGTGGACGGCTGGTCCGACGACCCCGAACGCCGCGAGCTGGTCGGCATGTGGGTTGCGCCGGCCCACCGTGGCCGGGGGATCTCCCGGAAGTTGCTCGGTGCCGTCAGCGACTGGGCCCGGTCGGAGGGGGCCACGGTCCTCTCCCTCGGGGTCCGCACCACCAACCCGGACGCACGGGCTGCCTACCTCCACATGGGGTTGCGTCCGGCAGGGACCGTGGCCAATGTCGGTGACGATCCGGACGACTCCATCCAGGTCATGGAGTGGCAGCTGACACCACCGTCCGACGGGGCCACGCGTTCTCCCGGTTGAGCCGGACATCCCGCCGTCCCGTCACCCGCCCGCCGTCCCGTCACCCGCCGGCCGTCCGGTCACCCGCCGGCCGTCCCCGCCACCTCCGGGCGACGACCGGAGTCCCACGCCCAGGCTCGAGTTGCCGACTGCACTTGCCGACTCGCCGATGGTTCACGCCACCACGGGCAGCCCGGAGGGGCCGGGCGATGTGGAGTCGGGAAGCGGGACGGCTCCCGACGGCGCCGCCAGGGTCTGGGTCCTACCCCAAGAGGTGAGGTGCAGGGTCAATCCTCCGATGGTGACCTGGACGGGAAGATGGGACGACCCCACCGCCAGGTAGCAGATGACCGGGCCGGAATCGTTGCCGGTGTTCGTGTAGGTGATGGCCACGGACCGCACCCCGTCGATCGTCCGGAGGCCTCCCTTGTGGTACGTCCGGGCGTGGAACACGTCCCGGGTCAGGCTGGACATCGTGAGATCGGAGGCGGCGGGGGCGTAGACGGGACTGGACCTCGGGACCTCGACCCACCGGTCCGCGATCTGAGTGGACTGGACCGTGCCCAGGCCGACGGTAGTGGTCCAGAAGGGGGCGTTGGCGTTGACGAACACGCTGCCGGCGACATCGAGCGTCATGGCCGACGGCAAGGCAGTCGGTCCCGCGCTGGCCGACCGCATGGTGACCAGCTGGCTCCCCGAGGAACCAGCGGTGTAGTCGGTCTCCGAGAGCGTGGCCGGTCCCAAGCCGGGCACGGTCGTGGTGCCTTGTCCGCTGGCCCTCACCGATCCGGCCGCCATCATGGCGGCCCGAGCCTGGGCGACCAAGGAGCCGGCCGACTTCGAACCAGTGGGCGATGTGGAGGCCAGGGCCGGCCCGGAGACCCCGAGGAAGACCAGGGCGGCGAAGCAGGCTGCGATCACCCCGCTGCTCACGCGGGCCGAGGTGTGTGGATGCTCCGGATCGCCGGTCATGCCGTGGTCTCTCCCTCGTCGTGGTCCCGGTCGCCATGCCTTCGCCGCAGCCCACAGGCCGGACAAGGGCGACAACCGTCACCGAAGAGGTCGACATCCACGATCCGGTTCTTGAGCCCGGACCGGGTGTCGGCTCACCGTGGACCGACCCGACCGGGCGTGAAACCGATCGATCCAAGGTGTCCGGCGTCCCGGATCCGGCCGAGCAGCGGCCACAGTCACTGGGCCTCAAGTCCGGTGGCTGGTCCCGGGCCGAGATCGCCGAGCGGCCGGACTGAACAGCCGACAGGCGGCACAGAATCGCTACGGATTGGTCCACCGAACGGTCCGCCGGGCGGGTGGCTGTCACAAAGTGTTCAACCACCGTTGACGTGGAGGTTGCCTTCCGATTGGTAGAACGTCCGAAGGTTGGTGCGGTGATCCCCAGCGCGCACCAACCGCCAACTGGGTCGCAGCGCCGCCGCCGTCGGGTTGTCCACTGCCCTTCGGCGGGAGGCGCTCCCCATGGGCCACACACGTCGGCCGACCGAGTCAGCCGAGAGTGGCGGAGCTGTGGGTCCCGACGCCGAGATGACCTTGATCGGATCCCCGACTCTGTCCCTCGTGCTTCTGGTGGCCGCGGGTTCCCGGCAACGATCGTGGCCGTGTGCTCAAATCGCCTGTGGTCCGGCAGATGTCCGGGCGGAACGGAGGCGAAGGATGCCCGAAGACAAGACCGGGACGGTGCGGAGCCCGGTGGCGGTGATCCTCCTGTCGATCATCACCATCGGGATCTACGCCCTCTACTGGCAGTACTCGTCGTTCAAGGAACTGAAGGCGTACTCGGGCGAAGGTATCGGCGGCGGCTTCGGACTCCTGTTCGCGTTTCTCCTGGGCATCGTCAACGCCTTCCTTCTGCCCTCAGAGGTGGGGCGCCTCTACGCCCGTGCGGGCCAAGCGGAGCCCGTTTCGGCCCTGACCGGCTTCTGGGTCTTCCTTCCCCTGGTCGGCGGCATCATCTGGGTGGTGAAGACCCAGGGGCGGCTGAACGAATTCTGGGAGATGCACCGTCCGGCCGCCTCACCGGCGTGAACCACTCGACTCGTCGGGGCGGCGGTGACGGCCGCTTCGATGGTCACCGAGGGTTGCGGACCTTGACCACCGGCCGCCGCCAGGGCCACCTGGATGGTGCTGGGCCCCGGGCCCATGGGAGGCATGACCAGTGACGGTGACACGGGAAGAGGACCGAGGCGTATCCCTCGCTGTCATCGACGACGGCCGGGCCAACGCCTTGAGCTTCGAGGTGATCGCCGGCCTGAGGTCGGCCCTGGCAGCAGCGGTGGATGCAGGCGTGCCCCTGGTCATGACCGGTCGGGACGGATACTTTTCGGCGGGATTCGATCTCACGGTCATGCGGAGCGGCGATCGCGATCTCGTCTCGTCCCTGACCGGCCAGGGGATCTTGCTCTTCCAAGAGATGTTCGCCGCACCGATTCCCGTTCTCGCCGCCTGTACCGGTCACGCCCTCGCCGCGGGGGCCCTCCTCCTGTTGGCTGCCGACTACCGGATCGGGCGGCCGGGCACCTACCAGATCGGTCTCAATGAGACCCGCATCGGTATCGCCCTCCCGCAGTTCGCCGTCGACATGGCCCGACTTCGGCTGAACCCCAATCACCTGCTCGCCGCGACCGCGCTCGCCACCATCACGTCGCCGGAACAGGCATGCGCCTTCGGATATCTGGACCGGCTCGAGGAGGATCCGCGTGCGGCGGCGAGCTCGTTGGCCGAGGAGCTCGCCTCGGCGGGTCTCAAAGCTCTGGCCAGGACGAAGCTGCGCATGAACGCGGCGATCGTTGGTCAGCTCGAACGGTGACCTCGGGACCACGTCTGGGCCACCGACGCGGCCTCAGTCACCGAGTCCCCGTGCCCAGGTTGGCGATCACCTGGGGAAGCTCGACCGACGTCCTGATGCCGGGAGGCGCCTCGCACACCACGGGCACGGTATTGACCGCCCGGTGGGCGGTGTACCCCGGTGTGGTCTCCGCCATGCGCTCCAGCGGGATGGCCAGCCGGATCTCCACGTCCAAGGGGCAGTCCCCGTCGACGACCACTCGCCAACCTCCCTGGCGCAGATCCCAGTCGGCGTCGATCTCCGTGGTGCAGTACCAGGTGGCGCCGAAGGACAACAGCACCTCACCGTGGCGTCGGCCGGACACGGTCATCCGCTGCGCCGCCACGGTACCGGACGGGACGGTGCCGGCCGCTATCTGGACGTCCCTGGTGGCCACGGCCACCTCGCCGGTCGACTCGATCGACTCCAGCGGCAACCCCAGCGCCTCACCCACCAGCCGGAGGGACGGCCCGAAGGAGTGCGCCCCGTGGGCCCAGCGGCCGGGGTCGAAGCTGGCCGGGTCCCGTCCGTAGCCCATGAGGTCGAAGAGCAGCTCGGGCGAGTTCCGGCTCGAGAGGTCGGCGAACTCCTCGATCCGCAGGCGGTCCAGCCGGCGCTGGATCGAGGTCAGGACCAGGGGTACGGCCTCCGAGATGAACCCCGGGCTGCTGCCGGTGCTGTGGATCGACGAGGAGCCCAGCGCACACGCCGACTCGACGCGGGCACGGTCGCCGGGGTCCATGCTGCCGGGGTGGTGGAACTCCCCGCTGGTGGCCACCACGTTCACCCCCGACCCCAGGAGGGCGCAGACGACATCCAGGTCACAGCCCTGTTGCATGTAGAGGACGCAATCGGCGTCGAGGGCCACCACGGATTCGAGGTCGCGGGTGGCCGTGACCCCGATCGGTCCGAGCCCGCACAGGCCGCCGGCGTCACGACCCGCTTTCTCCGCCGAGTTGACGTGGACGCCCACCAGCTCGAGCTGGGGATGCTCGATGACCGCCCGCAGCGAACGGGACCCGATGTTTCCGGTGGCCCACTGGACCACCCGGTAGGTTGGCAACGACCTCACGGACACCTCCTCGCTCAGGACGCGCCGCGCTCGGACTCGACCAGCTCCGCTTTGTACAGCACGTTGGCCGCCAGACGCATGTGGGCGGCATCCACCAGCTTGCCGTCCCGGCCGATGGCCCCCACTCCGTCGGCCTCTGCCTTCCGGTAGGTCTCGATCGACTCCTCGGCCTCGGCGATCTCCGCCTCGGTCGGGGCGAAGACGACATTGGCGATCGGCACCTGGGCCGGGTGGATGGCCCACTTGCCGTCGTAGCCCAGCAGGCTGGCGTGTTCGGCGGCCCGCCGGTAGCCGTCGGGGTCCTGGTAGGCCGGGTAGGGAGCGTCGATGGCGTCGATGCCGGCACCTCGGGCGGCAGCCAGGATCTGGACCCGGGCGAAATGCCAGAAGTCACCGGGATACGCTCCCAACGGATCGAAGTTTCCATCCACCCGTGCGTGCAGAGAAGCGGAGAGGTCGCCGGCCCCGAAGATGATCGCCTCCAGCCGATCGCTGGCCCGGGCGATCTCGGCGGCGTTGGTCAGGCCCTCGGCCTCCTCGATGAGCACCTCCAGCCCGATCCGCTTGCGAAGGTCGAGCTTGGCCTCGAGTTGGGTCAGCAGGACGTCGAACCACCAGACATCCCGGGCCGAGCGGGCCTTGGGGACGATGAGCACGTCGAGGGCATCACGGGCGCCGGTCACGATCTCGACCACATCGCCGTAGCACCACGGGGTCTCGAGGCCGTTGACTCGCACGGCGCGGACCACCCGGCCCCAGTCCTGACCGGTCAGGGCGTTGACGGCGATCGCCCGCGCCGACTCCTTGACCACCGGGGCACAGGCGTCTTCGAGATCGAGAAAGACGAGGTCGGCCCCGGATGCCGGGGCCTTCTCGCACATGCGCTCACTGCTGGCCGGCGTGGCCAGTTCCGATCGTCGGGCTCGGGGTGCGTGCAAGGTTGCCTCCTTGTCGGGGTGGTCAGATGACCCCGGCCGCCCGGAGGGCGGCGATTCGTTCCGGATCGAGACCGAGCAGTCCGCCGTAGACGGCATCGTTCTCGGCGCCGAGCGCTTGGCCCAGGTGGGAGATTCCGCCCGGCGTCCCACTGAGCTGCGCCACGGGTGCCTGCACCCGCATCGGCCCGAGGTCCGGGTCGTCGACCGGGGTGAAGGTCCCTCGTGCCACGAGGTGCTCGTCGGTCAGGAGTTGCTCGGCGTCGTAGACCGGTGCCGCGGCCACCTCGGCCTCGAGGAACACCTTCATCGCCTCGTCCAATGGGCGTTGCCGCACCCAGTCGGCGACCAGCGCATCGACCTCCCGCCCTCGCTCCTGACGACGGACGGGGTCCACATACTCCGGGTTCTCGGCCAGGTCGGGTCGACCGATGGACCGGTAGACGCGGACCACGATGTTGGAGGAAGCGCTGGAGATGGCCAGCCACTTGTCGTCCGCGGTCCGGTAGGCGTTACGGGGTGCACTGGCCGGGAGACGGTTGCCGACCCGACCTGGGCTGATGCCCAACTGATCGAAGGAAAGGGTCGACGACTCGATCAACCGGGCGAGAGGTTCGATGAGGTTGACATCGATCAACTGGCCGTCGCCCCCCCGCACGTCGCGATGGTAGAGGGCCATCATCACGGCCCAGGTGGCAGCCTGAGCCGCCACCCCGTCGGCCAGCATGAACGGTGGCAACGTGGGTGGTCCGTCGGCCTGTCCGGTCACCTGCGCGAAGCCGCTCATGGCCTCGGCCAGCGTTCCGAATCCCGGTCGGTCACTCGAGGGGCCGCCCCGGCCGTAGCCGCTGATGTGGAGCATCACCAGCCTCGGGTGCCGGGGGTGGACCGACTCGTAGTCGACGCCCCAGCGGGCAAGGGCACTGGGCCGGTTGCCGACGACCAGCACGTCGGTGCGGTCCAAGAGCTGGTGGAAGAGGTCCTGGCCCTCGGGTTGACGGAGGTCGAGGGTGACACATCGTTTGTTCCGGCTGACACTCTTCCAGACCAGGCCGACGCCGTTCTTGCGGTCTCCCCAGGTGCGGAGGGGGTCGCCGGCGCCAGGCTGCTCCACCTTGATGACCTCGGCGCCGAACTCACCCAGCGAGGTGGCGACCATCGGTCCGGCCACCAAGGTGGCCGCGTCGACCACCCGCAGGCCGGCCAGGGGGCCCGGCGTCTCAGTCATGAACGGCACACTCGGGCCGGACCAGTCCGAGGTTCTGGCGCAGCGTGGAGCCCAGGTAGCGGTCCCTGAATACTCCGCGGCGTTGGAGTTCGGGGACGACCAGGCGTACCACGTCCTCGTAGGCGCCAGGCGAGTGGGTGGCGGCGATGACGAACCCGTCACAGGCGTCGGTGGTGAACCACTCCTCCATCTGATCCGCCACCTCCGGACCGGTGCCGACGAAGCGGGGCCCCTGCAGGAGCGTGGCCCGGTGACCGGCCAGATCCGCCAACGTGACGGTGTCGCCGCCGATGTGGGTGCGGAGATTCTGCACCAGTCCGCGGATGCCGGATACGGAATCGATGAGCTCATCGGTGATGGGCGCATCGAGCTCGAGCCCGGAGAAGTCGTAGTTCATCAGCTCGGACAGGAGCGTCAATGAGGCCATCGGGTCGACGAAGTCATGGAGGAACATCTGCTCGCGCTCTTGGGCGTGGGCTCTGGACTCCCCGACCACGGTGTAGGCCATGGGCAGCATCTTGACCGAGTCAGGGTCGCGACCGTCCTCAGCGATGCGCTGCTTTTGGTCCTGGTAGTGGCGGCGGGCCCCCTCGATGCTGGGGTCGCCGGTGAAGATGACCTCGGCCCAGCGGGCGGCAAAGTCCCTCCCCCTCCCCGAGGAGCCGGCCTGGAGCAGGACCGGTCGACCCTGGGGTGAACGGGGCACCGTCAGGGGGCCCCGCACCGAGAACCACTCTCCCTCGTAGTTCAGCTCGTGCACCTTGTCGGCATCGGCGAAGACGCCGTTGACCCGGTCCAGCACCAGGGCGTCGTCCTCCCAGGTGTCCCAGAGCCCTGTGGCGGCCTCGAGGAACTCGTCGGCCCGGTCGTAGCGTTCGTCGTGGCCCAGCGCCTGCTTCACGCCGAAGTTCTGGGCTTCACTGTCGTTGACCGAGGTCACCACGTTCCAGGCCGCTCGGCCGCCGGTGAGATGGTCGAGGGTGGCGAAGGTGCGGGCCACGTGGAACGGTGAGTAGTAGGTCGTGGAGTAGGTGGCGCCGAGCCCGATCGACCGGGTGGCGCCGGCCAGGACCCCGAGCACGATGCTCAGATCGAGCTTCACCGGCCGCGGCACCGTGGCGGACCGCCTCGGCCACCGACCCGCCGTAGATGCCGGGCATGGCCAGGCGGTCGTCGAAGAACATCATGTCGAAGCAGCCCTCTTCGAGGGTCCGGCCGAGCTTCTCGTAGTAGCCGGCGGTGAGGAACCCGTGCTCGGTGGCCGGATGACGCCACGAACCTGCGTAGACCGTGGCGTTCCCGGCCTGCATGAAACCCACCAGCGACATCTGTCTCACGACTGCACCTGACCTTCGTTGACCTTGTGGCTTCTTGAAATATAGAATGTGATATGTCAGATTTCAAATCCATTGGCGGCACGGTCCGGGCCCGCGCCGCCCGCGAGCTCCGCGACCGCATCCTGACCGGGCAGCTGAGGCCCGGGGAACGGTTGGATCTGGACGAGATCACCGACCAGTTCGGCACCAGCCGCACACCCGTCCGGGAGGCCCTCCTCGAGCTCTCCTACGAGGGCCTGGTGGTCGTCACCCCCCGCAGCGGGATCACCGTCGTCGGGATCACGCCCGAGGACGCCGTCGACAACTTCGCCGTCCTGGCCGCGTTGGCCGGGAAGGCCGCCGAGTGGGCGACGGCCCGTATCACTGCGCCTCAGCTGGCCGAACTCCGCGAGCTGGCTCACTCCATCGACGACTCCCCCGACGTCGTGGGGGCCAACCGGCGGTTCCACCGGGCCGTCAATCTGGCGTCGGGCTCGCCACGGCTGCTCACCTACCTCCGCCAAGCGGTCCGGGTGGTCCCGGCCAGCTACTTCGAACTGTTCCCGGAACAGGAACGCCGGAGCCGTGCCGACCACGCCGCATTGCTGGATGCCATCACCCGGGGCGACGGGGGGGCGGCCCGGTCGACGGCCGAACGGCACGTCCTCGATGCCGGCGCCGCGCTCGGGGAGTGGTTGCGGGCCCGGGGCGAAGGGCTCCCGGCACCAACTGGTTCGTAGACCAGGGCGACGGAGGGTCGACCGGGCCCGGTCGTCCGGTGGGGGCGCCATCGGTCCGCGCCCCCTCCTGGTCAGCGCTCGGCGGCCACCGCACGGCGGGCACGGCGGCGGAACCCCTCGAGCTTCTCGTCCGGTGTGCGCACCCGGGTGCTGCGGGACATGGTCGACACGTCGTGCCCCTGCGCCCGCCGGCGGAGGGCTCCCACGGTCGCCTCCTCCCTCGGGATGTGCACGAAGGGGTCGAACGAGTACCACCGCATGGCGTTCTCGTGGGTCATCTTCCGGATCTCCCCGTCGGGCACGTCGAACTCGGTGAACACGGAGTTCAACTCCTCGGGGGCGGTGGGCCACATGGAGTCACTGTGCGGGTAGTCCGCCTCCCAGGCCATGTTGTCGACGCCGATCCTGCCCCGCAGTTCCACACCCACCGGGTCGCTGATGAAACAGGTGAGGAAGTGCTCCCGGAACACCTCGGAGGGGAGCTTGCCACCGAAGTCCTGGAGGGTCCAGGCGTGGTGCATCTCGAAGGTCCGGTCGACCCGGTCGAGGAAGTACGGGATCCATCCGGTACCACCTTCGGACAGCGCCACCCGCAGATCGGTGAAGTTCTTCAGCACCCGCGACCACAGCAGGTCGGCTGCGGCCGACTGGATGTTCATCGGCTGCAGCGTGATCATCACGTCGGGCGGCGAGTCGACAGCGGGGATGGACAGGCGGCCGGACGACCCGAGGTGGATCGAGACCACGGTCCCGGTGTCGCAGCAGGCCTTCCACACCGGGTCCCAGTACTCGTCGTGGAAACTGGGGTAGCCCAGTGCGGCGGGGTTCTCGGTGAAGCTCAGGGAGTGGCATCCCTTGGCCGCCGTGCGCCGGATCTCGTCCGCGGTCTGGTCGGGATCCCAGATGACCGGAACAGCCATCGGGATGAACCGGCCCGGTTGGGCGGCGCACCATTCGTCGATGTGCCAGTCGTTGTAGGCCCGGACCAGGGCCAGCGACAGGTCAGGATCATCTGAGGCGAACACCCGGGCGGTGAAGGTGGGGAACGAGGGGAAGTTCATCGAAGCCAGGACACCCCCGGCATCCATGTCCTTGACCCGCTCGTTGACCTCGTAGCACCCGGGGCGGACCTCGTCGAGGCTCTGCGGCTCGAGGCCGTACTCCTCCTTGGGGCGACCGGCGACGGCGTTCAGCGCCGCCGTCTCCATGACCACCTCGCCGAACGTCCAGACATCGGAGCCTTCGTCGTTGCGGACCAGCTTGGGTGCCCGATCCTGGTACTTGGCGTCGAGGTGGTGGACGAAGAGATCCGGAGGCTCGATGATGTGGTCATCGACACTGATGAGGATTAGATCGCTGGCGTCGGGCATGTCATCTCCGAGAATGTCGTTTTCGCTGGTGCAGAAGAAACCTTACCTCCACCGTCCGCACCCTTCGCCCGGCATGCGGTCCGACTCAGGTGTTGCGGCCACCGTTCACCCCGATCACCTGTCCGGTCACGTAGCTGGCCCCCTCCGAGACCAGGAAGGAGCAGGCGTGGGCGATGTCCTCGGGCGTGCCGGCGCGTCGCACCGGCGTCCGCTCGGCGGTCTCGTCCACCGTCCCCCCGAGGAGACCCCGCTGCTCGGACCCCCGCAACATCGGAGTATCGACGAAGCCGGGTGGAATGGTGTTCACGGTGATCCCGTGGGGCCCGAGTTCCAGCGCCAGGGCCTTGGTGAATCCGATCAGGCCGGCCTTGGAGGTGACGTAGTGGATCATGTACGGCTGCCCGGACTGCGCACTGGACGACGAGATGTTGACGATCCGCCCCCAACCGGCCTCGATCATGTCGGGCACGACCGCCTGGCAGAAGTAGAACGGGCCGTTGAGATTGACCTCCATGATCCGGGTCCACTTCTCGTCGGTGATGTCGAGGAACGCCTTGAACCCGGGGATCCCGGCGTTGTTGACGAGCACCAGTGGTGGACCCACCTCGGTGCGCACCCGGTCGACGGCCTCGTCCACCTGGGCTCGGTCGGACACATCGACACCGCCGTAGGCCACCCCCTCGAGCCCCTGTTCGACGAGCTCCCCCGCGACCTTCTCGGCGGCCGGCTGGTCGAGGTCCAGTACGACCGCCGCACAGCCGTCTCGCGCCAGGCGGGTGGCGATGGCCCGTCCGATGCCTGAGCCGGCACCGGTCACGATGGCGACTCGGCGAGAGCTCACCCGATCGCCTCCTCGGCTGCGATGGTCCTCCCCGTGACGGCCATGCGTCCCTCCCCTGGAACCCTGTTGGAGCTGGATCCCTGTTGGAGCTGGATCCCCTGTTGGATCCCTGCTGGATTCCTGCGCCCCGGTCGAACTCGGAACCGAGCCGCCGGCTCGCTCCCGGCCCATCCTATGAAGATCCCGGTTCTCTGGTCAAAAGAATCCGATTCACGGACCCCCGGGGGGACCGGTGTGGAGACCGCGGCAGGCGGTCGGATGGTGGAGCTGCCGCGGTCCGCCGTCACAAGGGTTCGTACTCGATGACCAGCGAGGAGCTCGTGGGCAGGGACTGACAGGTCAAGACCCACCCCTCCCCGACCTCGTCCGGGGTCAGGGCATCGTTGACCCGCATGCTCACCGTCCCCTCGAGCACCAACGCCATGCAGGTGGCGCAGTTCCCGGCCTCGCACGAGTACGGGGCCGGCACGTTGGCCCGCCGGGCGGTCTCGAGCACGGTGTCGCCGGCGCGGTAGGCCATCTCGTGCCTCTGGCCCCGGAGGATCAAGGCAATGGCCTGGGGTGTGACCGCTTCCTGGAAGCCGGCGGGCGGAGGTGGAGGCGGTGACTCGGAGGTCTCGAACCGCTCGATGGCGATGGCATCCGGTTCGACACCCAACCCGAGGAGGGATCGCTCGACCAGTTCCATGAAGGGCCCGGGCCCGCAGATATAGAAATCGGCATCGAGGCAACCGTCGACGAAGTCCAGGATGGCCGCCTCGTCGAGGTAGCCGTGCTCCGGGTCGAAGCGGTGGCGCACCGAGAACCGGGCTGGATACCGTCCCCGCAGCGCCTCCAGCGGACCGGCGAAGATCACCGAGTTCGGGTCCCGGTTGGCGTAGAGCAGTCGCACCGGCCGCCGGGTGGCGGCCAAGGCGCTCTTGGCGATGGACATCACCGGAGTGATGCCGCTGCCCCCACAGAAGCTGACGATCGGGCGCTCGTCCGGACGGACACAGAAGGTACCCGACGGCCGGGTGACCTCGAGGACGTCGCCCTCGGAGACGTGGTCGTTGAACCAGTTGGAGATGACACCACCCGGCACCCGTTTGACCGTGACGGTCAGGTCGTCGTCGGTCTCGGGGGCACTCGACATGGAGTAGCAGCGGGTGTGCTCGACATCTCCGATGTGGACCCGGAACGTGCAGAATTGACCCGGCTGGTACCGGAACGTGTCCCGGAGGTCCTCTGGCACGTCCAGGACGAATGAGCGGGTGTCCTCGGTCTCCTGCACCAACCGCTTCACCCGCACGTGATGGAAGCCGTGGCGGCGCAGAACGTCGACTCGGCCGGTCATGCCGAGCGACCAGGCCACGGGAGAACCGAATCTGCTCTCACCGGAGACATCGTAGCATCAGAAATGAGAATATGATTCTCCTGGGGAGGCCGGGCATCCCCCCTCATGATCGCCCCCGTGTGACCCCGGACTGGAGCGTGGTCCGGAGGCCCGATCCCCCATTTGGCTCTTTGCTACGATAACTCTGCTCACGCTCCACGGAAACTATATGGCGCTGGGTGGACAACGTCGCTTTCCCTTCAGAAGGAGCCGACATGGCACGACCACGGACACCACCGCCCCCCATCCATCTTCGCAGTGCCCGCATGCTGGACGTTGCCGGCGGAGTGCTGGTCGAGCCGGGCAGTCTCCTGGTCGACGAGGGGCGGATCGCCGCAGTGTCGCCGGCGTCGGTGCCCGCCGATGCCGTGGCGGTCGACCTCGGGGATGCCACGTTGCTGCCGGGACTGATGGACATGGAGCTCAACCTGTTCATGGGCGGCCCCAACCATGCCAGCCCGCTGGTCCCGGTACAGGAGGATCCCGCCCTGAAGACGCTGCGGGGGGCGGCCAACGCACGCCGGACCCTCCGGGCCGGATTCACCACCGTGCGCAATCTCGGGTTGTTCATTCAAACCGGTGGTCTCCTTCTCGATGTGGCCCTGATGAAGGCCATCGACATGGGTTGGCTCGAGGGACCTCGGATCGTCCCGGCCGGACATGCCATCAGCCCCACCGGGGGGCACCTCGATCCCACCATGTTCCAGGCCTTCGCCCCCCACGTCCTGCCCCTGACCGTGGAGGAGGGGATCGCCAACGGGGTGGCGGAGGTCCGCAAGGCCGTGCGGTACCAGATCAAGTACGGCGCCCAGGTCATCAAGGTCAGCGCATCGGGTGGGGTCATGTCCCACACCGGCCCGGCCGGTGCCCGTCAGTACTCCACCGAGGAGCTGGAGGCCATCGTGGACGAGGCCCACCGAGCGGGTCTCAAGGTGGCGGCGCACTGCCATGGGGACGAGGCCATCCGGGTGGCCGTCGAATGCGGCATCGACTGCATCGAGCACGGTTCGCTGATGAGCGACGAGACCCTCGATCTGTTCATCGACCGCGACACCTTCCTCGTGGCCACCACCTACCTGGCCGATGGCATGGACGTGTCCCACGCCGCTCCCGAGCTGCAGGCCAAGGCGGCCGAGGTGTTCCCCCAGGCCCGGCAGACCATCTCCAAGGCCATCCAGCGGGGCGCCCGCGTGGCCTGTGGAACCGATGCCCCGGCCATTCCCCATGGCCGGAACGCCAAGGAGCTCATCGCCCTGGTGGACCGGGGCATGACCCCGCTGCAGGCCATCCGGGCCGCCACCACCGTCTCGGCCGAGTTGATCGACGTCGACGACCGGGGGCGCCTGGAGGAGGGTCTCCTGGCCGACGTCATCGCCGTGCCCGGCGACCCGCTGACCGACATCACCGTCACCGAGTCGGTCTGCTTCGTCATGAAGGGCGGCCAGATCTACCATCACCACGAGCGCGACTAGTAGCGGCCTCGTGGCGCCCCCGACGGAGCACACGAGCCAGACGAGAGACCGGAGGACCACCGATGGCAACCTACGTCCTGGTGCACGGCGGGGGCCACGGCGGATGGTGTTACCGGGACGTCGCCCGGATCCTCCGTTCCTCCGGACACGACGTCCACACCCCCACGATGACCGGACTCGGGGAACGATCCCATCTGGTCAGCCCGGACGTCGACCTCGACCTCCATGTCCGTGACATCACCGAGGTGTTGTACTACGAGGACCTCCATGACGTGCTCCTGGTGGGCCACAGCTACGGAGGCATGGTCATCACCGGGGCGGCCGACCGGGCCCACGAACGGGTGGGTGCGCTGGTCTATCTCGATGCGGCAAACCCGGTGAACGGCCAGTCGCTGGTCGACGTGGCCGGCCCCGTCATCGAGATGACCCGTCCGCTCGGGCGGGTGGTCGGGGAAACCGAACTCGTCCTACTGCCTGCCCCGGGCGCCGGAGCCTTCTACGGGGTGACCGATCCCGAGGCGATGGCCTGGATGGATGAACGCCTGACCGGCCATCCGTGGAAGTGCTTCGAGCAGCCGCTCGAGTTGACCGAGGAGGAGGCGCTGTGGGCGATCCCGCAGTACCACATCGTGTGCACCTCCACCCTGGCGACTCGGGACCCCGACCTCATGGGGCGGGCCCGAGCCGAGGGACGCCTGTGGGACATCGACACCGGGCACGATCTGATGGTCACCGAACCTCAGCAGGTGGCTGAGGCCCTGCTCGAGATCGCCGCCCGCTGACCCGTGCACCCCAGCAACGACATCGACAGCGGGCTCCCGGGGTCACCTGATCAGATCGATCCGGCCAGTGACGCGATGTACTCACGGGTGCGCCACGCCGAAGCCAGTTTCTCCTGGCGGGTGTCACCGATCGGGACCACCCGCAGGGACAGATCCGTCGTCCCGGCGTCGGCGAAGGAGCGGAACCGTTTCTCGACGGATGCCTCGCTGCCCGCAGCGAGGATGTCCCCCACCGTGCGGGCATCACCCCGATCGAGCAGCTTCTGGTAGTTCGGGGACACCTCCGACTCCGATAGCACGCGATTGGCCCGCTGGACGGCGATCCCGACCTCGTCGTCACGGCACAGGCACACCGGTACCCCGGCCACGATGCGCGGTGGAGGACGGCCGGCCCGCTCCGCCGCCGTCGTGATCGCCGGGGCGATATGGGAACTGATGGCCCGCTCATCGGCCAGCCAGAGAATGGTGCCGTCCGTCCTCTCCCCCGCCAGTCGCAACATCGCCGGCCCGAGGGCGGCCATCATCACCGAGGTCGGGCCGATGTCGGTGATGTCCATGGGATTGTGGATCCGGAACATCTCGTTCTCGACGTCGACCATGCCCGGTCCAGCCAACGCCTGGTCGAGCACATCGAGATAGGCGCGCATGGTGGGAACCGGGCGCTCGTAGGGCAGCCCCAGCATCTCGTCGATCACCCAGTGGTGGGACACGCCGAGCCCCAAGGTCAGCCGGCCGGCGCAGACCATCTGGGTCGACAAGGCCTGGTGGGCCAGCGCGATGGGATGACGGGGCTGGACCGGCACCACCGCGGTGCCGATCTCGATGCGAGTGGTCTGTGCCCCGATGAGCGCGGCTGCGGTCAGGGCGTCGAAGTCATCGGGGATCTGCGGAATCCAGACCGTCGCCAGACCCGCTCCTTCGGCCCACTGGGCGTCGGCCAGCAGCCGTTCGACCTTGGTGCCGTAGCGGCCCCGTTCGGGGCCCACCATCACGCCGATCTGCACGACGCACCTTCCTTTCCCCGCCGGTCCCGGCTCACCCTGCCATCGGGCTCAGACGGCGGGCTCGATGATCACGTCCATGGTGGCGGCGCCGCTGTCAGGCACCCGGGCCTGCCGCCACACCTCGATCGGGAAGGAGATGTTGATCAGTGAGTAGCACAGCAACAGCAGGTGATCGGCATCCGGTGGCAGTGCGTTGAGCTCGAGACCGTCGAGGTAGGCCAGCGCGTCCTCCAGCCGAGGGAACGCCGCGTCGTAGAACGACTGCATCTCCTCCATCGAGCTCGACAACCGTCGGGCGTAGCGTTCGGACTCGGTGCGGAGACACCAGCCCGAGAACGGTTCGAGGTCGGCGAATTCGGGGGGTAGTGAGGTGGTCATGGAGCCTCCTTGCTCAGGACGTGCTCGATACGCCGACCGGCGTGTCGCTCTTCTGGTGGGCGGCGACGTACCTCCGGGCCGTCTTGTGGAGGTGACGGAGCAGGATCTCCTGGTCGTTCAAGGGGAACTGGGTGACCGCTCGTGACTCGATCATCGACTGGGTCGCCTCGAGTGTGTTCCCGTCCTGCAGCCCGTACTCCTTGAAGGTGACCGCGGCCAGTTCCTGCCGCAGCCGGTCGGTGGCGTTCTTGGGCGGGACGAAGTAGAGCGTCCCCTCGAAGATGTGCGTGTTGTACGAGGTCGGCCAGTAGTGGTAGGTGAGATACCACCCGGGGGCCCAGATCAGCAGCATGAAGTTGGGGAAGAAGACGAAGGAGTCCTCGCCCCAAGCCGGGTTCCGGGCCGGGTTGAGGCCTTCGGGCAGGTCGTCGAGCCCCTCGATGTCGGGTGGGTCCCACGGGCCGAAGAGCCCACTGCGCAGAACCCGCTCGATCGGCTTGACCATGCTCGGGTCCTTCGGCGGTGACATGCCCCCCCAGGAGGAGACCATGCCGTGGGGACCCTCGATCCCATACGAGAGCGCCTCGAATCCGTAGCGCTGCAATTTACGCGACTCCTCGTCGGTGGCCTGCTTGGCGTGCAGGACTGGGGCATGGTAGAACTCCGCGAACGCGTCGATGAAGAGCTTCCAGTTGCTCCCGACGTCGGCCCGGTACTTGTAGACCTGGGTCATCTCCCCGAACGGGTACCCCTCGATCCCGGCTCCGAGGCCTCCGAGGTACTCCTTGACCGATATGGTGTTGTCGGGATCCAGATTCACGAAGATGAAGCCCTCCCACACCTCGGTCTGAACGGGCACGAGGCCGAAGTCGGATTTGTCGAGGTCGAAGAACTCCGATTCCTGTTGGACGAAGTTCAGTGAGCCGTCGAGGTCGTATCGCCAACCGTGGTATTTGCAGGTGAACTGGCGGCAGGTTCCGCTGGTCTCCTCCCGGGGGTAGTCGTTCCACACCAGCTTGTTGCCCCGGTGCCGGCAGATGTTGTGGAACCCCCGCACCCCGCCCTCCTTGTCCCGAACGATGACCACCGAGGTCCCGGCGCACTGGAGCTCTTTGGTGAAGTACCGGCCGGTCCGGGGTACCTGCTCCACCCGGCCGACGTTGAGCCACGTCTTGGTGAAGATCGCCTGGCGCTCGAGCTCGAAGAACTCGGGCGAGATCGAATCCGAGTAGTCGACGGTGCCCGTTCCGAGCTCCGGATAGTGCTCTGTCCAGCTTCCCTCGGCGGGCTTGGGGAAGTGCGCCATGTGCTTGTTCCTCCTGTCGGGGCCGTGGGCCCACGATATCATCAATCTTCTAAAAAGAGAACCAAGTTCTCACCTGAGGTCGTCGTCGAGGGCCACGCCGAAGGAGCGGAACGCCATGGCCAGGGCGTCGTAGGCTCCGACGGTGAAGACCAGGTCCATCATCTGCTGGACCTCGAGTCCGGAGGCGAGCACCTCCCAGGTGTCATCGGCCACCTTGGCGTCGGCCAGCAGCTCGTCCACCGCGCCGACCATGGCCCGATCGAGCGCCGACCAGCCGGGTGCGTCCGGGCCCTCGGCGATGCGGGCCACCTCCTCGACCGTGATGCCCGCGTCACCGGCCAGTACGACGTGCTGTTTCCACTCGTAGGCCGCCCGGCGGACCGCCGCCACCCGGAGCACCAGCAGCTCTCGCTGGCGCGGCGACAGCGTCGAGCCGAACAGGATGTGGCCGTTGAAGGTATGGAAGGCCCGAGCCAGGTCGGGGTGCCGGGCCAGTGTCCCCAGGGCGTTCAAGCCCTTCGGCCGCCCCGGTTCCCGCACCGGGAACGGATGACGGGGATTGGCCGGCCGGAGGGCGGCGAGTGCCTCCCGCATCTCGGGAGGCCACTCCTTCGGCGGCAGGGGCGGGATCCGCGGTCGGTCAGCTGAAGGGTCCACCACGACTCCCCGTCTTCCCGGACGGAATCCGCCGTTCGCCGTCGGGTGCGGCAACCTGGACGGCCGTCGGCCGGTTGGTCACTGGATGACCTCGTCGCCGGCCAGCGTGCACCGGTGCATGTCGCGGGGTGAGGCGGCGTCGTAGGGCAGGGCGCGGTGCAACACCCCCCGATTGTCCCAAATGACCATGTCACCCACCTCCCAGTGATGTCGGTAGACCCGCGCCGCGGCGGTCGACCGCTCGAGCAGCTGGTCCAGCAGGGCCCGCCCGTCGTCGAGGTCCATGCCCGCGATGTGGTCGGCGGTGGCCCCGATGACCAGCGACCGGCGGCCGGACCGGTGTTTCCACACCAGTGGATGCTCCTTCGCCGGTCGGGTCCGCCACATCGCCAGCTCCTGGTCGGAGGGATCGGGGTTGGACAGGCGCTGGGCGGCCTCGAAGGTGTGCACCACCCGCAGGGACCGGACCCGGTCCTGCTCCTCAGGCCCGAGGCTTTCGTAGGCCTCGTAGGAGCTGGCGAATTCGGTCTCCCCGCCCGAGGCGGCGACCTCGTGGGCACTGAGCACCGTGGCCATGATCGGGACGTCGTCCGTGCAACCGTCGATGTGCCAGTCGAAGGTGCCGCGCAGATAGGCGGCGACGGGATTCTTCGCCGGGTCGAGCGTGACTCGGAATATCTCCGGGGGATCGCCGTGGCCAAACACCTCGACCTGGCCGAGCAACTTGCTGAACGCCACCTGTGTGGTGTCGTCGATGCGAAGGTCCTTGAAGATGAGCACCCCGTGGGTCTCGAGCGCGGCCAGACACCACTGCGGCACGAGCTCGTCCGACAGCAGCCGCTCGGGGTCCGCACCGACCACCGCCGCACCGACGCCCTCCCCCAGCCTCTCGATCGTCAGAGCAACCATTCAGCCTTCCTCATCCGTCCTCGACCCTCCGTGGACTCCCCTGCTGGGGCTCTCCAATCCCGCGCCCCGTCCGCCCACCGCTCAAGAGTGCAATTCTCGTCATGGTAGAACATTACTTCCGGGGGCTCAACCGGATCGCCCGGCGCGGCCGGCGTTGGTCCCGACCGGTGCCGTTCCCCACCGGTTGCGACGGTTCACGAGGGCGTCGTGCTCGGGCCTTCACCCACGATCCCGTGCGCAGGCTCGTCCCAGCGGTCGAGGAACACGACCTCGGAGACAGGACGCCGACGCACCGGTCCGTGCCTCCCCCGGGGCCAGCCCACCACGATGTGCCCGGCGAGCATCCACTCGTCGGGCACGCCGACGGCCTCACGGAGCAGCGGCTCGCCTCCGTACGAGGCCCAGCTGGTGAGACAGGCCCCCAGCCCGAGGGCGCGGGCCGCCAACAGGAAGTTCTGCATGGCGGGGAAGATCGATCCGCCCAGGAGGAGCTCCGAGGCCGTCGGGAACCGCAGCTGGGTGAACAGCACGGACGTGAACTCACCGGCCCGATCGTGGAGCTCGTACGTGGCGCGGTCGGTGCGGGCCTTGCGGCTGTCGTCGTCGTCGGCCGGCCGTGTCATCCCGTACACCGGCTCGATCACCTCGAGGGCACGGACCGCGGCGGTCGCCACGGCGGCCCGCAGGTCGGGCGAGCGCAGCACGACGAACCTCCATCGTTGCGCGTTCGCACCCGAAGGTGCCCATGTGGCGGCCTGGAGGCACCGGGACAAGGTCAGGTCGTCCACCGGCTCATCAGTGAAGCGACGCATTGTCCGGGCCGTCGCCATCACGGCCCAGACGTCGGTGGTTGGTCCAGTCATCCAAGCTCCTTCGTTCATCAACTCTCATCAACCCTTCGGTCGGGTGGTGGCCCCACGAGGTCATCGGGCCCTCGGTGACATGGTCACCGGTCAGCCGCCCGCCCCGCTCGTGATTCTCACCGGCCCTCCGGCTCGATGGTGCCCGCCGCCACTATGGTGTGGCCGCCGAAGGTTCGCCAGCCTGATTGCCGATTTGGGAGAACTTCGTTATCGTCGTGGCGCATGGCCACACCACAGGAGTACGGGAGCGTATCGGCGTTCGGTGTCGTCGGGCCGCGCCGCCTGTCCCACCGCTCCGGCACGCCGCGAGCCTGCTCCCCGACGCCGGCGAGGAACGCCCGGCGTGGGTGAGCCGCCCATCCCGGACCTGATCGAGCTCGAGCAGCTGCTGGCCCGATACGCCCTGGGCATGACCAAGGACGACGTGGACTCGGTGATCGACGTCTTCACACCGGACGGCACCTACTGCGCCTTCGGCGACACCTATCGTCTCGCTGACTTCCCGACGCTCGTCGCTGCCGCCCCGAAGGGCCTGTTCCTGGTGGGCCCGCCGGTCCTGGATCTCGACGGCGACACCGGCACCGGTCAGCAGCCCCTCTGCTTCGTCGACCAGTCCAACCACGACATGCGGATCGGGTACTACACCGACACCTACCGGCGTACCGCGGAGGGATGGCGCCTCCACACCCGGGCCATGACCTTCCTGCGCAAGAGCGGGGCCCGGGACTCCGGGCGTGCCCACGACCCCACCCGCCCCCCGCCCACGGCCACATGACCCAGGGGACGGCCCAGGTCATCGATCTGGACGGCTTCCGGACCTCCCTCGACGCCTGGCTCGACGTCCACCGGGACGAGCTCGCCGTCGAGTATCGGGGAAGCGGAACGCTCGACGAGCAGATGGCCCAGGTGGCCAAAGTCAAGCGGTTGACCTTCGACGCCGGCTGGATGCGCTTCGGGTGGCCCGAACGGGTGGGTGGCCTCACCGGATCGACGCTGATGCGCGCCTACCTCGGCGAGGCACTGACGGCCCGGGATCTCATCGAGCCGGGCTTGTACTCGATGACCGAGGTGCTGGCCCCCACCATGATCGACTACGCAGCTCCAGAGCTGGCCGCCACCATGGTCCCCTTGTTGCTGCGGGGGGACGAGACGTGGTGTCAGGGGTTCTCCGAGCCCGGGACCGGAAGCAATCTGGCCTCGTTGTCCTGCCGGGCGGTCCGCACCGAGAAGGGCTGGCGGGTCACCGGACAGAAGGTGTGGACCAGCCTGGCCCAGTACGCGCAGCGCTGCGTCCTCCTCACCCGGACCGGTCCTCCCGACTCCGCCCACCGGGGCATCACCGCGCTCTTCGCCGACATGGACGTCCCCGGTATCACCGTGCGCCCCATCCAGACCATGCACGGGAGCGAGGAGTTCTCGGAAGTCTTCTTCGACGACGTGGACGTCCCCCTCGACCGCACGCTCGGCCAGGAAGGGAACGGTTGGGCCGTGGCCATGGACCTCCTCCCCTTCGAACGGAGCACGTCACTGTGGCACCGCGCCGCGTTCCTCCACCGCCGGCTGGGGGAGCTCCTGTCGATCGCCCCGCCCGGCTCGCTCGATCCGGTCAGGCTGGGCGAGGTCATCCAGCTCCTCTCCTCCTTCCGGGCCAGATCGCGGGCCACCCAGCACCGTATGGCCCACGGCGACCACCTGGGCGCGGAGACCTCGATCGACAAGGTCCTGTTGGCCACGACCGAACAGGCGGTGTTCGACCTGATCGCTGAGGCACTGACCGCCGAGGTGACGGTGGGTGACGACCCGGACAGCGGCCGATGGCGCACCGAGTACCTCTTCTCCCGGGCTGCCTCGATCTATGGGGGAAGTTCCGAGATCCAGCGGAACATCATCGCTCGTCGCCTCCTCGATCTCGGAAGCGACCGCTGATGGACGGCGAGGACCTCGAGTTGTTCGAGCGGACCCTGCGCCACGCCACCGACCGGAACACCGGTGCTGCCCTGGACGCCGCCCTCGACGAGTCGGGGTGGCACGAGGCCCTGGCCACCGACCGGCGGGCGGCCATCTCGTTGCTCTTCGAGCTCCAGGGGGCCAGCAACTCCACCTCCTCGGCCCTCGGCCATGTCGTGACCCACGCCCTCGGTCTCCCGCCCGGGACCGGCGTCGTACTGCCGGCCATCGGCCGCGCCGACCCGCCGGGTGCCGTTCTCGACCATGACCTCCGAGTACACGGGCTGGCGCCCGGCGGCCTGGCTCACCAGGAATGGGCCCTCGTCGTGTCCGCGGCGGGCGACGCCGTCGTCGCCCTCAGGGTGCCAACCGCGTCCCTTTCCCTCCGTCGGGTGGAGGGCATCGATCCCGGCCTGGCCCTGCTCGAGGTGACTGCGGACGGCATCGGCACCGATGGCCAGCCCGGGGTGGCCTGCGACTGGGCCTCGGCTTTGGCCCTCGGGCGGCTGGCCGTCGCCCACGAGCTGATCGGTGCGTCCCGGACCATGCTCGAGCTGGCCCGTGAGCACGCCCTGGCGCGAATCCAGTTCGGGCGACCCATCAGCTCGTTCCAGGCGATCAGGCACCGGCTGGCCGAGACGCTCGTCGCCGTCGAGACGGCCGACGCCCTAGCTGACGCGGCGTGGCTCGACGGCTCGCCCGGTACGGCCGCCATGGCCAAGGCGATGGCCGGACGTCAGGCCCGCACTGCGGCCCGCCACTGCCAACAGGTCCTGGCTGGGATCGGCTTCACCACCGAGCATGCACTGCACCGTTTCATCCGCCGGACCCTGGTGCTCGACGGGTTGTTCGGTACCGCAGCCGCCCTCACCAGGGCGCTGGGCTCCGAGGCCATCGCCCGGGCGGAACTGCCGGTCATGATCCCCTTGTGACCGCGGTGGGTCGACTCTCGTTCCGGGTGCCGCCGGGCACGAAGCGGTGGTCCACGGCGCGGCCGGCTCAGAGCCCGCCCTGGTCCATCCAGGTCGCCAGCCGCCTCCGGCACCGGACCCCACCGTTCTCGCCACGGAGAATCCGATTCTGCCCTCGGGGAATGAGTTAGGAGGGATCCTCCGCGCCCACCCCGTGCAGGATGAGGTCCCAGAGCTCCTCCGCCGCATCCTCGCCCTCCGGCCGGATCGAGGTCCCAGCGATCGTCGCCGAGAACGCGTTGAACATCACCGCCTCCAGGACCATTCCGGCAATCGTGCTCCGGCGGAGCCCCGGCCGGAGGGAGCCGGTGGTGGCGGCCTCATCGAACACCTCGCTGAACAGCGTGACCAGCGGAGCGAAGGCCAGGGCGGCCTCGGGCGGATGGCTGGTGAGCAGCTGTTGCGCGAAGTCCGCCATCATCCACGCGTTCGGGATTCGTTCCAGGCTCTCTCCGGTCGGAGGTGGGCGGCAGAGGCGGTGGTACTCGACCACGAAGCGATGGAGGCGGGCCAGGGCGTCCTCCTCGTCGGCGATCAGATCACGCAGGAACTCGGTGGTGGAGCGCACCGACTCTTCGAACAACGCCAGGAGCAGCTCGTGCTTTCCACCGAAGTACTGGTAGAAGAGGCGGAGCGACTGGCCCGATCGCTCGACCACCTCCTGCACGGTGAAGTCCTTGCCGGGCTCACCTTCCTTCATCAGCTCCAACGCCGCGTCCAGGAAGCGCTGCAACCGGCTCTCCGCTCGGGCTCTGGCCGAGTCGAGTGACCTGGCCACGGCCAACTCCCGACGGCTGACGCCGGGATCGGCCTTGGGAGCCTGGGCAGCCGATTCGTTCTTCGTCATCGCCCGGACCCTACTCCCGGATGCGGAAATGCGCTTATCTCCATAGTGCAATACCTCATGTCTCGGTCGAGAATCGAGAATACAGCGCCCGGGGGTCGACACCGGGTTTGGTGCGGCTCAGCCGCCGGACTCCCGGGGTGCGAGGAGCCGATCGAGATTCACCCGCAGCTCGGAGGAGGTGAAGGACCGGTCCTCGGCGGCGAGGGCGAAGTCCAGGGTGGCCACCACGGCCCGTTCGAGGTGCAGGTTGAGGAGGCGTTTGGTGTCCTCCACCGCCTGGCGGGGCAGCTTGGCGATCCGGTGGGCGCAGCCCACCGCCTGCTCGAGGACCTCCCCGTCGGCACACACGTGGTTCACCAACCCCATCTCGGCTGCCCGGCGGGCCGGAATCCGGTCGCCGGTGAGCGCGTACTCCTTGGCCAGCTGGAGACTGGTCAGGAGCGGCCAGGTCACCGGGCCGCCGTCCGCCGCCACCAGGCCGATCATGACGTGGGGGTCGGCCAGGTGGGCGCTCTCGGCCATGTACACAATGTCGGAGAGGGCCACCAGGCTGCACCCCAACCCGACGGCCGGACCGTTGACCGCGGCCACGATCGGTACCCGGCACCGGACCATGCCGGTGACGATCTGCTTGCCGTGGGCGAGCGTCTCGCGCCGTCGATCGGCGTCCCTGCTCAACTCGTCGAGGTAGGTGAAGTCACCCCCGGCCGAGAAGGCCCGTCCCTTCCCGGTGAGCACGACGGCTCGGGCGGCGTCATCGGCATCGATCTGCGGGAACAGCTCGGCCAGCCCGCGGTGCAGTCCGTGGTTGGTGGCGTTCAGCTGCTCGGGGCGGTTCAGTCGGACCAACCGGACCGGTCCGTCCACCTCCACCTCGAGTTCCGGGGTGAGCTCGTAGGGGGTCATGACGCCGGCAACCCCAGGATCCGGCCGGCGACCAGATTGCGCTGGATCTGGGACGTGCCGCCCATCACACTCTGGGCCCGGCTGTAGAGATACACCTTGAACCAGGTGTCGTCACCGTCGGCCGGGCTCACTCCCCCCAGGGCCAGGGCGGCGTGCCCGACGGTCTGTTCGGTGGAGGTCATCAACAGCTTGTCCACCGAGCCCTGGGGCCCGTGGGAGATGCCGGCCAGGCGGTCCGAGAGCCGGCGGTACACGTGCAGGCGTAGCATCTGCGACTCGACGATAGCCCAGCCCAGTTCGCGGACCTGCTCGGCGCGGTAGGCCGGTGGTTGGCTCTGCACCTTCGCCACCAGCTCGCTCACCAGCTTCTCGTAGCGGCCCGCGAAGCCCAGCGCCTGCGGCTCCCGCTCGTGACTGACGACGGTCATGGCCAGCGGCCAGCCCTCCCCGGGATCACCGATCATGTTCGAGGCCGGCACCCGGGCCCGGTCCAAGAGGACCTCGCCGAACTCCTTGGTGATCCCGTTGATCATGGGTAGCGGTCGTTGTTCGACACCCGGTTGCCGCATGGGGAGGGCGAAGGCCGAGATGCCCCGGTGCTTGGCGACGTCGTGGTCGGTTCGGGCCAGGACCAGGCACCAGTCGGCGTCGTCGGAGTAGCTGGTCCAGACCTTGTGGCCGGACAGGACGTAATCGTCACCGTCGCGATCGGCCCGGGTCCGCAACGATGCGAGGTCGGAGCCGGCGTCGGGTTCGCTGAAGCCCTGACACCATCGGTCCCGTCCGTTGACGATACCGGGCAGGAATCGACGTCGGACCCGTTCGCTCCCGTGCTCCAGGATGCCCTCCACCAGGTAACCGAGACTCGGGCGGGGCGGGGCACCGGCCGCCGCCAGTTCCTCGTCGACGATCACGTCGTAGACGCTCGGCAGGTCCTGGCCCCCGATCTCCTTGGGCCAGGTCGCACCGAAGAAGCCGGCTCCGTGGAGTGACCGGTGCCAGGCGGCCTGACCGGCCCAGTAGGCATCGTCAGTCGACGAGGCGGGTAGGCCGGGGGCGTTCTCCCCCAGCCACGCCCGGAGTCGCAGCCGGAACTCGGCCTCGTCGGGCGAGTCACCGAAGTCCATCGTGATCTCCCATCCCCCGGTGCTCCAGTACCCGGTCGAGGCTCATCCCGGCCCCTCCGAGCAGTTCGCTCGAGACCAGGGCCCGACGCAGGTGGACGTGGGCCAGGCAGTCCCAGGTATTGCCGATGCCCCCGTGCACCTGGATCGAGGCCTCGCACACCGACCGGGCCGCCCGGGCGCAGTAGGCCTTCGCCACCGCGGCGGCGTCCACGGCGGAATCGGCGGGCAGGGCGTCGACGGCCCAGGCCGCGTGGCGGGCCACGCTGCACGACCCCTCCATCAGGACGTAGGCGTCGGCCAGCAGGTGTTGCACGGCTTGGAAGGAGCCGATGGGCCGGTCGAATTGGCGCCGCGTCGACGCGTACCCGACCGCCAGGTCCACCGCGCCCCTCATGGTTCCGACCAGGTCGGCACAGGAGAGGGCCAGCCCCAGCGCCGTCCACCTCGCCAGATCGTCGGCTGTCAGTGACGGGGCCGAGGCGCCGCCCAGCTCGTCCACCGGCGTCGGGGGGACGGCTGCCGACGGCCTGGTCAGATCGGTGCGTCCCCCCGGGGAGGGCAGGGGGACCAGCGCCAACCGGTGGTCGGGGCCGGCGGGAACCAGGAGGAGCGCGGCGAGCGCACCCTCGGCGTCCACCGCCGAGGCGCCCTCCGGCGAGCGGCCGTCGACGGTCACGGCCAGATCCACGCGCCCCGGCGAGAGGAGGACGGTCTCCGCCGCAGTGGAGGCGGACGCCCCGGCCAGACGGCGCAGTTCCGCCGCCAGGGTGGGGCCGATGAACGAGACGTCGGCCAGGCCCCGTCCGAGCTCCTCGGCCACGATGGCGGCCTCGACGCCGGAGGCGAGCGGCGCACCCCCGTCCTCGGGGACCCGCAGCTCGCGCCAGCCCGCGGCCCTGACCGCGGCGTCCAGCTTCTCCGCCCGCTCGCGGTCACCCAGCTGGCCGACGGTACGGGGACCCAGGCGGTCGACCACCTGGACGGCGGAATCGCGGAGCGCCTCCTGCTCCGGCGAGAGGCGCACGTCCATCAGGGCTCGCCCGGAGTCGCCGCCAACACCGGCGTCCACTCGTCACGCAACGTGCGCCGCAGTACCTTGCCCGAGGGGAGTCTGGGAACCGCCTCCACGACAACGACGTGACGGAGGTGTTTGTAGGTGGCGAGCGATCCGGCCACCAGTTGCCGGAGCTCCTCCTCGGTGACCGGGCGCTCCGGATCGAGCTGCACGGCGGCGACCGGAACTTCGCCGGCCCGCTCGTCCTCCAGCCCGAACACCGCACAGTCGAGCACCGCGGGGTGGCCGTGCAGGACACCCTCGATCTCCGCCGGCGCCACCTGGAAGCCGTTGACCTTGATCATCTCCTTCGACCGGTCGGTCAGGTGGACCCATCCCCCGGACTCGAGCCAGCCGACGTCGCCCGTGCGGTACCAGTCCCCGGCGAATGCGTCGACGGTGGCCTCCTCGGGCAGGTAGCCCGCCATCACCGAGGGACTGTGGACCTGGATCTCGCCGATCTCACCAGGTGGGAGCACCGCCCCGGTGTCCAGGTCGGCCACCCGGAGCGCCACCCCGGGGGGTGGCAGCCCGGCGGAGTCCAGCCGCCACGAGGCCGGGTCGCCGACCGGATTGACGGCGATGACCGGCAGCTCGCTGGCGCCGTAGGCCGGCAGCCAGCGCACCCCGGTGCGTTCGGTGACCGCCGTGGCCACCTGCTCGCTCACGGGAGTCGCCCCCCACATGATGTACCGCAGCGAGGAGAGGTCGAAGTCCTCGAGGTGGGGATGGTTGGCCATGGCCAGTGCGATGGGCGCCACGGCCATCTCCAGCGTCATCCGCTCCTCCTCGATTCGCCTGAGCACCTCGTCGAGGTCGAAGCGGGCATGCAACCGCACGGTGGCTCCGGCCTGTGCCGCGGCCAACAGGTTCAACAGCCCGAGGATGTGGGACGGCGGTGTGGCCACCTGGAACCGGTCGTCGGGGCCCAGGCCGAGGGTCTGGCACCAGTGATCGGTGGCATGGCCCATCGACCGGTGGGTGTGGCGAACCGCCTTGGGGAGTCCGGTCGTGCCCGAGCTGAACACCAGCACCGCCTCGCGGGTGTCATCCCCGTCGCCGGCCACCACCCCGCCGGTGGCGGCTGGCCGGGCGACCTCACCGTCGGTCGGCCGGTCGAGATCGGTGACCCGGTCCTCCCCCATCAGCTCGGCGAGCAGGCTCGCGGACGGGCCGTCGCACACGGCGTGGACCGGGCCGGTCAGCCCCAGTGCGTGGCCGGTCTCCACCGCCTTCCACGCCGGGCTGAGCAGCACCGCGGCGGCCCCGGCCTTGCTGATCCCGTGGACGGCCACCAGGAACTCCGGGCGGTTCGAGGTCATCACGGCCACCCGGTCGCCAGGTGCCACCCCGCGGGACGCCAGCCGGCGGGCGAAGGCACTGCTGCCCTCGTCGAGCTGCCGGAAGGACCAGCACCGGTCGTCCTGCCGGACGGCGGCTCGGTCGCCCAGACGTGCCGCAGCCTGCTCCAGGGCGTGGTGCATGAGAGCCGCGGCCATTGGAAACATTCTTCTCGCTCCTGAGATCGCCGTCAACACGGAGGGGATGTAGTGTTCTCAGCCATGGCCGAGCCGGCGCGCGATTCCAGCCTCACCCGCCCCACCGACCCCGACGTGCGCCTGGAGATCATCGAGACGGTCCGGCGCTTCGTGGCCAGGGAGGTCATCCCGGTCGTCTCCGAGATGGAGCACGCCGACCGGTTCCCGTCCGAGATCGTGGCGCAGATGCGCGACCTCGGGCTCTTCGGGGTGACCATCCCCGAGGCCTACGGCGGCCTGGGCCTCGACCTGCTCACCTACATCGGGGTCATCGAGGAGGTCGCCTACGGCTGGATGAGCCTGACCGGCATCATCAACACCCACACCATGGTCGCCACCCTGCTCATGGCCCACGGCTCCGAGGAGCAGAAGCGACGCTGGCTCCCGGTGCTCGCTTCGGGGAGCCGGCGGGGAGCGCTGTCCCTCTCCGAACCGGACGCCGGGAGCGACACCCGCAACATCTCGTGTCGGGCCACCCGTGACGGTGACGAGTACGTGGTGAACGGCACGAAGGCCTGGGTGACCAACGGAGAACGGTCGGGACTGGTGGCGCTGGCCGCCCGGACCGACGAGGGCATCTCCGCCTTCATCGTGGAGAAGGAGCCCGGGCCCCGGTTCGAGGGCATCGCGGTGAGCAAGAACGTCGGCAAGCTCGGCTACCGGGGCGTGGAGACCGTCGAGATGGCCTACGTGGACCAACGGGTCCCGGCCGCCAACCTCATCGGCGAGGCGGGTCGCGGGCTCCCACAGATCCTCGGCGTGCTGGAGGTGGGACGGATCAACATCGCCGCCCGGGCCGTCGGCGTCGCCCGGGCCGCCTTCGACGCCGCCCTGAGCTATGCGCAGCAGCGGGAGACCTTCGGCAAACCCATCGGGGAACACCAGGCCATCCAGCTCAAGCTGGCCGACATGGCCACCCGGCTCCAGGCCGCCCGGCTTCTCACCCGGGATGCGGCCGAGCGCAAGATGGCGGGGTTGCGGTGCGACGTGGAGGCCGGCATGGCCAAGCTGTTCGCCAGCGAGACGGCCCTCGAACTGGCCACCGAGTCCATGCGGATCCACGGTGGCGTCGGCTACACCACCGACCTTCCGGTGGAGCGGTTCTACCGCGACGCACCCCTGATGGTGATCGGTGAGGGCACGAACGAGATCCAGCGTCTGGTCATCGCCCGCGGGCTGATGGCCCGGGCGCGGACCACCTAGCGGCCGGCTCCTTCCCCGGCGGCCTCGGACTCGCCCAGTTCCCCGATCACCTCGCCGGTGTGCTCGCCGAGCAGGGGGACGCCGACGTCGGGGTTGTCGGAGACACCGGAGAAACTGACCGGCCCGTTGACGCTCCGGAGCGCGCCCTGCTCGACCTCGACGAAGCCGTTGTTGGCCACCATCTGCGGGTCCTCGACGACCTCGGCCGGTGACTGGGCCACCGCCCACCAGACCCCTTCCTGATCGAACCGCTCCGCCCATTCGGCCAGGGGCCGTTCGGCAATGACCTCGTCGAGGAGGGCGATGACCTCGGTCCGGTGCTGGCGGATGGCAGCGGCACTGGCGAACCGGTGGTCCTCGAGCAGCTCGGGGCGCCCGAGGGCTCGGCACACCGGTCCGATGTGCCGCCCGGCCTCGAGGCCGGTGAAGAAGAACCATCGCCCATCGGCCGCCCGGTACGGATTCATGAGCGGGGACTGGTTGCGGTGGCGGGGCTCCGCACCGGACACCTTGCCCAGCGCCATCTGCAGACCCAGGTCCCACCCGAGCACGTAGGCGCCGGTGCGCAGCAGGGACACCTCGACCACCCGACCGGCGCCGGTCTGGCGCTGCTCGAGAACCGCACCCAGGATGCCGGCCAGAGCGGCGAGGCCGGTGATGTGGTCGCCGATCCCCCCCCGGGCGTTGAGCGGGCTGCCGTCGGCATCTGCCATCTGGACGGCCAGGCCGGACCGGGCCCAGAAGGCGCCGATGTCATAGGTGGGACGGTTGCGCTCCTCCCCCTGGAGGCCGTAGCCGCTGATGCTGCAGTACACCAGTCGGGGATGGCGGTCCACGGTGGTCCGGGGCTCGAGGTCGAGCTTGTCGAGGGCGTCGGGCCGCAGGTTGCTCACGAAGACGTCCGCCGTGGTCAGGAGGTCTTCCAGGCGTTGCCGGTCCAGGGCCTGGCGGAGGTCGAGCACCACGCTCCGTTTCCCGCGGTTGTCCAGGGCGAAGGCGGGGTTGGGAAGATCGCCGGAGATCCCGATCGACCCGAACACGTTGCGCATCGGGTCTCCGCCGGGGGCCTCGACCTTGATCACATCGGCACCCCAGTCGGCCAGCAACGCCGCGGCCGAGGGGGCGGCGACCCACACCCCCAGCTCGACCACCCGCAGCCCGGCCAGGGAGGCGAGGCCGTGGGCCTGGTCAGCGCTCATCCCGGTGCCTCGGCCCGGTGCTGGACCCGTTCTCGCAGCGCGTCCTTCACGACCTTGCCGGTGGCGTTGAGGGGAAGCTGCTCCACCAGCTCCACGACTCTGGGCACCTTGTAGTTGGCCATCCGGTCCCGACTCCACTCGATGATGTCGGCCGCGGTCACCGATGCGTCCGGGCGAAGGACGGCGAACGCCATGCCCACCTCGCCCAGACGCCGGTCGGGTACCCCGATGACCGCCACCTGCTGGACATCGGGGTGGGCCAGGAGGGTGTTCTCGATCTCCGCCGGATAGGCGTTGAACCCCCCGACGATGAACATGTCCTTCGACCGCCCGACGATCCGCAGGTACCCGGATGCGTCGCGGACCCCCAGATCGCCCGTGCGCAGCCAACCGTCGGAGGAGAGGGCCTGACTGGTCGCCTCGGGGTCGTCGAGATAGTGGGACATGATGCTCCCGCCCCGGAGCAGGATCTCCCCTGGCGCGCCGTCGGGCAGATCCCGCCCCTGATCGTCGACGATCCGCAGCTCGAATCCCGGTCGGGGCCGTCCCACGGTCGTGGCGATGGTCTCCACGTCGTCGTCGGGCGAGGTGGCCGCCGCGGTGCCGCCCTCGGTCAGCCCGTAGCCGGTGATGACGGCAGAGAACGGGAGCTCCTCGTCCAGCCGGCGGATGAGCTCCACCGGGATGTCGGCGGCACCGGTGACGGCCACCCGGAGGGTCGACAGGTCGTGGTCCTGTCGGCGGGGATGGTCGAGAATTCCCTGGTACAGCGTCGGCGGGCCCGGCAGCACGGTGACCCCTTCCTCGGCAACCAGGCGGAGCACCCGCTCGACGTCGAACACCGCTTCGGGGATCATGGTGGCTCCGGCGCACACCGCGGCGAGGATTCCCGCCTTCAGTCCGAACATGTGGAAGTACGGGTTCACCATGAGGTAGCGGTCGTCGGGCCGGAGTCCGGTCATCGCCACCCAGTCAGTGGCCACCAGAAGCGTGCGGCCGTGGGTCTGGACCACGCCCTTGGCCACCCCTGTGGTCCCCGACGTGAACAGGATGTCCGAGGGATCGTCGCGGCCGACGTTCCTGCCGCGACGCTCCACCTCGCTCCCTGCGGCCTCGGTGGCGCCGTCCATGAACGTGTCCCACGAGAGGGAGCCTCCGGACACCGGGCCGTGGGCGACGATGGTGGTGGCGAGGTCCGGGAGCTCGGCCCCGGTGGCCTCGAGCATCGCCAGGTAGTCGGCCCCCAGGAAGTCGGTGACCGTGACCATGGCCCTGGCTCGGCTCCGCCCCAGGATGTCCGCCGCCTCGGGCCCTTTGAACCGGGTGTTGATCGGTACCAGCACGGCGCCGGCCTCGAAGAGGCCCAGTACGGCCACGATCCACTCGGCACTGTTGTACGCCCAGATGGCCACCCGGTCACCTGGCTCGATGCCGGACGCCACCAGGGCGGCGCCGAACCGACGGGCCTGGTCCGCGAGCTCGGCGTAGGAGATCCGGGTGGCACCGTCGATGACCGCCGACCGGGCTCCGAATCGATCCGCCGTGGCGGCGACCATCGCCGGGATCCCGCCCGGCGCGCCGGCACCGGTGGACGTCATCCCCGGAGGACGGCGTCTTCCAATTGCATCAAGCGGGCCAGGTTGCCGCCCATGATCTTGCGCACCGCCTCCTCCGGCAGTCCAGCCAATTCGTTGACATAGCTGGCCGGGTCCTCGAGGCCCTCGGGATGGGGGTAGTCCGAGCCGAACAGGACGTGGTCGACGCCGATGAGATCGGCCAGGGCGCCGAGGTCCTCCTCCCAGAACGGGCTGATGTAGACGTTCCGCATGATCGCCTCGACCGGGTTCTCCAGGAACTCCTGGGGCATCTTCTTGTAGACGTCGGCCATGCTGCCGAGGAGGGGTTCGACCCAGCTGCTCCCGTTCTCGATCACCGCGACCTTCAGGTCGGGGAACCGGGACAGGACGCCGTGGCACACCAACGCCGAGACGGCGTCGGTGACCGGTCGCCAGGCGGACAGCATCCGGAAGGCCTGGGGCTGGAACGGCAGCATCTCGGTGTCGCTGCCCAGCCAGTCGTTGGTATAGCGCTCGTAGCCGCTGTCGGAGGAGTGCATGGCGACCAGCACGTCGTTCTCCACCACCTTCTTCCAGAACGGGTCGAACTCCGGGAGGCCGAAGGAACGGGGGCCGCGGTAGCCGGGGACGGGGGCCGGCCGGATCAGGACGACCTTCGCCCCGCGCTCGAGCACCCACTCGAGCTCCCGGATGGCTTGCTCGACGATGGGCAGGGTGATGACCGGGGTGCTGAAGATCCGGTTCTCGTAGTTGAACTGCCAGGTCTCGTACAGCCACTCGTTCAACGCGTGCACGACGGCGTGGATGGCCTCGGGGTCGTCCCGCAACCGCTCCTCCACCAGACTGGCCAGCGTGGGGAACATGAGGGCGCGGTCGATTCCCTGTTCGTCCATCAGCTGGATACGGGGTGCGGGCTCCCGGAAGGCCGGGATCGACCGGATGGGCTCGCCGAAGATCTCCCGGAAGCTCTTCCCCTCGGGATTTCCCTTCCGGTAGTAGTCCTCCTGGGCACCGGGTCGGGCCACCACGTCGAAGGTCGGGTTGGGGATGTACTCGCTGATCTGCCCCTTCACCACGATCTTGGTCCGTCCCCGCACCTCCACGTAGTCGATCACACCGCGGTAGCGGTCCGGAAGGAACTTGGTCAACGAGTCACGGGTCTCGTAGAGGTGGTTGTCGGCATCGAAGACCGGGATGTCGAGCGCTGGCACGGCCATGCTGCCTCCCTGCGGGGTGAGAATGGTGTTGTTCTCCTAGGAGAGTATCGTTGTTGGAAGCCCTCCGCCACCCACCAGTCCCGGGTGGGACGACGAGGGGGGTTCCGCTCGGCCGACGTCACCACGGAAGATCGCCGGGTCCCGCCTCGGGGACGAGAACCAACTTCTTGATCTAGAGTACGGCCATTCCGCCCCCTCGGACGAGGGTGCACCGAGGCACAGGGGATCCCCGTGGGAGAGCAAAGGTGTCTGTTCGTCGGAGGCGCGTGGGAGCTCCCCGGCACCGACGAACGCATCGAGGTGATCTCGCCGCATACCGAGGAGGTCATCGCCACGACGCCGGCGGCCGGAACCGACGACGTGGACCGCGCCGTGACCGCCGCCCGGGCCGCCTTCGACCAGGGTCCGTGGCCCCGGCTCGATCCGGCGGAGCGGATCGACGCCGTCCGCCGTCTGGCGGCGCTCTACGAGACCCGGCGTCGGGAGATGGCCGAACTGATCACCGCCGAGATGGGTGCCCCCATCTCCTTCTCGAAGTTCGCCCAGGCGACGCTGCCGATGATGCTGATGGTCGGGTTCGCCGACATCGCCGAGCGTCTGTCCTGGGAGGAACGGCGACCCGGCCACTTCGGTGACGACATCATCGTCCGCAGGGAGGCCGCCGGGGTGGTGGCGGCCATCGTGCCGTGGAACATGCCGCAGTTCCTGATCGCCGGGAAGCTGGTGCCGGCGCTCCTGGCCGGTTGCCCGGTGATCATCAAGCCCGCCCCCGAGACGCCGCTCGATGCGCTGCTCCTGGCCGAGCTGATCGACGAGCTCGGGCTGCCCCCCGGGGTGGTGAGTGTGCTGCCGGGGGGCCCAGAGCTCGGTGAGTACCTGGTCAGCCACCCTGGTGTCGACAAGGTCTCGTTCACCGGCTCCACCCGCGCCGGTCGCCAGGTGGCAGGAGTGTGCGGCGCGCTGCTGAAGCGGGCCAGCCTCGAACTGGGTGGCAAGTCGGCCGCCATCGTGCTCGACGACGCCGATCCGGTCAGTGTGGCGGCGGGCGTGCGGGTGGCGGGATTGATGAACAGCGGTCAAGCGTGTGTCGCCCAGACCAGGGTACTGGTGCCGACCAGCCGCTACGGGGAGTTCGTCGACGCCATGGAGTCGATGGTGCAGTCGATTCCGGTCGGAGATCCGAGCGAACGAGGCACGGAGATCGGACCGCTCGTGGCCCGTCGGCAGCAGGAACGGGTGCGCGGCTTCATCCAGGACGGGCAGCGCGAGGGGGCCCGGCTGGTCGTCGGTGGCACCGCCCTGCCCGGTGGGGTCGATCGGGGCTGGTATGTACGACCCACCCTCTTCGCCGACGTCGACAACGGGATGCGGATCGCCCGCGAGGAGATCTTCGGACCCGTCCTGTCGCTCATCCCGTATGCGGACGACGAGGACGCCGTCCGCATTGCCGACGATTCCGACTACGGGCTCTCGGGATCGGTCTGGACATCCGACGTCGACCGTGGCCTGGCGGTCGCTCGACGGGTCCGGACCGGGTCCTTCGGCGTCAACCAGCCCTACAGCATGGATCCGGCGGCCCCCTTCGGGGGCATGAAAGCCAGCGGGATCGGTCGAGAACTCGGCCAGGAGGGCCTCGACGGTTATCTGGAGCTGAAGGCGATCTCCGTGGCGCCGGCTCCATGACCGGCGACACCGGCCAGTCGCCCGGGCTCCCCAGGGCCGTGCTTCGCTTCCTCGTACCGGCCCCGCTACCCTCAAGGGGATCGACATGAAAACCACCGAATCCGACGTGTACTACGACCCGTACGACTTCGTCATCGACACCGATCCGTATCCGATCTGGCGGCGTCTTCGGGAGGAACGGCCGCTTTACTACAACGAGAAGTACGAGTTCTACGCCCTGAGTCGCTTCGAGGACGTCGAGCGAGGCCTGATCGACTGGAAGTCGTACAGCTCGGCCAAGGGCAGCCTGCTCGAACTGATCAAGAGTGACTTCGAGATCCCGCCCGGATCGATCATCTTCGAGGATCCCCCCGGCCACAACCTGCATCGCGGACTGCTGTCCCGTGTCTTCACCCCACGCAAGATGAACGCCATCGAGCCCAAGATCCGCGAATTCTGCGCCCGCAGCCTCGATCCGCTGGTGGGGTCGGGTGGGTTCGACTTCATCACCGATCTCGGGGCCCAGATGCCGATGCGGACCATCGGCATGTTGCTCGGCATTCCCGAGCAGGATCAGGAGGCGATCCGGGACCGAATCGACTCGGGCCTCCGCCTCGACGACGGCACCATGCCGGACGCCATCGACTTCGATGCCGCCGCCCAGACCACCAGCTTCGACGCCTACATCGACTGGCGGGCCGAGCACCCCTCCAACGACCTGATGACCGAACTCCTTCAGGCGGAGTTCGAGGATGAGACCGGGACGACTCGCCGGCTCAGCCGTCCGGAGGTCATCAACGTCGTGAACCTCCTGGCCGCCGCCGGCAACGAGACCACCACCCGTCTCATCGGGTGGACCGGCAAGGTCCTGGCCGAGCACCCCGACCAACTGGCGAAGCTGATCGAGGACCGGGACCTGGTGCCGAACGCCATCGAGGAGCTCCTGCGCTTCGAGTCCCCTTCACCGGTCCAGGCCCGGTACGTCACCCGCGACGTCGACCATCAGGGGCAGGTCGTGCCCGAGGGAAGCGCCATCCTCCTGCTCAACGGGTCGGGGAACCGCGACGATCGACGCTTCCCCGACGGGGATCGCTTCGATGTGACCCGGAGGATCGACCACCATCTGGCCTTCGGGTACGGTCTGCACTTCTGCCTGGGGGCGGCGTTGGCCCGGTTGGAGGGTCGGGTGGCCCTCGACGAGGTGCTGCGGCGCTTCCCCTCATGGGAGGTGGACTGGGACCACGCCGAACAGGCCCGCACCTCGACGGTCCGGGGCTGGGAGCGGCTGCCGGTGATCGTCCACTGATCCGGATGTCCCGGACACGATCGAGCTAAGGACGGTTTGCGGTGAGAACAGTGGTGGTGGGCGCATCGAGCGGACTGGGTCGCTGCATCGCCGTGGGCCTCGGGGCCCGTGGAGCCCAGGTGGCCCTGCTGGCGCGCCGCGGAGACCGACTGTCCGAAGCGGCCAAGGAGGTGGGCCCCGGCGCGTTGCCGATCACCTGCGACGTGACCGACGAGGCATCGGCTCGGGCCGGAATCGACAGGGCCGCCGGGGAGCTGGGAGGGATCGACGGGCTGGTCTACGCCACCGGCATCGGGCCGCTGGCCCGACTGGCGGACGTCTCGGCCGAGATGTGGCGGCGACTGTTCGACACCAACGTCATCGGGGCGTCGCTGATCACGGCGGCGGCCATTCCCCATCTGACGGCCTCGAGCGGCACCGCCGCCTACCTGTCGTCGATCAGTGCCTCACTCACCCCACCGTGGCCCGGTCTCGGTGGCTACGCGGTGAGCAAGGCGGCGCTCGACAAGCTGGTGGACGCCTGGCGTGCCGAGCACCCCGGCGTCGGGTTCACCCGGGTCACCGTGGGTGACTGCGCCGGTGGCGAGGGCGACTCGATGACCCAGTTCAACGCCGACTGGGACCCCGAGCTCGCGGCCGAGATGGTCCAGATCTGGGTGGCCCGCCAGTACATCGCCGGAGCCCTCCTCGACGTCGACGAGCTCGTCACGGTGGTCGACAACATCCTCCGCTGCGGGTCCAGTGCGTCCATCCCGTTCGTGGCCGTGACCCCGCGGCCGCCGACCTGAGCCCGCCACGCCCCTCTGGCGGCCGGCGGCCCGTGATTGCCGGTGCCCGGACCAGAGGGGCCGCGGCCGGCCGACCCCGACGGTCAGCCGGCCACCTCGATGACCATGGCCGAGCCCATCCCCCCGCCGGCGCACATCGACGCCACGCCGATGCCCCCACCGCGACGCTGAAGCTCGTAGATCATGGTGGCCACCATCCTGGCGCCGGTGGCGGCGACCGGGTGGCCGAGGCTGCAACCGCTGCCCGAGACGTTGACGATCTCCTCGTCGAGTCCGAGGGCCCGGCATGCGGCCACCGGGACCGAGGCGAAGGCTTCATTGATCTCGAACAGGTGGACATCGTCGACGGCCAGTCCGGCGCGGTCCAGCGCGGCCGGGATGGCCTCGACCGGAGCCATCCCGGTCCTGGCCGGCTCGACCCCCACCGACGCCCACGACCGGATGGTGGCCAGCTTGTCGAGGCCGCGCTCCTCGGCCAGGCTCGACGAGGCCACCGTCAGCGCGGCGGCGGCGTCGTTGGCCCCGGCCGCGTTCCCGGCCGTGATCGAGAAACCGGGGATCTCGGGGTGCAGCACGTTCAACGACGCCAGCTTCTCGGCCGTGCTCGTTCGCCGAGGGTGCTCGTCGACCACCCACTCCACCGTCTCCCCGTCCTTGCGAGTGATCTTCATGGGAACGATCTCGTCGAGGAAGCGTCCCTGGTCGATGGCCTCAACGGCGCGCTGGTGCGAGCGGAGCGCCCACGCGTCCATGGCCTGGCGTGAGATGCCGGCCTCGACGGCGGTGTTCCACCCGACGGTGATCGACATGTCGAGCGTCGGCGCCTCCGGCGTCTCCGGATGGGTGGGTGGCATCCAACGATCGACGAACTCCTCCGAGCCCGGGGTGCGATACCGGCTGGTGGGCGAGGTCGATGCGGAGTTGGTGCCCCCGGCGATCATGGCGTCGGCCATGCCCGCTCGGATGTTGGCTGCGGCCACCTGGACTGCGGCCAGCCCGGCAGCGCAGTGCCGGTTCACGGCCATCCCCGGGGCTCGGACCATGCCCTGGGTGATGGCGGCGTACCGGGCGATGACACCGCCGCCGTAGAGACCCTCCCCGAGCACCACGTCGTCGATGTCCGATGCCTCGAGCGATGATCGGCGAAGGGCTTCGGCGACCACGACCTCGGCGAGATCGAACGCCGTGGTCTCGGTCAGTGAGCCTCGGAACGCGGTTCCGATCGCCGTTCGGCATGCGGACAGGATCACGGCGTCACTCATCGGGCCTCCATCGTCATTCGCTTCGCTCCACTGGCTCCATTGAACATCCCCCGAACTGGCACCGTGGACCTGTCGAGGCACCACACCGCCCGGGGAGCAGAATCCTCGTTGCTGCCGATCGGCATCCCGATTCGGCCACCCACAGGACCTGAGAGAAGAATCGTAGCAAGTAGGTAGAACGTCGTTGTCTCAGGATCGGGCCGCCGCCGGTGGCCGACCCCCGGGTGCGTGGCACGGCAGGTTGCGGCGCGTCGTGTAAACGGTATTCTTTCCTTTCAATAACAGCACTATCATCGGGCCGGGGCTCGAACCGGCCCGGGGGAGAGCCATGGAAGAACGACTCAGCATCGATGCGGAATCCAAGATGCTCGTCGACGGACAGCTCGTCGAAGCTCAGTCGGGCCAGACCTTCGAGAACGTCAATCCGGCCACCGAGGAGGTGCTCGGCTCGGTCGCCGACGCCGCCGCCGCGGACATGCAGCGGGCGATCGGCGCGGCTCGGCGGGCCTTCGACGAGACCGGCTGGTCGACGGACCGCGCCCTGCGCCAGCACTGCCTCGGCCAGCTGCAGGATGCCCTCGAGGTGGAGCAGGAGCAACTGCGGGAACAGTTGATCCTCGAAGTGGGCTGTCCTCGCATACTTACGTTCGGTCCCCAGCTGAATGCACCTCTGAGCGACTCCCTCCGCTATCCCATCAAGCTCATCGAGGAGTTCGAGTGGGAGACCCGGCTCCCCGACGCCGCCGACTTCCGGGGTGGGACCAACTCTCGCCTGGTGGTCAAAGAGCCGGTCGGCGTGGTCGGGGCCATCACTCCCTGGAACTTCCCGTTCGAAGTGACCCTGGCCAAGTTGGGCCAGGCCCTGGCCACCGGGAACACCGTGGTCCTGAAGCCCGCCCCCGACACGCCATGGAACGCCACGTTCATCGGACGCCTCGTCGCCGAGCGCACCGACTTCCCCCCCGGCGTGGTCAATGTCGTGACGTCCTCGGACCACCTGGTCGGCGAGGAATTGACACTCTCACCCCAGGTCGATCTCATCTCGTTCACCGGCTCCACCGCGGTGGGGAAGCGCATCATGGCCAAGGGCGCGGACACCATGAAGCGGCTGTTCCTCGAGCTGGGAGGGAAGTCGGCCTCCATCGTGCTCGACGACGCCGACTTCGAATCGGCCCTCATGGTGGGTCTCGCCGTGTGTGCCCACGCCGGTCAGGGGTGCGCCATCCCGACCCGGATGCTCCTCCCCCGTTGGCGTTACGACGAAGGCGTGGAACGGCTCACGGAACTTCTGGGCATGGTGCCCTACGGTGACCCGCAGCGGGATGACGTCATGATGGGTCCCCTGATCAGTGCCAAGCAGCGGGACCGGGTGCTGGGCCACATCGAGGCCGGAGTTCGTGAGGGTGCCACCCTGGCGCTGGGTGGCGGCCGTCCACGCCATCTGCCGAAGGGGTTCTTCGTCGAGCCCACCATGTTCACCGACGTCGACAATACGATGACGATCGCTCAGGAGGAGATCTTCGGACCGGTCCTGGTGGTCATCCCCTTCGACGACGACGACGACGCCGTGCGCATCGCCAACCAGAGCTCCTACGGTCTGAGCGGAGCGGTCTTCTCGGCCTCGATGGAGCGCTCCATGTCGGTGGCCCGCCGGGTTCGCACCGGAACGATGGGGGTCAACGGGGGGGTGTGGTACGGAGCCGATGTGCCGTTCGGAGGCTTCAAGGACAGCGGCATTGGCCGGCAGAACGGCATCGCCGGGTTCGACCAGTACCTCGAGGTGAAGTCCCTGGCGTGGCCGAGTGGCTGACCGGACCGCTAAGCACACCGGGACCGAGCCGACCACGCCGCGGATCCCCACCCGGTGGGCGACGGGGCCGACCGTCGTCAACGGGAGCGATCCTTGCTGCTGAGCCTCTCCTCCGACCAGGAATTCTTCCGCGACACCACGGCGAGGTTCCTTCGGGAACAGGCACCCCCCGCCGAGGTGCGCCGGCTCCGCGACGATCCTGTCGGGTTCGGAGCCGGGTACTGGCAACGGGGCACCGAACTCGGCTGGACATCCCTGTTGATCGCCGAGGAGCTCGGGGGTGGATCGATCAGTGGTGACGGAATCGCCGACCTCACCCTGGTGGCTCACGAATTCGGGCGACATGCCGCTCCGGGTCCGCTGACACCCACCAACATCGTCGCCTCGGCCCTGAGCGAGTGCCCCGACACCGATCGCGGCGACCTGCTCGCCGGGCTCTTGACGGGATCCTCGATTGCGTCGTGGTGCTACGGCGAGCCTCGGCCCAACGACCGCCTCGGGGACCTGGCACTGGAGGTCCGGCCCGAGGGGGACGAGGTGGTCCTGCACGGCACCAAGCGACCGGTCGAATCCGCCGACCAGACGACCCACCTCCTGGTGACGGGTCGGACGGGAGGCGGCCTGACCCAGGTTCTGGTGCCTACCGATACCCCCGGAGTGACCATCCGTCCGCTGCGGTCGGTAGAGGTGACCCGCCGGTTCTCCGAAGTGACCTTCCGCCACGTGCGGGTACCTCGGGACACCGCCGTCGGTGAGATCGGCGGGGCGGACGCCCAGGTGGCCCGGCAACTCCGGCTGGCCCTGGTGGTGGCCAACGCCGAGTCGGTGGGCGCCATGCAGGCCGCCTTGGACATGACCGTCGAGTGGGCGTTCGACCGATACTCGTTCGGGCGACCGCTCGCCTCGTACCAGGAGCTGAAGCACCGGTTCGCCGACATGACGACCTGGCTCGAGGCCAGTCACGGCGTGAGTGACGCCGCGGCGCGGGCGGTGTCCTCCCGATCCCCCGAGGCCGACGAACTGGTGAGCGTGGCGAAGGCCTTCATCGGCGACTACGGCTCGGAGCTCATCCAGGACTGCGTCCAGATGCACGGTGGCATCGGTGTGACCTTCGATCACGACCTGCACCTCTACCTCCGGCGACACACCATGAACCGCGCGTTGTACGGTACCCCGGTCGATCACCGGCAGCGCATCGCCGACATCGTGGACCAAGGAGCGAGATGACCACACCGGACGGTGAGAGCGTGGACCGCTTCCGTCAGCGGGCTCGCTCGTGGATCCGGGCCAACCTTGCTCCGGCCGAATCGGGGTACCTGCAGGGGATGCTCCGTAACAACCGAACCGACGAGGAAGAGCTCGCCGCCGTCGCCCGGGACCGCGAGGTACAACGCCTGCTCTTCGACGCCGGACTCGCCGGCATCTGCTTTCCCACGGCCTACGGGGGCCGAGGTCTGACCCCGGCCCACCAGATGGCGTTGAACCAGGAGCTGGTGGGCTTCGAGTACCCCACCCGGATCCAGTCTCCGACCATCTCCCCCTGCGCCGCGGTCCTGCTCGACTTCGGAACAGAGGAGCAGAAGCTCCGACACCTACCGGCCATTCTCCGGGGCGAGGAGCTCTGGATGCAGTTCCTCTCCGAGCCCAGCGGGGGTTCGGACGTCGCCGGTGCCCTCACCACGGCCGTGGCCGACGGCGACGAGTGGGTGGTCAACGGGTCGAAGGTGTGGACGACCGGGGCGTGGTGGTCGGACTGGGGGCTCTGCCTGGCTCGTACCAACTGGGACGTACCGAAGCACCGAGGGCTCTCGGTCTTCATGCTCCCGATCCACCAGCCCGGCATCGAAGTCCACCGGATCGAGATGCTGAACGGCTCCAAGGAGTTCTGCCAGGAATTCATGACCGACGTCATCGTGCCGGACGGAGATCGCGTCGGCGACGTCGACGATGGATGGACGGTGGGCGTGCGGTGGATGTTCCACGAGCGGATGCTCCACAACTCGCCCTACGTCACCATGCCGACGAGCGAGGCCCACAGCGGCATAGGTGCCGAGTCGGTACTGAAGATCGCCCGCAGTGGCGACCGCCTCGCCGACCCCCGCGTGCGTGAGCTGGTCGGGGAGGCCCGCATGCTCGAGGTGGTCGCCGACCAGTTGCAGCGTCGACTGGCCGAAGGACTCAATTCCGGAGCGATCGCTGATCAGTCGGCCGCCATCGGCCGCCTGTTCTCCGGGGTGGTGTCCGCCCGCACCACCACCATCGGCTTCGAGATCGCCGGAGCCGACGGTGCGGCGTGGGCGGACGAGGACGGTGACCTGGTCGACTGCGGTACCGACTTCCTGATGCGCCAGGTGTCCTGCATCGGGGGAGGGACCACGGAGATGGCGCGCAACGTGATCAGCGAGCGGGTTCTCGGCATGCCGCGCGAGCGCACCCTCGACCGGGATGTGGCGTTCCGCGACGTACCGAGGAACGTGGCGCCGTGATCCCGCCCACACCGTCCCGGGTGGCCCCTTCGTGAACCAGCACCCAGCCACGGGGCGACGCGCCAGAGCGCCCCAGGCCAAACACAATGGAGTTGATGGATGAGCGCAATCATGGAAGGTGTCCGAATCCTCGAGGTGGCCGAGCACACCTTCGTTCCCGCCGCTTCGGCGCTGCTGTCGGACTGGGGCGCCGAGGTCATCAAGATCGAGCACGTCGAGCGCGGCGACGCCATGCGGGGTCTGGCCTCGACCGGGATGGCCTTGGTCCCCAACGACGTCCACGTCCTGCTCGAGCACTCCAATCGGGGGAAGAAGAGCTTGGCTCTCGATCTGACCTCGCCCGACGGGCTCGACATCCTCTACCGGTTGGCCGCCGTCTCCGACGTCTTCCTCACCAACAAGCTGCCCAGTGTCCGTCAGAAGCTCCACATCGATGCCGACGACATCCGGGCCCACAATCCCGACATCATCTACGTGCGCGGCACCGGCCAGGGCGAGAGGGGCGCCGACGCCGACAAGGGCTCATACGACGCCCTGGCGTTCTGGGCCCGTTCCGGCGTGGCCGTGGGCGCCCGGCGTCCCGAATACGACCTCGTCCCGGTGCCACCCGCCCCCGGGTTCGGCGACTCGATCGGGGCGATGACGATCGCCGGCGGGATCATGGGGGCACTGTTCCATCGTGAGCGGACCGGCGAGACGTCGGTCGTGGACGTATCACTGTTGGGAGTCGGACTGTGGGCCATGGGACAGGCCCTCGCCCTCTCACTCCTGCTCGACAAACCGTGGTCGCCTCCGGCGGCCGGTGCCATAGGGGCCAATCCGCTGTCACGCACGTATCAGACTCAGGACGGCCGGGTGCTGTGGTTCACCTGCCTGCAGGCCGGGAAGTACTGGCCGACCCTCTGTGAGGCCATCGGCCGGCCGGAGCTGGCCGCCGACGCCCGGTTCGCCGACCATCAGTCGCTCATGACGAACAGCGTCGCCGCCACCGAGCTGCTGGACGAGATCTTCGGGAGTGCCTCCCTGGAGGAGTGGCGGGGACGCCTTGCCTCCTTCGACGGTCAGTGGGCGGTCGTACAGGACACCCTGGAAGCAGCCGCCGACCCTCAAACCGCGGCCAACGGCTATGTCCAGGCATGCGAGACGGCGGCCGGGGTGCCGTTCCGGCTGGCGGCGGCACCCGTCCAGTTCGACGGAGTACCGGCCTCACCCCATCGGGCTCCGGAGCTCAACGAACATGGCGATGCCATCCTGGAGGAGCTCGGATTCGACTGGGATGCCATCGTCGACCTCAAGGTCCGTGGTGTCGTGGCCTGATGGCGAGACAATGGCTGGCCACGGCACAATGGCTTGACCGCAACCCCTCACCGACATAGGAGAAGAGGCACATGACAGTGTTCGATGCATTCCGTTACGACGGCAAGAGGGCGGTGGTCGTTGGCGGGGCGACCGGGATGGGCGCCGCCGCGGCCGAGCTGCTGCAGTCCGCCGGGGCCGAGGTGGTGGTGATGGACTACGCCGAGATCACGCTGCCCGGGGCGACGGCCCTGCATGTCAACCTGGCCGAACGGGACTCGATCGACGCTGCCGTCGATCAGTGCGGTGGGCCCGTTGATGCATTGTTCTCGTGCGCCGGAGTGGCCGACGGCACTCCCGGGATCGAGAAGATCAACTTCATCGGCCATCGCCACCTGATCGATCGTCTCCTGGCGGACGACCTGATGCCCCGAGGGTCGGCCATCGGCTTCATCTCGTCGGCGGCCGGGTTGGGGTGGGAGGCCAACCTTCCCCGCCTCAAGTCCTACCTGGACACGCCCGACTTCGATGGGGCGGTGGCGTGGATCGCCGAGAACGGTGGCGCCGACTACATGTCGACGAAGCAGGCGATATGCGCCTATGTGGCCAGTCAGGCGTTCCCGCTCATGAAGCGCGGTATCCGGATCAATGCCATCTGCCCGGGACCGACCGACACCCCGTTGGCCCAGGCCAACAAGGAGATGTGGCTCGGCTTCGGTGCCGACTACCGGGCCGAGGTGGGCGTCGAAGCGTCGACTCCGCTGGAGCAGGCCTACCCGCTGGTGTTCCTCTGCAGTTCGGCTGCCGCCTCGATCAGCGGAATCACGCTGGTCACCGACACCGGCTACTTCGCCGCCGGCGTAACCGAGGCCTTCCCGCCCGCCACCGACGCCGCCCTGTTCCTTCTCGGCCGCCTGGGATGACCCCTCCCCGATCGCCCGATGACCCAGGGTCGGAGATCGGTGGCGGCCCGACATGATCCGGGCCGAGCTTCCCTCGGGTCGAGGCCGACCGACCTCCGAGCTCAGTTGTTGGCGTGGTCTCCCCGGTCCGGGTGGCCACCGGTCCTTGGGCAGGTTGCCGAATGCGCCCGATGAGGGGACTCGGCCGGTGATGGGCCGTTGGTTCGAGGAGCCTGTCTTCCATGGAGTCTCGATCTGCACCCGGACCGAGGTGCCCTGCGTCCGTCGATCGTTTTCCAGGCCCTCCGGGGACGGGTGATGGGCCAGAGGGCACCCCTCTGGACGCCACCCCGGGACGTGCGCCAGTCGACGGTGGTCGGCCGCTACCTGTCGTGGTTGAGCACCGAACGCGGTCTGGAGTTCGACACGTACGAGGATCTCTGGCGCTGGTCGGTCGACGACCTGGAGGGATTCTGGTCCTCGGTGTGGTCCTTCTTCGGTGTCCGCTCCTCGCGGCCGTACGACGCGGTGCTCTCGGCCGCGGTCCTGCCCGGGACGACGTGGTTCCCCGGCGCTCGACTGAACTACGCGGAACGGGCCCTGGCCACCACCGGTGACGGCGTCGCGGTCGTGGCCCGTTCCCAGTCGCGCCCCGAGCGGCAGCTCACCTGGGACGAGCTCCGAGACCAGGTGGGGCGATGCCGAACGGGGCTGGCCAGCCTTGGCGTCCGACGGGGTGACCACGTGGTGGCGTACCTGCCGAACGGGCCCGAGGCCCTGGTCGCCTTCCTCGCCACCGCCAGCCTCGGGGCGGTATGGGCGTCCTGCCCGCCCGAGTTCGGCACCCGGAGCGTGATCGACCGGTTCGGCCAGCTGGAACCGGCCGTGCTCCTCGTGACACGCGGGTATCGCTACGGTGAGAAGCTCATCGACCGGACCGCCGAGGTGGCCACCATCGTCGAGGCCCTGCCGACGGCGCGGGCGGTGGTGGACGTAGACCATGGATGGGACCAACTCCTGTCCGGTCCGGCCGACCTGGCCTTCGAGCAGGTGCCGGTCGACCACCCCCTCTACGTCCTCTTCTCGTCGGGTACCACCGGTCCGCCCAAAGCGATCGTGCATGGACACGGGGGAATCCTCCTCGAACACCTCAAAGCCCTCGGGCTCCATCACGATCTCGGGCCCGGAGACCGGTTCTTCTGGTTCTCCACCACCGGCTGGATGATGTGGAACCTCTTGGTCTCGGGCCTGTGCCTGGGCGCCACGGTGGTGCTGTTCGACGGTGACCCGGGGTGGCCGGATCTCGGGGCACTGTGGGCCATGGCGGCGGAGACCGGCATCACCGTGTTCGGGGTCAGCGCTCCGTTCATCCTGTCGTGCCGGAGCGCGGATCTCACGCTCGGTCGGTATGGAGACCTGTCGGCCATCCGGTCCGTCGGGTCCACCGGAGCTCCCCTCCCCATCGAGGGCTTCGAGTGGGTGTACCGGCAGCTTCCGGGGGTGTGGTTGACATCGGTGAGCGGTGGAACCGATGTGTGCACCGCCTTCGTCGGAGGCAGCCCCCTCGTCCCGGTGGTGGCGGGAGAGATCAGCTGCCGACTCCTCGGGGCCAGCGTCGAAGCCTTCGACAGGTCGGGCCGGTCTTTGGTCGGTGAACAAGGTGAGCTGGTGGTGACCCGCCCACTTCCCTCCATGCCGGTGGGCTTCTGGGGCGACGATGACGGAACCCGCTATCGAGAGGCCTACTTCTCACAATTTCCCGGGGTGTGGTGCCACGGCGACTGGATCACGATCACCGAGCGAGGTTCGTGCATCATCACCGGCCGCTCCGATGCCACCCTGAACCGAGGCGGCGTGCGACTGGGCACCAGCGAGTTCTACGCCATCGTCGAAGCCGTCCCCGGCATCCGGGACAGCCTGGTCGTCCACCTCGAGGACCGCCTCGGGGCGGCCGGCCGACTTCTCTTGTTCGTCGTCCTCGAGGGCCGGGTCCTCGACGAGGAACTCACCGGCCTGATCGCAGCCGAGCTCCGATCAGCTCTGTCCCCGCGCCATGTCCCTGATGAGATCCGGGACGTTCCGGCCATCCCCAGGACCCACTCCGGCAAGAAGCTCGAGGTGCCGATCAAGCGGATCCTCCTCGGAGCGCCGCCCGCCAGCGTGCTGACCATGGGGTCGCTCGACGACCCCTCGGCACTCGACGCCTTCGTCCGGGCCAGCGTCCGTCCTCGGTAGTCCCCCTCACTCGGACACCGGCGGCCGGAGTATCACCGGAGTCCGGGGGGTACCTGGAGCGTTGTCCCTGCTGCACCGGCCCCTCCTGCCCCTCCTGACCGGCGCAAGGGATCTAGACCGTGGAGAATCTCCGACGCGCGGCCCGCTCCTGGCGGATCCGGGAATACCCTGCCTCGAGCGCCGGCAATTCAGGAATCGCCGCCGTCGGACGATCCACCCACCCCCGAGAGAGGGGGAATGGCTGGGTGGGCCCCATCGAGTCCGATCTGATGGCTTCGGCGAGGGCCAGGAGGCCGGCCTTCCAGTCCACCGGCTCGACCGGGCTGAGCAACTCGTAGGCCGTGGCCGGTAGGAGTTCAGACCTTTCGTGTGCGTAGTACCGCCTTCGTGCCGCCCTGCCGTCTCTCTGGACCTTCATCCAAGGACCCCTGTCGAGGCCGCCTACCAATCGCCCTTTCCGAGGGAGCATGTTACCCGGCCCGGCTGCACACGAAACCTCGCGCTTCCGAGGCGGGCCGACCCGCACCGCCGGCTCATCTGTCGTCCCAGTTCGGGAGGAAGTTCCAGCCTCATGGCCGGGAGAGTCGGCGCCGACATCCACGCCCACTCTGGCCGTGGGGTTTCTTCCTTCCCCCGTCGGCCCATCCTGGCCAGCGTCTTCTGCGCTTCCATTCGCCCGAAGGTGCGGGCTCAAGAACGGGTGCTCCCTCTGCTGGCACCTCCACCGCCCGGTGGTGGAGGGCGTCCGACGGAAACTGGTAGCCGCCCGGAGCGGGAGCCGCTAGCTGCGTGCTGAGTATCACGCCGGAGGGGGTGTCCCGCAGCCGTGCCGTTGCACGTCGGCGGGACACCCCGTCGCTGACGCTGCGTCAGGCTCCGCTGGTCGAGGGAGGGCCGCTGGGAGCCGGACTACCGCTTGGTCCCCCGCCGAAGCCGTCGACCGTCGCAATCACACCGAAGCTCGAATTCAGCTCGACGGTCACGTAGGTGCCGTCGGACTTCTTCATGTGCACCTCGTATGGGGAGGCGCCAGACGAATTCGTCTCCGCTCGCACGACGGTCGCCCCGGGAACGGCAGCGGTGGCTGCGGCGGTGGCCGACTGGAGGTCGGTACCGGTCAACAACGTCTCGTTTGGTCCATGGGTCATGGTGGCTGGATCCGCCGCATCGGCCGGCGGCGTGCCCCGGGGACCGCTCGACGGGGCGGTGGTCGACGCCGTCCCCGTCGTCGGGGTGGCAGAAGGACTGGTCGCGGCCGAGGCAATCCCGGCTGCTCCCAGACTGGCCCCGGCGACGAGGGCACCGGTGACGAGGGACCGACGAAGCCTTCCTGGTTTGACGCGCATTGTGTACTCCTTGGCTCGGTTGCTCCAGGGAGATCCTGGAGGCCCCATGAGCGTCACAACCCGACGTGGGGCCATGATGGGGGTGCCCTGGCAGCCGCCTGTGAATCGCCCATCCGAACGCCGCGTCAGGTGCTCGGCGGTACGACGGGCCCGCACGGCGTCGGCGGCAGGAACCACCAACCCCTGTCGTCAGTGTCGAAGAGAAGGTTGGAGGTTTTCCCGATGGCCGGGGGTTGGCGGCCGGGCAGCCGTCTCCGGGAGGTAGCGTGGGACCGATGTTCGAGCGATTCACCGACTCGTCACGACAGGTGTTGGTCCTGGCCCAGGAAGAAGCGCAGCTGCTGGGCAGCGGCTTCATCGGCACCGAGCATCTGCTGCTTGGGTTGATCCGGGGATCGGATGGGGTCGCCGCGGCAGCCATGCGAGACCTGGGTGTCACCCTCGAAGTCGTCCGCCGGAGGGCCAATGAGTCGATCGGTCTTGCCGGGACGGCACCATCGGGGTCTCCTCCTTTCACCCCCCGATCCAAGAAGGTCATGGAGCTGTCGCTTCGGCAGGCCTTACAGCTCGGTCACGAGCACATCGGCCCAGAGCACATCCTCCTTGGCCTGGTGAAGGAGGGTGAGGGCGTTGGGGCCCAAATACTGACTGATCAAGTCGGCGACCTGTCGCGTATCCGGCAGAAGGTGATCGGACTCCTCTCCGGGGAGACCGCGTTCCGACCGGCCGCAGAGGTTCGCCGCCGACCGACCGCCTTGCCTCCAACCGCGGTCGAATCCGCCTTCGTCGCCTGCTCGTTCTGTGGCCGCAGGCCACCCTCAACGGGAGAACTGGTGACCGGCAATGGTGCCTTCATCTGCCAACATTGCATCCTCCGCTGGTCGAGGCGTCTCGATCGTCAGGGGATGCAGACCTGGCGATTTGCCCCCATTCAGCGGGAACCCATGCCTTCCGAAGGCGAACAACCCGAAGACCCCCAGACGGCCAGGGACGCCATCAAGGCTGCATTCTCTCAGTCCCGGATCGCCAGTGATGACGGCGCCTCGGTTCCTACCGTGGAGCACGGCGACAACCTCGGACCGACGTTGACTGAGGCCAATCGGCGCCATCTGGGCATTGCTCCCGAGGAGTCCCAGGTCAACATCTCCGCCGATCAGATCGTGTTCGTCGACGCCGAACATGCGGCGGTGATGTTCACGATCTGGATCGACGGAAGGCAGATGATGCAGCCGGTTCGAGGAGACGCCGTGCGTGTCGACAGCTCTTGGAAGATGGCCCGCTCGACGTTTTGCCAGCTCATGGCCATGGGAGGCGTGCAGTGCCCACCCCTCGAGGAGCCTGGCAGCCGGTAGATCCCGACCACCCGGCGGGCAAGAGACTTTCGTCGCGGGCTGACATCGAGCTCACCCTGTACCGTTTCCTCTGGACTAGTCGCGCACGACCGCCTGAAGCCGAACCTTGGCCGCCGTCACGGCTTCCGGGATGGTCGATTCGTAGTAAGGGATGAACCACACGGTCTGCTGGAGGACCCAGCCGCGAGCCCGGGCCCAGGTTGCGTCATCGAGGTGCAGGCGGGCGCGGAAGTCAGCCCGCGGCGCTGGTGGCAGAGACCAGGCCAACATGGCGTCGCATGCAGGATCACCAACTCCGACCGCGCTCCAGTCGATGATGCCCGACAGATTCCCGTCGTGCACCAGGATGTTTCCCGAAAGGAGATCGCCGTGTACCCACACCGGAGGCCGGTCCCAGCCATCGGCATCCAGGGCAGCGTCCCACACCGACACGGCTCGCTCGACACTGACCACTCCGGCGAGTCGACCAATCGCATCGCGCATTCCTGCGTCATGAGGAGCCAGTGGTCCACCGCGGGCGCCTGGAGCCGGTCCGTCGGTGGTATCGATCTCTTGAAGGGCTCCCACGAATTCGGCAATGGCAGGAGTCAGATGACGCAGGTTGTCTCGAGGCACACTCGACAGATCCTCACCAGGGATCCAGGGATAGACGAGCCAGGGATAGGGGTAGCCGAGCCCCGGCTCCCCTTCTGCCAAGGGAACGGGGACCGGCACAGGCAGATGCGGCGCCAGACGCCCCAGCCAACGGCGTTCCTGTTCGATCTGCGAGACCGCCCAGTGGATGCGTGGCAGACGTACGCCCATCTTGTCGCCGAGGCGGTAGATCGCGTTGTCCGTTCCAGAGGATGGCATTCGTCGCAGCGCCAGAGCCCCCCATTCGGGAAACTGGGAGGAGACCAGCCGGTGGACCAAGTGATCGTCGATCTCGACCTCGTCGGCGTGCATTTTCGGTGGTCTCCGACGGTCAGCCATGGAGCCCCGGTTCACTTGCCAAAACCCTTCCGGCGGACCCCGTCAGGGTCGGCTCGCTCTACCACTCCTGGTTGCCGGGGTCTTCCATGGCGCCACGATCCTCGGCCATCCGCCAGACACGAGCGGTTCTCGTGTCCCCGTTCTCCTCGGTGCTGACAGCGTCGCCGCTCAATTCGGTGTGGTTGCATCCGTTACGATCGACTCCAACCGAGCGAGGGTCCGCTCCATATCGCGTTTGGTCTTTCCGGAGTAGATGCCACCAAGCTTCAGAAGCACCCGCTGGTGGTCTCCCGTGATGTCCCAACTCTCTCGGACCAGGGTGCCCTCCCCGACTTGGTCAAGTTCGTAACGCCAGATCCGTCCTGCCACAAAGCGCCCCAAGTTCCCGCTCGGACCGGTCCGCCACGCGATACGCCGGTTGTCTTCGAACTCGACGACCCGACTCTCGGTCTTGTACCGCACCCCCAGCTTCATCTTCATTCCGAAGGTCGACCCCAGCGCCAGGTGATCGTCGACCCCTTCAGGGGTGCCCTGAAGCATTCCCGAACCGTCGATCAACGAGTGCCGTCCGCTATTCGACAGAATGGCGAAGATCCTTTCCGGCGGGGCCCCGATCATACGTTCCACCGTCAGCACATAACCGTCCATGAGATGCTCCGTTCACAGATGCCTTGGGAGGCGACGTTCGATGGATTGGATGGAGGTTGCCCAGTCCGGCCAGTCATCGTATGGCCCCGGCGAACCCTAGGCCGTCAACGAGCTGCCGTCGATCGGCGAAGCTGACGGGGACGGTGGAGCCTTGCTTCACGGCTGTATATCCTTGGACCATGTTGGATGACAGCGTCGATCCGAGCGTTCCGCCCAGTGGCGACGGATGCGCCGAGTGCCTCGAAACCAACGGATGGTGGCTTCACCTGCGACGCTGCGCGAAATGCGGGCACATCGGCTGCTGCGACACTTCGCCAAGTCAACATGCCAGTGCCCACGCGCGACATACGGGGCACCCGGTCATTCGGAGTTTCGAGCCAGGTGAAGAGTGGTTCTGGGACTACACGACCAACGACTACTACGAGGGTCCCTCGCTCGTCGACCCCCAGTCTCATCCACCCGATCAGCCAACGCCTGGCCCGGCGGGTCAGGTACCACCCAACTGGCAGAGCCTTCTCCATTGACGATCGGGCGGAGGTGCGCCTTTCTCGGCATTCACCTTCCGTGCCAATTCCTGCCAGTCGATGTTCGTCCCGCACAATCGATCGTCGGTCAATGGAACGCCGCCAGATAGAGCACCGCCTCTTCTACCTTGGTGAGCGATCCACCGAACTCCTCATCAATGAGCCTTCGCAGGCTGCTGTCCAACTCCGGGTCGGCCGGACCGCCGTAGGTGTTCTTCACGGCCACGTACGTCTCGGCGTCGAGCGTTCGGGAGAACCGGTACCGCTTCTCGCGAAGGTCGTCAACACGTCGATGGCTGCGTATCGACTGCAGTGAGTCGGTGATGAATTCGGTCCCCTTCGGCCACGGCGAACCAAGTTCCTGAGCCAACCGAGTCTCGAATGGCTCCTCCCCCCACGACACGATCTCAGTCCAGGCAAGTGCGAGAGTTGACCCCGGGTGCAACGCCCCGTCCATGCGCTTCAGCCCGACCATCGGGTGGATCCAGTGCCACGCGTTACATGCGACCAGCAGATCAAAGGATTCCGAGGGCAGCCAATCCTCGAATCGCTGGGAGACGATTGTCGTCCGGTCGCCGAGCTTATGGGCCGCGACTGCAGCCATCGCTGGCGACGGCTCCAATGCGGTGACCAGCAACCCCCGATCGGCCAGCGGTCCCGTGGCGATGCCGGTGCCCGCCCCAACTTCGATGGCCCTTGAACCCTGTGGCCACGGCCCGAAGGCGACGATGTCGTCGAACATGGCGTCTGGGTAGCGGGGACGATAGCGATCGTAGGCGTCGGCCCCCGCGTCGAACCGCGCCGATGCCGCTCGAGAGGCCCGCCACAGATGAGTCACTCGCCCATGATGCTGAGGGTGCCCGGGGTGCGCAAGCCCTATGGATCACTCCTTGGTCTGTTCAATTGTGGATTTGGACGCGGTAATGCCGTCAGACTCGCTCGAAGCGATCCGATCGAGGTTTTCGAGCGTCTTGGTCAACATCCCGACCGGGACGTCCGGGTCGAAGACCACGACAACATTCTCGACCTGGTACTTGCCCATCGGAACATCCCCAAGCGGCTCCCGGTCCATGTTGACGAGGAACCTGTCACCCACCCCGGTGACGACCGAGGCATCCGGGGCCGAGATCAGCATGCCCGAACCGTCGATGGCAACGTGGCCGTTGGGATCCGAGACGATCTCAAAGAGGTGATGGGCGGGGGCGTGTATCCGCCGGTTCAGTCCCACACGTTCAGTATCCACCAGTAAGGCCTTTCTCCGTTGGTCGTCCGCCCCGGTTCAGGAGTCGCCGACCTGAGTCGCCAGATCAAGGTGGGAGCCCGATGTGCTGGTCATACGTGACCCAGGTGGTCCGGATCGCATACCTGGCATAGACGGCTTGCGCTCGATAGTTGTCCTCGGCAGTCGTCCAACGGACGATGTCCCAGCCCCGTTCCGCGGCGAGGGCACGGATCGCCGCGAAAAGGGCATCAACCGCACCCTGGCCGCGAGCCTCGGGAAACACGAAGAGGTCATCGAGATATCCGCTCTCCGTGGCCAGGAGCGGCCTTCGCCAGCTTCGAAGGTGAGCCAGGCCCACGCACCTCCCAGGCGAGTCTGCCCGAGCGACCACCAAGGCGGTGGTGGTGCGCTCATCGAAGATCCATCGCCAGACAACTGCCAACTGACCGTCGGTCAAGCTCCGCCGGTAGAACGTTGCGTATCCCCTGAAGAGTTCGACCCAGACGTCGCGGTCGGTTGGTTCGAGGGGTCGTACGATCCATTGATCGGTCGTTCTCTCCTCAGCGGACACTGGCTACGGACCCTTCACCTCGGCGCCCCACTCCCGAGACCGCTCTGACCTGTGCCTGGAAGAAGGGTGGGATCGACCACGGTTCGAGGCCAGTACTCGTGCGGTGCGACCGGTGAGAGCCCGTCCGGCAACCCACCTCGTGATCCGACCGAGCGGGCGGGACGAAAGATCGAGCAACGGGAGGGGTGGACCGGCCGCAGGTCCTGGTCCTGGTGTTATCCGTCGGGGACCTGCGGTCGGGCGGTTGACCGGAGCAAACGACTCTGGATCTCACCGACCGACCAAGTTTGCGAACGCGGAGGTCACAACATGAGAGGGTCGCCATCGAGCTACTCGCGGATCTGATCAGGGAACGTGGTGACCAGTGCGGCGAAAGGCGCTGCCACCGCGATGGCCAGGGCAACCATCTCGAGAATGGTATCGGTGGTCGAAAAGTGATCAAGGTGACTGGCGTGGTAGGCGAGATGCGGACCGGCAAAGACCAGTGCGGCGAGGGCTGCCGTGCGCACGAGGACCTTGTCGCGTCTCCACAACGCCGCCAACAGGGTGACCGTCAGAGCGAGGGAGAGTGTCCCTACGTCGAAGAGCAAATGTCTGTTGTAGGGGCCGTCCGTGGAGACCCAGTGGTGGCCGGCACCTGGAAAGTCGTGGTAGAAGCTCCTCGGAGCCACAAGCGCCCACGCGCCGACGAACGCCAGGCCGGCTGCGGACACGACGAGGGCGGTGGTTTGCAGCCAGTAGTGGCCGGGTCGGCTCACGAGCCTGAACCAACCTCGCGGGCGATGATCGCTGGCCACCCCAGGCGAGCCGAGGGCACGGTGGGCGACCAGCCGGTGCACGTCCTGAACGCATCGCTGGAGAGCCGCTGCGATCGGGCGGTGACCTCGGCCTTGCGACCGCCAAGGCGAGCCATCATCTTCCCGAAGTCATGCAGTCGGCTACGCCCGAGCGCTTGGGTGAACACGGCATGGAGTTCCCTGCGGCGCAGCGGTTCGTCATCCCCGATGTTGTAGGTTCCGGTTGGGGCGCCCAGGGCTGCGACCACCGCCGGTCCGACGTCATCGCGATGGATTGACGACATGAACCCGTCGGGATCACCAATGGTGGGGGCGATGCCGAACCTGGCAGCCATGCGCACCATCTCGACCGAGTGCGTGGCCCCCGGACCGTAGAACTGAGCGAACCGCAGGATGACGCCGGTACGTCCCGAACCGGCGAACCGTTCGACGTTCGCCTCCGCTTCGAGAACACTCTGAGTAACCGGACTTGGCTGGGGTGGCGTCCTCTCGTCGATCCACCGGTCGCCTAGGTCCGGATAGACGAATCCGACTGACTCCTGTAGGAAATAGGAGGCGTCGCCGGCAAGGGCGGCCTCGATCAGATTGGCCGACACGACCCGACGGATCCGATCGTTCTCCTTCCAGGCGCCAGGCAGGCCGGCCTTGGCCAACGAGGGGATATGGGTGGTGAGGTTGCACACGGCAGCGTGCCCGGCGACGACACCGAGGACCGCCGGCCTGTCGAACAAATCGACGTTCACGGGAGTCGCCCCCCAGGACGACACCATCTGCGTCTTGGCGGGACTTCGAATGGCCGCCGTTACGTCGTGCCCGGCTGCGACCAGGGCCGGAACAACTCCAGCGCCGGCGACCCCCGTCGCTCCCGCCACGATGACCTTCATGGCCTCAGACCCGCCGTGCCTTCAGAGGTCCCGTTCTGGCGCTGTGCCGCTCGATCGGCCGCGGCGATCAGGTGTTCCATCATGTCGGGGTAGAACGTCCTGAGCTTGCGGTGCACGAGGCGGCCCAGCAGCGTCCTGTCCCAGGTTGCGGCCCAGCGAACGTGGGTTCCCGCATCGGTCGGCGTAAGTGCGATCTCGGCCCGGTAATTGCGCACGGGTATCCCCCGCACCACCACGTAGACCAGCCGGCGGTTCTCTTCGAACTCGACGATGCGTTCCACGGACTTCGTCCGGCCGGTCGAGAACCACTGGATAGATCCAACTCCGTGTGCACCTTCTGAATCTCCGGATTCATATCCGCCGTCATCCCATGGTCCCCATTGGGGGTACATGTCGGCGTTTGCAACGAGCTTCCAGACACCGTCCGGGTCGGCTCGCGTCGCCCCTTGCGCCTCGACCTTCAACTGGCTCATGACGTTCCTCCTCGATAGCTCCGGGGGATGTACCATATGGTACACTGTTTCATGCCTGAGTTACAAGCCCGAGATCGTCTACTTGCGGCCGCGGTAGATCACGCACTCACGGCCGGGATCGCCGACCTGAGTCTGAGGGAGCTGGCCGCCGCCATCGGTACCAGCCATCGCATGCTCATCTACCACTTCGGATCACGGCAGGGTCTCTTGGTCGCAGTAGCGAAGGCCGTCGAAGAATCTGAGCGAGCCTCCCGAGTCGCGGCTGGGATCAGCGAGATCGATGCCTGGCACTCCTGGAAGCATTTGAGCGATCCGGAACTGTGGCCCCAGGAACGGTTGTTCTTCGAGCTCTATTCGCTCGCCCTTCTCGGACGACCGGGACTGGAAGGTTTCCTGGACGACATCGTCGAATCGTGGGTCGCTCCGATTGCCGACGCCATGGTCGAAGGTGGCGCCGACCCGAAGTCAGCTCGAATTGACGCCAGACTTGGTGTGGCCGTCGTGCGCGGTCTCATCCTCGACCTGTTGGCCACGGGAGATCGCAAGGGAACTGACGCCGCATTCAAACGGTACCTCCAATGCATCTCCGGGGGTGTGCCCCTGCCGGCCAAGCGATTCAGAAGACCCGAGCAATCGAGCTGACGCGCGTGCGATGATTTGGCCAATGACTGTTACCGTCGACAACCTCATCCTCGATCTCCTCGAGTGGCTGGGCTCCAGTCCCCGCCCGTACTCAGAGGTGCTCGAGGCGTGGCGCACCTCCTGTCCGCGCTTGCCCGTGTGGGAGGAGGCGAATGACCGCGGGCTTGTCGAGCGTCATCATGCCCCCGGACTCGGTCAGTTCATCTCCGTCTCCGAGATCGGTGCCGAGCACCTGAGGAACTGCCGGCGGTCCGGATCCCGGGTGGCTTGAAGGGTGGTCAGCGGCTACGCCGGACCGCTCTGACCCGACGACCTCACCCCCGTCAGGCCACACGCACTTCTCTTCGAGGTCATTGCGCTTCACGCCTCATGAACCAGAAGCGCGACGTGAGCATGACCACCTCTTCGACCAGCTCGAACCCGAGGCCACTGTAGAACCGCACGTTCTCCGGTTTGTCGGTCTCCAGCCATGCCGTTCGATGGTGCTGGTCGAAGTCATCACAGAGAAGCCGCATGACCGCTCGGCCCAAGCCCATGCCCTGAAATCCGGGCTCCACACCGACCGGACCAACATGCCAGTGCGACTCGGGCAGATCGTGGACTGCCATGACCGATCCGCTGTACAAGAATCGATCGGCGTCGGTCGCATCAGAAGAAGGTTCATCCAGAGTCCGGACCTCCTCCGGAAGCATGGAGTCGATGCAGTGACCCGGTGGGACGGCACCGGCCACGCCAAGGACACACTGACCCCGCCGCACCCCTGCCACGCGTGCACCGCCGAGCATCTCGCCGAACGTCTCGTGAAGCATCTCCAGGCGAACGAAGGGATCGCTGGATACTGCGAGTGAGTTCGGGCTGTCCCGCATCGCCCTGGCGGTGACTCCCGCGGCCTGGGAGATCTGTTCGATTCCGTGGAGCCACAGAAGTTCATAATCATCCACCACCCGGTTCTAGCAGACCGAACGGCCCCTGAACCCTCCGTGGTCAGGGGCAACCGGGCGCCGGACTTCCATATCTCCCTATCCACCTCAGTCCAGCGACAACCCGCGCCTGGGGGCAGAATGGGAACCAAGAGGGACCACCGAGCGGACAGGACCATGACCATGGCCGATGAGAAGATCACCCGCAGCGAGCCCGATGCCAAAGCGACGGATGGCGAACCCGAGGACCAGGATGAGCCCACAGAGCGGCCGACGGCCCACCCCGGGTACAAGTACTACCGCAAGACCCGCCAGTTCGGGGGCTGAGCTTCTAACCGTGCGAGTCGCCTTCGTCCGGTCGGGGTGAGTAGGTCGCCTGGAATGGCGGTTGGCCACTTCCGGATACCGTCTCCTGGCGTTGTGCCGGAGGAATCGCGCTGCGGTCCCACCAAAGGATGCGATCCTTGACCTGCAGCAGGGGACGCTCCAGCCCGAAGTAGCTGACACTGGCAAAGGCGATGGCCAGGCCGAGCACGACTGACACGAGGATCCAGAACGGCACCATTGTTGGCTGCCATCCCATCCATTTCGGGAACTCTCTGGTCAGGTCGAAGTGCCAGAGGTAGATCCCATAGGAAATGACGCCAAGGGCGACCATGGGCCATGAGCGCAATAGCCGTCGTATGAGCGAGCGATCGTCGTGGCCGAACACGGCCGGCAGAAGGAGGAACAGCGCAAAGAGCCCGTAGAGCGTCTGCCTCGCCACGTTGACTCCGGGAGGGAGTAGAAACACTCGGCGGTTCACCAGCTGGGACACGACTACGAAGGTCACTGCAGCACACGTCCAACTGACCCACGGCATCCAGTGACTTCGGAGCCAGGATGGCTCGGAATCGTGTTCGACGAGCCAGGCGCTGATGACCGCGAGGAGCATGCCGAGGGCGAAAAGATCCAAATTGGCTGGCAGCCAGGTAACCAGCAGCGAGGGAACCGCTGGTCGTGTCGAGCAGTTGGGAAAGCAAGTGGCCACGAACTTGCCGTTCCGAACGGTGAGAAGGGGCAAATTGAGGGCCCACCACCGAAATCCGAAGCTGACCATCACCATGACCGCGAGACCGACGAGTTCTCGCCGCAACTGAGCCCTCTTCGACCGGCTGCGAAAGGCCATCAGGGCCGCATAGAGCGGGAGAACGAGATAGAAGCTCATCTCCGTACAAAGTGACCACGCCTGATTGATCCCGTAGGCGAATTGGGACGGAAAGTAGATCTGCATGAAGCCGTAGTGCACGACGATTCCCTGCCAGCCGGGGCCCAGCGTGATGGCGTGGAAGCAGTAGCACAGCACCGTGAGTGCGAGCCAATAGGCCGGGACGATCCGCAGCAAGCGTCGCGTCCAGAACTTCCGGACGGCAGGCGAGGACCGCTCCGTCAGATGGGAGTCTGCAAACGGCCGATAGAGCAGAAACCCCGAGATCAGAAAGAAGATGGACACCCCGATGTCGAGGCGGCTGGTGTAGACACCCAGGGATGAACGGGAGGTGAAGCCCCCTATCGCCGCGCAGTGGAAGACCAGGACAGACACGGCGGCAATAGCTCGCAAGCCGTCAAAGCCTGGGAAGTGCGGGGGACGGCGTGAACCGGTGGCGGCGTTTGGGTTGTGGTCTCCCACCCGGACCGACCCCAAGTCGGCCAGTGAGTCCACCGAATCTCCCCGTGGCTCAAGGTGTGCTTCGGTAGGTGGATTGAGTTCGCTCTCGGGCACAGGGTCCTCGAAGTGACGACAAGTGGGACGAAAGAGAAGCTACACCTGATGCAAAACTCCGGGAGCCTGGGCAAACCGTCATTTGGGCGCCGCCGCCCATCGAGCCGGCTTGGGCATCGGGAGTCGGCCGTTCGATCCCTGTTGCCGATACGATTCGGATTGTTGGCTCGCCGCGCTCGTTCACCTGCTCGGCTGGGGGTGGATTTGGCTTCAGGTCGGCCCGGTAACCGTCGCGGTGCGCCAGCGCCCAGTGCCCAACGTCGTGTGCCGGCGGAATCTGACGGTGGTTAGAGAACGACATCACGGCTCGACTCCCCGGTGGATCCGTGCTCGGGCAGACTGAGCTGATGGACTTCGATGCCATTGCCGACGAATTGTATGGACTGCCCCTGAACGAGTTCATTTCCGTCCGAATCGAGCGGGAACAGCAGGCCAAGAGCGCGAACGATAAGGACCTGGCGGCAGAGATCCATCGTATGGCCAAGCCCAACACCGTCGCCTGGCTGGCCAACCAGCTCGTTCGCCGCCACCGCGACGAGATCCAAACGTTGCTGGAGGTGGGATCAGAAATGCGCGATGCCACCGCCACCTTGTCCGGAAACCGACTTCGCGAACTGTCCCGCCAGCAGCATCAGCTGATCCGTTCCCTCGTGCAGCAAGCCGAACGCCTTACCAATTCCGCCGGCAAACAGCTAGATGGCGGGGTGGCCCGCGGCTTGGAAGAGACATTCCATGCCGCACTGGTCGACCAGGCTGCCGCCGATGTCCTTGCGGCTGGACGACTGACTGCGGGCCTAAGCTCCACGGGGTTCGGCAATTTGGCTGGCAGTGGTATTCGGAACCCCCGCTCGGCCGCGAAGTCCAGATCCGCGGCCGCGGACCGGTCGCCACCGAAGGGGAAACAACGCAGGCGTGCGAGTTCTGAGGTCGACCATGCCAGGACGGTCGTTGCCGCGGCCCTTCAAGCCCGGGACGTTGCGCACGCCCGCCTGCAACAGACGGAGCAGTCGCTCGCCGATGCCAATGACCGGGCCGACCGGCTCAGAAGAGAGCTTCATGAGGCGGAAGGAGTGCGCTCCGAGGCGAAGGCGAATCAACGACGTGTCCAGGCTGAGTTCAACCGGGCAGATCGGCGGGCCCGGGATGCCCAGCGGCGACTGGAGGACTTCGAAAAGAAGCAGTTGGAGTCGTAGGTGGCCGACTGACCCGAACGAGTTGGTACCCCTCCAGGTCTACACGTGCTGATCTCCGGTCATTTTGCGGACGGTCGCCACACAGCCATGGAGATGCGATGTTCGGATTCGGGCTTCAACAGCTGGCCCTTTGCGACCCGGCACAGATGGGGACTGCGAACAACCCCTGGCGCGATCGAAGTGGCAATCGGGCGGAAGTATCATGTTCACTCCCCCTGCTGGATCGCCACGTGGCCCGGTTGGGCGATTGGAGGAGGCGGACTGATCCGGAGGTGATGCCGCGATGACGACCATTTCGAGGGGATCTACCCTCGGAGGCCGCTATGTTCTCAGCGAACTCATCGCCAGCGGCGGAATGGGCGACGTTTGGAGGGCCACGGATCAGCGGCTGCGTCGAGAAGTCGCGGTGAAGGTGCTGCGAAGTGAGTTCGCGCCTAGTGAGGTGACGCGTCAGCGATTTCGAGTCGAAGCCCGGGCAGTTGCGAGCATGACGTCATCGGGAATCGCGTCGGTCTTCGACTACGGGGAAGAAGTCGGTAACGACGGGACCCAGCGGGCCTACATCGTGATGGAACTCGTCAACGGCGAGTCTCTCGAGGAGCGACTCCGCAGAGAGAACCGCCTCGGGGTATCGGCGACCCTCGACATCATCGCCCAAGCGGCCGCGGCCCTCCAGGATGCCCACGATTGTGATCTGATACATCGGGATATCAAGCCTGCGAATCTCCTGCTTCGGTCCGACGGAGTCGTCAAGCTCACCGACTTCGGAATCGTGAGGGTGCTCGACTCCACATCGCTCACCGAGACAGGACTCATGGTTGGCACCATTCGGTACATGTCGCCCGAACAGCTCTCGGGACGAACGGCGACACCAGCATCGGACATCTATGCCCTGGGCATCGTCGCCTACTTCTGTGTTGCCGGCCACCCGCCGTTCGACTTCGACGAGTCGATGGCTGTCGCACTGGCCCACGTGAGTGATCCGCTGCCCCCGATGCCTCCGGACGTGCCACAACAAGTGGCGGAGCTCTTCTCACAGATGTTGGCCAAAGACCCCGACCAACGTCCATCCACCGCAGCCGAGGTGGCACGCCGGGCGGCAGTCCTCCAGGATTCCGTGCCAGTACCCACGCTCCGAACCCAGCCGAAGACTCCTACGCCGGTGCCCGCTCGAGTGGGCGGCTCGAGCGGGCCGGTGGTCAACGCCCCTTCCACGCTGGCGGCCACTTCCGCTCCGACACTCAGCGACCGCCAGCCAACAACGGTCATGACCGCTTCCGCAGCCCTCGACGATCCACGAGAAAGGCAACGCCGTCGTGGGCACTGGATGTTGATCCCGATCGTGGTGATCACGGTGGCAGCGGCGACAGCCGCGGTGCTGTGGCTTACGGCCGGGATGACGCGCGTGACGGTGCCACGCCTTAGCGGCATGACGGCGAACGTGGCAAAGACACGCCTGGAACAGCTAGGACTTCGGGCCGACCAGCGTCTCGTCGATGTGGACCAAAGGGCCGGTCGAGTGGTATCGCAGGCGCCCAGACAAGGGACGTCGGTTTCCAGCGGCTCGCGGGTATATATCAACGTTGCTTCGGGCTATGTCACCGTGGGTGTTGCAGCCCTGCAAGGGCAGCCAGCTGCCAAGGTGGAGGCGGCACTCTCGTCGCTGGGCCTAAAGCCCGTCCAAACGACCACGGTTTCGACCCTCTCCCCCGGCACGGTGGTTTCGATCTCTCCGACCGGTAGGGTCAGATTGGGTACTCCCGTTGTCATGACGGTGGCCGCCGCTCCTCCGCCCCCGACGACTTCGACGACCACCGCGACACGCGGTGAAGGAGCACCCTCCCATGGCAAGCATCAAAAGGGGAACGACCGGTGATGGGTGTCCGGCCCCCGAGGCTCAGTCAATGGTGGGGCCGACGCTGGGCCTCCCCGTTCATGTCGAACGCCTGAACCCGACCTGGAGCTCCGCAGCTCTCCTGGCGTCCGTTTTTGTCCGCTCACGATCCGGGCATCGAACGGACGTGACACTGCACATCGGCAAGCGCACGATCGTCGTTCAGACCGACTTGCTCGATGACCAGGATCGATCAGTTGCTCTCGTCATCCAGACTCAAGGCGTTTTGGAACGGGCCTAAGCCGGAGCCCGTGGGTCGCTTGGCGACTCTCTGCCCTACTGCCGGCAAGTGGCACGCGGTCGAGGCGGGCCACTGGCACGAGGCGCGGTCTTGACACTTTCCCCCAGATCGCCTCGGTCCCGGTCCGCAACCCAGGGCGGATGGGTCTCCTCCCTCGACGGAATCGGCACGAATCGATCTACGAGCAGTGCCTCAGGGCGAACCGCAAGCATTGCAGTACTCCTGACCTGCAATGCCCGACAGACCGGACTCTGGGCAGAACCAACTCGGCATCTCCAGCGAGGTCAGGTCCTCCAGAGAACCTGGACGGCGGTTTGAATGGTGCATGATGAGCCCAATGAGGGACTCTGCCCCACTCCGGATAGTCAACTCCGCGGCTCCCATTCGCATCTGCGACAACGGCGGGTGGACTGATACCTGGTTTGCTGGCCACGGCAAGGTATTCAATATGGCGGTGTCTCCCTGTGTCGAGGTGCAACTCAAAGTCCATCCGATTGGGGTTCTCCCGGCCCGGGTCCTGCTGGACGTAGAGAATTTCGGCGACCGGTACCCATTCGCACCGCCCGCCCTTCCCGGTCGCCACCCCCTGCTGGAGGCCACCATCGACGAGGTCGGTCTGCCCGATACCGTGTCGTTGGAGATCGGCATCTTTTGCGAAGCGCCGGCTGGCTGTTCAACGGGAACGTCTGCGGCTGCCGCAGTTGCGCTGATAGGGGCCCTGGACTCGCTTTCGTCAGGGCGCATGACCCAACGCCAGGTTGCCGCCACCGCCCATCGCATCGAGGTCGACCGGCTCGGAACCCAGTCGGGAATTCAGGATCAACTGTGCGCGGCCTACGGGGGGATCAACTTCATCGAAATGTCGACCTACCCCCACGCGTCGCTGTCGCAACTCGCGCTGCCGGACCCCTTTTGGTGGGAGCTCGAACGACGCCTTGTGGTTCTGTTTCTCGGCCGCACACACCTGTCATCGGAGGTGCATGACCGAGTCATCGCCGGCCTGGCCCAGGAGGGCGAGAGCTCTCCGCTGCTGGAAGAGCTGCGATGCGCCGCCGAACGGGCGCGAGACGCCGTGCTGGCCACCGATTTCCCTGCACTCGGACGTGCGATGACTGAGAACACTGACGCCCAGAGCCGCCTACACCCCAGTCTGGTGGGCCCGCAAGCACAAGCCGCAATCGAGGTCGCACGGGCCAATGGTGCCATGGGATGGAAGGTGAACGGAGCGGGTGGAGAGGGTGGGAGTATCACTGTCCTGTGCGGACCGGACCGACGCGCCAAACGAGAACTTCTGGGTGCACTCCACCGAGTGGATCCGCTGTTTCAGGTCATCCCGACTCACCTGAGTCGGAACGGCCTCCGCGTGTGGGAGACGCTATCTACTCCGCCTTGAGGAATCATTGCGACAGAATATTCTCGCCGCCGCCCCAGTCTGATTGGCCGGATCTTCGTGAGCCGACCGTACGTGCGGCTGAGACGAGACTCCTTCGGGGCGCCTCGGCCGATGCCCCACTCGGCTGAGTCCTCCATGCTCGAGGTGATCGGCGGCAAAGGACCCGACATGGTTCGGAGTGATCCGGCTCACCTGCAGTAGGCATTCCACCCGAAACGAGCTACCCCCACCGATCGGGTGCTCCCCATCAGGTCCGAAGCCGCCCATGCTGGCCTGATCGTCAGGCAGCGGACGGTCAAGTGTTGGAGTTGGCGGTCCGATGTAGTGACGAGGGGTGCTCACCGTCAGGGGGAGTCCATGGACCACGATCCAGAAATCTGCACCATCTGCCGACGCACCCAGCGGGTGAGGTTCGACGAATCTGGCGGTTTCCACTTCGTACCGCACGATTCCGAATCCGCCTTCCCGCTGATCAGGCTGTACCCGGTCGTACCCCAATCGGTATGACTGGCGGGCCTACAAGTTGACCCAAAAACGGAATCCAGGGGACCCGCATGCTGCAGGGGGGAACTTGGGTCGGATCGATGGTGGCGGGTCTCCGATATTCACGTGGTTGCTGGAACCCGTCCAGCCGTCCACGCCCGGGAGGCTGCAGTTGCGCCAGGGCCGCCGTGTGGAATACCACCGTGGTTCGGGAGGGGCGGTGCCAGATATGCCTCCTACCCGGAATGGAGGCATTGGCGACGCCCACGTCGGTTCTAGCAGCTCAAGGGATTCGTGGCCCTTGGCCGACAACCGTGAGTGCTTTGCGAATGGCAGCGTGCCGATTGTCAGGTTACCGTCATGTTCGCATGGTTGACTCCGATCCGATGCGACAAACGAGACTCTGGTTCGCCTGGATTGCCGGAGACGGTCCCCGTCCAAAGATACGATCAGCCTCGCTCGTTGCGATCGTGCTTGCGGGCATGGTGGTGGCCGTCGGCGCGGCACTGCTGTCGTCCGCACACAGTCCCTCAGCACCGCACCATCCCTCGGCCCTTCGTGCCCCCACCGCGCCGGCAGTCTCGACTCCCCGGCCGTCCCCGAGTGGCCCTTCCCTGCACCGGACCACGACTACCACCGTCGGGGCGCCGAAGACTGTTTTGACGACGCCTACGACTCAGGCGCTGTCTCACCATGGCAAGGTGAGGCGGCGGGCCAACCAATCCAGGGCTCGCGTAACGAGGTCCAAGGTCGGACAGGCGAAGCGACATTCGCCACTCCGCGGCCGAGCCAACGCCGCCTGACCCCTGTCGGCCAAACCTCAGGCTGAGCCAAGTCCGAGTACGACGACTGGACCCATCTGACGTTGCGACTCGAGATGCCCCGATCGAGTAACCATTCTTCCGCTCAAGTAATCGAGTACTGATGAGTCGGCTTCCAGGACCCCTCCCACCGCCACGCCCCGGCTGAGCCGGTCGGCTGAACCGTTCCCAGATACTGGCCGAGCTTGGTCTGGGAGGAGCCGAATACATCGCAGGTAAAAGTCTCACCGGAACTCCAGGATGCCGGTGGGTGACACACCGCTCGCACTCCGGTCATTGCGTGCCCGGTGCCTCCCATTCGAGCGACGGCCAGTTGCACCTGGGCATCGAGGCTGGAGACCGAAGGCCCAGAGGAGGGATGTGAAATAACTCCACCCCACACCCCAGCTGACGTGGCACCCACTAGGGCTATGGCGAGGACGACGATCGCTACCCTTCGGAGAGGGTGGCTCCTCTTGGGTACGTCCAGGTCAAAGGGCTCATCCGGTGTGTGCCAGTTACCGTCCGACCCAACCCACGAGCCCAAACTGAACGGTTCGTCCCCTGCTTCGTTCAGTTCATCCGGATCGTAGCCATCTGATGTCACCATCGCCGACAGTAGTGGCAGAGGCGTTCGGTCGGCGCACCCAGCCACTTGGGATGGCACCACCAGTGAGCGACTCGAAGCGATGACTGAGCGAAGGGCGGTGCAGGTCGCGAATCTCGACCTGTTGTCTTTCCAGGCCCGGTGGGACTTAGCTCCAACGACAGAGACCCGCTGCGACGTGGCCCCTGCCGCACGATAGACGATCCCGAACGTGGGCTACGTCTCCGGACAGTAATGTCGCCAGGCAGAGAATCTGTAATCGGAGGTGCCAAATGTCACAGCATCCGAGGACCTGCGGCTTCAACCACGTGGCCACCATGACGCCGAATCTGGAGCGCTATTTGGAGTTCTACGGGGACATCTTCGGCGCCGAGGTGGTTCACATCATGGATGCCGAGGGCGATCACCCACGGATGGCGATCGTGAACATGGGCGGCAACAGCGCTCTCAATGTGTTCGAGGTTCCTGCCGATGGCATCGTGGGGGATCGGGGCAAAATGGGCAGCCGCGGTCCGATTGACCACTACGCATTGGCGGTCGGCTCCGAAAAAGAACTGCTGGCTATCCGGGATCGTCTGGTTGCCGTGGGTGCATCCCCTGGAGAAGTGACCCAGTTCGGACCAGGACTGCGTTCCGTGTTCTTCCGAGACCCGGATGGAGCGGAGCTAGAAGTCGCATATCTCCCCTCCAACAACGCCGACTCATCTCTCAGTTGATCTTGGCACACTGCCCGTTACTCCCGTGCGCTCAACCGGTCACGGCAACACCCACAAGATTGGGAAGTGTTCCCGGTGGCATGGAGACGAGCTAGCCAGGCGGGAGGCGGAGTCCCTCATCGCTGCGTCTCATGATTCCGACCAAGTGAACTGGCAGGCCGAGCATCGGCCTTGCCATTGCTGACCTTCCGGTGCCCCGGATCTGTCGAAATGGGTAGCAATCTCTGCACTTCCGCAGCTGGGACAGGAGTCATGCTCGGGGGGCGATCTACTCATCCCAGTCTGACGACCATTCCACAATCCACCCGCTGAGCCCCACGATGTCCAACGCCTTGCGAACGATCCCAGTAGGTCGGGTGACAACCAGCCGACCTTCACTGCTGGTCAGGATTCGGTTCCGAGCAACCACCAGAGCCGAGATTCCAGTGGAATCCAAGAATGTGAGCTCCGACAGATCGACAACGACGGTGGAGCCCGCTACCTCCACCAACGCGTCGGCCAGGCCATCGGCGGATCCAATGTCCAACTCACCGCGCAAGGCCACAATGTGATGATCGGGAAGGTTTCGGATGGTATAGCTGAACTCGGGTTGCATGGCCCTATCGGCTCTTCGCCGAAGGGAGCAGAGGCGATTTGCCCGAGTGCGGTCAGCTACCCCGAGTATAGCTCATTCACCCCTCGCTCCGGCCCTTGGACAATCGGACCAACGGAAAAGGATCGCGGAGAAGGGCGGGGGCGCGAAGTCCCGCCCTTCTGGCACCACCTTGTGGAGGCAATCCTAGATGTAGGCGTCGTCCCAGCGCAGAACGTTGCCGGTACCGTCATCAAGCGGACCTTTCGGGGACCCCACCGATCCTCTCACCGAGCCCAGGACCCCCAGCCGTCACGTATCTATTCCGGAATCGCCTCCCGCACGAATTGGGACCACACGTGCACCCATTCATCCCAAACCGCCGGGGGATAGTCGTGACCCATCCCCTCGATCTCCACGTAGCGTGCCCCGGGGATCACGTCAGCTGTATGTCGTCCGCCGCTCGGATTGATCAGCGTGTCCCGGCTTCCGTGTATCACGAGCACAGGCAGGCTCAATTTCCGCAACTGCTCGTCACGTGACCCGTCGGTCAACACAGCCTTCATCTGCCTCCCGACTCCGGACGGACAGAAGCACCGGTCGAAGGCGATGCCCGCTCGGACCCGGATGGCGTCGTCATCGAGCCATTCTTGCTTCGATCCATACACATGCTGCGCGGCAACATGACGCTCGACATTATCCGCACGAGAAGCGGGAGGTGGGGTGAGTAAGAATTCCAATGCGGCCTTCGAGCTGTCGCCGTAGCCCGGTTCTCCCGTGCGCGACATCACCGACGTGACAGAGAGCAGTCGATCTGGATGGTCGATAGCCAAGCGTTGAACGATCATTCCTCCGAGCGAGCATCCCATCACATGCGCCTGGGCGACATCCACCTCGTCCAACACGGCGACAGCGTCATTGGCCATGTCCGACAACGAGTAGTCACCGTCATCCATCTTTGAAGAAAATCCGACGTCGCGATTGTCGAATCGAATGACCCGGAATCCCTCGTCGCTGAACTTCCGACACCAATCCGTGGAATAGTTGACGCACTGTGATCCCAGCCCATTCACAAGCAAGAGGGTCGGCTGGTCGGAATCGCCGAGCCATTCGAAGTAGATCTCGACCTTGCCGTTTCGTGCCGCGCCAACTTGGAAGTCCATGGACGGGAGCGTAGTGCTGACGGTCGTCACCTGCCGACTCAACGTTGTAATCCGAGAAATTTGAAGAATCGGTGACCTGGACGGTTCTCAATGAGGACCTCGTGACCGACACCTTCGAGAGTCCGACACCTCCAGGTAGCCGCCCTCGGCCGGTTACACGTTACGTAGCCCCAGGGCGTTGTGGGCTGAGGACAATGCGAATTGCATCTCGGTCTTCACTGAAGCGGTGGATCGATCGCCGGCGCCGACGATGGGAAACAGCCCGGGACCCGCTTAGGGTGGTGACAGCCGGCCGACGGAGGTGCCATGTCCAGTGCGCAGTTGTATGACACCATCGGTGCCACCTATACCGCGACGCGGCGAACTGAACCGCGGATCGCTGCGCAGGTCTGGGCCGCACTCGGCAAGGCGCAGACCGTGCTGAATGTCGGAGCAGGCACCGGCAGCTACGAGCCCCCCGACCGTGAAGTGACCGCGGTGGAGCCATCAGCGGTCATGCGTGCGCAGCGACCCGCGAGCGCAGCGGTGTGCGTAGCTGCCACGGCGGAGAGCCTCCCCTTCGAGGACAAGTGCTTCGACGCAGCGATGGCTTTCTCCACCGTTCACCATTGGCAGAACCCGATCGCCGGTGTTCGCGAGATGCAACGGGTGGCTCGCCGGGTGCTGGTACTCACATGCGACACCAGTGACCCGGCCTGGCGCCGCCGGTTCTGGCTGACTCAAGACTACCTGCCCGAGATTGCTGCCTCCCGCATCGGCCTCGCTACCGAGCTGGCCGGCGCGATAGGGGCCCGGGTTGAGCCGGTGCTCGTTCCGTGGGATTGCGTTGACGGCCTCTTCGAGGCGTATTGGCGCCGGCCTGAGGCATATCTCGACGAGAACGTTCGTCGCGGAATATCGGTGTGGACCAGGGTCGGGACGGATGCCGAGCAGAGGGCAGTGCGGAGTCTCCGGGATGACCTCGCATCCGGTCGGTGGGCCGAACGCCATGGCGACCTCCTCAATCTCGAAGCGGCGGACCTCGGCCTTCGCCTGCTTACAGCTTGATCAGCGCGTCTCCTCGAGGTGACCAGCTCGCCCGGTTGGCCCGATTACATCAAGGCAGCGTCCGCCTCGCTCCTGGCACTGTCTGGATCTTCTGCCCGGGCCGATCGGGCAACTGCCTGTCGGTACGCATCAGGCTGACCGGCGTCAGCCCAAGAGACCTTTCGAAATTGTCCCCAGTCAGCGTTCGGGCTTGCCCTCGGCGGGCAGGAGTTGATCCAGTAAGCCCCTCGGCAAAGGGTCGTTTGTGACGGTCTTGCCTCGCTGCTTGGTGGCGTCCAGCAGTTGGTACCTGACGGTGCGTCATCCAAGGCGGCCAGGGGTGTTCATAACCGATCCGCTCCCCTCGGTAGGTAACACCCCTACCCACGTTCAGACCATTCGGGATCGGTTACATCCGAGGCGGGTCGACGACGGTCAGGCACCGGACATGCTGTAGAGCTTCCACTGTTCCGGGACGCCCTTCAGACTGTGAATCCCTCGATCGCGGAACCCGATTCCCGAACCAATCACGAGGTCCTTGACGGTGGTGGAAACGAGGACCTCACCAGGCTGCGCGAGCCCCCCAATCCGCGCCCCGATATGGACTGCGATCCCGGCCAGGTCATTGTCCCGTACCTCACACTCTCCCGTGTGGAGTCCACAGCGAACCTCGATGCCGATCCGGTGCGCTTCTTCGGTGATGGCTCTGGCGCAGCGGAGAGCCCGACCCGGTCCGTCGAAGGAAGCAAAGAACCCGTCCCCGAGACTCTTGATCTCCCGACCCCCGAAGCGACCGATCTCCCTCCGTGTCAACTTGTCGTGACGGTCCAGGAGGGCGCGCCACGCCTGGTCCCCGAGAGTCGAGGCTCGCTCGGTCGAGCCCACGATGTCGGTGAAGAGCACCGTGGCGAGCACACGATCGATCTCCTGGCCGCCTCGTGTGCCCGTGAGGAACTGTTCGACCAGATCCATGGCCTCGTCCTCGTCGCCGGAGCGAGCACTCAGATGGAAGTCCCCGGGGAGCTCGACAAACGCGGCGTTGGAGATGTGCTCGGCCGTGAAGCGGCCGGCCTCGATTGGCACGACGTAATCACCGCTTCGATGGATCACGAGAGTCGGGGCGCTGATAGACGAGAGAACGGATCTGATGTCGACCTGGAGGTTCATCTCAAGCAGTTGACGCGCTGCTCCCGGACTGGCCGCAAAGCGCTCGAAGCGCCCCGTGTCCTCCTGCGCTCGTTCATCGTCGGAGACCCCCATGATGAAGAAGGGCAGAACCGTTCCTGTCCCCCAGTTCTGCTCGACGAGATCGAGTTGCGGAGCAACCGCATCCTCGGTCCACCCCCAGGGCCAATCGGGCCCAGCGGCAAACCGAGGGCCCGTCCCTCGCAGCACCAGCGCAGAAGCCCGTCCGGGGTAGATGGCGGCGAACGCCATGCACATTGGGCCGCCTTCAGAAACCCCGAGGAGCGCCGCTCGTTCACTTTCGGCCGCATCCATCACCGCTCGGATGTCGTCCATGCGCTCGTCGAGAGTTGGCCAGCCCCCGACCCTGTCGGACAACCCCGTGCCCCGCTTGTCGAACACAATCACGCGGCAGAATTGGGAGAGACGGCGGAAAATGTTGGCCCAGTACGGAAGCTCCCAGTTCATCTCCACGTGAGAGATGAAGCCAGGGGCATAGACCAGGTCAAAGGGTCCCTCGCCAAACGTCTGGTATGCGATATGGAGGTCCCCGCTCATGGCGTAGCGAGTGACAGGCCGATTCACTAGTCCTAGTGTGGTCCAAACGGCGCCTTCGTGCTGTAAGAAGACGCCGCCGTCAATCAACCGGCTCAGCTCTGGGCTGCAGTCCACTGGTGGTGTAACTGCACCGGCGTCCGCCTGGATGTGGGCTGCACACATGCCCCCGGTGATGTGGGGCAGGTCGTCAGATCGTCCGCACCATCGGTCATCGGCGCGTGAAGGTCAGGTGGGTGACGCCGCTCGGTGACGAGACTGCCTCGAGGTTGTAGCGCTCCTCGACGCCTTCGAGGCCGTCCCAGAGACGAACGCCGCGACCGAGCAGGATCGGCACCTCTACGACGTGGAGGGTGTCGACGAGGTCGGCGGCGAGAAAGTCGCGGACGACCGTCGGGCCGCCGCCGATGCGCACGTCGAGGTCACCGGCCGCCTCCCGGGCGAGGTCGAGCGCCTCCTGCGGAGGGGCGTCGACGAAGTGGAACACGGTGCCACCCTCCATCTCGATCGACGGGCGCGCGTGGTGCGTCAGCACGAACACCGGCGTGTGGAAAGGCGGGTTCGGGCCCCACCAGCCCCGCCACTCGTCGGCGGTGCCGACATCGGTCCACGGGCCGGTCTGCGCACCGAACTTGCCCCGGCCCATGATCTCCGCACCAAAGCCGAGCTCAATCCGTTCGGCGAACGAATGGTCGACACCGACGGTGCCACCGGCATCGCCGACCATCGAGTGCCAGAAGCGGGTGGCGAAATACCACTCGTGCAGGCGATGGCCGGCGTGGCCGAACGGGGCGTCGAATGTGATGCCCTCGCCGGTCCCGAACCCGTCGAGGGAGATCGAGAAGTTGTGGACACGGACCTCGGACACGGCGGCCTCCAAAGCGTTGGGTGATTGCCATATGCAACTGGTTGACGCTACCTCGGCCACCTGGATCCCGACCCCGATGACGCTCTCATGTCAGCCCTCGTCCCCGCCCTCCACCGCTCTGACCTCCACCGCCCTGACCTCCACCGCCCTGACCTCCACCGCCCTGACCTCCACCGCTTTGCCCTCCCCGCTCCGGCCCCAAACTCTGGACTCTCTGGCCCTGCGCTCGGTGACCTGACGCCCAGCCGAGATTGCCAGCCTGGCGGCTCGGGGGGTCCACCACACTGGCGGCGTGAATCACTGGTAGCCCTGTTACCCTTGGACCTGAGCCGCATGGCCCGGCTGTGAAGTTCGGGCGGATTGGGTGGCCCCGGGGTGGGAGTTTGGGACCCCCTTCTCGCGTATCCCAGCATCCGCCGACGGAGCGTCGTCGGAGGATCGAACCTCAACACCACGTTGATGTTGTAAGTAAGGTCCTGTCAAAGCTGGGGGTGACACCTGCCGACAAACACCCTGGCCCAAGTTGCAGGATCGGGTCAATCGCGTCCCAACGCCTCGGCGATGAGTGTGGCCGCCGCAGGGCAGGCCTTGGTGAATCCCAAGAAGGGGCCAAAGTCACGAGAAGCCGCGAACCCGGGGAAGTACAGGCCTTCGATGGACGACTGGAAGTTCTCATCGAGTACCGGGCATCCGTCGAGAACGTCAATGTCCGAGATGACGGGTTGTAGATAGGGCACGTTCGCCAGTTCGGATTTGTACCCAGTGGCAAAGATCACCCGGTCCACGTTGAGCCGCTCACCATTCGAGAGGGCCACAACCGCGGCGTCTGGTTCGGTGGTAGCTCCGAGAACGTGCGCGTTCGGCCAGAAGTGGAAGCGATCACCCGTCAGGCGAGGTGTGAGCCACCACTCGAGTGTCAGGCGACCGACCTCCCAGAACCTTCGCGAGATCTTGTCCTGTTCAGTGTGCGGGAGAGAGCGCCACCATCCAGGAAATTTGATTGTGGCGTCCATGTATTCGTCAACGAAAGTCCAGCTCACCCGCTCGAAGCGGGGCATGTCGTGCCGGTGAACGATATCGACGCGTTCCGCGCCATTCTCGCCCAGGAGTGCGGCCCACTCATACGCACTCTGGCGGCCGCCGACGATCAGCACTCGTTTCCCAGCAACCTCGTCAAATCGAACAAGGTCGCAGGTGTGTGAACCCACGCCCGCGGGCAGCTCCGCGGCCCACTCCGGAACTCTGGCGAAGTACCGGTTACCGGGCGCTGCGACGACCCGCTCAGCGCCGATCTGTGATCCATCTTCGAATGACGCCACGAACTGTGCGTCGCTCCTCTCCAGGACTGACACGAACTCTTCGCGAATTGTGAGGCCCTTTTGTGCCTGAAACCACGCGGCGTAGTCGAGAAAGATTCCGATCGGAATCGGATCCAACTCGGCGGGAGAGAGCGCCTTCTCCTCGACGAATGCCTCGAACGTGTGGATCCCCGACGCGTCGAGATGCCAATCGATTCCCGATCTCAGGAACATACCCTCGGGCATGTGGTCGGTCCAAAAGCCGAGAGGGTGACCAACGATCACTGTTTCGATCCCGCACTCACGGGCCCGGGCCGCAACGGCCAAGCCGTAAGGCCCTGCACCCACTACCAACAGCGAGGTCGTATCCACGAGCCTCACCTTATGCGGGGACATGGGCGACCCTACCGTGATCCATTGCCACCTCGATGGGCATCGAACTCCAGACGAAATGGATCTTCCGGTCGAGCGCGACGACATCGCTGGCTTTGGTCTCGTACCCCTACTCATCGTCCGGGCGGATGACGCCGGTTGGCGATGGCTTGAATGCCTACTCCGGCCGGCTCGGCTTCGAGCACAAGCCATGATGGTCGCTGTCCCCAGCCACCCCCATCCAGACACCGACCGGCGTTAGCATCAAGACAAGGGGCGGGGAGGAGCCGATCGATGGCACTGGCAAAGGTAGTGACGGCGGGACTCGTATCGTTGGTTGCTGCCTTCATGGGTACTGCGCCGACCGCTATGGGGAGCCCGGCACCCCACACCAGCGCGGTACCCGGGTACTGGCTGGTGGGAGCTGACGGTGGCGTGTTCGCGTTCAATGCACCGTTCGAAGGCTCTGGCGCACCCCGATCTGGTGTGCCGGGACTCTGTCCCTTTGCGTTTGGGCCCACGATCAACATCTCTGCCGCGTCCCTGGCTAATTCGGGACAGGTCATCTCCGACTCGAACTGCGTGGGCATCGCAGCATCGGGGATGAGTTCCGGCTACTGGATCGCGAACTTCGGCTCTCTGCCTTCGGCATTCGGTTCCCCGGCCGCATTTGGGCAGTTGGGTTGCTCCGGCCTCAACGACGCCTTTGACGGGTGGAGCGGCATCGCGGCGACGCCGAGCGGTCGGGGATTTTTTCTTGTGAGCGTCAACGGAGGCGTGCTGGGCTGTGGTGACGCGGTGCCACTCGGCGGAGTCACCAGCCTGAGCCTGGCTGCCCCGATCACAGGAATCGCGTCGACTCCGGGCGGCGAGGGCTATTGGCTGGTGGGAACCGATGGTGGCGTGTTCACCTTTGGCGATGCGGGTTTCTACGGGTCGACGGGCGGCAAGGCGCTCAATGCGCCGATCGTCGGCATGGCCGGCACCCCGGACGGCAAGGGCTACTGGTTGGTCGGGGCGGACGGCGGCGTGTTCAGCTTCGGCGATGCCACGTTCTTCGGGTCGATGGGTGGCCAGAGGTTGAACGAGCCGATCACCGGTATCGCAGCCAATCCGGATGGACCTGGGTATTGGTTGGTGGCTGCGGACGGCGGCGTGTTCGCCTTTGGCGGTGCGCCCTTCGAAGGATCGTTGGGCAGCTCTCGGCTCAACGCGCCGATTGTCGGCCTGGCAAGCACGCCGAACTAGATCCCGCCTGCAGGCCGGTCGTCAGTGGCGTCGGCCTCGCCGATCCGGGCAATGAGGCTCTGATCACCCGAGTGGCAGGACCGGCCATTACCGTTGCCGATCCTTCGGTATCACAATCGCTCCGGGCGGGCTCACGGCATACGCAAGCTCGGGTGCTAACGCCACCGTGACGTCCAATCGACACGGCCTCAAATGCGGCCGAGGATTGGGCGTGGACCCGATGTCATTCTTCGACGAGCGGGCCGTCGGTGGCTCAGTAACCTGCAATCGCGCTCCGGGCTTCGGCCTACACGATCCGTCCATCGACAACCGAGTGGCCATGGGCCTAGGCTCGGGGTTACCTCTTTCGACAAGTAGCGAGGTTTGAGAAATGCCCCGGCTAAGTTGTCGACCGCCGTCAGATCGGTCGAAATCGTGACCTCGACGTGCCCCACCTGCGGCAGCTTGGACGTTCGCTGGCTGCTCGCTACTACTCCCGAAAGGCCCGAGGTTCACGCCGTCTTGCGGTGCTGGACGTGCGATGGCGGATGGGAAATGGATGGACGTGTGCTGATCGACGAACAGGAGTTGTAGGTGATCGTGTCTTGCGGGCCTGTAGCCCTGGCCGGCCCTCTCAATGAGCCCCTTCCTGAACGAAGGGCCACTTCTTCGACCTACCGTGGCCCTCTTTGTGCGGCTCACTCACGACAGCGAGGCGTTCAGTCCCTTTCCGCCTGATCCATGCGGGGGGCGGGCAAGACCCGGCAGTGCCCCCCTCCTGACCGAGTGGCGTGGCCGTTTGAACGACACGTCGGACGGCTGGGCACACTGGAGTCTGGTGATTGGCACCGGGGCCGATCCGGCTGCCGTCCAGCACGGTCAAAGCTCCGGCCAGGGCGCCGCCAGCCGGTCGAATCGATCGCGATGGGAATTGGGTTCCGGACGTCTATTGCTGAAGGTTGTGGACCTCGAAACCAGATTCTTCAGGCGGGCTCTGGAAGCCACCCTCGACTCCCTGTTGCATCCGAGGCATGAGCGTTTCGTCCCTGAACTTTTCCCAGTTTTCCTTTGAGGTGTGGATCGCCACAATGGTCCAGCCTCCAGCAGAGGCGCCGGCAGCATGGAAGATCTGGCCCTCGGGTAGGCCGGCGGCCGGGTGAACCGCGGCCAGAGTCTTGTCGTACTGGTCCTTCGTGCCGCCGGGAAAGACGTGGATCACTCCATAAGCCATATGTGTCTCCTTTTCAGTGAGGTCGCCCCATTGAAGTCCAATATTCACCCCGGCGCTCGGGCGGCTGTGAGTGCGTTCCGAACGAGGCCTCATATCGGATGCTTTCCGAGCACAGCGATGTCTGTGGAAATCGTTGCCATCGTCTGAAAGGCCGAGGCATGCGGAGTGTGCTCCGCTCAGCCAACGTGACATCGCGGCGTCGGGGACGGCAGTTAGATGAGTTGGATTGGGGCGGTGTAAATCATGGCGAAACTCCCGTGCCGCCGCTGCGCAGCTCTTCCGGTCTCACCGTCACATCGAACAGGGCTTCGGACCGGAGCACCGTCAACGCCAATGGCTGACCGATCGCCTCGTCGAGCATCAGTCGCTGCAATGACTGGGCATCCGTGACCGCTGCGCCGTTGGCACTGACCAAGAGGTCGTGGGGCCGCAGCCCCGCCCTGGCGGCTGGTCCTTCCGATACGACCTGCTCGATACGCATACCGGTCTTCTGACTGAGTCGAATGGCCAAGGGCGGAGGGAGTGGGGCTGGTGTCCCGGCCAAGCCCAGGTAGGCCCGGCGGACACGGCCTTCGGCCATGAGGGTGGCGATGATCTGTCGGGTGATGCCGTTGATGGGGATGGCGAGGCCGACCCCGACCCCGGCCACCGCGGTGTTGATGCCCACGACCTGACCCGAGGCAGCGACCAGTGCCCCGCCCGAGTTCCCCGGATTCAGCGCGGCGTCGGTCTGAATGACGTCATCGACGATGCGAATGTTTTCCCCCGCTCGAGTCGGCAGTGAGCGGCCCAAGGCACTGACGACCCCTGCGGTAATTGTGCCGGCCAGTCCGAGAGGGTTGCCGACCGCCACCACCAGTTGTCCCACTCTTAGTTGCGAGGCCTCACCCAACTCCGCAGGTGCGGGGGTAGCGCCGTCGACTCGGACCACGGCCAAGTCGGACAAGGGGTCGCTACCAACGACGCGGAAAGGGATGGTTGTGCCGTCGGCGAACGCGGCTCGACCGGCCTCTGCATTCCCGACCACGTGGGCGTTGGTCAGCAAGAAGCCATCGTTCGTGAACACAACCGCCGAACCTGCGCCGGCAGCGATGCCCCCATCACGGCGGCGGCGGGCCACCTGCACCGCAGCGACCCGAGGGGTCAGTTGTTCCGCGACAGAGACGACAACCTGGGAGTACGCGTCCAGCGCAGCAACTCCAGCTTCGGTTGAGCGGGTGAGAGTATCAGTCATGCCACTCCTCTGACGATTACTTAATTACTTATACAGGAATTTCAGTAATCCTCATCCGAGGGGGGGCAAATCGAGACGCTAGACGTTTTCGGCACCGCCGCCCGAACACGAAATCGCTGGTCAGGCACCTGGCTATCTATGCGTGACGCGCCGGCCGGCGCTCGGTGGAAGCAGCCCAGGACGGGGCCGAGCGTCTGTGCGGATTCCTCGGTGCCAGGCTCCGGTCCGTCGACCGATCGTTCGTTTGGGTGGTAGACCAGGGGGTGCAGGGGTGGCCGCGTTCCCGCACGGCCACCCTCTCGGGATGGGCTCTGCCGGCGTGATTCCGCCTCTCGCCGGCAGATGCCCCATCCCCCCGTTCACGGGTGAACCCTTGACCTCAGGAGGACCGTAACACCGGTACGCTAGATTCTGCCCCCATCACACCTGCCTCCCCTGCCCCTCGTAGGTAGGGGTGGTGGGGGCGTCTGCAGCGAGTCCCGTTGAGCGAGGTTCCCATCGGCCCTGTGCTCTGGGGTCCGGCACCAACCGGCATGCGGGCCATCGACAACCGAGTCGCCGGGGTGCGCATCGAGCCACGTCGGCCTGGTCAAGAGTTGTGTGGACGTCGATACTGAGGCGCATCGACGCTGGTCTGCACCCCCGAGGGTTCACGCGGTGGCGACGAATATCTGGATTGCGAGGGGTGCGCCGTACCGTCCGTCGGGCCGCTTCATCCGGGCGAGATGGTCCTCGACCGCTGCGCGCGCCTCGTCGATCCGATCGTCGGTGACGCCGAGAAACCTGAGCTGGCCGTCATCAAAGATTGCGTCACGCTCGACCGCGACTGTCACCTCGAATGATTCTCGCTCGATCTCCCTCCATCCGGCGTGTACGAGAACCGACCTCGTCCCATCCGGGCTCCCGAGACTGAACGGCCCCGCCGGGCTCTTGCCCGGGGCGAGGGCGCCACGGGGAGGGAGGAACGGCGCCAGGACATGGTTGATGTGCCAGAGATTCGATTCGAGGGACTGCCAGCACGCGAACGCAAAGGGGGCGCCCGGGCGGAGATGTCGGCGGATGTTCGTGAAGGCAACAGTCGGTTCGTCGAAGAACATCACTCCGAACTGGCTGATTGCGGCGTCGAACGGTGCGCCATCGACCGTGCCCTCCTGCATGTCGGCGACGACGACCTTCACGTTGGCGAGTTCAAGCTCACGGGCCCGACGCGTCGCGAACTCCGCGAGCGGGACCGAGATGTCGACCCCGGTCACTGAACCGGACTCACCGACGCGCCCCGCGGCGGCGATCGAAGAAATTCCGGCACCGGGGCCAATGTCGAGGACCCGTGTTCCGGGCAAAAGACCGGCGCGATCGAGCACAAGGTCGGTGACCACCGCGGTGAGCTGCTCGCGACGTGGCCAAACCGAGGCCCAGTAGTAGTTGTTCCACCGGCGCTGCTCCGCCGCGTTGGTCGATCCGGCTGTGGTCATCTGTCGTTCCTCGCCTAGTCGCTGGTCGATCAGACCTCTCGCCCTCATCGGTCTGACACTGCAAGCCGGGTCATCGACCCGAAGGCAGCGCCCCGGCATTGCGAAGAAGCGACGGCCGCTCGACTTCGCCTTGGACCAGGTCAAAGGCGTTCCGAGTCGTGGTCCTCGGATCCGCATGCCGAGCAGCGATCTGGATGTCCCGGAGGGACACTCCTGCGCCAAGCGACCATGACGAATGCGCTCGGAGCATATCGGGGCAGACAACCGCGAGCCAGGCCTGCCTGCCGATGGACCGCGCCCATCGGTGCGCTACGCCGGTACAGACGCTGGTGGGATCAGATACCTTGACTGCCACCCGGACCGACAGTGAGTGCTGCAACCGACAGCCCGACCAGTGCCAGGGAACCCGCCCCGGAGAGACCCAACAGGAGCAGTTGTCCCAGCCCCAGGACGAACCGGTCGTTGTCGTAGGAGTTGCGACTGAGCCGGATGAGCGCCACAGCAACCAACACCAGCGCCAAGAGAACCAGCATCAGCGCCAGGATGCACCGGGACTGAGCCATTGACCACCGGCAGGTGCCAGTCTCATCGGAGGCAAAGGCCAGCATCAGCGGCCTGTCGCACTGGAGCGTCACTCCTAGCCCTATGTTGACGCTGAAGGGGGCAAATGCGGCCACGGCTGCGCTCACCATCAAAGCGAATGAGGACAGAGTGAGAACCCAGCCCACCCACGTACGAGGGGTGCGTGGGCCAGCGGCTGGTTCCTCTTGGTCAGGCAGCCAAGAGGTTGAGGTCACCATGCCCTCACAGTATCTGAATGCTCAGGTGCGAATCGGCGACCTGCCAAGCCAGCGACAGACTGCCACCAATACGCCGGTCCGCCCACGATCAATAACTGCCGCGCACCCGGTAGGGGACAGTGAGGTCTACGAGAAGACCCACCGGGTCTGGCTGTAGATGCCCCCCTTTCCAAATCCGAATGCCGTCTCCGGGGCAACTCGATACAGGGGAATCTCTGCCCCCCGGATGGCGCCTCCGAGTCCCGACCATGTTCCCTGCGGCGATGTGAAATGTGGTCCGTACTTCGACTCGTAATTGTCTGCGACACGCTTCAACAACGCTGGGTCAGCGACCAGCTCGGCGGTTCCTTCTAGGACGAGATCGAGCCCGTCAAGGGTGTTGTTACCAGTCGTGAGTACGCATCTGGGATTCCCCGCAAGGTTCTTCGACTTACGTTCGTTGGGTCCCGTGCAGAAGTGCAGCGCTCCTTCGAGCCAGACTCCGAGCAACGGCGTTACGTGCGGACGCCCGTCGGGTCGAACAGTTGAGAGCCAGTACAACTCGGCAGTTACCAAGAGCTCACGGCCCGCAGACCAGTCAGTCGGCGTTGCATTCGGACTGCTGAATGTACTTAGCGTCGTCACCGGCTCCATTTCGGCCATCTCATTGCTCCCGATCCTCGCCACCGGTGGTGCATGCTCACCGGCGAGACACTGTTGTGGCACTGTTCCGTCGTCACGCGCCCACGTGACCTTCCACAGTGTCCCACCGACCCGGTGGTGTAGGGCATGCCCTTCACCCTGTTGGAGGGCCGAATCTGAGAACGTTCCCGTCGGGATCCACATGAGTACCCTCGTGCTGACCCCATTCAGTATCCTCAGGCATGTGGACCTCGGCTCCTGCAGCTCGCCACTCTTCCGCAAGCGCGTCGGCATCGTCGACGAAGAGGTAGACCGAGTGCCCACGTCCAGACGGGAGGGAGTTTTGTGAAACTCCGAGGTGGATCTCGATGCCGTCACGTTCCGCGAATCCGTAGCCCAGGTCCAGATACTTCCGAGTCGCAAATCCAAGTCGCTTGTAGTGATCAAGCGATACATTGAGGTCGCGGACGGGAAGGATCGGGGCCACTCGTCCTACGGTTGCCATGCAGGCAACGGTACAAGATCCCCCCTTGGTGCGGTTCCGAATCTTCCCCTGATGGGCGTGGCTGACAGGCGATAATCGCCTCAGGCCCGGAGTGTCAACTCCATGGTGAGGGCTCACCGGAAACGGGGCCTAGGAAGCCGGGGCTGGTTGCCCAATGGCCATCGAGTCCCGTCCTAGAGCCGCCGGTAGCGCGCCTCGAAGACGGAGTAAATGGCAAAGCAGAAAAGTCCCATCGCCACAAATCCAACCAAGATTGCTCCATACGAATGGCGTACGAGCGCCTTTAGGGCCTGACCAATGCCCTTGGCCTGCGAAGGGTTTCCGCTTGCTGCTGTCCCGATCAGGATACGCCCCGACCAATGCGAGAAGAAATCCTCGAGTTAGGTCGCCCGATGTCCCGAGTGATCGAATCGTCCCCCGCAAACTGCGGCTCACCCGCTCAAGCGCCAGGTCCTTCGAGTAGCGATGCAGTATGCCCCACAGCCCCAAAGAAGCCCCTGCGATGACTAGCACCGCTCCTCCGGCTCCCACGATTTCTTTGCCCGCTGGCCATCCCAACACCCTCAACACCAACGGCTGAGGATTGGCAGAAGCGCCACCGCTCGTCTTTTGGCCGGCCGCCAGCTCGACGGCTCGGTCGAGAAGTGAGAGGTAGATGATGGCGATTGCGACGGAGCCGAAACGTTTCAAGGTGCCCTCTCGGCTCAGAACGGCGTCAATCAGTCGCCAAAGTGCGTACGAACCGAGACCGACAGCCAGGAGGGCTAACAGTGCCGGTCCACCGCTGCGATGACCGATCTCTTCGATTGCACCGGTGCTATCGGCCTGAGCCGGAGCGCTGCCCCGTCGGGCAATATAGAAGGCTAGATACGCCAGGATCAGATAGATCACTCCACGGGAGCCGATCCCGATGCGCCCGACCCCCCGAAACCAGCTCTTGCCCTTTGTCGAGGGCATCTGATGCCTTTGGACCTTGGCCGTTACTGTAGACATGAGTCTAAGAAGAGCGGCTCGCGGCCTTCTTGGCTCCGCCGGCCTTCGTGGTGCCAGCCGTCGCCCGCTTCTTGGCGGCCTTCTTGGCCCCGCCGGCCTTCGTGGTGCCAGCCGTCGCCCGCTTCTTGGCGGCCTTCTTGGCCCCGCCGGCCCTCGTGGCGCCAGCCGTCGCCCGCTTCTTGGCGGCCTTCTTGGCCCCGCCGGCCCTCGTGGCGCCAGCCGTCGCCCGCTTCTTGGCGGCCTTCTTGGCTCCGCCGGCCTTCGTGACGCCAGCCGTCGCCCGCTTCTTGGCGGCCTTCTTGGCTCCGCCGGCCTTCGTGGTGCCAGCCGCCGCCCGCTTCTTGGCGGCCTTCTTGGCTCCGCCGGCCTTCGTGGTGCCAGCCGTCGCCCGCTTCTTGGCCGCCTTTCGCGCAGCTACTGTTTGAGTCGCAATCCGTTCTACCGCTTCCGCGCCGGCAACGGCTGCCTTATCCACACCCTCCCTCACCTTGGCACTAGCCACCGCGGTGGCATTTTCAAGCGAGTCGAAGACCTGAGCCGTTCGGCGACGTTTGTTGGGCATTTTGGGGAAGACCACCTCTCGTCCGTTACTGGCGTTTTGTTGCCGCGCGGCTCTCAGTAGCCCGGCCGGATGAACCGATATCTGGCCAGCGGCCACGAGCGCCTCCGCTCCCAGTCCGTTACCCATGTCAGCGAAGGGCAAAACTCTTCGGCGCTTCTTGCGGCAATGAAGATCCGCCCGGGGGCGCCGAGCGGGCTTGTACCTGCATAGAACAGAAGCTGATCTTTGCCGGCCACCCCGTCGAGGCCAAGGTGGGCTGACTCCGCGTTGAGGCCGCGTGGGTGAAAGCGGAGTCGGGTTTGCGGTCACTGTTGATCGGGTACCACTAGCCCCCAATGTTGCTAGTTAGTGCCTTGTCCCTTCACAATCCAAAAGCCGCCACAATGGCCCGTGCAAAGGCCAGCGAACCCAAATGGCCGCAAGGGGGAGAACAGGGCCACTACCCGCGACGGGGTCGCACCCGAGGTCTACCCAAGGTGGCCCGGAGTGGTCATCGCTCCCCGGATCAGCCATTAGTTGTCGTCGCCGGTACGAGGCCATTGGCCGTCATCGGGCATTGGGACGACCCTGTGAACTCGGTCCCTGGGAAATAGTTGTGCTATCAGTAATGACACCAAAAGCACCGGACGAGCGAGGTCATCGACTGGAAGCCGGTTCCTCCGTGGAATCGATGCGCTTTGGCGTGGTACTCCCCGTATGCAATGAGCAGCAGCTACTCCCCGCGGCCCTGGCTTCGCTAGGTCGGGCGATCGACCACGCTTCATTCGGGTGCGTGGCCAGCATCGGCGTCGTTGTTGTGCTCGACGCCTGTAGTGACCAAAGCCGCGACATTGCTGAGGAGTGGCGACGGCGCGTCATGCATCTCGCTGAGGGGCATCACGCCGAGATCGTCGAAACGAATCATCGCAGTGTCGGTGAGGCCAGGCGAGTGGGCTGCGAGGTGTTACTCCAGAGGTGGTCCGGCTTGGAGCCGAGAAGCATTTGGCTGGCAACTACCGACGCCGATTCGGAGGTCCCCCAGGACTGGATCTCCGCCCAATTGAGGATGCGGCGCGAGGGGTGCCAGGTGTGGATTGGACCGGTAGGGGTCCGAGACTGGTGTGGCCGTACGCCAGGAACGGCAGAAGCCTGGCATCGCGACTATCAGATTGAGCGCTCGCCCGTACACGGAGCGAACTTCGGAATTGATGCCGCGACGTATCTAGAGGCTGGAGGTTTTCAAGACTTGCGTACCGGCGAGGACCGAGCCCTGTTCGAGGAAGTAGTCGCACTCGGGGCGGTGATACGGCAAGATCCGAGGTTCCCGGTCATTACCAGTGGTCGCCGTGAGGCAAGAGCACCGCGTGGCTTCGCTCACGTCCTTACCTCGATCGAAGCGACGATCACTCCAGCGGTGGCAGGCAAGGTCGAGGTCATCGCTTCTATGAGGCACACGGCACCGGTTCTACCCGTGTCGGTACGACGGACATGAGCCGAATACGAAGGGAGCACGGTCGTCTGGACGGATCTCCAGCGCCAGCCAAGGATCCTGGTCATCCACTGGCCGGTGCCGGGGAGGACATTTCGGAAGAGGAAGCGGAGAGAAACCGAGAGCGGGATCCACCCGCCTGACCCAAGCTTCAACAGGTGACGAACCGGGCGATGTGCCGCAGCACATATCCGTGAAAGGAAACCCCCATGGACCAAGAGAAATTCACCGAACTCCTAAACGAGGATCTCAGTACCGAGTACCAGTCGATCGTCCAGTACAACCTGCATATCTCGACCGTCACGGGTCCCGAGTTCGTAAGCACGATCGATGAGCTGACCAAACATCTGTCGCAGGAGCTCAACCACGCCCGCGTCCTCGCCGCCCAAGTGTCGTTCCTCGGCGGGGAGCCAACCACCGTGGTGAGAGACGTGCCGAAGACAACGGATTCTCGCGGCGCCCTCGAGGCCGACCTTCGCCTCGAACAGGAGCAGCTAGAACGGTATCGAGATCGATTCGGCCAGGCCAACGAGCTGGGCTTGGCTGACGTCGGCGAGGCACTCCGGCCGCTACTCGAACAGACCCAGGAACACGTCCAGGATCTCCTGATGGCTCTCGGGCGGTAGCCCGGGCCATGATCGGTGCGCACGCGAGGCGGGAGGAACAGCAGGGGACATCGAGGATTCTTGAAAGGTTCCTCGAAGTGGTCTCTACACTTGACCGTCTCACGCTTCCCGGACACGGAGACACGTGGGACCGGTTCGAAATTCTCGCGGCGCTGGCCGAGGAGGATCTGTCGTTGGCACGCTTGGGGGAAGGTCATGCCGACGCGCTGGCCATTCTCAACGAGTCGAGCCGTGGGGTCCGACACACTGGGGCGAGCTACGGCGTGTGGGCCGCCCGAAGTGGAACAGGCAATGTGACCGCCACTCCGGTGGCCGGTGGTTGGAAACTGGCCGGTCGGAAACCCTTCTGCTCGGGCAGCGGAATGCTCGAGAGGGCACTGATCACCGCCGAGGCACCGGATGGTTATCGGCTCTTCGACATACCCACTGCCGAGGTGGTGGTTGCCATCACCCCGGATTCATGGCCAGCTGTCGGTATGGCCGATTCGCTAAGCGAGACGCTCACGTTCGGCGGCCCGGTGGTCTCTGAAGACGATGAGGTTGGACCGCCTGGCTTCTACACAGATCGGCCAGGCTTCTGGTTCGGCGCCTGCGGCGTTGCCTCCTGTTGGTACGGGGGAGCTCGAGGTCTGGTGCGAGCAGTCGTCGAGAGCCTCAGCACTGACCCCGGGGAGTTCGTACTCATGGAGATTGGCAAAGCAGCGAGTGGACTCCAGGCGATGGATGATGCTCTCCAGAGTGTGGCGACGGCCATCGATCTCGATCCGGAGAACAAGACGGGCCAAGCCAGAGCGCGGGCGCTGGCAGCGCGCCAGATCGTTCACGGCTCATGTGAAGCCGTCCTCCAACACACCGCGGCGGCCGGCGGGGCCCGCCCGCTCTGTCACGATCCAGCCCAAGCCCGAAGGGCGGCCGACCTCTACGTCTATTTGGCTCAGCACCACGGCGGGCCCGATGCAATGAGCCTAGGACGTAGTACCGTCGAGAACTACCGATGCAACTGATCGGCGATCAAACGAGCATCCTTGCGTCTCAGACCGTGTGCAACCGTGTGGCCGCTTCGACCGCATTGCCCTTGGTGAGTGCTCTCGCACCGCTGGATATTCGTGTAGGGAAGCCGGACTGATGGTCTCGATGAGGCGGACCTACTTCGATGAGATGTACAACGCGGATCCGGATCCGTGGCAGTTCGAGTCGAGTTGGTACGAGCAGCGAAAGTACGCACTCACAATGGCGGCGTTGCCCGAACGCCGGTACGCCTCGGCGTTCGAACCGGGGTGCTCGATTGGCGTTCTGAGCTCGCTCCTGGCCACACGGTGCGATCTGCTGTTGGCTACAGACATCGTTCCCGATGTCCTGGAGCGCGCCCGCGAGCGCTGCCGATCGTCAGTGGGCGTCAGTGTTGAAGCTCGAGCCATTCCCGAGGAGTGGCCGACCGGCCCATTCGACCTCGTCGTTTTGAGTGAAATCGCTTACTACTTCGATCGGCCCGTGCTCGAACACATCATGAGTCAAGTCCTGTCCACATCGACTCCGGCGGCGACGGTGGTTGCCGTCCACTGGCGTGGAACGACCAACTACCCCCTGAGCGGGGACCAGGTACACGAGATCATTGATACGTATGCGGCACTCCAGCCCCTTGTGCACCATGTAGAACCGGAATTCCTCTTAGACGTGTGGCACCGAGTACCTCCGGATAGTGGGGGGTGACTGGGCCGAGGAGTCCCGGTGGGCGATTCGGCTACGGGCTTGAGCCAAACGAGGCGGGGGACGCCCAATATCGGGCAGCGTGATGGTCACCGTCTCGGCGTCCCATGGTGATTTGCGGCGAGTCGAAACGGTCGGTGTGCGAACGGCGCTGGCGGGTGCTGCTCGGCGTTGCCGGGTTCTGGCTATTGCGTCCTGGTTCACTCTTCACGCTGTCTTCATGCGGCGCTACGCACGTGCTACCGATGCAACGCTGGCGGCGTCGAATTCGACGAGGACGACTCGCCTGCGTATCTGGACTTGGCCTATCTCTCGTTCACGATCGGGACGACCTTTCAGGTGTGTCCGACACTGACCGGGGCACCAAGCCGATACGTCGTATCGCCCTGAGCCTCGGTCAGTCGACCTAGGTCTCCCTCTGGATACCGCGTGAGCGGCATTGATGAGTGAGAGATGGGACAGCCCCTGCGGGATGTTGCCGAGAAACGATCCGTCACCTGGATTGATTTGCCCAGCGAATATTCCCAACTACGGGGTTCTCCCGCTCGAGGTCCTCAAGCGCATGACGTGTGCGCTGATAACCATGAGGCCAGCCACCATTGCTGATCGTTCCCCTTTCTGCGGTGGTCCCCAGCCGGTTGATTCACGGGCTGGACTGAAGGGTAGTAGTGGACCATGACAAAAGAACTGAGCACGAAGAAGCGCAAGAAGTTGAGCAAAAAGGAGTTCGCCCTTCCGGGCAAGCGCAAATACCCGATCCCCGACAAGGCCCATGCCCGAAATGCCCTGGCCAGAGTGGCGCAGTATGGAACTCCAGCCGAACAAAAGAAGGTCAAAGCAGCGGTAAAAAGGCGATTTCCGAGCGTAGGCCAAAAGTCCAAGAAGAAGTGATTTTTCTTCGCGCGAGCGTCGCTGGGTGATCCAGCATTGGGCCGGATTGGTAGCCGTTTACGAGCACGACCTTGGACCCGAAGGTCGGCCTGCCAAACCCGGAGGCGAGCTAGAAGTCCAGCGGCTATCCAGCAGGAAGGAACTCATTGATGTTTGAGATGACTCCGCCAGCCGCATCGGCGCCGGCTGTCAGCAGCGGCTTGGCCACGTCCATCCCGGTGACCACTGCTGCCTCGATGGGGGGCTTCAGTTGGCGGACAACGTTGGCCCCCGTTGCACCGGCCGCCGTAGCCAGACTGGCTGCTGCACTGCCGATTTGGCGCGGAATATCCGACTCCAGCGCGTCGACGGCACGGTCCTGGGCCAGGGTTCCCAATCTTCCTGCCGCTCGTGCTTGACGTTTGCTACCCGCCGCCACCTTCGACGCGGTGCGGCGCGTGTTTGACCCGGTTGCCGCACGGCCCATGGTCAGCGCCGCCTCAACCTGGTGGCCTCGTCGCTTGGCCCTCCAGCTGAGCGAAGGCTCCCCCTCCGTGTCCATGGCCGCCAAGATCAGGCCACCCAGCAATCCCAGATTCTTGAAGAAGTGGATACGCTGCTGGGCTCGGGTTGCATCGTCTGTCTCTTCCCAGAAGCGATGACCGGCATAGGTGGTCGGAATGATTGATCCGATCAAGACGACTGACGCCAAACGCCGAAATTTTCCGATGGCCAAAAGACCTCCGGCAACGACCTGCGCAGCGCCGTTCAGTCGCACCAGGCGTACGGGATCATTTGGGATGGACGAGACCTCCTCACTTATGGGGCCGACCACAGCCTCGGCGGCCTCCGCCTTCCCGCCGGGATTGCGAAGCGCGTCGAGCCCGCCGGCAATGAAGATCGAAGCGAGAAGAGGACGAGCAATTCGCCGGGAAAGAGCCATGAACACTTCTCTACCCAGAAGGGATGCATGTACTCATTGGGATCGGGTACAGCTTCAGCGCCGTGGACCTCTGGCTCATGCAGCTTCGCCTGGAGCGCGTCGCCCTGAGAGGTCACGCCATCGTCCGTCGCCCCCGTCGCTGCTGAGTCTCCGAACTCAGGGAGTGCCGCTTCGGAGCGACCTTAAAGGCAGTGCCCAACTCTGCTCGCCGGTCCAGAGAGCGGTCGTGCTGGGTACTTCACCGATCCTCTCGGGGTTGAGGGGCGTCCCGTAACGGGCAGGGCCTCCCATCGGACCTGGACGCCTCTGGAGCTCAGTTGAGGGGGCTGCTACTGCAGGGTCCGGCGAGGTGGCGGCGGACGTCGATCGGGGATTGCTCGCATACGATTGTTGGTCGATCGGTGCTCGAGCTCAGCGAGTCCAAAGCGCTCCAACAAGGGCGGGACGTACATCGCAAACCGGCCCCTCCAGCCTGGTTTGAGTCCATACCAGCCGCCCACCGGATTGTCCGGTGAACGCGCCCAAGCCTCAACCGTGCCTTCTCCAGGCAAACCCTTCTCGTCCTTGACGCCAAGATCGACCCAATCGCCGCCCCTGCCAACGAGCATTTTGTAGAGATCCTCGACGCACCGAAGCTGATATCCGAAGGAGTCAACTCCCACGGTGCAAATGAGCGCCGGAGGCTTGGTTTTCGAGTCGACGGCGCACTCGGTAACGATGGATCCTGCTGCATCCTCAAACCTCTAAGAGGTGCGGACTCATCCCTGGTCGCTCGTCTTCGTTTGGCATGGTTTGGGGTTCGCCAGGAGACCGGCGTGCGCGGACAACAGGTGGGCGATTGCCGGCCGTAGAGGCGGGCGGCCTCATCGGTGAGGTGGATCCCGTCAAGCTTCTGACGAGCTGCTTTCGACCACAAGTGGTCTGAAGAATCACTTCGGACCCATGGAGGTCCGGCCAGACCACGGGCGAACAAGACCGCTCTCGTCGAGGAAAGACGCAACCGGACCGCCTGCCCCTGAGCCCGCTAGCCGTGCCCTAGTTAGACGCAGAAGTGGCAGGGTTAGCCACTTGCGGGCCGGGTAAGGACGAGCAACGTGACGATGAACTTAGGAGGCCCCCAATTATGGTCATAGTCGGCTTATTGATAGTGATCGCGGCAGCGATATTCGGGATAGAACTAATTTTCAGCAATCATCACCAATTGACCGATCCTGTTGTGTTCGGACACAGTCTGGGTCTGACAAGCGACGCGGCTCTTTTCGTCGTAGGTACCGCTGTTGGAGCAGCTGTTCTACTTGGGATTGCGCTCATCCTGTCCGGGACTCGTCGCAAAGCAACGCGCGCCCTTCACCACCGTCATGAGCGCAACGAAGCCAAGGGGGCCCGTGTGGAGCGGGACGCTTTGGCCGAGGAGAACGAGCGCCTTCACGCGCAGTTGACTCGCAAGCAGGGCCGTCCTGAGACCCATTCGGCGCCAGAACCGACCGAAGAGGACCACAGAACGAATGCAGAATCGGTGCGCACAGCGGATCGCCGAAGTGCCTGATGTTCTGGCGATGTCGCCGAACGACCGACGCTGCCCCCGACGAGCGCTCGCCCCCTTCCTAGGACAACATCCTTTGGATGGGATCCGACAAAGCGTCAGTTTGACCTGAGGTCCCCCGGGTAGGGGCGAAGTGGCCTTTCTCCGACACTGAGAATAGGAGGTAGTGGGCCACATGTGTCGACTGCAGAGGACGGTGTTAGACGCGGAGAACTGGGCGCCCTCCGTGGCACGGCACTGGGTAAGCGATCTTCTTGGCCGCTGGGAGCTCTCTCATCTCTCGGAGGTGGCAGCACTCCTGACCAGCGAAGTCGTCACGAATGCCATTCGTCACACCGCCAGCAGTCCAAGGATCAGGGTCGCCGTAACAGGTGGATTTCTTGAGATTGGCGTGACAGACGGTGACTGGGAGCACCTGCCCCACATTTCGGACTCTCTCGACGCCACCTCGGAAGGTGGACGGGGCTTGGTCTTCGTGGATGAGATGGCTGATAGCTGGGGAACGAATCTTCGACCTGAGGGGAAGGAGGTCTGGTTCCTTCTGGGAATCGACGGGTGGGCCTACGACCGGGACTGTCGATGCCAGAATGACGAGCCCGACCGAGTCCCGATGGGTTCGGGCAGACAGGTCAAAACGAACTCGGGGCCCTGGGACGATCCTCCGTTTCCGACCGGGGGGTAGCAGCAGGAGGTCTCGCTAGGCGAAGTACCTCGCGTGCCGACGGGAGACCGACAGATTGCCTTGATGATTGCCCACAAGGAAACGGATCGGTGGCGGAGAATCTCTCTCGACGAGTGACCGAAGTAGGGCAGGTCCGCGTGGCCAGACGAGTATGTGGATCGAGAGGGATTTGACGTGGTTGCCCGGGCACCCCCTCTCGGACGAATACAACGTCGCAACAGCGATCACGCGTCCACACCGCCGTATTCAAAAATATGCCGGGCTCGCCACAGGAGACCGGCGGAAATCCCTGTGACGAGCCCGACAGACCTGCGAGTTGTTAGATGGTCACGTCGTCCCTGCGGACTACGTTGCCCCGCCCATCGTCCACCGTGGTCCGGTGACGTCGGGGTCCGCTGCCGGCGAACCAGGCAACCAGCGAAATCACCGCTCCCACGGCTCCGACAATCATCAGAATGACTCCGACGGTGTGAACGTTGAATCCGTGCTGATCTGGGCTTACCGTCACGGCAAAGTCGAGAACTGCCCCGACGGCGAAAGCGATAATGCTTGCTACTAATCCACCAGCCATTGTCCTGCCCTTCTAACTAGGGAATGTTGCAGTTTCTGTATGCCCCACACCCGGCCTTTCTAAACCGACCCATACAGCAATGCCACCAATCCTTGGGATAAAGCGAATCACCCCATCCGGACACATGAGGCGGACCGTGGCGTGCACCACCTGTTGCTGCACGTCCAGCAGAGAAAGGCGTCCAACTCGGCCAAAGAATGATCAGCCTCGAGAACAAGCTTCACGGTCGCCGCTCCGCAAAATGGACAGTTGGGAAACTGTGGCATTCGTCCCCTCTCTAAAACGGAGTTCGAAACCTCTGATCGGCAGTTCCTAGTAGTAGTGCCGTCGACCTCCGATTTCCCGACCGGCAGCTCCGAGAAGTAGAAGAACCAGGCCGATCACTGCGACCACGATCCCGATCGACCAAAGAATCGCGATCTTGGCGATGAAACCAATCAACATCAGGGCTACCCCGAGGATGATCATTGTTCCCCCTTGCTAGGTGAGTATGGCGAGTCTGAGCTACCCCAGTGTCCTCGGTCTCAAACCCGCTGTCGCCCAGCGCCCAGATGCCTTCGATCATGCCCGTGGCTCTCGGCGGAGGTGGCCGGATTGGAGGAGTCCGGGTCGGGTACGCATTGAGCCACGCCGGGTTCGGGAAGCGGATTTGATGAAGAGCGATCCCTGGTCCACGTTTTCCGCCGCCTCGGAGTAGCGGCGGGCGTCACCGGTAGGTAGTGGAGGCCGGGCCCGGGGTTAGCGTCCACCGCCGTTTGCCTCGGGCCCGTCCTACCCGCCGGCCTCGTCAATCCCCGCTCAATGGCGAACGATTGAGAAATAGCTCAGCGTCCACGCGATCGACGCCCGATGGTTCAGAACAGCGCGATGGACTCGCCATGGAATGTGCCAAGGAGAGGACTTCACTCCCCCACTGCCGGCCACCGAGACTCAGCCGTTTCTGAGCTGAGCCTTCAGTTGCGCTCCTCGGCCACTCCGACGACGAACTCATACTGGGCTCCCATCCCCCACCCAAACTCTGCAGCCGTCGACTGCAGATCCGAACGGGCGTTTGCCTTGTACCGTCGCTCTTCGTGGCTGTCCCGCACCTGAGGTTCGACTATGGGCGGCTGGGGGTACATCAGATGCGTTTCTGTCGGTGGTTAGGGCTTTGGTGGACCTCAATCAAGGGAGAAGGCGAGATGGATCAGTTGTTGGGCATTAACGGCACCCGCGGTCGTTGGGGTTCCTCTCGTGGGGACTGGGGTGCCATTGCCCGTCGTAGTGAGCAGAGGCACGCGTCCATGTACTGGTGCGATCACTGCGGCCACGCATTTAGGCCGCCATCTCCAGATGACCTACGGCCCATGGCAAAACCAGCGACCAACTCCGATGAGGTCATCCCTTTGGCGGTCATCTGTCCAAACTGCGACACGGTGCACCGAATCGTCTATCGCAGCCGGATCCGCCCAACCCACCTGGACGCCAGCTAAGTCCGAGTCCAGCCTCGGCCCGGTGGCCATTGCACGCTTCGACGGTTTGGCTGTGAAGGCGACTGGCGACTGAGGAGCCGAGGGTCCTGACTCTGTGACGGTCCACAAATCGGCGTTTCCATCAGGATGTGTGCGCCTCACGTTGACAGGGCCATGGGAAACGGCACCATCCGTCCGTGGCCTGATGAGGCTGTTTGAACCTGGCCCGCTGGGCCGTCTTTCGGCCAGGGTCCGCCGAGAGGCGAGCTATCCGATGCCCACCCGGGCGCCTCCCCATCCGCAGGTCAGCGGCCAATCGAGAATTTGACCATCCGCCAACGGGTGTCGGTCCGAAGACCTCGCGTAGACCTCGTCCTCACCAACTCCTGCCCACGCGGAGGATTGGCGTTTCCGATTGTCCGGTGCCGGAGCGGGTGTACTCAGAGCTCCATCAGTGAAAGGTGACTCACTTGACCGCATCCACCACCCATCCACCGAGACGACATGCTCGGAATGCCGTTGTGCTGATGGCCTCCCTGGTCGCTGTGCTTTTCGGCCTCTCGCTCCAGACAGGAGGGGCCAGCGCCTCGACCCCTGCGGCATCCCATGTCGCACAGGATCCCGCCCCCAACGGCGACAACGGAACCACCATCGATCCGTTGCAGTACAACTGCGGTAACGACTCGCCCACCTGCGGCCAGGTTGGCGAGTCCAACGGCTACTACAACGGGACCAACGTCGACCTCCTTTACAGCGAGGACTACTACTGCGACCCGGCGGTAACGTCGCACGACGCCGCCACTGGATGCGAAGCAGGGGCCGGACCTTCGTCAACGAACCCGACCGGCCAATCAGCCAACGGCACCATCCTCGGAAACACCAAGCACGGCGACACGCTCTACATCCCGGTACCGGTGGGCTTCACCCCACCGCCGACCCAATGCATCGGTTCCGCCACCTGCATCGACCATCCATCGACCATCGACCTGTCGGCCCTTGCCGGCTACCTGGGCGTGGGCAATCCCTCGACCCTCGACGCGGTGGCCATCCCGGCCCATGACCATGTAGTGGCAACCCGAAACGGCGGCCTGCCGGAGTGGTGGAACGTCCAGGTCGTGGCCACCAAGAGCCTGGCCACGTTCAACAAGCTGACCAGCCTCGCCGCCATCACCACCGCCGAGGCGGACGGAAATCCGGCCACTGCGGCCACTGCGGTTCCGACCAACGCCTTCCTGTTCTTCCAGGTGCTCCCCGGGACCCTGTCCGCATCGATGGCTGCCAACCTGACCGCCACCGCCCCGCCGGGCCCCGCCTTGCCGGCGGCACCCGCCGCACCTCCGGCCAGCCAGGTCGAGCTCGGAACCACCTTCAATAACCTCATGAACGACTGCGGTGCCACCGCGCCAAACTGTCAGAACGTCGGCATCAGCAAGGACTGGATCCAGGGACAGGACGTGGAGGCTCTGTACTCCGAACAGTACTTCTGCGGCACGACCTCGATCGCCGTCCACTCCTCGACCGGGTGTGAGGCCGGGGCCGACCCGACCTCAGTACCGCCCAACGTAGGGGACACGACGATACCCACTCCGGCCAACTCCTACCCGGTACCAGCCAACGGCACCATCGACCCGCTCTACATACCGGTTCCTCTCTATGCCACTCCACCGGTGGACTTCGCGCAGTGTCCCAGCGTCGTGACCTGCATCGACCACCCGGCCACCATCGACCTGTCGCCGTTGGCCTCCACTCTCGGAGCCCCGGCCTCCTCGCTCGTCAACGTGCCGCTGCCCTCCCACGACCATCTGCTGACCACCCGTAACGGCGACCAGCCGGAATGGTGGAACGTGATTGTCATCCCGGTGACCTCACCGGCCGGCCTAGCCTCCATCGAGAAGTCCAAGAACTACGCAACGGTTCGGGCCCTGGAGACGACCCCCGGAAGCGGAGTAGGCGTGACCGGTGCTCCCGAGGTGCCGACCAACGCCTACCTCTGGTTCCAGACGCTGCCGGGGGCCAGCTCCCCAACGCCTGGTCCGGTGCAAACGGACTGCATGACTCATCTGCCCGCCGGCGCCGTAGTCGGATCGGCCGCCCTCGATGACGGCACCGGCTACTACGAGGTCGACTCCGCCGGTGATGTCGCCGCCTTCGGCGCGGCCGCCTGCTACGGGGCCATGACCGGCAAGCATCTCAACCAGCCCATCGTCGGGATGGCCGTCGACCGGACTACCGGCGGCTACTGGCTCGTGGCCAAGGACGGCGGGGTCTTCTCCTTCAACGCACCCTTCTACGGATCGGCTGGTGGGTCCCCGCTCAATCAGCCGGTGGTGGGTGTCACGCCCACGCTGAACGGGACCGGGTACTACCTGGTCGCCGCGGACGGAGGCATCTTCACCTACGGAGACGCGACGTTCGCCGGCTCCACTGGCAACATTCACCTCAACCAGCCGGTGGTGGGCATGGGTCTCGACCGGTCGACCGGGGGGTACTGGCTGGTGGCCTCGGACGGAGGTGTCTTCTCCTTCAACGCCCCCTTCATGGGATCGACCGGAAGTATGACTCTCAATAAGCCGGTCATGGGTATCGCCCCCCTGTCGGACGGGAGTGGCTATCGGTTAGTGGCCTCGGACGGAGGAGTCTTCGACTTCAACGCCCCCTTCTACGGGTCGACCGGCAACCTGAAGCTAAACGCCCCGGTCATCGCCGGGCTCAACAACAACTCCTACGACGGGTACTGGCTGACGGCATCCGACGGTGGAGTCTTCACCTTCAGCCCGCCCAACGAAGGCATGCCGTTCTTCGGCTCCGCCGCCTAGGAGCACAAGCGGGCAGGAACGTACAGGGGAGGGAGTTGACAACGAACCCCTCCCCTGTTCCCCTCTCCAGAGGTCGCGTCGTGAGCCAGACCGGCCCAAGGTTCCCCTTCAGTCGGCATTCCCTTCGCTGCGCTCTAGGCCTCCTATGGCTTCTTGACGGTGCCCTGCAATTGCAGTCGTTCATGTTCACCAAGGGGTTCGCTTACCAGATCATCGCCCCCGCCGGGGCGGGACAGCCCTCGTTCGTGTCGGTGCCGGTTCGCTGGAATGCCCAACTGATCGCACACCAGCCGGTGCTATGCAATATCTGCTTCGCCGCCGTCCAACTGGCCATCGGGGTCGCATACCTGGTCCCCAGGACGTGTCGGCCGGCCATCGTTGCCTCGATGCTCTGGGCCGGTGGTGTGTGGTATATCGGGGAAGGCCTCGGAGGGCTGGCGAGCGGTCACGTGAATGCTCTGGTCGGAGCGCCCGGGGCGGGCATCCTCTATGTCATCCTGGCGATAGCTGTATGGCCTGGGACCCGGGCAATCGCGGAGAGCCGACGCGAACGGCCGCCGATCTGGCTTCTCCCGGTCTGGGCCGCCCTATGGGTCGGCGCGGCCGTCCTCGACCTCCTACCGGGCAACCGGCCGGCGGCAACCTTCACTGCGCAGCTGGTCGCAAATGCCTCGGAGGCACCGGCCTGGCTGGGACGGTTTGATAGCGAGCTCGGCCGCATCGTTCATGGTTCAGGGGTCTGGAGCACGTACGTGGTGGTTGCGGTTGAGGTGGCTATCGGACTGGTCCCCCTGTGTCAGCGACCCGTCGTCAGATCGAGGACCATCGTGGCCGGCATGGTGCTGGCCGCCGTCTACTGGGTGGCCGGACAGAGTTTTGGCCAGCTGTTCAGCGGTCGGGCCACCGATCCCAGCACCGGGCCATTGCTAATTCTCATCGGCCTTGCTGCGCTCAGCGTCACCGCACGGACCGCTTCACGAGCGCCCGGCGGGCCGCCGCGACCGGTCGGAACACCCACCGGGACTGAGGTGCCGGTAGCGGCGGCAACGCTGGTGTGAACCTGCTTCAGTTTCGGATCGACGCCGCAGTCCATGACGCCCGGATTCTTCCGATCCCGCCTCCTCGGTCCCTCCGACGACATGAGGGTATTTAGTGCTAATTTAGGCAGCCGAAACTGGAGCGGGAGTCGAAACGCACGATGCCAAAGAAGCCGTTGACGCTGCTCCAGGCGGCAGACAAGTTGGGCGTGCACTACATGACCGTCTACCGCTACGTGCGGACGGGCAGGCTCCCGGCCACCCGCGCGGGGGGTTCCTGGCGGGTCGACCCGGACGACTTGGCCCGGCTCAAGGCGGCCGGTCCCCGCTCCACTCGATCCCCCCGGGACTCCACCCGAGCCAGTGCCACCAGACGCCGACTCGAGGCCAGGCTGCTGGCCGGTGACGAGCCCGGGGCCTGGGGGCTGATCGAGGCCGCCCTGGCCTCTGACCGGTCCCCCTCCGAGGTCCTCCTCCAATTGGTGGGACCGGCCCTCGAATCGATCGGGGAGCGCTGGCACGTCGGCGAGCTCACCGTGGCCGACGAACACCTGGCCAGCGCGGTGGCCGTGCGGCTGATCTCGCGCATCGGTGCCCGATTCGGCCGCCGGGGGCCCAAGCGCGCCAGCGTCGTCATCACCACTCCGCCGGCCGAGCAGCACTCAGCGCCGGTGACCATCGCCGCCGACCTGCTGCGTTGGGCCGGGTTCAACGTGATCGAGCTCGGGGCCGACACTCCTGCCGACGCGCTGTACCACGTGGTGGCGGCCGTGCCCGACCTGCTGGCGGTCGCCATGGCCTGCACCACCCGGGACTCGACCGCATCGGCCCGCCGGGTCATCGCCCACTTGCGCACGGTGCTCCCCGGCACGACCGTGCTGCTCGGTGGGGCCGCCATCACCGACGTCGACCACGCGCTCCGCCTTGGGGCCGACGGCTTCTCCGGCCGACGCGGCGACGACCTGGTCCGTGCGGTCGAGGACCTCGCCGCGGCCCGCTGAGCTAAATGGCCGGGCGCCCGGTGCCGCCAGTCCGGCTGGCGAGGCCGGACTTGGCCAAGAGGAGCTGGACGTCGCTGATATGCCGTTCGAGGAACGATGCCTCGCAGTAGGCGAGATACAGGTTCCAGAGCCGGCGGAACTCCGGAGAGATCCCGAGGGCAACAACCGCGTCGGACTGCGCGGCCAAGTTGGCCGACCAGCGCCGCAGGGTCTCGGGGTAGTGGCGGCCGATGTCCTCCAGGTCGACGATTCGCATATCGGTTGCCCGGGCCAGGCTGGCGGTGAGCGAGGCCACCGATGGGAGATACCCGCCCGGGAAGACCATGCGACGCACGAAGTCCCGGTGACGCTTGGCCCGCTCGAAGCTGCGGTCGTCGATCACGATGGCCTGGATGGCGGCCAGCCCGCCATCGACAAGGAGGTCGGAGCACTTGGCCAGGAACTGGTCGTGCCGGCGCCAGTCCACCGCTTCGATCATCTCGACCGAGACCAGCTTGTCGAACCGGCCCCCGAGGTCGCGCCAGTCCAGTCCGAGCACCGTTACGCGGTCGGCGAGCCCGGCGTCCGCCACCAGCTTCTCCACGTGGGTGCGCTGGGCATCCGAGATCGTGGTGGTGGTCACCCGGCAGCCGTACCGGGTGGCGGCGTGGACGGCCAGCCCGCCCCAGCCCGAGCCGATCTCCAGTAGATGGTCGGTCCGCGTCAACCCGAGCTTGCGACAGAGCTGGTCGATCTTGGCAAGCTGCGCGCTGCCCAGCGAGTCGGACGACCTCTCGAAGACTGCACACGAGTAGGTCATTGTCCCATCCAGCATGAGAGCGAAGAAGTCGTTGGAGAGGTCGTAATGTTCGGAGACATTCCGCTTGTCATCGTCCCGGTCCCGGCTCGCCAGGCGGGCCGGCACGTCGAGCAATGTGCCCCACGCCTGTCCCAACCGGTCCAGGCGCTCACGGACCGGACGGGTGCAGCGCGACAGGGCCCGTACCAATGCCGTGAGGTCATCGGTATCCCACCAGCCGGCAACATACGAGGTCCCGAGTCCGACGGAGGCTGACCGCAAGAGGGCACCATAGGTGCGGCGATCGTGCACCGTGACCGCGGCCATCGGCTCGCCCCGGCCCAGCCGAAACCTCATGCCCCCTTCGGTGACCTCGATCGTCGCCCCGCGGGCGCGCCGGCCAACCGCCAAAATGATCCGGCGGGACAGGTCCCCGGTGTACCGCCCACCGGATGTCGTGGCGTGGTGCAGGATGGGCGGCTGCTCGTGCCGCTCGCCGAAACTCTGAGTCTCCCCCGACGGCGTCCTGTTCATGTCGTTGTCACCGGTAGGCACCTGGCATGCCGCCATCTTTGCAAACCGTCAGTCCCGACGGCGCCGACCTCTGCTGGATCTCCGTGGCGTCCAGCAGGTCCGGGCGGGTTACGTCGGCGGAGGTCGGCTTCCGGCCGCGGCCCACCGGGTTGGCAAACAACGGGGCGCCCTTCAGCCGCAATCGGACGGCGTTGGCGTAGATGCCGGCGGTGACACGGTGCGTCATGGCCGGGTGGCGCCACAGCAGGCGACCCAGTGCGGCGCGATCCAGCGGTCGGCGCCGCAGGGCCAGGGAGGCAGAGAGGAGGCGCCGGTCCCCTCGGAGCACGTCGAGGCCAAGGGTGAGCCGTTCCCCAGGGGCGGTGTAGCGCAGCTCATAGTCGAGTCCCATCGGGAGGAAGGGTGACACGTGGAGCTCCTTGGCGAATCGGTGCGATCCCGGGGGACCCACGACGTAGGCGTGCCGATCGTGCCACGGCGTGTTCTCCACCTCGACGACCAGGGAAGTGATCGGCTCTCGGCTACCGACCAGCTCCGCAGGATCGGCGCAGAAGTACAGACTGATCGGGTTGAACAGCCAACCCCAGGTGCGCAGGTTTGCCATCAGGGCAATCGGACCCTCCGGGCGACGGCCGGTGCGCTCACTCACCAGGTCCCGTACTGCACCATCGAGAGGCACGGCTGGGTCGCCCAGGAAGTCCTGGCGCTGGAACCGCACGGGGGCGGCCCGGCGGGCCGACCATGCCGGGTGCAGACCCATCACCGCCTCGACCTCGGCCAGGTCGAGCAACGGCATCGCCACCTTGTAGCTGAACGAGTGGGTCGGACCCGGGCCAAAACGCGGCATGGGCCACCACGCCCTCGTACAGGGAGCTGCGCAGCCCGTCGAGGTCCCGGTCTGGCCAGATGCGCCGGCTGGGCGGCGAGGCTTTCACCCTCACCTCGTCGGGCACCCCCAGGCCGGCCGGCGCCATCACCGTAGTGGTGCCCATGACGCGACAACGTCAGCGGTAGTCACCACGTCACGCCCAAGGCTCGGGACGTCTCCACCGCGCTGCGCACACCGTCCTCGTGGAAGCCACAGTCCCAGTACGCGCCCACGAACCAGGTCCTCCGGGTGCCGTTGATCTCGTGACGGCCACCTTGGGCCCCCAGCGCAGCCGGGTCGAGCACCGGGTGGGCGTAGTCCATGCCGGCCAGCACCTTCTCGGGATCGATGGCGTCGTCACGGTTGAGGGTCACCAGGACCGGGGTCGTCGAGTCGATGCCCTGGAGGCGGTTCAGGTAGTACGTCAGGGTGGCCTCGTCGCGGTCCGCCTCGAGCCGGTGGTAGTTCCAGCTGGCCCAGGCCCGGCGCTCGGTGGGCAACAGGCTGACATCGGTGTGCAGCGTGGCCCGGTTCGGCTGGTAGCGGAGCGCCCCCAGTATCTCGCGCTCCATCCGGTCGGGGTCCGACAGGAGGCGGAGGGCCTGATCGCTGTGCGTGGCGAGAACCACGTGATCGTACGTCTCGGCGCCGGCGTCGCTCACGATCTCGACCCCTCCGGGCTGGCGGCGGATCTTGCCCACGGGAGTCCCAAGCCGGAGGCGCCCCTCGTCGCGAAGCGGTCGCACGATGGCATCGACGTAGCGCCTCGACCCGCCGTCGACCGTGCGCCATGATGGCTGGTCCCGCACGTTGAGCAGGCCGTGGCGCTCGAAGAAGCGGGCGAAGGTGGCGGCGGGGATCCGAGTGAAGGTGGAGGGATCGGCCGACCAGATCGACGAGCCCAACGGGACGAGGTACCAGTCCCGGAACCCAGACGACCACCGGTGAGGGGCGAGCACCTCCTCCAGGGTCACACCGTCGGGTGGCGGGTCGGCCAGAAGTCCGCGGGCCAGCCGGTTGAACCGCCCCACGTCGGCCAGCATCCGGAGGAAGTCGGGCCGGGCCAGGTTTCGTCGCTGGGCGAAGACTGTGGAGAGGGACGTCCCCCGCCACTCCAAGCCGGTGCGCTGATCGGCCACACTGAAGCTCATGTCGCTGGGCTTGGTGTGGATCCCGAGTTCGTCGAGTAGCCGGCAGAAGAGCGGGTAGGTGCGCTGGTTGTAGACGAGGAACCCGGTGTCGACGTCACAGGTGAGCTCGGGGAGCTCCACCCGGTGGGTGTCAGAGTGGCCGCCAGGGCGCTCGTCGGACTCGTACAGGACGACGTCATGACGTCTGTGGAGCAGGTGAGCCGTGACCAGACCCGATACTCCGCTCCCAATGATGGCGATCCGCATGACTTCCTCTTCCGTGCCGTCGCACCTGGTTCTTTGTGAAGCGCGCCCGGCTCGATCGTATTTAGTACTAAATTAGCCCAATGCCAACCTGCCGTGCACGCGTCACCTCACTTGGACCCCCGCTCGAGGTCTTCGACTACCTGGCGCCCTTCTCCAACGCGGCCGAGTGGGACCAGGGAGTGACGGCAGCGATTGAGCACGACCCCGGGTCGCCTGCCGTCGTGAGCACCCACCGGCTCATGGTCCGGTCCTTGGGTCGGGCCATTCCCCGCGACCGGGCCATGGTCGGCCTGCGCGCCGTGCTGGGGACATGACCGTGGACGCCGGCACCGCCCGACATGTCCTGGCCCGGTCCGTCGACGCGGTGGTCGAGGCCACGGTGGCCCCGAGTTTCAGCCGCATCGGCATCGGGCTCCGTCGTCGGCTGGAGGAGTGGGACGAACCGCCCCCCCTGCGCGGCCGGGTGGCCCTCGTAACCGGGGCCACGTCGGGGATCGGCCTGGCGACGGCCACCGGGCTGGCCAGGCTCGGTGCGGAACTGCACCTCGTAGGCCGCGACCCCAGACGGGGCGCCGAGGCGCTGGGCGCGGTCGAGGCCGCCGGGCTCAGGCCCGCTCACCTCCACCTGGTCGACCTCTCGGATCCCTCCGCCGTGGTCCAATTCGGGAAGGACCTCTCCGACGGCGACGCCCGTCTCGATGCCTTGGTGCACAACGCCGGTGCGCTCACACGGACTTACGAGACCACGGCCAACGGAACCGAGCTCACGCTGGCCACACAGGTCCTCGGCCCCTACCTGTTGACCGCCGCCCTGGCTCCGATGCTCTTTTCGGCCGCCGGCCGCGCACCCGACATCCCGGCCACCATCGTCACCGTGAGCTCGGGGGGCATGTACGCCCAGCCCTTCGACCTCGGCGCCCTCGAGTGCCGGCCCAACGGGTACGACGGCGTCGTCGCCTACGCCCGGGCCAAGCGGGCCCAGCTGCTGCTCGCCGACGCCTGGGCAGACCGGTTCGCCCCGGTCGCGGTGGCCAGCTACGCCATGCACCCCGGCTGGGTGGATACGCCCGGATTGACTGCGGGCCTGCCCAGGTTTCGGGCCCTCATGCGCCCCTTGCTGCGCACCCCCGCCGACGGCGCCGATACGGCGGTGTGGCTGGCGGCCGGCGGCCCCACGATCGCCGCCCAGGCCACCGGGACGACGCCGACGACCTCGGGCTTCTTCCACGACCGGCGGCCCCGATCGGTGCGCCGCTTCCCGGTCTCGGATCCGAGCGGACCCGGTGACCCGCAGCGTCTCCTCGCCTGGTGCGCGGCGCGTACCGGGACCGAGACACCGGCACCTGGGACAACAGAAATGAGGTCATCGGGCTCATGGCCACCGAGAGCCGGGTCGTAAACGGCGTGCGAGAGGCGGGACAACCCCGGCGCTCCGGCGTCCCGGTCTCCCAGATCGCCATCGCCGGGGCGAGTGGCTATGTGGGCAGCCTGCTGGCCCACCAACTCGCCCGGGCCGGCCACCACGTGCTGGCCCTGGGCCGGCACCCTGAGGGCCTTCCGACCGGGGACCGCGTGTCGGCCGTTGCGGTCGATGTGGCCGATGTGGAGGCCACCGCCCGCGCCTTGATCGGAGCGGACTCCGCCTACTACCTGGTCCATGCCATGGCCGGTGGTTCCGGGTTCGAAGACCGCGACCGCGACCTCGCCACCGCCTTCGGCCGTGCCGCCAAGGCAGCCGGCATCGGACGCATCATCTACCTGGGCGCCCTGGGACAGGGCGACCTGTCCGCCCACCTGGTCAGCCGGCAGGCGGTGGGGGCGGTCTTGGCCTCCTCCGGCGTGCCCGTCGTCGAGCTCCGAGCCGCCGTCATCCTCGGAGCCGGCAGCATCTCCTATGAGATGCTCCGCTCCCTCACCGAGCGCCTCCCGTTCATGGTCTGCCCGCGGTGGATCGCGACCCGACTCCAGCCATTGGCGGAGTGCGACCTGCTCGACTACCTCGTCGGCTCCCTCACCGTTCGACCGGGCGTCTACGAGATCGGCACGCCCGACGTCACCGACTACGGCGGCATGATGCGCACCTACGCCGAAGTGAGGGGGCTACGACCCCGGCGCATCGTCACCGTGCCCCTCGTCACGCCCTCCCTGTCGGCCCGCTGGGTCGACCTGGTCAGCCCAGTCGACCGGCGCATCAGCCACGTCCTAATCGAGAGCCTGGTCAACGAGGTGGTGGTCGGCGACCCGGAGCGCACCCACGCCGCCTTCGGCATCGATCCCCTGTCGGTCGGCGAGGCCATCCGGCGCGCCATCAGCGACGAGGGGAACCGTGTCTCGGCCGGTCTGCTCGATCGACCCGAGTCGCTCGGTACCGGCGTCTACGGCATGCGCTCCACGGCGCGGCTGGAACCTGATCAGGCCGAGGCGTTACGAGCGGACCTTGCCCAGGTGGGCGGGGATCTCGCCTGGTATGGCCTGGCTTGGGCCTGGGCCCTTCGTCTGGCGGTCGGCCGGCTCTTCGGCGAGAAGCTCGAGACCCGAAAGCCCGACCGGCTCGCTCCCGGAGTGACGGCCGACTGGTGGCAGGTGGTGCGGACCGATTCCGATCAGTTGGTGCTGGCCTCGTTCGGTTGGTTCTGCGGGGACGGATGGCTGGGCTGGCGGGTGACTAGCCCACCCCGCGTCGAGCAAGCGGCCGCCTTCCGGCCCAAGGGCCTGCTCGGCCTGGTCTACTGGTGGGCCCTGTGGCCGGTGCACCAGGTGGTGTTCCGGATCATGATGCGGGGCCGGGTCAAACGGGTCCATCGAGAAGCCCGACGGCGGGCTGGCGCGTGGATGCCCACCGCTGGGAAGGCGACCCCGACCCATTCGACCCCGGACCTCTGATCGATGGCGTCCGCAGTCCTCTGGTTCCGGCGGGATCTGCGCCTCGATGACCTCCCAGCCCTGCGGGCCGCGGCCGAGGCCGGGCCCGACGGGGTCGTCCCCCTGTTCGTAGCCGACCCCGCCCTCCTGGGGCCGGCCGGTCCGAACCGACGGCGCTTCCTGGCTGCTGCCCTCGCCGCCCTGAATGCCGAGCTCGGAGGCGCCCTGGTGGTGCGCGGTGGGGACCCGGCCCGCATCGTCCCAGCCGTGGCGGCCGAGTCCGGGGCCGATGTAGTGGCTGTCACCGCCGACTTCGGTCCTCACGGCTCGGCCCGCGATGAGGCGGTGGCGCGGGCCCTGTCCGCCGACGGGCGTCGGCTGACGAGGGTCGACTCGAACTACGCCGTGGCCCCGGGCCGGACACGGAGCAAGGTAGGCACGCCATTCAAGGTGTTCGCCGCGTACCGGCGGGCCTGGGAAACCATCGGGTGGTCGCGACCCTCCCCCACACCCGCCGTGCGGTACCGGCCCCTGAGTAGTGACGAGGACCGCCTGGACCCGGAGTCGGGGCTGGCCACCCCAGGGTCGAACGGCCTACCCGAATGGTGGGAGGGCCTGCCCCTTGGAGCCGCCCGGGAACTCCCCAAGGCCGGCCCGGGTGCGGCGTGGAACCGCCTCGAGCAATTCGTGGCCGGGCCGCTAGCCGACTACGACCGTGACCGAGACCTGCCGGCGGTGGCCGGAACCTCGGGCCTTTCGCCCTACCTGCGCTTCGGCTGCCTCCACCCACGCAGCGTTTTGACGCTCCTCGGTTCCTGCGCCGGAGCCGAACGTCTCCGAACCGAGCTGGCCTGGCGAGAATTCTATGCCGACCTGCTCTGGCACCGGCCCGACTCGGCGCGGGCGCCACTCCTGGCCTTCGGGGCCCGTTTGCGCTGGGACACCGACGAGCGAGCTAAGGAGCGGTTCGCGGCCTGGGCCACCGGGACGACCGGCTACCCGCTGGTCGATGCCGGCATGCGTCAGCTGCTGGCGCAAGGCTGGATGCACAACCGGGTGCGGATGGTCGCGGCCAGCTTCTTGGTGAAGGACCTCCATATTGACTGGCGGCTCGGGGCCCGGTGGTTCATGTGGCACCTGGTGGATGGCGACTTGGCCTCGAATCAACACGGCTGGCAATGGGTAGCGGGCACCGGCACCGATGCGGCACCGTTCCACCGGGTTCTCAACCCGTGCCGCCAACAGGAACGCTTCGACCCTACCGGCGCTTACGTCCGTCGCTATGTGGATGAGCTGGCCGCGGAACTGCTAGCCATCGACGGAACTGGGCCGGGCGTTGATGCCAGCGGTTATCCCAGCTCAGTGGTCGACCACGCCACGGAACGGCACGAGGCACTTGCCCGCTTCGCGGAGGCGCGTCAGCCGAGGACCGCGTAAGAAGGGACTGAGGGTCCCCGGCTTGGCCCAGTGCACATGATGCAGGCTGTGCCACGACATGAGCAGTCCCGACGGGGTTCGAACCCGTGTCTCCACCTTGAGAGGGAAGTAAGGGTTGTTCAGCGAGTGCCGCTGAGTCGCTAGAGACCTGTTCGATCGGACATTCGGTCCACTGAGTTTTCTTGAGTTATCTCCAGTTTCGTGGAGTTCAGTAGCAAAACCAGTAGCAAGATCACTGTGCGCTGCTCGGATCTAACAACGTCTTGAAGTTGCAGCGGTGGTCGCGCTGGAGGCAAGAAGATTGGTGGCTGGACGCGATTCGGATGTCACATGCCGGCACTTTGCATGCACCCCCGTAGGCCTGCTTGGGCTGTCGAAATCACCGACCGAGAGGGCATCGAGGGTCGGCTTCTCGTACTGGATCGTGGCTTGGTGTCAGTCACGACCGCCGATCACCGATTTCAGAGGAGGCGATTCCTGACTCAGTTGCCTTGCACGGGTTCGGCACGAGCCAAGGCAGCTGCGATCCGGTCAAGGTGACGCGCCCAGAGTTGCGGATAGAACGCGGCATCCTCCGCACTTAGGCCGGAGAATTGCACCTTCACGTCTGTGCCGTCACCCGTCGGGGTGAGCGTGATCTCAATGAAGGTAGGTGTCGGGGTCGTTGTGTCGGTTCCTTGACGATCCCATCCCAGCAGCATGCGGTGAGGGAGATCTACTTCGATGTAGCGGCCGGCGATTGCCGTCCCGTCGAGGTCGAGGTGGAACGTCTCCCCCACGCGGGGAGCTGTCACGGAATGTCGATCATCTTGACGAGGCCGGTCGATGTCGGAGAGATACGAGCAGTAAGGGTCGGCCGACGTAGCTCTCGGAAATCCAGACCTGAGCAACTCACGAGCGACGAGGCCTCCTTCATCAGGGCCGGCAGCCAGCCCGCAAACGCATCGTTTGCATTCACATACTTCACCCAAGGGCCGTGAGCCGAGCTCCGCGATGGCTGTGATCGAATCTGGTTTGGGTTCATCTGTTGATGGCAAGGGCAAGAAGGGTATTTACGGCAGTCTCGAACGGACGGGGACTCTGCTGTACCTGGGCGAGTAGAAGTCCCCCTTGGAGCGTGGCGAGCAGAGTAGTTGCGAGGTCGTCCGGGTCGATGTCCGACGGGAGCTTCCCGTCGGCATGAAGGGTTCTCAGCCCATCGCTGATGGCGGCTGCCCACTGATCGAACCCTGCCGCAATGAGCGCTCGGGCCTCGGGGTCACTCTCGGCGAGTTGACCAACCAGCGAGCCAAGTTGGCAGCCCCCCTTTGCTTTGGTGCGCTTCGCCGCGTTGATCACCATGTTCCGCCAGGCTTCGACTCCGTTCGCGCTGGTGAACGCTTGCCGTTGGCGATTGACGATGGTCTCGGCCTGGTAGTCGATGACCGCTTGCACGAGGTCGTCCTTGTCAGGAAAGTAGTGGTACATCTGAGAGCCGCTGACTCCCGCTGCCGCCTTGACGTCATCCAAGGTGGTACCCGCCACTCCGCGCTCATGGATCAGTACGGCTGCGTTCTCCACTATCCGTGCCCGGGTCTGCGCTCCTTTGGGGGTGAGCTTTGGCCGGTCACTCGTTTCATTGACCATGCTTCCAGACTAACAGCAATTCTGAGTTTGACAACCCAGTCCTTTCCCGTCATAGTGAGTTATGTAACCCATTTGCAGCGAGAGGAAAGCAACGTATGACGGATCTGAACGGCAGGACAGCACTGGTAACGGGCTCGACGAGCGGGATCGGCCAGGCCACGGCCATCGCCTTGGCTGCCCGTGGCGCTCACGTACTCGTAGTCGGACGCAACGAACAACGAGCCAAAGACGTGGTCGCCGAGATCGAAGGCAACGGAGGCCGCGCTTCGTTCAAGCTAGCTACGTTGAGCGACCTCGAATCAGCCCAGGAGCTAGTCGAGTGGGCCACCGAGGCAGGCGACGGTCACGTCGACATTCTCATCAACAACGCTGGCGTCGCCTTGCTCGGACCAAGCAGCGCAGCTTCCGAAGCAGAGTTCGACGAAACCTTTGCACTAAACGTCAAGATTCCGTTCTTCCTCGTTGCGTCAGTGGCGCCAGCCATGGCCGAACGTGGATGGGGTTCGATCGTCAACATCTCCACGATGGTGGCCAGCTTTGGACAGGCCGGCATGGCCATGTACGGCGCCAGCCGAGCAGCCCTCGAGCTCTTGACCAAGGCCTGGGCCGCCGAATACGGCTCGAGTGGTGTTCGGGTCAACGCCGTCTCCCCCGGCCCAACGCACACCCGGATGATGGAAGCACTCCCCGAAGAGATGGTGAACCAGCTCGCGGCACTAGCACCAGCAGGTCGCGTGGCTGAGCCCGAGGAACTGGCTGCGGCGATCGTCTTTCTCGCCAGCGATGATGCCAGCTTCGTCCACGGCGTCACTCTGGCAGTCGACGGAGGCCGAGTAGCGACGTAACGCCTGTGGGCGTCGACGTTACGAGTGAAGTCCTAGAACACAGATCACAACTACTACGAAGGAATATCAACATGAGCGCATATGTAATTGTCGAGTTCACGGTCAAGGACCCAGATGTTTACCGTGAGAAGTACGCCCCCATTGCAGGGCAGACAGCCAAAGAGCACAGAGGCGAGGTGATCGCCGCCGGCAACTGGGAAGTCCTGCACGGCGACGGCTCGCTCACTTCGGGAGCACTCGTGCGGTTTACTGACCGTGAGACGGCCCTCAAGTGGTACAACTCGCCTGAGTATCAGCAGCTGATCGAAGTCCGAGGTATCGCGATGGATGTTCGTTTCAGCTTGCTCGACGGCCTCCCTACGTCCACAGAGGGTGAGAGGGAATCAGCGTGAGCACACCTTCAGGCAAGACGGTGCTCATCACGGGCGCCAATGTCGGGATCGGCAAGGATGTGGCCCGGCAGCTGGCGTTACGTCCTGAGATCGGCCGCATCTATCTGGCGTGTCGGAACCAAGATCGAGCGTCAACGGCAAAGGCCGATCTCGAAGCCGTCACCGGCCGACACATCTTCGACATCATTCTCATGGACGTCGCCGATCTCGGTTCGGTCCGCGCTGGCCTAGCAGCCATCGACGGATCCCTCGACGCGTTGGTCATGAACGCTGGTGTAATCGGCAACGAGACCTTGATGGAATTGACCGCTGACGGGGTCACCACATTGTTCGCAACGAACGTTCTCGGGCACGCCGTTCTCCTCGAAGGGCTCCTGTCCCAGAACCGACTCAGCGAGGTAGCGGTGTTCGCCGCAAGTGAAGCAGCCAGGGGAATTCCGAAGTTGGGGTTCAAACGGCCAACCTTCGTCTCAACCTCTACCGATGAACTCACTACCGTCATCGACGGAAGCTATTTCGCTGACAGAAAATATGATCAGAACCTCGCCTTCGGTCAGGTCAAGTACATCGGGGCTTTGTGGATGGCCCACCTGGCGCGCCAATACTCCGACCTCCGCTTTATCACTGTGAGCCCCGGCAACACCACGGGCACCGAAGCCGCCGCCGGCGCGGCGCCACCGCTACGCTTTGCGGCCAAACACATCATGCCCCGTCTCGGTATTTCCCACGAACTTGACGTCGGCTCGAAGCGGCTCGTCGACGGTGTCACCGACCCGAAGCTTTCGAGTGGCGTGTTTTACGCCAGTGCGGCCGGCAAGTTGAAGGGTCCCATGGTCGACCAAGCGGAGATCTTCCCGGACTTGGCTAACCCGTCCTTTCAGGACCACGCCAACGAGGCCATCAAGCGCTTCATAAGCTAATGATGTGGCTCTGAACTGGTATTTCCCGAGCAGTCCCAACGGGGTTCGAACCCGTCTCTCCACCTTGAGAGGGAAGTAAGGGCCGTTTAGGGATGCTGGTGAATTTCTAACGTCCTGTTCAGTCGGTCTTTGCGTCCACTGAGTTCTCTTCAGCAATCCCCCAGAATCCTCGAGTTCAGGAGCAAAACCAGTAGCAAGAATGGGTTTGGTAGATCGCCTGAATCTAGTTGGCCCCATTAGGACCACTAGTGGCTACAATCGGACCGATGATCAGAGTCGAGCTTGAACGCATCGAGGCACTTGAGCTTCTTGGGATGACCTTGGCTCATCTCAACGATGCCGAAACCAAGGCCGAGACGTCGCCCAGAGTGCCGTTGCTAATGGCAATCCGGGACAAGCTTGCTCTCGGGCTGAGGGGAGGAACTGTGAGCTATAGCGATGCCGAGGTTTCTGCGGCTACTGCCGCGATGGACAAGTACCGAGGCGGAGAATCTGGCGAAGCCGGCGCCGCTCTTGTTGTGGTGGGCCTCAGTTCAGCCCGGGCCGCCAAAGAATCAGAGTTTCGTGACGACATGATTCGGGTTGCCCATCGGGCCGGAGTGTCGATCCGTCAACTCGCCGACGTCTCGGGCCTCGGTCGCAAGGCCGTCACGGTGATCGTCACCTCTGATGCCGCCGTGCCGGATTGACTGACTCGACATTTGAATGGCGACCGGTCCAGCTCGTGCAGTATCCCGGTCAACCAGGAGTGGCGGATCAGCTTCGATTGGCTCGACTCTGGCGCCGAAGATGTCGCGTTGGTCGACTATCACTGAGAGGAGACCCGTGATCACGGCTGCGACCATTTCGCCGATCCATCCGGGGGAGGTATTGATGGAGGAGCACCTCGAGCCCTGGGCGTGACACAGCATCGCCCGGCCATTGCCATCGGATTCTCGCGACGCCGCATCAACGAAATCGTTCACGATAAGCGCAGGATCACCGCCGACGCTGCCCTGCGCATGGCGCGCTACTTCGGTACCTCGGAGCGGGTCTGGATGAATCTCCAGGGACGCTACGACCTCGAGGTCGAGCGGGACCGCCTGGTCGACACACTCGACGGAATTGCACCACTCAAGAGCGCCTGATCTCGCCCGAGCGCCCTCTGCACTGAGCAGTCCCAACGGGGTTCGAACCCGTGTCTCCACCTTGAGAGGGTGCCGAAGGACGACTCCCCCACCAGCGGAAATGTGGAATGAACTGGCGATTCCGTGATCGTTGGTTGCCATCATTTTGCACCGTTTTTCAACCTCTCACGGACGGAGGCGGACGAAGTTCCGCCAAGGCCGAGGTGTCGCTGGTTCGATACCAGCCGTGGGCACCGTTCGCGAGCAAGGCGGGGAGAGGGAGACGCGCACCGGGGCGACCCCAAAACCGCCGTCGCAGGCCGGCCGGGAGGCCCGAGACCAGGGGCGACGCGAGCGGGAAACGGAGGCCCAAAGGCGGCCGGCGATGAGCGCCACCCGAACGGGGAGGGCCGGGGCGGCGGAGGGGGGCTTGGGTGGTTGTGAGTCGGCTAACGGGGTGTCACATACCGGCACATGTGGGATGCCGGCTGGTAGGCCACGAGACCACGCGCTATGAGCTACCAACAATGCAAGGGGACCCTTTTCCGGCTCAGGAAGCTCAGTCTGCAAGACCAACACGAAGTCGGGTTGGCGTGTCGCCGAGTTTGTACCATCGTCGATCGGGCTCAACGCCTGCTTGATCAAGAAATTCCCTCTTCAAGTGTCCATCTGCCATCCGCTAGTTCGTCTTCTTAATGAAGTATCCCAAGACCAAGAAGGAGACGAACAATGCCTAACTTCATCCTCAGCTACCGTCCTGCGAAGGACTTCGATGCTCTGGCCGATCCCGGTACGCTGCCTGCCTGGGGATCGTTCATCAACGACACCCTCGCTGCCCATATGGTCGACCCGGGCTTCCCGGTGTTCGAGCCTGCAGCGACGATCGGCGAGACAGGAGAATCCACCCGGCTTGGTGGCTACTCGATTGTCACCGCTGATGACCTGGAGGCAGCCGTCCAGATGGCGAAGAACTGTCCGACCGTGACTCGGGGAGGCGGTGTCGAAGTCGGCCTCCTTGCGGAGTTGCCTGAAGAGCACCCTGCAGAGCAGATTCGCTCGGATCTGGCAAGCGCCTGAGTCGAAGTCGACTACGTGAGGCGTAAGCGGGACTGGGCAGGGTGTCCAGTCCCGCTTGGCCCCACGCCCAATCAGAGGCACAATCGATGGAAGGCGTCGCCAGCACTCGGCGAATCCGTCTTGCAACATGAAAGGCTCGAGAGATGCGGTACGTCCTATTGGTGTGTAACGACGAATCGGAGCAGCTAACGCCGGAAGAGCGAAATGAACGTTACGCCGCCTATGCGGCATGCCAAGAACAGATGGAATCTCGTGGTGTGTTGGTGGCTCGCGAACGACTGCGGCCGACCTCGACGAGCACCACCGTCAGGGTCCGGGGGAACGAACTCGTGATCGCAGACGGTCCCTTTGCCGAGACCAAAGAGCAGATCGCCGGATATTTCGTCGTTGAGGTGGATGATCTCGACGAAGCCATAGAACTTGCGTCCTTGATTCCGGCAGCAGGCCACGGCACGATCGAGGTGAGGCCGATTTGGGAGATGTGATCACAGCTCAGTTTGCCGTCGCTGAGGCGTTTCGAAGTGACTGGGGAGGCGTCGTTGCTCATGTGATCCGAGTTACCGGCAACTGGGATCTGGCAGAGGAATGCGCGCAAGATGCCTTCGCCAAGGCACTCGAAACCTGGACCAGAGATGGCATCCCCGCCAATCCGGCGGGGTGGTTGAAGACCACGGCCCGAAACCGAGCATTTGACCGCCTCCGCCGCGAGCGCGTGGGCCAAGCCAAGATCGAACAGGTCGCCAAAGTGATTAGCACCGCAGAACAAGACGGAGGAACAGGTGATGGCGTCACCGACGATCGCTTACGGCTGCTCTTCACGTGCTGCCATCCAGCGTTACCGGCCGAGGCACAAGTCGCTCTCGCTCTGCGCACCCTTCTTGGACTGACAACGGCTGAAATTGCTCGAGCATTCCTCGTCCCGGAAGAGACAATGGCCAAGCGACTGGTCCGGGCCAAGCACAAGATCCGTGACGCAGCCATTCCGTACCGAGTGCCTCCCTCCCATCAGCTCCCTGATCGTATGGCTGGGGTCCTGGCGGCCATCTATGGCCTGTTCAACGAGGGTTACGGAGCGAGCCACGGCGCCGAACTAATGCGGAGTGCCCTGAGCGATGAGGCGATTCGACTCGGACGAATGCTCGCGCAATTGATGCCCAATGAGCCGGAGGCGTACGGCCTCCTGAGTCTCATGGTGCTGCACAATTCGCGGTGTCGAGCCCGACTCGACGAGGCAGGTGAGCTAATCCCATTGGAGGATCAGGACCGCACCCTATGGGATGAGGACTCGATTGAGGACGGCTGCAGCCTCCTCGAGAAGGCGACCCACCTCGGTCGCAGCGGGCCCTTCCAACTTCTCGCAGCCATCGCCGCCTGCCATGCAACGGCGGCTAGCGCCAGTGCCACGGACTGGAGTGAGGTCGCCAGGCTCTACGAGCAGTTGTATTGGGCGAACCCAAGCCCGGTGATTGCGCTCAACCGAGCGGTAGCGATCGCCATGGCCGATGGGCTCGCTGAAGGTCTTGCTCTGGTCGATGAGCTCGATGCTGAAGGCTCCATGCCTAACTATTATCTCCTCCCGGCTACTCGGGCGGATCTGCTCCGTCGTCTCGGTCGAGTGGAAGAGGCCGAGGTCGCCTATCGCCATGCCATCGGGATGGCCCCCTCGGACCCGGAGCGTCGCTTTATGCTCAGACGAATTGTGGAGCTTGACACCCAGCGATAGTGACTGAACCTGGCAAGACTTCCGTTGTCTATCGCGCAAGACCTGATACCTGAGTTCGAGCATAGTCAGTACGATTGACCGGCTGGGAGGTGCCCCCGAACACCGGCTCGGGGCCGCGTTATCTTCGTTCAGAGGCGATCGGTGCTCGCAAAAGTTGCCTGCCCATGAACGGCACCGGATTGGAGACACCTGTCGCTCAAGTGACCTTGCTAGCTAACATCAGTAAATGGGCTGGAAGAAGGCGGAGAGGACCCCGGAGACCTGGGATGAGGCGGATTCTTGGCGCGAGTGGGACGAGACCGAGCAAGAGTGGCGGCGTTTTCCGAACATTTCTGGAACTCATCTCGTCTTGCACGTGGTTCCGAAAGAAGGGTACGCGCTAGTTACAACGAGCGGGCGCAGACTGGCTAGCGTTCAGTTCAAATCTGGTCGTGTCAGATCCATAGAAACCCTTGTGGGTGGTCGGCAGAAAACGTTCGAGCGGCGAACTTTCAGTCCGATTTGGCGACTCCATCGAGAAATGGCTCTGGTCGACGTTGCGACTCTGGAGCTGGTTTTAAGAGAGGACGTTTCCGCTGAATTCGGACGACTCGGCCAAGTTGCAGCGGTAGGGCGAACTTCCTATCGGTTTGTCGTGCGAGGAACGAATCCTGGAAGCTCCGTAATGTCGGCCGTGGATGACTCTGGAACTTGCAGTGCGTTCTACCGATTCAGCGATCCCACTCTGACGGTCTTCAGACTTTGGAATAATCCAGTAGATCTCCGGAAGATCGAAATTGCGATTCCGTCGCCCGTAGAGCTAGACGCCGAATTGACTCTGCTCGTCGCGATGACGGCCCCTTGGCTAGATCGATACTTTCGTCAACCGACTGGCGGTTGAGATTACGAGGGGCTATTGCCCAGGCCGTGAGAACCCCTGGGTATCGCACCGAACCGGCGTTGTGGGATAGCCCCGCCGGTTCACGCTCGGTAGTTGAGAAGGGCATCCGACCACACCTGTACCTCGGCGTAGAGTTCGAAGGACCGGTGTTGATACCCGGCGTAGTCACCGGACTCATCCTCGGGGAGACCAAACTCTTCAATGGCCTCAGGAATCTCTGAGAGCCGGAAGACTCGGCCGTGGTGCGGCTTATCCTCCATAGGAAGACCGAACTCACCACCGAGCCCCATGGAAGTCATGCTGTCCGGGATCGTCATGCTGGTTGCACTGTCAGGAAGCACAGCTAGCGGAATCACTACCTCATGCATTTCGTGAGCCAATCCCCGGAACCACGTCGAGGAGCCGAGTACGAAGTAGTGGGGTGAGGTCCGTTCCGGTTCACCCCCTACGGCGACGAACTGGTCACGAAGTTTGGCCTCGGTTGCCCGCCTAAGCTCCAGATACCGCCTACCGAAGACTCGGGATGACGTCCCAGCGGACCGCTCTGCTTCGAGTTCCTGACGAATGACCTCCCACTCGTGATCGGTCAGATCAGAGATGTTCCGGAACGGTAGTCGCCCTGCGACGTAATAGTGCGTGACGTAGTCGGGTAGGTCCCTGCTCACCCACCCATCGTGACCCATAGGGCGCTGGGAGCGTGGCACCCACTCCCGGTGTTTAGGGATAGGCAGATGCCTGCGCAGTCAGGCTTAGGTTCCCAAGTGCCGCATCGGTGCCCATTGACTTCTGTCCTCATGTGAGGCAGGAGCAGGCATCGGTTCGCCAGGCTGACCATGAAGGAATGAACCTGTACTGCCGTGGGTATACAGGTCAAACACCACAAACTGGAGGTGATCGTGGTGCGAGTATTCGTTGCAGGAGGTTCAGGAGTCGTTGGACGCCAGCTCGTACCCAAGCTGGTCGCCAGCGGCCACGAGGTCACGGCGACGACGACGACCCCGTCCAAGGTGGCACTACTCCAAAATCTAGGTGCCAACGGGGTAGTGATGGATGGGCTGAGCGTGGCCTCGGTCCGCCAGGCCGTGGCAACGGCTCAGCCAGAGGTGATCGTGAACGAGATGACTGCCCTCTCCGAACCCCACGCCGGCAAACCCAACATGAGACGGTTCGAGCGGTACTTCGAACTTACGGGCCGGCTGCGGAGCGAGGGGACAGACAACCTGCTGGCGGCGGCCGGGGCAACGGGTGTCTCACACATCGTCTCGCAAAGCGGCGCTCTATTCAACTTGACCCGCCAGGGAGGGCCGATCAAGACCGAGCAGGATCCGCTAGAGGTCCCGGTCGCGATCAGGGAGATCGGCCACCTCGAGGACGCAGTCGTAGCGGCCGGTGGAGCCGTTCTGCGCTATGGCACCCTCTACGGACAGGGGGCTAACGCCGACCAAGCTAAGTTCGTACGAAAGCGGATGTTCCCGCTCGTCGGGGGTGGAACCGGCCAGTTCTCGTTCGTACACGTCGAGGACGCCGCCACCGCAACAATCCTGGCCATCGAGCAGAAGGCCTCAGGGGTGTTCAACGTCGTGGACGACGAGCCGGGTCCGGCCAGCGAGTGGTTGCCCTTCATGGCCAAGTGCATGGGAGCGAAGCCACCGCGACGGATCCCCGTGTGGTTGGCCAGGTTACTGGCCGGCGAGATGATCGTGGCCATGATGACCGAGGGGCATGGTTTCTCCAACACCAAGGCCAAGACCGAGCTGGGCTGGGAGCTGCGCTTTCCGTCATGGCGCCAAGGCTTCCAACACGAATACGCATGACTGAGCTGACGAGGAATCCAGTTAAGGAAGGGAGACTGGTGGGGCGCTTTGCACAGCACACAACTTTGGTTGCGACCCGTGGCAATGCCGACCGGCTGGCCAGCAAGTTTGTTGAATCAATAGAGCTGCAGCGGGAGAACCCCGCGTGCGAATTGATGATCGTTTGCAAATCTCTCGCGGATGAGGACGCCGTCTATCTGACCGAAGTGTGGTCGAGCGAGTCGGCCTGGGAGGAAGCTCGGAGTAGCCCTGCAATTGCAGAATGGGCAAAGGACATGCCATCGCTTGTGGCCGAACCTCCCCAGAGCCTTCGGCTCGACCCAGTCGGAGGGAAAGGTCTTTCATAGCAAGGGCCTGCCACCGCCGGATCTGCCCCGCCCGCTCCCGGCGTTGTGGGATACCCCTTGCGAAACGGGAATCTCGGGTGAGGTCGTAGCCAAATGCCGACTCGACGCCAATCAGATGCTCAGTGGATCCGAAGAAATTCGGTGATCGATGTCGAAGAATGGCATCCCCGTTCGACTCATTGGCGAGAAGTTCACCAACCACAAACCAAAAGGAGTGATCGACATGCCCCGATTCATGGGATTCGTGAGGATGGAAGAGGGCGTCGGGACGCCGCCACAGGCGTTGTTCGACGCGATGGACGAGTACATCGGTGAGCGGGCCAGCAAGGGGATCTTCCTCGACGGTGGCGGTCTCTACGGGACGGAGGACGCGGTGAACTACGTCGTCCGCCAGGGCGAGGTCACCCGTGTCGACGGGCCATACTCCGAGGCCAAGGAGGTCGTCGGCGGTTGGGCCATCATGGAATACCCGAGTCTCGAGGAGGCCGCCGAGGACCAGCGGTCCTTCGCCGAGCTCCATGCCAAGCTTTGGCCCGAGGTCACGGTGATCTCCACGCTGCGCCAGATCTCGACCGGCCCGGAGGTGCCCGACGCCTGACGCCGGATTCGTCCGTGCTCAACCTGCCAGCGGCGGCAATGGGCGGGAGGTCTGAGCCGGTATCACTACGCTGGCGTGGTGCCGGCTCGGACCCATCCCGGCGACCCCAACGGGGCCGTCTATGCCGTCTGGCGGACCGAGTCCGCCCGGCTCGTAGCAGCGCTCACACGGATGACTCGCGACGTGAGCCTCGCCGAGGACCTGGCCCAGGACGCCCTCGTCGCCGCTCTCGAGCAGTGGCCGGAGACGGGCGTGCCGGACAACCCGATCGCATGGCTCATGACCGTGGCGAAGCGCCGAGCCATCGACCACTTCCGGCGCACCGAGACCATGCGCCGCAAGGTCGCCGAGCTGGGAGATGCCAGCGACAGGCAAGCGGCGGCGGTGCCCGACGTCGAAAGTCAGGTCGACTACATCGAGGACGACGTCCTCCGCCTCGTATTCCTGTCCTGCAATCCGGTGCTGACGCCCGAGTCACGGGCGGCGCTGACCCTGCGGCTCGTCGGCGGCCTCACCACGGCCGAGATCGCCCGAGGATTCCTCGTCACCGAGTCCACCATGGGGCAACGGATCTCCCGGGCGAAGAAGACGCTGTCGGAGGCCCACGCCGAGTTCGAGCTGCCGGTGGGAGCGGAACGGACCGAACGGCTCGACGACGTGATGGCGGTCATCTACCTGATCTTCAACGAGGGGTACACGGCCACCACGGGTGAGGACTGGATGCGCCTAGACCTCGTGGACGAGGCGACCCGGCTGGCGCGGATGCTGGTCGACCTCGCTCCTGACGAACCCGAAGTGCTCGCTCTGGAGGCCCTCCTCGAGATCCAGGGCTCGCGGATGGCGGCCCGCCTCGACGAGCACGGGATCCCGGTCCTGCTGGAGGAGCAGGACCGTAGCCTCTGGGATCAGGTGCGCGTCCGGCGGGGCCTGGCGGCCCTGGGGCGAGCGGAGGAGTTGGCCGCGACCGGGGGGTCGGTCGGGCGTTACTTCCTGCAGGCCCTGATCGCGGTACAGCACGCGGGCGCGGAGCGCGCAGAGGAGACGGACTGGCACCGGATCGCGGCTCTCTACGACGTCTTGTCCCGCACCGCGCCCGGACCGGTCGTTGAGGTCAATCGGGCCGTCGCCCACGGTCGGGCGTTCGGTGCCGACGCCGGTCTCGCCGTCCTGGAAGAGGTACGCGACGACGCGCTCGGCGAGTCACCCTTGGTGCCGAGCGTGCGTGGAGACCTGCTCGAGCGGGCTGGTCGGCACGATCAGGCAATGGCCGCGTTCACCGAGGCGGCGGCACGTTCGGCGAATGCAGGTGAACGCGCCGTACTGGCGCGCCGGGCGGACCAGAACCGGCCGCCCTCCTAGTACTGCGCCTCCGCGTGGCGTGGAGGCTTGGATCGATGCCCGAGCGTGATGCCTACCCGGTGGTCTGGGGCAGTATCGACCCGCGATGAATCTCTCGCCCTGACCTAGGGATTCAAAGGATAGGCCGTGGCATTGCCGTAGGTGTAAATGTTTGTCGAGGTGTCGAGGAGCCAGTAGCCGAAGCCGCTCGGTGTGCTGGTGATTCCGGTAGCGATGTTGCCACCCAGATTGTGGGCCGACGGGAACCCGCCGGTGGCGTCGCCAAAAGCGTAGACCGAACCGTCCTCCGTGGTGATCCAGTAGCCCCCCCCGTCGGCCGTAGGTGCGATGCCCGTGGCGGGTGTGGCGATGGTAGTGCCACCCAACGATCCATCGAATACGGCGTCCCCGAAGCAGAAGACCCCGCCATCGGCTGCTAGCAGCCGATAGCCCTGACCATCCGTAGTTGCAGCCATGGCGACGATCGGACTGAGGAGCTGGCCCGGGGCTGAAGCGTAGAATCGGGCACCGCCGAACGGATACACCGCCCCTATTGCGTTGAACAGCCAGTAGCCCCCACTCGACGGATCGGAGACGATACCCAAGATGGAGTCGTTCGGGTCGTTGACCGATCCGGAGTTGCCAGCGTCACCGAACGGGGTCACGTGGCCCGAGGCATCGACCAGCCAATACCCCCCGCCGTCGTTGGTGGCGGCGATGCCCACGATGGGCTGAGCCAAGAGATCGGCTGAGAGGTCCCCGTAGAAGGTGGCGTCGCCGTAGGTCAACACCTCCCCGTCGTCACCCGCGGCCCAATAGCCGTGGCCACTCGGCGTGCGGGCGATGGCCGTGGCGAAGGGGAACAAGGCGGGTGCGACGGCCATGCCCACGATGGGGCTGTTGAGGTGCATACCCCCTGTCGATCCAGCGAACTGAGCGTCGCCATAGGAGAAGATGCCGCCATCAGAAGCCACCAGGAAGTAGCCGCCCCCGTCGTTGGTCGCCCCCATACCCACGATGGGCTTGTTGAGGGGTGCGCCACCGTGGCTGCCGTAGAAGAAGGCGTCGCCGTAGGCGAAGATGCCGCCGTCCGAGGCCACCAGCCAGTACCCGCCCCCGTCTGCGCTGACCGTCATCCCGACGATGGGCTTGTTGAGCGGACCGCCGCCAGCCGAGCCGTGGAACTGGGCGTCGCCGTAGGAGAAGATCCCGCCGTCCGAGGCCACCAGCCAGTACCCGCCCCCGTCCGGCGTTGCCGCCATGCCCACGATGGGCTTGTTCAGAGGTGCGCCGCCGTGGCTGCCGTAGAAGTGGGCGCCCCCATAGGAGAAAATGCCCCCATCGGAGGCCACCATCCAGTAGCCCCCACCGTCCGGGGTTGCTGCCATGCCCACGATGGGCTTGTTTAGGGGTGTTCCTCCATGGCTGCCGAAGAACTGAGCGTCGCCGTAGGCGAAGATCCCCCCATCGGAGGCCACCAACCAGTAGCCGCCACCGTCCGAATCGGCGGCCATGCCCACGATGGGTTTGTTGAGCGGGCCGCCACCTGCCGAGCCCTCGAACTGAGCGTCCCCAAAGGAGAAGATGCCGCCGTCCGAGGCCACCATCCAGTAGCTATCGGGACCGTTGTAGATGTGCGACCAGGCGGAGCCGCCCACGGAGTGCACCAAGGTGTGGACCGTGGGCCGAACTGCTGCCCCTCCCGCAGAGGCTGGGGCCACCGTACCGAGAACCAGCAGCACAACTGCCATTGCCCCGCCCCACCAACCAAGTCGTGTGCGCATTCGACACCTCTTCCTCGTCCCGATTGCCGGACCACAGAATCCGGTTTGCCGAGCCATTAACTATCACATGGGCGTTCTGGAAAATGTGATCCCGGTGGGTCAAGGGACAGATGGCACCCCTCACTCATGCCGAAGCGTGGACGTTAACGCCACCACCCGAACTGTCACGACGGTTCCGGTATGTGTGGCAGGCAATAATCGCCTCCATCCCGGTGTCTAGGGATGGTGTTGGTCAGGCCGAAGTCTGTTCGCCCAGGGGCCCATTCCCCCTACCGATTAGGAATCTGGATGGCCAATTGTCGGAGCCACCTGCTTCCGATTCCGGTTGACCCATAAGTGCGCACGTAGTCTCGAGTCTCGATTCGTACAGAACCTGAGAAGCCTCCCTCGAACGCGGCAGACTTGACCTCATCAAGGCGTATCGAACTTTCGATTCTCGAATGGGCGAATCTGGCAAGTCCGAAGATGAGGCGAAGTAGGGCGAACGGATCGTCATGATCCTCCGATCCGACAGTACGAGACGGCAAGTGAACTCCTGTCCCGTAGCCAGAATCGGTGCTACCGCTACAACCGATTCGCCATCTTCGAGTTCGTCAATCTTCCACACTTGCGCCAACTCCGGCCGATGCCAGCACGTCCGATGGGTTCGGTTTCATGGCTCCGAATTCCGATTCGCCACCGAGCGTACCGGAGTGCGACACCGTCCCGGTGGTCAAAGGAACCCCTGCGCCTGGTTTAATTGGTCCTTGAGGCGAGGGGGATCGAATCCAGATGACTTCTGACCCAGGCCCACAACCAGTTCCTTCGTATCACGAACTGACCCCTGCCCCCCCGGAATCAGACCTCCCGGGAGAACTGCGTTGCCTAAGGAAGACGGGTCGGAAGTCCTGGGAATACATCAACGGGATTACCGGCACAGTGGAGATCAGGTTCTCTTCGAACTTCGCTTCGCGGCTTCCAATCTCGGTCTTTACTTCGCGCCTTCCAAGCTCCGCCTCCTATCAGGGCAGCACCTATGAGTGGCGACGGGTCGGCAAGAGGAAGCTCCTTGCCAACCGTCGAGTGAGGGACCTCGTCAATGTCAGAACGGGCTCGTTGGCGCTCCGGATGAGTGGCGTTCATTTCAATGGTCACGCCGGCACCAAGATGGTCCTCGGTGAGAGGGAATTCACGTTTCCGATAAGAGGAGAAACCCCGTACAGGTTGATGTCGGCAGTAGATGGATCGGGCAATCGGATGGTCGAATACCGCCTGAAGGCATATTTCAGACCTCAGATCGATGTCATCGTGTCTCGCCAAGCCCTCGCAGTTCCTCACGTTCACCTGTTTGCTGCCGTGTCATCACTACTCATCTGGCAGTACTCCCTGACCGCGTAGCCCTAGGTCTTCGTTGTGACACTAGGTTCCAACCGCCGCTCAGATCTGACGTGCGCACCTATCCGGCGTTGAGGGGCAGGCGGACAAATCAAAACACGGCGTTGAGGACCAGGTGGTTTCAGCATCGAGAGACCACGCTTACTTCACCCGAAACATTTCCGCTGTATTCGCCCGCTCCGCCGCCAGCGCCGGGAAGATCGCCAACACGTTGGCTACGATTATTACCGCTGCCGCTAGGAGCACCAACTCCCATAGCGGCACGATCGCCACAGGTACAGCGCCCAGGTTGGTGGCAAATGCCTGCCAAGCGGCCCTACCAGCCACGATCCCCAAGGGGACGCCAATAAGGATCCCCACCAGGCCAACAGTCGTCGCCTGCCAACGTACGACTGCACCGACTTGGCGGTTGACGAACCCGATGGCCTTCAGGATGCCCATTTCTCGCCGGTGACGGGTAAGGCTCACCACGAGCAGATGCATCAAAGCCGCGATGCCGAATAGAGCGAGCACCACGCCCAAGATCAGCGGAAAGTTCACTGCCTGGCCGAAATTGACTAGCGAAGTGGGTGTGGTCGGGCGCTGGGCATTGTTCGGATTGGCGTTAACGACGTGGGCGATGGCAGCCTGACCCTTCCGCCCTGGGACCGTGCTGACGAAGACGGCACCATTTTTGGTAGTCGCCAAGTAAGCACTGTGACAGCTTGACTGTGACTGTCCAGGTGGGCACACCGCGCTCAGGTACCCCGTTGACGAGAACGCTGCACCAGTGCCGAGTCCTCCGAGGCCGAACTGGCCGGGGAACGATACCGACCCAACGACGCGAAACGGGACCGTGCGGTTACCACCAGTTGGCAGTTGCACAGTAACGTGGACGACCGATCCCACGCGAGCGCCTACCTGGCGCATCGTTGTGGTCCCGAGTGCAATCTGATTGCTCCCGTTCGGTAGCTGACCCCCTACGGTCGAGAGAAGGAGTGGTCCCCGTACAGCCTTTGCGGCAAGTGCGAACACGCTGACCCCGTTGATCGAGACCTCCTGCCTTACGCCTCGCGTAATGCCTGTGATGGAAGGGTTTCGTTCGAGGCTTGCCACCTCCCTGGCCGGGTTCCCCCCGGTGCCGGCGTTGTTGACAAGAAACACCTGGTAGTCATCGCCATAGAGTTTCGGAGTGGCGATCAGGTGAGACAGGCTGGCGCCAAACACCGTCGTGGCACACAAGGCGAGGACTGCGAGCACCGCTCCCGCGAGAGCGCTGCCGACTGGGATTGAAGCCGCATCGGTCCCCCGCTCGAGCGCGTGACGCATACCGATTGAGACGCTCGGTGGGGCGCGAGTGTCACCCACCTTGGCTACGATCGAGGACGGGTGAGCCTCGAGAGTCCGCTGGCTGCCGGTCCGCACCCGCGAGGCGTGTGCTGTCGGCCACACGGCCAACGCCAGGACGACAACTACTATCGCAAACGCTCCGAGCCCAAAGATCAGCGGGTCAAATGCGAAGCCTGTGGAGGGCTCAGCCAGACGCGCCTCACCTAGAGGGGCAAGTGGCGATAGGGCCCACGCAACGACGACCGCACCGATGGCGCCTGCCAAGGCCACGAACATATTCCGCTCAGTGCTTAGGAGCACCAGATTTCGGCGAGGCATGCCAAGGGCGGTCAGTGTCGGGAATTCTGCGCTCTCGATGGCAGTCTGGCGGCCGAGAGCTTGGCCCACTACGACCATTCCAACCAAGCCTGCCAATATAGCCAATACCCACCAGCCAACCGATTGGGGGTGGATCGCGGTCGTGACCGCAGTGGCAATGGCGTCCTGGTTCTGGGTATAAAACGGGTGCAGAGCATTGACGTCGGCTGTGAACAGAGGAAGATCGGCCGAACCGCGTCGGAGCCGCACAAAATACTGAGCCCCACCGCTCAACCGGAGGGCCGAAAAAGCCTGTGTCGTGTAGATGTCGTAGGCCGGTGCCTGTCCGGCCTGGAATTCGGATTCGGCAGTCTCGATGCCGACGACGTGGAAGGCCACCGTGGGACCCTCCGGAGCCACATTGGATCCAGCGAGAACAGCCTTGACCTGTGACGGCCGATAGAAAGGCATACTGATCACGGTCCCAACGTGCACCCCGTAGTCCTGTTCGAGACTCACGGAGGCAAGAACCTGGTGCGGAGAGGACTGGACCGGCATACGTCCCGAGACCAACTTTGTCACCCGACCCAGTGATCCAGGCGATAGGTCGAGCACCGAGAGGTTTGCGTTGTTGTTCAGGCTCGAACCACAGGTGCAGGTCACGTTGCCGTTGAACGGCACCACAGCGGTGGAGACCGAGGCGACGTGGGGGAGCTTAGAGAGCCTCGGGAGAGGTTCCAGGTTGAAGACGAGGAAGTCGTAGCCGTGTGCGGTTACAAATCGAGGGAAGGCCGCGGCGGTCCTCCGTCCGGCAGCTGCCGTTGCCATGACAAAGCCGCCCACGAGGGCGACAAGGGCGATCAGGATCACCCACGACCTCCAGCGTCGTCGAAGCTCCGCCCGAAAGACCAGCCACACTGCGCTCAAAACAACCTCCCAGTCCTACTGTTACGTACCAGGACGGCGGCGCCCAGCGGGCCAGCCAGTCTGTCGGTATGCGTGGTAGCACCCCGAAGGCGCAATGCTCGCCTCGTCCGGTTCAGCAATAGTCCGCTGAAGGCTGCTTTTCCAGCCGGCCGCAGCCCGGGCACCGGTCCGCGGTCGCCTCTCCGGCCATTCTGGCTGTGGCGAGCCGCTGGCCTCAAGAACCCAAAGGCAGAGCACTGGCGGTCACGTGTGGAGCGCTCGCGCCTGAACTGATCGCGTCTGTTACCTCGGCTTCACCCACGAAGCGGCGCCCAGGCGGGCATCGAGCCCGCCGTGGCCGCCGACAATGCGTGACTCTCATCAGCTCCACCAGACCGGTACAAAATTGTCCACACACCTGCATCATCGATGCGAACGTCACCCTCACCGTCGCCAGGCTGTGACTGTGGCGACTGGGGAGCCCGCCCGCAGGGCGGCACATCCTCGAGTGCAACTGTGTGGACATGATCTGTCCCACTCCCGGTGAGCCGATCTGCCGTGTCATCCAGGCGGCCTTGGCGGGCTCGATGCCCGCCGGGGCGCCCCTCTCGTTCCCAAGATCCGAACCACCGTTCGCACCTCTCGTGAGACCGTCCGCGCTAGAAGCGGAGCCCGGGATCGGCTCCAGCACGGACGTTTGGACCTCAACTCCTCTCGGCTAGATGCCGAGGGGAGCTGGTGCCGCACACCGATTGAGAGCGCAGGCGCGGGAAGATCCGGAGATCAGCTCAGGGTGACGTTCCCGCACTCGAGTGCACAGGTGTGGACATGTCCGTACCGCTTTGGCGGAGCCGATGTGTTGAGTGTGACCGGGTCCCCGTGAACTGATCCACCCGTTGTGCGAGTCCTGACCCCCATTATTTTGGGGAGGGAGGACAGCGCAGCCATGAAGAACCGAAAGCACACCCCCGAGCAGATCATCCGCAAGCTGGCCGAAGGCGAGAAACTCCTCGGCGAGGGCCAGTCCATCGAGGAGGTCTCCCGGCATCTGGAGATCACCGAGTCCACATGGCACCGGTGGCGGAACCAGTACGGCGGGATGAAGGCCGACGACGCCAAGAAACTGAAGGAGCTGGAAAAGGAGAACCAGCGCCTGAATGAGGAACACAGCTAGGTCAGGGTCTTCGGCCTCCGCCTCCTTCAACATATGAAGGACCTCGTCCACGGTCGGGATTCGCAACTCTGGAGTCTCGATACGGCCGGGTGACGCCTTCGCCGCAGGGTTGAAGAGAAGTAGATCCCAGGCGACGGCCTGCTCGACGGCTGAATGCACGACGGCGTGGACCCGACGCACCGTCGCCGCCGACAACGGCGCACCCTTCTCGCACAACTCTCCCATGTGATCCTGCCGGGGCTCGTGACCACAACGACCCCCATTGCTTCGCAACCTGGCGTAGTAGGTGTCGATCAGCGGAGTCCGGAGCTTGTTCAGCGCCAGGCTCTTGAGGGGCCCGAGCTGCTTGTCGATGATCCTCCGGTGCTCGGCCACCGTCTTCGGCGACCAGTCCTTCGACGTCGAAGCCACCAGGTACCACCGCTCCAGAAGCTCCCCGAAGGTTCCCTCGCTGACTACGCCGGCATCGAGGGTGGAGAGCAGAGCCCGCAACTCCTTCTCCGCTTCCTTCTTTCCACCCTTGAAGGTGCGGGTCTTGTAGCGGTCCCGGCGGGTGATGGGGTCCCGGCCAAGGAATACCCGGAGTTCCCAGGTCCCCTTCCCCCGTTCCCTAATGTGTCCGCGCATGCCGGTCGCCCCTGAGCTGACGTCCTTCGCCAGGGAAAGCGTACCGTCGGACGGCGATATCAGTAGCAAAACCAGTAGCAGATCATTGAGGATCTGAGATCCGTTTCTCAGAAATACCTTCTGAACTGTCACTTCTTCTGGCAGTCCCAACGGGGTTCGAACCCGTGTCTCCACCTTGAGAGGGTGGTGTCCTAGGCCTCTAGACGATGGGACCCTGTCCGGTCGCTCCAGGCGGAACGAACCGGTGGACCACTCCTTGCGAAGCGGCCCGAGGCGACGCCCCTGGGGGCGAATGCATGCGCTCGGGGGGGAGGGCTCGAACCTCCAACCTCATGAACCAGAATCAGTGCGCGCTGCCAGTTGCGCCACCCCCGAATGGGCGAACCGTCAATTTAGCCGACCAGGGCTGGTCGGGGGACGGCCCGACCCTGGGAGGCCGGGAGGACCAGCGCCACGCCCCGACGACGCCCACAACCGCTCCCGGACCTCACTACCATCGGGCGGTGATGACCCCGGATCGAGCGGTGGGCACCAGGCACCGAGCACTGCCGTGACCTCTGCCATCCGGCTGGTGGTCCTGGACATGGCCGGAACCACTGTGGCCGACGCCGGTGCCGTCCAGGAGGCCTTCCAACGGGCCCTTGACGCCGTGGGACTGACGGCCCGCGACCTCCGCCACGAGCCCGCCGAGTACGTCCGCCGGACCATGGGCCAATCCAAGATCGCCGTGTTCACCGAGCTGCTCGGTGGGGATCGGAAGCGGGCCGAGCAGGCCAACACCGCCTTCGAGACCGCGTTCGACCAGGCTGTGGACCGGGGCGAGGTGGCCCCGATGCCCGGAGCCGAGTCGGTGTTGTCCGTTCTACGTAACGCCGGCATGAGGATCTGCCTCACCACCGGATTCTCCCCGGTCACCCGGGACCACATCCTGGGGGCCCTGGGTTGGGAGGGTTCCATCGATCTGGCCCTCTCCCCCGCCGACGCGGGTCGGGGCCGACCCTGGCCCGACATGATCCTCACGGCGGTGCTCCGACTGCACATCGACGATGTGACCGAGGTGGCCGTGGTCGGGGACACCGCCAGCGACCTCCTGGCCGGGACCCGGTCAGGGGCCTCGTATGTCATCGGCGTGTTGAGCGGGGCCCACTCCAGGCAGGAGCTGGCCCGCGCGCCGCACACCCACATCGTCGACTCGGTGGCCGACCTTCCCGCCCTCCTGCTCGAGGGCGTGTCGTGAGACGCGACCCGCGTTCTGCCACGCATGCCCTTCTCCAGGCCTGCTCCCCGCGCCGGCTCAGCGCCATCGGTCCCGGGCCGACACCGCACCCCGGTCCGCGGTGAGAATGGTGCCGGACAGTTGGCGCTCGTCGTGACGCATCCGCCACTGCAGCAGTCGCTGGGCCGCCTGCCAGGCCTGCTCCCCCCCTCCGCCGGCAGCCACCAGATCGTGGAACTGGCCAGGGTCGGTGGACAGGTCGAACAGGATGGGGGGGAGGATGTCGGCATCCGCGGCGAACTGCACGTACTTGACCTCGGCGCCTCGGACCACGTCGAGGGAACAGTGGGCCATGGGGATCCCGAAGTAGGACTCCGCCCTCCCGCTGGCCGGATCGGAGAAGTGCCAGCTCCAGTGAGCCTCGGTTCGCCAGTGCTGCGGCGCCCGACCGGCGACGGCACCGGCTCCCTCGCCGGCCGCGGCCAGAAAGGGTTGGAGGGGGAACCCGTCGGCCTGGAGGGGCACCTCGATCCCGAGCCAGCGGCAGATGGTCGGCAGGATGTCCACCGACTCGGTCACGGCTCCGATCGCCTGACCCCGCGACGGGTCGGCGGCCCGGTCGGGATCCCGGATGATCAGGGGGATGTGGAACGACTCGTCCCAGTAGCCGAGCTTCTCGAACAGCCAGTGGTCGCCGCCCATCTCCCCGTGGTCGCTGGTCAGCACCACCAGGGTGGAGTCGGCCAGGCCGGCGGAGTCGAGAAAGTCGAACAGTCGGCCCAACTGGTCATCGACCTCGTCCATGGCCCCGTAGTAGGTGGCCCGCATCTGGCGGCGCTCCCGCTCGTCCTCGGGAGCTGCCGCCGCGGGTTGCGACAGCACCGCCCGGTTGAAGGGGTGGGCGGCCGCCTCCTCCGCCCGGGTGGGGGCGGCCACGAAGCCGGGGAGGTCGTCGGCGTCATAGCGGTCGTGGTACCCGGCCGGGTTGCGCCTCGGGGGATGCGGCCTGAGGAACGAGGCGTGGACGAAGAAGGGATCCTCGCCGTGGCGGTCCAGCCATTCGATCAACGAGTCGGTCAGGAAGACCGACTGGGAGTGCTCGGCGGCGAACCGGGTCGGTGCCCACGTCGATCCATGGCGGTCGGCACCCGGGTAGCCGGTGATGGGACGGTAGAGCTCGTTGGCGTCGGGCGGGACGTCGACCCCCCGGGCGGCCAGCCACCGGGCCCAGGCCGGACTGCCCCCCTCCCACGGATCGAAGACCTCCGGACGGAAGCCCGGCAGCACCTGCTCGTAGGAGCGCAGCCGGGGGTCGTCCGCCGGGAGGGTGCGGGGGTCGAGGCTGGTGTCGGTGTAGCCGAACAGGACCGGGTCGTAGCCGGCCTGGCGGGCCAGGAGCGCCACGTTGGTGAAGCGCGCGTCGAGCGGCGTTCCGTTCAGGACCGATCGGTTGTGGTGCAGGTAGGTACCGGTGTAGAGGCAGGCCCGGGACGGACCGCACGGGGCGGCGTTGGCCCAGTGGTTGGCGAACAGGGCACCCTGCTCCGCCAGACGGTCGAGCGCCGGGGTGGTGACCAACGGGTGACCCACGGCCGAGAGGCAGTCCCCCCGCCACTGGTCCACGGTGATGAACAGGACGTTCCGGCCCACCGGCCTCAGCCCCCCGACGAACCGAACGAGGTGTGCAGCGAACTCAACCGATCGAATCCGATGATCCGCCCGACCGCCATGCCCACGGTCTCCTTGGCGTAGTACGGGATGGTCGAAGCCCCGGTGATGGGTGAGTGCTGGGCCGGGGTCGGGTAGGGGTGCAGCCCGACGTCGGTGGCGATGGCCAGGCTGCGGGCCTCGTGGAACGGGTCGGTCACGATGAGGACCGTGCTGTCCCCTCGGGCCAGGAGGACCGGTGCCGCCAGGGCCAGGTTCTCCCACGAGTCGCTCCCCCCGGACTCGAGGATGTCCGAGGCCGGGATGCCCTGGGCCATCAGGTACCGGGCCGACGCCTCGGCCTCGGTGTAGCGGTCACCCGGCTCCTTGGAGCCGGTCACCATGACGGCCGAGGCGTAGCGACCTCTCCACAACACCACGGCCTGGCGGAGGCGGGCCGCCAGGTCGGGGGAGGGCACCCCGTTGTACTGGGCCGCTCCCATGACCACGATGGCGCCGGCCGGGCCGCGGCTCGTAGCGGCGGCCGGTCAGCCAGACCTGCACCGCGGTGACCACCAGGTAGGCCACCACCACCGCCAGCAGCACGGCCACCGCCCGGAGTGCCCAGCGCAACGGGCCGGCTCTGGTGGCCGTCGGCGTCGCCGGCGGCGTCCGGGCCACGGGACTCAGGACACCGCCGGGCGCGCCGGACACCTAGGACCGGCCATGGGCCCCGAGCCCGGCCCGGGCCACCGCCCCACGCAGACGATCCAGGGTCCGTCCAGGGCCCATCACCTCCATGGCCTCGAACAGCGGAGGCCCGACCCGGCGGCCGGTGATGGCCACCCGGATGGGCGCCTGCGCCTTGCCCAGCTTCCGTCCCGCCCCGTCGGCCACGGACTGGGTGGCGGCGTGGAGCTCGTCCCGGGTCCACCGGTCGACCAGGGCCTCGTAGGCCTCGATGGCGGCGACCAGGATCGGGACCGCCCCGGGATCCCCGGCCACGACGCTGGACCAGGTGGCCTCGTCGATGTCCGGCTGGTCGAGGAAGACGAAGTCGACCATGCCGGGCACCTCCCCGAGGGTGGCCACCCGGTCCTGGACCAGGGGGGCCAGGCGAGCGAACGCCAGCGGGTCGAAATTGGCATCGGGCCACGGAGCCCGCTCCCCGCTCAACCACGGGCGGGATGCTTCGATGAACGCCTCGGTGGTCATGGCCCGGATGTACTCACCGTTCATGTGGGTGAGCTTGGCCACGTCGAAGAAGGCCGGCGAATGGTTGACGTCCTCCAGACGGAACCAGGCGATCATCTGGGCCGTGTCGAACACCTCCTCGCCGCCCGGGGGGCTCCACCCCAGCAAGGCCAGGTAGTTCACGAACGCCTCAGGCAGGTAGCCCTGGTCCCGGTAGGACTCCACCGCCACCGGGTCGCGCCGCTTGGAGAGCTTCTTCCGCCGGTCGTTGACCAGCAGGGGCAGATGGGCGAACACCGGCAGTGCGGGGGTGCCGGTCACTCCGGCCCCGGTCGAGCCGTCGGTCTGCCACCCGAGCGACCGGAACGCCTCCCAGACCAGGACCCCTCGGGGCGTGGTGGGGAGGAGGTCCTCCCCCCGGATCACGTGGGTGATGGCCATGTCGATGTCGTCCACCACGTTGGCCAGGACGAACAGCGGTGCCCCGCTGGCCTTCACCGCGACGAAGTCGTCCATGGTGGCGCAGGGGAACTCGACGGGACCGCGGATCACGTCGTGCACGACGGTCAGGCCGTCGTCAGGGGTCCGGAACCGCAGGGCACGGCCGTCGCCCCGGGCCAGGCCCCGGTGGCGGCAGTAGCCGTCGTAGCCGGGAGTCAGGATGCCCGCCGCCCGGTTGCGGGCATCGATCTCCTCTCGGGTGCAGTCGCAGGCGTAGAGGAAGCCGCCCGACCACAGGGCGTCGACGGCCTGGAGGTAGCGGCCGGTGCGCAGGGACTGGCGGTACGGCCCCTCGTCGGGGTCCATGGACAGCCAGTGCATGGCCGAGACGATCCCGTCCACCCACTCCTCGCGGCCCCGCTCCTGGTCGGTGTCCTCGATGCGGAGCACGAACGTGCCGCCGGACTGCCGGGCGACCAGCCAGTTGAACAGTGCGGCCCGGGCGCTGCCGACGTGGAAGTAGCCCGTGGGCGACGGTGCGAAGCGGACCCTCGGAGTGTCCCCGGGCACTCCGGGATTACTCGTCCTCGACGATGGTGATGGCCCCGGTGGGACAGCCGTTGGCCGCCTGCCGCACCTTCTCCCGCAGCTCCTCGCCGGGATGCTCGTTCAGCACGTAGAGGAAGCCGTCGTCACGCACCTCGAACACCTCGGGGGCGATGCCCATGCAGACGGCATTGCTGGCGCACTCGTCGTAGTCGACAACGATCTTCACGTGATGCCTCCGGATGCTCGGTGAACCAGGTCGAGTGTACCGGTCCGCCGACGGCCCGCCGGGACAGCGCCTGGCCCGGTCGGCGCCCCCAGACCCCGTCCCAGCCGGGTAATACTCGGGCCATGGCGTCGACTCCCACCTCACCCCGCTCCTCTGGCCGGCCCCCCGGCAGGGCCCGGGGCCCACTGGCGTTGTCCCTGGTCGCGGCCGTCGCGGTTCTGCTGGCCGCCTGCTCGTCGGGGAGCACCTCCTCCCCCACCACCACGACGTCCCGACCGTCGACGACGGTCGGGACCACCGGCCTGCCGGCCATCCATCATGTCTTCGTCATCGTCCTGGAGAACGAGGGCTACGACGTCACCTTCGGCCACCCCTCGGACGACCCCTACCTGGCCTCCACCCTTCCGGCCTCCGGAGCGCTGCTGACCGAGTACTACGGCATCGGCCACAACTCCAACGACAACTACATCGCCCTGATCTCCGGACAGGCCCCCAATCCCTCCAACCAGGCCGACTGCCCCGTCTTCGCCGACTTCCCCTCCACCGCCACGGTGGCCGCCGACGGCCAGATCACCGACTCCGGGTGCGTCTTCCCCGCCTCGGTCGGCACCCTGGCCAACCAGCTGGACCAGGCCCACCTGAGCTGGAAGGGCTACATGGAGGACATGGGAAACATCCCCTCACGGGAGTCGGCGGTCTGCGGGCATCCGGCGGTCGGCTCCCCGGACCTCACCGAGCGGGCCGTGGCGGGCGACGGCTACGCCACCCGGCATGACCCGTTCGTGTACTTCCACTCCATCATCGACGACACCGCACGGTGCGACACCCACGTCGTCCCCCTGGGCTCCTCCACCGGCGCGCTGCCCGCCGGCACGCCGACGGGGGTCACCGGTCTGGCCACCGACCTCACGTCCGTCGCCACCACCCCCAACTTCAGCTTCATCACCCCGAACCTCTGCAACGACGGCCACGACGCCCCCTGCGTCAACCAGCAGGCCAGCGATTCGGGGCTGACCAACATCGACGCCTTCCTGCAGACCTGGGTCCCCAAGATCACCGGTTCACCGGCCTTCAAGAAGGACGGACTACTCGAGGTGACCTTCGACGAGGCCGACACCGACGGGGGCAATCCCGCCAACGCCACCGCCTGCTGCAACGAGATGCCCGGACCGGCGTCGGCCCAGCCCGGCATCACCGGCCCGGGTGGCGGCCGTATCGGAGCCGTCCTCATCTCGCCGTTCATCAAGGGCGGCACCACCACCGCAGTGCCCTACAACCACTTCTCGACGCTGGCCACGATGGAGGACCTCTTCGGGCTGTCCAAGCTGGGCCAGGCCAAGTCGGTCAGTGCCACCTTCGGCAAGGACGTGTTCAACCGGTCGGGCTGAGACCGCGGTCCCAGTCCGGTCCGCGACTCGAGAGCCGGCCCGCGGCCAGCGCCACCGACACCAGCAGCCCGGTGGCGATGAGCAGCCCGAGTGGTCGGCTCACCCGGAGCTCGGTGACCGCCCCGACCAGGGCGCCCAGGAACATGGCCACCACCGAGAGACCCCGGCGCCCGATCCGCGAGTTGGTCCCCCCGCCCAACCGGCTGTCGAAGGCCGCTCCGGTGATGGTGAGGGTGAGCACCGTGGTGGTCAGATCGGGAACGGCCAACTTCCGGGCTGTGCCGTTCTGCAGACCCGAGCCCAGTCCGAGCAGTGCCACCAGCACGTACCGGCTCGAGCCGACGCCCGGGTCGGACACGGTCCAGGCGATGACGACCGCCGCCGCGGTGAGCGCCGCCTGGACCATGGTGGTGAGAGCCAGGATGCGACCCCGCCGGGGACCGAGGTGGACGACCAGGCGGCCGCTGAGCAGGGCACCGAGGGCGAAGGCCCCGAGGGCCAGGACCGAGGCGGCGAGGGAGAACCCCGGGGCCCCGGCCAGGGCGAAGCCCAGGAAGACCACATTGCCGGTCATGTTGGCCACGAAGACGTGTCCCAGTTCCAGGTAGCTGAAGGCATCCACCAGCCCGGTGACCACGGTCAGGACCAGGAGCATGGGGTAGAGCGGCCCGTGCCGGTCCCCTTCCGGGGGGACGATGGTGTGCCAGAGGTCGGTTGCCGTGCTCAGCATCGGTGCCCTCCTGCGGGATCGGAGATGGTCGACCGTTACCTAAGCACTGCTCGCCGGGCCGGCGCCACGACCCACGGCATCGCTACGGCAGCTCCAAGGTGCGGGTGATGTCGACCGACTCGAGCAGCTGGCGGTCGTGGGAGACCAGCAACAGGGTGCCTCCGAACCCGGCCAGGGCCTGCTCCAACTGTTCGATGGCGGGGAGGTCGAGATGGTTGGTGGGCTCGTCGAGAACCAGGAAGTTGACCCCCAGGGATTGGAAGACGGCCAGCTCGGCACGGGTCCGCTCCCCCGGGGACAGGGTGTCGACCGGACGGGTGACGTGCTCGGCGTCGAGTCCGAACTTGGCCAGCAGCGAGCGCGCCCCGGACTGGGTGAGCCCACACCGCTCCATGACCGAGCGGACCAGGTCGACCCGCTCGGCGTCCGATCCGGCCCGTCGATCCTGGCCCAGCTCCCCGACCACCACACTCGGTCCGAGCCACTGCTCACCGGCGGCCAGGGGAACGGTACCGAGGAGCGCCCCGACCAGCGAGGACTTCCCGACGCCGTTGGCCCCGGTGAGCGTCACCCGCTCCCCCCAGTCGATCTGGAGGTCGACCGGTCCCATCCGGAAGGTGCCCCGTTCGATCGTCGCCCCGGTCAGGCGGGCCACCACCGCCCCGGCCCGCCGCACCTCCTCGATGGAGAAGCGGAGGTCCCAACCCTCCCAGGGCTTCTCCACCACCTCCAGGGCCTCACTGGCCCGGTCGGTCTGCCGGGCCTTGGCCGCCAGCTTCTCGGTACGGTTGATCCGGAAGGCGCGCTGGGCCTTGTCGTGGTCCCGGGGCTGGCGGTTCTCCTTGCGGACCCCGGTGGTGGCCCACTGGCGCTGGCGATCGGCCCGGTCCTCCAATCGGCTCCGCCTCGTCTGGTAGACCTCGTAGGCCTCGGCGGCGTGCCTCCGGGCGTTGGCCCGCTCGGCCTGGTAGCCGCTCCACCCTCCGGCGTACTCCCGGCCCGATCGGTGATGGGCGTCCAGCTCCAACACGGTGTCCACCGTCCGGGCCAGGAAGTCGCGGTCGTGGCTGACCACGACCATCCCACCTCGTCGGGAATGGACCCGGGACTCCAGGCGGCGCAGGCCTTCGAAGTCGAGGTCGTTGGTCGGTTCGTCGAGCAGGGTGACCTCGAAGCGGGACAGCTCGACGGCGGCCAGGGCCACCTTGGCCCGCTGGCCCCCGGACAGGGTGGACACCGCCTGGGAGGCCAACCCTGCGGGCAGGCCGAGGTCGTCGAGCCCGGCATCGATGCGGGCGTCGAGGTCGGCCACGCCGAGGCCGGTGAACCGCTCGAGGGCCACCACGTACCGGCGCTCCGCGGCCGGGCCTCCCCCCGACAGGCCGGCGGCGGCCGCGGCCAGCTCGACGTCGGCCTCCCGGCTACCCGTCCGCCGGGACAGCCAGTCCCGTACCGACTCCCCGCCCGCGGCCTGGTGCTCCTGGGCCAGGTAGCCCACCGTGGCCGTCGGCGGGTCCCGGGTGACGGTGCCGCCGTCGGGCTGGATGGCCCCGGCCAGGATCTGGAGGAGGGTCGACTTGCCCACCCCGTTGGGACCGACGACCCCGACACAGCGCTCCGGCCCCACCGTCAGCGAGACGTCGTCGAGGACCGTCCGGCCCCCCCGGTCGCAGGTGAGGTGGCGGGCCACCAGGGTGGCTGACGAGGGGGTGGCGGGCGGAGGGGCGGAGGGGTGCGCGGGCAACCGAGAACCTTTCGGGCCGGTGGACGGGGTGGACACGGGATCTCCGGTTCTCAGCGCACGAGGGAATGGTAGCGCCTGTGCCCGTAGGTAGGCTCCGGCCGGTGGGCTCGACTCCCGACTCCGGCCCGGCGCCGGATCGACGCCGCCGGGCTGCCGTGGGGTTGGGAGCGGTCGTCCTGGCCATCGCCGCGGCGTCCGCCGCGGTCCTCCTCCAGTCCTCCGGAACCTCTCCGGACCGGCCACCCGTCCCGGCCCGTTCCGTCAGCACGGTCACCACCACCACCGCCGTCCCCTCGCCGCGGCCCCCCTATGCCGTCGGCACCCTCGTCCTGACCGTCTCCGAACCGGCCACCGCCACCGCCGTCGCCCGCTCGTTCACCACGTTCGTGCGTTACCCGGCGGTCGCCGGGGCCAGTGCGTCCGGCGGGCCGGCGCCGCCCCTCCGGGTCCCGGCACCCTTCCCGTTGGTGGTGTTCTCCGGTGGCTACGCGGTGAGCCCGGAGCAGTATTCGACCCTCCTCGACGCCTGGGCCGCCGCCGGCTACGTGGTGGCCGACCCGGTGGAGCCGTTCACCACCCCCGTCCTCACCCCAGGGGCTCGACGAGGGGGACATCGTCCACCACCCCGGCGACGTCTCCGCCGTCATCACCGCCCTGGTGGACGCCGACAGGGGGGCCACGGCGTCCGGCCCCCCCACGCTGGCCGGCCTGATCGACACCGGAAGGATCGCGGCCGTCGGTCACTCCGACGGAGGGGACGTCACCCTGGCCGCCGTGGCCGACCCGTGCTGCCGCGACCCGCGCATCCGGGCCGCGGTGGTCCTGTCCGGGGCCGAGGACGCCGTGTTCGGGGGAACCTATTTCTCCACGGTGCCGGCCGTCCCCCTCCTCGTGGTGCAGGGGACCGACGACGACATCAACCCGGTCGGCTGCAGCGTCCAGCTGTACGACCAGGCGCCCCAGCCCAAGTACTACCTGTCCCTCGCCGGACAGTCCCACCAGGGTCCGTACCTCGTGGCGGGAGCGGCACTGACCACGGTGGAGCGGGTGACCATCGACTTCCTGGGCGGCGAGCTGGCGGACTCCAGACCGGCCCTGGCCGCACTCCCCTCCGACGGCACCGTCCCCGGCGTGTCCACCTTGACCACGGCGCCGACGGCCGGGCTGCCGGCCGGCGCCTGTCCCGGCGCCCCGACGGACTGACCACCGGTCACACCGCCTCTCGTGCCGGGCCTAGGGCTTCTCGCTCCCGACCACCCACATGGCGAAGAACTGGGAGCCGCCGCCGTAGGCCTGGCCCAGCGCCAGCCTGGCCCCCTCCACCTGGTGCTCGCCGGCCTGGCCCCGGACCTGCATGGCCACCTCCAGGAAGCGGAGCATGCCCGACGCGCCGATGGGATTGGACGACAGCACCCCGCCCGAGGCGTTCCACGGGATGTCGCCGTCGAAGGCCGTGGCCCCGGACTCGGTCAGCTTCCACCCGTCGCCGAGCTCGCAGAATCCCAGGTTCTCGAGCCACATCGGCTCGTACCAGCTGAACGGCACATAGACCTCGGCGCAGTCGAACTGCTCCCTCGGGTTGGTGATCCCGGCCTGGGCGTAGACGTCCGCCGAGCAGTCCCGGCCGGCCCGGGGATTGACCTGGTCGCGCCCGGCGAACATGGTGGGCTCAGACCGCATGGCCGTCCCGTGGACCCAGGCCGGCGGGAACCGTCCCGAGATGGCGTGCTCTCCGGCCAGCACCATGGCCGCGGCCCCGTCCGACGAGGGGCAGGACTCGAGATAGCGCAGCGGTTCCCACAACATCATGGAGTCCTCGACCATCTTCATGTCGATGTCGGCCAGGTGGAGGTGGGCAAAGGGGTTGCGCAGCGCGTTGAGGCGGTCTTTGACCGCCACCATCCGACCGATGTGCTCCGGGGCGCCGGACCGGCGCATGTAGGCCCGGATGTGGGGGGCGAAGTACCCGCCCGCACCGGCCAGCAGGGGGGCGGCGAAGGGCTGGGGCACGGAGAGGGCCCACATGGCGTCGGAGTCGGACTGCTTCTCGTAGGCCACGGTGAGCACCCGCTGGTGGATTCCCGACTTGATCAGGTGGGCGGCGACCAGGGCCGTCGACCCGCCGACCGACCCGGCGGTATGGACCCGGAAGATGGGCTTGCCCACCGCGCCCAGGGCGGGGGCCAGGTAGATCTCGGGCATCATGTTGCCTTCGAACATGTCGGGGGCCTTGCCGATGACCACCGCGTCGATGTCCGACCAGGTCAGGTCGGCATCGGCCAGAGCGGCCTTGGCCGCCTCCCGGACCAGGCCGGCGATGGAAACGTCGTCCCGCTTGGCCTTGTGGTGGGTCTGCCCCACCCCGATCACCGCACAACGCTCGGGCATCACGCACCCTCCAGGACGCAGACGAGATTCTGTTGCAGGCAGGGGCCCGAGGTGGCGTGGGCCACCGCCCGTTGGGCCTGCCCCGACCGGACCCGTTCGGCGGCCTCGCCGATCCGGATCAGGCCGGCCGACATCAACGGGTTGGCGGCCAGGGGCCCGCCGGACGGATTGATGGGCACCGACTGGTCGAGGCCCAGTGCCTCCCGGACGATGATCTCCTGGTGGGCGAAGGGGGCGTGGATCTCGGCCAGGTCGACCGGACCGTCGGCCACCCCGGCCATCTCGGCGGCCCGGGCCGTCGACGGCGAGGTGGTGAGATCACGGGCCCCCAGGGAGTGGGTCTCCATCCGGTGGTCGAACCCGGTGATCCACACCGGCGTGCCGCCCCACTGCTCGGCCTTGTCCCCGGCGGCCAGCACGACGGCGGCGGCCCCGTCGGTGATGGGCGGGAGGGTGTGGCGACGCAGCGGGGAGACCACGTACTCCTCCTCCATCAGCTGCTCCGCCGACAGGTCCTTCCGCACCTGGGCGTTGGGATTGCCCAGGGCGTCCCGGCGGCTCCGGGCGGCGATGGCCGCGAACTCGGCCTCGGTCCCCTTCCCGGCGTCGATCAGCGCCCGGGCCTGCAGGGCGGCCAGACTGACCGGGTCGGGCCACAGCGGGGCGAGGTAGTAGGGGTCGAGCTGCAGGGCCAGGATCTCACCCAGGTTGCCCAGCGAGGAACGGCCGAAGCTGTACACCAGGGCGGCGTCGATCTCCCCCTCCTGGAGCAGGACCCAGGCCTCGTAGAGGGCCCAGGCGCCGTCCATCTCCACGTGGCTCTCGGAGCGGGGCGGCCACACCCCGACGGCGTCGAGGGCCATCACGAAGCTGAACGGGCCGCCGATCAGGTAGTCGGTGGAGCCCGAGCAGATGAAGTCCACGTCGTCCTTGGTGATCCCGATGTTGCCGAACACCTCGGCCACCACCGGCATGAGCATCTCGACCTCGTTGTGCTCGTCGTCCCGCCTCACGTTGGGCATCTGGGCGAACGAGGCCACCGACACCGGACGGGGGGTCCGGGCTGCGGCGCTCACAGGTACTCCTTGTAGGCGTCGTAGTCGGCGTCGGGCTCGCCGTTGGGCCGGAAGTACCTGACCGAGGCCAGGGACGGAACCAGCTCCTCGGGCTCCACCCAGACCGCCTCCACCCGCATCCCCATGCGGATCTGGTCGGTGGGGATCTCCTGCAGGAGGCCCATGAAGGACAGGTTGGCCCCGTCCAGCAGGATCTGTGCGCAGATGTAGGGGATCTCGATGGACTGGCCGGCGAAGGGCACGTTCACCACGCAGTAGGTGGTGACGGTACCGATGTTCGACAGCTCCACGTCCTCGGTGGTGGGTACGCCGTCGGTGGGGCACGACCCGCGGGAGGGCACGTACACCTGGCCGCACACCGGGCACCGCTGACCCAGGAATTTCCCCTCCTCCAGGCCACGGAGGAACTTGGACTGGGCGATGCCCGGGGTGAAGTCGAAGTCCAGCCGGATGGGGGTGGCCAGGGTGGTCACCGGGCCCCGCTCCCCCGACTCGCCGGTCGCCGCCTCGTTCATCGGTCCGCACCTCCCTCGGGCACGAAGGCCTCGATGTCGGCCATGGCCCCGATGCGCTCGGCGGCGGGCCGGAACTTCACCGTGACCCGGTCCCCTGAGCCGAGCCGGTCGGGACCACCGGCGTCGACCACGTGGAGCAGGGCGGTGTCGGCACCGTCCAGGCGGATCAGGGCCCAGGCGAACGGCCTGTTCAGCGGATGCTTGGGCTGGGGTGCGGCCACCCAGGCCCACGACTCCACCACCCCGCCGGGGCCGACCTCGACCAGTTCGCCGGTGTCCTCGCCGGTGGTCGGGTCGTACTCGGTGGGGGGCACGACGACCGAGCCCCCGGCCCCCACCACCCCGAACAGCTTCCCGTCCCGCAGTCCGGTCAGGAAGGCGCCGATGACCGGCCCCACCGAACGCGCGTACGGGTACTCGAGCCGGTGCGCGGCGTGCAGGACTTCACTCTCGGGCATCCCCGGACCTCCCCCTGGCTGGTGATCGAACGTACGGCCCCGAAAAGTAGAACACATTTCACTTTGGTGCCAGCAACCCAGGTCGGGCCCACGGACCCGCCCTCGGTGAGTCGGCCGTCGGCGGGGCTACCGTGCATCCCATGAGCCAGACCCCGACCCACCGTCCCAACATCCTGCTGGTCGTCTCCGACCAGGAGCGTCAGCGTTCCTGGCTCCCCGACGGGGTCTCCCTCCCCTGGCGGGACCGGCTCCGGGCCGAGGGCCTCGAGTTCACCGAGTACTTCACCCACTCCTCGCCGTGCTCCCCCAGCCGGGCCAGTCTGTTCACCGGCCGGTACCTCGAGGGCCACGGGGTGCTGGACAACGTGATCATGCCCGAGCACGAGGAGCTGCCCACCTCCACCCCCACCCTGGGCTCCCTGCTGGACGGGGCCGGCTACCGCTCGTCCTACATCGGCAAGTGGCACCTCTCCCACTCCCCCACCCCCGACATGGAGGCCTACGGCTTCGCCGACTGGGACGGCAACGACCGCCACTTCATGGGTTGGGCCGGCACCGGTGTGCATTTCGACCCGATCATCGCCGGGAACGCCGCCCACTGGCTCACCGAGAACGCCCGGCCGGGCGGTGGTCCGGGCGGCGCGGCGGGCCCCGGAGGGACCGGGTCCGGCCCGACCGAGCCCTGGTTCCTCACCGTGGCCCTGGTCAACCCGCACGACGTGATGTGGTTCCCGGTCGACCAGCCCGGCTACCGGGAGGGTCACCCCGACGACGTCGCCGCCATCCGCCAGGTGCTGGAGTCCGCGGCCTGGAAGGACGACGACCCCCTCCCCGTCTACACCGACCCCTACCCCGAGCTGGTCGACCGGCTCCCGGGCAACTTCGACGACGACCTGCACACCAAGCCCGAGGCCCACCGGCAGTGGCGCTGGGACCAGCAGCACGGCCTGTGGGGGTACATCGACCCGTCCGACAAGGCTGCGTGGCTCCGCCACCTCGACTACTACCTCCACCTCCATCAGCTGGCCGACCGGAGCCTGGGCACGGTGCTCTCGGCCCTCGAGGCCTCGGGGGCCTGGGACGACACGGTGATCGTCTTCACCTCCGACCACGGCGACATGTGCGGGTCGCACGGGCTCCGCTCCAAGGGTCCCTTCGTCTACGACGAGATCATGCGGGTTCCCCTCTACGTCAAGGTGCCCGGTCTGACCACGGCCGGGTCGACCACGTCGGCCCTCGGATCCCACGTCGACCTGGCCGCCACCATCTGCGCCCTGGCCGGGGTGGACCCGGCGGTCTCCGGGGCGACGCTGCAGGGCACGGACCTGACCCCGGTGCTGGCCGACCCCGCCGCGACGGTACGCGACCACATCCTGTTCGCCCAGGACTCGGCGCAGACCACCGAGCTCAACAAGGTGCGCTACGCCCTGCGGGGTTTCTACGACGGCACCACCAAGTACGCCCGCTACTACGGGGTCGGCGGGGGCAAGCCCTCCACCGGGCTGTGGGGCAAGTCGCCCGGCACCAAGCTGTTCGACGCCGACTGCTCCTTCGACGACAACGACCACGAGTGGTACGACCACGGCTCCGATCCGCTGGAGCTGGTCAACCTGGCCAACGACCGGGCCCGACGCGCCGAGCTGCGCGACGTCTACGAGCGGATGCGGGCCTACGAGCGGGAGTCCTTCGTCACCTTCTAGACCCTTCGTCACCTTCTCGGCGAGCCCGACCCTGACGCCCTCTGGCTCAGGTGCGGTGCGGTCCGTGCCGATACCGGCAGGTGGAGTCGACCGTGGAGGATCCCGCGCATGACCATTGAGCAGTGGCTCTGGAGGTCCCCTCCCAACTGGCCCGCACCCCCGGAGGGGTGGCGGCCTCCCCCTGGCTGGCGACCCCCGCCCGACTGGCCAGCCCCACCGGAAGGCTGGTCGTACTGGCAGGCGACGGGGACTCCCCGGTGGGAGCAGCACACTCTCGCCGCCCCGGTGGTGGTGGCGGACGGCCCCGCCCGTCAGAGCCTGGTCTGGGAGACCCGTTTCGTCATGCTGGCGTTCCTCCTCCCGGCGGTCATGGCCGCGGTCATCCTGTTCGCCCAGCACGAGGCGGGCGTGGCCACCATCACCCGCTTCCCGGACGTGGTCCGGGACCAGCCGGTGGTCAACCTGGTCCTGGGAATCCTGGCCTACCTGCCGGTCGCCTCCGTCGTCCCGCTCGCCCTCTTCCTGCTCGCCCGTACCGGGCAGCCCCCGTCGGTGATGGGCCTCGGGATCCCCAGCTTCCGGGGGGACATCCTCCCGGGGCTGGGCATCGCGGCAGCGGCCTTCGGGTCGGAGTTCGTCGTACTGATCCCCCTCGCACCGCTGTTGGCCCACCACTCCTCGCTGGTCAACACGGTGCCGGTGGGTCACGTGCCGGCCTACTACGTGCTGTGGGGGCTGGCCGTGTCCGCCACCACCGCCGTCACCGAGGAGGTTCTGGTCAACGGTTATCTCCTCACCCGGCTCGGCCAGCTCGGCTGGACGCCCCGGGCCGCTCTGGTCCTGAGCCTGGTGCTGCGCACCAGCTACCACGTCTACTACGGGCTGGGCTTCCTGCTGACCATCCCCTTCGGCTACTTCGTGACCAAGTCCTTCCAGAAGCACCGGAGACTGACCCGGTCGATCGCGGCGCACTTCCTGTTCGACGCGGTGCTGGTCACCATCGCCATCCTCCGGTAGGGGCTGCACACCGTGCGGCACGGAGCGCCGGAACTGCGGGGCGACACCCAGGGCCGGTCCAGATGCGTTGCCGCCACCACCGACTGCGCATCCCACCGTCGCCGGGCCTGACGTTCAGGCCCGGGCCACCAGCTCCTCGGTGAGTCCCCGGCACCCGGCCTCCACCAGATCGAGGCACGCCTCGAACTCGGCCTCGTCCCCGTAGTAGGGATCGGGCACGTCGACCGCCCCACCGGACCGGGGGTCGAAGGAGCGCAGCATCACCAGACGGTCGAGGTGGCGGTCGTCCCCGGCCCGGCCCCGGGCCAGGCCGGCCAGGGTCTGCTGGTGGCCCCGGTCCATGCACACCACCAGATCGGTGGCGTCGAACCACACGGTCTCGAAGGAACGGGCCAGATGGCCGTGGTCGTCGTAGCCGCGTCGGGCCAGGGCCTCCCGGGCCCGGGGGTCCATGGGCTCCCCCGCGTGCCAGTTGCTGGTGCCCGCACTCGACACCATGAGGCGGTCGGACAGGGCCCTGCCGTCGGGGAGGGTGGCCTCGGCGGACAGGTGCCGGAGCACCACGTCGGCCATCGGGGACCGGCAGATGTTGCCGGTGCAGACGAAGCACACCCGGACCGGACCGTGGGGGTCCGGACCATCGTCGGGCCGAAGGGTGCTGTGCGGTTCGGTCACCGGTCCATTCTGCCCCGTGGCCGTCGCCGCTCCTGCTACTGCCGTTCCGGTGACGGTACGCTGCCCCCACGGCCCGGGCCGCCGTCCGCCGGCCCGCATGCACGCCCTGGGAGGGTCTCGGATGTCCGACGAAGAGACGCCGCAACAGATGGGACACGGAGTCAACCAGCGGGACCTCATCAAGATGACTCCCCAGGAGATCGACGCCTTCCTCCACGAGCGGCGGCCCATGACCATGTGCACGCTCAACCACGACGGCTCCATCCACGCCGTGGCCATGTGGTACGGATTCCTCGACGGGACCATCGCCATCGAGACCAAGTCCAAGGCCCAGAAGGCGGTCAACCTCCGACGCGACCCCAGGCTGACCTGCATGTTCGAGGACGGTGACTACTACGAGGAGCTCCGAGGCGTCGAGCTGGTGGGCACCGCCGAGATCGTCGATGACCCCGCCCAGACCTGGGAGCTCGGCGTGAACCTGTTCGAGCGCTACTACGGGGCCTACACCGAGGAGCTCAAGCCCTTCGTGGAGACCATGTTGCACAAGCGCATCGTGGCCAAGCTCAACGTGGCGCGCACCGTATCGTGGGACCACCGCAAGCTGGGCCTGCCCCCCACCCGCCCGTCCTGAATCCGCCGGGCGACCGGACCCTCCCCCGGTGCCCTCGACCGATCGGAGACCTTGGTGCCCTACCACCCGATGACTCATGACGAACTGGTCGACCTGATCGGGGGCCGCCCGCCCCACACCGGCAAGCTGGCCACGGTGCGGGCCGACGGCCGACCCCATGTCGCCCCCATCTGGTACGCGCCTCGACCCCTCCACCGCGGCCGCCGATTCCCCCCTCGGGGACATCGTCTTCAACACCGGGGCCGAGACGGTGAAGGGGAGGTCCCTGCGCCGTGATCCCCGGGTCTCCCTGTGCGTCGACGACGAGCGTCCGCCCTTCTCCTTCGCCGCCATGGAGGGGGCGGTCACCATCACCGAGGAGCTGGACGACCTGGCCCACTGGGCCACCGTGATCGGGGCGCGCTACATGGGCCAGGACCGGGCCGAGGAGTACGGGCGTCGGAACGGCGTGCCGGGCGAGCTCCTGGTGCGCCTCCGTCCCACCCGTATCGTCTCCGCCGCCGACCTGGCCGACTGAACGGTGCCGCGCTCAGGTCTGCGGTCTGGTAGCACTGACGCCGGACAACCAGGGGGAGACCGCATGATGCTCGATCGTTTCCAGATGACCGACCGGGTGGCCATCGTCACCGGCGCCGGTCGCGGGATCGGCGCGGCCACGGCGATCGGTCTGGCCCAGGCCGGGGCGGACGTGGTCATCTCGTCCCGGACCGCCGAGCAGCTCGATGCGGTGACCCGGCAGGTCGAGGAGGCCGGACGCCGAGCGGTCGCCGTACCGGCCAATCTGAACGACCTCGATGCGGTGGCGGGACTGGTGGAGCGGGCCCGCCACGCCTTCGGGCGGCTGGACCTGGTGGTCAACAACGTGGGCGGGACCATGCCCCAGGCGTTCATGGACACCTCGGCCAAGACCATGGAGGATGCCTTCCACTTCAACGTGGCCACCGCCCACGCCCTCCTCCACGCCGCCGTGCCGCTGATGCTGGAGGACGGCGGGGGATCGGCCGTGAACATCTCCTCGGCCATGGGCCGGCTGGCCGGCCGGGGCTTCGTGGCCTACGGCACGGCCAAGGCGGCACTGGCCCACTACACCCGGTTGGCGGCCATGGACCTGGCCCCGCGCATCCGGGTCAACGCCATCGCCGTGGGCTCGGTGGCCACCTCGGCGCTGGACATCGTCATGCAGGTCGACGAGATGCGGGTGGCCATGGAGGAGGCCACGCCCCTCGGCCGGATCGGCGATCCCGAGGACATCGCCGCCGCCATCGTCTACCTGGCGTCGGACGCCGGCTCGTACGTCACCGGCAAGGTCATCGAGGTCGACGGGGGCACCGAGGCCCCCACCCTGGACATGGGGATCCCGGACGTTTGACCACCATCCCGCCGAGCGGCACCGACCACCCGACAAGGAGCAACCCATGAGCAAGACCTACCGAGTGGTGGCCTGGTCCACCGGCAACGTGGGGCGACACGTCATCGCCGGCATCGACGCCCGGCCCGACCTCGAACTGGTGGGGCTGTGGGTGTCCAACCCCGACAAGGTGGGCAAGGACGCCGGTGCCCTGGCCGGCCTGGGGCGGAAGCTGGGTGTGGCCGCCACCCAGGACGTCGACGCCCTGTTGGCCCTGCGGCCCGACGTGGTGGTGCACACGGCCATGGCCGACCACCGGTTGATGGAGGCCCTGGGGGACCTGCAACGCCTCCTCCGGGCCGAGGTCAATGTGGTCTCCAGCGGGCCGGTCTTCCTCCAGTACCCCTACGGGGTCGTCGACGACTCCATGATCACCCCGTTGCAGGAGGCCGCCGTGTCGGCGGGCGTGTCCCTGTTCGTCAACGGCGTCGACCCCGGATTCGCCAACGACGCCCTCCCCCTGGTCCTGTCGGGGGTGAGCGAGCGGATCGAGGAGGTGCGGGTGGCCGAACTACTCAACTACGCCACGTACAACCAGCCCATGGTCATCTTCGACATCATGGGGTTCGGGCGACCCCTCGACCAGGTGCCGATGATCCTCCAGCCCGGGGTCATGACCATGGCCTGGGGCAGTGTGGTCCGCCAGCTGGCCGCCGGTCTCGAGGTGGAGCTGGACGGCCTGGAGGAGTGGTACGAGCGACTCCCGGCCACCGAGACCTTCGAGGTCGACTCGGGCACCATCGAGAAGGGCACCGCCGCCGCCCTCCACTTCGAATTACGCGGGATGCGGAACGGCAGGGCGGTCATCGTCCTCGAGCACGTCACCCGGCTGCGCGACGACCTGGCCCCGCAGTGGCCCCAGCCGGCCGGTCACGGCTGCTACCGGGTGACCATCACCGGCGAGCCCAACTACACCCTGGACCTCCAGCTGCTCGGCACGGATGGGGACCACAACACGGCCGGGCTCAAGGCCACGGCCATGCGCCTGGTCAACGCCATCCCCGCCGTGGTGGAGGGAGCCCCAGGCATCCTCACCGCACTCGACCTGCCCCCGGTCTACGGGCGCGGCCTGGTGGTCTGAGCCCACCGTTCGGGGCCCGCCGCCGACGCATGGGCCCGGGCCGGTGGACAGTAGGGTCCCGGGCATGATCCCTGCCTCTGGAGCCGTCCCGTGAGCATGCCAGGCCACGGCATGGGTGGCGGTGGCGGCGGTCAGTTCGGGTCGGTGATGCGCTCCATGCGGCGGGACGACTCGGTCACCCAGCAGCAGGTGACCAAGGGCACCGCCCGGCGGATGATCCGGTTCGCCCTGCCGTACCGGAAGATCCTGGCCTGGTTCCTGGTCCTGGTCATCGTGGACGCCATCCTGGGGGTCATCAACCCGCTGCTGTTCCGCTCGATCATCAACAACCTGACCGGGCCGGCACAGGACCGTTCCAAGAGCCTCGTCATCTCCCTGGCGCTGATCGCCGCCGCGGTGGCCTTCGCCGGCACCGGCCTGTCCATCGGCATCCGCTGGGTCTCGGCCAAGGTGGGTGAGGGGCTGATCTACGACATGCGCTCCAAGGTCTTCGAGCACATCCAGAAGATGCCCATCGCCTTCTTCACCCGGACCCAGACCGGGGCCCTCATCAGTCGGCTCAACAACGACGTCATCGGCGCCCAGCAGGCCTTCACCGACACCCTCTCCTCCATCGTCTCGAACCTGATCAGCGTGATCCTGGTCCTGGTGGTGATGTTCGTGCTCTCTTGGCAGATCACCTTGATCAGCCTGGTCATCCTCCCCATCTTCGTGCTCCCGGCCAAGCGGGTCGGACGAAGGCTGTCGGCGATCACCCGGGAGTCCTACGGGCTCAACGCCCAGATGAACAACACCATGACCGAACGCTTCAACGTCTCGGGGGCCCTGCTGGTCAAGCTGTTCGGCCGGCCGGCGCAGGAGCGCAACGAGTTCGAGCAGAAGGCCGGGCGGGTCCGGGACATCGGGGTCACCCAGGCCATGTACGCCCGCTTCTTCATCGCCGCCCTGACCCTCACCGCCGCCCTGGCCACCGCGGTGGTCTACGGCTGGGGCGGCGTCCAGGCCATCGACGGCGCCCTGACCGTCGGCACGGTGGTGGCGCTGGCCTCCTACCTCACCCGGCTCTACGCCCCGCTCACCGCGCTGTCCAACGTGCAGATCGACGTGATGACCGCTCTCGTCTCGTTCGACCGGGTGTTCGAGGTGCTCGATCTGCCCCCCATGATCCAGGACGCTCCCGACGCCCGCCCGGTACCGCCGGGTCCGGCGCGCATCGAATTCGACCACGTCGACTTCCGGTACCCGGCCGCCGAGGAGGTCTCGCTGGCCTCGCTCGAGTCGGTGGCCGTGCTCGACACCACCGTCTCCCAGCAGGTCCTGTTCGACGTGACCTTCACCGCCGAGCCCGGCCAGCTGGTGGCCCTGGTGGGACCGTCAGGCGCGGGCAAGACCACCGTCAGCCAGCTCCTCCCCCGCCTCTATGACGTGCGATCGGGCGCCATCCGGGTCAACGGACTCGATGTTCGGAGCGCCACCTCGGCGTCGTTGACCTCCACCATCGGGGTGGTGACCCAGGACGCCCACCTGTTCCACGACACCATCAGGGGCAACCTGCTCTACGCCAAGCCCGACGCCACCGACGGCGAGCTCGACGCCGCCCTGGCCGGCGCCCAGATCGCCACCATGGTGTCCGCACTCCCCGACGGTCTCGACACCGTGGTGGGCGACCGGGGCTACCGCCTGTCGGGCGGTGAGAAGCAACGCATCGCCATCGCCCGGATCCTGCTCAAGGCACCCGAGGTGGTCGTGCTGGACGAGGCCACCGCCCATCTCGACTCGGAGTCGGAGGCCGCCGTGCAGCAGGCTCTCGCCACCGCGCTCGAGGGCCGCACCTCCCTGGTCATCGCCCACCGGTTGTCCACCGTACGAGAGGCCGACATGATCCTGGTGCTCGACCAGGGACGCATTGTCGAGCGGGGTCGTCACGATCAGCTGCTGGCCGCCGGGGGCCAGTACGCCGAGCTCTACCGAATCCAGTTCGAGGGCCAGGAGCCCACCGAGTCCGCCGGCTCGTCCAGCTCGTCCGGCGCGGCCGGGGCAGGTCGCCGCGGGACCGCCGGCCAGGATCCTGCCGCCTGATCGTCACGGGCGGCTCGGGCCGCGCTGGGATGCCCGGACCAGGGAGCTGGGACTACGCCGCGGCCGGGGGCGGTCCCGGTCCGAACAGACGTTGCCTCACGTCGGCTCGCATCGGCGGAGGTCCGGTGCCCAGTGTCCTCCCGTTGGGACGGGTGAACACGATCGCGCCGGTCTTCCCCATGGCCATCCTCCACCCTCCCTCGTGCACCAACCGGTGGTGATATCCGCAGAGGAGCGCCAAATTGTCCGGATCGGTGGGTCCACCCCTCCCCCACCACTCGAGATGATGAGCGTGGAGCCAACGGGTGCGCCCACATCCGGCGAAACGACAGCCCCGGTCCCGCCTCCTGAGCTGTCTCACCAACCACGGTGGCGTCGAGCGGGTGGTTCGCCCGAGGCGCACGATGTCGCCGTTGCCGTCCTCGGCCACCAGCTGCCAGCGGCAGTCACAGGCCAGCCGGCGCGCCGTCTCGGCGGCGATACGAGGTCCGTTCTCCATCTCGGCGATGCCGTCGTCGTCGCCGGCCAGCACCCCGGCATCGACGTGGACCACCACGGTGGCTCGATCGGCATCGGCCTCGTCGGCGACGTGGAGCGACGCCAGTTCGACCAGCGCATCGGCAGCCCGGGCCGGGAACGGTTCGAAGACGTGGAGCTCCGGATCCGGCGGGGCGTCTGAGGCCAGCCTCGTCAGGACGTTGGTGAGCAGGGTCCCGTGATCCACAGAGAAACGACCACGGAGATGGAGCGTGTGGTCGTCGGACCACCAGCTGAGCCGCCGCCGGCTGTGAGCCTCGTTGACGTCCTTCACCCTGGGGGCGCGGGCTCGCGCCGCCAGTTCCCTGGTCTGCGCCGCAGTCCACCTCTGGGCATCGGAGGCCAGGGCATCGTCGGTGTCGGGAGTGGCCAACTTGGTCAGGGGCGCCAGCTGGTCCAGCGAGAACCGGCCCTCGGCGACGGCGGCGTCGATGGCGGGAAGTTCACTCAGGGCGCGGGCCATTCGGACCCAGGTCCGGGCGGTCGACTGCTCGATGCTGAGGCGGGCCACCAGCCACTGGGCCATATCGGGGGAGCCGTCGTGCACCCACGCCTTCGATTCGTCGTAGCCGCGGATCTCCACCAGCAGCTGACGCTGCGCCGCCACGATGACGGCGTGCAGCTGGTCGATGGCGTGGCATCGCTCGTCCGCCGTGGGGCCGGAGGCCAATCCGGGAGCTGCCAACCCTTCCGATCCCACCCACCCCGCCGGGTCGTTCGCCGTCATGATTGCATGATGACAGGAGGGTGTATCACTGCCCTGCCCCCACCCAACCGGAGATGGCCCGGCTCGAAGGCCCAGCCGACCGGGTCCTCACCCCGCGGCCTCCGAGTGCCGTCAGGCCGCCTCACCCACGCACAGGGACGGCTCTCCCTTGTCATGGGTGTCGCCCTGGTCGACCACGCGGTCCGAGGACCACTCCTGTTGCCGGGCCGTGGTGGCCCGCTCGGCCCATTCCGGTGCACGTCGGTCGTCGACCGTTCGGGTCCCGTCGCGCTCGCTTCTCCATCGCTGCTCGTCCATCAGTTCCTTCTCTCGGTGCTGCTCGTGTTCTCGGTGCTGCTCGTGTTCTCGGTGCTGCTCGTGTTCTCGGTGCTGCTCGTGTTCGGAATCGCCGGAGCCGTCGGAATCGGCGGGTACCGGCGGTGGGGTGCCCGGGCGGAGTGGTGTGCCGCGACCTCCCGGTCCTTGGACGGTCACGTGACCCCCAACCTCGGGTGGATCCGCACTACGCCTGGGTGGGTGGGACCGGCGTGTGGTCCGGAAGACGGGGATTCGCAGTTGAGGGTTGCGGACAAAAGAAAAGGAGCCGCTCCCTAAGAAGCGACTCCTCGACGGTTCCAGACCTTGTCAAGTCTGTTCAATCCGTCGAGAGCGCCTCCCGGACTGCCTTAGCGCTGGATACGAGGGCGGCCTTGCTACAGGCGGTAGAAATTCCGGCAATCGACACCGCCATGGACGGCGGTCCCGAGTCGACCAACGGCTGGTCGTCCTCCACCTTCGGCCCCTGCTTTGACGGATTGCCCATGTCCCTCACGTCTCCAAGTGTAGCGGACCCGCCACCCGTAGCGAGCGCATTGCGGACGACAATTTCCGAGCAACCGGTGTTGCGGGCAACACCGGGCAACGATTCTGGGCCGCCTTCCGTCCCGAGCCCCCCTCCGGACGCCGGCGCCCGGGACCCGGCCGTTAGCGTTACCGGGTGGCCCGGTTCGTCGTCGACATCACCCCGTTGCGGCGCCACCGGCACTTCCGGCGCCTGTGGGCCGGTCAGGTGGTCTCGGGGATGGGCTCCCAGCTCACCCTGGTGGCGGTCTCGTTCCAGGCCTACTCCCTGACCCACTCCACCCTGGTGGTGGGCCTGATCGGCCTGGCCCAGCTGGTCCCGCTCCTGGCCGGCGCGCTCTGGGGCGGCACGCTGGCCGACGCCGTGGACCGAAGACGGGTGCTGGTGGCGACCCAGGTGGCCATGGCGGCGGCGGTAGGGGGCCTGGTGGCCAATGCGTCGCTGGCCCACCCCGCCGTCTGGCCCCTGTTCCTCTGCTCTGGTGCGGGGGCCGGGCTCCAGGGGATCGACTGGCCGGCCCGCCGGGCCGCACTGCCCATGCTGGTCGAGGAGCGCGACGTCACCGCAGCCATCGCCCTGCAGACCACCATCCAGCAGCTCGCCCTGGTAGCCGGGCCGGCTCTGGCCGGCGTGCTGATCGCCACGATCGGGCTGAGCGCCGTCTACGGGATCGACGTGGCCTCGTACGGCGTGGCCCTGGTGGCAGCGCTCCTCCTCCCGGCCCTGGTGCCGACGGGAGGGGGCACCCCCATGGGATTCCGGTCGATGACCGAGGGATTCCGACACCTACGTGGGCAGAAGCTCCTCTCGGCCACCTATTGGATCGACCTCAACGCCATGATCTTCGGTATGCCCCGAGCGGTGTTCCCCGCCCTCGGTGCAGGACTCTTCGGTGGCGGGGCGGGCGTGGTCGGTCTGCTCTATGCCGCTGCCGGGAGCCGGTTCCCTCGTGGGCTCCCTGTTCACCGGGTGGTGCGGCAGGGTCCGCCACCAGGGGCGGGCCATCGCCGCCTGCGTGACCGTCTGGGGTGTGACCATCGCCCTGTTCGGCGTGGTCCCGGTGCTGTGGATCGGCCTCACCCTGCTCGCTCTGGCCGGGGCGGCCGACGTGGTGTCGGCGGTCTTCCGCCAGGCCGTCCAGCAGCGGGCGGTTCCGGACCATCTCCAGGGCCGGTTGTCGGGGACGTTCTTCGCCGTCGTGGCCGGTGGACCCCGCCTGGGCGACGCCGAGACCGGGCTGGCCGCCGCCATCGGCGGCCCACAGTTCGCCGTGTGGTCCGGGGGGCTGGCCTGCGTGGTGGGCGTGGGCGTGCTGCTGTGGCGGGTGCCCGAGTTGTGGCGGGACGACGGCGGCGGGCAGCCCCTCTCGGAACAGGCCGAAGCCGAGGCCATCGCCGAAGTGACCTCGGAACTGGGGGAAGGCGAGCCCCTCTGACCACCATTCCCTCCCGTCTCCCCACCACTCCCACTCGTCATCCCGCTGTCCAGACAAGTGGAACCTATATTCCACTTGTGCTACGGTAAGCGGAGCGCCTACTCCGTAACACGCCTGGCGGGGTCGGCCCCTTCTCGCCACGAGCCTCGGCCGGGGTGGCACCCGGTCGGACATCGTGCCGCCCACCCCGGACAGGAGTCCCGTGACCCCACCCCTCGAACGAGCCAGCTACAAGGCCACCTTCGTCGTGCTCCTCCTGGCGGTCACGGCCTACTCCCTACTGCAGTCCCTGGTGGTCCCGGTGCTGTCCACCTTCCAACACGATCTGCACACCTCCCAGGGCACGGTGACTTGGCTGCTCACGGTGTTCCTGCTGTCAGCCTCCATCTTCACGCCCATCCTCGGCCGGGTGGGTGACATCGTGGGCAAAGAGCGGATGCTCGTGGTCACCCTGTTGGCCCTGGCCACCGGCACCGTCATCGCCGGGCTGGCTCAGTCGATCGGGGTCCTCATCGTGGCCCGGGCGATCCAGGGCATCGGCGGAGCGGTCCTGCCCCTGGCATTCGGCATCATCCGGGACGAGTTCCCGGCCTCGAAGGTGCCGACCGGCGTGGGCATCGTGGCCGCCATGGCCGCGGTCGGCGGCGGGGCCGGCATTGTCCTGGCCGGCCCGATCGTCAGCCACCTCGACTATCACTGGCTCTTCTGGATCCCGCTGATCATCTCGCTCACCGCCGCGGTGTGCGCCCATTTCTTCGTCCCCGAGTCGCCGGTCCGCACCCCCGGCAAGATCAGCTGGTGGGGTGCCGTCCTGCTCTCGGGTTGGTTGGTGGCGCTCCTGATCGGCGTGAGCGAGGCGCCCACATGGGGTTGGGGCTCGCCGCGGGTCCTGGGCCTGTTCGCCGCGGCCCTGATCATCGGGGTGGCCTGGGTGGTGGTGGAGTACCGGTCGCGGGAGCCACTGGTCGACATGCGGATGATGCGGGTCCCGGCGGTGTGGACCAACAACCTGGTGGCCCTGCTCCTCGGCGTGGGCATGTACTCGGCCATCGGCTTCATCCCCGAGTTCCTCCAGACCCCGAAATCGTCCGGCTACGGCTTCGGGGCCAGCATCATCCAGTCGGGCGTCTACCTCCTCCCCCTCACCGTGGCCATGTTCGTGGTGGGCATGCTGTCCGGCCGGATCGCCGCGGCCATCGGCTCGAAGTCCGCGGTGGTGATCGGGTCGGTCTTCTCCTGTGGCGGCTATCTGGTGCTGGCCTTCGCGCACACCCACCCGTGGGAGATCTACGCCTCCAGCGCCCTCCTCGGCGTGGGAATCGGCCTCGCCTTCGCCGCCATGTCCAATCTCATCGTCCAGGCCGTGCCGCCGGCACAGACCGGAGTGGCCAGCGGGATGAATGCCAACATCCGGACCATCGGCGGCGCCATCGGGGCGGGCGTCATGTCCAGCATCGTGACCTCCACCCTCCTGCAGAGCGGCTTGCCCGCCGAGACGGGTTACCGGAACGGCTTCGCCTTCCTGGCCGCCGTGACCGCGGTGGCCATCGTGGCCGCCCTGCTCATCCCGACGTCGGCCAAGACCCCGGCCGGCGAGGACCAGGCGCACCAGGTCCACATCGAACATGCCGAATTGGCGCTGGTGCCCGGGGGCACCATTGCGGAAGGATGACCACCACGCCCACCCACCTACACCCCCCTTCAGCCGGGCCCCCAGTCGAGAGCACCGGCCCCGATCCCGGCGTCCCCGCGCTACGTCGCGACGCGGCGCGCAACCGTGACAAGATCCTCGCGGCCGCCCGGGCGGCCTTCGACGAGGAAGGCGTGGATATCGGGGTCGAGGTCATCGCCCAGCGGGCCGGCGTCGGCGTCGGCACCCTGTACCGGCGGTTCCCCACCAAGGAGCTGCTCATCGAGGCAGTGGTCTCCGAGGTCCTCGAGGCGGTACTTTCGGCCGCCACCGCCGCCCTCGAGAACGAGTCGCCCGCCGAGGGGTTCGTCGAGTACCTGCGCGCCGTCGGGTGGCTCCAGTTCGAACACGTCGGCTGCCTGACCCGCCTGTGGAACGACAACCCTGGGGACGTACGCGACCGGATCGAGACAGCCGGTCGCGCCCTGTTGACCCGGGCCCAGGACGCCGGGGCGGTCCGCGCCGACCTGGTGTACGAGGACGTGGTGGTGCTGTTCTGGTCGTTGCGGGGGGTGATCGAGGCGACGGCCACGGTCTCCCCGGACGCCTGGCTCCGACACCTGGATCTCCTGGTCACCTCGCTGGCGCCCGACGGGACGCCCCTCCGCCACCCGCCGCTCACCGCCGGGCAGGTCCGGGAGGCCAAGGCGGCGGTGGCTTTACGGGAGGCCCTCCGGCCCAGGTAGTCCGCGAGCCAACCTCGCCGGGGGATGACACGGAAACCTCGTCGACAGGCGCTCCGACTCATGCCACGATGTGCCCTGCGGGGGCCCGATCGCGGGAGAATTGATCGATGGACCACGCGGCACGTCGGATTGCGGCAGTTCAAGGCACGAGCAGGCCGAGGCGCTTCCGACCCGGTCTCTCCCTGTTCGGAGCGGTGACCCTGACGCTGGGCATCCTGGTGGCGCCGATCATCCTGGCGACGTCGGATGTCTCGGCGGCATCACCGCACGCCGCGGCATCCGTGACCCCCCCCAACACCATGTACGTGCTCAACGACATCACGTCGTCCCTCCTGTCGTTCGCCCCCGGCGCCACCGGCAACGTCGCCCCGACCAGCACGGTCTCCGGCCCGACCTCCACCCTCAGCGGCCCCTTCTCTGCGGCCATGGACCACGGCGGAGACGTTTGGGTGGCGAACAACGGAAACAACACCGTCATCGAGTTCACCCAGGCCGAGCTGGCGGCGGGCGGCAGCCCGAACCCGGCGGTCGTCCTCTCCGCCGACGCCACGCCGAGCATCGTGCAGCCCAGTTCCCTGGTCTTCGACCGATCCGGTGACCTCTGGGTCGTGAACTCCGGGGTGGCCCCGAGCCTGGTCGAGTTCACGCCCAGCCAGCTGGCCGCTTCGGGAGCACCGACCCCTGCCGTGACCATCACCGGACCGGCACTGAGCGGACCGGCATCACTCGCCATCGACGCATCCGGCAACGCCTGGGTCGGCAACGACACCAGCAACACGATCGTGAGCTACGGGCGCGGCCAGCTCAACACCAGCGGATCGCCGACGCCGGTGGTGACACTTGCGGCCACGGCCGGCAGCATCAACATCCCCCATTCCCTGGCCTTCGATCGCTCGGGCCGACTCTGGGTGGCCAACGAGATGGCACCCGGTAGCGTCGTCGCGTTCACCCCGGCCCAGCTCGCTTCGAGCGGCGCACCGGTGCCGGCCGTCACCCTCGCCAGCGACGGCACCAGCATCAGCAACCCCGACGGCCTCACGTTCGACCCGTTCGGGAACCTCTGGGTGGCCAACTTCCAGGGCAACTCGGTCGCCGAGTTCTCACCGGCCCAACTGGCTGCCTCCGGCACCCCCACCGCCGTCTCCAGCCTGTCGGGAGCCAGTACGACCCTGTCCGGGCCGGACAACGTACTGTTCGTCCCGTCGACCGGTTACACGCTGGCGGCGTCCGACGGCGGGATCTTCAACTACGGCGGATCGGGCTTCTTCGGCTCGACGGGCAGCCTCCACCTCAACAGCCCGATCGTGGGTATGGCCGGATCGCCGGACGGTCTCGGCTACTGGTTGGTGGCCGGTGACGGCGGCGTCTTCAACTTCGGTGACGCCGGCTTTCACGGTTCGGCCGGGTCGATCAAGTTGAACAAGCCGGTCGTGGGGATGGCCGCCACGCCGGACGGCGGGGGGTACTGGCTGGTGGCCAGCGACGGGGGCATCTTCAATTACGGCGACGCGAAGTTCTTCGGAGGGCACGGTGGCTCGCCGCTCAACCAGCCCGTCGTGGGGATGGCCGCCACACCCGACGGCGGGGGGTACTGGCTGGTGGCCAGCGACGGCGGCATCTTCACCTACGGCGACGCCGCCTTCAACGGCTCCCACGGCGGCTCACCGCTGAACCAGCCCATCGTGGGGATGGCCGCCACCCAGGACGGTGGGGGCTACTGGCTGGTGGCCAGCGACGGAGGCATCTTCAACTACGGCAACGCCAACTTCTACGGTTCAGCCGGGAGCATCAAGCTGAACAAGCCCATCGTGGGGATGGCCGCTACCCCGGACGGGGGCGGGTATTGGCTGGTGGCCAGCGACGGAGGCATCTTCGCCTACGGCAACGCCCCGTTCTTCGGTTCGGCCGGCTCGATCGCCCTCAACAAACCGATCGTGGGGATGGCCGGACCCTACGGCTGACGCGCCCGGCCGTCCGCTACACGTCGGCCAGATGGCGGAGCTGGAGCGACAGGGCGATCTCCAGCACGCCGTAGAGGATGAGCCAGATCCCCATGAGCACGGCCAGTACGCCCAGCGTCACGTGCGGCCAGACCAGGGTCACCACGCCGGCGGCGAAGGCCAGTACACCCATGGCGATCCGGAAGCCGCGGGCCCCGGACCCGTGGTCGCTGTAGGCGGTGAAGAACTCGATGATCCCGCCCACCACCCAGAACAGCCCGATGAGGAAGGCCAGGGTGGTGACCGTCTCCTCGGTATGACGTAGGAACAGGATGCCGATGATCACCGACAGCAGGCCGAGGACGGCCAGCATCCATCGGGTGCCACCGCTGTCCTCGTGGTCTGCGATGGCCATCACGATCCTGAACAGGCCGGCCACGAACAGCCAGATGCCGAGCAGGATGGCGAAGGCGTAGATGGTGTCCTTGGGCCTCCACACCACCAGCACCCCCAAGATGAGGGTCGCGATCCCGAAGAACAGGACCCACCCCCACGACTTTCCAACCAGGCGGAGGAAGTCCCGCTCCCCCGGCGTGACGCTCATTTCTGGGTTCGACACGGCAACCTCCCCGACGGGTGACGGACCGTTCGGGCGCGCCGCCACTGGAGGAAGACACTAGGGCCGCCATTCGCGGGGGGCGCGGACGGTTCCCGGTTGGAGTCGACGGCACCCTCGTCGGCCGGCCCGTGTCGATACGCCGGCCGATCGCTCAGATTGCCCGCAGCTCAGTGGGCCCCGGCGCCGGCCCGCCCGACGAGCTCCTCGCTGACCGACCATAGGAGCGTGGCGGCCGCCTGGTCTTGCGCCGCCGGCGAGGGGGTCCGGGGCCGACATTTGACGAAATACCGCCCGCTGACGTCGTCCACCTCCGGGGACGAGGCCAGGTACACCGAGGTGCGGGCGCCCTTCTCCGGGGTCAGGATGAACGGCTTGATCACCCTCACACCGAAGGCCAGAAAGCCCCTGGCATCGTCGTCCCGTGCGAAACCGGAGGCCACCGTGCCCGGATGGAGCGAATTGGCGGTGACCCCGGTGTCGGACAGCCGGCGGGCCAGCTCCGAGGTGAACAGGATGTTGGCCAGCTTGGAGCGGCTGTAGGCCCGCATCCCCCGGTAGTGGCGGCTGGACTGGAGATCATCGAAGTCGAGGCCACGACGGGCCCCTTGGTGTGCGGTGGAGGCCACGTTGACCACCCGGGCGGGAGCGGACTCGATGAGGCGGTCGGTCAGCAGCTGGGTGAGGAGGAACGGGCCCAGGTGGTTGACCCCGAAGGTGGTCTCGAACCCGTCGACCGTCTCGCCGCGCTCGCGACTGGACCAAACCGGCGTTGTTGATCAGCACATCGATCGTCGGACACCGGTCCAGGATCTGCTCCGCTCCCCGACGGACCGAGGCCAGGTCGGCCAAGTCGAATACCACCAGGTCCACCCGGTCCGATCCGCTGGTCCGACGGATGTCGGCCAGGGCCGCTCGACCACGATCCGGGTGCCGGGCGGTGATCACGGTGTCCGCACCGGCGGCGGCCAGCGCCGTGGCCGTGGCCTTGCCCACTCCCGAGTTGGCGCCGGTGATCACCACGGTCCGTCCGTGCATGGACGGGGTCGTCGATCCTGCGCGCATGGGCGGTCCCCGGGGTCGGTCTCCTCACCCCGGAGGTCGGGCGCCGTGCCGGACGCGGTGGCCTCGGGGGTGAGGTCGAGCGTACCCCTGGCCACGGGAGGTCGAGGCCGCTGGCCACGGGAGATCGAGGCCGCCAGGCGCCAGCCCGCGGGCGCCGGGGTCGATCAGGAACCGGTCTTGGCCGAGTCCCCGACGGGTTCGGACGCCGAGGCGGTGCCGACGGCGCTGAGCGGCGTCCCGCCAGGGGTCGAGGCGGCGGACGGCCGACCCCGACGGCCGATCCGGATGAACAACGTGGCCGTCACCGCCACGAAGGTCACCCACACGGCCGCCTGCAGCACCGTCGGATGGTCGGCGTACCCCAGGAGACTGTGGAACACGTCCCCGAGGGAGCTGTCCTCACTGAGGAAGGCGCTCGTGTTCCAGAGGGGGTGGCCGAGGAACGGGAGCCAGCCCAACTCCTGCATGTTCTCGACCGCATCGGCCAGGAGGCCGGCGGCGAAGACCATGAGCACCACACCGATGATCCGGAAGAAGAGGACCAGGTTGAGTCGCCGGCCCAGCTTGAAGATCACATACGCCACCGCCATGGCCACCCCCAGTCCCAACAGGGCGCCGAACAGGAGGCCCCGACCGTGGGAAGACGTGGCGGCCTGGTTCGACGAGGCGAACACGATGGCCAGGGTGAAGACCATCGTCTCCAGCCCCTCGCGGCCGACGGCCTGGAAGGCCAGGAGGCCCAGCCCGAAACGGGCCCTGCCGTTCAGGGCCTCCTCCGACCGCCGCTGGAGCTCGGCCGACATGGTTCGGCTGTGGGACTGCATCCAGAAGGTCATGTACGTGAGCACGCAGGCCGCCACCAGGTAGGTGACGGTCTCGAACACCGTCTGAACCGTCGAGCCGTCGTACTGCTCGATCACCAGGTAGGCGGTGACGCCTCCCCCCACCATGAGGACAAGGGCCGCGCCCACGCCGATGAAGACGTCCCGGAAGTGGCGGCGTTGGCCGATCTTGTCCAGGTAGGCCAAAAGGATGGCCACGATCATGCTGGCCTCGACCCCCTCCCGCAGGAAGATGACGAAGGTCGGAATCATCGTGGTGCCCCGGGGTACGATCGCATAGTCCAAATGTTAGGTAACCCTAATTAACAGGCTATGTCAACCCTGTGTCCGGGTCGGGACGACCTGCTTCCCTCGTCCGGGCACGCCCGTGGCGGGCCATCGGGCAGGGGTCCAGGCGACTCAGACGGCCAGCACCACCACCGAGGCCAGGGCCACCATCCGGTCGTGCGACCCCACGTCGTGGATCGCCACTCGCACCAGGGTCCGGCCGGGAGGACCTCCGAGGACCCGGCAGCGGGCCTCGACCGGTCCGATCCGAACCGGTCGCAGGAAGTGGAGCACGGTGTCGGCGGCCGCCACTCCGGCCACGGCCGACGCCGAGCCAGGGGCCGCTCCCGGGGGTCCGCCCGCCTGGTCCACTCCGGCCGCGGCCCGGCAGGCCGCCACATCGGCGAGAACGGCCACCGCACCGCCGTGGAGGATCCCCCAGGGGTTGCGGAGGTGGTCCGCCAGCTCGAGCCGGGTGACGGTACCGGCCCCGGGCTCGATCCGGAAGAACTCCTCGGGAGGGGGGGCATCGACGGTGGGCGGTGGCATGGGCACCACTGCCGGTCGCTCGAAGCCGACATTCATCTCCCCCGGGTCGAGGACGGAGAAGGTGGCGGTCGAGGCCGCCACCAACACGGCGGCCCGCCCCTCGTCGACCACGTCCAGGCCGACCACCACCGAGTTGCGCCCGCGGCGGAGGACCCGCCCGTGGACCCGAAGGGGGCCGCGGTGGTCGAGCCGAGTCACCGTGCACATCAGGCTGGTGGTCACGATCCAGCGGGGCAGCACCGACAGCCCGGCCAGGAAGCCCCCCACCGAGTCGATGTTGGTGAGCAGGGCCCCGGTGCGCATCCCGCCACCCGACCCGCGGTGATGGTCGTCCAGCGGCATCCGCCCCGCGAACTCCGAGAACTGCCCGTCCCCGTCCGGCGGGGGGATCTCCCAGCGCTCCAGCCGGAAGTACTCGCTCATGTAATGACGGGCGTCGACCGGACCGGTCGGTCTGACCCCGCTCACCGCGCCCCCATGTCCGAACCGACCGTCGGGACCGATGGGTCCGGACCCGCCGGCGGCGACTGGACCACCGCGAAGAGCTCAGCCGGCATCCCCCGGGCGTTGACCACCGTGGTGAGGCGGTCGTCGGCCCCCGAGTCCAGCAGCTCCACCACCGCGCTGCCGCTCACCGGGACGGGAGCACCACCGCCCCCTGACCCGGACGCCGTGTCCAGCACGGTGGCCCGGGTCACGATGGGCCCCACCCGGCCCAGGGTCAGGTAGGCCACCTGCAGGTCGGTGACCACCACGGACGCCACCGGACGGCCGACGGCCGCGGCCAGGGCCTCGGCGGCGGCCACCTCCCCCAGGAGGGCCATGGCTCCTCCCTGCACCGCCCCGATGGAGTTGTGCAAGTAGGGGTGAACCGGAAGCGAGACCCCACCGTCCACTCCACCCGGGACCGACATCCCCATCGTCTCCACCAGCGGCCGGGCCAGCCCGCCGCCGTCGATGTCGAAGGTGGTGGGCAAGTCGAAAGGCAGGGTCTCCGTGGCGTTCCGATTGCCTCCGGGAAGGACGGCGAAGGTGAGCGTCGACCAGGCCACCGGGGCCGAGGCCCCGTGTCCGTCCAGCACCTCGGTGCCGTCCTCGCGCACGTTGACCACGAGTGCCTCGATGACCATGGTGGTGTTGCCGCGGCGCACCAGCTCGGCCCGGGCCTCTACCTCTGGACCCACGGCCGGCCGGACCAGCTGGAGGGTGAGATCGGCGGTGGCCATCCAGTCCGGCCGCAGGATCCGCACCCCCAGGAGACCGCCCACCACGTCCACCAGCGTGGCCAGGACCCCGATCCGTGCCCCCCCGTCGGCCCCGGTGACGAACGGGCCCACCCGGGTGCGGGCCACGGCACGGGTGTCGGAGAGCACCTCGGTCCGGAATCCAAGATCACCGAGGAAGTGGCCGGGTGGCGGGTAGCCCCCGACGGCCACTCAGCGTTCCTGTTCGGTGGGACGGATCAGCACTTCGTTGACGACCACGCGGCGGGGACGGGTCACCATGAAGGTGATCGACTCGGCGATGTCCTCGGCCTGCATGAGCTCGGTCTGCCCGAAGTTGGCGCCGATGGTCTCCAGGATCTCGGGCCGGTTGTGGCTGGCCAACTCGGTCCGGGTGGCGCCGGGCTCGATCAGGCTGACCCGGACGTGGCGGCGGGTGACCTCCTGGCGGAGGGCTTCCGAGAACGCCCCCACACCGAACTTGGTGGCGTTGTAGACACCGCTTCCGGCGCGGGCGAACCGCCCCGCCACCGAGCTGATGTTCACGAGGTCGGCTACCCGCCGGGGCTCCTGGTCCGCCGCCGCCAGGAGGTGCGGGAGGGCAGCGTGGGTGGTGTAGAGCAGGCCCAGCAGATTGAGCTCGATCATCCGTCGCCACTCCTCCACCGGAGCGTCGATGATCGGCCCGAGCAGCATGACCCCGGCGTTGTTGATGACGATGTCCAGCCGGCCGAACTCGGACACGGTGGCCTCCACCAGAGCCCGGGCTGCCGCCTCGTCGGTGATGTCGGTCTCCACCACCAGCACGTCGCCGTCGATCCGTTCGGCCACCTGCTCCAGGCGGTCCCGGCGCCTGGCGGCGATGCTCACGGTGGCTCCCTTCGCGGCCAGGGCGACGGCGGTGGCCTCGCCGATGCCGCTGGACGCTCCCGTAACCAGGGCCACTGTTCCCTCGAGGTGACGCGTCATGGCTTCCCCGTTTCGCTCGGCATGGCCGCAGTGTACCGACGGGGCACCCAGGAGCTGACGGAGGGGGGCGTCCGGCGTTCCGGCGGGAACGGTTGGACCGGAGGGGGTCGGAACTACGCCGCAGTGGGGCTGGTCGACGGCTGGGGCTGAGCCTGACCGTTGACCTTCTCCTTGCGCGGTGTGGTTCTGCGCGTCCGGCGCCGTTGGCGGGTGGAGGTGTCGTAGGGCCGCTGGGTGGACGCCGGGCTCTCGTGGAGCGCACACCACTCGGTGCTGTTGTAACGGGAGAGCTTGACCGTGCAGTCCTCGGCGGCGCACACACGTCCGGTGGCGAACACCTCAGGGGGCGTGCTCCCCGCCAGTCCGTCAGCCAGGAACGACCCTTCCTCACTCATTCGCCTATCCACCATGGCGGCCCAACCCCTTTTTGATCGCGGACACCGACTTAGGGGATCTTCGGCAGGTTGGATCGTGAACTGTAACGGTCCGCAGTTCCGCCGTACGGCCCGGTCGGTCGCCCTGGCCGTGGCATTGGTAGCGTCCTCATCCATGTCCCCCGTCGACGTCTCCCTGACCGTTGAAGCGCCCCCTGACCAGGTGTGGGGGGTGGTGGGCGATCCGATCGGCATGAGGGCCCTCACCGCCGAGTGCGTGGACATGGAGTGGGTGGGGACGTCGACCGGTCCGGCCCTCGGGGCCCGGTTCCGCGGCCGGAACCGCTCCGGTTGGCGTCGCTGGAGCACCAGCTGCACGGTCGTCCGCTACGAGCCCGGATCGGAGATCGCCTGGGACGTGGCCTTCGGACCCCTGCCGGTGGCCCGGTGGTCGTACCGGGTGGAGCCGGGCGCCGAGGAGGGGAAGAGTGTGGTCACCGAGCGGTTCGAGGACCACCGAGGCCCCCTGCTGCGGCTGACCGGCCCGCTGGTCCGGGGTACCAGGAACGCCGACAGCTTGAACCGGGCCAACATGGAGGCCACCCTGGCCCGGGTCAAGCAGCGGGCCGAAGCGTGAGCGGTCGCCGACGGGGACCCGGGATCGGTCGGTGACCAGCCCGCCGGAGGGGACGGCGCCGAAGGCCGGATGGCCCGACTCGGAGCGGCCCTGGTGGCAATCGGCCGTCTTCTACCAGATCTACCCCCGCTCCTTCGCCGACTCCGACGGCGACGGGGTCGGCGACCTCGGCGGCATCCGGTCGCACCTGGCCGACCTGGTGTGGTTGGGGGTCGATGCCTTGTGGGTCTCGCCCTTCTACCGGTCGCCCATGGTCGACTTCGGCTACGACGTGAGCGACTACTGCGACGTCGACCCGCTCTTCGGCACCCTCGACGAATTCGACCGCCTGGTGGAGGAGGCCCACTCGGTCGGACTGAAGGTGATCATCGACTGGGTCCCCAACCACACCTCGGACCAGCACCCGTGGTTCGTGGATGCCGCATCGGGACGGGACAGCACCCACCGGGAGTGGTACGTGTGGCGGGACCGCGCCCCGGACGACTCGCCGCCCAACAACTGGGTGGCATCGTTCGACCTCACCGCGCCGGCCTGGACCTTCGACCAGGCGACCGACCAGTGGTACCTCCACCTGTTCGATCGGGCCCAACCCGACCTCAACTGGGACCAGCCCGCCGTGGTCGAGGCCATGCACGGCGTGCTCCGCTTCTGGCTGGACCGGGGTGTCGACGGGGTCCGCGCCGATGTGATCCACTGCATCGGCAAGGACCCCGATCTACCGGACGACCCGCCCCCGGTGGCCGGTATCCCCCACAGCGCCCTGAACGACGTCCCGGTCACCCACCAGCGGCTCCGGGCCCTGCGGGAGCTGCTCGACGGCTATCCAGGGGAACGGGTCATCGTGGGTGAGGTCTACCTGCTCAGCACCGAGGCCGTGGCCTCCTATTACGGGCACGGCGACGAGCTCCATCTGGCGTTCAACTTCCCTCCTCTCTTCGCGCGGTGGCAACCGGGCGCGTGGACCGAGTGCATCGAGCAGACCGTGGCCGCGCTGGCCCCGCGGGACGCCTGGCCCACCTGGGTCCTCTCCAACCACGACAATCCCCGCCACCGCACCCGCTACGACCGGGCCGCCACCCGGCGGGGAGAGGACGCGGAGGTCACCGCCCGTCGGAGTGAGGCCCGGGCCCGGGCGGCCGCGGTACTCCTCCTCACCCTGCGGGGCACCCCCTTCCTGTACCAGGGCGAGGAGCTCGGCCTGCTCGACGGCGTGGTTCCGCCCGACCGGCGAGTGGATCCTGGGGGACGGGACGGCTGCCGGTCACCGGTGCCGTGGGACGGGGGCCCTGACCACGGCTGGCCCACCGGTCCAGGCGCCGAGGTGTGGCTGCCGTTCCCGCCCGATGCGGAACGCCGGAACCGGCGCGACCTCGAGGACGACCCCTCTTCGATCCTCCACCTGTACCGCCGGCTCCTGGCCCTCCGCCACCGATCCGACGCCCTCACGCTCGGCGACTTCTCGCTCCTGGACCTGGGCGAGGGAGTACTGGGCTACGCCCGGACCCGCGGCGCCGAGTCGTGGGTGATCGCCATCAACATGACCGGCGACACGGTGGCGCTCACCGGACCCGACGGGACGCGGTTGGCCGAGCGGCCGGTCACGCTCGCCACCGAGGTCGCGGCGGAGGGACTCCCCTTTCCGGGGACACTTCCGGCCGACGGAGCGGTGGTGCTCGAGCTGGGTGGGGCGCAACCTTGAGTGCCGAAGTTCACTGCCGTCGGTGACTCGCCCGTCCTGCGGGCTCCGGGCGCCGGCCGCCGCGGCCGCAGGGCGACCGGTGGATCCAGATGCTCGGGAGTTCCCGATCGGGACTACAGCCAGGTCTCGCGCCAGTAGTCGGGTGCGCCCTCGTCGCCCAGGGACATGGAGTGGCCGTCCTCGTGGCCACTGCGCCTGATGCAGCAGACCAGGGTCCCGATCCAGGGTCCCCGGTCGATGCAGTGCACGGCACCACAGCGGCTCCACTGAGGCTCGGCGGGCAACTCCAGGTCCTCCAGATCGAAGTCGGCATCCGACCACTCGCTGAACCTACGCACATGAAACGGGTCGATCGTCAAGTTCGTTCCTGCCCCTTTTTGTTGCTAACCCTCACTCCTGTGATCGGAATGAGCACGCTCGAGCTGTAGCGGGAATTGGAAAAAGCGGAGATGGGGAGAGGGTCCCCGGGTCGGAGCCGGGTCCCCCAGCTCCACCCGGGGACCGGCCATCATGGGAGGAGTGGAACAGCCGCCAATCGCCGTGCGAGCCACCAGGTGCCCCCAGGCGGTGCCAGTCCGGACCGCCCGCTCCGTCGTGGCAGTTCACCGGGCTTTGCCCTCGGCCGGTTCCGGCCCGCGGTCGCAGGCCCGGGGGGTCGGACCCGGCGAGTCCACGGTCGTGGTCCGGCCGATCGGGGCCCCGGGACCAGGGGGTCAGATTCGGCGTCCGGACCGACCCACCGCGGCGGCCGCGTTGTCTCCGATGTCGGCCCTCCGGCCCGGCCGGGCCGGTCCCGAGTGGCACTGCCCGAGCCCAACTGTTCAGAGTGTCGTCGTGGTGTCGAACGGACCTTTGGACTGAAATCCCTGTTCAAACGCAAGAACTTTCCGACCTGGTCAGGTGGAAATGTTCAAATTTCTAACAAAAAGGCGCTACGATGCCGGGATGAACGGTGACCCGACCAAAGGTATCGAGGACATCGTGCGGCGCAATGTGGCAGCCCTGAGGTCCAAGGCCAACCTGACCCAGCAGGCCCTCGCCGACGAGATGCTCCTGCGGGGGATCGCCTGGACCCGTGAGACGGTGGCCCAGGTGGAGACCACCAACCGGCGGCTCGGGTTCACCGAGGCCATCGTGGTGGCCGCCTGCCTGGACGTACCGGTGGCCCGCCTGACGGCCACCGGCGCCCCGTCGGTGCTGGTGGGCGAGAGCGAGTGGACCGCGGCCTATCTGGGGGCCGCCATCGCCGGCACCACCGGGGACATCTTCCCCCCGGAGAGCTACGCCTCCCCGGCCATCCCCCGGGCGGCGGCTCCGACCCCGGTCGGGGCCCCCACCCCCCCGGGAGCGGGCGGACCGCTGGCCGGCGAACTGATCGATGCACCCTCCCGCTCCACACCTCCCGGCGAGGTGCCCGATCGGCGTCGAGGTGACCGGCGGGTCTCGGAACCCGACGCCCGCGAGCCGCGGGGACGGCGGGAGACCGACATTCCACCGGCCGCGCCCCAGAAGACCGCGGAGCGCATCGAGCGGCGGCTGCGCCTCCGGGTGACCGCCGGTGATGTGGACGCCACGGCCCAACGCCTGTGGTCCCGCAGCCTGGAGGCCGAGCGGGAACGACGGGTGATCGACCGCGTGGCGCTGACCGGGGGATCGCTCAAGACCATCCGGGGGCACGTCTCCCGCGACCTCGACCGCGAGATCGCCTACGAGATGGAACGCGACCCCGAACGGGTCCGGCCGGCGGGACCGCCGAGCGGAGAGATGAGCCCGGACGAGGTGGCCTGGGAGGCCACCCGTCTCAACATCATCCTGGCCAACAAGGGGTACGACGACAGCGACGTCACACGGTGGTGGAATTTCACCCGGCACCGCGAGCTCGACGACCGGACCATCGCCGAGGCGTGGCGGGACGGCGACTACGGGTCAGTGAGCCGCCTGGTGGAGTCACTACCGGACAAGCACGGCGTCACCGGCGGCTACTCCGTCGACGAGTAGGTCGGGTCCCGGCAGGCCCGAGCCGACCGTTCCACGGAGCCACCTGGACCTGGTCCGGCCCGTGCCGACCGGCCAACTGGGCCGACGGGCCAACAGCGAGTACCTTCACCTCTACATGAGCACCCGCGGCGTCCCGATCACCCCCTCCACAACATGATCCCCGTCTGGCCTGCCATGGGCGCGGCCGACGTCGGCCGCCACGGTGGGTTCCCGTTGGCGCTCGATCGGTGAGCCGGGCGACCGGCCGGGATGGCATCCCGGTGAGCGCCCCTGCGACCATTGGCTGAGCACGACCCCGACCCGGTGGGGGCGACCACCCCGGTCGGCTCCCAGGGTCGCCCTCCGCCACCCGCGGCGCCGGGCGCCGGCGACCCCGGGGAGCGGACGTCCGAGGGCTGGTGGCGGCAGCTCCGGCGCCCGGTGAGTGCCCCGTCGGCGGTGGCCGCCGTGGGCTGGTGCGCCTTTGCCATCTACCTGGTGGTCCAGGCCCGGTTGGGTCCGGCCCTGATCTGGAACGACTCGAGGATCTATGCATCCATGGCCCAGCGGCCGCTCTGGTCCCGGGCCGTGTGGTTGGGTGCCCGCCCGCCGCTCACCGCACTCGTGATCAAGGCGGTGGGCAGCCCGTCCTCAGTGATCACGGCCCAAGCGGTCGTGGGCGCGATGTGCTGGGGGGTGCTGGCCTGGACCGTGGGCCGGCTGGTGGACCCGGGTTGGCGCCGGGTGACCGCCATCTTCGTGATCCTGGGGTTCGCCAGTACCCTGCCGGTCAGCCTGTGGAATCGGTCGGAACTCTCCGAATCCCTCTCGATGAGTCTCCTGGCCCTGGTCTTCGCCGGCTTCATCTGGACGTCCCGCCGGGCGACCTGGCCCCGGGTGGCGGCCACCACAGCCGCCGGCCTGGCCTTCGCCGCCACCCGGGACGCCCAGGTCTGGACGGTGGGGATGCTGGCCCTGGCCGCCGGGATCTTCGCCCTCGCCCGCCTCCGGGCCAGCCGGAAGACGGCGGTTCGGGCCGGCGTGCTGTCCGTGTGCCTCCTCGGCGCGGTGGTCGTCGCTGAGTGGGGCACCCTCGCCTCGCACCGGACCACCCCCGACACCGCCGACGTCCTCTACGCGCGGGTGTTCCCCTTCCCCGACAGGGTGGCCTGGTTCGCCGCCCACGGCATGCCCGAGGCGCGGCAGATCGACCAGCGGTCCCGGGAGACACCGGTACCCCCCGACGCAGCCAAGATGGTGTTCATCTCCGCCGGGGACGCCGCGTTCCACCCCCTCGAGCGGTGGATGCGCACCGACGCCGGGGGGACCTACCTCCTGTGGCTGGTCACCCACCCCGGCTATGTCCTGGGCGAACCTCTCCAGCGGCCCGAGCGGGCCTTCAACTTCGCGCAGGGCGAGCTCGACTTCTACGCCCCGACCCACGCCCTGCCCTCCCCCCTGACCGCGGTGCTGTGGCCACCGCTGTTGGGATTGACGGTCCTCTCCGCCCTTGCCCTCTACCTCGGGATCGTGGCCGAGGCGTGGAGGAGCCGGCCCTGGTGCATGGTGGGCGTCCTGACGTTGGTCGGAGTCGCCGCCATGCTGGTGGCCTGGCACGGCGACGCGCAGGAGGTCACCCGACACACGGTGGAGGGATTCACCCAGGTCCGCCTCGGGGTCTGGATCCTGTTGACCCTCGGTGTCCTCGGGCGTATGCGACCGGTACCCAGGGGGCCCGCCCGGGACACCGGGACGGACCGGCCGGCGCCGGGCCGGTCGGGAACACCACAGCCTCCGGCGACCACCCCCGCCGGGAGCCTCGGCCCCTCAGGTGCGGAGCAGCCGCCGAGCCCGTGACGACCAGCTGGCCGGGTCGGGGCGGCGCTTGGTGAAGAACAGCACGATCGAAGTGAAACGCCACCCGGCGATGGCCAGGACGACGTGCGGGGTGTGCAGCGGGTCGTCGGGGAGGTGGACCGGATCCTCCATGAACCGCCGCTCCGGAGCGGTGAGGTCGATCGGCTCCACCAGCTCCAGCTCGGAGGAGGCCGCCACGACCCAGTGGTGGAGGTCCTCGGCGGTGAAGTATTCGCCGTGCTGACCACCCTCCATGATGAATTCGGTGGCCACGCAGGCGACCCCTCCGGGCTTCAGCACCCGGGCCATCTCGCGCATCGACTGGGCTGCCTTGTCGTGCCCCCCGAAGTGCTCGATGGAGCTGAGAGAGTAGACGACGTCGAAGCTGGCCGCCGTGAACGGCAGAGCCAGGCCGTCGGCGGGGAGGCCGGACAGGTGGTCACGTCGGTAGAGGAACGGTGCGAACCGGGCGGGGTCGGTGAGGAAGGCCGGATCGGCCTCGGCGGCGATGCTCCCGGCGAAGGCCCCGCCGTAGAGGTCGGTGCCGACGGTCAGCCGGGTCCGATTGGCCAGGTAGTAGAGGACGCACTCGTGACCGGCGCCCACCCCGAGGGCCGTGGCGTCGGGTCCCAGCACACCCAGCCGCTCGAGCCCGTAGACGCACTGGACCCACTCGAACACCTTCCGGTGCAGCCATCCCTCGTCCTGGGGCAGGGCCAACAGCCGGCCGACGGCCCGCCAGTCGGGGTCGTCCCAGGCGTCGGTCTGGCACAGGCAGTTGAGGGGACGGTCGCTCACCCGGCGATGTTACCCAGGGTCGGCGAACGGCCCGGGGGACCGGTCGGGGGATGACGGTCGGTGGGACGCCCTGCTACCCGATGCCGACGATGGGCCGGTTGAGGTGGGATCCGCCCTCGGATCCGTCGAAGGTGGCGTTGCCGAAGGCGAAGATGCCTCCGTCGGAGGCCGCCAGCCAGTAGCCGCCGCCGCTCGGCGTGGCCTTGACGCCCACGATCGGTGCGTTGAGGTGCATGGCACCGGTCGAGCCGAAGTATCCGGCGTCACCGAAGGCGAAGATGCCTCCGTCGGAGGCCACCAGCCAGTAGCCGCCGGCGTCCGGGCTGTCCATGCCCACGATGGGAGCGTTGAGGTGCATGGCACCGGTCGAGCCGAAGAAGCCGGCCGTCCCGAAGGCGAAGATTCCTCCGTCGGAGGCCACCAGCCAGTAGCCGGCGCCGCTGGGCGTCGGGGTCATCCCCACGATCGGCTGGTTCAGATGCTTGGCCCCCATGGAGCCGTGGTAGCCGGCATCGCCGAAGGAGAAGATGCCTCCGTCGGAGGCCACCAGCCAGTACCCGTGTCCGTCGGGGGTGCCGGCCATGCCCACGATGGGAGCGTTGAGGTGCTTGGCTCCCATCGACCCGTCGAAGGCCGCGTCACCGAAGGCGAAGATGCCTCCGTCGGAGGCCACCAGCCAGTACCCACCGCCGTCGGGCGTCGAGGCCATGCCCACGATCGGGGCGTTGAGGTGCATGGCGCCGGTCGAACCGAAGTAGCCGCTGCTGCCGAACGAGAAGATGCCGCCGTCCGAGCCGACCAGCCAGTAACCGGTGGGCTGGGGGCGCACCGGAGTGGTCGCCGGCGAGGCCGGCCCGACCCCGGCGGCGTTGATGGCCGCCACGGTGAACGTGTAGGGCACGTTGTTGGTCAGTCCGTTGACCGTGGCGTGGTCCAGCGCCCCGGTGACCACCTGGGTCCCGGTGCTGACCACCGTGATCACGTAGTCGGTGATGGCACTGAATCCGTTGGAGCTGGGGGCCACCCAGTGAACGGTCGCCGAGTCGTTGCCACCCGACGCCGTGACGTTGGAGGGCGCGCCCGGGATCGTGAAGTTGGTCAACTGGAGCGAGGGGCTCGGGCTCACCCCGGACGCCGAAACCGAGACGGCATAGGTCCCCGCCGTGCCGTTGGCGGTGAAGACGTGCGAGGTGGCGACGCCGGAAGTGTCGGTGTTCACGTTCTCACTGACCCCGCTGCCCGAGAACGTCCCGCTGGGCCCGCTGGCCGGTGCGGCGAAGGTCACTGGCGTGGCGGGGACCACGTTTCCGAAGGCGTCGGTGAGGGAGGCGGACAGGGCCACCCCGTAGGGGGTGCCCACCTGGGCCGTCTGCCCCCCGCCGCCGGTGACCGTCAGGAGGGCCGGCGCGGCATGGGTGATCGAGAAGGTGGTGGACGGGGTGGGCGTGGTGTCCTGGGAGGTGGCCACGCTCCAGGTGTAGGACCCCGCGGTCGGGGGGTTGGTCACGGTGTTCCCGACGCCGGCCTGGATCGCCACCCCGGACGAGATGCCTACGGCGACCGGCGTGGTGAACGTCACGTTGTTGGGCGCCGTCTGGGTGGGTGAGGCGGTCACGGCCGTGGCGGCCACCGTGTAGTCACCCGCCACCAACGGGAAGACGGTACCGGTCGGTCCCGCCAGGGTGATGGTGTCGGAACCGGCGGTCAGTGCCCCGGTCGAGCTGGTGGTGAAGGCCACCGAGTAGGTCGTGGCCGCCCCCGCCACCGACGAGGCGGGCGACGCGCTCGACGCCGGTCACCGGTCCGGCCGCATAGGCGCTCGGTACGTCGGTCAGTACCACCGAGAGGACCGCCAGCGTGCCGGCGGCCACGATCACCGAGCGCCGGGCGACAGTGGGCCTCCGTGCCCTGCCGGGCCGAGCCGCACGCCGTCGGTCCCCGTCTCCCCCAGTGGTGTTCACGTCTCCCCCAGTGGTGTTCACGTCGCCCATTATTGGATTCAGCTGAGAACCGCGTCAATCGACTTCGCAAAATTTCTGCGGTCCATAGGAGCTCCCGTGACCACTTGCCCACCGACCGCCGGCCGAAAGCTCACCCTTCGGATATAGGAACACACGGACCGTGACGAATTTGGGTGTATCAAGCGACCAGGACGCTCTGCGTAGCCAAATAACTACTCCTTGTGGGCACCTTCGTTCACTGAGTGGCAGGCGCGAGGTGACGAATCCATCGACCAATGGGTTAGCTTCGAAGCTCCCGAATTCGGAGTCGAACCTCCAGTTGAAGTGCAATGCGCCGCTACTGCATGTGAGCTTTTGTAGCCAATTTCATTCTGCGATAACTTTGCCACTCTCGAGACGATGAACGGGGCAAAATGGGAAAGCGGGCGTCGGTCGGACTGGCCGTTGGGGTAGTGCTCTTGGTCGGTGCGGTCTCATCGGTGGCACTGATGAGAACGGCATCGGCCGACAGCCCGGTGACGGTGGCGCCGTACACCGGCTTCAACCCGGCCCTGACCCGGGCTCCCTACGTGACGGACCTCACCCAGACGTCGGCCTCGGTCAACTGGGCGACCTCGTCGGCGACCCCCGGGTCGGTGCTCGCCACGCCAACCGGAAGCGGCTCGTCCTGTCCGGCCACGGTGGCCGTCTGGTCGATGTCGGCCGCGACCGCTCCCACCTCGTTGCCGGGGCCGGTCAACGGGGTCAACCCCGTCCCATCGGCCAGCCTGGCCAGCCGCCAGTTCACCGTCAACGGGGTCTCGGAGTACCAGAACTCGGTCACCCTCACGAGACTGTCGCCGGGGACCCAGTACTGCTACGCCGTGTTCTCGGGCAACGGCCCCGGAGCCGTCGACCTCCTGCCTGCCAGCCAGCCGGCCCAATACTTCACCACGCTCAGTCCCACCAGTGCCCAGGCCTCGACCCCCGTGTCCTTCGACGTGGTCGACGACACCGGTGAGAACTTCTACTACACCAACCGGAGCCACACCACCGACATTCCGTTCCCCAACGGGTTCAATCCGAACCAGGCCTCGCTCGATCGCCAGATCGGCACGTCCGGTGCAGACTTCCTGCTGTCGGCGGGTGACATCGCCTACAGCGGGACCACCCAGTCGACCTTCGGCGACCTCCAGCAAACCGGCACGCAGCCCGAGGTGAGCAACATCTTCGGGCCCTTCTACTTCCCCCAGACCGGCGGGATCCCGATCTTCGCCGGACCCGGTGACCATGGCCAGAACATCAACCCGCTCAAGATCTTCCCCACGGCCAGCACCGCGGCCGCCTCCGGGGGGACGTACGCCTTCGACAGCTACTCCGGGACCGACGGGATCACCGGTGCGTCCCCGGACACCTGGTACGCGTTCTCCACGGGCGATGTCCGGGTCTACGTCCTCGACGGGGCCTGGTCCGACTCCGTCGCCAACAAACTCGGGACCACCACCGGCGGCCTCTGCGGCGTCCCGGGCTCGATCCAGGCGGTCAACTGCGAGCCCTACCAGGCCGACGCCGATGAGCACTGGCAGACCAGCTCTCCCGAGTACCAGTGGCTCCAGCGGGACCTCGCCGAGCATCCCGGCGGCGTCAAGTTCGCCGTCTTCCACTATCCGCTCCGCTCGGACAACGCCTCGCAGCCCTCCGACGTGTACCTGCAGAACAGCGCGGCCAATCCCAGCGCCTCGACCAGCCTCGAGGCCCTGCTGTCGGCCAACGGGGTAAAACTGGCCTTCAACGGACATGCCCACACGTACCAGCGCATCGTGCCGAACGGGCCGGGGCAGCTCACCAACTACGTCACCGGTGGTGGTGGCGGTGTGCTCGAGCCGGTCCTCGGTGGGGCCACCTGCGCCAACCTGACCCACGGCACCTCGCCCGTCGACAAGGACATCTTCGCCATCGGTTGGAACCCCGTCACCAACCTCGGCTCGTCCTGCAGTACGAACAACAGCGTCCCCGCTCCGACCTCGGCCGCCGACGTATACAACTTCCTCAAGGTCACGGTGAGCGGCACCAGCGTGACCGTCACGCCCTACAACGCGGCGGGCGCCACCTTCGACGTGCAGACCTACACCTACCCGGCCACGGCCGGGCCGACGACGCCCGGCAGCGTCACGGCCGCGGCCACCTCCACCTCGTCGGTGGCCCTCAACTGGACGGCGTCCAGCGAGCCGGGGGGAACCATCGCCTCATACCGGATCTACCGCAACGGCACCGCCCTGGCCACCGTGGGAGCGACAGGAACTTCGTTCACGGACACCGGCGCCCAGCCCGGCGCGACCTACACCTATTCGGTGGCCGCCGTCGACACGGCCGGCCGGGCCTCCTGGCCCGGCGTGGCCAACCAGGTCACGACACCGTCATCGGTCCAGTCCAGCCCGGGGTCGGGCCAACCAGGTTGCTCGACCCATCTGGCCTCGGGATCGGTGGTGGCGGCGGCGGCGACCGATGACGGGTCCGGCTACTACGAGGTCGACAAGTTCGGAGATGTGGCCGCGTTCGGGGCCGCCGTCTGTTACGGCGGAATGACCGGCATTCCCCTCAATCGGCCCATCGTGGGCATGGGCGCCGATCCGGCGACCGGTGGCTACTGGCTGGTGGCGTCGGACGGAGGAGTGTTCTCGTTCAATGCACCCTTCCGGGGCTCGACCGGGAACATCCGGCTGAACAAGCCCATCGTGGGCATGGGCGCCACCCCTGACGGTGCCGGTTACTGGCTGGTGGCCTCGGACGGTGGGGTGTTCTCCTTCAATGCCACGTTCTACGGCGGCACCGGCCTGATGAAGCTGAACAAACCTGTGGTCGGCATGGCCGTGGACCGTTCCACCGGTGGGTACTGGCTGGTGGCCTCGGACGGAGGCGTGTTCAACTTCCACGCCCCCTTCGACGGTGCCACCGGTGGTATGAAGCTCAACCAACCGATCGTGGGCATCGACGCTGTCTCCAACGGGAGCGGCTACCGCCTGGTGGCCGCCGACGGTGGGGTCTTCACCGGATTCAACATGCCCTTCTACGGGGGCACGGGCCTCATGCGGCTGAATCGTCCCGTAGTGACGACCATGAACGACAACAACGGGGACGGCTACTGGCTGGTGGCCTCGGACGGCGGGGTGTTCTCCTTCCACGCACCGTTCTTCGGCTCCGCCGCCGGCTGAGCCGGGCTGCGGGCGGCGCCCCGGAGCGGTCCGGGCGCTCCAGCCGGCTACCCGACCACGGTCGGGCGGGCCGTGCGGGGACTCAGCTGTGCTTCCATGCGACCACGAATGACGTGCCAGACGAGGACAGGGCCGACACGTCGGCCTTGACCTTCTTCCCGTTCCCGGTGGTCATGGTGATCCGGCTGTTGGGTAGCGTGGAGACGGGGAACCCGTCGGCGCGGGCCCCGCTGAAACCGATGGCGCTGAAGTCGGCCAACGGCGACACTCTGCACGAAGAGCCTCTGCAGGTGCTCGGAGCCTCGGCGATCCATTCGGCCGAGGCTTCCTGGGGATGGGTCCGCGGGGTCTGGACGCTCGAGTAGCTCCACTTTCCGACGTCGTCCAGGCGGAGGAGGAATCCGGACCCGGAGGCCGAGACCGAGGCGCTGATGGTGTCGCCGGGAGCCACCGGATAGGAGTGTGGGGACAGGATCATCGGGGGTGCCGGGTACATCTCGAACCAGGCGTAGTAGCTCGGCCCCCCCGGAGCCTTGCCCTTGGCCTTGACGCAGTCGGAATCGGTCCCGATCTGTTCGACGGCCGGGTCCGACGCCGCGTAGCCGTCCAGCCCGACCCAGAAAGCGGCCAGCTGTGCCTTGTTGGCCCGGCAGGTGGCCGCAGGCTGTCCCCAAGCGCCGGACACGCTGGTGAAGGTGGCGCCGGTCACGGCGTAGCCGGCCCAGTTGGTCGAAGACTGGGCGCCGTTCTGGCCCGCCCCTGAGCCCGGGGTGGGCGACGGCACCGGAATCAGCGGAGCGGCGGACCCCGCCGGCGTGGCGGAAGCCGCCGGAGGGGCGGAAGCCGCCGAGAAGGCGGCGAGCATCAGCGACGTAGCGAGCACCGCCACCCCCGCTCCCACCCCAACCGCCGTCCTGGCCCGTCCCATGCTCATCCTCACTGTCCTATCTCGGCTGTGGCACCGGGGAGTCCGATGAACCCAGGCCGCCGGCCCTGGCTTCACGGTCAGCGCCCCGACTGGAGTCCGGTGCCCACCTGCCGTCCCGGCCGATGCCGGGCCCCTTGGCTACCACCCCGACCCGTGTCGGCGCCACCTCCGTTGGCACCACCCCCTTTGGCGCTACCCCCTTTGGCGCTACCCCGACCCGTACCCTTCCTCCTGGTCCCCTTGCCCGGTCCGGTGCCGCGGTTGCCACCCCGGTTGGTCCCGGTACCCCCGCCTGTCCCGGTGCCCTGGTTCCCTCCCCGGTTGGTCCCGGTACCCCCGTTCCCGGAACCCCCTCTACCGGTGCCCCGGTTGGTCCCGGTAGCTCCGTTCCCGGTGCCCTGATTCCCGCCCCGGTTACCGCCCGGATTGGTCCCGGTAGCTCCGTTCCCGGTGCCGGCGTTGCCGTCGGACGAGCCTCCCGTGTTCGAGGTGGTGACGGTCACGGTTGGCGATGTCGTCGACGTCACCGCGGGAGCGCCCGCGGTGCCGCCCGCTCCGTTGGTCGGGGCAGGGATAGCGGCCGGCTGGTCCGAGACACTGGTCTGCGCATCCGGACCAGGCGTGGTCGGGATGCCGGCAATGGTTCGCTCCGGAGTATGGGCCGCGGCGTTACCGGTCGCGGCCGAATGGTTCGGGAGCGCGGGCGTGACCGAGGTCACTACCGGTGCCGTACGCCCTCGGCGGGCCGCAGCCAAGGCCGGCGCGGTGGGCGCCGGGGCAGACGGGACGGCGCTGGGGTCGGCGTCGAACATGTGGTCGACCATCCGGGCGGCCGGAGCGGGGAACCCCGTGGCGGCGGCCAGACCGGTACTTCCGGTGAGAACGGCGGCGGCCATTCCCAGCCCCACAATGGCGGTCCTACCGCGGCGGCGGGTCGAGGGCCACCGGGTCACCTCGGAACGGAACACGGTACGTGCCCCGTGTTCCCAGCTGAGCTCGTGGGGTTGGACGGGTGCTGCAGCCGCGGTGAGCAGGTCGATGAGCTCGGCCGACCCGACCAGGGGGAGGTCCACGATGGTTCCATTTTCAGGAACCGCTCCCCCGGACGTGACCGCACGATCGCCCCTGCCGCCAATTCCGCCCATGACCCCCACTTTACGCATTCTTCATCTCGGTGAGCGGCGCGGCGGGAGGAGCGGTGGCGAGATCGAGCGAGGTGGCCGACCACGGGCCGGGCTCGGTGGTGACCAGCTCCTCGAGCCGGCGCAGCCCGCGATGACAGAGAACCCGTATCGACCCCGGCGTCCTTCGCATGATCTCGGCTGTCACCGGGACGCTGAGTCCGGCCACGATCCGCAGCATGACCGCCTCTGCCTGATCGGGCGGCAGTTTGGCGATCAGGGCCAGCGAGCGTTCGGTGGCCGAGTGCTCGTCTGCCTCCGATTCGACGTTGTTGCTGGCCGGGAGAACGGCCAGGTTGGCCAAGTCGATGGACAGGGGCCGGCTCTCGCCGGCCCGATACCAGTCCGTCAGCCGATTGCGGGCGGCGGTAAACAGCCAGGCCCGGAAACCGTTGGCATCCCCTTCGAAATCGGGCAACGCCTTCAGGATGCGGAACCAGGTGTCGGCGGCCAGATCCTCCGCCGCGGGCGCCGCTTTGACCCGCATGTAGCGGAGGAGGCCGGGTTGGAACTCTCGCCAGATCCTCGCGAACGCCTCTTCGTCGCCGCGCTGGGCGGCCCGCAGGCTCCCCCGAAAATCAACCAGCACCGGACCCCCTACCGTCGTGACCCCCGCGCCGTCCCGATGCAGTACTACACCCGTGCCGGCCCACCGTCCACCACGAATGGCGGACCCATGGTGGCTGAACTGGACTGATGTCCCGGTGTAACGAAAATCGCCCATAATCCGTTTAATTGCTGGGTGGAGTGGGTCCAAGATGATGCCGGAGCGCAGCGGGCGCTGACTCCTCCCCACGACCCAGCTCCGACACGAAGAATCGGTCCGCGTGGCGAGAGGGCTCCCGCTCTCCACGAAGGTCAACGATGGGGCTCCGGCCCGGCCATCACGACCTCCATCCGGTCTCGACGCTTGGGAAGCCACTACGTGTGACCGTGGGGTAGCGCACAGCGCGAAGATGTGAGCGCGCTTCCAATACTGGTCAGAATGTGACCGTGGGGCGTATCGAGGGGGGAAGATGATGAGGCACGGTCGGCGCTCCATACAGCGCTGGCTGGCCGAGGCGTGGCCGATCGTCCGGTCGTTGATGGAGGCCGAAGACCGACTCATCTCGACCTCCGAGGCTCCCGCGGTGGTGGTCCTGGCCGCGTGCGATCAACTCAACGCCGCCATCCATCACGCGGCAGAGATGGCTCGAGGCGCGGCGCTGCCCCGATGACAACTTCGGCATCAACTTCCGTGAGCTCATCTCGGCATGCCAAGGGCTGAGCGCCATCATGCAGACCGTGAGCCGTGAGGCTCCCGAGGGCCAATGGATCGGCAACCCTGAACTGGCTGACCGGATCGGCGAGAACTTCATGGATCGCATTCAGCAAGCGTCGCGGGCCCGGCTCTACCTTCAGCAGTGGAACGTCTGAAGGTCGGCGCGGTTCCGGCCGGCTGATTCCCCCTCGCTGCTCCGGAGTCAGCTCACCCGAGCCGACGCCACCGTCGCCCCGTGGTCGTCGACCACGGTCACGGCACGCACCGACGTGGCGGAGACGGGGAGATCTGCGATCCACGATCCGTACCCGTCGGCCAGCGAGAAGTTTCCTACTTCTCGACGGGTCCGATCGGCCAGGAGGATCGAACAGCTCACCGTGCCGTTGGCCGGCGAGTCATGGATGGTCATCACCAACCAGCCCTTCTGACCTGTCGACACCAGCACCACCCGGCCCTCGGTCCCCTGGGTCGAGTGCAGGGGCGCGCTGAGAAACGCCGTGGCCGGGGACCCTCCCTGGGACGAAGCCACCACCTCCCCCACCCCGGCACCCAGGGCCAGGGCGACCGTGACGGCGGCGACGGCGGCCAGCCGCCGCACCAGCGGGGTGGCCGGGGCCTTCGACTCGGCCCGGACCCGGGCCAAGGTGCGGTCGGCGAAGCCCTCCGGGGGCGCGGCCTCCGGGACCAGCGCCGTCATCGCATCCGCCGCGCCCGAGTACTTCTCGAGCTCGGCCGTGCAAACGGTGCAGGTCCCGAGATGGGACAGGACCCGGGCCCTGTCCTGGCCAGTCAGGGCTCCGACGGACAGTGCGGCCAGATCGTCGCGTCGTGCTTCACATTCTGCATCCCACGAAGTCGGTTCCATCTAGCCCTCATCTCCCTCAAGGATCCCGCGCAGCCGGGACAGCCCGAGCCGGATCCGGCTCTTGGCCGTTCCCACCGGGATGTCCTCCACCTCGGCGATCTCGGTGGCACTCTGGCCGTAGAACGCCGATCGCACGAGGGCCCGACGCTGTTCGACCGGAAGGTCCTTCAACGCGGCGCGGACCCGGTCCATGGCATCCACATGCTCGGCCTGCGCCGCGGGACCCGTCCGGGCGTCCTCCGTGACGAACCAGACGGTGTCGTCAGGATCGATCGGTGTGGCCCGTCGGAGCCGCAGGGTGTCGATGGCCAGGTTCCGAGTGATGGTCGAGAGCCACGAGATGGCTGACGCCCGCAGGGGATCGAAGACCGCGGCGTGTCGCCACGCCCGGACGAACGCTTCCTGGGCCACGTCCTCCGCCGTGACCCGATCGGCGGTGATGGCCAGAGCGATTCCGAAGACCCGTCGCTCATGGCGTTGGACGAACACCTCGGCGGCGCGGTCGTCGCCTGCGGACATCCCTGCCACCAGGACTTCGTCCGAGGCGTCCAGGATCCCGCTCCACCGGCGGCGGCGGCGGAGGCGCCGGTCATTGGGCCTGCTCTCCATGGCGTACAAGCATGACGCCCCCGGGTCGGTGACGCTCATGAGGGTGGGTGCCACGACTCGAACTGCTTACGAAGATAGGCGTCCAGGGAGAACCGCCCCGTGCCCAGGAAGACAATCACCAGCGCCAGGGCGGCCAAGGCGAGATTCACCTCGTAGCCCGACCCCGCGGCATTGGACACGAGTCCGTTGTGCCAGGTCACGGTAGCCGTGGCGATGATCATGTCCCCGACCAGGGCCGACGCGGCCAGCCGGCCGAGTACCCCGAGGCCGACGGCGATGCCACCGAAGAACTCGATGACCCCGCTCAGCACGGCGAAGAAGGTCCCGGGGTGGAGATGGGCGACGTTGGCAAAGAAGATGGCGTGCCCGTGCAGCCCTGACTGGCCGAAGGCCCCGAACAGAGTTCCGGCGCCGTGGTAGATGAAGATCCAGGCCAAGGCGATCCGAACCACCAGCAGGGCGATGTCGCGGGCCAGGGGGGCCTCCCGAGTGGCACGGACTTGGGCGGTGGCCTGACGGGCCCGGGTGGCCAGGTCGCTCATGACGGTCCGTCCATCGGACTGCGCATCCTGAAGGGTTCGATCAGCTGTGCCAGGACGACTTGGACCATGCGCCGACCGCCGGCCGACTGCTCGACCGTCACCGGACGCCCGGCGATACCGGTCTCGATCGGCGCCCCACCTGTGGGGAAGACGGCGTGGCCGGCCAGCCGATCCCAGCAGACCAAGACGAAGCCGAAGTTGCAGACGCCTCGGGCGTCCAGGGGCGATCGAGCGTGGTGGAGCCGGTGGTAAGCCGGGCTCACCAGGATGCGGCCCAGTGGCCCGAAGCTCCAACGCAGGTTGGCGTGGGGAAGGGTGACCAGACAGCCGTAGGCGATGATGGCCGCGGCCGGGACCGGGCCGCTGGCTCCGAGCACCAGGGCCGGAAGCAGGGCACCGAGATAGGTGGCATGGACCAACGGATGGGTCCGAAAGGTGGTCAAGACGCTCATGTCCTCTTGCGAGTGATGGAGGGCGTGAAGCCTCCACAGGGAGGCGGAACGGTGATTGGCCAGGTGTGCGACCCAGTTCATGGCGTCGATGCCGATCAGGATGGCCGCCACCACCACCACCTGCGGCAGGAGTGGCAGCCGGCTCACCATGAGGAAGTGCGCGTGACGGGTCATCTCCACGGCGAAGCCCGTCTCCACCACTGTCAGGGCCGGCACCACGGCTACGGCAAAGAGAACCAGGTAGCCGGCGTCCACCACGTGGGCCCGGGCTAGCAGCGGACGGGCCACCGCCGGCCAGCACCGCTCGGCCACCAACAGAGCGGCCACCACGGCGACCAGCGCCGGACCGACGCTGCGACCCCGGGCAGTACCCAACGCCGTCGAGAGGTCACCGGCCCCCAGCAGCGTGCTGGTCCCCACGAACCCCAACCAGAGGACGGTGGCGGCGACGGCCAGCACTCCGAACCACGCCCGACCGGGCCAGGCCCTCGCCCGCGCCCCCCAGGGGGGGCAACGGACGAGGAGATGAGTGGGATGGGAGCCGGCTTCGGATCGACGATGGTCATGGGTCAGTACGCAGCACCCGAACTGGCCACGGTGGTCGGGGTGGTGGTCCCGGCGCTCGAATGGACGGCAACCGGAGTCATCCGCGGGTTAGCGGGGTTGACCACCCACCATTTGCCCCAGGTGTCCTTGATGTTGCCGGTGGCCTGGCCGGCCTTGTGGTCACCGACGAACCGGTACAGAGGCACACCCTTGTAGGTCACCTGGTGCGCACCCCCGGCTCGGGTGATGGTCGACAGTCCAGTGATGCCGCCATGACCCACCGGGTTCTTCTGGCCGGCCACCAGCACCACCGGCGGCCAGATCTTGGCGCACGTGCCCGTGCAGACGCTCTTGTTCTTCGGATCGGCCGCCAGCCGGTACACGGTGGTCCCGTTGCCCAGGACCAGGATCTTGCCCCACGTCTTGTTCTGGGCCGTGGTCACCGTGGTCGGCGAGGAAGCCGCACCAGAGGTCCCCGGCATGGCGGCGGCGCCCACCACGGTGAGCGTTCCCGCCAACGCCAAGCCTCTCAGCACCCCTGCCGCGGTGAAACTCTTCGATCGAGCGACCCGATTCGTCGATTGCCTTCCCATGGTTCTCCTGTTCATCTTGGTTGGTCCGTCCATTCTGGTCGTCTGTGCCATGTGTTCCTCCGGATTCGTCCGGCGGCCCTGTCCCCACCGTCCATACGGGCGACGGGCCCGAACGGATCACCGTCGGGCCCTGCTGGTCCGAGAACGGGTGTGACGGAAGGTGATCAGTAGGCCACACCACCACCTGCGGGAGGTGTGGTGGTGGGTGGCGAGGTCGAGGGTGGAGTGGTCACCGGAGGCTCGGGGGCCGGCGGGCCGGCGGGCGGGGCCGGCGCGGTCCCCGACGACGGCGGGGCAGAGCCCGAGCCGCCCGACATCGTCGGTAGCGCGGTGGGAGACGTGATGCTCCCACCGGGCGGGTTCTGCACGGTGGGAGGCGGGTAGCGGCGGGCGCTGGGAGCGTGGTCGGGGCCGCGTGGAGTCGGGGCCGTCGTGGCGGTCGTGGCGGCACCCTTGCGGAGTCGAGCGACCGGGGTGGCCACGAAGAAGAGCCCCAGCTTGCCCTGACCGGCGGTCTGACCAGGCCGCCGGTCCCCCAGGTACCGGTAGAGCGGCCTGCCGTGGGAGGTGACTTGGAGCCGGTGGTCGGGTCGACGGACGGTACCGAGACCTGTTACGGCGGCCCCCTTCGAATGCCGGACCGCTTGGGCCACGAGAAGCGGTGGCCACTGTCGAACGCAGGATCCGGTGCAAGCCAAGTGCCCGGCATGGTCGTGGAGGTCGACATAGAGCGTGTATCCCCTGTCGTCGACCAGGACCGACCCGAGGGACCCACCGGTCTTGGCGACGGCCACGACTGCGCCCCGATGGGGGACGCGGCACCGGCGGGAACGGCCTGGATGAGGGCGATGGCACCGAGGACGACCAGTGTGATCATGGCGCGCGGTCGAGTCGGGATGTGCGTCCGGGTCCTGCGTGATCGGCATTACGGGGCGTGGGCCTGTCCTCACGTTCTCCGCCACTCTCGGTCATTACGGAACAGGACGCGAAACGGATCACGGAACCGGGCATCCAATTTCGGGTCGCACCCATCGGCGCTCATGGAAGAATCGAGCAGAGGCCGTCGAGCGCGACGAGGTGACGACACCGGTGGAAACGATGAGCGTGGACTCCGAGTCACGGCAGGGCTGGACGACAGGTGGGGTTCGGCTCTTCGCTGCGGTCCTGGTCGGCTTCCAGCTGGCGCAGGGGCTGTCCGATCCGATTCCGATCGGCAATCGACACTTCACCGAGTCGTACTACCTGGTGACCTATGACCACGGGTTCATCCGGCGGGGCCTGCTGGGCGAAGTGATCCGTCTGGCGGTCGGTGTTCCGACCACGCTGCAGATCGATGTCGTGGCCGATCTGGTCGTGGTCCTTGCTGTCGGGGCCGTGCTGGTGCTGATCGAACTGCTCATCCGGGAGTCCACGCCGAGCTCGTGGGCCATGGCCCTGCTCCTGGCGGCAAGTCCGTTCACGATTGACTTCTTTCTCGTCGATCGTCGACCCGACCTGCTGGCATTGGTCCTGCTGGTGGCGCTCGGGCTGGTCGTGACCCGGGGAGCACGAGTTCGGGTGACCGGTCTGGTGGGAATCGGTCTCGGCCTGGCCGCCATGGTCCTGGTCCATGAGGACGTGATCCTGATCGTGGTCCCGTGGGCTGTGGTGCTGGTCACCATGGCCTTCATCGGTGAAGGTCATTCCACCGATGCCGACGGCTCGATCGGTGCCGACGGCTCGATCGGGGCCGACGGCTCGATCGGTGCGAAGGGTGCCCGAACTGGTGAGGCGAATCGTGGGCAGCGGCCGGCACTCGGGGTCGCGCTGGGTGCCGTCGCCGGGCCCCCGGTGGTGGCCACCCTGGCCGTCCTGGCGTACGGCCTCCCATCGTCAGGGAAGGTGGCGGCGCTCGAATCCGATGTGGCGGCGCTCCACCTCACCGGGAACACCGTCTTCACCTACTTGCCGAATTCGATCCGCACGTCGATGCGGCTGGTCGGCTCCATCCCCCCGAGCGCCAAGGCCTGGACGCTGCTTCTCGGGGGAATCCTGATCGCCATCCAGCTGGCGTGGATCCTGCTGTGGGTCCGGCCACAGCTCGGTGCGGTGTTCTCGGGAGCTGGACGACGTGGGATCGGTGGCGGTCTGGTGATCGTGGTGGTCGCGACCACGGTGGTCCTGTTCGCCACCGGGTTCGACTGGGTCCGGTGGTTCGCCGACTGCGGTGCCGCCTGGCTCATCGTTCAGGGATTCGCACCGTTGCTGGTCGGCGCCCGGAGGGCGGAACGTGGGCTTGGCGAAGCTGATCGACCTGTCCGGAGGAGCCCTGGTGCGCCGGACCACCCCATTTCGCTGGCACACTGGCTGCCCATCCTCGCCGTCTACCTGGCCGCCGTCCCGCCCTTGGACGTCCTGTACGTCACCGATCAGCTGCGGCACTTCCTCCTCTTCGTGTGACCCCGTGTCCATCGGGCGCCCGTCGCCGGACCTGTGTCCGGACGCTGCCCACCGGAAGGTCCGCCGGTTAGGATTTCGCTGATCTCTCCCGGGCCACGGCCAGAACGAACACGTTGAATTTCTCCCCGAAGGTGCGGACCACCGGATTGTCACTCCCGGCCCACCGCCCCTCGGCCTCCAGGATGGTGCCGAGGTTGGCCACCGCGTCCTCGAGGCGATCGATCCGCTGCTGGGTGTTCATGCCTGGACTCTCCCGCCGGCCCGGATCCGCTGTCAATCGTCAGGTATCCGGGCTGATCAGCCGACTTCTGCCACGAACCACCCTGCGTGAGCTTCCAGACCGCACCCGATCATCACCCGAGGCTCAGCCTGTAGCGTGGGTGGCAGGTAGCGAGTACGGCGGTGGGGCCCGAGCGGGCCCCCTCAACGACCCGAGGGGTCCTCGATGGTGATGGATCGTCCAAGACTGAGTCGGGATGAACTGCGAACCCTGTTCGTCGAAGCCGGACTGGCAATTCTCCGTGAGGACGGCCTCGGGACCAGCGGGGAGTCGCTGACATTCAAGCGGGCTCGCGAGCGGGTGGAGGCCGACACCGGGATCCACGTCACCAACGCCTCACTGATCGGACGGGTCTGGGAGAACCAGTTCGACTACCAGACCGACGTACTGGCGGTCGCCGCCTCTGACGACAGCGCCTCCGAGATCGAAGACACCCTCCGGGTGGTGTCGCCGGTCCTGGTCAGCATGGACCCCACCTCCGAGGAGTCCCGCCGGTTGACGATGCGGGAGATCTGCCGACTCTCCGCAGCTGCCAATACGAAGGCGCTCAGTGAGTCGACGGACTGGCTGCTGTGGATCGGGATCTGGGCGGCGACCGCCGTGGGATCATCTCCCGAGCGCCGAACCAGGATCGACGATGCGCTGAAGCTGTCGTATCTGCAGGTCACCGCACGGATGGAGGACTTCTATCGAGCCGGTCTGGATTTCATCGGCTACCGGGTGCGGGACGGTCTGACGGTGCGCCAGTTCACCATCGCCGTCGCAGCCCTGGCCGAGGGCTGTGTGCTCCGGGACCGGGTCGACGCCCAGCACATGAACGGAATCAAGCGGCCCACTGGACCCGAGGGCGAGGTCCAGGAATGGACCCTGTTCGGACTGGCGCTCGAGGCACTCTCGAATGCCTTCTTCGAGCCCGACCCCGAATGGTCGCCGCCGGGGATCGACGCCTCATCGGTCATTGCGGTGCAGACTTCCTGAGCCGGATTCCGGGACCCGGTCTGTCAGACTGCGCTGATGACGGCCACTTCCGATGTGATCTTCCTGCGGGGTATCGACGCCTTCAGTGGCGTGGTTCACCAGGTCGACGATGAGGCCTGGTCGGCGTCGACCCCCTGTGAGGGCTGGACGGCACTGGATGTGCTCGGACACCTCGGATCGGCGATTCAGTTCGGAGTGGCGGCCCTGCAAGGTGAGGACTTCGAATGGCCCACCGTCGATCGCCCCGCCGACCTCGTGGAGGGGGAACCCAGGTCATACTGGGCAGCCATCTCCGTCCGGGCCCGGAGTTCCCTCGAGGGAGTCGACATGAATGCCGAGATGGACACGCCCATGGGGAGGCGCACCGTCGCCAACCGACTGGCCTTCCCCGCCATCGATCTGTTCGTCCACGCCTGGGACATCGGGCGGGCCGCGGACGTCGTAGTCGAAGTGCCGGACGACGTCATCGAGTTCAGTCACGCGTACATCGATCCGATGCCATCTGAGCTGGTTCGGGGCCCGAATGGCGCCTTCGGTCCCGAGGTCGAACCGCCGGACGACGCTTCAGCCACCGAAACCTTTGTCTGCTGGACCGGCCGCCACCCCCGCTGAGGGTTCCGGCGGAGTACGCAGCGGGTACCGAAGCCTGACCCGACCACGCACAGGGGCGAGGCGGTCACCGCGCCGCGCGGCCGCCCGGGTGACGCACGAGTCGACCGATCCGCTCGGGCGTGACAATGGCCTCCGCCACCCCCGGTCCCAAGGCGCCGAGCTGCGTGCGGTAGGCCTCGACGGCTCGCCGCTTCACTTCCTCGTTTCGCGGCGGCCCGGTATCGGCCCCCTCATGGACCCTGAACCCCAGTCGGCGCAGCCGGCGCACCGCCTCGTCCCGGTGCCCGGGAAAGGCCGTAGCGTACGGAAGCTCCTCGTAGACGAGCCAATCGACATCGTCGGTGGCGGCGGCAACCTGGAGGCAGGCCTCTGCCGCAGCCCGGTGATCGGGGTGAAGGATCCCGAGTGGAATCAGCCAGCTATCCACGTCCAGTTGATCGACCAGCGTTTCCACATCGGCGGCAATCTCTTGGACCAGGGCGCCGGATTCCGGTCCCCGGTACCCATGGTCCGGTCCCCGGTACTGACCATCCCAGTGGGCGAGGTGCCTCGTGGAGGCGCCCAGGATCTCGGCCGCCTGAAGATCCTCGTGCCTGCGGACGTCGACCACATCATCGCCGGGCCGGAAGGCACCGCAGGTGACGTCCCAGCTGGGGAGCGGGTCGATCCGACCTGGGCCACCGGCGAACACCGTGGCGAGGAACGAACCCGGATGTGCTGCCAAGAAGCTCCCACAGCTCAGGGCCAGGTCGTCCAGATGCGGAGACACCGCCCCGAGTCGCCGAAGAACCACGCCCGCCACGGTAGTGGGGTGGGTGAGCCTTGGCGAGAACGGGCGCTGACCTGTCGCATCATGGGAGAGCACCGGACGACCGTGGACCCTGTGGCGTCGACGCGGCTCCGGCTAGCGGGGGTTTGGCGCCAGGCGAACCGCAGGCCCAAGATGGGCCGATGACCACGGTGGGCGTCTCCGGTCTCGTCCTGACTCCTGGCGCTGGTGCCGGGCGCGACCAGCCCGCCTTGGTAGCCATCGATCAGGCGGTGAGTGGCTGCGGCATCGTGGTCGAACGAGTCGAGTTCCCGGCTCGGGCGGCAGGAAGGCGACGGCCGGACCCGCCCGACGTCTGCATTCGAACCGTCCGGACCGCCACCCACGATCTGGCCGGGAGGCTCGAGGTCCCGACTCGTCGGGTGGCTGTGGGTGGTCGCTCCATGGGCGGACGCATGTGCTCGATGGCCGCAGCCCAGGGCCTGGACGTGGCGGCCTTGGTCCTGGTCAGCTATCCCCTTCATCCCCCCAAATCACCCGACCGGCTCCGGACCGCACACTTTCCCGAGCTCGACGTACCCTGCCTCTTCGTCTCCGGCCGCAAGGATGCGTTCGGCTCCCCAGCCGAACTCGAACGAGCGGTCTCGGACATTCCGGGCTCTGTCACCCTCGTCTTTCTCGACGGCGACCATTCGCTACGGAATCGGGATACCGAGGTGGCCGAGATCGTCACCACCTGGCTCCGGGGGTTGGCCTGAACCATAGGTCCAGGTTTTCCCTGTCCGACCCCAGTCCCCCTCGACCCTGCCCTTTGATGGCCGGGTCTCTGGACGGGCAGCTACCCTCCCGAGGTGCGTCTTCGGCTCGCCAGGAGGTGTTCGATCGGTCGCGAGAGCACCAGCAGGAGCAACGACCAGAGCCCCACCGCTGGCAAGGTGAGGACCACCACCAGAGCCGCCGCCATGATCACGGCCAACACCAATGCCGAATCGGTGTTCGGCGCTGCCCCGACCCTCTTCATCCTGAAGCTCGGGCCACCTGACGATGGTCCACTGTTGGGCCAGCGTGGCAATGGCAGCGACCACCATCGTCCCCACGTAGATGCCGTGGACCGCTACGGATGCCTGCCGAGAGGCCCCGAGCAGTTCCGTCGGAAAGGGGAGAAATACGATACCGAACAGCCAGACGAAGGTGGCCAATACCAGGCCCGTGTTGTACGACCTCACCCGTTCGAACATCTGATGCTGGCCCCACCAAAAGCTGCCGATCACGGCGAAGCTCAGTGTGAAGGCCAGCAACCTGGGCCTGCTCTGGTCAAAAAAGTGCCCCAGGCCGGTGGAGCCGATCGAACTGGCCGCGTCCACCAGCGGGAGTACCAGCAAGGTGATGGCAATCGCGACGACCGCGTCGCTGAAGTTGATGAGACGTTGAAGGCCCCGCTCGGTTCCCATGGGCCATTCTCGCAGAACGGCTGGATGCCGATGCCACCGATCCCCTGGACTGGATGGGCCAAGGGGCAGTCCGGGTTCAGAGCGACTCGTGACCCAATCCGGCCACCCAGGTCCTCACAGCTCCGTCAACGGTGACACGCCGAAGCGCGGTGGAAATTCCATGCCGGCGTCCCGAGCAATCGACTGGCAGCGGTCACACTCCGGATCGAGTCCGATGACCACATGGCCTCCGGCAGAGGCAATGGGCACAGGGGTGCCCACGCTGCCGCAAGATTCACAAGCGAACGGATACTCCGTCGGCACGTCATTCGATCTTAGACCGCTCGCCGCGATTGGTCGACCGCCATCGGATGCACCTGTGGGTCGACGGCATGGCGGCAAATTCGACCGTCGGTGAGGGGCAAATATAGGCAATAGCAACTCTGCATATGGCCGCAGTATTTACCGCTTGTTCCACGGCCGGGGGCCTGCTACAACGGGCAGCGGCGGTGCGCGCGTCCCGCAGCGCGGCTCTGCCTCTGGGACGGAGTGTTCCCCGCCAGTTGAGATCCGCCCTCTCTGGTGGGGACACTTCCCTTCGGCATCACCTAGGCAGAGGAAGAAGGCGCCTCTCCGGAAGGAGCCAGCCCAGCTACCAACTGGCGAAACTCGTCGCCGGTGAATTTGCACGGAATCAGGCACCTCTTATGGCACATCCCGCATCGATGAACCGTGCGAAGGCGCTGGACCTCGGGCGATTCCTCCTCAATCGGGTTCACCCTTGAAATATCGTCGGGACGTCGAGGGACCTTGAGGCGGTTCACGCTCACCGCTGGGGCGGATTCCATGAGCTGGAAGACCTTGATCGGAACGTTCTCTGGGCAATCCGATCCCTGAGAGTCGATGGTGGCCGCGACGCCCTTGGGGCACCGTGACCAGCGACGGGGTCCATCCTTCGGATTCGGCGCCGCCGTAGCGACCGCAGTTGCTGCCCCCTCCGTGGTGAAGCCTTCTGGTAATCGATTCCCACCCGTTCCAGCTCCTTCACAGACAGGACGGCGGCAACTCCCATATCCTCACCCTACCGAGGCCACCCTGAGCGATCGGTCCACCCGGGTCGCGATCCCGGTCCCACGGTTTCAGCCAACCTCCGCCCGGGAACGTCGAGCTGGCTACCGGCGTACGTTGGGCGTGGTCCGACCGGGCTCGGATCCGCGGATGCAAACCGGCAGTCCGCGACATTCACGCAATCGTCATGGGGTCCGCTCTCGAAACCGCGGTCGGTGGTGTTACCGTCGAGTTGCTGCCACGGCCGTCGAGTGGGAACCCCCAACCTCGCTCCGGCCCGGGCAGCACTATTCGGATATCCGACGGCAATTCTGCCGTGCTGCGCAATCCTTCCGCGCCGGGGAGCCGACCCCCGCAGGCCTGCAGGCGATCGGACGAACGGCCCGGTCGGTCACCTCCACGGGCACTCATCGCGGTCGCAACGAGAGGCAGCCCCGGAGACGACCTGTTCGGGCCAGCTGTTGGGGCGCATCCTCGAACGAGAACCGTTGAGAGCGCGGCGTCGAAGCGAACGGTGGGGCAGTGGTCGCCACGAGGCGGCAGGAGGCGAGATGCAGCGGGATCTGGCGAACCCCTGCACTGCGGTGACCAGCCGGGATCACTGCGCCGAGCAGATGGAGTCCCGATGCTGGCAGGCCGGCTGGACCGTGGAGAAGGAGGACGCCCGACCTGGCCACCCCCCTGCTGGTCGACCGGCTGTTGGCGATCTATTGTGCAGTTTTCGACTGCCTCAAACCGGGGGGCCATGAGCAGGTACCGAGCTGACGTTCGAGAGACCCTGCCTTCCGGTGCTTCGGGCATCGAAGGTCGGCCCGTTGACTTTGACGAAGAGTCGGGCAGCCCTCCAGCCGATCGAAGGTTCCGCCCTGATGTGGAGGGCCTGCGGGCCATCGCCGTGCTGCTGGTCGTTCTCTTCCATGCGGGCGTCCCCGGCCTCAGCGGAGGGTTCGTCGGAGTTGATGTCTTCTTCGTGATTTCGGGCTTCGTCATTACTGGCCTGCTTCTCCGAGAACGTCAGAGGTCCGGGCGAACTTCAGTACTCCATTTCTATGCCAGGCGATGTCGCCGCATTCTTCCGGCCGCAACCTTGGTCATTCTCGTGACGGCCCTGGCCAGCTACTGGGTCCTCGGCGTAGTGATCGGGAATTCTGTCGCCAACGACGGGCGTTGGGCAGCGGCATTCTTGGTCAACTTCCATTTTGCTTCCCAAGGTACGAACTACTTCACGTCATCACTTCCGCCCTCGCCGCTCCAGAACTACTGGTCGCTGTCCGTGGAGGAACAGTTCTACATCCTCTACCCCACGATCTTTCTTGTCGTTGCCCGAGTGCATGGTCGCGTCTCGCTCCGTGTCCGTCTGACCGTTCTCCTCACCGTCATCATCGGCACCTCATACTGGCTCTCCGTCGTGCAGACGGCAGGCCATCCCACCACCGCCTACTTCTCGCCGTTCACCCGGGCATGGGAATTGGCACTCGGAGGGCTGGTGGCGGTGGTGACTCCTTGGCTCAGGCAAATGCCCCGCCAGATTGGGGCGGTCGGCAGTTGGACTGGGCTTGCTGCCATCGGTATCGCTGCTTTCGCATTCGACAGTCACACGCCCTATCCGGGGTCGATGGTGGCCATTCCGGTGGTGGGTGCGGCCTTGATCATCGCCGGGGGACTGGTCGTCCCCGCCTTCGGCGCCGAAGCCCTGCTAGGTCTCAGTCCCCTGCAATGGCTGGGGCGACGCTCGTACTCGCTCTATCTCTGGCACTGGCCGATCCTCATCATCGCCGCCGAACGGGTGGGTCAGACCAGCCTTCCACTGGGCGAGAACCTGCTCCTCCTGGTGCTGGCGATGGCCATCACCATGGCCACATTCAGGTTCGTCGAAAATCCCATCCGCCACATCAAGGTCGGCCCGCGCAATCAAAGGGTGAGCGTCGTTCTCGGAGTTTGCCTGTCTGCGCTGACCATCGGGCTGATGACCGTCCTCATCAGCACCCACTCTGCGGCCAGTGCTGCAGGGACGAACGGTGGAAATGGTTCCACCACGGCATCGCTGGCGACGATCCGTCGCTTGGTGAACGCGGCTCCCCGAATCCAGACGGTGCCGACGAACATCACGCCTTCGGTGGCTAGTGCGTACTTCGACTTCGGTATTCCGGGCACCTGGACAGGGTGCGACGTCTCGTACGCCCAAGTGCAGGCCCCTGCGTGCTCGTTCGGTGATCCTCACGGGAGCCACCTGGTCGTTCTCTATGGCGACTCCCACGCCTTGATGTGGGCCAGGGCCCTCAACGACGTTGCGATCCGGGCCCAGTGGAGATTCGTCCTACTTTCGAAGCCGGCCTGTCCCATCGACCTGTTGCCGATTCCCAATCCCCCGGGATTGGGAGCTCCCGGCGGTGAGTGGGTGGCCTGCGATCAGTGGCGACGAAACGCCGCCGCTCGGATCAACCGGCTGGACCCCGACCTGCTGGTCGTCACCCAGCAGGCCCACCCCCTGGACCGCCCCGAGCAGTGGCAGCAGGGCCTAGAGCATGCGCTCGCCGCCATCACCGCACCAAAGACCACGAAAGTGGTCCTCGGCAACATTCCACGACTCGCCCGGCTCGGCCCGCAGTGTCTTGCTCAGCACCCCGACAACGTGCAGGCATGCTCGCAGCCGGCCAGCGGGTCGCTTCCTGCCTATCAACGCGCCGAGCAGCACTGCGGCATCGGCCACCGGCTCCCGATATATCGATGTCATGCCTTGGTTCTGCAGCAGGTACTGCACCTCGATCATCGGACACTTTGGGGTGTACGCAGAGGCAGGCCATGTGACCAATACCTACGCCCAGTATCTCGAAGGCCGTATTGGCGAGCGCATTGGGGCTGACGAGCAAGGTAGCCCTCCCGCCGGTGAAACCGAATCTCCATACGACGCTGGCGCGACCGAAAAATGGGGCGACCTTGTCAGGAACCACGCCTCTCGACGCGGGCGCTGTGGACGACCTGCCGGTGACCAAGGTCCAGTTCCGGATCACCGGCGGAACACTGTCACATCAGGTGGTCGGCATCGGCGTGCCCACACTCGAAGGTTCGATCTATCTCTGGAACACCACCACCGTTCCCAACGGTGCCTATCAGCTGCAGTCAATGGCCTTCGACTCAGCCGGCAAAACGGCGTTGAGCCAAACCGTAACGATCACTGTGAACAACTGAGGATGATCGCGAAGGGTCCCGCTCGCTTCCCCAGCGAGGAACGCTCGCTACCGGTCGGGAAGGCTGGTCCCCACTACCGATTGTGTACCGAGATCTTCGTCGGCGAACTGACTCCGTTCCCACTGGCATTGAAGGCTTGCGAGAAGAGCAGGTAACGGCCGTTCGGCACGGTCTTGGTATTCCAGTTGAACACCCAGCCGAAGGGCGTCGATGTGGCCGCGCCGATCACCTGGCCGAAGTAGGGACCGCCGAAGAGGACGAATTGGACGCTCGTGGCATTGGTGGCCGATGCGTCCAAGGACGAGGTGTTCGACAGCCTCGCCCCCTTGGACGGAACCACGATGGTCGTAGTCGGCGGGTTGTTGACGAAGAGCGGAGCCGAGGCGCTGTTCGCCACCGGTAGCCCCTCAAGGTTGCTGCTCACCTGCACGCTGACCGTCTCGGGACCGGCAACTGTGGACGGAACGGTAAAGCCTCCGGACAATGCGGGCGGGTCGAACGCACCTGCGCTGTAGGTCGCCGGGCTCACCTGGATGTTCGACGGAACCGAGACTTTGGTCCCCCTGGCGTCGACCAGGTTGACGGTCACCGTTGGTGCCGAACTGGCACCTCCTCCGAGCCCCGCCTGGAGAGCGGCCAACGTTGACACCCACCAGTACGTGGTCGCCCCAGGGGCGTCAGTGGCAGACACGGTCTGATGTGGAACGGCCGTCGAAGCGGACAGAGCCAGGGTCGGATTCGGTGGGAGCAGGGGGGATCCCGAGTACTCGAACACTGCACTTCCGGCGGCGACGGGCTTGAACGTGGTGAGATCGATCATCGCCACCGCACAGCCGATCAGTCCTGAGTTGAACTCCTGCTGGGTCGGAGGACAGGATGCGTTTGGATCGAGGGGCTGAAAGGTCGGCACCGTCCAGTTGAGACTGAGGCCTCCCGCCAGGTTCGAAACGGGGAAGGCCTCCGAAGCCAGGTCGATCTCCTTCAGAGCCGCCAACAGAGCGTTGAGAGCACCCAACGACACCAGCTGGCCCGTCAGGAGGGGCTTGGCGGCGGGATCGATGGCCAGAAGCAGGCTCGCCCCCACCACCAGATATGGATGCAGCGCCGGCAATCCAGAGCAATTGATGGCGATCTTGCTGCCGTTCGAAACCCCGGTCACCAGCGGGAGAGCGCTTCCGTTGAAGGTGCACTGTGGTCCTTGGCTGGCGGTCCGGGGCGCCGCGGTGGCAGCGGCGCGGCCTCCCCCCGGACCGTCGAGCGTCAAGACGGCAATCGACAGGAGCAGGACAGACAGGGTCAACATGACCTTGACGGGACGGACAAGCATCGAGAAAACCCCCTAGGAAAACGGCACTTCTGGACCGAGCTACCCGGAGCGATGCCCACCGCCCGCCGGTTCAAACAAATTTTTCAGCTCCACTCCAAGATTCGCCACTCGGTCAACCCTCGTTCGGCGACACGGCGCCTCGGGTTCAACCTGGGTTACGGAGAACCTCGATGCGCTTGGCCAGGTTGACTGCGTGGTCCCCCAGGCGTTCGTAGAAGCGGGCCAGCAGTGTCACTTGCGCGGCCACCGCCACCGGCATCGCTTCAGCCGCGATCTCCTTCATCAACCGGTCATGGAGGATGTCGATCTCGTCGTCATCCTCGGCGAGACCCTTGGCGCTGTCCAGGCCGGCGCCGTAGGCGTCAGATGCGGTACGCCACATTTCGAGCGCCACTTCGGTCATGCGCTGGACGATCCCCCTGCTGAGCGGGGTCATTTCAACGCCCAGATTGTCCACCGCCCGTTGAGCCACGTGCTCCGCCAAATCTGCACTCCGTTCCAGTTCCGGCAGGATGAGCAGGATGCCCACCAATTGGCGCAGCTCGAGACCGGCAGTGGGAAGCTCGATCTGCTCCCACACCAACAACTCGACCTCGGCGGTCAGGTCATCGACCGCCTGATCCCCCGCCACCACCCGGCGCCCCATGTCCAGATCGCCGGTGAGCAGGGCGAGTGTGGCCTGAGCGAGCGCCTCGGAAACGAGGGCGAACAGCTGGCTGACCTTGCGGTCGATAAGTTCTTCGGCTTCCGGATTCTCCATGGTTGTCCGTGACTTTACCCAGCCTGCGTCGAGAATTCACGGTCCGATCACCTTTCGTTTACTCAAAAGACACCTTTTGTTCACTTTCGCACGTCAAAGTTTGCATCCAGGCAAGGTTCTGAGAGCCAAGGGGTGGCATGACATCGACAGTCGAAGGCGGAATGTCGGGTCACTCCGCAGTCGCCGCCGCTCTCGATGAGGCGCCAACGGGCAAATTCCACCGGCGGGTGGTCTTGGTCTCCGGGGCCGGATTCTTCACCGACGCTTATGACCTCTTTGTAATCTCGACGGTCGCCTTACTGGCGTCCACCCAGTGGCATCTGACCACGGCCCAAACCAGCTGGGTCACCGGGGCTGCGATCCTTGGCGCCTTCTTCGGGGCCTTCCTGTTCGGCCGCGTCGCCGATGTCCTGGGGCGAAAAAGGGTCTACGTCCTGGTCGCGGTCATCATGATCATCGGGGCGGTGTCGTCGGCCCTGTCCCCTAACTGGATGTTCCTCGTGGCGGCGCGATTCTTTCTTGGCCTCGGGATCGGCGGGGACTATCCGGTCTCGGCGGTCCTGATGAGTGAGTACTCGAATCGAAAGGATCGGGGCCGCCTGGTCGGCATGGTGTTCTCGATGCAGGCGGTTGGCCTCATCGTCGGTCCCCTGGTGGCCCTCACCCTGATCGGAGCCGGTGTCGGCCACCAACTGACCTGGCGACTGCTGCTGGGCTTCGGTGCCATCCCGGCCGCCGCCGTCGTCTACATGCGTACCAAGATCCCCGAGTCGCCCCGCTACCGATCGCAGGTCGACGGGCAGACTGATGCGGCTGCCTCGGAGATGGGTTCGTTCACCGGGATCGATGTGAACGATCTCGATCCGGCCATCACCCACCACCCCCTGATGACCTTGCGTGGATTCCTGCGGAGCCGCCGCATGCTGACCCTTGTCCTGGGAACGGCAGGAGCCTGGTTCCTCTTCGACTACGCCTACTACGGCAACACGTTGAGCCTGCCAGCCATCCTGAAGCAGGTGGCGCCGCACGCAACACTGACAACCAAGTTGGTCTGGACCCTGGGCCTCTTCATCGTCTTCGCCCTACCCGGCTACCTGTTGGCCCTCACCAAGATGGACCGTATCGGCCACAAACGGCTCCAAATCATTGGATTCTCGGTCATGGCGGCTGCGTTCGCCGTCTTGGGAATCTTCGCCCACCTCACCCAGATGGTGGTGCCCTTCCTGATGATCTTCGGGATCAGCTACTTCTTCATTCAGTTCGGCCCCAACATGACCACCTTCGTCCTCCCGTCCGAGATCTTTCCCACCAACATGAGGACGACCGGACACGGAATAGCAGCAGGTCTTGGCAAGCTCGGAGCATTCATCGGCGTCTTCCTCGTCCCTGCCCTCCAGAAGAGCATCGGGCTCCGGGGGATGCTCCTCGTGGCCGCCGGTGCGGCGGTCGGCGGCATGCTGCTCACCTTGCCGCTGCCCGAGCCGTCACAGCGTTCCCTTGAGGATCTCGCCGATCCCCAGCCCGACCTGGTCACTCTGAGTACTGCGGCTCAACCCGTTGCACTGGACCCAACGCCTGCCGAGGCGTTGTCGTCGCCAAGGGCGCCTGAGGCGACGGCGGTCTGAGCCGAACCCGGAGCACTGGGCGACCTACGGATCCGTCCCTCGCTCACCGTGCGGGCCGGCGCCCCGCTACCGCGTAGCACCGGTGATAGGTGCCCCGGGCCGGCGCCAAGGCCACGGCCACGGACGAGCCGGCTGGCGGGGCATCTCCTTGGAATGTCGACGCGCCGGGCTCCCAGCTTGAGCGAACGACATCGATCCGTAACCCGAGAAACCGCCGGCCCGGTCTGTGGCCAGACCAACGAGTCCGAACGAGTCACCCGACTCGGAGAATCCAAGACCGTGGTGGTAGGCCCGATCGACCTCCAAACGGCGGGCTTGAGGAGGTGGTCTGGCTCACCCACGACCCGTCCGACTCCCGAGCGCCCCGCATAGGCTGGCGTCCATGTGCGGACGCATCGCTCTGTATGACGACCCCGACCACCTGGCGCGGCTGTTCCAGGCCGGGCTGAGCCAGGACACGATCGACCTGTGGCGCCCTACCTGGAATCTCGCGCCCCAGGACCCGATACTGGGTGTCTCCGAGCGTCACGGACAACGGATCCTCGATGTCTACCGGTGGGGACTGGTTCCGAGCTGGACGAAGGGTCCCAACGGGTCGAGCACCGCATTCAATGCCCGGGCCGAGACACTGGCGACGAAGCCGATGTTCCGCAATGCCTTCCGGAGGCAGCGGATCCTCATCCCCGTCGACGGCTTCTACGAATGGGACACCGTGGCGCCAAAGGTCAAACAGCCCTACGTGTTCACCCGAACCGACGGACGGCCGATCGTGTTCGCCGGATTGCGCGAGTGGTGGCAGGACGCCGAGGGAACGGAACTGCGGACGGCCACCATCATCACTTCCCAGGCCGGCCCGGACATGCCCATCCACAACCGCCAGCCAGTGGTCCTCGAGCCAGGGAAATGGGATCGGTGGCTCGACCCACACCTGACGGATCCCGGTGAGCTGGAGTCGTTCCTCGTGCCCACCGCGAAGGGAACACTGACCCATCACCCGGTGAGCAAGGAGGTCGGCAACGTCAGGAACAACGGACCGGAGTTGGTCGAGACCATCGTCCTGGCGGACGAGTCGGTTCAGAGGCTGTTCTGAATGGATCGTGGGGGGACTGATCTCCCCCTCCCCCGGGCTTTCGAAGGGTCTCGGAGGTGGCGCCATGACCTTTGGGTTGTTCCATGGTCTGATCCAAGGCAAGACAAGTCGGCGGACTGGGATCCATACGGCCGACGTTCTCGACTACGCAGATCGCGCCGGAATGTGTTGGACTGAGGTCCTGCCAAGGTGGGCTTCTGCTGTGGCGGGCAATGGAGGTACGGAGAGTGGGTGGGGACTCCCCCAACACGAGGAGGACCCGATGGACCTCGGGGTGCTCATGCGAAACGAACCCCGCAACCCGCACCGTTCAGCCCGTCCGGGCCCATGCCGACGGTCTCTTGCCCGACGGGTTGGACGGCGGAATCCAGCCGGGCAGAGTATTCGACCTGACGGCCGATCCCGAGCCGTTGGCCAGCTGGCGGCAGGTGAGCCACTCCCGATCCCGATCCAACCCCGAGTCCCGTCCGCTCCGGAGCGGGGGCCCTCGGGCTCGGCCACTCGGCGAATACCACGAAAGGAACACCGACGATGAAACACATCAAACTGGGAGATCTGGAGGTAGGGCGCATTGGCCTTGGGGCCATGGGGATGTCCACCGCCTTCACCGGAGCAGGCACCGACGACGCCGAATCCATCCGGGCCATTCACCGTGCCCTGGATCTCGGGGTCACGCTCATCGATACCGCCGAGATCTATGGGCCGTTCACCAACGAAGAACTGGTGGGACAAGCCATCAAAGATCGTCGTGACCAGGTCGTTCTGGCCACCAAGTTCGGCATGGTCTCACACGCTGGCAAGGGCCCCGGTCACCTCGACAGCAGTCCAGCAAACGTCCGGTCCGCACTTCTCGGATCCCTGAAGCGGCTCGGCACCGATCACATCGATCTGTACTACCAGCATCGCGTGGACAGGAACACCCCAATCGAGGAAACCGTCGGTGCCCTCGCAGAGCTGATCGCCGAAGGGAAGGTTCGCCACATCGGACTCTCTGAAGCCTGGGTCGACACGATTCGCCGTGCACATGCAGTACACCCGGTAACTGCCCTTCAGTCTGAGTACTCGTTGTGGACCCGTGATCAGGAAGCGGTCGTCCTGCCGCTACTGCGGGAATTGGGTATTGGGTTCGTTGCCTATTCGCCCCTCGGGAAGGGATTCCTCACCGGGCAGATCCGCTCGATGGACGAGTTGGCGGACAGCGACTTCCGGAAGACCAACCCGCGCTTCACCGGTGAGAACTTTCCGAGAAACCTTCGAATTGCCGATGAGGTAGAGGTCATTGCCGCCGAGATTGACGCCACGCCGGCCCAGGTGGCCCTGGCGTGGCTATTGGCCAAGGGCCCTGACATCGCCCCGATTCCGGGCACGAAGCGCGAGTCTCGGGTCGTGGAGAACGTCGCCGCCGACGACATTCAGCTGAGCGCCGAGCAGATGGAGCGTCTCGACGGGCTCCCGCCAGCTGCCGGTGAGCATCACAATGAGCAGCAGATGCAGCTCATTGAACGCTGATGCCGACGCGGGACCCCGTCGTCCCACCTGAGACCGGACTGCCGGAGGCAAGCAGTTCTCTGGATCCGACCGGCCTCCCTCTCGGAGACCTGCCGTGATCGGCACCGTCGACTGGGCTTCCTGGGGGACCGCGGTAGGCACTCTGGTCTTGGCCGCAGCCACTTTCGCATCAATCCGCTCTGCCAATCGGTCGGCCCGCAACGCGGAGCGTGCGCTCCAGATTGGACTGCGTCCGGTGCTGTTCGCGTCGCGTCCTCACGAGACGATTCAGAAGATCCGATGGGGAGACGGGCATTGGGCGGCGTTGGCCCCTGGCCGGGCGATCCTCGAGGAGGAGGACGGTGTCATATTCATGGCCATGTCCCTTCAGAACGTCGGTTCTGGCATTGCCATCCTGCAGGGTTGGAGGATCGACGCCGCAGAACTCATCAATCCGAGAGCTTCCGTCGAAGAGATGCGATCGGAGCCGATCCAGACCCAGCCCGACCCACACTCCTTTCGGTCCCAATCTCGAGATCTGTACTCGCCACCTGGCGATCTCAGCTTCTGGCAGGCGGCCATCCGGACACCGGACGACCCCGACCGTCACCGGGTGGAGACGGCGATAGCGACGACCAGTCCGCTGATCATCGACCTGCTCTACGGCGATCACGAAGGTGGCCAACAGACCATCAGCCGCTTCTCGATCGCTCCGTACCCGGGAAAAGAAGATGAGTGGTTTCCCAGCGTCGTGCGCCACTGGTATCTGGATCGTCACGATTGAGGCCCCAGCCACGCCTTACGGTGAGCATCCCGCGCTTCCTGTCAGCCCCGATCGGGCTCACCATGTCCAGAGTCGTCCTCCGATTGGAACGACCCCAAGTCCGGACCGATTCAGACTCCCTAGCTCGACCCAGCGGACTACATTTCATGTCGTGGCCAGCGGAGACCTTGACATCGTCTTGTTCGATCTGGGCGGCGTCCTCATCGAACTTGGAGGCGTTTCGGCGATGCAGGAGCTGGCGGGAATCTCCGACGACGACCTCATTTGGCAACAGTGGCTGACGAGCCCCTGGGTCCGACGATTTGAAAGTGGCCGCTGCTCACCAACCGAGTTTGCCACCGGTGTCGTTGCGGAATGGGACCTCACGATCACTCCCGATCGGTTTCTCGAGTTGTTTCGAGACTGGCCGGTGGGCCCATTCGTCGGATCTTCAACGCTCTTGGCTGAAGTCAAGGACCAACTTCCCATCGGATGTCTCAGCAACACGAACCGGTTGCACTGGGAGCACCAGTTCGCTCAATGGCCGATCCTCGAACAGTTTCAGCAGCGGTTCCTGTCCTTCGATCTCGGGTTGGTGAAACCCGACCCCGCGGTGTTCAGCACGGTGGCGAGCCAGCTGGGGTCAGATCCGGCTCGAATCCTCTTTCTCGACGACGTGCTTCTGAATGTCGAGGCCGCCCGTTCGTTCGGATACCGATCGATACAGGTACACGGGACTGTCGAAGCTCGACTGGCCCTTGTCAATGCGGGCGTGCTGGACCCTTAGGCCCTCCGGGTCTGCCCGATCTGGTGAATGATTCGACGAGCCGCCAGGGCGAGGTATTGCGTTCTGACTCGGCGGAGCGTCAACCGCACGATTCATGGCAGGGCGGCTCGCTTGCCCGCTGTCAGACTACGAGATGGCGATCGACAGGGTCAGGGCCGCCATGTTCCGAGTGTGTGGCGCTGTGCTGGTCTTCGAATCCACGACTTGCACAGTGAACAGATAGCTGCCCGCAGTCGTGGCTTTGCCCCAAATGACACCGGTTGACCTCCTGAGTTTGAGGCCCGGAGGCAACGGACCGGACCCTGATGCCAGTGACCACCTATAGGGAGCATTTCCTCCGACCGCCGACAGACTCGCCGAGTATCTCAACTTGTCGGTCGTGTTCCATACGACACCGTTCGGAAGGGACTTCGTTGTAATGGTGATCGCCTGACTGGAAACAACCGCAAAGGCAGCTTGCGGGCCGAACACGACGGAAGGCGGAGGGCCAGGCGAGTAGATCACCCCTTGGGCCGTGTAGTTGCCGATGTACGCTCCAGTGGGGACAGGACACACGTCCTGATCCGTTCCGTCGGCGGAGGTTCCAGAGATGAGGGTCTGGTCGCAGGAGAACGGATTGAACTCATCGTTCAGGTCGGTGATGACCACCCCAAATTGCGTCTGCGCGGATCCGCCGGAGAATTTGGAAGGTGATCACCACTTCGGATCCGGCCAGCACGGTTTCGGGTGTCACGACAAGCGAATCGATCTGACCGGAAGACGCAACAGCCTGAGGGCCAGCAATGGTACTCGGGGCGGGCGGGCCGCCCGAGACCACCGCACCGGCGACACCCGCTCCGACACCGGCCGCACCAGCGGAGATTGTCAGGATCGCCACGGCCATCGCCAGTAACCGGTGAACCCGCCAGTGACGACGAAGAGTAAACGGCGCTCCATCATAGAAACGCCGGCGTTCAGAGCTCATGGATTCCCCCAATCGACGAAGCCACTTCCTTCGATCGCTTCCGCATTTGACCTCTGCTCCGAATGGAATCCGGTGACCGGGGGCCACTCCAATCTACCCACGATCCTGTGACCCGGGGGCCTGGCCACCCGTTGACCCCGGACCTGCAGGTTTGGGACGTCCGTCCGGCTTCACGCCGCTGCCCTCCACCAGTGCGAGAGCCGGCCCGCAGACGGACCAGAGCGGCGCCCCGAAGGAGGTGTTGGACTGTCACCCTCCCCTCGAGCTGCCCCACCCTGACAGCGGGGGTTCCGGAGGGTCCCGGAAGGGCCGGGAGGCCGAAGCGCGGCTCAGGTACCGAGGAATATCCGGCTCGGAATTGTCACATTCGGGCCATGGCCGGTGTCTCCATGTCAAAGGCAATGACCCAAGGAGGAATTATGGCCAGCAGTCCAAGGATCCCGAGGGCCGAGTTGACCGGCGCCTATGGCGCGATCGTCAAGCGGGTGTCCCGCCGGATGTTCGGTGAGGTGCCCGAGCCGGTCGAGGTGGCATGGCACAATCGGAGAGTGCTGAATTTCGGCTTCAGTGTCGGTCGTAAGGCACAGAAGTGGGACCGGTGTGACGCAAACCTGAAGTCGTTCGCCCACATGGCGGTGGCCAGCCTGGTCGGCTGCAGCTTCTGTCTGGACCTCGGCTACTTCCAGGCCCACAACGAGGGACTCGACGAGACCAAGGCGCGTGAGGTACCTCGGTGGCGTGAGTCGGATGTATTCACGCCCGTGGAGCGCGAGGTCATGGAGTATGCCGAGGCAATGACCCAGACCCCGCCGACAGTGACCGACGAATTGTCTGCCACGCTGCTCGAGGCACTCGGCCCGGCCGCTCTGGTCGAATTGACCTCGTTCATCGCGCTGGCAAACCTGTACACCCGAACCAACACCGCGTTGGGCATCGAGTCCCAGGAGCTCTCAGCGGCGTGTCACCTGAAGCCGCTCGCCGTGGACTCGACGCCGTGACCGACAACCCCTTCGTCACCCACCGCAGCCTGCTGTTCACCGTGGCCTACGAAATGCTCGGCTCTGCGGCCGACGCCGAGGACGTTGTCCAGGACACCTGGCTGCGGTGGGCCGACGTAAACCAGACAGAGGTGCGTGACCCGCGGGCCTACCTGGTCCGGATGGTCACCCGGCAGTCGCTGAACCGGCTCCGATCGGTGTCTCGCCGCCGGGAGGAATACGTCGGAGAATGGCTGCCCGAACCGCTGCTCACCAGTCCGGATGTGGCCGAGGACGCCGAACTCGCCGAGAACGTCTCGATCGCGATGCTGACCGTATTGGAGACCCTCGGTCCGTCCGAGCGGGCCGTGTTCGTACTACGCGAGGTCTTCGAGACTCCCTTTGACGAAATTGCCGACATCGTGGGCAAGACTCCGGCGGCGGTCCGCCAGATTGCTCACCGAGCCCGAGAGCACGTGGCGGCGAGGCGACCGCGGACGCAGGTGGACCGAGTCCGACAGCAGATAGCCGTGGATAAGTTCATGTCGGCCGTCACCACCGGCGACGTACAGGGGCTAGTGGAGGTGCTCGACCCCGAGGTGGTATTGATCGCCGATGGTGGCGGTCTGGCGGCGGCGGCCCGCAAGCCGATCAGCGGAGTTGAGAGGGTGGTGGCCTTCCTCGCCCGGGCGGCGAAGATCCCGGACTTCGTGGCTAGCACGGCATGGCTGAACGGGATGCCGGGCGCCCGGATCGACGTCGGTGGCGAAGTCACCGCGGTGAGTCTGGTGGTGGAGGCTGACCGGATCACCCGGATCTACGCGATGCGCAACCCGCAGAAGCTGGGCCGGTTGGAGGAGACGGCCGAACTGCGGAGGTGATCGTCCCACCGTGGGCGACACGCCCGACCATCCCTCAGTGGCGCGACGCTGTCGACCTTAGGGCCTCCGGGTCTCGGTCGAGTCACGGGCAGATGCTCGTCCGTGGCAGTGGACGGGACCAAGGCTTGGCGAGAAGATCCGCTCGCTCGGAGACATCACGAACGAGGGCGCACCGGTAGCGCCGGACGGACTCTGCGCTTCGACCGAGTGCCCTCGCCTTTGCCGAACTACCCCTCCCCCGCGCCCTCACTCCGCGTTCCTGGGGCGCGGCCGGTGGCAGGCTCTTCCTCACACGTTTCGCGCTCGTGGTCGCACAGTGCCACATCTCCGGCGCTCCCGCCCGTTCCACCGGGGCGGCAGCCTAGGGCTTGGCGTGCAACACGTTGGCCGCCGGCATCTCTACCACAAAGGACGCACCCCCTCTTGTCGATGAGGTGGCACGGACCGTTCCTCCGTATCGATCGACAATGTCCGAGACAATGGAGAGACCCAGCCCCGTGCCGCCGGTACCACGATTGCGATCACCTTCGATTCTTACAAATCTGTCGAAGATGCTCCGCCTGAGTTCGACGGGAATCCCAATCCCGTCGTCGGAGACCGTCAGACGGACCGCTCCGTTGCTCTCGGTGATCGCAATTCCCACGTACGTTTCAGCGTGTCGAACAGCATTCGACGCAAGATTGTCAATTACCCGCATCATGTCGACCTCTCTCGCCAACACTTGCCCACCGGACACCTTTGACGTGTCAATCTCCAGGTTCGTCGTCCGTCGAAGGTGCTCTGCTTTCTCAAGTACGAGCTCATCAACGTCAATGGGTCGAGACTGAGCCATCGTCGCAGCCGCCTGATCCGACCCCAGCAGCAGAAGGTCCTCGGCCAAGACCTCAAGTCGCTGGAGCGAGCTCAAGGCCGTGGCAAAATGAACCGCCTCGGTGGCGGAACGCCGGTCATTGTTGGTCTCGAGTACCGTTCTCATAGCAGCGATTGGAGTCTTCAGCTCGTGACTCGCGTCGGCGATGAACCTTCGCTCGCGCTTGATCGCCCTTTGGAGCCTCTCCAACATTCGGTTCAAGGTGTCCACAAGGCGCTCTACTTCATCACCAGTCCGAGGACTCGGCAGGCGCTCGTCGACACTCCCCTCGGAGATCTCGTCGACCGCGGCCCGAATGGTATCGACCGGTTTCATGGCCAAGCCGACGACAATCCAGATGAGTACTCCGAGCACAACGGCAAGTATCGGCAGCAACACCGCGAGGAAGAGGGAGAGCGAGTTGTTCCCTTCGAGCAGTTGGCCAATCTGCTGGGCCTCGACAAGAACGGGCGAGCTCCTCCCACCTAGCTGCACTTCTACTACCCGAAGCGGTCCAAAGTGCCGGTTCTGAACTGTGACGAGCTTCGGTTTCTGCCCTACTGGGCTCACTTTGATCAGCGGTGGCTGACCTTTGAGGTTGGAGCTCGCCCCGATCAGCGATCCGTCGACGAACACCAATTGTCCCAATGATCCCTGTGGACTGGTGCGTCCCAAAATCACGTGGCTTCGCAGCTGAGTCCGAACATAGACGGCGTCGTTCACCAGACCTCGGTCAACCTGTTGGAGCACGTGTTGCTTCACAGATCCAAGCAACACAAGTGCGACGAGAACCAGCACGGCGACAATTACGATCATCGCCAACGCGGTAATCCGAAATCTGAGCGATCGGAAAACCGAAGCACGCGTAGTCATTGACCGCACAGACTCGTGGACAACCGATATCCCGAACCACGAACGGTTTCGATCAGACTTCGACCGAACGCTGATTCCAGTTTGCGCCGAAGATGCCGGACGTACACCTCGACGATATTGTCGTCGCCTTCGAATCCCTCTCCCCACACGGCTCGAATCACCTCGCTCTTTAGGCCACGAGGCCCTGCCTCAACATCAGGAAGGCAAGGACCTCGGTCTCACGTCCCGTTAGGGCCAACTGGATGGTTCCGTCGCCACACTTCTTCGAGATCGGGTCAAGGGTGATTCCGTCGACGGTGAGGTTCGAGGCGTCTCCCAAATGGGAGCGCCGGATCAATGCACGAATATGCGCCAGCAGAACGACCGTCGAGACGGGCTTGGTCAAGTAGTCGTCGGCGCCGGTCTCCAAGCTTTCTGCTTCGTCCCATTCGCCCGACTTGGCCGTCAACATGAGAATAGGTACCCAGATGCCCTTCTCGCGCAGAGACCCGCAGACCTTGAATCCATTCATGGTCGGCAGCATGATGTCCAGGACGACGAGGTCGTAGGAGTTGGCGACTGCCCGGTTCAGCCCGACCTCTCCGTCGTGTTCAACATCACAATCGAAGCCCTCGCGCAGCATGACACGTTGAAATTTGGTGGAGAGATCCAAGTCGTCCTCAACGATGAGAATCCTCATTCTCTGCCTCTCCCTCCCCCTGCTACGCCGAGGGGAACCCCTAGTTCACCGGCTGTCCCTTGAGTCTTTCATCGATGGGTCAGTAGCTGCAGGGCTGCGGCGGCCATAGCGGTGCCATAGCGGAATGCCCCCGACATGTACTCGGTGCAGGGTCCGACCACCCCCCTAACGGAAGGCCGGGCATTGGGACAGAAATGGGATCCGTCTGGAGATCGGACAATGTCTCGACCCGCCGAAGGTTCATTGAGGCACACTTCGTCTCGGAGGCACGGCAGCGACCAGGTGAAATGACCCGCATCCATGACCGACTCGCCCGCATTGACAAAGTGAATCTGTGCGGGGTCGGTCCGTGCCACGGAGGCGAGCATGTCGTTCAACCATTCCCAGCTTGTCCCGCCCCGGCGGTACTGCCTCAGGGTCTGAGGCGATCCAGCGAGAACGACACTGGTACCCGCGTTCACCAGGGCGCTGGTAGCTATTCCCATGTCATAGCGATACCTACTGAAATATGCGGAACTACCCGCCGGTGCTCCGCTCATGCACGGAGTCAACGAGTTGCCGGAGAAATCCATGACAACGACAGCGAAACGCTTCGTCCTGGCCGCAGCCAACAGGCCGGGCAGCGCATCGCAAGGGGCGGTTCCGTCCAGGGTGCTGGAGACGGGAATGGCACCGGTGGCGCGTTTCAGGTAGCCGCTGAAGGATGGTGTCGCTTGGCCTGCCAGGGAGTCCCCGAAAAGGGCGACGGTCCCGGGCGCAGGACCAATGACCCCCGCGGTTGTCTCGCCAGAACGATGTCGGCTGTGCGGAGCCACCGCAATGGCCGAGGTCGACAGACAGGCGCTCAACAGAACTCCGACGACAACAACCTCCACGACCACTCTCAGAGGACCCGGTCGAAACTTCATCGACTGGGCAAGTGTGCCGTGAAGCATCTTTCGCATCTCCTCCCGTAGCGACGCACTTTTGAACCGTAGCTATTCGTCGGTCAGCCGGGATGGCCCAGTGCTGAACGTTCCTTCAGGCAATCGAGACGAGCGACAGATCGGTGCCCCAAGTGTCACTATTGTCGGCGTATGGGACTGGCGATCCAGTCAGCGTTGCTGAGGGGGGATCCGATGAGACGTCGTCGCTCTGCTGCATTGGTCTTGGCGGCCAGTATCTTGACGATGACCCTGGTTGCAGATCCGATCGGCATCGTGCCCGCCGGGGCTGCGAGGGCCAGGTCAGCCGTCACGGTGACGGGCCCGGTTCCTGTGGGTTCGCAGACCTTCAACGGAACCTTGTACGGCACGAGTTTCGATCTCTCGCAGGTCGGCTATGAGAGGTCCCAGTTCTTCCTCTCAGGCACGACTCATTCCTTCGTCCCGGTGAGCCCCTTGACCAGTGATGGCAAGTGGGACGTAACGACTGGTGCCAGTGCGCCGTACACCACACGGATAGCCGTCTACCGTCCGATCAGTCCCGAAGAAGTTCAATGGGACGGTCGTGGTCGAGTGGCTGAACGTGAGCGGCGGTACTGACGACAGTCCCGGACTGGACGTTGTCCCACAACGAGCTTGTTCGGGACGGCTTTGCCTGGGTGGGGGTTTCCGCCCAACAAGTCGGCGTCAACTCGGCGAAGATCCACTGATCCGGCGGACTACTCGTCGCTCTCCCATCCGGGTGACAGCTTCTCCTACGACATCTTCTCCCAGGCTGGCCAGGCGGTCCGCCAGCGACGCAGCCACGATCCTGGGGGGTCTGCGACCCCAGCAGGTTGATGGCGGCCGGTGAGTCGCAGTCGGCCGGTCGGCTCATGACCTACATCGACGCGGTCCAGCCGATCGACGCACGTCTACGACGGATTTCTCGTCCACAGCCAGTTCGGCACCGGCGCGCCGCTCTCCCAATCGCCGCAGGCCGCCTTTGCCGCCCCGTCCCCGACGACGATCCGCAGTGACCTCCATGTTCCGGTCTTCGAGTTCGAGACGCGAGACCGACGTCTCCAACAGCAACCTGACCGACCGCCTGTTCTACGGCAACCCGAAGCGGTTCCGACTCTGGGAGGTCGCCGGCAGCTCGCACTTCGACTACTACGGGCTCGACGATCGGGCCCAACGACATCGGCAACGGTCAGGGCGCGATCGAAAACCTGGCTGCCATGCAGAACCCGACGCGCACCCCGTCGGGTTCCTTCAACTGCACATTGCCGATCAACACCGGTGGCACGCACTGGGTACTCGACGCCGCGGTCCATTGGCTCAACCGGTGGGTCGTCAAGGGTACTCCGCCTCCTCGGCGCCCCGTCTGGCGACCACTCATGTCTCGCCGGTGGTGTTCAAGCGACGACGCAAACGGAAACAGCATCGGAGGCGCACGATCCCCGCAGGTGGACGCGCCCGATCGCCGCTCTGGCCGGCATCGGCAATAGCCCGGGCTTCTGCTCCCTGTTCGGCACCACCGTGCCGTTCAGCACCACCCAGCTCGACCAGCTCTACAAAACCACCGCCAGTTCGTCTCAGCATGGGCTCTCGCCATTCACAGGGAGCGCGTGGAAGGGTACCTTCGCCCCGCAGATGCAGTCGAGCTGCTCCACTCCGCGGCCGTCTCGAAGATCGCGCGCCGAACCCAGCGATCAT